>CAVRHC010000012.1:0-230056 GCA_963720835.1 uncultured Pseudomonadota bacterium | reverse complement strand
ATAGGCTTAACCACCTGTGTACGATTCTACCCCTGTCTGGGGACGTGAGCAATGGGGAATAGGTTTCGGCCAATCGCTCCCCACCGGAGAAATCCGCAGCGGCCGGTACTGCCGTGTTTCTGGATACTTATGGAGCTGACTCCGATGCTGGGCTCAGGGCCGCTTTCAGGCGTTCATAGGTCGTGTCGAGGGTCTCCGGCAGCACGCGCGTCTCGGCCACGGTGGTCATAAAGCTGCCGTCGCCGGTCCAGCGCGGCAGGACGTGCATGTGGATGTGGCCGGCCACGCCCGCTCCCGCGGCTGCGCCC
Organism: uncultured Pseudomonadota bacterium; assembly: GCA_963720835.1. GTDB lineage: Bacteria > Pseudomonadota > Alphaproteobacteria > Rhizobiales > Xanthobacteraceae > Pseudolabrys. The sequence continues at coordinate 229,748 of CAVRHC010000012.1, read as the reverse complement.
AGGTTCATGCCGATATTGAGGCCGTCGGGTTTGTACAGGTCCCGCAGCGCCCGCTCCGCCCGGACCGTCAGACGCATCATTTCCGCAAGCGTCTCCGGATCCGCGTCGGCGAGCGTCGCGACATGCTGGTACGGCGCGATCATCAGGTGACCGGACGTGTACGGATACAGATTCAGGATCAGAAAATTGCGCTCGGCCCGCAGCACGACGTAGTTGCCGCGGTCGTCCCGGGACGCCGCCTTTTCGCAGAAGATGCAGCCGTTGTCCGGGCCCGCAGGTTTGGCGGACGAGACGTAGCGATAGCGCCACGGAGTCCACAAACGGTCCATAGGCCCGGTTTAGCTGGGCGCGCCGGAACCGTGATCCCCGTTCACCAGGTCCTTCAGCTCCTTGCTCGGCTTGAAGTAGGGAATCCGTTTGGCCGGCACGTCCACCCGCGCGCCGGTTTTCGGATTCCGGCCGACCCGCGGCTGCCGCTGGCGTGTCCGAAAGCTTCCAAATCCCCGGATTTCAATTTTGTCCCCGCCGCGCAAGGCTTTGACGACGCTGTCAAAAATAGCCTCGACGATCACCTCCGAATCCTTGCGCGTCATTTCCACGACGCGCGAGACCTCCTCGATCAATTCCGCCTTGGTCATGAGCTACCGGCTTTCCCCTTTTCCTCTTAGGTTGATGACTTCTTCGATGGTCATGGTCGCGGCTGCCGCCTGGCGCTGATAGTCCTCCAGGCGCGTCCGTTCCTCGTCTTCCGCTACCGCGCGCAAGCTCAGTCCGATCTTCTTTTCGGCTTCGTTCATTTTGATGATCTTGAAATCGTACTCATCCCCGATGGGCAACTGCGAGTCGCCCGCATCTCCCCGGTCGGGCATGGCCGGAATCTCCGACTTATGGCACAGCGCCTCCACTCCCGGGGCCAGCTCCACGAAAACTCCGAACTGCGCCGCGCGGCACACCCGTCCCCGCACCAGATCTCCCACTTCGTGCGACCGGAAGAAACTCTCCCAGGAATCCGGCTGGAGCTGCTTGACGCCCAGCGACAGCCGCCGGTTGGGGGCGTCGATATTCAAAATCACCGCCTGCATCACCTGGCCTTTTTTGACCACTTCGGAGGGATGCTTGACGTGCTTGGTCCAGGAGAGATCGGAGACGTGCACCAGCCCGTCCACTCCCTCCTCGATTTCCAGAAACGCGCCGAAATCGGTCAGCTTCCGCACCCGGCCCTCCACCACGCTGCCGATGCTATAGCGGTCGCCCACGGTGGTCCACGGATCGGCTTCCAGCTGCTTTATGCCTAGAGACACGCGGCGGTCTTTTTGTTTCACTTCCAGAACCACCGCTTCCACCTGGTCGCCCACTTTCACCAGCTTGGTGGGATGCTTCATGCGGCGGCTCCAGGTCATTTCCGAGATGTGGATCAGTCCTTCGACTCCCGGTTCGATCTCCACAAAAGCGCCGTAGTCGGTGGTGGTCATCACGCGTCCGATCACCCGGCTTCCGGGCGGATACCGCTCTATGAGCGTCTCCCACGGATCGGGCCGCAGCTGGCGGATGCCCAGAGAAATCCGCTCTTTTTCGCGGTCGAACTTGAGCACCTTTACCGTGATCTCTTCACCCACGTGGACCACGGCCGAGGGATGCCCCACGCGTCCGTGCGACATATCGCTCACATGCAGCAGGCCATCGATGCCGCCCAGGTCCACGAACGCGCCATATTCGGTGAGATTCTTCACCACGCCCGGCACCACCGCGCCCTCGAACAGATGGTCCAGAGCGTTGGCCTTGCGCGCCTTCATGTCTTCTTCGAGAGCCAGCTTGCGCGAGACCACCACGTTGCCGCGCCGCCGGTTCAGCTTGATGACTTTGACCGGAATATCCTGTCCGACTAAGGAGTCCAGATCGTGCGAGGGCCGCACATCCACCTGCGAGCCGGGCATGAACGCGGGGACGCCCACGTCCACCATCAATCCGCCTTTGGTTCGTTCCGTGACGTGCCCCGAGATCAGCAGTTGCTCGCGCATGGCGCGCTCCAGCGTGTCCCAGATGCGAACCTGCGCGGCCCGCGAATACGACAGCAGCACGTAGCCTTCCGGCTGCGGGCCGTGCCGGTCGATCATCACGTCGATGCTGTCGCCCGCCTTGACCGCCACCGAGCCATCGGGCTGGCGCAACTGCTCAATAGGGACAATCCCTTCAAGCTTGTAGCCGACGTCGACGATGACTTCGGCGGGAGTGACTTTGACGACGTGGCCCTGGAGCAGCTCGCCTTCCGAAGGCGGCGCCAGATGGCTGTAGTCCTCGATCAGGTGCTCGAGATCGTCTTCCGCCGCGAAGCCGACTTCGAGATCCCGTTCATCCGTACCGTTTGCCATGGCCAAGTCTCGACAAATCGTTGATAGCTCAGTACTTCAGAACTATAACCGACGTGGATGGCCTTGTCAACTTGGGGACACCCATAAGCCAAACGGACAGGTGAGGCTCAATCCTCGATCTGCTGCATCAACCGTTCCACCTGGCGGACATACTGCGGGTAAGGATTATAGGTAAACAGTTTTTCCTGAAGACTCTTGCCCTTGTAGCGGGGATTCTCCGCGAGCTGCTCCGTGATGTAGTCGATTCCGGCCGGAACCGAGGGGAACCCGCTCTGAGCCGAGTCCCAACCCCAGCGGTTGTTCCTCCGTTCGAAGGAGCCGCAGGTGCTCTCCACCAGCGAGATCGCCGGAAGAAGCCTGTAGTCCAGCGCATGCGAATCGGCGGCCCGCAGATAGTCGTCTACATGCAGCGGCGCGGGACAATCGTAGGCTTTGAAGAAGGCTTCCAGGCGCTCGCTGCGGGGATCGGTGGATGGGGCCGGAAGAGTGCTGTCGCTGGCCACAGCGGTGCACGCCACGACACCGAGCACAACAGCTCGGGTGAGGCGTCCATAACGTGGGAGGAGGCTGTACGCGTTATGCATTCGGGAAATAGTGCACTACCGGTCTTTTACATCTCCTTAAGTTGGGATTCGGTTTGCCAGATTCCTGTTTCACATGAAATCCAGCGGACAGCAAGGTCCAGAAATACCTAGCAGTTATAGTACCTGGCAGCTGCTTGAACTAGTCCAGCTCCGGGTTAAGTTGGGATGATCCCTTTAGTTCCATTATGATGAGCCGGTCGCCATTAGGCAACTCGAGGGCAATCCCCAGTTCATACTGGGCCATTTCCGACTCGCGTACGCTGGCCACGGGGATCTCGCGCGGGTCGGAAAAGGAAAAATTGGCGGCGGTGAGCGGGATCGTGAATTTCCAGGAATCGCCGCCGAGTTCCAGACTTGCCGGACTGAACTCGGTGACGGCTCCCACCGCATCGAAGAACAACGAAGATGCCCATAGCCGCACCTTGAGGGGGCGCGAATCTTCCTTCCAGCGGTCAAACAGCAGCCGTGCGTCTTCAGGCGATGCGATCATGATCCGGCAATCGCCTTCCAGTTCTTCACCAGGTGTTCGGCCGTCCGCCAGGCCAGCGCCTGCACGGTCAACGTCGGATTGCGCGCGCCCATGGTGCCCATCACCGATCCGCCCAGCACACCCAGATTCGGAGCCTCATGCGAGAAACCCCACCGGTCCACGACGTTGGTGTCGGGATTGTCGCCCATGCGCGTTCCGCCGGTGGCGTGCGTGGACAGTCCACTGCCGAATCCCGCGCCTCCGGTCACTTCAATGGCGCCCGCCGCGCGGAACCATTCCTGTGTTTTCGCCGCCGCGTAGGCCGCCGCGCGCGTTTCGTTTTCGCGGGGACCGGTGGTGATGCGGATCACCGGATCGCCCAGCGGATCTTTGATCCGAGGGTCCAGATCGAGATACTGGTCTTCGTAGGGAAAGCTGTTGGTCTGCAGATACGCGGGAGCGGTCCGCCCGGCGTTCTCGCGAATGAACGCCTTCCATTTCGATCCCCATTGGGGCGCGCGGCCGAACGTGCCCATGGCCGCTGCCGCGATGGGATGCTTCTCGTGATAGACGTGCAGGCTCGAGCCGCCGATGAACCCCAGGCCGGCGTGATCGAAGTTGTCGTCGGCCCACTCATCGATCACCACGCCTTGCGCAATGGCCCCGTACCAGACGTTGATATCGAACGGGAACAGCGCGGTGAGCGCGCTATTCCAGTGTCCGAAGTGATGCTTCCCACCTGCCCGTGATTGTTCGCCAGGCCGTTGGGGTACGCCTTGGATTTGGACAGCAGCAACAATCGCGCGTTCTCGTAAGCGTAGGATGCCACCAGCACAACCTTGGCCGGCTGAAGGTACTCCTTTCCTTCCGAATGTAAAGCACGCCGCTCGCTTTGCCGTTGTTATCGACCTGAATGCGGGTGACCTGGGCGTTGTCAAAGATCGAAAAGTTCTTGAACTTCTGCGCCGCCGGGATGGTGGTAACGGCGGTCGAGTTCTTGGCGTCACGTGGCAGCCGCCGCGGTCGCAATAGCCGTGATAGGCGCAGGAGGGGCGGCCGCGATAGTCTTTTGAATTGATCGCTGCCGGACCACGGACGGATTCCATCCCAGCGATTTCCGGCCTTGGTCATCAGGTTCGTAAAATCGGTGTCGCGCAGCGGAGGCATGGGATATTCGCGCCGCGGGGTCCTTCGAAATTGCTGCCCGGCCGGTCAGCTTGCCCTGAATATTTCCGGCGCGGCCGGAGACCCCCACTTCCTGTTCGATGATGTCGTAGTACGGCTCCAGATCGTCGTAGCCGATAGGCCAGTCTTCGACCGTCGATCCTTTGGGAATGGAATTGGGGCCATAGCGCTGGATCGAAGACGAGCGCACTTTGAAATCCCACGGAGTGAATCGCCAGCTCTGCGCGTGATAGTGGATCGACGTGCCGCCGATCGCATTCATCATGGGATGCGTGTTGCCGCGCGTAGTGGGTCCGGTCAAGCCGTCGCGGACGGTGGGGATCTCGCCGTGCACTTTGTTGCCGGTGGTGACCAGGCCGAATGTTGTTGTAGATTTCGTCGGCGTGGAAGAATTTGCCCGGCTCCTTGGTCATCCAGGTGCCGGCCGGAAAAGCCGCTATATTCCGGCCTGTAATTCAGACACCCTCATAACCGGATGGTTTTGAGAGTGGGTCCCCCCGGGCCCGCTCTTTTTTGTTACTAAAATGGCTGCAAGCCACGACCTCGACATGACGGCGGCGTCCGCCGCCCTAACCGAGCCCGAACCGCGGCTGATCGCGGAGCCCGGCCTGTCGGCGCGGGTTGCGAGCGATCGCTGAGCCGGTGATCGAACACCTCGGCTATCGGCTGGTGCGCGCGAGAATATCGGGCGCCGACGGCTGCACGGTGCAAATCATGGCCGAACGGTCGGACGGCACCATGACGATCGAAGACTGCGAGGCCGTCTCGCGTGCTTTGTCGCCGGTGCTCGATGTCGCCGATCTGATCGACCGCGCCTACCGGCTGGAGATTTCCTCGCCCGGCATCGACCGGCCGCTGGTGCGCAAGTCCGACTTCGACCGCTATGCCGGCCATGTCGCCAAGATCGAGATGGACGTGCCGATCGCGGGCCGCAAGCGCTTCCGCGGCCTGCTCGGCGGAATCGAAGGCGAGGCCGTGCGCCTGGCGCGCGACGACGCGGGCGCAGGCGAGCGAACCCGAAATGTCTGCTTCCGATCGAGGACATGGCGAAGCCAAGTTGGTGCTCACCGACGCACTGGTGACGAATTGCTTGCGGCGGGCAAAAGCCGCCAAACGCGAGGCCAAGGCGGCGAAGCGACAAGAACGACAACACCGACGGCATCACGCCGGCCAGTCCGGACATGCCGACAACGCATGATCCCGAAAAGCGGAAACCGGTTTTCGGAAATGATCATGCGCGAAACGCTAAAACTAAAAGAAGGAGAATGACCTATGGCTGTCAGCGCCAACAGGCTCGAACTGCTGCAAATCGCCGACGCGGTCGCCCGCGAAAAGTCGATCGACCGCGGCATCGTGATCGCCGCGATGGAAGACGCCATCGCCAAAGCGGCACGCTCGCGCTACGGCGCGAAACAGACGTGCATGCGGAGATCGAGCCGAAGACCGGCGAACTCAAGCTGATGCGTCACATGCTGGTGGTCGACGCGGTGGAGAACCCGTCCAACCAGATCACGATCGAAGACGCGCGCAAGCGTCACCCGGCAGCGCAAGTGGGCGACACCATCGCCGATCTCGCTGCCGCCGCTCGAATATGGCCGCATCGCCGCGCAATCGGCCAAACAGGTGATCGTGCAAAAGGTGCGCGAAGCCGAGCGCGACCGGCAATACGCCGAATACAAGGATCGCATCGGCGATATCGTCAACGGCATCGTCAAGCGCGTCGAATACGGCAACGTCGTGGTCGATCTCGGCCGCGGCGAGGCGATCGTGCGGCGCGACGAACTGTTGCCGCGCGAAGTGTTCCGCAACGGCGACCGCATCCGCGCCTATATCTACGACGTGCGCCGTGAGCCGCGTGGTCCGCAGATTTTCCTGTCGCGCACGCATCCGCAATTCACCGCTAAACTGTTCGCGCAGGAAGTGCCGGAAATCTACGACGGTATCGTCGAGGTCAAGGCGGTCGCCCGCGATCCGGGCTCGCGCGCCAAGATCGCGGTGATCTCGCGCGATTCATCCGTCGACCCGGTCGGCGCTTGCGTCGGCATGCGCGGCTCGCGCGTGCAGGCGGTGGTGAACGAATTGCAGGGCGAGAAGATCGACATCATTCCGTGGTCGCCGGACATCGCCACCTTCGTGGTGAACGCGCTGGCGCCGGCGGAGGTCGCCAAGGTGGTGCTCGACGAAGACAAGGAGCGCATCGAGGTGGTGGTGCCAGACCAGCAATTGTCGCTCGCCATCGGCCGCCGCGGTCAGAACGTGCGGCTCGCCTCGCAGCTCACCGGCTGGGACATCGACATTCTCACCGAGCAGGAAGAGTCCGAGCGCCGTCACGCCGAATTCGAGAGCCGCACAAAAATTTTCGTCGAGGCGCTCAATCTCGACGAGGTGGTCGGTCAGTTACTCGCTTCCGAGGGGTTCGACTCGATCGAGGAGCTGGCGCTGGTCGACGAGAAGGAAATCGCCTCGATCGAAGGCTTTGACGAGGACACCGCACGCGAATTGCAGCAACGCGCGCGTGAATATATCGAGCAGCAGGAAGCCGAGCTCGACGCCAAGCGCAAGGAGCTGGGCGTCGCCGACGAACTCAAAGACGTGCCCGGCGTCACCACCAAGATGATGGTCGCTTTCGGCGAAAACGACGTAAAGACGGTGGAGGATCTCGCCGGCTGCGCCACCGACGATTTGATCGGCTGGACCGAACGCAAGGATGGCGAAACCAAGCATGAGCCCGGCTTCCTCGACGGTTTCGAGACCTCGCGTGAAGAGGCCGAGACCATGATTATGCAAGCGCGGTTGAAAGCCGGCTGGGTGACGGAAGCCGAGCTTGCGCCGCCGCCGGCGGAAGAAGCACCGGCCGAGGCGGGTGAAACGCAAACAAGCGCATGATCCCGAAAAGTGGCAACCGGTTTTCGGAAAGATCATGCACACCATGAAAACGGCGTAACGGACGAGGACAGCAACAGCGCACATGCTGGCGACGGAACAGGACAGCGAGCTCGACCGCGGGACGACCAGCGTCGCGCCCGGCACGGAGCGGCAGTGCGCGTTGACGCGCGCGCTCAAGCCCGTCGACGAGTTGATTCGCTTCGTTGTCGGCCCCGGCGGAAACGTCGTCCCCGACGTCAAGCGCAAGCTGCCGGGCCGCGGTCTGTGGATCAGCGGTACGCGCGCGGCCGTCGCCGATGCGGTCAAACGCAACGTGTTCGCGCGCAGCTTCAGGCGCGATGTGCGCGTTGAAGACGATTTGCCGACAACGGTCGATCGCCTGCTCGAACGCGCAGCGCTCGACGCGCTGGCGATTGCCGGCAAGGCGGGACTCATCGCCAGCGGTTCAGCCAAGGTCGAGGCGGCGCTGCGCGCGGGCGACGTCCTGGCGCTGATCCATGCCAGCGATGCCGCCGATGACGGCACGCGCAAGCTCAACGCCGCTTTGCAGCGCAATATGGAGCCCGATGCGCGTGATATGGCGCTTATCGGCCTATTTTCCGGCGAGCAATTGGATTTGGCATTGAACCGCCCAAATGTGGTACATGCAGCGCTGCTTGCCGGGCCTGGAGGCGAGACCTTCCTCGCCCGCGCCAAGCGCTTGCAAAGCTTTCGAAATTCGCCCGCAACTGCGCCGGCGGACGGCGCACGAGGACACCTGACGGCATGAGTGAGACGAAAAACCCTGGCGAAAAAAAGCTCAGCGTCGGCGGCGGTAAGCTGACGCTCAAGCCGCGCACGGAGACGGGCGTCGTGCGCCAGAGCTTCAGTCATGGCCGCAGCAAGCAGGTCGTGGTCGAGAAGGTGAAACGCCGTTCGATCGGCACCGCACCGGAAGCCAAGGCAGCCGAGCCTGCACCGGTCGAAGCACCGAAAAAGCCGGCCGCCGCGCCGCGGGGCGCCGCCACTCCTGCTTCGGCGGAATCGCCGAAGCCGTCCGGCGTCGTGTTGCGCACGCTGACCGAGGAAGAGCGTAACGCGCGCGCTCATGCGCTTGCCGATTCCCGCGTGCGCGAAGCCGAAGAACGCAAGATCGCCGAGGAAGAAGCACGTCGCCGCGCCAGCCGCGAAGTCGTCGACCGCTCCGAACGCGAAGCCGCGGACGCGCGCAAGCGCGAAGAAGATGATCGACGCAAACTCGAGGAAGAAGCCAAACGCAAGGCCGACGAAGTCGTCAAGAAGCGTTTCGGCGAAGAAGAGGCCAAGCGCCCCGGCGGACCGGCTGCGCGTCCCGCCCTCGAGGCCGAAGAAGAAGAAGCTCCGCGCACCGCCCGCCGCGGCGGCGCCGGCCGTCCGGCCACCGCGCCGCGCCCGACGCCGCGCGTCGGCGCCGAAAAACAGCGCGGCCGTCTCACGCTGGTGACCGCCCTGCGCGCCGACGAAGTGCGCGAGCGCTCGGTCGCCTCGTTCCGCCGCCGCACGCAACGGCTCAAGGGGCATGCCTCCAACGAGCCGAAAGAAAAGCTGGTGCGCGAGGTGACGATCCCGGAGGCGATCTCCATTCAGGACCTTGCCAACCGCATGTCGGAACGCGCGGTCGATGTCATCCGTCTGCTGATGAAGCAAGGCCAGATGGTCACGATCAACGATGTGATCGACGCGGATACCGCCCAGCTCCTCGCCGAGGAGATGGGCCACACCGTGCGCCGCGTCTCGGAATCCGACGTCGAGGAAGGCCTGTTCGACACCGCCGACGAGCCGGGGGACCTGCAGCCGCGCGCGCCGGTGGTCACCGTCATGGGCCACGTCGACCACGGCAAGACCTCGCTGCTCGACTCGATCCGTTCCGCGGAAGTCGCGGCCGGCGAAGCCGGCGGCATCACGCAGCATATCGGCGCCTATCAGGTCACCGCGCCGTCCGGCGCCAAGATCACCTTCATCGATACGCCGGGCCACGCCGCCTTCACCGCCATGCGCGCGCGCGGCGCCAAGGTGACCGACGTGGTCGTGCTGGTCGTCGCCGCCGACGATGGCGTCATGCCGCAGACAATCGAAGCGATCCATCACGCCAAGGCGGCCAAGGTTCCGATGATCGTCGCCATCAACAAGATCGACAAACCCGACGCCGACCCCAACCGCGTGCGCACCGATCTGTTGCAGCACGAGGTGCAGGTGGAATCGATGGGTGGTGAAGTGGTCGACGTTGAGGTTTCCGCGACCGCGAAGACAAACATCGACAAGCTCCTGGAAATGATCGGCTTGCAGGCCGAAATCCTCGATCTCAAGGCCAATCCCAAGCGCGCCGCTGAAGGCACCGTGATCGAAGCCAAGCTCGATCGCGGCCGCGGACCGGTCGCGACCGTGCTGGTGCAGCGCGGCACGCTCAAGACCGGCGACATCGTGGTGGCCGGCGCCGAATGGGGCCGCGTGCGCGCGCTCGTCTCCGACACCGGCGAGCCGGTGCAGAGCGCAGGCCCCTCGACCCCGGTCGAAGTGCTCGGCTTCTCCGGCACGCCCGACGCCGGCGACCGCCTGGCGGTGGTCGAAAACGAAGCGCGCGCCCGTGAAGTCACCGATTACCGCGCCCGCCAGAAGCGCGAGAAAATGGCAGCGCGCGCCACCGGCATGCGCGGCTCGCTCGAGCAGATGATGGCGCAGGCGAAAACGGCCGGCCGCAAGGAATTCCCGCTGGTGGTGAAAGCCGACGTGCAGGGCTCGCTGGAAGCCATCATCGGCGCGCTGGACAAACTCGGCACCGAAGAGGTGGCGGCGCGCGTACTGCATGCCGGCGTCGGCGGCATTTCGGAATCGGACGTGACGCTGGCGGAAGCCTCGGGCGTTCCGATCATCGCCTTCAACGTACGCGCCAATAAGGAAGCACGCGAGGCGGCCGAACGCGTCGGCATCGAGATCCGATACTACAATGTCATTTACGATCTGGTCGACGACGTGAAGAAGGCCATGTCCGGCCTGCTCGCGCCGACCTTGCGCGAGACCATGCTCGGCAACGCGCAGATCCTCGAGGTCTTCAAGGTGTCCAAGGTCGGCAACGTGGCCGGTTGCAAGGTCACCGACGGCACTGTGGAGCGCGGCGCCAATGTTCGGCTGATCCGCGACAACGTCGTCGTGCATGAAGGCAAACTCAGCCAGCTCAAACGCTTCAAGGATGACGTCCGCGAAGTGGGCGCCGGCATGGAATGCGGCATGGCCTTCGAGAACTACCAGGACATGCGGCAAGGCGACGTGATCGAATGCTACCGGGTGGAGACGATTCAACGCTCGCTGTGAGTCCAAGTCTCAGGCAAGCGCTAAACACTCCATTCACATACCAACCATGTCATGCCCCGCAAACGCGGGGAATCCAGTAACCCAAGCAACGACGGTGGTTACTGGATCGCCCGCTTTCGCGGACGATGACGGCAGAGATTTTATTGATGGCGAGACACAAGCAAAAACACCGCGACACCACGCCCGGCGGCGGCTCGCAACGCCAGTTGCGCGTCGGCGAGCTGGTGCGTCATGCGGTCGCCGAGATGCTGATACGCGGCGATGTGCACGATCCGGTCATCGAAGGACATCTCATCACCGTGCCCGAAGTGCGCATGAGCGCCGACCTGCGGATCGCCACCATTTACGTGATGCCGATGGGCGGGCGCGACGCCGATCAAGTGATCGCCGCCTTCGAGCGTCACAAGAAATTTCTGCGCGCCGAGATCGCCCACCGCATCAATCTGAAGTTCGCGCCCGACATCCGCTTCCGCGTCGACGAGCGGTTCGCCGAGGCCGAGCGCATCGACAAGCTGCTGCGCTCGCCGGCGGTAAAACGCGATCTCGATGACGAAGGCGAAGACGATGAATGACGAGGCCTTGAAAAATCTCGCCCAGCCGTACGCCGAGCCGGCGCCCATCGTGGCGGACGCTACCCGCGCCGTTCAGGAGGCGGGCGGTGAACGCCACGGAAAAAGCAATTCCGCCGCGACAAGCGCGACGTGCACGGCTGGATCATCCTCGACAAGCCGGTCGGCATGACGTCGACCCATGCCGTCAGCATCATCAAGCGCTTGACCAAAGCCAAGCGCGCCGGCCATGCCGGCACGCTCGATCCGCTCGCCTCCGGGGCGCTGCCGATCGCGCTCGGCGAAGCGACCAAGACCGTTCCCTTCGTCATGGATGGGCGCAAGCTCTACCGCTTCACCGTGCGCTGGGGCGAGGAGCGCGACACCGACGACGCCGAAGGCCGCGTGATCGAAACCGGCGACCGGCGGCCGGCGCCCGACACCATCCACGCCCTGCTGCCAGCCTTTACCGGCGTGATCGAACAGGTGCCGCCGCGCTATTCCGCCATCAAGATCGAAGGCGAGCGGGCCTATGACCTCGCCCGCGAGGGCGAAACGGTGGAACTCAAGGCCCGCCCGGTCGAGATCAACCGCCTGGAACTCACCGATACCCCCGACCCCGACCATGCCGTTTTCGAGGCCGCATGCGGCAAGGGGACCTATGTGCGCTCGCTCGCCCGCGATATGGGCCGCAAACTCGGGTGTTTTGGCCATGTCAGCGCGCTGCGCCGGGTCGCGGTCGGGCCCTTCGGTGAAGAAACCATGATTTCGCTGGAAGAATTGGAGGCCCTGTGCCATAGAGCCGCGGCCGGTGAGGTGAGCCTCGCCGACGCCATCCTGCCCGTCGAGACCGCGCTGGACGACATCCCGGCGCTGGCCGTCAGCCGGGCAGACGCGGCAAGGCTGCAACGCGGCCAAGCCGTCATTTTGCGTGGAAGGGATGCCCCCGTTTTCCGTGGGCCGGTCTATGTCACGGTTGCAGGCCAGTTGCTGGCCTTGGCCGAAATCGGACCACGGCGAAATCGTCCCCAGACGCGTGTTCAACCTCGCCGGGCTGACAGGCCGCCGCGGCGTACAGAAAGGATGACCGATGTCGATCAGTGCCGGCCGCAAGGCCGAAGTAATCAAGACATATGCGCAGAAGTCCGGCGACACCGGGTCGCCCGAAGTGCAGGTCGCGATCCTGTCCGAACGGATCAACAACCTCACCGAGCATTTCAAGACGCACAGCAAGGACAATCATTCGCGCCGCGGTCTGCTCAAGATGGTGAGCCAGCGGCGCCAGTTGCTCGACTATCTGCGTCGAACAAACGAGGCGAGCTACAAGGATTTGATCGAGAAGCTCGGCATCCGCCGCTGATTTTTAACCCGCGCAGGGCATGACGCTCCGCGCGGTTGAACAAGGCGCATTGCAAGGTGCAAAGCGCCGATTTGGACCGGCGGCGAGGTCGCTGCCGGTGACACGGGCAAGGTCCGATATGGATCGGCCTTGGGCCCAGGCAAGGTTCGAAACGCCATGGCAGGATCGCAAGACGCTGCTGCTTTTCCCCTCGCGGCAAAGCACGCCAGCGTCTCGCCGTCTTGCTCATGGCTTTCGGGGCGCGCCGAAAAGCATGAGAAAGACAGACGACAATGTTCGATACACATCGCGTTGAACTCGATTGGGGTGGACGCAAACTAACGCTCGAAACCGGCAGGATGGCGCGCCAGGCTGATGGCGCCGTGCTCGCCACGTACGGCGAGACGACTGTGCTCGCCGCCGTGGTCGCTGCGAAACAGCCGAAGGAAGGCATCGATTTCCTTCCGTTGACCGTCAACTACACCGAAAAATATTACGCAGCCGGCCGCATTCCCGGCGGCTATTTCAAGCGCGAACGTGGTCCGACCGAAAAGGACACGTTGACCTCGCGCCTGATCGACCGGCCGATCCGTCCTCTGTTTGCCGACGGATGGCGCTGCGACACGCAGGTGACAGTCACCGTGCTGTCGCATGACATGGAAAACGATCCCGACATCGTCGCCATGGTCGCCTCGTCGGCCGCATTGACGCTGTCCGGCGTGCCTTTCATGGGCCCGATCGCGGGCGCCCGCGTCGGCTTTATCAGCGGCGAGTACGTGCTCAATCCCGCGATCGACGAAATGTCGGAAAGCCAGCTCGATCTCGTCATCGCCGGCACGCAAGACGCCGTCATGATGGTGGAGTTGGAAGCCAAAGAGCTGTCCGAAGAAATCATGCTGGGCGCCGTCATGTTCGGACACCGGCACTTCCAGCCGGTCATCGAGGCGATCATCAAGCTGGCCGAAAAGGCCGCCAAAGAGCCGCGCGAGCTCACTGCGCCCGATCACACGGCGCTGGAAAAGGAAATTCTGGGCCTCGCCGAGAAGGAATTGCGCGCGGCCTATTCGATCGTGCGCAAGCAGGACCGTCAGAACGCGGTTGCCGCCGTGAAGCAAAAGATCATGGCGCATTTCTTCCCGGAAGGCGCCGAGCCGACCTACGACAAGCTTGCGGTTGCCGGTGTTTTCAAGGAGCTGGAAGCCAAGATCGTGCGCTGGAACATCCTCGATACCAGCAAACGCATCGATGGCCGCGACCTGCAAACCGTGCGCCCGATCGTGGCGGAAGTCGGCGTTCTGCCGCGCACCCACGGCTCGGCGCTATTCACCCGCGGCGAGACGCAGGCGCTGGTGGTTGCCACGCTCGGCACCGCCGAGGACGAGCAGTTCATCGACGCCTTGCAGGGGACCTATAAAGAGTCCTTCCTGCTGCATTACAACTTCCCGCCCTATTCGGTCGGCGAAACCGGACGCGTTGGCGCACCGGGCCGCCGCGAGATCGGTCATGGCAAATTGGCCTGGCGCGCGATCCATCCGATGCTGCCGAGCGCGGCGGAATTCCCCTACACCATCCGCCTCGTCTCCGAGATCACGGAATCGAACGGTTCGTCGTCAATGGCGACGGTGTGCGGCTCTTCGCTCGCGCTGATGGATGCCGGCGTGCCGCTCAAGCGGCCGACCGCCGGCATCGCCATGGGGCTCATTCTTGAAGACAAGCGCTTTGCCGTGTTGTCCGACATCCTCGGCGACGAGGACCACCTCGGCGACATGGACTTCAAGGTGGCGGGCACCGAAAGCGGCGTCACCTCCTTGCAGATGGACATCAAGATCGCCGGCATCACCGAGGAGATCATGAAGGTCGCCTTGGCGCAGGCGAAAGACGGCCGCCTGCACATTCTCGGCGAAATGTCCAAGGCGCTGACCAGCGCCCGTGCCGAACTCGGCGAGCACGCCCCGCGCATCGAGATGTTCAAGATCCCGACCGACAAGATCCGCGAAGTGATCGGCACCGGCGGCAAGGTGATCCGCGAGATCGTCGAGAAGACCGGCGCCAAGATCAACATCGAGGACGACGGCTCCGTGAAAGTGGCCTCGGCCGACGGCGAGTCGATCAAGGCGGCGATCAACTGGATCAAGTCGATCGCCTCCGATCCGGAGGTCGGCCATATCTACGAGGGCACCGTCGTCAAGGTGATGGACTTCGGCGCCTTCGTGAACTTCTTCGGCGCCAAAGACGGCCTCGTCCACATCAGCCAGCTCGCCCCGCACCGGGTCAACAAGACCTCGGACGTGGTCAAGGAAGGCGACAAGGTAAAGGTCAAGCTGCTCGGCATGGACGAGCGCGGCAAGGTGCGGCTGTCGATGAAGGTGGTCGACCAGGCCACGGGTGAGGACCTGGAAGCCAAGCAGAAGGCCGAAGAGCCCGTCGCTGCCGGCGGCGACGCGGCGGAGTAGGCGCCGCCGGACCGCGCGTTCCGAGCATCGCAAGAGTCAGAAGGCGGTCCTTTGGGGCCGCCTTTTTCTTTTATTTCAATAACTTGCAAGTTATTCGCCGGAATCCGCGTTTTTGTGATGAGCGTCACAGCACGGTTGGCCGCCCTGCCTATGATGTTTTTAAGCGTTGTTGACCCACGACGCGATTTGACCCAGCCGCGCCCCTCCCCCGGGGGCGCGGACCCACCCAACCTCCAAAGACTTCCTTTGCGGCCCCCCACGGGCCGCTTTTTTTTGGCCCGCAGCCACAATCGAAATGAACCATTTTGTGACACCGGTCACAGAACGTGAGGGACCCGGGCTCTAGGCAAACCGTTAACAGGAGCGGTTGGCTCCAGCGCCAATCCGGGGAGCCCCGGCAAAAATAAGGGAGTTCGTCATGGCCACTACGATCACCAGCGCGGTCACGGTGTTCTTCATTATCGTGGGCGTGTGGGCGGCCGATCTGGTCTGCTACCACCCCAAACCGAGTCTGGACCCGCTGTCGCCGGTCAATCTCACGACCGGCTGGAACTAGCGAAAAAACACGGAAAAACCGATGATCACGACCAACTTACCGGTCGCCGCGCGGCCGGCACAAACGGGTTTGCCTGACGCCATTTCTGCTAAATTACCCCCTGCCCGGCGCGCAAGGCCGCGCACGGTGCATAGGGACGACATGGCGACACCGATCAACCTGCTGTCGGATCTGCCCGAACGGCTATCGGCCGGCCTCTTGGCCAGCGCCGTGCCGCGCCATCTCACGGCGGACGAAGTGCTGTTTCTCGCCGACGACCCGGGCGACGGCTTCTATCGGGTGGACGAAGGGCTGCTCAAAGTGAGCATCGCCTCGCCCACCGGTGCGGAGCGCATCCTTGCCATTCTCGGCCCCGGCGCGATCGTCGGCGATCTGGCGATCATCGACGGCAAACCGCGCTCGGCGACGGTAACGGCGTTGCGCGATTGCAAGCTGCGTTTCGTCAGCCGCGGCTCGTTCGAAGCCTTTGCCGGCAAGAATCCGGAGATCTACAAATATCTCACCGAGCTTTTGTCGGCGCGCCTGCGCGACACCGACAAGATGATCGCCGCAGGAAGCTTTCTTCCGCTGAAGGGGCGTGTGGCGCGTGCCCTGCTCGATCTCGCCCACGCCTTCGGCAACAATGTCGGCGGCGGACGCATCGTGATCCGGCAGAAGGTGAGCCAGGGCGAGCTCGCCGCCATGGCCGGCATCGCGCGTGAAAACGTCAGCCGCATCATGAACGAATGGATGCGGGTGAAAACCGTCACGCGCCTGTCGGGCTATTACTGCCTGGAAGACCCGGCCAAGCTCGAGCGCGAAAGCAACGTGTGAGCGGGTGCGCGCGCAGCACTTTTCACGATCTCACCTAATGCGATGAAGTCCTTCTTGCGTGGCGAGGTGCGCCGCCACGCAAGCCCAATGGTGCGCGCCGGCTCGGGTTCCGCAAAGCGCTTCAGCTTCACCCGCCAGTCGCGCACCTCAACGTCGACGGCAACCTCCGGCACCAGCGTCACGCCATAGCCGTTCGCCACCATCTGCATCACGGTGCTGAGCGAAGTGGCGCCGAGACCGGCAGGCGCATCGTGCCGCGGCGCGGCACAGAAGGCGAGCGCCTGGTCGCGCAGGCAATGGCCTTCTTCCAGCAGGATCAGCCGGTTCAGATCGACATCCTCGACCCCGACTCGCTCGCGTACGGGCATGGGATCGCCGACCGGCAAGGCAAGCAGAAAACGATCGTCGAACAGCGGCAAGGTTTCGACGTCGCCGCCCTCGGCCGGCAACGCCAGCAATACGCAATCGAGTTCACCGCGGCTGAGTTCTTCGAGCAGTATTTTCGTTTGAGTCTCGCGCACCTCCAACCGCAATTGCGGATGGTCCTGCTGCAGCCGTGGGAGCACCTGCGGCAGCAGGTAGGGCGCAAGGGTTGGAATGATGCCGAGCTTGAGACGGCCGCTGAGCAGATCGCGGTGGCGGGCGAAATCGACAAGGTCGCGCGTTGCCGCAAGGATGTGCTCTGCGCGTGCCACCACCTCGTGGCCGACCTCGGTCAGCGCCACGTCTCCCGGCCGCCGCTCAACCAGGTCGGCACCGATCTCGCGCTCGAGTTCCCGCACCTGCATGGACAGCGCCGGCTGCGACACCGAACAGGCTTCAGCGGCCCGCCCGAAATGTCGGTGGTGCGCGAGCGAGGCCAAATAACGCAACTGACGCAATGTGATCACACTGATAAGATAATCTTATCGTATGGCACAATCAATACGATTAGACCTGATCGTTGACTTGGAACAAGTAGAGGCCGCGCCTCTCTTGATAATGGAGACGTGTCCATCAAACGAAACGACCCAATGCCGAGGTGCCTTGATGGCCAAGCGTCCGACCCGCACGACGAGCGCGAGCATGACGTCCGCGGCTTTGCGCTAACAATCGACAGCGAGCAGGGCGGCTGAGATCTCATCGGCAACGACTCCCAGACGTCATAATCATTTCATACAGATCAACTCGAAGAAAACGACAGAACGCGATCGGAGAGAAACATGGACGCAAAGACTGACGACAAGAGTGCAGGCAAATGCCCGTTCACCGGCGGCGGACACAGGAACCGCGACTGGTGGCCCGAGACGCTGGACATCCAGGTTCTCCACATCAACTCCAATCGGTCCAATCCGATGGGCGAGGCGTTCGACTACGCAAAGGAGTTCAAGAGCCTGGATCTGAACGCCGTCATCAAGGACCTCAAGGCGCTGATGACAGACTCGCAGGAATGGTGGCCGGCCGACTTCGGCCACTACGGCGGTTTGTTCATCCGCATGGCCTGGCATAGCGCGGGCACCTACCGCATCACCGACGGCCGCGGCGGCGCCGGCGGCGGCCAGCAACGTTTTGCGCCGCTCAACAGTTGGCCGGACAATGCCAACCTCGACAAGGCGCGTCGGCTCTTGTGGCCAATCAAGCAGAAGTACGGCAAGAAAATTTCTTGGGCGGACCTGATGGTCCTCGCCGGCAACGTCGCGCTGGAGTCGATGGGCTTCAAGACGTTCGGCTTCGCCGGCGGCCGCGTCGACGAATGGGAGCCGCAAGAGCTTTTCTGGGGTCCCGAAGGCACATGGCTCGGCGACGAACGCTACAGCGGCGAACGCCAGCTTGCCGAACCGCTCGGCGCGGTGCAGATGGGCCTCATCTACGTCAACCCGGAAGGCCCGAACGGCAACCCGGATCCGATCGCAGCAGCCAAAGACATCCGCGAAACGTTCTTCCGCATGGCGATGAACGACGAGGAGACCGTCGCGCTCATCGCCGGCGGCCACTCCTTCGGCAAGACCCATGGCGCCGGCGATCCGTCGCTGCTCGGTCCGGAGCCGGAAGGCGCGGCCATCGAGGACCAGGGTCTCGGCTGGAAGAGCAGGCACGGCTCCGGCGTTGGCGGCGACACCATCACCGGCGGCCCGGAAGTGACCTGGACGCAGACGCCGACGAAGTGGAGCAATCTCTTTTTCAAGAACCTATTCGAATGCGAATGGGAACTGGAGAAGAGCCCGGCCGGCGCAAAACAGTGGCGCGCGAAAAACGCCAAAGCCGACGTCCCGGACGCGCACGATCCGTCCAAGAAGCATGTGCCGACCATGCTGACCACCGACCTATCGCTGCGCTTCGACCCGGCCTACGAAAAAATCTCGCGGCGCTTCTACGAGCACCCTGACCAGTTCGCGGATGCGTTTGCCCGCGCCTGGTTCAAGCTCACGCACCGCGACATGGGCCCGAAGGCGCGCTACCTCGGTCCGCAAGTTCCGGCCGAGGAGTTGATCTGGCAGGACCCGATTCCGGCCGTCAATCACGAACTGATCGGCGACAAGGAGATCGCGGACCTGAAGGCCAAGATTCTCGCCTCCGGTCTGTCGGTGTCCGAACTCGTCTCGACGGCGTGGGCCTCTGCCTCGACCTTCCGCGGCTCCGATAAGCGCGGTGGCGCCAATGGCGCACGCATTCGCTTGGCGCCGCAAAAGGACTGGGAGGTCAACCAACCGGCCCAGCTCAAGACCGTGCTTGCGAAGCTCGAAGAAATTCAGAAGGGCTTTGGCAAAAAGGTCTCGCTCGCCGACCTGATCGTGCTCGGCGGCTGCGCGGCCGTCGAGAAGGCCGCGAAAGACGCCGGCGTCGATGTGAAGGTGCCCTTCACACCGGGCCGCATGGACGCGTCGCAGGAGCAGACCGACGCGGAATCCTTCGCGCCGCTTGAGCCGCGTCAGGACGCCTTCCGCAACTACACGAACAATAAAAAGCCCCAGTTCATGGCGCCGGAAGAGGCCATGGTCGATCGGGCACAACTGCTGAAGCTGACCGGGCCGGAATTGACCGTGCTCGTCGGCGGCCTGCGAGTCCTCGGCGCCAATGCCGGCGGCTCCAAGCACGGCGTCTTCACCAAGACGCCGGGGAAGCTGACGAACGACTTCTTCGTCAACTTGCTCACCATGGACACGCAATGGGTCCCGACCTCCGACGGCACCTATGAGGGGCGGGACCGCAAGACCAAAGATCTGAAGTGGACGGCCACGCGCGTCGACCTGATCTTCGGCGCGCATTCGCAGCTCCGTGCCTTTGCGGAAGTCTATGGCTGTGCGGACTCGAAGGAGAAGTTCGCGAAGGACTTCGTGGCGGCCTGGACCAAGGTGATGAACGCAGATCGCTTCGACCTGGCTTGATTTCGGCTTAAGCGGCTGAATAAGGAAAAAAGACCAGCGAAATTCGAAACGGCCGGGGTGACCCCCGGCCGTTTTTTTATTGCGCAAATCGGAGCGCCGTCGCTCCCGACAAGCGCCGCTTCGCCGGACGGATTGTCGACACCTTTGGCAGCATGCTCGGCGGCTGGAACTTGCGGCGGTAATCACTCGGCGCCATGCCGGCCAGCCGCTGGAACAGCCGGCGGAACGAGGCGGCATCTTCGTAGCCGACCTCGCGGCCGACCGCGTCCACGGCAAGCGTGCTCGTTTCCAGCATCTGCTTGGCCTCTTCGATCCGCAACGCTTGCACATAAGCGAGCGGCGAAAAGCCGGTGGCGGCGCGAAACCGCCGGTCGAAAGTTCGTTTCGGGAGTCCGGCCCGGCGCACCAGCGCGGCGACGATATCGGCACGGGCGTAGTTCTGCGCGATCCATTCCTGACAGTTGAGGATCACGGCATCGCCGTGACTCACATTCCGTGCCATCGACGCATAGGGCAGTTGCCCGTCTCGGTGCCACTGGAAGAGGAAAAGTTTGGAAATGCGGATCGCTTCCTTTGTCCCAGCATGCTTGGCGATCAAGAGCAAAGCGAGGTCCTGCCATGACGACGCGCCGCCACCGCAGACCACGCTATGACCCGGGCCGCTCTGCACGATGATGCGGTTCTCATGCAGCGCAACTTTCGGGTACTGCGCGCGAAACAGCGGCGCGTACGTCGAATGAGTGGTGGCCTGGCCGCCGTCGAGCAAGCCCGCCTCGGCAAGCACCAGCGATCCGCCGCAGGCGGCATAAAGCTGCGCGCCGCGCGCGTGCATTTTCGTGACCCACTTCAACAACCGGCGGTCCAGAGCGCGCAGGCATTGCGCCGAATTGATCAGAATATTGGGCACAAACACGACATCGGTTTGCGCAACCTCGTCGATCGCCGCTTGCGGGATGATCCTCACGCCGGTCACCAGTTCGAGCGGTTCAACGGATGGGCCGACCAGACGCGGCTCGAACAGCGGTTCACCCGGCTGCTCCTGGAGCGTGCTCGGGAGACGGCCGGCGGCCCACAAGGTATCGAACACGCCATAGATGATCGACGGATCGCATTCCGGGAATATGACGATGCTGACTGTTGTCGGCTGCTTCGACATCACAAGACCCAATCTGGCTCAAACGGCTCGGAAGCGGCCGTTTCGCCTCTCACCACCCCGTGCGGTCCGACGCTACGGACACGTCAACGCACCGCGAGGTGCTTCCCAACGAGAGGCAATCTGATGAATCTGGACACGCAAAAGCTTGAAGCATTGCTCGGTATCGTGGTCAACGACCTTGGTGCCGCATCCAACGCCGCACTGGTTATCCTGGGCGACAAATTGGGGCTATTCCGGACGCTCGCGACAGGTGCTTGCACGCCGGCCGAGCTTGCCGCCAAAACCGGCACGCATGAGCGCCTCGTGCGTGAATGGCTGTCGGCGCAGGCGGCCTCGCGCTATGTGAGCTATGACGCGGCGAGCGGAAAATTTTCGCTGTCCCCCGAACAGAGCGCGGTGTTTGCTGACGAAGATAGCCCCGTCTACGTGGCGGGCGGTTTTTCCTTGATGAGCAGCGTCTACGCGGATGAGCCGAAGCTCACCGAGACCTTCCGGACCGGCAAGGGGTTCGGCTGGGGCGACCATTGCAATTGCCTGTTTTGCGGCGTCGACCGGTTTTTCCGGCCGGGCTATCGCGCGCATCTCGTCGCCGAATGGCTGCCGTCGCTCGACGGACAGGTCGAGAAGCTCAAACGCGGCGCACGGGTCGTCGATGTGGGCTGCGGCCACGGGTCGTCGACGCTGCTGATGGCGGAGGCTTTCCCGAATTCGCAGTTCGTCGGCATCGATTTCCACGAACCATCGATCGCGCATGCGCGTCAGCATATCGACGGTCTTCGCAACGTTCGTTTCGAGGTCGCCCGGGCCGAGGATTTCCCGGCGGCCGATTGCGACCTCATCACGATGTTCGATGCCTTGCATGACATGGGCAATCCGATCGGCGCCGCGGCCCATGTGCGTCAGGCACTGAAGCCGGACGGCACTTTCATGCTGGTCGAGCCGATAGCAGGCGACGATCTCAGCGCCAATCTCAATCCGGTCGGGCGGGTTTACTACGCAGGCTCGACGCACATCTGTGTCCCGACGTCGCTCAACCAAGAGGTCGGCGCGGCTCTCGGCGCACAAGCAGGCGAGAAGCGCATCTCGGAGGTGCTACGGCAGGGCGGTTTCTCGCGCGTGCGGCGAACCAGCGAGACGCCGTTCAACATGGTGCTTGAGGCACGGCCGTGAGGCTGCAGTGAGACGGAGAGAAGATGCCTCGGCCTCTGCTTGAGCACTCGCGTTGCAATCGCAATCAGCGAAGACGGCAGCGAAATCTGAAACGGCCGGGGCGAACCCCGGCCGTTTTTTTAGCGCGTGGCAATCGACGATCAACGCTCATTGACGGCATAGCGGACACTGCGCTTGCCGTTCGCACGCGCGGTCCGCGCAAGCTCGGCGCCATGCCGCGTCACCACGACGAGACGGTCGATATCGCCTTTGAGATAAGCCTGCAGGAAGGCTGCGTAGTTCTTGAAGGACACGCAGCCGTTCGAATCGCCATTCGGCCCAAGCATGTATGTGTGCGCCAGCATGCCGTCGCGATCGAACATCTTGGCATCGTCAACCGGGGTCAGACGAATGGCCCGCACACCATGAAACAGACGCTCTCGCAAACTCAAATCGTAAGTGTTCGGCGGCGTCGGCCCGCGATCCTTGAGCGAAACATAGTGGGGATTGTCACGCCAGTTGCCGAGACCGGAATGAGCCTCCAGCGACTGCCCGTTCGGAAGATAGACCGCACGCGCCGAGATGTCATAGACGGCCGTGCGGGCGTCAGGCGCCGGGGCTGGTGCAGGCGCATTGTCGGCGCGCCGTGACGCGGCGCTATTCTCCGCGGCTTGTGGCGGGACCGGCGGTATTGCCGCAATCTGCCTTTCAGCCATTCGCGAACGCGCGAGCTCCAACGGTATCGCCCGTGGAATCGGTGTTCTATTCGCCCGCTTGGTCTTGTGTTCAGCAAGGCGCACAGGCTCAGCGGCATCCGCGACAGAGAGCGGAAAGACCACGATGTCGGCCAGGCCGGGTCGCTTGACGGCATCCACGCTCAAAGGAGCCAGCGCAATCCGGCGCAGCCCGAATTTTCCGCGCGCAGGATCGCTTTGCTTTGTAGTCGCCAATACCGACAGCGACCAGCCAACCGCCAGCGCAACGATGATGAAGGCGGCGCCGACCGTCGTGACGGCCGCGCTTCCGAGAAGCGCATTGCGCAATAACCGCGAGCCGGCACTGCCAACGGAGCGGCCAGAACGGTCACAAGACGTGACATTGCGAAACGACGTGGTGACCGTCATGCCTTACGCGAACTCGTACAATTTCGTTCGAATTGCAGGACGCGCAGAATGGACGACGTAAGGTTAAACGGCTGTAAATAACCGACAAATGAAACGCGGCCGGGCATAAAACGAAGCGGCCGAGGCGATGCCTCGGCCGTTTTCCTTTCATTAAGCCTCATGGTGAGGAGACACGAAGCGCCGTCTCGACCCGTGAGGCCGTCCCATCCTTCGAGACGCGGCCTTACGGTCGCTCGTCAGGTTGAGGCGGATTTACTGCCCATTGCCGTCCACTTTCCCGCCCGCGTCCTTGAGCGCCTCGGGCTGCGGCATGGCGATGACGTTGTAACCGCAATCGACGAAATGGATTTCGCCGGTCACGCCGGTCGACAGATCGGACAAGAGATAAAGTCCGGCGCCGCCCAGTTCCTCCAGCGTCACGCCGCGGCCGAGCGGCGAATATTGCTGCTGGAACGCAAACATATAGCGCGCATCCGAAATGCCCGCGCCGGCCAGCGTGCGAATGGGCCCGGCGGAGATTGCGTTGACGCGAATTTTCTGGTGACCGAAATCGACCGCGAGATAGCGCACCGATGCCTCGAGCCCAGCCTTGGCCACGCCCATCACGTTGTAGTTCGGCATGGCGCGGTCGCCGCCATTATAGGTGAGCGTCACCATGGCGCCGCCGTCCGGCATCAGCGCGGCCGCGCGCTTGGCGGCTTCGGTGAAGGCGTAACAGGAAATCACCATGGTGCGGATGAAGTTCTCGCGCGTCGAATCGGCGTAGCGGCCCTTGAGCTCCTCCTTGTTGGAGAAGGCGACGGCGTGCACGAGGAAATCGAGCTTGCCCCACTGCTGCTTGAGCGCGTCGAACACGGCATCGACCGTGGCGATGTCTTCCACGTCGCAGGGCATGA
The DNA here is from genome assembly GCA_963720835.1 of uncultured Pseudomonadota bacterium. Taxonomy (GTDB): domain Bacteria; phylum Pseudomonadota; class Alphaproteobacteria; order Rhizobiales; family Xanthobacteraceae; genus Pseudolabrys. The sequence continues at coordinate 205,529 of CAVRHC010000012.1, read as the reverse complement.
CGATCTTGGCGCCGATCGATTCCGCCAGCGGCTTGACGCGGCGGCCGAGCGCATCGCCTTGGTAAGTGAATGCGAGCTCGGCGCCATGCGCGGCCAATGTCTTGGCGATGCCCCAGGCGATGGAATGGTCGTTGGCGACCCCCATGATCAGCCCGCGCTTGCCATCCATCAGTCCTGGCATGTCCAATTTTCCCATTCCACCGTCATTCCGGCCGAGCGAAGCGAGAGCCGGAATCCATAACCCCGGCGCCTCAGCTCGATTGAGATGCCGGGGTTATGGATTCCGGGTTCGCGCCTTCGGCACGCCCCGGAATGAGCAGAAAAAACATCATGCGTCCAGCCGCTTGAAAACCACCGACGCATTGGTGCCGCCGAAGCCGAAGGAGTTCGACAGCACGGCGCCAATTTTCACGTTGTCCTTGCGCGAGCGCTGAATCGGCATGTCCTCGAAAGCAGGATCGAGGGTCACGATATTGGCGCTCTCGCAGATGAAGCCGCTCTGCATCATCAGCAGCGAATAGATCGCCTCCTGCGCGCCGGCGGCGCCGAGCGAATGGCCGGTGAGCGATTTGGTGGCCGCGATTGGCGGCGCCTTGGCGCCGAACACCTCGCGGATGGCCTCGATCTCCTTGAGATCGCCGACGGGCGTCGCGGTGGCGTGCGGGTTGATGTAGTCGATCGGCGTCTTGCAGGTCGCGAGCGCCATCTTCATGCAGCGCACCGCACCTTCACCCGACGGCGCCACCATGTCGAAGCCGTCGGAGGTCGCACCGTAACCGGCGACTTCCGCATAGATCTTGGCGCCACGCGCTTTGGCGTGCTCGAGCTCTTCTAGCACCAGGACGCCGGCGCCGCCGGCGATGACGAAGCCGTCACGGTCGACGTCATAGGCGCGCGAGGCTTTCTCCGGTGTGTCGTTGAACTTGGACGACATCGCGCCCATGGCGTCGAACAGAACCGACAAGGTCCAGTCGAGTTCTTCGCAACCGCCCGCGAAGATCATGTCCTGCTTGCCCCACTGGATGAGTTCGGCGGCATTGCCGATGCAGTGGTTGGAGGTCGCGCAGGCCGACGAGATCGAATAGTTGACGCCCTTGATCTTGAACCAGGTGGCAAGCGTCGCCGATGCCGTCGACGACATTGCTTTCGGCACGGCGAAGGGACCGACGCGTTTGGGGCCTTTCTCGCGCGTGATGTCGGCGGCGTCGACGATCGCGCGCGCCGACGGACCGCCCGATCCCATCACGATGCCGGTGCGCTCGTTGGAAATATCGCTGTCCTCGACGCCGGAATCGCGGATCGCCTGCTCCATGGCAACGTGATTCCAGGCTGCGCCGCCGCCGAGAAAACGCATGGCGCGGCGATCCACGGACTCGGCCGCGTTAAGCGTGGGCGCGCCCTGCACCTGACAGCGGAAGCCGAGCTTGGCGTAGTCTTCGGCGCGGCTGATGCCGGACTTCGCCTCGCGCAAGCTCGCCAGCACTTCCTGCGTGTTGTTGCCGATCGATGAGACGATGCCCATCCCGGTGACGACGACCCGCCGCATGTCGCTCCTCACTCAGTAACCCGTGTCATTGTGATTGGCCCACAGATGGACCGTTTGAGGCAATCGTACAAGAGGCGAAAGGCGCGCGCTCAGGCGCCGCCTGGTTGCAAGGCGTCTTCCTGCTTGAACAGGCCGACTTTGAGATCAAGCGCCTTGTAGATGACGTTGCCGTCCGCCGACAGCCAGCCGTCGGCAATGCCGAGCACCAGCTTCGAGCGCATCACGCGCTTGAAGTCGATGCCATAGATGACCTTCTTCACCGTCGGCAGCACCTGACCGGAAAATTTCACCTCGCCCATGCCGAGCGCACGGCCGCGGCCGGGGGCGCCCAGCCAGCCAAGGAAAAACCCGACCATTTGCCAGAGCGCATCGAGGCCGAGGCAACCCGGCATGACCGGATCGCCTTTGAAGTGGCAAAGGAAAAACCAGAGGTCCGGCCGGATATCGAGTTCGGCGCGGACCATGCCCTTGCCGTGCTCACCGCCCGTTTCGGAAATCTCGGTGATGCGGTCGAACATCAACATGGGGGGCAGCGGCAATTGGGCGTTTCCGGCCCCAAAAAGCTCGCCACGGCCGCAGGCCAGCAAGTCCTCATAACCGAAGTTGTGGCGCCGCTGTTCCATCGCCGTAAGTTCCCCCCGCACGACCAATAGCCGTATGACGCTCGTAACATACCGGCCTCAGCCCGGCCAAGATGGCAACCGCCGGCCATGCTCGCAACGACCGCGCGGCGTCCCGGCCGCGACAATTTGGCCAATTCCCTGATTCCAAGGGCACCGGCTGTTGCGAAGCAGTTGCATCTGAGCGACCAGACGTATATGTTACAAATGAAACGGGTTTATCAACCGGCCCTTTCGGCCGGCCAGAGAGGCGTATAGCGATGAACCAATTGCGTTCGATGTTGCCGACGAAGCCTGTCGCGCCCGGCTCGGAAATGACGGGCTGTCCCTGGCACGACGTGAAGTCGATGCTGCGTCAGGTCGGCCTTCGTCCCACGCGCCAGCGCATGGCGCTCGGCTGGCTGTTGTTCGGCAAGGGTGACCGCCACCTCACCGCTGAAGCCCTCTACGAGGAAGCCACCCGGGCCAAAGTGCCGGTGTCGCTCGCCACCATCTACAACACGCTGCACCAGTTCACCGAGGTCGGCCTCCTGCGCCAGGTCGCGGTCGACGGTTCCAAGGCCTATTTCGACACCAACGCATCGGCCCATCACCACTTCTTCGTCGAGGGTGAGGACGAACTGCTCGACATCCCGAACGCCGATGTGCTGGTCGGCCAGACGCCGACGCCGCCGGAAGGCTACGAGATCGCGCGCGTCGACGTAATCGTGCGGCTGCGCCGCAAGGACTAAACACGCGAAACGAATTGAATTCGTCATGGCCGGGCTTGCCCCGGCCATTTCGTTCGCGCCGACGATTGGAAGTTAGTCGACCTTTTCGTTCGGATAAGCGCCCCAGAGGCGGTCCTGCCGGATCCAGCCGTCGAAGCCCTTGCCGGCAAATTTGCACCACAAGCCGTCGCACGATTTCAGCGAGCCGAGCACGCCGCCTTGCAGCCTGGCAGTGATGGCCGATTCGACGTCCGCCGCCTCGTAGAGCGGGACCAGTTCGTCCTTGAGCGTCGGCACCACCACCGCGGTGCGCTTGCCGGACAAAAGCGAGTGGTAGACCCAGCCTTCCGCCCCTTCCCAGTCACGGATGCGCCGCCAGTTGTCGAATTCGGCCGTGATCTCAACCGGCATGCCGGCGCGGGTATAGACCCAGCGCACCTCCTGGTCCTTGTTGGGCCCGGTGCGGACATTGACGCGGTCGGCTTTCAGGCTGACGAAGCGCGGCACCGGCAGGCCACTGACCGCGCCGGTGGCGATCGGTGCGGCCTCGCGAGCCGCCGCCGGCTGACCGCCGGCCAGGGTCAGCGCCAGAACGGCACTTCCCAGGACGCCTCGCAACAGCCTCCCAATGCTTTGTGTTGTCACGGCCATCTGCTAGGAAAATGAATGGATTAACGCCCCTCGCGCGTGAAATCGCAGTGTGGGCGACCACGGTTAAAGAGGGCTGAATCGGCGCTCAAAAACGGCGGCATGGGCCGGATGCCGCGTTTTGAACGGCCGCGGTTGAGGAGCCATGCCGAAGACGAAGAAGCCGCTGGTCGTCGTGACCCGCAAGCTGCCCGACAAGGTCGAGCTGCGCATGCGGGAACTTTTCGACGTGCGCCTCAACGCCGACGACAGACCGATGACGCATGCCGAGCTGCAGGAGGCGGCCAAGACCGCCGACGTGCTCGTGCCCACCGTCACCGACCGCATCGACGCCTCCGTCATTTCCAAATCGGGCGATCAGCTCAAGCTGATCGCCAATTTCGGTAACGGCGTCGACAACATCGACGTCGCCACCGCGGTTCAGCGCGGTATCACGGTGACGAACACGCCCGGCGTTTTGACCGAGGACACCGCCGACATGACCATGGCGCTGATCCTGGCGGTGCCGCGCCGGCTGGTGGAAGGTGCCGGCGTGCTGACCTCGGACAACGATTGGACCGGCTGGTCGCCGACATGGATGCTCGGCCACCGCATCTGGGGCAAGCGCCTGGGCATTATCGGCATGGGACGGATCGGCCAGGCGGTGGCGCGGCGCGCGCGCGCCTTCGGTTTGCAGATCCACTATCACAACCGCCGACGCGTTGCCCCGCGCATCGAGGAGGAGCTCGACGCCACCTATTGGGAGAGCCCCGACCAGATGCTGAACCGCATGGACATCGTCTCGGTCAATTGTCCGCACACGCCGGCGACCTATCACCTGTTGTCGGCGCGGCGGCTGAAGCTGCTGCGGCCGGAAGCCTATGTCGTCAACACCTCGCGCGGCGAGGTGATCGACGAGAACGCGCTGGCGCGGCTGATTGAGGCAGGCGACATCGCCGGCGCCGGCCTCGACGTTTTCGAACACGAGCCGGCGGTCAATCCGAAGCTGGTCAAGCTCGCCAAGGCCGGCAAGGTGCTGCTTTTGCCGCACATGGGCTCGGCCACGGTCGAAGGCCGCGTCGACATGGGCGAGAAGGTCATCATCAACATCAAGACCTTCATGGACGGCCACCGTCCGCCGGACCGCGTGTTGCCGTCGATGCTTTGATGGTCTCGTCTATCCCGGCGGCGCGCCACCCAAGTTATGCGCTGCGGATTCGTATCGACCCGATAGCGCAAGGCAACAGGAACGAGCGCTGAAGCCTATCGAGGTCGATCACCCGACAGCCTTTCCGCTGTTGTCGGCCGCGGCGTCTTCGCGAATGCCGCAAGCGTAAACCACTTGGAAAATGTCCGGCACAAATAGCGCTCCCCGGTGAGCTGGATGCGTCCCGACTGCAATGCTTTGGACAGCGGAATATCGCCCATCCAAGCGCCAATCATGTCCCGTGAGGAGCCCACGATATAGCAATCCACATCCTTGCCGGGGTCCTCGTAGCATAGGTCTGCTTCACTGCCTTGGCAGATCAGCCACCAGTGTCGGAAGTTTTTGTTCTTGACGTCCGTAAATTGAAAACACAGCACGGTTTCGCCGTCAGGCAGTGCGGCCTTCTCGATTCGGCGCTGGATATCGAACATCAGGAAAGACACGTCGAGATCGTCTCGTCCCATCTCATCGCGCGCCCATCGCATGCCCCAGACTGCCAGCGCTTCCACCACCGCAGAAAGCTCGCGTCCCGCCGCCGTCAGGTGATAGGCGTAGCCGCGCTGACCGTTTAGACGACGCTTGATGATCACGCCCCGTTCTTCCAGCTCCTTCAGGCGCGTATTGAGAACCGTCGGCGAGATGCGGGGAAGCCCGCGGTGCAACGCGTTAAACCTGCTGCTTCCCAGCAGCATTTCGCGCACGATCAGGATCGACCAGGGATCTCCAATGATCTCGGCTGATTTCGCTACCGGACAGAACTGACCGTATTGGCGCATCGGGTTTTCTTTCGCCTGTTGCCTCGACCTGGTCAACTACGGATAGCGTAGTTGAATGCTCCGCATCGCGCAGTATCGAAATGGGGCTGCCCGCGCCATTCCATTTCGCGTGCCCGGATCGGCTCGCGGTAATGGAGGCGAATATGATCGGCTTTTTGATACGTATGCTGGAGCTCTTCGGCGTTGTCTTTCTGCGCTTCCGCCCGGTTCCGCGCCTATGGTGCGCGTGGCTCGTCGGCGTCAATCTCGCATGTCTCTATTTCATCACGCATATAGAGGCGCAGGTCGTCCTGGCAGTGACCGCGATTGCGGTCGTAGCGCAAACGCTGATCTATCAACGCATCGGATTCACACGCATCCTCGGCTCAACCCATATCTTGTGGATTCCAATGTTCGCATGGATGGGGACGCGTATCGACACCATCATGGATGAACCGGCCTTGGCGAACTGGCTCGTCCTGCTGTTCGCCACAAACATGATCTCGCTTGTCGTCGACACGATCGATGCCGTTCGCTTCCTGCGCGGCGAGCGGGCGCCGCACTACCGCTGGAGCCCGGTGAGTCAAACCTGATGCTCTGTTAGTCTGTTGCCAAGGCGGCGCGCGAGTCAGGCGTGAACCGACAAATCCCCGATCGTCGGTTTCTCGCCGCTCAGCGGATTGCCCGGATCCCACGCATAATTGACTGTATCGAAGCGCATCGAGCGCGCGTCCACCATCAGCAACCGTCCGACCAGACCCTCGCCGAAACCGACGAGTTCGCGGATCACCTCCAGCGCCATCATTGAACCGAGCACGCCCGGCAGCGCGCCGAGGATGCCGGCTTCCGCGCAGGCCGGCACGGTGCCCGCCGGCGGCGGCTCGGGGAAAAGACAGCGATAGGTCGGATTGGGCTTGCCGTCGGCGCCTGTTTCGTGCGCGCGAATGGCGGTGAGCGAGCCATCGAAAGTATGCAGCATGGCGGTGACCAGCGGCTTGTTCGCGAAATAGCAGGCGTCGGAAACGAGATAACGCGTGGCAAAATTGTCGGAGCCGTCGGCGACCAAATCGTAGCCCGCGATCAGATCGAGCGCATTGCTCGCATCGAGCCGCATCATATGCGTCTCCACCGCGACGTGCGGATTAAGCCGCGCAACCGCCGTCTCGGCGGCATCCACCTTGCGCGCGCCAATATCGCCCGTGCCGAAAATCACCTGGCGCTGCAGGTTCGACAGCGACACTTCGTCGTCGTCGACAATGCCGAGCGTGCCGACGCCGGCGGCGGCGAGATAAAGCAGCACCGGTGCGCCCAAACCGCCGGCGCCGACCACCAGCACGCGCGCGGCTTTCAGCTTGGCCTGGCCCGGGCCGCCGACTTCGCGCAGGACAATGTGGCGCGCGTAGCGTTCGAGTTCTGAAGCATCCAGCATGGTTAAAGGGTACGGCGGAAAGAGCTTTGCTGCCAGAGGCTTGACCAATGCACCGGCTGCCTTGTGCGTCTTCGCGACCTTGCGTGTCACAGTTGATGGGCTAAGGTGGCGGCAACAGGGTCAAAAAGCGCTCAAACGGATGCGTTGGGGTTTCATTCCACTGGTGCTTGCCGCGCTGGTCGGCGCTGATCCGGCGCTGGCGCAAACGCGCGCGGCCGATCGCGCGCCCTACCCGACGGAATCCAGCGTCACGCACCGCGCACCGCGTGCGGAAAAAAAGCCGCAAACGGGGTCGTCGTGGTTCCGCTGGAATTCGCAGACATCCGAGACCAAACCGGCGCGCGTCCGGCGACACGCCGCAAAACCGCCGGTCGTCAAACCGGAACCGAAGCCGGAAGTGAAACAAGCGGAAGCAAAGCCTGCGCTGGTCCCGCTGCCGGTGCCCGCGCCACGCGCCAAGATCGCCAGCCTCGAGACTGCGAAAGCGAAGCCCGACAAGGCAAAGCCTGACGTCAAGAAGGCCGAGCCCGCCAAAGCCGAGCCGAAGCAAGCGGAACCGAAGAAAACGGAACCGAAAAAAACGGAGCCGGCCAAGGCCGAGCAGAAAAAGTCCGAGCCGGTCAAAGTCGCGGTCGCGAAGCCTGAGGCCAAGCCCGAATCCTCAAAGCCCGACACCGATGTGCTCGCCGGCATTCCCGCCAGCGACCGGCTGAAGATCGAGCAGCAGTTGTTCTGGTCCGGCGATTACACGGGTTCGGTCAATGGCGACGACCCGATGCAGGCCGCCATCAAACGATTCCAGAAGCGCAATAAGTCGAAAATCACCGGCGTACTTACCGACGAACAGCGCGCCGAACTGATCGCCGCCGCCGACCGCCACACGCAGGAATTCGGCTGGCGCGTGGTGGTCGATCCCGCCACCGGCGTGCGCGTCGGCCTGCCAACCAAATTGGTGCCAAACGCGCACGAAGCCGAACACGGCACGCGGTGGTCCTCGCCGCACGGCGAAGTGCAGGTGGAAACCTTCCGCGTCAAAAACGCCAAACTCGCCGACGTCTACGACCAGGAAAAGAAGAAGCCGCACCGCAAGATCGAGCGCGCCAAGCTCGACGATGACGGCTTCTATATCGGCGGCATGCAGGGGCTGAAATATTTCACGGTACGCGCGAAGGTGCGCGACGGCGAGGTGCGCGGCTTCACGCTGCTCTACGACCAAATGATGGAAGGCATCGTCGCGCCCGTGGTGGTGGCGATGGCGAGCGCTTTTTCGCCGTTTCCGGAGCGGGCGGCGCCGTTGGCGGCGCTGTCAAAGAAAGTCGAATATGGCACCGGTCTGATCGTCAGCCGCGACGGCCACATCGTGACCGCGCGGCGGATGGCGCAAGGATGCGAGGTGATCGTCGCCGACGGTCTCGGCAATATCGACCGCGTCGGCGAGGACCAGGCGCACGGGTTGGCGCTGCTGCGCGTCTACGGCGCCGGCAAGCTGCCGGTGCTGGCGCTCGGCGGCGACGCACCGAAAGCCGGCGACATCACGTTGATCGGCATCCCCGACCCGAAAGACCAGAGCGGCGGCAAGAAGCTCACCGAGGTCAAGGCAAGGCTCTCGAACGACGCGGCAATCGACCTGCGCCAGCCGATACCCATGGCGGGCTTGTCGGGCGCCGCCGCGCTGGACGCGCAAGGTCGCTTCCTCGGCATGATGGAGACGCGCAATTTCGTGCTGGCGAGCGCCAATCCCAGCCTGCCGCCGGTGCGCCTGGTGACGGCCAAGACGATTCGCGATTTTCTCGAGCGGCATCATGTTGCCGCGAGCGGCGGTACCGCCGACGCGCGCAAGGCGGCGGTGCGGATTATTTGCGTCCGGAAGTAATCGCTATCAATGCCACTCGCACTCTTCCGCCATTTGGAAGAGAGCATCGCTCCGCGGAGTGAGAGGCCTTAAGATTTTCACGGCCGGGTCCGCGCAGGTGGCAGACGCGACAATTTATTCAACAATTATAAAAGCTTAATTGGGCTACGTCATGCCTGTCATAATTCTCCAAGGCGGCAAAATTTATTTGACTCTTTTTGCGGCCAGCTAGAAAATTTGTATGTGGCGAAAGGCTTTGGGGGTCTCGTCATGAAATTCGGTAAATATATTTGTAGTGCCGCTTTGGCGGTCGCGACATATTGCGGCCCGGCGAGCGTCACACCATCGTATGCTGTGTCAGCCGTGCCGTTCGAATTGTACGAATACGCGCAGCTCAACTACGATTACAATCCTTATGTTTCTGGGTGCGACGTTGCCCCAGGTTGCGCCTACTGGACCGGATATTATCAACTCGTCAACAATACGAACGACTTGCTGGTAGTTGGCTTCGAAGTCACGAACAATTTTGCCGGCTACATTGACCCGATCACATACAACCAGACAGTCGCCTCCGCATTTGTTGGTGGCGCTAATTGGACAGCTGAGACAAGCACCACTGGTGACTTTGTTGACGCGCCAAAATTTTTCAACGAGCCGACGTTTGCTTATTACGCTGTCGATCCGTCGTCAGCGCTCGGTTACGGTTCGTGGGCGGGGTTCAGTTGGGGGCCTGAGGTGCAGGTAACTTCCTCAGTCGTGGTTGGTTATATCAATTTAAGCGATACTCCTAATGAGAACGGAGAGCGGCAAGTTTATTTTACTGAGCCTTTTGATGCGGTCGCCACGCCTCTTCCGGCTACACTTCCCTTAATGGGTAGCGTGCTTGCCGGCAGCGGGTTGCTGGCGTGGCGCAGGAAGCGGAAGGCGAGAGCCGCCGCAACGTAAAGACTTCACATGAATGCTCTGGAGAGGCCGCCGCAAGGCGGTCTTTCTATTTTAACAATGCTGACCGCAAGGCGGCCACGCGAATCATTCGCTTGCGGAAGTAAGGCGGCGACCTTCGGATTATGCTTGGCTCAAGCCTGGATCGTGTATCGGGTGATACCGTCTTTGTTGCGGACCCACCAATAGTCCTGCTCGGCTTCGTAGCCGGCGTCCGGCCGCAGCCATTGCGTCAACTTGTCAAGATAGGCGACCGCCTCATTGCGCTTCCCAAAAGCACAGGGGGTCATCTCTGTGCCGGAGACGTCGCCTTGCTCATTGAGCTTGCGCCCACAGATCCTGAACATCCGTCCCTCCAACGCATGTGCCGGCCCTACCAATCGTTAGGATCACCGGCAGGGCGTTAAGAAAGCGTTGTTCACCTGTTTTTCCACGCCGGCTTGCGCTTCTCGATGAAGGCCTTCATGCCTTCCTTCTGATCCTCGGTGGCAAACAGCGCGTGGAAGGTACGCCGCTCGAAGATCACGCCTTCCGCCAGGCTCGACTCGAAGGCGCGGCAGACCGCTTCCTTCGCCGCCAGCACCGACGGCAGCGACATGGTGGCGATTGTTTCGGCCACCTTCACCGCCTCCTCCATCAACTTATCGGCCGGCACCACACGCGCCACGAGCCCCGCGCGCTCCGCTTCGTCGGCGTCCATCATGCGGCCGGTGAGGATCAGCTCCATCGCCTTGGCCTTGCCGACGGCGCGGGTCAGGCGTTGCGTGCCGCCGATGCCGGGGATGACGCCAAGCTTGATCTCGGGCTGGCCGAATTTCGCATTGTCGGCCGCGATGATGATGTCGCACTGCATGGCGAGTTCGCAGCCGCCGCCGAGCGCGAAGCCTGCAACAGCCGCGACGATCGGCTTGCGCGCGCGCGAAGCGCGGTCCCAGGTGCCGGCGAAGTTGCCGAGATAGGCTTCGATGAACGTCTTGTCCGCCATCTCCTTGATGTCGGCGCCGGCGGCGAAGGCCTTCTCGCTGCCGGTGATCAGCATGCAGCCGATGCCATCGTCGGCTTCGAAGGCGTCGATCGCCTGCGAAAGTTCGGCCTTGAGGGCCATGTTGAGCGCGTTGAGCGCGGCCGGCCGGTTGAGGCGGACAATGCCGACACGACCTTTGGTTTCAACGACGATGTTCTGGTAGCTCATGGCGGCCTCCCGATAACGGCTACTTCTGGCACGAGGGACAATAGAACGTCGAGCGTCCGGTCTGCACGATGCGCTTGATCTTGCCCTTGCAATGCGGGCACGGCTCGCCCTCGCGATCATAGACCAGAAAATTGTGCTGGAAGTCGCCGAGCGAGCCGTCAGCGCGGCGGTGGTCGCGCAAGGAGGAGCCGCCGGCCTTGATGGCGTCGTGCAGCACCGCCTTGATCGCCTCGACCAGCGCCACCGCGCGCGCATTCGGTTTTCCATTGCGGTCGGCGATCGTCGCGGCACGGCGCTTGGGAGACAGCCGCGCGCGGAACAGCGCCTCGCACACATAGATGTTGCCGAGGCCGGCGACCACGCGCTGGTCGGAGAGCGCGGCCTTCAGCGAGGTTTTCTTTCCGGCGCAGGCTTTCGCCAGCATCGCCGCATCGAACGCGTTGCCCAATGGTTCGGGCCCCAGATTGCGCAGCAACGGCTCCTGCTCGAGTTTGGCGCGCGGCACGATCTTCATGGAGCCGAAGCGGCGCGGATCGTTGAAGGTGACGGTGGCGCCGTTGCCCATGTGAAACACCACATGGTCGTGCGCCGTGCTCTTCGATTTCTCGTGGTAATAGACGCCCGGCTTGCTGTCCTTGCCGAGCCGCATCGAGCCCGACATGCCGAGATGCATCAGCAGCACGTCGCCGGAGGACAAATCGGCGAGCAGGTATTTGGCGCGGCGCCCGAGGCCCACCACCGTCTGTCCTTGCAGCCGTTTTTCGAAGTCCTTGGGCAGCGGCCAACGCAGGCGGCGGTCGCGCACCTCCACCTTGGCGATGCGCTGCCCCTCCATGGCGGGCGCAAGGCCCATCCGCACCGTCTCGACTTCGGGCAATTCGGGCATGGTTTACGCTCTTTGCGCTCTCACATAGCGCCCCCCGGCCGCCCGCGCTATGGTCCTGCCCGCAAAGGGAAAAAGGCCATGAGCGCGGGTGACGAGACCCATTTCGGCTACGAAACGGTGCCTTTGACCGAAAAGCAGGCGCGCGTCGACGACGTGTTCCATTCGGTCGCCCGCCGCTACGACCTGATGAATGATCTGATGTCGGCCGGCCTGCACCGGGCCTGGAAAGACGCGCTCGTCACCGCGATCAACCCGCCCAAAGGCGATAAATCCTTCGCGCTGCTCGATCTCGCCGGCGGCACCGGCGACATCGCCATCCGCGTGGCGCAAGCCGGCGGCGCCGGCACCCGCGTTACCGTCTGCGACATCAATACCGACATGCTCAGCGTCGGCGCCGAGCGCGCGATCGACCGCGGGCTCGACGACCGCATCACCTTCGAGCGCGGCAATGCCGAAGACCTCGACTACCCCGACGGCAGCTTCGATTGCGTCTGCATCGCCTTCGGCATCCGCAACGTGCCGCGCATCGACCACGCGCTCTCGGAAGCCTTTCGCGTGCTCAGGCTCGGCGGTCACTTTCTCTGTCTCGAGTTTTCTTCCGTCGACGTGCCGGGCCTGCAGGAGATCTACAACCTTTATTCCTTCAACGTCATTCCGCGCGTCGGCCAGGCGGTGACCGGCGACCGCGCGGCCTATCAGTATCTGGTCGAATCGATTCGCAAATTTCCCAAGCCCAAGGCCTTCGCCCGCATGATCGAAGAGGCAGGCTTCCGCCGAGTCACCTTCACGCAGATGACCGGCGGTGTGGTGGCGCTGCATTCCGGCTGGAAGCTGTGATCGGCGGTCTTACTCATCTCCTGCGGCTCTCGCGCGCCGGTTTTGTGTTCGCGCGCGAAGGCGTGTTGTCACTCGTCGACACGCGGCCCTTGCCGCTGCCGGCGAAAACCGCGGTCGCGCTCGGCCGGCTGATCGAGCGGCGCGGCGCGCGCAGCAGCGAGACGCGGCTGGCCGCGGCCCTCACCCGCCTCGGTCCCAGTTACGTCAAGCTCGGCCAGTTCCTTGCCACCCGGCAGGACGTCGTCGGCAACGACATCGCGCGCGATCTGGAAAGCCTGCAGGACAAGATGGCGCCTTTCCCGCAAGACGCGGCGGAAGCCGTCGTGTCCGCGGCTTTCGGCAAGCCGCTCAGCCAGCTTTATGCCAGCTTCGGCCCGGCGGTTGCCGCCGCTTCCATCGCGCAGGTGCACCGCGCCGAAGTGGAGACGCCGGACGGGCGCAAGACGGTGGCGGTGAAGATCCTGCGTCCCGGTATCGAGCGCCGCTTCAAATCCGATCTCGATGCTTTCTTCTATGCCGCGCGCAAGGCGGAAGACCTCTCGCTCGAAGCGCAGCGGCTGCGCCTCGTCGCCGCCGTCGCCACGCTTGCGCGCTCGGTGGCGATCGAGATGGATTTTCGCCTGGAGGCCGCCGCGCTCTCCGAAATGGCGGAGAACACGAAAGACGACAAGCATTTCCGCGTGCCGGCGGTGGACTGGGACCGCACCGCGCGCGAGGTGCTCACGCTCGAATGGATCGACGGTACCCCGCTCAACGACCGCGACGCGCTCGCGGCCAAAGGTTTCGACCTGCCCGCACTCGGCCGCACGGTGATCCAGAGCTTCCTGCGCCACGCCCTGCGCGACGGCTTTTTCCACGCCGACATGCATCCCGGCAATCTGTTCGTCGATGACACCGGCAAGCTGGTGGCGGTCGATTTCGGCATCATGGGCCGGCTCGGCCCCAAGGAGCGCCGCTTCCTCGCCGAGATCCTGTTCGGCTTCATCACGCGCGACTATATGCGTACCGCGCAGGTGCATTTCGACGCCGGCTATGTGCCGCGGCACCATTCGGTTGAAAGCTTCGCGCAGGCGATCCGTGCCATCGGCGAGCCGATCCATAACCGTACCGCCGAAGACATCTCGATGGCGAAGCTGTTGACGCTCTTGTTCGAGGTCACCGGCCTGTTCGACATGCGCACGCGGCCGGAGCTTCTTCTGTTACAGAAGACCATGGTCGTGGTCGAAGGCGTCGCGCGCTCGCTCGATCCGAAGCTCGACATGTGGAAGACCGCCGATCCGGTCGTGCGCGAATGGATCGAACGCAATCTCGGACCGCTCGGCAAGCTGGAAGACGCCGTCGAAGGCGCCGGCGACATCGGCCGCTTCCTTGGCCAGGTGCCGGGCCTGCTCACACGCGCGAGCGCGATGTTCGATCAGCTCGACGAGATCACGCGTGACGGCCTGGTGCTGTCGCCCGACACGGTCGACGCCATCGGCAAGGCGGAAGCGCGCCGCAACCGCTGGACCGCGGCAGGCCTGTGGATGATCGCCCTGATGCTGGGCTGGATTGCGTGGTTGCTGCTCTAATTGCCGTCGTCGCGAAAAGCGGGTCAAGCAATTGACGCCAATGGCGACCGTCGCGGCGACTAAGCGGTGAATTCCATCATGGTCTTGAAGCCGCCGAAGATCATGCGCTTGCCATCGAACGGCATTGTCTTCGAATTCATGATCCGGATGGATCTCTTGTCTGTCATGGATTTCGACATGACGGCGTCGCGCGCCTTGCGCGACTTGAAGGTGGCCCAGGCCAATATCACCGTTTCGTTCGGTTTTAATTTGACGCTGCGTGGAAACGACGTCCATTTGCCTTTTTTGACATCGACCGCGACGCACTCGACATAGCTCAGCGCGCCGTGCTCCATCCAGATGGCGCCGACCTTCTTGGCCATTCTGCGATAGGCAGCCAGTTTTTTCTTCGGCACCGGAACGATATAGCCATCGACATAGGTCATTTGTGTGTCTCCCCTGGCTGGTCGGGTCTTCTATAGGCCGGCATAGGCCCGCTCGATTGTCGCCAGATCGAGCTTCTTCATCTTCATGAAGGCGTCCATGACCCGCGCCGACTTTGCCCGGTCGGGATCGGTCATCATTTTCGGAATGGCGCTCGGTACCACCTGCCAGGACAAGCCGAACTTGTCCTTCAGCCAGCCGCAAGGGCCTTCCTGCCCGCCGTCTGCGGTGAGCTTGTCCCAGTAGTGGTCGATCTCGCCCTGCGTGTCGCACATCACCTGGAACGACACGGCCTCGTCGAATTTGAATTGCGGGCCGCCGTTGAGCGCGGTGAAAGGTTGCCCGTCGAGCTCGAAGGCCACCACCATCACCGAGCCGGGCGGCTGGCGATGGATCTCTTGCCCGGCCTCGGGAAAGCGGCTGACCGTGGTGATCTTCGAATTCTTGAACACCGCGCAGTAGAAATTTGCCGCTTCTTCCGCCTTACCGTCGAACCACAGGCAAGGCGTGATCGTGTGTCGGGCCAGGCTCACCGTGGCTTCTCCTCTGCCAGATAGGCTTCGAGCTTGTCCAAGGTGCCGGTCCAGCCGTTGGTCATGCTGACGCGCGACTGATCGCTGGCAAACAGCGCCTGCTCTTCTGGTGTCGCTTCATAGGGCGACCAGCGCACGGTGAGCTTGGTTTTGCCGCCCGGCACGTCTTCGAAAGCAAAGGTCGACAGCAATTGCAGCGGCCAGCCCGGCGCCAACGGATGGCGTGTGACGCCGCCGGCTTCGTCGGAAAACGAATTGATGAAGACGATTCGATCTAGCGGCGTGATCTCGCGGTAAGCCATCTTGCCCCACATGATGTCGCCGCCGGGCGGCTGCATGGAATAGTGAAAGAATCCGCCGACGCGAAAATCGACCTTGGCCGTGACGATCTTGACGCCTTTCGGTCCCCACCACTGTTTCAGATGCTCGACCCGGGTAAAGCATCGCCACACGAGATCGCGCGGCGCGTCGAACACCCGCGAGATGACGAAGTCCTTGAGTTCAGCCTTGGCGCTTTCATCCATCATCAGACCTCGTTCATCGGTAGTTCGGGTTTGGTTTCCATTGGAAACATATGGAAAAACGGCTCCGCTTCTCTGAGCGCCCGCGCATAAGACGGACGGGCCATCAGACGGGCGAAGTAAGCGCTCAAATTCGGCATCATATTATCAATCGGAACGACGCAGTTGGCGTAGAAGAGCGCGGGCGACGCAGCACAGTCGACGAGGCCATAGTCATTACCCATCGCCCAGGTCTTTTCCATCATCGTCTGTTCGATCATGGCGTATGATTTTTTCACCATCGCCTTTGCCTGCTCGACGCCAAGCGCATCTCTGGCGTCGGCGGGCCGCAAATGATCGCCGACGATCTTTTGCATCTGCATGTGCACATAGAGATCGTAGAAGCGGTCCCACATCCGCGCCTGCCAGGCGCGGTCGGCGTCAGCCGGCACGAACTTCGTCGGCCCCGGATAGTGCGTGTCCAGATACTCGATGATGATGGACGCCTCCGCGACCGTTTGCTTGCGCGCCTCGTCGCGTATGACCGGAAACTTCGCAACCGGCCAGAGCGTGCGGAGTTGCGCGCTCGATTTCTCGTCCCCGAGATCGACAAAAACCGGTTCGAATGAAACATCGTTTTCGTATAGAGCGATCAGCGCCTTATGACAGAACGACGAGAGCGGATGGTAATAGAGCTTGAGCGACATCGTTCTTATCCTAATTCCAGTTCCTGCCTTCAGGCGACCTCACTCTCAGCGACCGGGCGACCGGATCGATTATTTCGCCACGAGCAGCATCCACTGCACGCCGAACTTGTCGGCCACCATGCCGAAGCGCGGCGAGAAGAACGTCTCGGTCAGCGGCATCGTCACCTGCCCGCCGTCGCTAAGCGCGCCGAACATGCGGTCGACCTCGGCGGCGTCCTTGACGCCGATCGAAAGTGCAAAGCCCTTGAAGTCCGGGTTGCCGGTGTTGCGGCCATCGGAGGCCATCGCCACCGTGTCGCCGATTTTGATCTGGCTGTGCATCACCTTGTCGGCATTGGTGGGCGTGCACATGGATTTGTCGGGGCTGTCCTTCCAACGCATCAGCATTTGCACCTCGGCGCCGATCGCCTGCTGGTAGAATGCGATCGCCTCCTCGCAGCGGCCGTCGAAAAACAGATAGGGTTGAACCTGCACGTTGTTCTCCTTGCTAAGAGATCGCCGGGCGGCTGCATCAAAAGCGTCAAGGGGATAACGCCAAGGCACGCCCGGCCGGGACATTGACAATTACGTTGATATCAACATATATACGTCATGTCAAATGTCCGCGAACTGCCTTTCGAGGTGACGCCGGTCGTGCGCGATTGCTGCCTGTGCCTGCACGCGCAGCGGGCCGCGCGCGCCTTGGCGCGGCGCTTCGACGACGCCTTGCGGCCGCTCGATCTCACCAACGGGCAATTTTCACTCTTGATGGCGCTCAACCGCCCGACGCCACCGAAGCTCGGCAGCGTCGCCGAGTTGCTGGCCATGGACCGGACCACGCTCACCGCCGCTCTCAAGGTGCTCGAACGCCGCAGACTGGTGAAAGTCACCGTCGACAAGGAGGACCGCCGCAGCCGGCTTCTGGCCATCACGTCCGCCGGCCGTGTCCTGCTCAACAAGGCCTTTCCGATCTGGCAAAAGACCCACGCGGCGATCGAAGCGAAAGTGGCCGCCGTGAAGCCCGACACCTTGCGTGCGGCGCTACGGGCGATGTCCTAAGCACAAATGATAGCAATGATTGCATTGCTATCATTGCCATGCTAAGTACCTGCTACAAAGCAGGTATTGTGCGATGGCCTCACTCACCGTCCGGCAGCTCGACGACAAGCTCAAGCGGCAATTGCGGCTGCGCGCGGCCCGCAATGGCCGCTCGGTGGAGGACGAGGTGCGCACCATTTTGCGCAGCGCCGCCGAAGCTGAACCGCGCCGCGCAGGCGGCCGTTGCCGCTCCGTGGCGCAACGCGCGCACCAACCCGCTACCGCCGGCATCGACGCGCGTTCTGCTGATCATCGGCGGCGGCATCGCCGCCTACAAATCGCTCGACCTCATCCGCCGGCTGAAAGAGCGCGGCCTGGCGGTGCGCTGCATCCTGACCAAGGCGGCGCAGGAATTCGTCACCCCGCTCGCCGCCGGCGCCATCACCGGCGAGCGCGTGTTCACCGACCTCTTCGATCCCGCTCACGAGTTCGACGTCGGCCATATCCGGCTCGCGCGCGAGGCCGATCTCGTCGTGGTGGCGCCGGCCACTGCCGACCTGATGGCCAAGCTCGCGTACGGCCATGCCAACGATCTCGCCACTGCGGTACTGCTCGCCACCGGCGCCAAGGTGCTGCTGGCGCCGGCGATGAACCCGCATATGTGGGCGAACAAGGCCACGCAGCGCAATCTCGCACAGCTTGCCGCCGACGGTTTCGCTTTCATCGGCCCCAACGAAGGCGAGATGGCGGAGAAGGGCGAACGCGGCCTCGGCCGCATGGCCGAACCGCTGGAGATTGCCGACACAGCCGGGAAATTGCTGGCACGCGCGGGAGATCAGCCGCTTAAAGGCGTGCGCGTGCTGGTAACGTCCGGCCCGACACACGAGCCGATCGACCCGGTGCGCTACATCGCCAACCGCTCCTCCGGCAAACAGGGCCACGCCATCGCCGTTGCCGCGGCGCTTGCCGGCGCGACGGTGACGCTCGTCAGCGGCCCGGTGACGTTGCCCGATCCGCCGGGCGTGAAAACGGTGCATGTCGAAAGCGCGCGCGACATGCTCGCCGCCGCCGAACGTGCATTGCCCGTCGACGTCGCCATCTTCGCCGCGGCCGTCGCCGACTGGCGTGTCGCCAATGCCGGCGAGCAGAAGATCAAGAAGCAGCCCGGCCAGCGCACGCCCGCGCTCGACCTGGTGGAAAACCCCGACATTCTCTCCACCATCGCGCATCTGAAAGCCAAGCGTCCGCCGCTGGTGATCGGCTTTGCCGCCGAAACCGAAAACGTCGCCGCCAACGCCAAAAAGAAACTTGCCGCCAAAGGCTGCGATTGGATCCTCGCCAACGACGTGTCGCCGGCAACCGGCATCATGGGCGGCGACGAGAACACGATTCAGTTGGTCAGCGCCGATGGCGTCGAGACTTGGCCGTCACAATCGAAAGAGGCGGTCGCGGCCAAGCTGGTCGCGCGTATCGCCAATGAATTGAAGGACGAAAAGTCGTGACCACGGTTCATGTCATGCGCCTCCCCCACGGCCACGACCTGCCGCTGCCCTCCTATCAGAGCGAGCACGCCGCCGGACTCGATCTGCTCGCGGCCGTGCCGGCCGATGCGCCGCTTTCACTGGCGCCGGGCGGCCGCGCGCTCGTGCCGAGCGGCATCGCGATTGCGCTGCCTCCGGGTCACGAGGCGCAGGTGCGGCCGCGTTCGGGCCTGGCGGCGCAACACGGCATTACCGTGCTCAACGCGCCCGGCACCGTCGATGCCGACTATCGCGGCGAAATCAAAGTGCTGCTCGTCAACCTCGGCAGCGAACCGGTTGTCATCAAGCGCGGCATGCGCATCGCCCAACTGGTGATCGCGCCGGTGACACATGCCCGCTTGCACGAGGCATCGTCGCTCGACGAAACCAAACGCGGGAAAGGCGGCTTTGGATCGACTGGAAGTTGATGAGACAAATAGTCGTTTTCTAGTAGACGGATAGACGACCGTAGCCTATTACCGCTGAATCGTTGCTGATGCGACCGGTTTTCGATTCATGCCGTTGGTTTCCAGTAAAGGCATTCTCGCCATCGCTGCTGTGATCGACGTGGCGGTCAACGCACAAAGCCGTCCGGTCTCCGCCAAGGTCCTCGCATCGCGCCACAAGCTGCCGCCGCGCCATCTCGAGCCTGTGCTGCAAGCCCTGGTGCGCGACGGCATTCTCAAAGGCATCCGCGGTCCGCACGGCGGTTATGCGCTCGGGCGGGAGCGCCGGCACATCAGCGCCGAGGAGATCCTGCGTGCGGCCGGCAGCGTTGAAGGAACTGGCGATCCAATGCCGGCATCCTCGATCGTTACCAGCGTGGTGCGGCCCGCTCTCATCGAAGCCGAGCGTGGCTTTGCAGCAGCCCTTGCCGCCATCACCATTGACGACATGGTGCGGCGCGCCGAATCCCTGAAATCGCGCGCCGGCCGCGCCACTTAGCGGACCCGTTCACGGTCTGGACTCTTACGGCGCGAGTCCCCGCGGGGTTAAAGTCGCCCGATTCGCGACCGGTGTGGCGGACACCGGCTTCGCATTCCTGGGGCAATCCTTGATGCCGGAGACGATCCGGACGGCGAACGGGAGGCTGCGTTCTCGTCCGCGACGGGGCGGAGTCCTCGGCTGCGCGCTGATCGCAATCTTGCTGACAAGCACGATCGCGGCGCGGGCCGATGCCGGCGGCTGGCTCGATGCCATGCATGGCGCGGCCAGCATGCTCGGCCGCCAGAATGTCGCAACGCTCGTGCTCGCTGTCGGCCTGTTGTCGTTCACGGCGTTGGCCGCGCTCGCCATGATACGCAGCCGCCGCCTCGCCGAGCGCGTGCAAGTTACGGCGCGCGACGAGAGGGCCGCGCTCAACGCCGAGATTGACCGCCTGAAAGCGTTGCTTCTATCCGAGCCCCAGGTGCTGGTTGACTGGCCCGCAGGCAGTGAACAGCCCGACATCGTCGGCGACACCGCGATCTTTGTCGGCGCCGCGTCCCCCGAACGCGTGCTTGCCTTCGGGACCTGGCTGGAGCCGCAGGCCGCACAGCAGATGGAGCGCGCGCTCGAAACACTGCGCGACGACGGCCGCGGCTTCGAGATGACGCTGACCACCGCCGCCGGCCGGCCGGTCGAGGCGGAAGGCCGCGCGGTGGCAGGCCGCGCGGTCTTGCGGCTACGCGATATCAGCGGCCTCGAACGCGATCTGGCCGAACTGATGGCCCGCCACGACCGCCTGATCGGCGATGTCGACACCATGCGCGGCGTGCTCGATGCCTTGCCGGCGCCGGTCTGGGCGCGCGGACAGGACGGCCGGTTGATTTTTGCCAACGCCGCTTATGCGCACGCCGTGGAAGCCGAAGACGCCGCCACCGCCGTGGCGGGCGAACGCGAACTGCTCGATCGTGACGAACGCGACAAACTCAGCACCGCACGCAAGGCAAGCAAGCCCTATACCGGCCGGCTGCCGGCCATCGTCGCCGGCCAGCGCCGCATCTTCGACGTGGTCGAGGCCGCGAATGGCGCCGGCAGCGCCGGGATGGCGATCGACCGCACCGAAGCCGAAACCATGCGCGCGGAGCTCAACCGCATGATCGAGGCACACCGCCGCGTGCTCGATCAGCTCGCCACCGGCGTCGCCATCTTCAACGTCGACCGCAAGCTCATTTTCTACAACACCGCCTTGCGCTCGCTTTTCGACCTCGACGCCGGCTTCCTGGACCAGACGCCGACCGATTCCGCCGTACTCGACAAATTGCGCGCCGCCCGCAAGCTGCCGGAGGAGCAGGATTTCCGGCAATGGAAGCAGCAGCTCTATGAAGGCTACAGCGTGCTCGAATTGCGCGAGCACATGTGGCATCTGCCGGACGGCCGCACCTTGCGCGTCGTGACCACGCCCAACCCCGAGGGCGGCGTCACTTATCTCTATGATGACGTCACCGAAGGCCTCGAGCTGCACCGCCGCTACGACGCGCTGATCAAGGTGCAAAGCGAGACGCTCGATCATCTCGCTGAAGCCGTGGCTGTGTTCGGCTCGGACGGTCGCGCGCGGCTGCACAATCCGGCTTTCCAGCGCATGTGGAAGCTGTCCGCCGAGGCGCTCGACCAGCATCCGCACATCGAGCAAGTCACGGCCTGGTGCCAGGCGCAGCACGACGATGACGCGCTTTGGCGAACCTTGCGCGTCGCGGTGACGGCGATCGATAACCGCGAACCGGTCACGGCGCGCATCGAGCGCCGCGACGGCGCCATGATCGACATGGCGACCATGCCGCTGCCCGACGGTGCCACGCTCGTCACCTTCCAGGACGTCACCGACACATTCAATGTCGAGCGCGCCTTGCGCGAGCGCAACGAGGCGCTGGTGGCCGCCGACGAGATCAAGCTCGAATTCGTCCACCACGTTTCTTACGAACTGCGCTCGCCGCTCACCAACATCATCGGCTTCGCCAATCTCCTGGGCGATTCCAATTTCGGCCCGCTCTCCGACAAGCAGCGCGAATATCTCGGCTACATCACCACGTCGACCAATGCTCTACTTGCGCTCATCAACAACATCCTCGATCTCGCCACCATCGACGCCGGCGCCATGACGCTCAACCTCACGCAGGTCGACATCCGCGCCAGCATGGACGCGGCGGCCGAGGGTGTGCAGGATCGCCTCGTCAAGGACGCCATCAATCTCGATATCCGTGCCGCGCCCGGCATCGGCAGCTTTACCGCCGACGAGCGGCGGCTGCGCCAGGTCCTGTTCAACCTGCTTTCCAATGCGGTCGGCTTCTCGCCGCCCGGCGGCGCCGTCACGCTCAGCGCCGAACGCAAAGCAGGCGTTGTTGAATTCACCGTCGTCGACCACGGGCCCGGCATTCCACCCGAGCAGAAGGACAAGGTGTTCGATCTGTTCGAGACCGACTCGATGGGCTCGCACCACCGCGGCACCGGCCTCGGCCTTTCGCTGGTGCGATCTTTCGTGCAGTTGCACGGCGGCAACGTGACGATCGATTCCACGCCCGGCCAGGGCACCATCGTTACCTGCGCCTTCCCGGCCGACCAGGCCGCCAAGCAGACGGCGGCGTAGACGGCAGGCTGCCGCAACTTTTCCTCTCACGCTCACCTTCTCATTGCCCGGCAAGCGAGCCTAATATTCATGCTCAGCTCCGGGGGACTTGAAACAATTGCAGCGCACAATTTCTCGCGGCAATAACCGACAGGATGGAACTGAAATGAAACTTCCGCCAATTCGCCGCGACGTTGCGTCAGTGGCTGCTTTGCTTGTTTTGCTGTCCATCGTTGGTGCGGGTGCGGCCGACAACAAGATCGTCATGACCAAGGCCCGCGCTGCGTATTATACGCTCAATACCCGCGGCTTCGGCGGTTTCGAATGCACAGTCAAACCGAATTGGGAAATCGCACTGCGCGATACGCTCAAGACGAACCCGGACAACGCAAAAGCCACGCTGAAAATTCTGAATCAACTCGCGTTTAGCGTCGCTCTCGGGGCGACCGGCCCTGCCAAGGTCACGCACAATTCGCTCAAACCCGCGAACGACAAGCAGGCCAGCGGCTTGAACAAGATTTATGGCGGCATCGAGCAGACGCTCGTCGGTTTCTTCAGCACCTGGTCACTGTTCGTCAGGGGTTCGCCACTGCCTGCACCGCAAGACAGCTACGACCTGAACGAGCGCAATGGCGGCTGGCACCTCCACTACAAAGAGGGGACCGCGGACGTTGTCATCGAAATGGAAAAGGATTTTGTCATTCGTGAGCTGAAGGTGACCACCGAAAATTTTGTCAGTTCGATCCGGCCGCAATTTTCCCCCACGCGCGGGGGATTGTTGTTGACGGCGTACCGGGGCGACATCCGCCAAACCGCGCAAGGCGGCAGAACGCTAGTGGACATCCGCGTCACCTACCGTGAGGTGAACGGATTTCAGGTGCCGGCGCAAATGGCGATGTCCGGATCGACGAACGGGACATCGGTCGCTTCCGAGCTGAACTTCACGGACTGCAAGGCCGTTAAAAACTAGCGATTGACGGACGCTGTTGCGGCCACAGGGGGGGTCGCGCCGGCCCGTTTTGCGTTCCAGTTGACCGTGGCCTACCGCCAACCGCAGCGTCTATAACGGCGGGACGCAATCCGCGGATGATTCGATGTTCCTGAGCACCTCGCGCAGTTTCAGCTTCTCGGTGGATCTCCCCAACGAAACCGCGACGCACCGGCTGATGATCGACGTGGCGGCGCTGATCGAGCCGGGCGATCTGATCACGCTGTCGGGCGACCTCGGCGCCGGCAAGACCACGTTTGCCCGCGCGCTCATCCGCCATTTTGCCGACGACCCATCGGTCGAGGTGCCGAGCCCGACCTTCACGCTGACGCAGACCTACAACCTTCCGCGTTTCACCCTGGTGCACGCCGATCTTTACCGGCTGTCGGGACCGGCCGAGTTGGCCGAGCTCGGCTTCGAGGACGAACCGGAAGGCGCGGTCACGCTGCTTGAATGGCCCGATCGGGCCGCCGGCCTGCTGCCGGCGGATCGGCTCGACATCACGCTTACATTGTCGCCTCAGCAGGGCGAAACCTTCCGCAATGCGCGCCTCACCGGCTATGGCAGCTTTGCGCCGCGGGCCGAGCGCATTCTCGCGATCCGGCAATTTCTCGACGCCAACGGCTTCGAACAGGCGGAGCGCCGGCGCGTGCAAGGCGACGCCTCGACGCGCTCTTATGAGCGGCTCACCCGCGACGGCGCCACTTACTTTCTGATGAACGCGCCGAAGCGGCCGGACGGGCCGCCGGTCCGCGCCGGCAAGCCCTACAGCGCGATCGCGCATCTCGCCGAGGACGTGACGCCCTTCATCGCGCTGGCACTCGGCTTGCGCGCGCGCGGCTTCTCGGCGCCGGCGATCTTTGCCAGCGACCGCGCCGCCGGCCTCTTGGTGATCGAGGATCTCGGCGACGAACTCGTGGTCGGCGGCGAGCCGCCGGCGCCGATCGAGGAGCGCTACACCGCCGCCGTCGAACTGCTTGCCGAACTGCACCGCGAACGATTGCCCGACACGCTGCCGGTCGAGGATGGCGTCGAGTACCGGCTGCCGCCCTACGACGTGGATGCCTTGTTGATCGAGGCCGAATTGCTGCTCGACTGGTATCTGCCCAAGCTCGAGGCCACGGTGTCCGACGCCGAGCGCGCGCGCTATCTCGGTCTGTGGGAGGATGCGCTGGCGCCGATCCTGGAGGCGCCGGCCACCTGGGTGCTGCGCGACTACCATTCGCCCAATCTGCTGTGGTTGCCGGAACGCGACGGCGTCTCGCGCGTCGGACTGCTCGATTTCCAGGATGCCGTGCTCGGTCATCCCGCCTACGATCTCGCCTCGCTGTTGCAGGATGCGCGCGTCGAGGTGTCCGAGATGCTGGAGATCGCGCTGTTGTCGCACTATACGCGCATGCGG
Source organism: uncultured Pseudomonadota bacterium (assembly GCA_963720835.1). Classification (GTDB taxonomy): domain Bacteria; phylum Pseudomonadota; class Alphaproteobacteria; order Rhizobiales; family Xanthobacteraceae; genus Pseudolabrys. Next base: position 180,724 of record CAVRHC010000012.1, on the reverse strand, counting down.
CTGAAGGAGCCGGGGTTCGATGCGCCCGATTTCGCGCGCGCCTATGCCACGCTCGCCGCGCAACGCGCCTCCAAGATCCTCGGCATCTTCGCGCGGCTCGAGGCCCGCGACCGCAAGCCGCAATATTTACGTCATCTGCCGCGGGTATGGGCGTATCTGAAACGCGCGCTCGCGCATCCGGCGCTGGCGCCGCTGGCCGCCTGGTATCGCAGCAACGTACCGGCTCTGAAATCCTGACCATGCCGCAACCTCCGCGCAACGCCATGGTGCTCGCCGCTGGGCTCGGCACCCGCATGCGTCCGCTCACCGACACGATTCCGAAGCCGCTGGTGAAGGTCGCCGGCAAAGCGCTGCTCGATCACGTGCTCGACCGTCTCGCCGCGGCGCGCGTCGAACGCACGGTCGTCAACGTGCATTATCTCGCCGAGCAGATCATCGCCCATTTGAAAACACGCACGCGCCCCAAGATCGCGGTCTCGGACGAGCGCGGCCTGCTGCTCGGCACCGGCGGCGGCGTGGTCAAGGCGCTCTCCGAATTGGGCGATGCGCCGTTCTTCCACATCAACAGCGACACCCTCTGGATCGACGGTGTCACGCCGAATCTCAAACGCCTCGCCGACGCGTTCGACGCCGCCGCCATGGACGCGCTGCTGCTGCTCGCGCCCACCGCCGGCAGCATCGGCTATAGCGGGCTTGGCGATTTTTTCATGAACGGCGACGGCAGGCTGAAAAGGCGCGGCGAACGCGAGATCGCGCCCTTCGTCTATGCCGGCGCCGCAATCCTGAAGCCCGCATTGTTCAAGGATGCTCCAGGCGACGAATTCCCGCTCACGCTGCTGTTCGAGCGCGCGGCGTCCGCCGGCCGCCTGCACGGCCTGCGGCTCGAAGGCCTGTGGATGCATGTCGGCACGCCGGAAGCCATCGCCGAAGCGGAAGCCGCCATCACGTCGAGCGCGGACTGACACGCTCCGCGTCTCGCCGCCGTACGATTCAGAGTATGCTTCGCACATGCCGGCGACTCGCCCCAACATCTTCACCATCCCCGCTTCGGCGCCGTTTCTGCGCACGCTGATCGAAGCGCTGCGCGCCGGTAAGCTGGTGCCCGGCTTTCCGGCAAGCGACGATCCGCTCGAACTCGCGCGCCTGACACTCTACCTGCCGACGCGGCGCGCCTGCCGGCTCGCGCGCGAGGTCTTCCTCGACACGCTCGCGACCGACGCCGCCATTCTGCCGCGCATCGTCGCGCTCGGCGATCTCGACGAGGACGAGATCGCCTTTGCCGAGGCCGCCACCGCCGCGCTTGCCGAAGACGCGCTGCAGCTGCCGCCGGCCTTCGGCGCGCTCGAGCGGCGGCTGACTTTGGCCGAGATCATCTCGACATGGGCCGATGCGATCACGCCGACCACCGGCACGCCGCTCATCGCCAATACGCCGGAGGCCGCGGTCGCGCTCGCCGACGCGCTGGCGCGGCTGATGGACGACATGATCACCCGCCAGGTCGATTGGACGAAACTCAACGACCTGGTGCCGGACGATCTCGACCACTATTGGCAGCAATCGCTCGCCTTTCTGAAATTCATCGATCCGCGCTGGCGCGCCATCCTCGCCGAAAACAAGGCGATCGACGCCGCCGAGCGCCGCGACCGGCTGATCGCGGCCGAAGCCAAACGCCTGGCCGGTTCCAACGCGCCGGTGATCGCCGCCGGCTCCACCGGCTCCATGCCGGCGACGGCCAAACTGCTCGCCACCATCGCCACCTTGCCGCATGGCGCCGTCGTGCTGCCCGGCCTCGACACGCACCTCGACGACGAGTCCTGGGCGCTGATCGGCGGCAAGGACGGCGACACCACCCATGACGGCCTGCCCGCAGCCGGCCACGCGCAATTTTCCATGCAGGCGCTGCTCGGTCAGCTCGGCATCGCGCGCGCGGATGTGACCGAACTTGCTGCACCCGCGCGGAACGGCCGCGACCTGCTGGTGTCGGAAGCCTTGCGCCCCGCCTCCACCACCGAGCGCTGGCAGTCGGAACGCGCAAAACCTGATTTCGCGCAGTCCATCGACGACGCGCTCGAAAACCTCAGCCTGATCGAAGCGGCCAATGCCGAGGAAGAAGCGCTCGCCATCGCGACGGCCCTGCGCGAAACGCTGGACACGCCGGGCAAGACCGCCGCGCTGGTGACGCCCGACCGCGCGCTTGGCCGCCGCGTCGCCGCCGCGCTCGCGCGCTGGGCCGTGGCGGTCGACGATTCCGCCGGCCTTGCGCTTGCCGATACGCCGGCCGGCGTGTTTGCGCGGCTTGCCGCCGAAACCGCCCTCGGCGGGCTCGCGCCGGTGCCGCTGCTCGCTTTGCTCAAACATCCGTTGTTCAAGCTCTCGCCCGGCCAGCACGGCAACACGGACGCCATCGCCACCATCGAGCACGCGGTCCTGCGCGGGCCGCGTCCGCGCCCCGGCTGCGACGGCCTCGACCGCGCCTTTGCCACCTTCCGGCTCAACCGCGATACGATGCACCACAACGACACGCGCTGGCTGATCGCCGACGACCGGTTCGACATCGCGGCGGAAATGATCACGCGTCTCGGTGCCGCGCTGGCGCCATTGGAAGACGTGAAGAAGGCGCACTCATTGGCCGACTTCGCGCGCCGCCATCGCGACGTCATCGTCACGCTGAGTACGGACGCAGCCGGCGCGGTTGCCGCCTTCGGCGGATTTGACGGCACGACGCTCGCGCGCGCGTTTGACGAACTCGTCGACAGCCCGGCCGCCGCCCTCATCGAAGTCGCACGCAGCGACTACGCCGAACTGTTTCAGGCCGCGCTCGGCGACCGCGTGGTGCGCCGCCCGGAGCAGCGCGACGTGCGCGTGCACATCTACGGCCCGCTCGAAGCGCGCTTGCAGACCGTCGATCGCCTCGTGCTCGGCGGCCTCAACGAGGGCAGCTGGCCGCCGGAGGCGCGAAGCGACCCCTGGCTGTCGCGGCCGATGCGGCGCGAACTCGGCCTCGATCCGCCGGAGCGGCGCATCGGCCTTGCCGCGCACGACTTCGCGCAGGCGCTCGGTGCGGGCGAAGTCATTCTCACGCGCGCGGCGAAAGTCGCCGGCGCGCCCACCGTCGCCTCGCGCTTCGTGCAGCGATTAGCCGCCGTTGCCGGCGAAGCACGCTGGAAAGATGTGATCAAGCGCGGCAACTATTACACGGCCTATGCCCGCGCGCTCGATGCGCCGGCCGAGGTGAAACACGCCGAGCGCCCCGCGCCCAAGCCGCCGCGTGACGCGCGCCCGAATAAATTGCCGGTCACGGCTATCGAGGACTGGCTGCGCGATCCCTACACCATCTATGCCAAATACATTCTCAAGCTTCGTCCGCTCGACGCGGTCGACACTCCGCCCGGCGCGCGCGATCGCGGCACTGTCATCCACGGCGCCATTGGCGACTACACCGCGCTGTTTGCGGAGGCGCCGCCGGCCGAGCCGCTGAAAGAATTGCTCAAGCTGGGCGAAAAGCATTTCGCGGATCTGGCCGATTACCCCGAAGCGCGCGCCTTCTGGTGGCCGCGCTACGAGCGCATCGCACGCTGGTTCGCGGCCTGGGACAACGAGCGCCGCAAAGGCCTTGCCGCGCTGCATGCCGAAATCAAAGGCGAGCTGGCATTTCCCGTCGGCGCGCGGCGGTTCACGCTCACCGGCATCGCCGACCGAATTGAACAACGTGACGACGGCCATTTCGCCATTATCGACTACAAGACGGGACAGGCGCGCACCGAAAAGCAGGTGCGCACCGGACTCGCGCCGCAACTGACGCTGGAAGCCGCAATCCTGCGCGAGGGCGGCTTCAAGTCGATCGCCACAGGCTCGGTATCCGAAATTTCCTACGTGACGTTGAAAGGCGGCGAGCCGGCTGGAAAAACGGAAACGATCTCCTTCAAGCAGGGCACACCCGACAGCCAAGCCGACCACGCGCTCGCCAAGCTGAAGGAACTGGCGGCGACCTTCGAGGACGAGGGCAAGCCTTATCTCTCGCTCGTTCATCCGATGTGGAAGACGCATTACGGCGACTACGACCACCTCGCCCGCGTGAAGGAATGGTCGCTCACCGGCGGCGCCGATGAGGGAGGCGGGGAATGACCGCGGCGCGCATAATTCCCGACGCCGTGCGCGACGTGCAGATCGACGCCGCCAATCCCGACGCGTCGGTGTTCGTCTCGGCCAATGCCGGCTCCGGCAAGACCCATGTGCTCGCCCAGCGCGTGATCAACCTGCTGCTGCGCGGCGTCGATCCGGCCAAGATCCTTTGCATCACCTTCACCAAGGCGGCCGCCGCCAACATGGCGAACCGCGTGTTCGGCACACTCGCCGGCTGGACCGCGCTCGACGACGACACGCTCGACGAGCAGATCAGGCTCTCCACCAGGAAAAAGCCCGATGCAAAGCAACGCGCCCGCGCACGGCGTCTGTTTGCCTCCGCGCTGGAGACACCGGGCGGCCTGAAAGTGCAGACCATCCACGCCTTCTGCACGCGGCTGTTGCATCAGTTTCCGTTCGAGGCAAACGTCGCCGCCCGCTTCACCGTGCTGGACGAGGCCGCCACCCAGCAATTGCTCGAGCGGCTCACCCTCGATGTGCTGTTGGAGGCGAGCGCCAACCCCGACAGCGCGCTCGGGCGGGCGCTGGCCGCGGCCATCGTGGTCGCCGCCGACCAGACCTTCAAGGACGTGATCGGCGAGGCCATTGGCCAGCGCGACGCGATCCAAGGCTGGATCGAACGCGCCGGCAGCATCGATAATGCCATGGCCGAACTCGCGCAGCGGTTTAACCTCGCGCCGGACGACAGCCTCGAGAAGGTCGAGCGGGACTTTTTTGCGGCGTCACACATCCCGGACGTGGACTGGCCGACGCTCATCGAGATTTTCCGGGGCGGCTCGGCGAACGACCAGAAGCAAGCAGCGGCGCTTGAGACGGCGCGTATAGCGACCGGGCGCGACCGCATCGACACCTATTTGAAGTTGTTCTGCACCGCCGAGCTTGCGCCGCGCAAAAGCCTCATCACCAAGAAGCTCGCCGACAAACACCCCGATTGGCTCGCGCGGCTGGGCGACGAGCAGGATCGCGTTTGCGCCCTGCTCGCGCGCGAACGCGCGCTTGAAGCCTGCGCGCGCACGCGCGCGCTCGTCACCATCGCCAAGACCGTCATCGACCGTTACCAGGCCGAAAAGGACCGGCGCGGCCTGCTCGACTACGACGACCTCATCGACAAGACGCTGCCGTTGTTGTCGGACGGCGCCGCTTCCTGGGTGCACTACAAGCTCGATCTCGGCATCGACCACATGCTGATCGACGAGGCGCAGGACACGAGCCCGAAGCAATGGCAGATCATCCGTCTGCTCGCCGGCGAGTTCGCCTCCGGCGGCGCGCGGCCGGAGCTCAAGCGAACCATCTTCGCGGTCGGCGACGAGAAGCAGTCGATCTTTTCCTTCCAGGGCGCGGCGCCGCACGCCTTCGACGAGATGCGCCGCTACTTCGCCCGCCAGTTCGATACGCCGGAGCTGGGCTGGCGCTTCCTGCGCTTCCATCATTCGTTCCGCTCGGGCCAGGCGGTGCTCGGCTCGGTCGACGAGGTGTTCAAGGCGCGCGAGATCTATCAAAGCGTGACCACCGATACCGCCGGAATCCCTGAGCACCTGACACTGCCAGAAGCGACTCCCGGTCTGGTCGAGCTGTGGGCGTTGATCGAGCCTGCCGAAAAGAACGAGATGGAAGGCTGGGATGCGCCCTTCGACATCGTCAGCGAACAGAGCCCGCGCGTGCGTCTGGCGCAGAAAATCGCGCGCCATGTGAAACGGTGGACAGACAACGGTCTCAGTCCCGGAGACGTGCTGGTGCTGGTGCGCCAACGTGGGCCGCTGTTCGAGGCGATCATCCGCGCGCTCAAGGATGAGGGGGTACCGGTCGCCGGCGCCGACCGTCTGGTGCTAACCGGGCATATCGCGGTGATGGATTTGATGGCGCTCGCCGATAGCCTGCTGCTGGACAGTGACGACCTGGCGCTGGCGAGCGTGCTTAAAAGCCCGTTGTTCGGGATCACCGAAAAGCAATTGTTCGAGCTCGCCTGGAATCGCGAGAGTTCACTGCGCGCGGCCTTGCGCGCCAGGAAGGATGACGCGCCGTTCGGCGCGATCGAAGCCGAGCTCGCGTATCTTGCCCGCACTGCGCGCCGACTGTCGCCCTTTGCATTCTTCGCAGACGTGTTGGGCCCGCGGCATGGCCGCAAGAAATTGCTCGCCCGGCTGGGGCCGGAAGCCAACGACGCGCTCGATGAATTCCTCAATTTCGCGCTCGACTACGAGGCGCGCGAGACGCCGTCGCTGCAAGGTTTTCTCGCCTGGCTGCGCGCGGCGCAGAGCGAGGTAAAGCGCGACATGGAGCTTGCGCGCGACGAAGTGCGCGTGATGACCGTGCACGGCGCCAAGGGGCTCGAAGCCGAAACCGTCATCCTTGCCGACACCACGACCGAGCCGAAAGGATCGCATCCCCCGCGGCTGCTCGGGCTCGGCAACGACACGTTGGTTTGGGCGACGCGCAAGCAGGACGACACCGAAGCGATGGAGACTGCGCGGCAGAAAATACAAAACGATGCGCGCGATGAATATCGCCGGCTGCTGTATGTCGCCATGACCCGCGCCAAGCAGCGCCTCGTGATCTGCGGCGCCAAAGGCGACAAGGCGATACCCGACGGCTGCTGGTATCAACTGGTCGACGACGCTTTGCGCACGGAATGCATTGCGGAAGCCGCCGACGACGGCGACGGAGAGGTCTTGCGCTATCGCAAGGGCGCAGCACCGGCAGCGTCGCCGAAAACGAAATCGGTGCAGCCGCCCGCGAAAATCGCGTTGCCCGATTGGCTCGCGCGCGACGCCACCGTCGAGACGCCGGCGCTGCGCACACTGGCGCCGTCGAGCCCGGATGACGATGACGAAGCCGCGCGCCGCGCCCCGTCGTCGGCTGGCGCGAGCCTCGCACGTCTGCGCGGCGTGCTCGCGCACCGGCTGCTGCAATCGCTGCCCGACATTGCGCCCGACCGCCGCGCCAAAATGGCCGGGGATTATTTGGCGCGCGCCGGCGCCACGCTTAAGCCCGAGGATCGCTCCGAACTGGCGAACAAGGTGATGCGCGTGCTCGAGGATCCGCGCTTCTACGAGCTTTACGGGCCGGGCAGCCGGTCCGAAGTGCCGGTCGTCGGCCGGGTGACGATAGGCGGCACGGGCTGGCGCGTCTCCGGCCAGGTCGACCGGTTCGTCGCCGGCCAAGACGCTGTGCTGATTGCCGATTTCAAGACGAACCGGGAGCCGCCGCGGCGAATCGAAGACGTGCCGCAAGCTTATGTGCGCCAGCTCGCGCTCTACCGCGCCGTGCTCGCCCAACTGTACCCAGGCAAGACCGTCCGCTGCGCCCTGGTCTGGACGGAAGTCCCTGATTTAATGGAGCTTTCTGGTGAGGCACTGGACGAGGCGCTGGCGCGCATCACCCCCGCGTGACACCGCCTTGACGCTGGTTGGACGCGTTCATAGGTTCATCGCCTCCCAGTCGTGGCGCGTCGCGACGCGCCAAACCACCATAAGAGGTATGTGCCATGGCCGTCGGCAAAACGTCGGACGCAAGCTTTGAATCGGATGTGCTGAAATCGGCCGAGCCGGTGGTGGTCGATTTCTGGGCGGAGTGGTGCGGGCCCTGCCGCATGATCGCGCCGGCGCTTGAAGAAATCGCCGCGCAGCTCGGCGACAAGGTCAAGATCGTCAAGCTCAACGTCGACGAAAATCCGAACGTCGCTGCGAAATACGGGATCATGTCGATCCCGACGCTGATGATGTTCAAGAACGGCGAGATCGCCTCGCGCCAGGTCGGCGCCGCGCCCAAGCAGAAGCTGGCGCAGTGGATCAGCGGCGCGGTCTAATTAGCCCGCAAAAATGTTTTAAGCGGCCGGCCATCGCGCCGGCCGTTTTCATTTTTACGTGGGCAATGTGCCGTTCTGCCGCAATGCTTCGCCGGCGAGATAGAGCGAACCAGTGATCAGAATGCGCGGCGGCGGATCGAGGTCGAGCCTGCGCGCAGCCTCCAGCGCCTCGGCGAGATTGTCGCGGCTGGTCGCCGGCAAGCCGATACCACGCGCCGCATCCGCGACCGCTTCGGCGGGCATACCCTTCTCCGCGTTCGGTACCGGCACCGCGATCATGCGACGGGCGAGCCCGGTGAAATTGCGCAAGAAGCCTGTGCAATCTTTGGTCGCCAGCATGCCGACAATCAGTACCAGCGGTCGCGACACCCGCTCCTCGAGATCGGCCAGCGCGGCGGCGATGGCGCGGCCGCCTTCCGGATTATGGCCGCCGTCGAGCCATAGCTCGCTGTCGTCGGGCGCAAGCGCCGTGAGCGCGCCCTGTCCGAGCCGTTGCATGCGCGCGGGCCAGTCGGCTTTCGCAATGCCGGCTTCAAAAGCGCCCGGCGTCATCTTGAGTGACTCGATCGCGCGCAACGTCGCGATCGCCAGACCGGCATTTTCGAATTGGTGGCGGCCGTGGAGCCTGGGTGGCGGCAGGTCGAGCAATCCGGCTTCGTCCTGATAGACGAGGCGGCCGCGCTCCTCGGTCGCGGTCCAATCCTCGCCTGCTATTTTCAGCGGCGCGCCGATTTTCGCGGCTTGCCGCTCGATCACGGCCAGCGCATCGCGATGCTGTGCGGCGACGATGGCCGGCGCGCCGCGCTTCAAGATACCGGCTTTCTCGGCGGCGATCTTGTCCAGACTGTCGCCCAGAAAATCCGTGTGATCGATCGAGATCGGCGTGATGACGCTCGCAAGCGGATGCTCGATCACATTGGTGGCATCGAGCCTGCCGCCCAAACCGACTTCCATGAGCAACACGTCGGCTGGATGCCGCGAGAACAGCATGAGCCCGACGGCCGTCGTGATCTCAAACACCGTGATCGGCGCGCCGCCATTGGCATGCTCGCATTCGGTGAGCGTCGCCGCCAGTTCCTCATCGGACACCAATTTTCCGCTTCCCCAAGCACCAAGCCGGTAGCGCTCGTTGAAGCGCACCAGATGCGGCGACGAATAGACGTGCACGCGATAGCCGGCTGCTTCGAGCATGGCGCGCAGGAAGGCGATCACCGATCCTTTGCCGTTGGTGCCGGCGACATGAATGACCGGCGGCACCTTCATCTCCGGATGGCCGAGCGCGGCCAAGAGCCGCTCGATACGATCCAGCGACAGATCGATGCGCTTGGGATGAAGCGCGGTCAATCGGGCGACGATAGAGTCGATCGGGGTCATTTATTGTTGCCAGTCGTGCCCGCAAAAGCGGGCATCAGGTCGGCGCTTGTTCGGCAGCCGGAGCCGGAACCGGCGGTTGTTCCGGCGGCGCGGTGAGCGCCGCGGGAGCGGCCGCCACCGGCGCCTTGGTCAACAGCCGGCACAGGTCCGACAGCGTGGCGCGCAACTTGTGCCGGTGAACCACCATGTCGACCATGCCGTGCTCGGCGAGATATTCGGCGCGCTGGAAGCCTTCCGGCAGCTTCTCGCGGATCGTCTGCTCGATCACGCGCGGGCCGGCAAACCCGATGAGCGCGCCCGGCTCGGCGATATGCACGTCGCCGAGCATGGCATAGGAAGCCGTAACGCCGCCGGTCGTTGGATTGGTGAGCACGACAATGTAGGGCCTCTTCGCCTCGCGCAGCATTTGCACCGCGACCGTGGTGCGCGGCAATTGCATGAGCGCCAGGATGCCTTCCTGCATGCGGGCGCCGCCGGACGCCGCGAACATGATGAATGGCGTCTGCCGCTGCACCGCGGTTTCCAGCCCCTTGACCACGGCCTCGCCTGCCGCCATGCCGAGTGAACCGCCCATGAAATCGAAATCCTGCACGCCAGCGGTCACCATCAGACCGTCAAGGCGGCCGATGCCGAGCTTGATCGCGTCGGACATGCCGGTCTTGGTGCGCGCGTCCCGCAAGCGGTCGGCGTAGCGGCGTTCATCGCGAAACTTGAGCGGATCCAGCGGCACCTCGGGAACCGCAATTTCCTCGTATTCGCCATTATCGAACAGGCCCTTGAGCCGAGCCGATGCGCTGATGCGCATGTGATAGTTCGACGACGGGATAACGAACTGGTTCGCCTCGACATCTTTGTAGAAGACAAGTTGTCCGGTCTCCGGACACTTGATCCAGAGGTTTTCCGGCGTTTCGCGCCGCAGGAAGCTGCGAATTTTCGGCCGGACGACGTTCGAAATCCAGTTCATTGCCACTCCGCTGTCATGACCGCGAAAGCGGACATCCAGTATACGCAAAGATAAGTATCGATCCTCTACGTCGCCACAACGACCATACTATGATTGCCGGATCATCCGCTTCCGCGGATGATGACAGCTTTATCTTATCCAGCAGCCACCCGCTTGGCCGCGCGCACGCCTTGCGCGAGTTCCGCCACCAGGTCACTGACCGCCTTCACGGTGCCAGCGCTCGCCTTGCCGTCCTTCAGCTCGCACGCATCGCCTCGATCAGCGCCGAACCGACCACCACGCCGTCGGCGCCTTGCGCGATGGCACGCGCGCTGTCGGCATTTTTCACGCCGAAACCGACCGCTACCGGCAGACCGGTATGGCGCTTGATGCGCGCGACCGCCGCTGTGACCTTGGCGGCGTCGGGAATGGCCGAGCCGGTAATGCCAGTGATGGAGACGTAATAGACGAAACCGGACGTGTTGGTCAGCACCTTCGGCAAGCGCTTGTCATCGGTGGTCGGCGTGGCCAGTCGGATAAAGTTAAGCCCCGCCTTCAGCGCCGGCAAACAAAGCTCTTCATCTTCCTCCGGCGGCAAATCGACGATGATAAGCCCATCGACGCCGGCGTCTTTGGCATCGGCAAGAAACTTATCGACGCCGTAGATGTAGATCGGATTGTAGTAGCCCATCAGCACGATGGGGGTGGCATCGTCGCCTGCACGGAACGCGCGCACCATCGCGAGCGTCTTCTTCATCGTCTGCCCGGCCTTGAGCGCGCGCTGGCCGGCGGCCTGGATGGCCGGCCCATCGGCCATCGGATCGGTAAACGGCATGCCGAGTTCGATGAGATCAGCGCCGGCCTTCGGCAAAGCTTGTGCGATCGCGAGCGAGGTTTCGCCGTCGGGATCGCCGGCCATGATGAAGGTCACGAGTGCGGCGCGGCCTTCTTGCTTCAACGCCGCGAAGCGTTGTTCGATGCGGGTGGTCATTTTTCTTCTTACTTTCCAGAAACGCTTCCACGCTCGCCAGATCCTTGTCGCCGCGGCCAGAGACATTGACCACCATCAGGTGATCCGCAGGCTTCTGTGGCGCGATATCGAGCACCTTGGCCAGCGCATGCGCGGGCTCGAGCGCCGGGATGATGCCTTCGAGCCGACTGATAAGCTGGAATGCCGCCACCGCCTCGTCATCGGTCGCGGAGAGAAACTGCACGCGCCCCATGTCGTTGAGCCAGGCGTGTTCTGGGCCGATGCCGGGATAATCGAGGCCGGCGGAGATCGAATGTGCCTCCTCGATCTGGCCGTCGTCATCCATCAAAAGATAAGTGCGGTTGCCGTGCAGCACGCCCGGGCGGCCGCCGGCGATTGAAGCCGCGTGCTTGCCGCTGTTGATCCCAAGGCCGGCGGCCTCCACGCCGTAAATCTCGACATTGCGGTCGTCGAGAAAAGGATGAAACAGTCCCATGGCGTTGGAACCGCCGCCGATACAGGCGACGAGCGAATCCGGCAGGCGGTCTTCGGCGGCGATGATCTGCTCGCGCGTCTCGCGCCCGATGATCGACTGGAAATCGCGCACCATGGCCGGATAGGGATGCGGGCCGGCGACCGTGCCGATGCAATAGAACGTGTCGGCGACATTGGTAACCCAGTCGCGCAACGCCTCGTTCATGGCGTCCTTCAAGGTGTGTGAGCCGCTTTGCACCGGGCGCACCTCGGCGCCAAGGATCTTCATGCGCAGCACGTTGGGCTTTTGCCGCTCGACGTCGACCGCGCCCATGTAGACGATGCAAGGCAGACCGAACTTCGCGCACAACGTCGCTGTGGCAACACCATGCATGCCGGCACCGGTTTCCGCGATGATTCGGGTCTTGCCCATCCGCCTGGCCAGCATGATCTGGCCGAGCACGTTATTCACCTTGTGTGCGCCGGTGTGATTGAGCTCTTCGCGCTTGAAATAGATCTTGGCGCCGCCACAGTGCTCGGTCAGCCGCTCGGCAAAATAAAGTGGCGATGGCCTTCCGACATAGGTCGCAAGATAGCCGTCCATCTCTTTTTGAAAGGCCGGATCGGCTTTGGCCTCGTTGTAGGCGCTCTCAAGTTCGAGGATCAACGGCATCAGCGTTTCGGCGACGAAGCGGCCGCCATAGATGCCGAAATGCCCGCGCTCATCCGGGCCGGTGCGGAAGGAATTGGGTTGCTGAACGCTCATACGATCGATTCCTTTGGCAGGTCGAGCGGTTCGGCTGCCGTGCGCGCGGCGCGAATGAATTCGCGAATGCGCGCGGGGTCTTTCACACCGGGAGCGCTTTCCACTCCGGAAGAGACGTCAACGCCGGGCGCCCGGGTCTCGCGCAGCGCTTGCGCGACATTGCCGGCATCGAGCCCGCCGGAGAGCATGTACGGCACGCCGGGCTTGATCCCCGCCAGCAGCGTCCAATTGAACGGCTTACCCAAACCGCCCGGCCGCGTCGCTTCCTTCGGCGCGCGCGCATCGAAAATGAGCCGGTCGGAGACTTGCGCGTATTCGCGGATGGGCGACAGGTCGGCACGCGTTGCGATCGGCAGCGCTTTCATCACCGGCAAGTTGAAACGGCTGCGCACCTGAACAACCCGGTCCGGCGTCTCCTTGCCGTGGAGCTGAAGCATGTCGGGCTTGAGTGCATTAACGATGGCGAGCAATGTTTCGTCGTTGGCATCGACCGTGAGCGCGACTTTGCCGGCGCGGCCCTGAACGCGTTCTGCCAACATGCGCGCGGCCTCCGGGCCGAGATGGCGCGGGCTCGGCGGAAAGAACACGAAGCCGACCAGATCGGCCCCGGATTCCAGCGCCGCATCAAGCGCTTCCGGAGATTTGAGGCCGCAGATTTTAACCGTCAGAGGCATAGCCGGGTTCTAGCGCCTTCTCCCGGCCGCCGCAAAGCACCTTGCTTCAAGACACCGGCGGCGCGATCGCGGGCCGCGACGGCGGATCGGTTTGTTCCGGCGGCGACACCGCGTTGAAGTGACGGCGGAAGGCGGCGAGTTCCTCGTGCAGCTCACGCACATCGGCCTCCAGTTTGCGGGCGGTGCGCCGCCACGGGCTCTGCCGCACCCAGGCGGCGATGCCACCGACGATGACGCCAAGGATCAGCACGATGAAGATGAGTACGAACAGCGGCATCGGCGCGGAATAGGCGGGAGTCGTCGAAGAGGTCGGGTCGAACGAAACCGTCACGATCTGCCGGTTCGCGACGGCAAAGGCGACGATGATGGCCGCGAGCGGCACGAGGATCAGCGCGGTGACGATCTTGCGGACCATGGTGATGCTTTGGTGCCTTTGTCGTGCGCCGGCTTAAGACCGGACATTCCGGTCTCGGTGGTCTTCCGACAATCTAAAGATGCAAATGGCCGGGGCAAGCCCGGCCACGCCGCCAACCTGCCGCCAAACTGCGGCTCACCAATGCGCAGCCACTATGTCGCACTCGGCTTGTTCAAGCGCTCACGCATTTCCTTGCCGGTCTTGAAGAAAGGGACCGACTTCTCGTCGACCGCAACATGGGCGCCGGTGCGCGGATTGCGCCCGGTGCGGGCCGGCCGGTGCTTGACCGAGAAGGCGCCGAAACCGCGCAGCTCGACCCGGTCGCCGCGCGCCATGGCGGCCGTGATCTCGCCAAGGATGGCGTTGACGATGTTCTCGACGTCGCGCTGGTAAAGGTGCGGGTTCTGGGCAGCGATCCGCTGGACCAGTTCAGACTTGATCATGACGCCACCACAACCCCTCAGTTGGAACTTGAAGGGTGCCAAAGCGCTAACAGCCCGTCAAGATTAAGTCTTTCAACCGCTTGCACCGCACCCCAGTCCTCGATGCGTTGCGCAAGCGCCGACAGGCCGATCGCCTGAAACGTCCAGGACGCCAAATGCAGGAAGGACAGCTCACCGAACCGCGGCTGGAGCGAAACATTGCGCACCGGCGTGTTGGCGGGAACGCTCTTTTCCTTAGCGAGCCAGTCCAGCGCCGTCTGCTCGTTGCCCAGTTCATCGACCAATTTGAGGCCGACGCCCTGGCGTCCGGTGAAAATGCGGCCATCGTCCACTGCCGCAAGCTGAGCGTCGTCCATGTTGCGGCGCTCCTTCACCAGGTTTTTGAACCAGGCATAGGTGTCGACCACGACCGCTTCGATGGCGGCGCGCGCCGCCGGGCTGGTCGGTTCGTAGCCATTAGGCGCCGCTTTTAGCGGCGACGATTTGATCAATTCGACAGCAATACCGAGGGTCTTCAGCGCATTGGTGAAATTGGGATACTGGAACAACACACCGATCGAGCCGACCAGAGAGGTATCATGAGCGATGATGCGGTCGCTCGCGAGCGCTGCGATATAGGCGCCGGACGCAGCGAGCCCGTCCACCACGACCACCATCGGCTTCTTGGCCTGCACGATGCGCAGCGCATCGAAGAGCTGCTGAGAGCCGGCGGTGGTGCCGCCAGGGCTGTCAATGTGCACGATGACGGCGCGGGCGGGCGACTTTGACAACTTCTCCAGCGCATCGACCCGGTCACGGTTGTCGCGGATCAGACCCTGAATTTTGATCCGCGCGACATAGGCGCCGGCCGGAAACAACTGCCGTCCGGGGACCAGGGCGAAGATGAGCCCGGCAATCGCCAGCACGACAACCACAATGGCGCTGACGCGCCAGAACGTGAGCTTGCGCCGCAAGCGGCGGCGATCGACGATGGCATCGGCATCGAGCGACATCGGAAGCGCTCCCAAGATTTAATATAGCAAACTGAATATCACCGCGGTTGTCATTCCGAGGCGTGGCCGCCAGACCGGAACCCATTATCCCAACGTTACGGCCCAAGGAATCCGGGCCCGCACGGAGAGTTTATCATCGGGCCGCGCTTTGCGCGGATCCGTTGGCGCGTCCCGGAACGACCGGATGAGGCTTATTGGCGCACTTTTTGGCACGGTCCTGTCAAACAGAAAAACCCCCACGGCCGGGCCGCGGGGGTCTTTTGGCTGAAGCCAGGCTTTACTCCTCGGCCTTCTCTTCGGCTTTTTCGCTCTCGTCCTCGCCGCCGGCACGCTGCTTGAGCGCAGCGCCCAGGATGTCGCCGAGCGAGGCTCCGGAGTCGGCATTGCCATATTGCGCAATCGCCTCCTTCTCCTCGGCAACTTCGAGCGCCTTGATGGAAACAGCGACTTTGTGGGTCTTGCGGTCGAACTGGGTGACGCGGGCGTCCACCTTCTGACCGACGGCGAAGCGCTCGGGGCGCTGCTCACCGCGGTCGCGCGCCAGATCGCTCCGCTTGATGAAGGCGGTCAGTTCGGTGCCGACGATGCTCACCTCGAGACCGCTATCCTTCACTTCGGTGACCTCGCAGGTGACCACCGAGTTTTTCTTCAGTTCGCCGGCCGATTCCATCGGGTCGCCTGCGAGCTGCTTGATACCGAGCGAGATGCGCTCCTTCTCGACGTCGACGTCGAGCACCTGCGCCTTGACCATGTCGCCCTTCTTGTACTCCTCGATCACCTGCTCACCCGGACGCTTCCAGTCCAGATCGGAGAGGTGGACCATGCCGTCGACGTCGCCGTCGAGGCCGAGAAAGAGGCCGAACTCGGTCTTGTTCTTGACCTCGCCTTCGACCACCGAACCGGGCGGGTACTTCTCGACGAAGAATTCCCACGGATTGCGCATGGTCTGCTTGAGGCCGAGCGAGATGCGGCGCTTGACCGGATCGACTTCCAGGACCTGCACTTCCACTTCCTGCGAGGTGGAGACGATCTTGCCGGGATGGACGTTCTTCTTGGTCCACGACATTTCAGAAACGTGGATCAGGCCCTCGATGCCCGGCTCGAGTTCGACGAAGGCGCCGTAGTCTGTGATGTTGGTAACGCGGCCCTTGAACTTGGCGCCGAGCGGATACTTGGCCTCGATGCCCTGCCACGGATCGTCGAGCAACTGTTTCATGCCGAGCGAGATGCGGTGGGTTTCGTGGTTGATCTTGATGATCTTCACCTTCACCTGCTGGCCGATGTTGAGCACTTCGGTCGGGTGATTGACGCGGCGCCAGGCGATATCGGTAACGTGCAGGAGACCGTCGATGCCGCCGAGATCCACAAATGCGCCGTAGTCGGTGATGTTCTTGACCACGCCGTCGATGACCTGACCCTCTTCGAGGTTCTGCACCAGTTCCTGACGCTGCTCGGCGCGGGTCTCTTCCAGAACGGTACGGCGGGAGACGACGATGTTGCCGCGGCGGCGATCCATCTTCAGGATCTGGAACTGCTGTGGCGAATTCATTAGCGGCGTAACGTCGCGGATCGGACGGATGTCGACTTGGCTGCGCGGCAGGAAGGCGACGGCGCCGTCGAGATCGACGGTAAAGCCGCCCTTGACCTGGTTGAAGATGACGCCTTGCACCTTTTCGTTGGCGTTGAAGGCCTTTTCCAGCTTACCCCAGCTTTCCTCACGGCGCGCCTTGTCGCGCGACAGCACCGCTTCACCCAGCGCGTTTTCCACGCGCTCGAGATAGACTTCGACCTCGTCGCCAACTTTCAAGTCGGCCTGCCGTCCGGGCCCTGCGAATTCCCGCACGGCCACCCGGCCTTCAGTCTTCAGGCCGACGTCGATGACGGCCATATCCTTTTCGATGCCGACGACTATTCCTTTGATGACGCTACCCTCCTGCAGATTTCCGCTGCTGAAGGACTCGTCGAGCATCTTGGCGAAGTCTTCACGTGAGGAATCTTGAGCTAAAGCGGTGGCCATGGAATCTCCTTAAAAGCGGCGCGCCGGCGGGTTGGAAATGGCGTCCAAAAGCGCGGGCCAAAGCTCCCGCAGAGCTTTGGCGGCCCCCGGAATCCCGGATGGCCGGCGCTTAGACCGTGCTTTCGGACGATGGGTTCGGTTCAGGCTCGCTAAACGCAGAGACTCGAGCGGGGCTCCTGTCCTCCAACAACGAGGGGCGTTTCAGCCGCGCCCTCGGCCCGCTCGGGTAGCCTCGACGATGTCGATGGCGGCCCGGATGGCGGTGGATATATCCATATTGGTTGTGTCGAGCAAGTGCGCATCCGGCGCTTGTTTCAGGGGGGCCGCGGCCCGGTTCCGGTCGCGGTCATCGCGGGCTTTGATGTCGGCCAGCACGGCGTCCTCGCCGATCGCAAGCCCCGCCCGCTGGTACTCCTTGAAACGGCGATTGGCGCGTGTTTCCGGGGTGGCGGTGACGAAAATCTTCACCTCAGCGTCAGGACAAATGACGGTCCCGATGTCGCGGCCGTCGAGCACGGCACCGGGGGGCTCGGCGGCGAAATCGCGCTGAAAAGCCAGCAGCGCCGCGCGCACATCCGGAATGGCCGACACCACCGAAGCAGCCTCACCGGCCGCATGGCTCTTGAGCCGCGTCTCGTCAAAGCGCTCGGGATCAAGCGCCTTGGCGGCAGCAATAGCCGCTTGGGCGTTATCGGGCCGCTTGCCGGCGTCGAGCACGCTCTGTCCGACCGCGCGGTAGAGCAGACCCGTGTCGAGGTGACGCAGGCCGTAATGAACGGCGAGTTGCTTGGCAATTGTGCCCTTGCCGGAGGCGGCAGGTCCGTCGATGGCGATGATCATGCGAAGTCGCACCCCAGCGAGCGCATCACCTCGACAAAGCCGGGGAAGCTGGTGGCGATGAAAGCCGAGTTGTCGATGCGCACCGGATTGTCAGTCGCCAGTCCCAACACCAGCGCCGCCATGGCAATGCGGTGATCCATGTGCGTGACCACCTCGCCGCCGCCGGCAACCGCCGCGCTTGCCATGAACGATCATGTCGTCGCCTTCGATCTCGACCGTCACGCCGTTGGCGCGCAGCATGGCGGCGGTCGCTTCCAGGCGGTCGCTCTCTTTGACGCGCAGTTCCTGCAAGCCACGCATCCGCGTTGCGCCTTCGGCAAAAGACGCGGCCACCGCCAGAATCGGATATTCGTCGATCATCGCCGGGGCACGCTCGGCCGGCACCTCGACGCCTTTTAACGCAGATGTCGTGACGCGCAGATCGGCGACTTCCTCGCCACCATCGTCGCGCTTTTCCAGCGTCTCAATATTGGCACCCATCTCGCGCAGCGTGACATAGAGGCCGGTGCGCAGCGGATTGGTCATCACCGCTTCCAACACGAGATCGGAGCCCGGCACGATCAGCGCCGCCACTAACGCAAACGCCGCCGAAGACGGATCGGCCGGCACGACGACATTGGCGGGTGCAAGTTCGGGCTGTCCTTGCAGCGTAATACGCCGACCGTGCTCACCGGATGGTTTGCTCGCGATCCTGGCGCCGAAGTGCTTGAGCAGGCGCTCGGTGTGGTCGCGGGTCGCCTGCGCCTCGATCACCGTGGTCTCGCCCGGCGCGGCAAGTCCTGCCAACAGGACGGCCGACTTGAGCTGCGCCGACGGCACCGGCGGCTCGTAGACGATCGGGATCGGGTCACGCGCACCTTGCAGCGTCAGTGGCAGCCGTCCGCCTTCCGCACATTCGATCACCTTCGCGCCCATGCGCTGAAGTGGATCGAGCACGCGCTGCATCGGCCGCTTGCGCAAGGAGGCATCGCCATCGAAACGCGCTTGGATTGGACAGCCGGCGACCGCGCCGATCGCAAGCCGCACGCCGGTGCCGGAATTGCCGAAATCGAGCGGGCCCGCCGGCTGCGCAAAGCCACTGACGCCGACGCCATGAATACGCCAGACGCCATCGTCGCCACGCGCCACGCGCGCCCCCAGCGACCGCATGGCCTCGGCCGTGCACAAGACGTCCTCGCCTTCTAAAAGGCCCGCCACGGTACTTTCGCCAACCGTCAACGCGCTCAGAATCAGAGCCCGGTGCGAGATCGACTTATCGCCCGGTGCCCGGACGCGCCCCTGCAAGGGGCCGCCGCGGCGGGCAATCAATGGTGTCGAAACGGCAGTGTTCACGGGCTTCTTCCTGAGAAAAGATGGGCCCTCCTACCATGCGGCCGCTCGGGCCGTCATCCGCGCGGCGGGGCCTCCCGGGATGGGATTGTCTCGCTATTGACAGGGGCCGCGTGGCTCGCCAAGTGAAGCACCGATTTTGCCGTTTTTCCTGAGGAACCCGACCGTGGCGAAAGCTGATCTCGGTACCAAGCGCGTTTGCCCCGACACCGGGCGGAAATTTTACGACCTCAACAAGAATCCGGTGATTTCGCCCTACACGGGCAAGGTCGTGCCGATTGCGCCGACTCCGACGCGGTCGCGGCCCGAGCCGGCTGCTGCGCGACCGGCAGCCGCCGTCGAGCCGGCGGAAGCCGTGGTGCCGGAGACCGCTGACGTCGAACTGGTATCGCTGGAGGACGCCGAAGCCGAGCAGCAGGGCAAGAAAAAGCCGGCGACAGCGGAAGGCGCGGCAACGGAAGGCGAGGACGAAGATGTCGAGATCGACGAAAGCCTCGACGACGCCGCCTTTATCGAGGAAGAAGAAGAAGGCGATGCCGACGTGACCGACATCATCGGCGACGGCATCGAAAAGGAAGAGGAGTCCTGATTTCGGAAGCCGCGCGAGCCGTTTCCCACCCGTTAAGGGGCCATAGCTCAGCTGGGAGAGCGCCTGCATGGCATGCAGGAGGTCGGCGGTTCGATCCCGCCTGGCTCCACCAAGTTTCCGCTCCACCAAGTCTCCCGGCATTTCGGCGCCGGCAAGCCGCCTGCCTTGAACGGCTTTGATTTGCGCTTTTATTTGCACTTGCAAATATAGCCGTTTCTGCGCTTGCATGACGGCAAAACTCACCGGGAGAAACGTCATGCAAGGCAAGATTGCGCTCGAAGAGCATTTCGCGACCGAGGCGACGCTCGGCGATTCAAAAGTGTTCGGCTCCCACGTCTGGGACAAGCTCGGCCCGCGCCTCATCGACATCCAGGACATGCGACTTGCCGAGATGGACAAGCACGGCGTCGCCATGATGATCCTGTCGCTGAACGCGCCGGCCGTGCAGGCAATCCATGACGTCAAGCGCGCCATCGCGGTGGCCAAAGAGGCAAACGACGTGCTCGCCGCGGAAGTACGCAAGCGGCCCGACCGTTTCGCCGGCTTTGCCGCGTTGCCGATGCAAGACCCGGAAGCCGCAGCGGCGGAGCTGGCTCGCTGCGTGAAAGATTTCGGTTTCGTCGGCGCGCTGGTCAACGGCTTTTCGCAAACTGGTACTCCCGACAACGTGACCTATTACGACCTGCCGCAATACCGGCCGTTCTGGCGCACGGTCGAGGAACTCGACGTGCCCTTCTACTTGCATCCGCGCAATCCGCTGCCGAACGCGATTCGATCCTACGAGGGGCACAACTGGCTGCTCGGCCCGAACTGGGCCTTCCATGCCGAGACGGCCGTGCACGCATTGCGGCTGATCGGCTCTGGGCTGTTCGACGAATTTCCGAAACTGAAGATCGTGCTCGGCCACACCGGCGAAGGCATCCCGATCTATCTTTGGCGCATCGATGGCCGCAACGGCTGGATGGGTGCGCCGCATAACTATCCGGCCAAGCACGGCGTCGGCCATTACTTCCGCAAGCACTTTTACCTGACGACGTCGGGCAATTACTCGACGCCGGCGCTGGTGAACGCAATCACCGAGATGGGGGCCGACCACGTGATGTTTTCGATCGACTGGCCGTTCGAAGCGGTGGACGAGGCGGCGCAATGGTTCGACAAGGCCGAGATCAGCGAAGCCGATCGCAAAAAGGTCGGCCGCGACAACGCGGTCAATTTGTTCAGGCTGAAGATTTGAGTGCGGCGCGGGCTCCCGCAACGGGAGCCCGCAAAGCCCGTCAGCGTTTCTTGGTGAGTTTCAGGAACGCTTTCTGCGCCCGCGACCAGATCGGCTCGTCGGAGCCGTTGCCCCAGGCAATCGGACGATAGAACAGGTGCTCGCCCTCGCGCGCCAGTTTGTGCATTTCACCAACCCAGTTCGGGCGCACATAGTTGGCGTGGTAGTGCGTCGCGGTTCCGACGGCTTGCACATAGACCACGCCGTCGAGCGTTTCCTGTGCAATCTTTTTAGCGCGCGCCCATTCGGGCCATTCGTTGATCACCTCACGCTTGCCGTCGCAGGCAAAGGTGAATTGGCAGGCGAGATGGCGGTTAGCGTTCTGATAAACCACGCCGCAGACATCGCGCGGGTAGATGCCGGAGAAGACGCGGTTGATCACAACCTGCGCCACGGCGATTTGGCCTTTGTAGGGTTGGTCGCGCGCTTCGAAATAGATCGCGTTGGCAAGGCAGCGCTCGGCCTTGGCGCGCGCGGCACCCTGCAAATGCAGCCGCTGCGCTGGCGACGGCGGCGGTGCACCGGGCGCGGGCGTTGGCAGCACTGAAATCGTCGCAGGCAACGAGATGTGGATCTCGGGAGCCGCCTCGGTGCTCGGGCCGTAAGCATAGGCGAACGCTTCCGGATCAATGCTGGCAAGCTGTATCGTGCCGTTGTCGGCCTTCTCCGGTGACTTCTCAGGTGTCACCGGCGCAGCGGTAGCCACTTCACTCACCGGCGGAGCAGCCGCGACTTCAGCCGGTGTCGCCTTGGCCTGCGCCTGTTCCGCAGACGCGACGGGCTTGGCGCTCGACGTAGACTTGGCCTTTGACGCAGAATTGGCGGTCGGCACAGGCTTGGCGCGCGGCGCCGGCCGCGGCAACACCGCGATCGTTGCAGGCAGCGACAGCCGGATTTCGGATGCCAGCGCAGGGGCCGGGCCGTAAGCCGACGTTTCTGGATCGATGCTGGCGACTTTGATGGTGTCCGCCTCCGACTTCGCCGGCGGCACGACGGCGCTGATCGTTATCACCGGCAAGGCGGCACGCGCACGCGGCGCGGGGCGGGGCAGAACCGAAATCGTCGCAGGCAACGATGCGGCAATCACCGGCGACGGCGTCTTGATGACGCGCGCCAAGTTTTGCGGATTGATGCTGGCGACCTGTATGGGCTTCGCTTCGGTCTTGGTTTCCAACTCCGTTTCAACCTTGGGTTCGACCTTGGGCGGCGCCGGGGAGGTCAAATCGGTGACGGTCGCCTTCGCCATCGCGGGATCGAACGCCATGGCGACTTCGAGCGCGTTGAGATGACGCGCCTCGGCCAGTTCGGCGACCGGTGATGTTTTGGGTTTGGCTGCAACACTTTTTGCAGCGACCGGCTTCGCTTTGGGTTTAGCCGCGACGCTGGTTGCGGCGATCGGTGCGATCACGGATTTCTTGTTGTTCGGAACGACGGCAGTAGCGGCTGCGGTCATTGCGAGCTCGGCCGCCGCTGCTTTTGCCACTTTCATATTTTCATTGCCGTGCGCGAATGCGGTCGTGGTTCCGAGCGGCCGCGAGCTCAACAAGTCATGGCCGCTGATTGCGAGCGCGAGCACCGCCAATGCGATGCAGCCGCGTTTTGCGCCGACGATAAATCGCGCTTCGAAAATATCGTAAGGATCTTCGAACTCGATGCCACTTGTCAGCAAATCACGCTCTCCCGATTTCGCCATGAAATGTTTTGTTCGAGCGCGGCGATCTTATCGGGCGAAAACACGGAATGGTCGGTTGTTAAGACATTTTTGACCAAACAAGGCAAACACGCATGATTAATGTTAACCATGCGCACGCAGCATTGATGCGGGAAAAATCGTTAATGCGCTCAATTTACGCGATAGCGCTCAACCGCTGAGCGGTCCCACGCCATGCCATTGCCGGCGCGTTGCGCAATGACTGCATGGCCGTCGGAGATGACGAGCGGTTCCTGCAACAGCACATCGGCCCAATCGACATATTCGAGGAAGTGACACGTCGGCGTCGCGGCCAAAAGATGCGCGCTCACTTCCGGAAACAAATGCGACGACATCGGGACACGGTTAACGGCGGCGATCTCTGCGGCTTGCCGCCAACCGCTGACCCCGCCGATGCGCTCGAGGTCGGGCATGACGTATTGCGGCCGTGCGCGGTCGAGTGCGTCCGCCATGCCGGCGGGCAAAGAAAAATTCTCGCCGATCTGGATCGGCGTTTTCAACTCGCGCACGAGCCGCGCGCAGCCTGTGTAATCGTCGTGCCGGATCGGCTCTTCGAGCCAATAGATATTTTCTGCGTCGAGCGCGTGTCCACGGTCGAGCGCATCTTCGACCGAGAGCGCCTGGTTATAGTCGACCATCAGCTTCACAGCGTCGCCAACCCGCTTGCGCACGGCACGCACCGCCGCGATATCGCGCTCAAGAGTCGGATAGCCGAGCCGCAGCTTGACCGCCGTGAAGCCGCGCGCGAGCAACGTTTCGGCCTCGGCGGCGAGCGCGCCCATGTCGTCCATCAGGCCGAGACCACAACTGTTGTAGGCGGGGACAAGTCTTGGCTCGGCACCCAAAAAGCGCACGAGCGGCTGATTGGCGGCTTGCGCGAGCGCGTCCCAGCAAGCCGTGTCGAAGCCCGCCAGCGCCATGCGCACGATCCCCTGCACGCCGATCAGCGTGAAGCGCCGCGAGAGTTTTGCCGACAGCGCGGCGGGATCGATCGCCTCGCCCGTGGCGAGCCGCTCCACCTCGCCGAGGATGCTTGCGATCGCGGCCGCTGCGGCGCGCAGATAGCAAAACAGCCAGGTGCGCCCCGTCACGCCCTCTTCGGTCTCCACGTCGACCAAGAGCAAAGGCACCGCACGCAATGCAGCCTGGCTGGTGCCAAGCACGAAATTGAGCGGTACCTCGACCGGCGTCGCGCGAATGGCCCGCACGGTGAGCCGCGGCAAGACTGACGGATTGGACATCACCCCCTCGCAGGCGACCGCCGCATTGTTGCGGCCAAGCGCCGGTTTCCCCGAGTTCTTGAACCTTTAACCCGCGCCGCCCATATTAGGAACTGCCGGACGGCGGTCGCCGTGCGGACGCAAAAGTCGGCTGTTTCCGACGTTTGCTGATCTTAAGAGTTCCGAACCCGGACGATCCCGGGTTCGAGGGGTGCCGTCGCGGACCCCGCGTCAAAGTCGCTTCCATGAGGACTTTGAGGACCCAATGTCACGAGTTCCGACCCTCTCCAGCCCGTTCCTTTTGGGCTTCGACGAAATCGAGCGCCTGCTCGACCGCGTCACCAAGGGTTCCGACGGCTATCCGCCCTACAATATCGAGCGGCTGGCGCGCGACGAGGAGAACCCCGAGCGGCTGCGCATTACGCTTGCCGTCGCCGGCTTTACCCGCGAGCAACTTGACGTTTGTGTCGAGGAGAACCAGTTGGTGATCCGTGGACGTCAGCAGGACGACAAAAGCCGGCAATATCTCCATCGCGGCATTGCCGCGCGCCAGTTCCAGCGTACCTTTGTACTGGCCGATGGTATGGAGGTGCTTGGCGCCGACTTGAAAAATGGCCTGCTGTCGATTGATCTTGTCCGTCCACTGGCAGAGCGTATCGTCAAGAGCATCTCCATCAACGCGCAAGAATAACGGACTCGTGAAAACAGGACTCGACCGCGTCAAGCGTTATAAGGAAAGGAGTCGAGGGCCATGACAAAAGACAAGATGATCGAAACGAACACGACACACCCGGTGATCACGCAAGAGGCGCTCGCCCAGCTTGGCGATGGACAGCTTGCCTATATCAAAGAGGTGAAATCCGAGGACGTGGCGGCGATGTTCCCGGAGGCGCCGGAGATGCAGCCCGGCGTCATGCTGTTCTCGCTTCACGCCGCCGACGGCACGCCAATCATGTTGACCGACACCCGCGAAGCAGCAATCGCGAACGCCTGGAGCCAGGAGCTCGAGACGGTCAGCGTGCACTGAGTGCGCGGCAACGTCTCCTACGTCATGCCCGGCCTTGTGCCGGCCATGACTCCAAAATGAACTCGCAAAATATCTGGCCGTTACGCCGCGCTTGAAGCTGGCGGCATCGACAGCACGGCATAAAGTGCGTCGGCGTCGTTCGATTCACGTAACTTGCGCGCGATCTCCGGATCGCGCAGCAGACGCGCGACGCGCGCCAGCGCTTTGAGATGATCGGCGCCGGCTGCTTCTGGCGCCAACAGCAGAAAAACGAGATCGACCGGCTGTGCGTCGAGCGCTTCGAAGTCGATCGGCTTTTCCAGTCGCGCAAACAGCCCGAACAGGCGGCCGAGCTTCGGCAGCTTGCCGTGCGGAATCGCCACACCGTTTCCCACCGCCGTGGAGCCGAGCTTCTCGCGTTGCAGCAAAATTTCCAGCACGGCGCGCTCATTCTGGCCGGTCAGCTCGGCCGCGCGCGCAGCGAGCTCCTGAATCACCTTCTTTTTGTTGTTCGCCTTGAGTGCCGGAAGAATCGCATTCGGCGAAACGAGATCGGTGAGCGTCATGGACGTGGCCAATGATCGATAAAGGTAGCGCCGAGTTGATTGGGGGTGTTTGAGGTCGCGGACCATAAGAGCGGTCGTCGCCGCCGTCAATGGGCGGGGCTTGCCTGCGTCTGCCGTTTTTTGTCGCAATAATTCTGATGCTTAACGGCCACGCTGGGCCTGATGGCCCTTTCGGCGGCGCTTGTAGCGGCGCAGGCGCTTTTCAATGCGGATTGCGGCCTGATCGGCGCTCTCATAGGCGTCGGCTGCCATGCCTTCGGCTTCGAGTAGTGCGCCGGAATCGAGATGCAGCACGCATTCGGTGCGAAATCCGAAACCCTCTTTCGCAATGGTCGCGTGTCCGGAATAGCCGCCGCGGACATATTTCGACGTCGCTTCTTCGACGCGCCCGCTGATACGTTCCCGCAATGTGAGGCCGATGTTGATGTTCTTGCCCGAAACGCGCAAAGGCATGATGTGCCTCCTGTCCGGCCCGGTTTTGTCGCCACGCCATCGATCGCGTCCGGCCGACTTTTCAAAGCTTAAAAACGTTGCGGCAAAGGTCAATGCGCGCGCATGCACCGCATCAGGATGCCGCAGCCTGCTTTTCGCGCCGCCGCTGCACCGACGACGGGATACGCATGGCCTCGCGGTATTTGGCGACCGTCCGGCGCGCGATATCGACGCCGCCTTCGCGCAACTTATCCACAATGGTGTCGTCCGAAAGCACTTCGGCCGCGGTCTCGCCGTCGATGAGCTGACGGATACGGTGGCGCACCGCCTCGGCCGAATGCGCCTCGCCACCGTCGGCGGAGGCAATCGACGACGTGAAAAAATATTTGAGCTCGAAAATGCCGCGCTCGGTCGCCATGTATTTGTTTGCGGTGACGCGCGAAACGGTCAACTCATGCATGCTGATGGCGTCGGCCACCGTCTTCAAATTCAGCGGACGCAGATACCGCACGCCATTGGCGAAGAAGGCGTCCTGCTGACGCACGATCTCGCTCGAGACTTTGAGAATGGTCTTGGCGCGTTGATCGAGCGCGCGCACCAGCCAGGTCGCGGTCTGCAGACAATCGGCGAGATAGGCCTTGTCCTTGTCGTTGCGCGTGCCCTTTGAAACTTGCGTGTAGTAACGCTGATTGATCAGCACTTTCGGCAAGGTGTCCGAATTCAATTCCACCTGCCAGCTACCATCGGGCGCCGCACGTACCAGCACGTCCGGCACGATCGGCTGCACCGTGATGGAACCGAAGACGAGGCCCGGCTTTGGATTGAGGTTGCGGATCTCAGCGATCATGTCGACGAGATCTTCGTCGTTGACGCCGCACAGACGACGCAATGCGGCAAGGTCGCGCTTGGCCAACAAATCGAGATGCCCGACCAAAGCCTGCATCGCCGGATCGAAGCGGTCGCGCTCCTTGAGCTGGATGGCGAGGCATTCGGTGAGATTGCGCGCGCAGATGCCGGGCGGATCGAAAGTCTGCAATACGCCGAGCACGGTTTCGACCTCGGCGAGCGGTGCGCCCAGTTTTTCCGCGACCGTCTCGAGATCGCCGGCGAGATAGCCGGCTTCATCCACCATGTCGATCAGATAGCGTCCGATCATGCGGCGGACCGGGTCGAGAATGGCAAGCGCCATTTGTTCGGCGAGATGATCGGCGAGCGTTATCTCCGCCGACACGAAGGCTTCGAGATTGTAGCCGTCGTCGGCGCCGCCTGAACCCGCGCCCGACCATTCCGAATAGGCCGGCGGCGGCGCATCGGCGGGCGCGGTCTTGGCCGCGCCGTCATCGGGGAAAACATTCTCGAGCTCGGTGCCGAGACCTTCCTCCATCGAACTGCGGCTGGTCTCCAGTTCCTGTCCATTCCAGTCGGATGAACCGCCGCCCTCGTCGTCGCCGTCACCGCCGGGCGACATTTCACCGGAGGAAGTATCCGAGACGTCGCCCTCCGTGGCCGCTGGCGCTTCGTTATCTTCACTGCGTTCCAACAGAGGATTGCGCTCGAGCTCACCTTCCACATAGGTCGCAAGGTCGAGACTGGAGAGCTGCAGCAACTTGATCGCCTGCATCAGCTGCGGCGTCATCACCAGCGCTTGGGTCTGGCGAAACTCGAGTCTTTGTGACAATGCCATGCAGGTTTCCCGGCGGAAACTGGTCCGATTCTTGCTTTCATATTCCTTATAGCAGGGTCCGCGGCGCGGTGGTATGCGATTCCGCACTGCCGCATTGCACAAAAACTAGGCGGGGATAACCAGTGGATAAGTTATGGGCGCGATAGCGCTTTAGAGCCGGAATTCCTCGCCCAGATAGAGCCGGCGGACGTCCGGGTTGTTAACGATATCATCGGCACGCCCCTCCATCAGCACTTCGCCGGAATAGATGATGTAGGCGCGGTCGGTCAGCCCCAGCGTCTCACGCACATTGTGGTCGGTAATCAAAACGCCAATGCCGCGATTGGTGAGGTGGCGCACCAGCGCCTGGATGTCGCCCACGGCGATGGGATCGATGCCGGCGAACGGCTCGTCGAGCAACATGTAGCTCGGCCGTGTGGCCAGCGCCCGGGCGATCTCGACCCTGCGGCGCTCGCCGCCGGAGAGCGCAATGGCCGGCGTCTTGCGCAGGCGCGCAATGTTGAACTCTTCGAGCAGTGCGTTGAGATCGGCCTCGCGGCGACGTTTGTCCGGCTCCACCACTTCGAGCACGGCGCGCACATTGTCCTCCACATTGAGCCCGCGGAAGATCGAGGCCTCCTGCGGCAGATAGCCGATGCCGAGGCGCGCGCGCTGGTACATCGGCAGCGCGGTGACGTCATAACCGTCGAGTTCGATGCGCCCGCGGTCGGCGTTGATCAAGCCGGTGATCATGTAGAACACCGTGGTCTTGCCGGCCCCGTTCGGCCCCAGCAATCCGACCGCCTCGCCACGGCGCACATAAAGCGTGACACCCTTGACCACCTTGCGCCCGCCGAAACTTTTCTCAACGCCATGGGCGGCAAGATAGGCATGACGTTGCGCCGGCCGGCCATCGCCGTCCCGGCGGCGCTGCACGCCTTGCTGTTGCGCGTAAGCATTCGGCTGCCGTGCATTTTTGACCGGAGCAGCCGTCTGGCGCTGACGCTCTTCCGCGGGCGTGAGCGGCCTGCCGCGCGCCGCTGGCTGGCGACGCCGAAACATCGAAAGGATGTTCACCAGGCTACCTCGCGGCGCATGGTCCGATCCGGACAACCGGCGTATGGCGGTGCATGACCCTTCTCACCCAAGACCGGTCCTCATTGTAGGGGATCATGCGCCGCCGGACCGCGCGACTTTAGCTGATTCCTCGCGACGGAAAGCGTTGCACCCACGGGTTGGAAAACGCGTCAATGGATGGGCTGCATCTGGCGAGCCGGCGGCGCCGGTGATGTCGGACGCGGCGCGGTCGGGAAGCCACCACCACTTCCGGTCTTGAAATCTGGCGTCGCGGCGCCGGGAATGAACAGGCCCTGGACGCGGCCGGTGCCATTCTTGCCCAACTCCACACGCGACACCCCGCTGGTCAGATCCACCACCAGCCGGTCGCCGCGCAGCACGTTCTTGCCCTGCGTCATGGTGACATTGCCGGTTAGCGTGACCGTATTGGTCTTCATGTCGAAAATGCCGAGATTGCCGCTGGCGGTCTGCTCTTTCTGAGTCACCACGACGCCGCCACGCGCCTCCAGCCGCTTGATGCGCTGCTCACCACCAGGGCCGGGCTTTGCGGCCGTCAGCGTTTTGCTTTCCTTGCTATTGTCGGCGCCCATGACGGGACCGCCTTCGTAAAACACGACCAGTGATTTGCAGCGCATCGCGGTGTCGCCTTGTGTCACGCGCACGTCGCCGCTGAAGGTTGCTTCCTTCTGTTTGTCGCGAACCTCGAGCGTGGCGGCCTCGATTTGCACCGGCTGATCGCGATTCTGCGAAAAACCTTGCAGGGCGTTAGGCGGCCCTTTCGATGTCTGCGCCAATGCTGCGCCGGAAACAGCGAGGAGAACGGCGAGCGCGAGGGCCTTGCAGGTTCGCGGCAGGATCATTGCCCGCCACCCTTGTCAGATGTCGCGGCTGGATTGCCGGCCCCATCGGCAGCGGGTTCGTTGAGCTTGAGCACCATGTTGACGCCGCCACCGAAGCGCACCAGGTCGCCGGAATCGACGATTTCCAGCCGGTTGGCATCGAGTGTGCCCTGCAACATCTTCACCTGCACCGGCTTGTTGGACACGACATGGCCCTTGCGGATGTCGACCAAGGCTTCGCTGAGATGACCGGCATAACCGTTGGACGAATTGAGATCGATGCTCCGGTCGAGCGCCAACGTTTCCGCCTTGCTGTTGTAGACACCGGTCACCGCCGTCAACTGCAAGGTGCTATCGTTCTGCATCTGCACCTTGGCGCGGATGTTGTGCAGCTCGACCAGATCCGGCTTGGTCAAATCCTGCGATGCCGCGTCGGCCGAGACTTCATACCCGCGCGAGTTGCGCGTGTATCCGGAAAGGTGCGGCTTCTCCATGGTGATCTTGGTGCCAGACACCACCAAGTCGCCGATATTGATCGGCAGCCTGGCCAACATGCGCAACGGATTGAAATAGGTCAGCAGGAATATGACGACGGTCGCGAGCACGATCACGATCGGAATCGCGATGCGCAAGGCACGCACCAGTCGGCTGTGACGCCGGGCGGAACGAAAGGCGCGATCGGTGTCGCCGCGGCCCATGGTCCAATAGGCGCGCGCGGTCTGCGGATCGGTTTGGGCCGTGACGATACGGTTCATGCCACCTTGGGCCAGCGTTGCGGAAACCATTGTTTTTCCACGGCGAAACATGCCGGTGGAATATGGCTCATCGGCGGCAAAAGGCCGCCAGACGCCAGCCGGTCATGAACCAATAATGTCAGAAACTCAAGCACTTACGCAGAGTGAGAAAAGATGTCCTCGGCCGCCCAACCGGCGAGATCGAGCCGCACCCGCTCCGGCAGGAACTTGAAGCACGCCGCCGCCAGTTCGCTGCGCCCTTCGCGCGCCAGCATGGCATCGAGCTTTTCCTTCAACGCATGCAGGTGCAGCACGTCGGTGGCGGCATAGGAAACCTGGGCGTCGGTGAGTTCATCGGCGCCCCAATCAGACGATTGTTGCTGCTTCGACAGATCGACGCCGAGCACCTCGCGCGCGAGATCCTTCAATCCGTGCCTGTCGGTATAGGTGCGTGCAAGCCGTGAGGCGATCTTGGTGCAATAAACCGGCCCCGCCATGACACCGAAAGCCTTCGCGAGTACGCCGAGATCGAAGCGGCCGTAATGGAAAATCTTGACGATCGCGGGGTCGGCGAGCAGCCGTTCGATATTGGGCGCCTTATTCTGGCCGGCCCCGATCTGCACCACGTCGGCAGAGCCGTCGCCCGGCGACAACTGCACCACGCAGAGCCGGTCGCGGCTGGGGTCGAGCCCCATGGTCTCGGTATCGATCGCAACCGCGCCTTTGTAGAGTGAGAGGTCTGGCAGGTCGCCGCGGTGCAGGCGAATGGTCATCGAATCGGTGCCTTTTCAATCCTTCGCTGACTTCATAACCGAACGCGCCGGCCGGGCCAATTCGGCTCGCATCGTCCGCTCGGCGGTCTCTCGGCCGGTATAGATTGCAGCCTTCCCAGGTCGATTGTTCGTGGTATTTCAACGCACTATATTAATTCGCACGATGCGATGGGGAGGCGAAGGCGACACAATGGCCGACAACACCAAGATGATCACGGTGATTACGACGATGCGTTATTCCGAACCGGTGGACTATGACGAGCTGGTGCGGCGAACCAAATTGGCCGTTCCGCTCTATCACGACATCCCGGGGCTGGTGCGCAAGTACTTCTGTATCGCGCCCGACCGACAGTCGATGATCGGCGTCTATCTTTGGGAATCACGCGAAGCTTTCGAGAAAAAGTTCACGCCGGAATGGAAAGCCGAGCTTGCAAAACGCTCGGGGGCGGCACCGGAATTCGCCATCTTCGACGTCACGGCAATCGCGGACAACGCGGCTCGCAATATTGCGGGCATGGCAGCGACGATGGATTTCTAGCGCGGCGCGTTCTCTCGATCCGATGAAAGCGCTGGTGCCCAGGAGAGGACTCGAACCTCCACGGTGTTACCCGCTAGTACCTGAAACTAGTGCGTCTACCAATTCCGCCACCTGGGCTCGTGGCGACTAGGTATTGAGCCGCTTTCGCCTTGTCAATTGAAGCGGGCTGTACAGGGGCCGATCGATCCTGTAATGGCCAGAACGTCGGTTTCCTTAGCCTTTAAGCGCCTGTCATGACCGCCCGCAGCAACAAAGACACGCTGATTACCATATACGGCGGCTCGGGTTTTCTCGGCCGCCACGTGGTGCGGGCGCTTGCCCGGCGCGACTATCGTATCCGCGTGGCTGTGCGACGGCCGGAGCTTGCGGGCCACCTGCAGCCGCTCGGCAAGGTCGGCCAGATCAACGCCGTGCAGGCCAATATCCGTGACGCCGCGTCCGTCGAGGCGGCCGCGCGCGGCGCGCATATACTGATCGACCTCGTCGGCATTCTGTTCGAGCGCAGCCGGCAGCGCTTCAACACCGTGCATACGGTCGGTGCCGAACAGGTGGCGCTCGCCGCCAACGCGCATGGCGCACGCATGATCTATGTGTCCGCCATCGGCGCGGACGAAGAATCCTCGAGTGCGTATGCGCGCTCGAAGGCCGCCGCCGAAAAGCTCGTGCTGTCAGCGCAGCCGTCCGCCGTCATCCTGCGGCCGTCGATCCTGTTCGGGCCCGAGGATGATTTCTTCAACCGCTTCGCCGCACTCGCGCGCATGTCGCCGGCGCTGCCGCTGATTGGCGGCGGCAAGACCTTGTTCCAGCCGGTATTCGTCGGCGACGTTGCGGAAGCGATTGCGCAGGCCGTCGACGGCAACGCGCGGCCCGGCACGATATACGAGCTGGGTGGGCCTGACGTTCGCAGCTTTGCCGACTTGATGCGCTACGTGCTCGCCACCATCGAACGCAAACGGCTGCTCGTACCGATCCCGTTCTTCCTCGCCAAGCTGAAAGCCTATTTTCTGCAGCTCATGCCGACGCCATTGCTCACGCCGGACCAGGTCGAGCTGTTGCGCACGGACAATGTGGTCTCGCAGCAGGCCATCGCCGAGCGGCGCACGCTGCAAAGCTTCGGCATCGAGCCGGAGCCGATCGAGGCGATCGTGCCGAGTTACCTTTGGCGATTCCGCAAGACCGGTCAGTTCCGCAACCGGATCGCATAGATCGCCGCGCGACGCGCGTCTTACAAAAAATAAATTGCGTAGATGCCGAAAGTGCCGAGCAGAATCCGCCACCAGGCAAACAACGCGAAGGTATGGCGCTGCACGTAGCGCAGAAACGTCTTCACCACGATCCAGCCAAAGATGAACGAGAAGACGAAGCCGACGGCAATGACGGTGATATTGTCGCTGAGCGCTAGATCGTGACGGCTCTTGAAGAGCTCGTATGCGAAGGCGCCGACCATGGTCGGCATGGCAAGCCAGAACGAAAATTCAGCGGCCGAACGGCGATCGGCGCCGAACAGCATGGCGCCGACGATGGTCGCGCCGGCGCGCGACACGCCGGGGATCATGGACAAACACTGAATGACGCCGATGCCGAAATACATATGCAGCGGAAATCCCGTCGACTCGTGATAGCGCGGGTTCAGGTCGAGCCGGTCGACGATGAGCAGGATAAATCCGCCGACGATGAGCGAGATGCAGACGACGCGGACGTCGAACAGGTAGGTCTTGATGATGCCGTAGAACAAGGCGCCGAGCACCGCGGCCGGCAAAAAGGCGAGCAGCACACCGATGATGAAACGCGCCGCTTCCCAGTCCGTGAACATGTGCTTGGCCAGCGACCACAGCCGCCCGAAATAAATCGTGAGCAGTGCGAGGATGGCGCCGAGCTGAATGAGGACGGCGAACGTCTTACCGAAATCGTTGTCACCCCAACCCAGGACATGTTCCATCAGCAACAGATGGCCGGTCGACGAAACCGGGAGGTATTCGGTCAGCCCCTCGACGAAGCCGAGTACGGCCGCCTTGATCAGATCGATATGGCCGGCCGTGATACCGGCAACCGCCGTCGCAGTGATGACGAGATTCATGGGTTGAGTTCCAGGCGGGGATGCGAGAAGCGCTTGTCGCGCAACCCGGCCCGGGGGGCAACGAAAAAGGCGGGGCGCTCAACAAGTTGCTCGGCGTGTGTGGGTTTCTATAGTGCTCGCCTTCGATTCCAGCCTGCCCGGCGATGCCCGCCACAATTGACGGAAACGCAATGCTGTCGCTGCTGCACCATCCGCTCTGCCCCCGCTCCCGCTACGTTCGCCTCATTCTGGGCGAGTACGGCACCGAGGTCCGCCTGGTCGAGGAACGCCCGTGGGAGCGGCGCGAGGAGTTTCTGCTGGTCAATCCCGCCGGCGAAACGCCAGTCCTGATCGCCGACGGCATGCCGGCGGTGCCGGGCGCTTCCATCATCGCCGAATATATCGAGGAAACCGAAGGCCCGGCGCGCGGCGTCAACAGCCTGTTGCCGCGGGAACCGCGCGAGCGCGTGGAAGTGCGGCGCCTGGCCGACTGGTACAACGACAAGTTCTACGAGGAAGTCAGTGGCCCCCTGGTGAAGGAGCGCGAGTTCAAGCGCCATATGACGGCGGAACAGGGTGGCGGCCCGCCCGACACCGTGGTGCTGCGCGCCGCGCGCCACAATATCCGCTATCATCTGGCCTATCTCGGCTGGCTGGCGCGCTCGCGCGATTGGCTGGCCGGCGAGCGGCTGACGCTCGCGGATCTGGCCGCCGCGGCGCATTTGTCGGTGGCCGATTATTTGGGCGAAGTGCCGTGGAACGAGGACGACGCAGCCAAACACTGGTACGCGCGGGTCAAGTCGCGGCCCGCGTTCCGTCCGATTCTCGCCGACACGCTGGCCGGCCTGCCGCCGTCGAAAAACTACGCCGATCTCGACTTCTGAATACCGCCGACATCAAGACAAAGCTCGCCGAGCAAGCGCGCAATTGCGGCTTCGATGCCTTCGGCGTGACCGCGCCGGACGCCGTGCCGGAGGCCAAAGTTCGGCTCGATCGGTTTCTCGCCGACGGCGCGCACGGCGACATGACATGGCTGGAAACGACGGCTGAACGGCGCGGCGCGCCGCGTGCGCTGTGGCCGGAGGTGAAGTCCATCGTCATGCTGGGCATGAATTACGGGCCCGAGCACGATCCGCTGGCGATCTTGCGCGAGCGCGCACGCGGCGCCATCTCGGTCTACGCGCAGGGCGAGGACTATCACGATCTCATCAAGGCGCGGCTCAAGCAGCTTGCCCGCTGGCTCACCGAACACGCCGGCGGCGATGTGAAAGTGTTCGTCGACACGGCGGCGGTAATGGAAAAGCCGCTCGCCGCCAGCGCGGGCCTCGGCTGGCAAGGCAAGCATACGAATGTGGTCTCTCGCCAATTCGGCTCCTGGCTGTTTCTCGGCACGATCTTTACGACGCTCGATTTGCCGGCCGATGACGCAGAAACGGATTCCTGCGGAAGCTGCCGCGCCTGTCTCGATGTCTGTCCGACCGCGGCCTTCCCTGCGCCCTACCGGCTCGATGCCCGGCGCTGCATTTCCTACCTCACCATCGAACACAAGGGCCCCATCCCGCGCGATTTGCGCGCCGCCATCGGCAACCGCATCTACGGCTGCGACGATTGTCTCGCCGTCTGCCCGTGGAACAAGTTTGCGGTCAAAGGCCGCGAGGCCAAGCTCGCCGCGCGCGACACATTACGAGCGCCGGCACTCGCCGACCTGGCGCGTCTCGACGACGCGCAGTTCCGGGCGCTGTTTGCCAAGACCGCGATCAAGCGCACCGGACGCGATCGTTTCGTGCGCAATGTGCTGACTGCGATCGGCAACTCCGGCGACCCATCCCTCGCGCCCGAAGCAGAGCGCTTGCTCGGCGATGCCTCGCCCTTGGTGCGCGGTGCGGCGGTGTGGGCGCTGTCCCGGCTGATGCCGCGCGAGCAAACTTGCAACGCTAAAGAAGCCAGACCGCGATCCGTCCGTACAAAACGAGTGGCGCGCGGCGCTTTCCTAGAGCGCGACATCTTAAAATGAGACTGGTGAGGCGGGCTCTCTCCCTTTTAGCGAAACCATATCGCGATAACCAGCAAGGGGTCGTGACCAGTGCGAGAAGTTGGTGTTAGACGGCAGGCGTCTCTCGTTCACCATTATTCTTACTTATGCGCGGGTCTCCTGGTGGGACACGTCCGCGCGATACCGTCTTTCCGACCGCATACCGGATTCGGCGTGTACCCAAATTGCCACAATTTGTGGGAAAACGCTCGACGTTCGGCTGACTATCTTGCCGTCCTTATGTACGGTACTCGTTGATTTGGGGGCGGGCTATGCGCGTTTTATCGATTGCGGCGGTCGCCGCCGTTTCGGCCATTGCATTCGCTCAGTATGCGTCGGCGGCACCGCCACCGATCTTATACAGCTGGACCGGTTTCTACGCCGGCGGGAACATTGGCTACGGTTGGGGCAGTGGCCAGACCGACACAGCCGGTAGCGGTTCGACGATAGCGTTCCCCGGCGTACTTCCAATAACAAATAACTTTGCGTTTGGTGGCGACCACAAGTCAGCGTTCGACGGGGTCGTCGGCGGTGGTCAGATCGGATACAATTATCAGTACGATGAAAGATGGGTGTTGGGCTTCGAGGTGGACTTCCAAGGTTCGGCCCAACGAGGGAGCAATGCGTTTGCCAACTCGATTGCCGGGCCACTTTGCGACACGGCTGCACCGGGTCCCACTTGCACAGCCACCTCGCCGCTCAACGGCACTGCGGTTACCGGATATGAAGCCAAAATTGATTGGTTTGGAACGGTCCGCGGTCGTCTTGGGTGGCTGGCGACTGATCAAACCCTTCTCTATGTGACTGGTGGCTTGGCCTATGGTCACGTCAGCGTTTCCGGCAATCTCAATGTGTCGGCGGCAGACACTGCCATTGGCTCCACATTTGGGCCGAGTACGAGCGCATTTAGCGCATCAAAAACCAAAATCGGCTTTGCGGTCGGTGGCGGAATAGAGGGAAAATTTGCAGGCTGGCTTCCGCCGAGCTGGACTTGGAAAGTGGAATACCTCTATGTCGACCTTGGGTCGCTCGATACCTCGACGTCCTTCGCTGCAATCTCAAACACCCCCGCCGGCTATACACCCCTCGCTGGCACAATGACAACTCACACACGCCTCACTGACAATATCGTGCGCGTCGGCTTCAACTATCAATTTGGGCATTGATCGTAGCCAAAGACGAATGGCTCGTTTCTGCATGTGACCATTTGCAGAAATTTGATTTTCCTCTGTCGATGTCTGCTTATGGGCCGATAGCGAATATCATTCGCACACCATCAGATGTCCGCTTTCGGGGGTAACGCGAACCTATCACTCAATTGCTTTTCCCCGCGTTCGCGGGGACGACGGCATGGCCCTAAAACTCCTTGACCGCCGCGATCAGCCGCTCGATGTCCTCCGGGCGCGACAGCCGGTGGTCGCCGTCCTTGATCAGCGTCAGCACCACGTCGTCGCGGGCAAAGCGCGCGACCAGTTCCTGCGCGTGCTGCCACGGCACGTCGGGATCCTGCACGCCCTGCAGAATGTGCACCGGGCAGCCGGTTTCGATCATGCCGCCTAGTAAGAGATGCTTGCGTCCGTCCTCGATCAATCCCTTGGTGATGGGATAGGGCTCTTCGCCGTATGCCGACGGCCGCAGCCAAAAGCCTTTCTCCTCGATCTCGCGCTTGATGCTGTCGGGAAACTTCTTCCACATTAGCGCTTCGGTGAAATCCGGCGCCGGCGCGATCAGCACCATGCCGGCAAGCGGCGGCACATCCTTCATGCTGGCGAGCCGCCGGGCCAGCAGCAAGGCGATCCAGCCGCCCATGGACGAGCCGACCACCACCTGCGGCCCCTTGGCGAAATGGCGGTAGACCGCAACGGCCTCCTCCAGCCAGCGGCCGATGGTGCCTTCGCGGAAGTCGCCGCCGGATTCGCCGTGGCCAGAATAATCGAAGCGCAGGCAGGCGCGGCCCTCTTTCGCCGCCCACAGGTCGAGCGCCTCGGCCTTGGTCCCTTTCATGTCGGACTTGAAACCGCCAAGCCAGAACAAGCCGGGCCCTGAACCTGAGCCCTTGCCCTCGCGCACGCGCACGGCGATGGTCCGCTTGGGCGGCGGCGATTCTACCGTCAGGGAGGTCAGGCGAAGCTCGCTCATGCGCGACTGGCTTGGGTACTGGCTTAGGCCGGGGATGGACAGACTGGCGTCTTCTTCTCGCCGCAACCAGACCTGCAAGGCAAGGGGGCCGCGCCGACAATGAACCCGGCCGCCCAAACACATCCGCGTTCTCTCGCCGGCGCCACCGTCGTGCAGATTGTTCCAACCCTGCACGACAGCCCGAGCGGCAATGCCGCCATCGATATCGCGCTCGCGCTGTTGCACGCCGGCGCCCGCGCCATCGTCGCCGGCGATGACGGCCCTCTGGTCAACGCGTTGCGAGCCTTCGGCGGCGAGTTCATCCGCATGCCGAACGACATGTTCAATCCGTTGCGCATCCGCAGCAATGCCAGCGCGCTTGCCAAACTAATCGCCAGCGAGCGCGTCGACATCGTGCACGCGCAAAGCGCCGGCAGTGCATGGAGCGCGCTCGCCGCCACGCACAAGCAGCCGGTCTATCTCGTGACGTCGTTTCCCGACCGGCTGCCGGAACATTCCTGGATTGGCAACATGGCCCGCTCATCGCTGGCGCGTGGCGACCGCGTGATCGCGCCGTCGGCTTACGTTTCGCGCACGATGATCGAGCGCTACAAACTCGCGCCTGACCGCATCACGGTGATCCCGCGCGCGGTCGACACCGCGCGCTTCAGCCCCGCGGCAATAAACACCGACCACATCGCCGCCTTGCGCCGAGTCTGGGCGGTACTTCCGCAGACGCGGGTCGTGCTCGTGCCGGGACGCATCGCGCCCTGGAACGGCCAAATGAGCATGATCGACGCCGCGCGTCTGATCGCCGGCGGCGGCGAGCACAATGTCGTGTTCGTGTTCGCGGGCGACGATCGCGTCGACCAGCGCTATACGCGCAGCGTGCGCCAGCAGGCGCAACGGCATGGCATCGATACGCTCTGCCGCTTTGTCGGCCCTTGCGCCGATATGCCGTCGGCGATGGCAGCCGCCGACGTGGTGGTGGTGCCGTGGCTCGAGCCGCCGCTGTCGGGTCGGATCGCGGCGGAAGCGCAGGCCCTGGGTCGGCCTTTGGTGACGACGAGCGTGGGTGTGCTGCCGGAGAACCTCTTGTGCCCGCCGCGCATGCCCGACGAATTGCGTACCGGCTGGCTGGTGCGGCCGGACAATGCCGGCGAGCTTGCGCGCGCCGTTTCCGCCGCGCTCGCCCTCGACGTCACCGCCTACGAGGCGCTGGGGGCGCGGGCGCGACAATTTGCCGAATTTATGTTTTCCCCTCAAAGCGTTGCCGAGGCCATCCGCGGGGTCTATACCTCGTTGCTCGCGCGCGACACGTGATGGCCATCACAGTTTCGGCGCGCATTTCATCATAGCATTCACATACTCGTCGCTTCTGGCCACAATGAGACTGGTGAGACCGTAACGTCTATGTCGAGCCTGCCCGCCATCGATATCGCGCACGCTGATCGGCGCCATTTGCCCGAGCGCCAGTTGCGCGAGCCCGGCCCGGACGCGCTGACAATCTTGATCGTGGCGCCAAGCCTCGAGGTCGGCGCGGCCGATGCCGGCGCGGTCGAATTGGTGCACGCGCTCACCGAGTCCGGCAATCGCGCGATCGTCGCTTCGCGGGCCGGCCGCCTGGTGGCCGACGTTACTGCCGCCGGCGGCGAGTTCGTGCCGCTCGATCTCGCCAGCAACAATCCGCTCGTGATGCTGCGCAATACCGCCGCGCTCGTTCGGCTGGCGCGCGAGCGCAAATGCCATGCCATTCACGCGCTCGGCCGCGCCGCCGCCTGGAGCGCATGGTTTGCCGCAAGGCTCGCGCATGTCCCCTTCATCACCAGTTGGTACAAGGGCTATCGCGACCAGAACCTCTTCAAGCATTTCTATAACGGCATCATGGCCCGCGGCGATCGCGTGGTGGCGCTGAGCGAACAGATCGCGCATCTCATCCACGACCGCTACGGCACGCCGTGGGAACGCGTCGCCATCGTGCCCATGAGCGTCGATTGCGAACGCTTCAATCCGGCCACCGTGTCGCGCGAGCGTGTCGAAGCGATGCGGCTTGCCTGGGGCGTAAGACCCGAAACGAAAGTCATCCTGATCACCGGTCGCATCGTGCGTCGCAAAGGTCATCACGTGGTGGTGCGCGCGGCGAAGCGGCTGAAGGATATGGGGCTGAAGGATTTTCTTTGTGTGTTCGTCGGCGAGGACCGCGGCCGCACGCGTTACACCGGCGAACTTTGGGACCTGGTGCTGACGACCGGAACCATGGACGTCATTCGCATGGCCGCGCCGGTCGCCGACATGCCGGCTGCTTATGCTGTTGCTTCTGCTGTTGTCTCTGCCGCCGTACAGCCGGAAGGCTTGCAACGGGCGATCCTGGAGGCACAGGCGATGGCGCGTCCGGTG
Source organism: uncultured Pseudomonadota bacterium (assembly GCA_963720835.1). GTDB lineage: Bacteria > Pseudomonadota > Alphaproteobacteria > Rhizobiales > Xanthobacteraceae > Pseudolabrys. The sequence continues at coordinate 140,515 of CAVRHC010000012.1, read as the reverse complement.
CTGGTCTCCGAACTGGCCGCCGGCCCCGAGGTGGTGCTGACGGCGCCGGCGGTGCCGGAAAGCCGCATCACGGGCTTGCGCTTCCAGGCCGGCGACGACGCGGCGCTGACCGCTGCCCTGCTGCGGGTGTTCTCAATGCCCGAACCGGTCACCCGGGCCATCGGCACGCGCGGCCGCGACTGGGTGCGCGGCCATTTCAACGCGGCGGTGGTTGCCGAACAGACCTTGCGGCTTTACCGCGAGGCAACCGGGCGCAGCGACACGGTATTGCCGTCCTCCACGCAAGCCCAGCAAATGTAGCGGAATTTGAACGGTTTGCCGGCCGATTCCCGCAATTCGCCCGTTAATAGGACAGGAACCGCGTTGACTTATTCGCCGTTTCTACCAATCTTTCTTTAGCTGGTGGCAGGCACTCAGCCCCCAGCATCGTCGCAACAGCAGAGGAGAGAATAGCCATTCGTCGTCCGATGAAGTCCGCGCTGCCCGTTCAGAAAGACGGCCCGCGCATCAACGAGGAGATCCGCTCCCGCGAGGTTCAGCTGATCGATACGACCGGCGACAATAAAGGTGTCGTCGACACGCAGACCGCGCTGGGGCTCGCCCAGGCGGCGGGGCTCGATCTGGTGGAGATCGCCCCAAATTCCACGCCGCCCGTCGCCAAGATCCTGGATTACGGCAAGTACAAATACCAAGCGCAGAAGAAGGCGGCTGAAGCGCGCAAGAAGCAGAAAGTCGTCGAGGTCAAGGAGATCAAGCTCCGGCCGATGATCGACGACCACGATTACGACGTGAAGATGCGCTCGATGAAGCGTTTCTTCGAAGAGGGCGACAAGGTCAAAATCACACTTCGCTTCCGCGGTCGCGAAATGGCCCACCAGGAACTCGGTTTCAAGTTGCTGGACCGGGTGAAGTCCGACGTCGGCCCGGTCGCAAAGGTGGAATCGGAACCTCGCTTCGAAGGCCGCCAGATGATCATGGTCCTGGCGCCGCGCTGACGGTGTTCTGAAAACAAACGCGCCGCCTGTATCAACAGGCGGCGCGTTTTTTATTTCCCAATCGTCTTACGACGTCGCAACGCGAGCCAATTGAGGTTGCTCGGCGCGCGCGCGCCGCAGCGCGGCCGGGCCGAAGCTGCCGAGCACATTGGCGCCGACCGGCCACAGCTTGTTGGCGCCGCTGACCACGCTGACCAGCTTCTGGATCGGTTGGCGTTCGATTTCCCCGGCCGGACGCGAGAGGAACAGGTTGGCGTGATAGAGGCCTTCAGTTTCGAGGCCTTCGGAATCGAGACCGCGCGCTTCCACCGCGCGGATCGCCGCTTCCATTTCCTCGCGGTTGGCGAAGCGGCGTTGGACGAAGGTCGCGCCCTCATAAAGCTCGGTGGTCAGTCCGTAAGTGTCGAGCGTCTTTTCGATCTCGCCGAAGGGGAACATGCGCAGCACGAAAGAGGCCACCCAGGGCGTGCGCCCGCGGCGGCTTGCCTTCAATACGCGTTCGAACGTCTTGGACGTCACGTAGCCGATGCAGCCGGTGGAAACGATGATATCGACATCCGCCAGATCGGCGGCTTCGTCCGGCGTCAAATCGCGGCTCTCCAGATCGATGGCGAGGCCGCGGTCGAGCACGCCGCACTTCTCCGCGTAGCGGATGGCGTTCTCGGAGATGTCGAGGCCGATCACCCGCACCCCTTCATTCTTCGGCCATGACTTATAAAAATGACGGTCGAGTTCGAGCAGCTGATCGCTGCTCAGGGTCTGCAGCGCCGGAGACGTATAACGCTGGCGCAACGCCTCATAGTCGAGCGCATATTTCATGAGCGCGCCATTGATGGCGTAGGAGCAACCGAGGTCGAGCACGGTGACCGGCTCGTCCTGCAGCTCCTGGCGCGCCCGGATCAACTGGCTGAAGATCGATTGGGCAAGATGCGGAATAATATAATCGAGTTGCCCTAAGTATTTAAAATAGTTACGTGGATCACGTGATGTATACAGATCGGAAAAGTCCATCTTTGCTTGATTAATCATAGTAAAACTGACCGGCTTATTCATAGAAACGACTTCGCCTCCCTGCATGCAATGGGTGCTCCGCGCTGGATTGTTCTGGCGTGTAAACGCGATATAACCGCAAATAGCCACATTCGCAACCCGAAAGACTTGTGCGCTCCATCTCAAAGATGAAAAATTACCGCAATTTGGCGCATTTTTTCGTCGTTCTCGCCGACGCTTTCTCAGGCTTGGCCGGCGGCGCCCGCGCATCGTTCAGTTGTCAACGAGAAGTGCGTCTGGCATAACGCCGCCTCTCGTCGCCCGGCCAACAAGGGCTGCCGTGGCGGCGATACCCGCTCAATCCCGAGCACCCGCTCCAGACATTCGTGTCTTGCGAGCACATGACCGGCCGTGCGGGCTTGCCCGCAATGAGCCGACGAGGAGAGCCAAATGCCCAAGATGAAGACCAAATCGGGCGCCAAAAAGCGCTTCAAGATCACCGGCACAGGCAAGGTGAAATACCAGCAATCCGGCAAGCGCCACGGCATGATCAAGCGGACTACCAAGACGATCCGCGAGCACCGCGGCACCGCCGTGCTGTTCAAGACCGACGGCGACACCATCAAAAAATACTGGATGCCGAACGGCTGAGCTTATTTCGCCGCCGCCCCGACGGGCGGCTGTTTCCCTAAAACGTTGCCAGATTTGCAAGGAGATCAGTCATGGCCCGCGTCAAGCGTGGCGTCACCGCGCACGCCAAACACAAGAAGGTGCTCAAGGCCGCCAAGGGTTATTACGGGCGCCGCAAGAACACCATCCGCATCGCCAAGCAGGCGGTGGAGAAAGCCAACCAATATGCCTTCCGCGACCGCAAGCGGCGCAAGCGCACCTTCCGCGCGCTCTGGATCCAGCGCTTGAACGCCGCGGTGCGACCCTTCGGGCTAAACTATTCGAAGTTCATCGATGGGCTAGCCAAGGCCGGCATCGAGGTCGACAGGAAAGTGCTGTCCGACCTTGCCATTACCGAGCCGGCGGCCTTCCAGGCGATCGTGGAAAAGGCCAAGGCGGCCCTGCCAGCCACGGCCTGAGGCAGGCGCTATCTTTTGGCCTTGTGGGCGCGGGCGGCGTAAGCCCGCGCCACCTCGGCGACGCAGAACGCCGCCATCGATCGGTACATCGTACCGCTCTCCTTGGCGTATTTTTGCCAGCAGGCTCCGACCTTGCGGTCGTAGAAACGACGTTCGGACTTCGACAGTCTGTTCAGGAAAATGCCTTCGCATCTCTTGGTCACGATCTGGCCCAGCCCGACGTCGCCGCTAGCGCCGAATGCGCAAGCTTCAAACAGGGCCATCGCCCGATCGCAGGACGGTGCTCCCGTGAGCAGCTTTTCGACGTTTTCAAACCCCGAAACCGGGCAGTCCTCAGCCAAGGCCGGTGGCACCATGAGAAGACAGATCGAAAGAGCAACGACCGCGCGGCAAACCATGCTGAAACACCTTTGCTTCAAGGCGGGCGAATTTCCCATATTCAGTGGCTGCCGTCTCGGTGGGCTTGACCGAAGGAGGTGCGGACGGCAACTACCGGGCAGCCTGCGAGGACTTACATGAGCGATATTGCCGGCCTGGAAGCCGAAATCACCAGCGCGATCGGCGTCGCCAAAGACGAAGCGGCGCTGGAAGCCGTGCGTGTCGCCGCGCTCGGCAAGAGCGGCTCGGTCTCCGCGCTCCTGAAGACGCTCGGCGCCATGACGCCGGACGAGCGCAAGGTGCAAGGGCCCGCCATCAACGGCCTGAAAGATCGCGTCACCGCCGCGATCACCGCGCGCAAGGACGAGCTAAGCGCCGCCGCGCTCGATGCCCGTCTCAACACCGAGACTGTCGACGTCACCTTACCGGTGCGCGAACCGCCGGCGGAAACAGGCCGCGTGCATCCGATCACGCAGGTGATCGACGAGCTCACCGCGATCTTCGCCGACATGGGCTTTGCCATCGCTGAAGGTCCCGACATCGAGACCGACGATTATAACTTCACCAAGCTGAACTTTCCGGAAGGCCACCCGGCGCGGGACATGCACGACACCTTCTATTTTCCGCAAAAGGAAGATGGCTCGCGCCTGTTGCTGCGCACGCACACCTCGCCGGTGCAGGTGCGCACGATGCTGTCCCAACAGCCGCCGATCCGCGTCATCTGCCCGGGCCGCACCTATCGCAGCGACTCGGACCAGACGCACACGCCGATGTTCCACCAGGTCGAGGGCCTGGTAATCGACAAGGGTTCGCATCTCGGCCACCTGAAATGGATTCTCGAAGAATTCTGCAAAGCCTTTTTTGAAGTCGACAGCGTGAAGATGCGATTCCGTCCATCGTTCTTTCCGTTCACCGAGCCGTCGCTCGAAGTCGACATTCAGTGCCGGCGCGACAAGGGCGAGATCCGTTTCGGCGAGGGCGAGGACTGGATGGAGATTCTCGGCTGCGGCATGGTGCACCCGAACGTGCTGAAGAATTGCGGCCTCGATCCGGACGAGTATCAGGGCTTTGCCTGGGGCATGGGCATCGACCGTATCGCCATGCTGAAATACGGCATGCACGACCTGCGCGCCTTCTTCGAGGCCGACGTGCGCTGGCTCAATCACTACGGCTTCCGCCCGCTCGACTTCCCGACGCTCGCGGGGGGATTGAGTTCGTGACGCTGGCAGAGAGTAACGCTATGGCTTGGTGGTTCGATCGTCCCTTGCTCAAGGCGCTGACGCGCGGATGGGACGATTCGGCGATAGACAAGTATTTCGAGCACATTCGCAGTGAACAGGAGAAAATTCCGGAAGCCATCATGACGTCGATGCAGAACATTGACGCCAAGACCGTCGGCCTGCTCACTCATGTATCGATGATGATTGCCGCACTTAGTTTCATCGCTTCTTTGGTCGCAGATCACCATCTCGAAGAAGGCATTATTATCTTTGAGATTGCGGTGTATCTCCTACTCGCCATTGGCTGCTTGCGCTGCATCAACTTGCTCAATCCTCGTCGGTTGACCGGAACATCGAGCGATTTGAACACAGAGTTGCGTCACGAAATATTATTGCGGCGCGAACTTTACATACTTTGCGTTCGTGCCGCGACTGTTACGACCATATGTATCCTCATCTCACTGCCCGCGATGTATTTCTGGTAGCCATCAATGAAATTTACCCTGCCCTGGCTGAAAGATCATCTCGACACCGACGCTTCGCTCGCCGAGATCGTCGACAAGCTCACGATGATCGGGCTCGAGGTCGAGCGCGTCGAGGACAAAGCGGCGCTGCTGAAACCCTTCGTCATCGCCAACGTCATCTCCGCCGAGAAACATCCCAATGCGGATCGCCTGCGCGTGTGCATGGTCGATATCGGACCCGCCGGCGACGGCAAGCCGATCCAGGTCGTGTGCGGCGCGCCCAATGCGCGCGCCGGCATGAGGGGCGTGTTCTCCGCCCCCGGCACATTCATCCCGGGCAAGAACATGACGCTGGAGATCGGCAAGATTCGCGGCGTCGAAAGCCGCGGCATGTTGTGCTCGGAAGCCGAACTGCTCATCTCCGACGACCATGACGGCATCATGGATCTGCCGGCCGACGCGCCGGTCGGCCAGTCTTACGTCGAATGGGCGGGCGCCGCCGAGCCGGTGATCGAGATCAACCTCACGCCTAACCGCCCCGACTGCACCGGCGTCAACGGCATTGCGCGCGACCTCGGCGCCGCCACGCTCGGCACCTACAAAGACAACGCACCGAAGCCGGTGAAGGGCAGTTTCCCCTGCCCGGTCACAGTGACGATCGAGGACGCCGAACTGTGCCCGGCCTTCGGTCTGCGGCTGGTGCGCGGCGTCAAGAATGGCCCTTCGCCCGACTGGCTGCAAAAGCGCCTTGTGTCCATCGGCCTGCGCCCCATCAATGCGTTGGTCGATATCACCAACTTCATCACCTTCGACCGCGGCCGCCCGCTGCACGTGTTCGACGCCGCCAAGGTCAATGGCAATCTCACCGTACGCCGCGCGAAACAAGGCGAGACGCTGCTGGCGCTCGACGGGCGCACCTACACGCTCGACGACGGCGTTTGCGTGATCGCCGACGAAAAGGCCGTGGAATTGCTTTCCGGCATCATGGGCGGTGAAGAGAGCGGCTGCGACGAAAACACGACCGACGTGCTGATCGAATCGGCGCTGTGGAACGAGCTCAACATCGCGCAGAGCGGCCGCAAGCTCGGCATCAACACCGACGCGCGCTATCGCTTCGAGCGCGGCGTCGACCCAAACTTCATGATCCCGGGGCTGGAACTCGCCACCAAGATGGTGATCGAGTTCTGCGGCGGCGAGCCGAGCGAGATCGTCGTTGCCGGTGATCCGACGCCGAAAGAAAAAGTCATCGACTTCCCTTTGAACGAAGTGCCGCGGCTTACCGGACTTAAGCTTTCTTTGGCGGATGTGCGCCGCGTGCTGGAGAAGCTCGGTTTCTTCACCGCCGGCCAAGGCGAGCGCGTCAAGGTGGCGGTGCCGTCGTGGCGGCCAGACGTGCACGGCAAGGCTGACCTCGTCGAGGAAGTCATACGCATCGTCGGCGTCGATCGTGTGCCGTCGACCGCCTTCCCGCGCGGGGACCATGCGCGCAAACCTGTTTTGACGCCGATCCAGAACCGCACCCGCAAGGCCAAACGCGCGCTCGCCGCCCGCGGCCTCACCGAAGCGGTGACGTGGTCGTTCGTCTCCAAACGCGATGCCGAATTGTTTGGCGGCGGCCAGGCCGGACTGGCGCTCGCCAATCCGATCGCGGCGGAACTGTCCGATATGCGGCCGAGCCTCCTTCCCGGGCTCATGATGGCCGCACAGAAAAATGCCGACCGCGGCCTTGCTGACGTGGCGCTGTTCGAGGTTGGGCAAATCTTCAAGGGCGACAGACCGGACGACCAGTTCACCGCCGCGACGGGCTTGCGGCGTGCGCTGGCCAAACCGGACGGCAGCGGCCGCCACTGGGCAAGCAGCAACAAGCCGGTCGATACTTTCGATGCCAAGGCCGACGCCTTTGCCGTACTGGCCGCGGCCGGCACGCCGATTCAGGCCTTGCAAGTCGTGCCGGGCGGACCCGCCTGGTTTCATCCCGGGCGCAGCGGCACCATCCAGATGGGGCCAAAGAACGTGATCGGTACGTTCGGCGAATTGCATCCGCGTGCGCTCGCCGCGCTCAAGGCCGAAGGCCCGCTGGTCGGCTTCGAAGTGATGCTGGAGCAGATCCCCGAGCCGAAGGCAAAGCCGACGCGCGCCAAGCCGCAACTGGAGCTGTCGCCGTTTCAGCCGGTCGAGCGTGATTTTGCCTTCGTCGTCGATGCTGGGGTCAAAGCCGCCGATATCGTGCGTGCGGCGCAGACCGTCGACAGGAAGCTGATTACGAACGTTTCGGTGTTCGACGTCTATGAAGGCAAAGGCATCGATCCCGGCAAAAAGTCGGTCGCCATCGCGATCACGCTGCAGCCGCGCGACAAGACCATGACGGACGAGGAAATCGACGCCCTTGCCGCGAAGATCGTCGCCGAGGTCGCAAAGAGGACGGGTGGCGTGTTGCGGGGCTAAGCCACCAGCAAATCCGCGAACGCAAAACCGTCGCGCTCCACCGTTTCGCCGACGCGCACCGGGATTTTCCTCGACAGCATCGGCCCGGCCGACACGAACGAATGGAACTCGCCGTTCTCGCCGCAAGGATCGGTTTCGGGCGGCAAGGCATCAAGCAGCGCGGAATCGAAGCGGCGGCCGGCGAACGCCGCCGGCAATTTCTTCAGATCGACGACGGCGAGATGCGCTTCGACGCCCGCGTCGATCATCTCGCGTGCCAGCGCTGCGGTCGGCTTCAGCCAGAGCGGAAACACCGGCGCGATTCCGGTGCCGGCGAGCTGCTTTTCGCGATAGGCGCGGATGTCTTCCAGAAACAGATCGCCGAAAATGATGTGCGTCACGCCGCGCACTTTTGCGCGTAGGCCATCGCCGCCGCCATTTCGCGTTGGTAGACCTCGTTCGGGCACGGATAGGGAATGCGCACGATGACCGGCGCAAGTCCTGCCGCCGCGATCTGCGCCATCAGCAATTCCTCGCGCACGCCATGCATGCTCACCCGCGCAAAACTGTCGGTCACCGTGGTGAGCGCGCCGACGATGTCGTAGGCGCCGCTCTTGCGCACCTCATGCAGCGCCCAGGCGCTGTCCTTGCCGCTCGACCAGGCGATCAAGGCTTTCAGACGTGTGCTCATCGCCTACCGCCTGGGTTTGCGTCGGCGGTTGCTGCTGCGCGACGGTTTGCGTTCGCGTCGCGCCGGCTTCTCAGGTTCCGGTTTCTTCAGCATGCCCATCTGGTCGAGCGCCGCCAGCGCAGCACGCTCGCCCGATTCCCAGGCGCCGGCCACCGTGCCCCATTTGGTCTCGTGGATCGCCTCGCCGGCAAGCCAGATCCGCGGGCCGATCGACTCACGCAGGTAACGGCGCGCGTCGGAATTGCCGGGCGTTGCCGCCGACATGGCGCCGAGCACCCAGGGTTCCTCGTTCCAGCGCGTGGCGTGCGCGCGCTCGATCCAGTCGTTCACGCCCGAACCGAACAGCGATGTAAGCCAGGTGCGCGCGAAATCGATCATGGCCGGCTCGCCCAACTTTGACAATTCGCGGCCGAGATCGCCGGCCAATTCGACAAGATGCAAGTCGGTGCCGGAGACGCGCCCCAATAGCGCCGCCGTGCGCGGACCGGAGGCCTGTTCGAATACCAGATCGTCACGCTGCAGATCGAGCGGATTGCCCGGCATCCACAACGCCACATGATCGAAGCTGCCGAGCGACAGATTGGTCGCCGCCTCGATTACGCGCTTGGAAATCTCCGGCTTGAATTCGATTTTGCCGGCGGCCAGCACGTTGGTGGAAGCGGTGATGATCACCGTACGCGCACGCAAGCGGTCCGTGCCGGCATAAATATCGACGCCGTAGCGGTCCCAATTGATTTTCTTTATGGGCGTGGAGTGCCGCACCCGGAGTCCGGCGGCGAGTTTGGCGAGTAACGCACCGTAACCTTCGCGGCAGAACATGGCGACGTCGCGCACACCCGCATGCGCAAGATCGGCGGCGGAGACGCCGCTGAGGGATTTGCCGCAAAGATAGGGGCCGAGCGCGAATTCGATCGTCGCTTGCCAGTTGCCGAGATCGGAAGGCAGCGCGCGCGCCGCCGCAATATCGGTCTTGGCGCGACCGGCGTCGTCGATCGCGCGATGCGCACGCACCAGACTGCTGAGAAAATTCTCGAGTTCGGAATCGCGCGCGTTGCGCGGGCCCACGCGCACCGTCTGCCCGCGCGGCGCGGGATAGAGTTCAAGGCCTGTTGACGGCGCCAGTGTCGCGAGCGGATTGCCGCCGCCGGTGTGAATCCAATGCGCGCCGAGATCGAACGGCACGCCGAACAGGCCTGTATCGGTGACGCAGCGCCCGCCGATGCGATTGCCGGCCTCAAACACCGAAACGCGCGCCTTGCCCTCGCGGCAGCGGCGCGCGGCGGCGATGCCGGCGGCACCGGCGCCGATGATGGCAACGTCGAAATCGTAATCCTCCGCGCGGGCGCGGATGGCGGGTGCGGCCAACAGCGCGGTGGAGCCGGCGAGGAAAGAACGGCGGCTAAGCCTTGACATGGTATCCGAATGATTGTTGTGCGCCGCCACATTGCACGATGCCACGCGGCATCGCAAATTTTATGGCTAACACTTGGTAACCGGCGTCTACGGCCAATGAACCAAATTGCAATCTGTCGCCATTAAATTTTGCGGCAGACGAGGCGCGTAGACACCGCGCCAGCCGGGACGAAGCGTCGCAGTTACGCTTCTCGTGGACGACGCCAAGGAACTGGCGGTATGGGCTTCATGGTCGAAGGCGTCGGGCGCCTGATTGCCCGCTATCTGGAAAAACCGGCGGAAGGTTACGAACCTTATACGCCGACCAACGCCGAATTGCTGCGCACAAGCCTGAAACCCGGCGATGTGCTGCTGGTCGAAGGCAACAATCACATTTCCGGCGTCATCAAATACCTCACGCAATCGACATGGTCGCATGCCGCGCTCTACGTCGGGCCGGTCGGCGACCGCGTCGATGAAAACGGCGAGCCGCTGGTGCTGGTGGAAGCCAATATCGGACAGGGCGTTGTTGCCGTTCCATTGTCGAAATATACGCGTTTTCACACCCGCATCTGTCGGCCGGCAGGCCTCACCGATGACGACCGCACGCGCGTGTGCGCCTATGCCGCCGAGCGCATTGGTTTCGATTACGATCTGAAAAACATCATCGACCTGATGCGTTATCTCCTCCCGCTGCCGGTGCCGCAGCGCTGGCGCCGGCGCATGATCGCGCTCGGCTCCGGCCACCCGACCCGCATCATCTGCTCGGCGCTGATCGCGCAGGCGTTCGAGTCGGTGCGCTATCCGATCCTGCCCAAGGTGACCTTGGCCGAAAGCGAATCCGCGCGCGAGGAAATCCTCGAGATCCGCCATTCTTCGCTCTATGCGCCGCGCGATTTCGACATTTCACCCTATTTCGAAGTGATCAAGCCGACGCTACTCAACGGCTTCGACTACAAGGCCATGGCTTGGGCCGACGTGCCGACGCGGGACGCCGATGCGCTGGTCGGGCAGGTGCCGGCGAACACCATTACCGCTCTTCAGTAAGCGCGACACGTTGCGGCGGCCTTACTTTCCCTATCCCCCATCGCTGCGCTGTCATTGCCGGGCTTGACCCGGCAACCCATAAGCCAATCGGCGTAGTCCACCTAAAGTAAGCCTCCTGTTTGCGGCACCTCATCATGGAGGCCCCGGTCAAGCCCGGGCATGATGCCGCGCGTGTGACGCCGCCCTTGCCCAAAGCAACGGTTCGCCTTACCTGTTCCCCGCCATGTTCGACGCCATCGCCAAAACGCTTGCGCAGATACTGACGCCGACCTTGCGCCGCGTGCTCCTGAAGGCCGTGGGGCTCGCCCTACTGTTGATCATCATTGTCGGCGCCATCCTGCAGCGCGTTTTGTCGTCGCTTGCCGACCAAGGCGCCAACTGGGCCGAGCAGACATCTGGCTTTGCTCCCCATGCGGCATGGTCAGCGCTCGCCTGGGTGCTGTCGTTTGCAGCCGGTCTTGGCATCGTCACCGGAGCGCTGTTTCTGATGCCGACCATTGCCGCCCTCGTCGGCAGCTTCTTCGTCGACGAAACTGCGGAGGCCGTAGAGCGTGAATATTACCCGGCGGAACCGCTCGGGCGCGCGTTGCCGCTCTTCCGCGCCATGATCGAGGGCATCAAGATCGCCCTTTTGTCGCTGCTGGTTTATTTCTGCGCCTTGCCGTTTATTTTGTTCGCCGGCCTCGGCGTGATCATTTTATTTCTCGCGAATTCCTACCTGCTCGGCCGTGAATATTTCGAGCTCGCCGCCATGCGCTTTCGCCCGCCGTTCGAGGCCAAGGCGATGCGTAAGGCCAACAGTATCTATGTGTTCGTCGCCGGCATGGTGATCGCCGTGTTCGTGTCGATTCCCGTGATCAACTCTGGCGACGCCGGTTTTCGCCATGGCTTTCATGGTGCACATCCACAAGCGCATGAGCGACAAGCGCGCGGAGTTGGTCGAGGCCGCGCGGTAGACGCGTCAGCCCTTTCCCCTTAAATCAATCACCCGCTTGGCCTTCCCGACCGAACGCTCAACCGTGCCCGGCTTGACCGTACGCACCGCCGCGGTGACGCCAATCTGGGCCTTGATGTGATGCGCGAGATCACGCTCGCAGGCAGCGAACGCGCCGGCGTCGGTCTCTGGGCGCGCCTCTACTACCACGGTAATTTCGTCGAGCCGGTCGGTGCGGCGTAGTTCAACGACAAAATGCGGCGCCAGCCGCTCGTCCTTGAGCAGAATTTCCTCGATCTGGCTCGGAAACACGTTGACGCCGCGTACGATCATCATGTCGTCCGAGCGTCCGGTCACCTTCACCATGCGCCGCATCGAGCGCGCGGTGCCCGGCAGCAGGCGCGAGAGATCGCGCGTGCGATAGCGCACGATCGGCATCGCCTCCTTGGTGAGCGTCGTGAAGACCAACTCACCCACCTCTCCGTCCGGCAGCACCTTGCCGGTCGCCGGATCGATGGTCTCCGGGTAGAAATGGTCTTCCCAGATATGCGGGCCGTCCTTGCTCTCGATGCATTCGCAGGACACACCCGGCCCAATAATCTCGGACAGCCCGTAGTTATCGATGGCATGCACGTCAAAGGCCGCCTCGATCTCCTCGCGCATGGCGTTGGTCCAAGGCTCGGCGCCGCACATGGCGATCTTGAGCGAGGACGTGCGCGGATCGATCCCATTGGCGTGGAATTCATCGAGAATGGCGAGCAGGTAGCTTGGTGTCACGAAGATGACGTCCGGTCTGAAATCGGTGATCAGCTGGACCTGCCGCTCGGTCATGCCGCCGGAGACCGGCACCACCGTCATGCCAAGCTTCTCGGCGCCGTAATGGAAGCCGATGCCACCGGTGAACAACCCATAGCCGTAGGAATTCTGCACCAGCATGCCGGGCCGGCAGCCGGCCGCTCGCATGCTGCGCGCCATCACGCCGGCCCAGGTGTCGAGGTCGCGCCGGCTGTAGCCGACGACGGTTGGCTTGCCCGTCGTGCCGGACGAAGCGTGCACGCGGATCACATCTTCGCGCGGAATGGCGAACATGCCGAACGGATAATGCGCGCGCAGGTCGGCCTTGCTGGTGAAGGGAAACTGGTGCAGATCGGAGAGCGATTTCAGGTCATCGGGATGCACGCCCGCTTTATCGAACGTCGTTTTGTAGTGAGCCACGTTCTTGTAGGCGTGCGCAAGCGTCCATTTCAGCCGTTCGAGTTGCAGCGCTGCGATCTCGTCACGCGACGCGCGTTCGATCGGCTCGATCTCGTCGCCGCGTGGCGCAAGATTGACACCCTTGAGGTGAAGTCCCGGCATGGTCCAAACCTAGATTCTTCGCTGTGCGGCGTTCCAGTGCTTCTCGAGATTGGCGATCAACGCCGGCGAGAAATGGCAATAGGCCTGCTCGCGGCAATAAACGGCCATATAGCGGCGGAAGGTATCGAGCGGCTCTTCGCCGACGCGGAAGGCACGGCGGTTGCTCGCCGCGCTCACAACACCGGATGAAGTGAAGTCGTCGCAGACTTTCAGCGTCGCGGCCTCGACTTCGCCCGGCGGCACGACGAGATCGCAGACCATGCGCCCTTCCGGTGAATCACAGTCGAGCCTTTTGCCCATCATGATCGCCTGGCGGGCAATGCGCGGACCGACGAAGCGCGGGAAACGCAGGTTGGCGGCGCCCGGGATGATGCCTTCCTTGCGCGCCGGCAGCGTCATGTAGGCGTCCGCGCCAGCCACGACGTAGTCCATCACCAGGAGATACTGGCAGCCGCCGCCGATCGCGAAAGTGTCCAGTTGCGCCACCCAGGGCTTTTCCTGCGTGCCACCGACCGTTTCGTCGGGACCGCGCCCGCCCGGCACGGCGATGCCGCGCAGCATCTTGTTGACCAGTCCCATGTCGCGCGTGATGTACCAGAGGTACGGGATCTTGCCCTGGTAGATGTGGGTGAGATTGATGCCGCTGCAAAAGACGTTGCGGCCCTTGTATTTCGGATGCTCGACCACGCCGCCGCGCAACACGCAGATTTCGCTTACGGAATCGAAAATGGCGATATCGGCGGCGGTCTCGGTATCGGCGAGCGTGTCGTCGTCCTCGGCATTCAGGAACCTCGGATTCTGGATGGTGACGATCGCGGTCTTGCCTTTGCGTTCGACGCGCGCCGGGCCGAAATTGATCACGCCTTTCGAGGTAAATTCGGCCATGCGCTCGACGGCTTCCGTTTTCGGCCGCAGCATCGCGTGACAAAGATGCATGCCGCAGTCCGCGTTGGCGAGCACATGGGCGAGAAAGATGCCCTGATCGACCTCAACGCCGTCTTTGCCAGATTGCATCAATTCGGCTTCGGCATCGACCTGCTTGCGCGTCGGCGTCAGTCCCGGCACCAGTTTGGCCGCGTCGTAACAGAGCTCTTCAACGCGCACGAAATTGGCGAGGTTCTTGGTCAACTTGCGGTAGAGGGTTTCGGCGTAGCGTGTCAGATACTGTTCGCGGCTTTCGCGGCTACGAAATAAAATGATGTCGGCGGCGAGCTGTTGCGCCATGGTACGCTGCGGCTTCTTCGGCAGTTTGGCCAGAAAATTCGTGCTTTCGCGCCAGAATTTCGTGCCGAGAGCCGTGTCGCGCTTCATGTTGCCGGTAAACGTCACTCCCTTCATCCATGCCGCGCCGGTCTTCGGCGACAAGCCGGCATTGCCGAAAATCGCCTTCGGATCGCTTCGATCGACGGCCTTGCGCTTTGCCGCGCTCGCTGAACCTTCCACGACGCTTACTCCCTCACTCAATGCTTACTTTTGCAGGACCGTTTTTTCCGGCCATTGGCACAAATCGGCGATGATGCAGACGTCGCAGCGCGGCTTGCGCGCCACGCAAGTGTAGCGCCCATGCAGTATAAGCCAATGGTGGGCATGGCGCTTGTATTGGTCCGGCACCACTTGCTCAAGCGTCTGCTCGACCTCGAAGGGTGTCTTGCCGGACGCAAGCCCCGTGCGGTTGCCGACGCGGAAAATGTGGGTATCGACCGCGATAGTCGGCTCGCCGAAAGCAATGTTCAAAACTACATTGGCGGTCTTGCGCCCGACGCCTGGCAAGGTCTCCAGCGCTTCGCGCGAACGCGGCACCTCACCACCGTGGTCGGCCAGCAGTCGGCGTGACAGCTCGACCACGTTCTTCGCCTTGGTGCGGAAGAGCCCGATGGTCTTGATCAGATCGCGCACCTTGTCTTCGCCGAGTTTGACCATCTTTTCCGGTGTATCGGCGGCCGCAAACAACGCGGGCGTGGCCTTGTTGACGCCGGCATCAGTCGCCTGCGCCGACAGCACCACCGCCACCAGCAGCGTGAACGGGTTGATGTGCTGCAACTCGCCCTTGGGCTCCGGGTTGGCGGCCTGGAAACGGCGGAACGCCTCTTCGATCTGCGCACGGGTCCAAGGCTTCTTGGTGCTTGGCTTCACCGCGCCATGCGTGGCATCGGTCTTGGCCAGCTGGCGCGGGCCCTTGGCCTTCGCCGTCTTGCGCTCGGACCTCGACTTCGTCGCCGATTTGGGCGCCGGTTTGCGGGCCACAGGCTTCTTTTTCGCGGTCTTGTTCGCAACCTTGCGGGAGAGCTTTTTCGCCATGATTTCGGGTATAGTGACGTTGATGAAAACCGACAACGCCAACGATCTCGAACCCACGATCTTTTCGGCCGTGATCACGCCGCACCGTTCGCTCGGCCGGAACGGCTTCTGGATTTTGATCGGTGCCTACGGCGCCGTCAGCTTCATTGCCGGTATCGCCTTTCTCATTATGGGCGCCTGGCCGGTATTCGGCTTTTTGGGGCTCGACGTGCTGCTCTTGTATTGGGCCTTCAAGCTCAACTATCGGAGCGCGGCCGCTTACGAGGAAGTTTTGGTGACGCCGACCGCACTCACCGTGCGCAAGGTCAGCCATCGCGGCAAAGTGCGCGAATGGGTGCTCAACCCGCTCTGGGTCAAGCTCGACAAGGTGGTGCACGAGGAATTCGGCATCGAGCGCTTGTTCCTGGTCGCGCGCGGCAAGGAATTGGCGATCGCCAGCTTCCTTGGCCCCGACGAGAAAGCGACCTTCGCCAAGGCGCTCGGCAATGCCATCGCCGACGCCAAACGCGGGGTGACGCACACGATTATAACCTAGCCAGAAATCGGGTGGTCTCTTCGGGAGGCCCACTCTAGATAGCGGTCATGACCATGACCCAGGCAACTATGACCGAAGCCGAAACGGCCCTGTCCGACCGCTTTACGCTCTCGCCTTTGTCGACGGCGGCAGCGGACTACGACGTGGTGCGCCGCGCCATCGCCCACATCCGAGGTAATTGGCGCTCGCAGCCCGAGATCGACACCATCGCCCATGCCGCCGGCGTCAACGCCACGGATTTGCACCATCTTTTCCGCCGCTGGTGCGGGCTGACGCCGAAAGCCTTCCTGCAGGCATTGACCCTCAATCATGCGCGCGACCTGTTGCGCTCGTCCGCAAGCGTGCTCGACACGGCTTACGAAGTCGGCCTGTCCGGCCCCGGCCGCTTGCATGATTTGTTTGTCACGCACGAAGCGATGTCGCCCGGCGAATGGAAAGCCGGTGGCGAAGGCTTGACCATAACTTATGGCTTTCACCCCTGCCCGTTCGGCACCGCACTGGTGATGACAACGCCGCGCGGTCTCGCCGGTCTCGCAATGGCCGACGCCGGCAAGGAGCGCGCGGCATTGCGCGACATGAAATCGCGCTGGCCGAGGGCGACATACGTCGAGGACTTTGCCGCCACCGCGCCGACCGCGCGCCGCATCTTCGATGCCGCGCACTGGAAACCGGATCAGCCGTTGCGCGTCGTGCTCATCGGCACCGATTTCGAGGTGCGCGTGTGGGAGAAGCTGCTCGACATTCCGATGGGCAGGCTCACCACCTATTCCGATCTCGCGGCCAGAGCCGGCGCGCCGAAGGCCGCGCGCGCGGTCGGCGCCGCCGTCGGCAAGAACCCGATCAGCTTCGTTGTGCCGTGCCATCGCGTCATAGGCAAAAGCGGCGAGCTCACCGGCTACCACTGGGGCCTGACTCGCAAGCGCGCGATCCTCGGCTGGGAAGCCGGGATGGTAGCGTGAACCTTACGCCGCCAGATCGAGTTTCGACGCAACCGTTGAATTGGCGTTGAGCCGGTAAATCATCGGCACGCCGGTGGCGAGATTCAATTGCGTGATGCTCTCCGTGGTATGCTTATCGAGCACCATGACCAGCGCGCGCAGCGAATTGCCGTGCGCCGATACCAAAACGCGCTCGCCGCGCAGGACGCGCGGCAAAATTTCCTGGATGTAATAAGGCAATACGCGCGCCGCGGTGTCGCGCAAACTTTCGCCGCCGGGCGGCGCCGTGTCGTAGGAGCGCCGCCAGATGTGCACCTGTTCCTCGCCCCATTTCTTGCGCGCATCGTCTTTGTTGAGACCGGAGAGATCGCCGTAGTCGCGCTCGTTGAGCGCCTGGTCCTTGAACACCGGGATTTTGGTCTGGCCCAGTTCCTCCAGCATCAGATCGAGCGTGCGTTGCGCACGCTTGAGCGCGGAGGTGAAGGCGACGTCGAATGTCAGGCCTTGCGCCTTTAGTTTGCGGCCGGCCTCGCGCGCTTCCCTGACGCCCTGCTCGGTCAGGTCGACGTCGCGCCAGCCGGTAAACAGGTTCTTCTTGTTCCAGTCGCTTTCACCGTGGCGCACGAGCACAAGCAGACGGTCCGACATCCTCAAAACCTCTCATTCCGTTCGCCCCGCATATACCCCCGGTTTTGCGGCAATTCCAGTCGGCGCAGGTTTCGTGGCAGGATGACAGCCTTGCGAGGGAGCCCTTATGGCCGGACCAGACGGGATCGAGGCCTTGTGGCCGACGATTTTTCTGCGGCGCACATTGCCGAGCGCCGAGGCCGCCAATCAGGCTCTGGCGGCCTATGTACTCGAGCTCGACCGCAACCGGGCCGACATGACCACCGATTACCTCGGCGGCAATCTGCTGGTGCACGAGCATCCGGCCATCGCCTGGCTGCGCGACTGCATCAATCGCACGGTCGCCGACTATTTTCGCTCGCTCAACATGCGCTTTCAGATCGACTGGACGCGTGCACGGCTGGGCCAACGTCAACCGTTTGGGCGACTACCACGACCCCCATAACCATCCACATTGCTACCTGTCGGGCACCTATTACGTGCAGGTGCCGACCGATCGCGCGCCCTTGCAATCGCGCAAGGACGTGCGCCCCGGCGCCATTACCTTCTACGATCCGCGCGGGCCGGCGGTGAACATGGGTGCGATCCGCGGCGATCCTTACGTCGAGCCGGAGCATACGGTGCAGCCGACGCCGGGCGAGATCTTATTATGGCCGGCGTTCCTGATGCATTTCGTGCATCCAAACCTGAGCGAGACACCGCGCATCTCGATCAGCTTTAATGTGATGCTGAAGTGGTCCGACGAATATGTACCGCGGCAGGATTAGAAATCCGTCAGCCCCAGCACATCCATCATCGAATAGAGTCCCGGCGGCTGCCGGCGCGCCCAAAGTGCGGCGTGAAGAGCGCCGCGCGCGAAGATCATGCGGTCTTCCGCTTTATGGGACAGCTCGAGCCGCTCGGCGGGACCGGCGAAGATCACATGGTGTTCGCCGACCACGGTGCCGCCGCGCAGCGTAGCAAAACCGATGTCGCCGGCATTGCGCGCGCCGGTATGGCCGTCACGGCTCCTGACCGAATGTTTTTCGAGCTCGATGCCGCGGCCGTCGGCCGCCGCGCGGCCGAGCATCAGCGCGGTGCCCGAGGGCGCATCGATCTTCTGGTTGTGGTGCATTTCCAGGATTTCGATGTCGAAGGCGCTGCCGAGCGTCCTGGCAACGCGCTTGGTCAGCGCCGCCAGCAAATTCACGCCGAGACTTATATTGCCCGACTTGACGATCACCGCCGCCGCGGCAGCGTCCTTGATCTTGGCATCGTCGGTGCCGCTCAAACCCGTCGTGCCGATGATGTGCACCTTGCCGGATTTCGCCGCGAGCGCGGCGAGCTTCATCGTCGCCGCCGGCACAGTAAAATCGACGATTCCGTCGGCCTGGTCGATCAGCGCGCCGGCGTCGCTCGTCAACGCGATGCCGTTTGCGCCGAGACCAGCGAGCGTTCCGGAATCGCTGCCGAGTAACGGCGACTGCGCCCCTTCCAGCGCACCGGCAAGCATACAATTCGTATCGTCGGCGATCGCCCTGATCAGCGTGCGCCCCATGCGCCCGCCGGCTCCCGCCACGATCAACCGCATCTCGGCCATCATCAAACTCCCGCGATCTCGGCGCGGTATAGCGCGACGCCCGGGAAACGCCTAGGGCTGCGGCCCGTCATAGCCTTCCAGCACGACGATGTCGCCGGCGGAGACGGGCTCGCGCAGCTTCTTGGCCGCCTGGTATTCGGTTGAATTGTAGCAGTCGAGTGCGGCCTGATAGCTCGGAAATTCGATCACCACGACGCGCGCGCGGAAAATGCCCTCGACCTGCTCGCGCTTGCCGCCGCGGGTGAGGAATTTCGCACCGAACTTGCCGAGCGGCGCCGCATTAGCGGCGACGTATTTCTTGTAGCCATCCATGTCGTCGACATCGACGGCTGCGACCCAATAGCCCTTGGCCATTTCTTCCCCTCTTATTGCACTGCATTTTCGATTTCCGCGACGATCGCATCGGCCGCTTTTTTGGGATCGGCGGCCTCAAGCACCGGGCGGCCGACCACCAGATAATCAGCACCGGCCTCGATGGCCCGCGAAGGCGTCATCACGCGTTTCTGGTCGCCAGTGGCGCTGCCGGCCGGGCGGATGCCGGGCGTGACCAGCACCATGCCGGGTCCGGCAATATCGCGCAGGTGGGCGACCTCTTCCGCCGAACACACCAGCCCGTCGACGCCGATATCGCGCGCTTGGCCCGCGCGCGCGGCCACCAGTTCGCCGACGCTCATCTCGTAGCCGGCAGCAGCAAGATCGCTGTCGTCGTAGGAGGTGAGCACGGTGACTGCCAAAATGCGAAGCGTCGAGCCACGCTTGCCCTCCACCGCCGCCTTCATCGTTTGCGGAAAAGCATGCACGGTCAGGAACGTCGCGCCCATCTGCGCCACGCTTTGCACGGCCTTTTCCACCGTGTTGCCGATGTCGTGCAGCTTGAGATCGAGAAACACCTGCTTGCCGGCGGCGATCAGGCCGGCTGCAAACGGCATCCCGCCGGCGAAGGCGAGCTGATAGCCGATCTTGTAGAACAGAACCGACTCGCCCAGCCGCGTCACTATCTTTTCGGCGGACTCGACCGAGGGCACATCGAGGGCGACGATCAGTCTTTCGCGGGCGTCAAGCGGCAAGCCTCGTCTCCTCACATCATCAAGCGGGCCATGTCGACCAGCCTTTTCAGCTCGTCACGAAACATATTGGCAAGGCCGATGTCGGCGATGTTGTCCATGTCGTCGAAGGCTTGCATGGCGTTCGGGATCGCCACCTGCTCGGGGATCACCAAGGCGCCGCAGCCCATTTCAAGGATCTGGCGCAATGCACTCAGCGAACGCATGCCGCCCGCGCGCCCGGGCGAAACCGAAGCAATCGCAAAGACACGATTCTTGAAAGCGGCATAGGTCGGATCGCTTCGCTCGCGCACACGCGAAACCCAGTCGATGGCGTTCTTCAAAATCGGCGTGACGGAAGCTGAATATTCCGGGCTGGTAATGAAGACGCCCTGGTGCGCCATGATCATATGCTTGAGCGCAAGCGCATTGGCCGGCTGGCCATCGCGCGCATCGCGGTCGGCGTCATAGAGCGGCAATTCGTAGTCGGCGAGGGAGATGCGCGTCACGTCGGCGTCGATCAGGGTTAGTTCCTTGGCGGCCAGCGCAGCCAGCCGCACATTGTGCGATCCGGTGCGGATCGAGCCGGGAAGGACGAGGATTTTCGGATTGGCCATCGACGGCGTCTCACTCATCGTCATGGGCGGACCAGTCTCGTCCCTCCACGGCTGCGCGCGAGGTCATACCCTAAAGACGTGGATGCCCGGGACAAGCCCGGGCATGACGAACAAACAGCCGAGGGATGGCAAATCAGACGCTGCGATAAACCCAGACCCGCGCCGGCGGCACGTTTTTCCAGATCAGCTCGGACGCTTCCGCCTTGATGCCGGTCAGCGCCTTCGGGATCGGCGTCACC
The DNA here is from genome assembly GCA_963720835.1 of uncultured Pseudomonadota bacterium. GTDB lineage: Bacteria > Pseudomonadota > Alphaproteobacteria > Rhizobiales > Xanthobacteraceae > Pseudolabrys. Next base: position 119,660 of record CAVRHC010000012.1, on the reverse strand, counting down.
ATCGCATAGGTGAACTGCACGAAAGGCGCGCCGGGCGCGATCAGCGCCATGGCGTCGGAGATGAGCCGCAGCCGCGTGCGCACCGGTTTGGTCACCAGCGGCAGGCTGGAGACGATGGCCGCAGCCGGCTCCTTCACCAGCGTGCCGAGCAGCCGGCGCAGCCGGTAGGCATCGCCCTGCACCACCGTGGCCGCCGGGTAGCGCGTGCGCAGAAGGCGGCAGAAGTCCGGATTGAATTCGACCATGATCAGCCGGGCCGGGTCGACGCCATGGGCGACCAGCGCCTCGGTGACAGCGCCTGTGCCGGGACCAAGCTCGATTACGGGTGCGGTCGAATGAATATCGACATAGCGGGCCATGGCGCGCGCCAAAGCCTTGCTCGACGGCATCACGGCGCCTGTCGACAGCGGCTTTTCAATCCACGAACGGATGAATTGCATCTCGTCATCGAGACGGAGAGGCTTTTTGGCAACCCGGACGACAGAGTGCGGTGGCATGCTAATGATCACGCGTGCAAATGGCAGGCAGTAAGCCACCCGCCTTATTATGACGGGTATATGGCGGCGGGCGGAGGGTCAAGATGGGTTACTCAGGATGGCTTCCGCGACTGCCGAGGCCGTCGAGAAACTCCTTGACGCGGCTGAAAAAGCCCGCGGATTCCGGCTGGGTCGTTTCGGAAGACAATTTGTCGAATTCCGCCAGAAGTTCGCGTTGCCGTTTGGTGAGGCTCTGCGGCGTTTCCACCACGACTTGAACGTACATATCGCCAAGTTGTTTCGACCGCAGCACCGGCATGCCTTTGCTCGACAGGCGGAAGCGGCGCCCAGTCTGCGTTCCGGCCGGCACTTTCACGCGCACTTTGCTGCCATCGATCGCCGGCACCTCGAAATCGCCGCCTAAAGCGGCCGAAACCATCGAGATCGGCACGCGGCAGTGCAGATCGGCACCGTCGCGCTGGAAAAACTCGTGCGGCTCGATGGACAGGAAAATATAGAGATCGCCCGCCGGACCGCCGCGCAAACCGGCCTCGCCTTCGCCGGCAAGCCTGATGCGGGTGCCGTCCTCGACGCCGGCCGGGATGTTCACCGACAGCGTACGCTCGCGCATGACGCGACCGGCGCCAGAGCAGCTCGCGCAGGGATCGTCGATCACCTGACCGCGGCCCTGGCAGACCGGACAGGTGCGCTCGAGCGTGAAGAAGCCTTGCGCATGGCGGATCTTGCCGGCGCCGCCGCAGGTCGCGCACGCCTTCGGCTTGGTGCCGGCCTTGGCGCCCGAGCCCGAGCAGACCTCACAAGTGACCGAGGTCGGGATGCGGATTTGCGCGGTTTTGCCGGAAAAAGCCTCGTCGAGGTCAATTTCCATATTGTAGCGCAGGTCGGAACCGCGCTCGCGGCCGGAGGCGCGCCCGCGCGCCGTGCCCATGCCGAAGATGCCCTCGAAAATGTCGGCAAAAGTCGAGCCGAAGTCGGCGCTGAAACCATGTGCCCCGCCCATGCCACCTTGCTCGAAGGCGGCGTGGCCGAAGCGGTCATAGGCGGCGCGCTTGTCGCCGTCCTTGAGGACGTCATAGGCCTCGTTGATTTCTTTGAATTTGTGCTCGCACTCGCTGTCGCCGGGATTGCGGTCCGGGTGATGCTGCATGGCGAGCTTGCGGAACGCCGCCTTCAGCTCGACCTCGGTGCTGGTGCGCGTCACGCCTAAGACTTCGTAGTAGTCGCGCTTGGACATTCCCCGCCCTCAGCTCAGACCGCTGTTTTCCGCAAACAGGCACCCCCGGGTACCGCCCGGGGGTGAGATGATTGCAAACGGCCTCTCGCGCATGGCTTGCGCCCCGCGTCAGGCGGATTTCTTGTCGTTCTTGTCGTCGTCGACTTCGGTGAACTCCGCGTCGACCACGTCTTCCTTCTGACCATCGGCGCCAGTCGCGCTTTCACTCGTGTCGGCGCCTTCACCGGCTTCCTGGCTCTGCTTGTACATGGCTTCGCCGAGCTTCATGGACGCTTGCGCCAGCGTGTTGGTCTTCTGCTGGATCACGTCGGCGTCGTCGCCTTTGAGCGCTTCCTTCAGATCGGCCATGGCGTTCTCGATGGCACCGCGTTCGGTATCGCCGATCTTGGAGCCGTGCTCGGAGAGCGCCTTCTCGGTCGAGTGGACAAGCGCCTCGGCGTGGTTCTTGGCTTCCACCGCCGCCTTGCGCTTCTTGTCTTCCTCTGCATGCGACTCCGCGTCCTTGACCATCTTTTCGATGTCGGCTTCGGACAAACCGCCCGAGGCCTGAATGCGGATCTGCTGCTCCTTGCCGGTCGCCTTGTCCTTGGCGTTGACGTTGACGATGCCGTTGGCGTCGATGTCGAAGGCGACCTCGATCTGCGGCACGCCGCGCGGCGCCGGCGGAATGCCGACCAGGTCGAACTGGCCGAGGATCTTGTTGTCGGCCGCCATCTCGCGCTCGCCCTGGAAGACCCGGATCGTCACCGCGTTCTGATTGTCGTCGGCGGTGGAGAAGACCTGGCTCTTCTTGGTCGGGATCGTGGTGTTGCGGTCGATGATGCGGGTGAACACGCCGCCCAACGTCTCGATGCCGAGCGACAGCGGGGTCACGTCGAGCAGCAACACGTCCTTGACGTCGCCGGCCAGAACGCCGGCCTGAATGGCGGCGCCGATGGCGACCACTTCATCCGGGTTGACGCCCTTGTGCGGCTCCTTGCCGAAGAACTGCTTCACGACGTCCTGCACCTTCGGCATACGGGTCATGCCGCCGACCAGCACGACCTCGTTGATCTCGCCCGCCGAGATGCCGGCGTCCTTGAGCGCCTTGCGGCACGGCTCGACCGTCTTCTGGATGAGATCGTCGACCAGCGCCTCGAACTTGGCGCGGGTGAGCTTCATGGTCATGTGCTTGGGACCGGAAGCATCCGCCGTGATGAACGGCAGGTTGATTTCGGTTTGCGTCGTTGACGACAACTCGATCTTGGCCTTCTCGGCCGATTCTTTCAGCCGCTGCAGCGCGAGCTTGTCCTTGCGCAGGTCGATGCCCTGCTCCTTCTGGAACTCGTCGGCGAGATAGTTGACGAGCCGCATGTCGAAGTCTTCGCCACCCAGGAACGTGTCGCCGTTCGTGGACTTCACTTCGAACACGCCGTCGCCGATTTCCAGGATCGAAATATCGAAGGTGCCGCCGCCAAGGTCGTAGACCGCGATGGTGCCGGTCTTCTCCTTGTCGAGACCGTAGGCGAGCGCGGCCGCGGTCGGCTCGTTGATGATACGCAGCACCTCAAGACCGGCAATCTTGCCGGCATCCTTGGTGGCCTGACGCTGGGCGTCGTTGAAGTAGGCGGGAACGGTGATGACGGCCTGCTCGACCTTCTGCCCGAGATAGGACTCCGCCGTCTCTTTCATCTTCTGCAGAATGAAGGCGGAGATCTGCGAGGGCGAATAGGTCTTGCCTTCCTCCTCGACCCAGGCATCGCCATTGGAGGCCTTGGCGATCTTGTAGGGGACGAGCTTCTTGTCCTTCTCCACCATCGGGTCGTCGTAGCGGCGCCCGATCAGGCGCTTGACCGCGAAGATGGTTTTTTCCGGATTGGTGACCGCCTGGCGCTTGGCCGGCTGGCCGACGAGACGCTCGCCGTCGTCGGTGAAGGCGACGATCGAAGGCGTGGTGCGCATGCCTTCGGCGTTCTCGATAACTTTCGGTGACTTGCCTTCCATGACGGCAACGCACGAATTGGTGGTGCCGAGGTCGATGCCGATGACCTTGCCCATGGTTGTTCCTCTCAAAATGCGGCAGGCCGGCCGGGCCACTTGTGCCCCGAAGGGCCTCTTGGCGCCCGATTGGGATGTCGGCGGCTCATCCGCGACCCCCTCGATCCAGCCCCCTGGATACGCGATTCACCGCGTTTTTGCGGCTTAGCGCTCATATAGGAGGGCCTCCGGGACCCGCAAGGCGGGCGGTCACGAATTCGCGAGACGCCCGCCACGACCGGACTGGCGAAGGTTAATCTTTCGGTTGCGGCTGCCGGGCGAACCCGGTTAGGCAGCCGGTTGTAACTCGTTTCGAAAGGTCACGGCCGTTGCCCATGCTCCGCCGGTTCGCAATTCTTCTCGTCGTCTCGTCCAGCGTCATCGCGCTTTTATCGGCCGCCTTGGCCGCGGAGGCGGTGTTCCCACCGGGCTCGCGAATTGGCCTGGCGCCGGCGGGTGATCTCGTCGTGGCGAAGAAATTTGTCGGCTTTGAGGATGCCAGCCGTGACGTCGCCGTTACCGTTCTCGACATCCCGGGACCGGCCTATCAGGCGTTCGAAAAATCGGCCTTCGCCGACAAGTCCAAGACCTTGAAGACCGAGACGCGTGAACTGTTCGCCTTCGCGAGCGGCGTCGGTTTTCTCGTGACCGGGCAAGAAAATGTCAAAGGCACCGACTATCGAAGCTGGTACCTGCTCGCCAACACCGCCGACAAACAAGCCGGTCAGATCGCGGCGCTTGTCGGCGTGCGCGTACCGGAGGCGGCACGCTCGGTCTATACGGACGAGAAGGTGCGCGCGATGCTCGCCACCGTGCAGTTTCGCATGCCGCCGATGGACGAGCTGGTCCGTTTGTTGCCATTCAAGGTCACGAACATGGCAGGCTTCCGTTTGGCCAAGGTCGCGCCGCAAGGCGCGATGATCCTGATCGATGGGCCGAGCGACAACCTCACCAAGTACACTTACATCATCGTATCGGTCGGCCGCGGCGCACCAAACCAAGCCGAGTCCCGGCCGAATTTTGCCCGCGATCTGCTCGAACGGACGCCGCTGCCCGGCCTTGCCGTCACTTCGGCCGAGTTGATGCGCATCAACGGATCGCAGGGCTACGAAATCCGCGCCAAAGCGAAAGCCGCCGACGGCAAGCCGCTCGCGCTCGTGCAATGGCTGCAATTCGCCGGCGGCAACAGTTTCCTGCGCCTGGTCGGCGTCGTCGAGCAGGACAGCTGGGACGCGGTGTTCCCGCGCTTCCGCGCCCTGCGTGACGGCGTCGAAATCCGTTAAGCTCCGATTAGAATGTAAACGTCGTTCGTATGCCGCCATAGAAGGCGTGATCGAACGCCAGCGTCGGATCGTCTGGATTTTGCCCGCCGTTCGGGCGCACGATGTATTGCAAATCTGGCTGAACGACCCACCACGGCGCAATTTGCAATGCGTAGTTTAACTCGAACACGACCTCTTCGCTGCGGACGGCATAGGGCGGCCCGTTAATAACCAGATTGTCCCGATCGAGCGCCACTGCGTCTTTGCTGATCTTGGCGTAAGCGACACCAAAGGTAAGGGTATCGTCGGCGCGGCCGGGAAACAGGCCTTTGATGCCGAAGCCTCCGTCCACATAATAGGAAATCAGATTGCGATCGGACGGCGAGCCGCCGCCGCGCAAGAAAACGTTCACGCTGCTCGCCGCCCCACGCCAGATCATCTGATCGGCGATGCCGTAGATGCCCCAATTGCCGCGGTGAAAGAGCGGGTCCGGCCCCACCGGATCGGCGAGCGATACTGTCGCGCCGGTCGCGGGATCAACACCGTAACGCTGATCGGCGTAATTCGCCGTCGCGTACCAACCGCCGATCTTGTACGTGCCCGGCAGGCCGATCGCCTGCTTGCCCTTGTTCACGGCGAAGCCGATTTCTCCTATCCAGAGCGCGCCACCGTAGAAACTGAACGTGGTGCCGTGTGGATTGCAGCGCTGCGCATCGTCGTTGCAATTCTTGCCGGCCGGGTTGCCGGAGAAAACGGCTGCAAGAATTGTGATATCGGGCGTCGGCATGAACTTCACGCGCGCGCCGGGCGTCGCCAGCGGATAGGCCGGGCCGCCATTGGTGATGTTGGCGGCGAGCAGATCCGCCCAACCGAAGGTGCCGTTGATCAAACCAGCGGCGGTCGGACCGAGGTGCAATTCGTCGTCGGCCGCAAGTTGTCCGATGCGCACCGAAAACATCGGACCGAAGGACTGCTCGTACCAAGCGGTGAATAGCCGCAGTGTGTGATAGGCGTCGATATTGCTCGGATCGGAAATGCTGCCGACATGATCGGCCGCGTTGTAGCCGCTGTTGTGAATATCGAAGACGGTGACGTGGGTGGTGGCGCCGGTCCAGCCGATCAGCTTTTCGAGATCGGTGTCGATCGACAATTCGGCGCGGCCTTCATAGCTCGGCCGCCGATACAGGCCGCCGGAAAAAACGTCGAAGAACTTCGCCGATATATTGCAGCGTGATCTCGATGCCGCGATCCTTCAGCGCGGTGCGCGCGCCGCCCCAATCGCCGGTGAGCGTTTCCTGTTCCCAGATCGATTTCGGCGCCGGCGGCGTCTTGTCCTTCGCTTGCGCATCGGCGACGCCGACCACCGCCGCCAAGCTCAAAATCGATACCGCCCAGCCAAAAGCCCCATAACCCGCACGACTCCGCATTCCGATAGCCCCCAATTACATGTTATGTTATAACGTTTCGTCTCCGCAGGTAAAGCCGTTATTTCGCCAGTTCCGCAAGCCGCCGCACTGCCGCAAAATGTGCTTGCCGCACCGCCGGACTAAACAGCGACCAAGCCTCGGCCTGTTTGAGCACGCCGCCAACGTCCGCCTCCTGCGCGCGGTATTCGGCATAACCGCGTGCAGCCGCCTCGAAGTCGCCCGCCTCCGCCATCATTGCAATGCGCCTGAGCGTCAGCACCATGTCGCGCGCGGCGCCACGCGCCTTCAGGCGCTCGGCAAGGCCGCCCTGTACGCTCGTATCTTTGGGCGAGGGAAAGTTCTCGCCCAATTCGCGCCACTCATTGCCCAGCAATTCGACGGTCAGCGCGATCACATTCTTGTCGTGCGCCGGAATAGCGGTGGCGAGTACGCTGGCAAAGGCGGAAATTTCGTCGAGCTCCAACTGCACCGTATTGCGCGTGACCGGATCGTCGGCATCGCCAACCGCATTGAGATAGGCGACGAGATCCGACTTTTCCTTGTCGCTCAGACCGAGATCGTAGTGACCGTCGAAATAGTCGACTACCTGGTCGTAGGTGTCGAAGCGACCGTCGTGGAAGTAAGGCGCGTTGAGATTGGCGTTGAGCAGCGTCTTGGTCTTGAACCAGCCTCCGGTGCCGACGTCGTGCATCTGGTGATCGACAAAAACGCCGTCCGGCTTGTGACAACCCGCGCAGCTCATGGCGGCGTCGCGGCGAAACGGCTTGTTGAACAACACCTCGCCGCGGCGCGCGGCCTCTGAGGCCTTGTCCGTCAGCTTGCCGCCAGTGCCGAGCTTCGCATTGGGCAGAAACGAAATCTCGCGCACATAGGCGACCAGCGCGTCCAGCACATCGCCGGTCGGTTCAGGCCCGGCGAACTCGTTCACGATAACGTTGCGAATGAAGTCGCGCAGTGCGGCAAAACGGCCATCGTGCCCGTAAGGCGCAAGATATTTTGCGCCACGCAGGCTGGGCGGCGTTACCGGATCGAACACGCCATTGTTCGCCTTCGGATTGAACAGCGCGCCTGTGACGTCGAAAGTGCCGGGCCGGCGCGACAGGCCGGGCACGAACAGCTTGGCATTGCCTGCGCCTCCCTGATGGCAGGTGTTGCAGCTCATCTGGGCGTCGCGCGCGACCCCGCCGAAGATCGCCGGCGAGGAAAACAGCATGTCGCCGAGGTTGAACAGGTAGGAGCGCTTGCCGCCAGCCGCTTCGAAATTGAACAGCTCGGTCGGCTGATCGAGTGGCTCTTCGTTCAGTTCGGTCCCGACCGGCAGCGGCGCGTCCTTGCTGACGACCGGCGTCGCCCTGGCCGGATACGCCGCGAATACCAGAAGGCAAGCGCCTGCCGCCAGCCAAAGTATCGGGTTGCGCGTGCCCAACATCATCGCCCCTATTTCTTCTCTTCTTCGTCGCCGACCTTGAACGTCTTCAGCTTCAGCTTGGGCGCGGCGCTTTGCAGAAGCACCGCCAGTTCTTCGCCGGCAATGTGCGTGGCTTTCACGTCAAGGCTCTTGATGTCGCTGACTTTCACCAGGGCCTCGAGCTTCTCGATGCGGTCGTGAATGATCTTGGCGATCTCTGGATCGGCTTTCTTCAGCGTGTCCTGAAATACCAGCTTGTAGGCCGCCTCGATGCCTTCGACGTTTTCCTGCATGTCGATGATCGATGTGCCGGCATAAGGTGACTCGCCGCCCTTCGATTTTTCTTCGCCGACTTCGTAAGCGAGATTGGCGGTGCCGCTGAGCAGCCGCTGCGGCGTGAAGGTGAAGCTCTTGGCGCTCACGCGCTTCTGAAACTTGGCGAGGTTAGCGACCAGATCATCGGCCGGCTTCTGCAGTCCGTCGAGCTTGCCGGCGAACAGTGGCGCCTCGATCGCGTGATAGCCGGTCTTGGCGTCGGGCCACGGATCGACGACTTTGTCGATATCGCCGAAATATTCGCCGGTTACCGGCTCCATCGCCTCCCAGCCTTTGCGCGATTCGATCCACGCCGCTTGCGCTGCTTTGACGTCGCCTGCCTTCACCGCCGCTTGCAGTTTCTTCGCGCCGGCGATGGCCTTGCCGATGTGCTCGACGACATACGCCTTGAACTGCTTTGCGCCTTCGGTCATCGACGCGGCTTGCGCATGGTTCGTCGCGGTGAATGCGAACGCGAGCAGCGCGCAAATCAAAGCGCCGATTTGGAACGTTGAAGTGGTGATCGCCATGGTGCCCCCTGCGCGGATGAATTCTCGCAGCCAAAATTGACTGCGCGGGCGCAGGCGTCAAGCGAAATATCGTGCTAAATCAATAGCTTATAATGACTCCAAAGTAGCGCACGCAGCTTCGATTTATTCCAATGAAGAGACAGCCGGTAAGGCGCTGCCTGCATTCACGTTTGCGTGCAGCAGTGCGCCAGCTACGGAAAAGAATCTTTATTAGTCGTGGTCGACTGACACGCGCGCGAATTCGGCTTGCGCGCGGACGCGGCGCTCAGCTGGCGCCGTCGGGATTGTCGTTGGCCGGCGCCTGCGTTTTTGCCGCCTTGGCGACAGCGACCATCGCCGGACGCAACACGCGCTCGCCGATCATGTAACCGGCCTGGATGACTTGCGCGACATGGCCCGGCGGTACATCGGCGGTTTCCATTTCGAACATCGCCTGCTGCACGTTGGGATCGAATTTCTCGCCTTGCGGCGAAAACTTTTTCACGCCGTGCTTTTCGAGAGCCTTGAGCAACTCGCGTTCTGTGAGCTCGACGCCTTCGATCAGAGATTTCACTTTGGCGTCGCCTTGCTCGCGCAGCTCGGGTCCGATCACCTCCAGTGCGCGGTGCATGTTGTCGGCCACCTGCAGCACTTCGCGCGCGAAGCTCGTAATGCCGTAGAGCCGCGCGTCAGCGACCTCGCGCTCGGTCCGCTTGCGCAGGTTCTCCATCTCGGCAAGCGTACGCAGCAGCTTGTCCTTGAATTCGGCGGCTTCGCGCTTGGCCTCGGTCACCGGATCGGCGCCACGCGCCGGATCGTCCGGCGTCGGCGCGCCGTTGCCCGGCATCTTGCCCTGGCCGTTTTCAGTCTCGGCCGCGGCGTCGTCTTTCTGGCGGGCGGTCGGATCCGTCATCGTCTTCATTATCCTCAAAAGAATGCGGGGCTGATGGCCGGGATATCAGGGTTCCAGTCCGGAAAATCAAGCGTCTAGCCGGACAACAGCTTGCTCACCACCCGGGCGGTATAATCGACCATCGGAATGACTCGGGCATAGTTGAGCCGGGTGGGACCGATCACCCCGATCACCCCGACGATACTGCCTTTGTTGTCGCGGTAAGGTGCGATGATGGTGGAGGAGCCGGACAGCGAGAACAGCTTGTTTTCCGAGCCGATGAAGATGCGCACGCCCTCGGCGCGTTCGGCGCGGCCGAGCAGATCGATCACCCCGCGCTTGGCCTCCAGCGCGTCGAACAGGGAGCGCACCCGCTCCAGATCCTCGAGCGCGTGCAGGTCCTCCAGCAGATGGGCGTGACCGCGCACGATGAGCTGGCGGTCTTCGGTCTCGCCGCCCGACCAGCTCGCCATTCCTGCAGAAATGACCTTCTGGGTTAGTTGGTCGAGCGCGTCCTGCCCCTCCTTGACCGCGCCCTCGATCTCGTTGCGCAATTCGGCCAGCGTCTTGCCGCGGATGCGGGCGTTGAGGAAATTGCCGGCTTCGACCAGCGCCGAGGTCGGCAGGCCCGTCGGCACGTTGAGCACCCGGTTCTCGACCTGGCCGTCTTCGGCCACCAGCACCGCCAGCGCACGCTCCGGCTCCAGCCGCACGAATTCGATGTGCTTGAGCCGCACATTGCTCTTGGCGGTGAGCACGATACCGGCCGAGCGGGTGAGCCCCGACAGCATCTGCGAGGCTTCGGTGAGGATCGCTTCGAGCGACATGTTGGCGCCGGACCCGGCCACCTGCGCCTCGATGGTACGGCGGTCGCCCTCGGTCAGGTCGCCGACTTCCATCAGCGCGTCGACGAAAAAGCGCAGGCCCAGCTCGGTCGGCAGACGGCCGGCCGAGGTGTGCGGAGCGTAGACGAGACCGAGCTGCTCGAGATCCGACATCACGTTGCGTACCGAGGCCGGCGACAGCGGAATCGGCAGAATGCGCGAGAGATTGCGTGAGCCCACCGGCTCGCCGGTCGCCAGATAGCTTTCCACGATCGAGCGGAAAATTTCCCGCGAGCGCTCGTTGAGCGCCGCCAGGCTCACTTGGGTCGCGCCGATTGGGACGTCGTGGGAAGCCACGGTCTAACTCCTTCAATCCAGCTAACAATTGACCATTCACCCCACCTTGTTCAAGCCGGGCATCCGGCTATGGTGAGCGCCCTAAGACAAGCCGGGAGGGCTCATGCGGCCAAGCGGGCGACAAGTCGACGAATTGCGCAGCGTGGCACTCGAGCGTGGCGTCGTGAAATACGCCGAAGGCTCCTGTTTCGTGAAATTCGGCGACACCCACGTGCTGGTCACCGCCAGCCTGGAAGAGCGCCTGCCACCCTGGCTTAAAGGTCAGGGGCGCGGTTGGGTCACCGCCGAATACGGCATGCTGCCGCGCGCCACCTCCGAACGCACCCGCCGCGAGGCCTCCGCCGGCAAGCAGGGCGGCCGCACGGTCGAAATCCAGCGGCTGATCGGACGCTCCTTGCGCTCCGTCATCAACCTGCCGGCGCTGGGCGAGCGCCAGATCACGGTCGACTGCGACGTCATCCAGGCCGACGGCGGCACGCGCACGGCGTCCATCACCGGCGCCTGGGTCGCTCTGTCCGATTGTCTTTCCTGGATGAAGGCGCGCGACATGCTCAAGGGCGAGGTCCTGCGCGACCACATCGCCGCGATTTCCTGCGGCGTCTACAACAACGTCGCCGTGCTCGATCTCGATTATGCCGAAGATTCCGAAGCCGAGACCGACGCCAATTTCGTCATGACCGGCAACGGCAACATCGTCGAGGTGCAGGCGACCGCCGAAAAGACGCCGTTCAGCGAGGATCAATTCCTGGCGCTATTGGCGCTCGCGCGCAAAGGAATTGGCAAGCTGGTGGATTTGCAGAAACTGGCGGTGGCGTGAGCAGACAACTCACCTCTCCCATCGTCATCGCCACCCACAATCCGGGCAAGCTCAGGGAAATGCGCGAGCTGCTGGCGCCCTTTGGTATAGAGGCGCAGTCAGCCGGTGAGCTCGGCCTCGCCGAACCCGAGGAAACCGGCACGACGTTTGCCGCCAATGCAGCGCTCAAAGCAATGGCCGCGGCGAAGGCAACCGGCAAGCCGGCTTTCGCCGACGACTCCGGTCTCGTCGTCGACGCGCTCGATGGCGAACCCGGCATTCACTCCGCGCGCTGGGCCGGACCCGACAAGGACTTCCGCGGCGCCATGAACACTATCCAGACGCTGCTGGTCGAACGCGGCGCCACGACACCGGAGCGGCGGCGCGCGCACTTCATCGCCGCGCTCTGTCTGGCCTGGCCGGACGGACACATTGAAGAGTTCGAAGGCCGCATCGATGGCGTCGTCACCTGGCCGCCGCGCGGCGATGCCGGTTTCGGCTACGATCCGTTGTTCCTGCCCGACGGCTTTCAGCGCACTTTCGGCGAGATGAGCGCGGAGGAAAAGCACGGCCTGCCGCCGAAAGGCAAAGGCCTTTCGCACCGCGCCCGCGCATTCGTGAAACTGGCGGAAGCGTGCTTGCGGCGCGATTAAGCGCGCCACTTGCAACGCGCGCAATCGTTACAATTTTAATGAATTATCCGCGGCGGGCGGCATGTCCGTACTGGCGGTGCAAGGCCGATGCGGCCTATGATGGTTAAGATGACATCAACCACGCCGTTCGCAGTTTACGTGCACTGGCCGTTCTGCCTCTCCAAGTGCCCCTACTGCGACTTCAACAGCCACGTCCGCCATGGCGGCATCGATGAAGCGCGCTTCGTGCGCGCCTTCGAGGCCGAGCTTGCCACCACGGCGAACCGCATCGGCGCGCGCACCGTCTCGAGCATCTTTTTCGGCGGCGGTACGCCGTCGCTGATGCAGCCGTCGTCGGTACAGGTGATCCTCGACGCCATCGCCAAGCACTGGAGCATTGCGCCCGACGTCGAGGTGACGCTGGAAGCGAACCCGACCAGCGTCGAAGCCACGCGCTTTCGCGGCTATCGCGCCGCCGGCGTCAATCGCGTGTCGCTCGGCGTGCAGGCGCTCGACGATGCCGCGTTGAAAGAACTGGGACGACTGCACTCGGTGCAAGAAGCGCTCGATGCCGTCGCAATCGCACGCGCGAATTTCGAGCGCTATTCCTTCGATCTCATCTACGCGCGCCCGCGGCAGACGCTGCAAGCATGGGAGACCGAACTCAAGCGCGCCATCGGGGAAGCCGCCGAACATCTTTCGCTCTACCAGCTCACCGTCGAGCCCGACACGCCGTTCGCCGGCCTCTACGCCGCCGGCAAGCTTGAAATCCCTGACGAAGATCTCGGGCGCGATCTCTACGATTTGACGCAAGCCGTCTGCGCCGATGCCGGGCTGCCGGCTTACGAGATTTCCAATCACGCGCGGGCGGGCGCCGAATGCCGGCACAATCTGGTTTACTGGCGCGGCCACGAATATGCGGGCATCGGACCGGGCGCGCACGGACGACTCAACGTCACCGGCCGGCGCATGGCCACCGAAACCGAAAAGCGCCCGGAAAGCTGGCTGATGCGCGTAGAGGCAACGGGTTCGGGCTTAATTGTCGACGACGCGCTCACGCAAGGCGAAGCCGCCGACGAATATCTATTAATGGGTCTGCGGCTCGCGGAAGGGATCGAGCCCGGGCGCTTTCTCGCGCTCTCGGGCCGCGAGATCGATCCGGCGCGGATCGCCATCCTGCGCGACGAAGGCGCGGTCGAGACCACCGCCGACGGCCGCCTGCGCGTGACGCAAAGCGGTTTTCCGCTGCTCGACGCGGTGGTCGCCGATCTCGCCGCTTAACTTTACGCCCCCGTCCCAAACGAACGCGGCGCCGGGCTCACCACCTGGCCACCGGTCGATCCGACGCGCAGCACCGCCAGTCCGCGCTCGTTGATGCCTTCGGGGCGGAAGCGGAAAATGCCGTCGATGCCGGCAAAGCCGGACGGGTTGGTGAGCACGGCTTGCGAAAAGCGCGCCTGCCCTTGCGTCTTCACCAGTGCGGCCACCAGCGCGACCGCGTCATAGGCAAGCGTCGCGGTGCGCACCGGGTCCTGTCCGTAACGGGCGCGATAGCGCGCCGAGAAATTGCGGAAACCGGTCGCCTCCGGCGCGGCGTACAATCCGCCCTGCAACTCCCGGTCGGAGAAAATGCGCGGGTCGTCCCACAGCCCGGTCCCGAGCAATTGCAGGCGCTTCAGATTGACGCGATTGGCGGCGAGCGCCTGCACCACCTGCGGCACCGCGTCAGCGCTGCCCGGAATGAACACGCTGTCGATCTGCGTCGCCGCCTGCGCCACGCGGCTGACCGGAGCGGCGAGCCCGCTCGGGTCGATCGGATACTTCTCCAGCACGACCACGCGACCGCCGCGGCTCGGCACCTCCTGCTGGAACGCCGCCTGCACCACCGCGCCATAGGCGTTATCCGGGATCAGCGCGGCGAAGGAACGGCGCCGGCGCGAAATGGCGTAATCAACGATACGCTTGACGTCGGTTTCCGGCAGGAAGCTCAGGAGATAAATGCCCTGCGCGGCGACGCTTGAATCGGTGGAGAAGGCGATCACCGGAATGTTGCGCGGACGCGCGACCTGCGCGACCGCGCGCACCGATTGGGCGAACAGCGGACCGATGATGATTTCGGCACCCTCGTTGATCGCCTGCTGCGCGCCGGATTGCGCGGCCGGCGGCGAACCGGCGTCGTCTTTCACCAGAAGCTGGATGTTCGGATTCTTGAACTCGGCGAGCGCCATCTCGGCCGAGTTCTTCATCGACACGGCCGCCACGCCGGCATTGCCCTGCGCCGACAGCGGCAGGATCAATGCGACGCGGACTTGGCCGCCGCCGATGGCAGCCGACGGCTGTGTCTGCGGCTGCGGTTGCGGCGTGAACGGATTCTGGAAATTGCCGCCGCCGAAATTGCCGACCTTATCGCTGCTGCAACCCGACAGGAGCGCCGCCGCCGTGGCGCCCAGTGCGGCGGTCACGCTGCGCCGGCTGGGCATCGGCAATTTTTTCTTATCCGGCGATGTCCCCGACATGGCCTCCCCACGCAACGGAATTGAGATCAAGTTGTCAGTCTGATGACAGCTGCTTTTTTATCCCACAAAAGTTAAAGCAATGAAAGGCCAAGGGAATTTGTCATTGCATGACGCCCATGCGACAGCCATTTAGAGTGCCGGTTATGGGCAAGAAGACGACCGCCGAGGGCGACACGAAACGCCGCTACGCTATCGGCGGCAATGTGACCGACGCGCCGAAACCGGCACCCGGGCTCTACCTGGTCGCCACGCCGATCGGCAACTTGCGTGACGTCACGTTGCGCGCGCTTGACGTGCTTGCGGGTGCCGACGTCATCGCCTGCGAGGACAGCCGCGTCACCGCCAAGCTGCTCGAACGCTACGGCATCACGACACCGTTGACGCCCTATCACGAGCATAATGCCGCGCAGGCGCGGCCGAAATTGCTCGCGCGGCTCGCCGCAGGCGCCGCGATTGCCTTGGTGTCGGATGCCGGCACGCCGCTGATTTCCGATCCAGGTTACAAACTGGTGCGCGCGGCGATCGAAGCCGGCCTAGCAGTGACCGCGCTGCCGGGCGCCTCGGCCACCCTCGCGGCCCTCACCGTATCCGGTCTGGCGACCGACCGCTTTTTCTTCGAAGGCTTTCTGCCGCCCAAGCAAGGTGCGCGGCAGAAACGGATTGCGGCGCTGAAATCCACCCCGGCGACTTTGGTGCTGTTCGAGAGCGGACCGCGGCTTGCCGCCGCGCTTTCCGATCTGGCTGAAGGCTTAGGCCCGCGGGCTGCCGTGATTTGCCGCGAACTCACAAAATTGCACGAGGATGTCCGCCGCGGCGATCTTGCTTCGCTCGCCCGCGCTTACACCGAAGGCGCCGAGACGCGCGGCGAGATCGTCATCGTCGTGGCGCCGCCGCCGGAACAAGGCGCCGATACGGATGAGATCGACGACCTCCTGCGCCGCGCGCTTGCGCGCGTCTCGCTGAAAGATGCGGTCGCCGAAGTCGCGCTGGCGACCGGACAATCCCGCCGCGCGGTCTATCAGCGCGCGCTCGATCTGGCGGAGGACGATGGCGATGGCACGCCGTAGCCGGCCGACCGCCACGCCGGTGTCGGCGCCACGGCCCGGGCGTCAAAAGCGCGAAGCGCGTCCTGACAAAATTGCCGCGTTCCGTCTTGGCATTTCGGCGGAAAGCCGCGCGGCCGCTTTTCTCATCGCCAAAGGCTTTCGCATTCTGGCGCGGCGCTGGAAATCGCCGGCCGGCGAAATCGACATCGTCGCGCGCCGGCGATCGTTGCTGGTCTTTGTCGAAGTGAAAGCGCGCAACAGTCTGGATGACGCGGCGGAGTCGGTACTGTCCCGTCAGCGCCGACGCATCGCCGCAGCGGCAGAGGTCTGGCTCGCCATGCGTCCCGACGACACGATTCAAGATTTCCGCTTCGACGTGATCTTGGTGGCGCCGGGCAAGCTGCCGCGTCATATCCCGGCGGCATTCGAGGCAAATTGAATTTTACGCGCTCAACCGCTCGAAAAACAGGTCGACCTGGGAGCGGATGCGCCCGGCCACCTGACCGAGATCGTCGGCCACGGCTTTCACTGCGTTCGCGCTCGCGCGGGTATCTTCCGTCGCGCTACCGACAAGGCTCACCTCTTCGGCTGTCTCCACGGTGCGCTTGGCCGCTGTCTCCACGCTGCGCGCGATTTCAGCGGTGGCGGCGCCCTGTTCGGTCACCGCCGCCGCGATCGCCCCGCTGATGTCGCCGATTTCCCGGATGATGGTTTCGATCGACGTGATGGCTTCGATCGAGCGCTGGGTCGCGCGCTGCATACCGGCGATCTGCGCCGCAATCTCTTCGGTGGCACGGCTGGTCTGCCCGGCTAGCGCCTTGACCTCGCCGGCAACCACGGCAAAGCCGCGGCCGGCTTCGCCCGCCCGCGCGGCCTCGATGGTGGCGTTGAGCGCAAGCAGGTTGGTCTGCTCTGCGATGTCGGTGATCAGCTTGATCACGTCGCCGATGCGGCCGGCCGCTTCGTCGAGCTCTTTCACGGCGCGATTGGTGTGCTCGGCTTCGTTGACGGCCTTGGTGGCGATCGCGTTGGACTGCGCAACCTGGCGGTCGATCTCGTTGACCGAAGCCGACAATTCATCGGCAGCCGAAGCGATGTCGCGAACATTGCCGGAGGCGTCCGAGGACGCCGCGGCCGCGCGCGCGGTCTTGGCTGAAGCATCGTCGGCGACGCCGGCCAGCTGGCTCGAAGCCGCCAACATCTGATCGGAGATGCGGCCGAGCTCGGCGAGCGTTGCCTCTACGTCAGCGGAGAAATGCGCGATTTCATGCGACACGCGCGCCTGGCCGTCGCGCTGCGCCTCGGAATCTTCCGCGATTTGGCGGCTGAGGTCTTTGACATGCTGCATCGCCTGCTGGAAGACGTCGATCGAGCGCGCCAGCGCACCGATTTCGTCGCTGCGCTTGGTGAAGGCGAGCGTCTGTTGGGTGTCGCCGGCGGCGACGGCTTCGGTGATGCGCGTGATCTCCGTGATCGGCCTGACCACGCCGCGCATGATCATAAATGCGCCGGCCGTTGCCAGCAGCACCGCGAAGGCACACAGCACGCTGAGCAGCAGCGCGGTGTTGTCGATGCCGTCGTTGACTTGCTTGTAGAGATGTCCCGCACGTTCGACATAGTGCTTGTCGAGAGCCTTGAGATCGTGCGTCAGCGTGTTGTGGAAGTCGGCCGGGAAATTCTTTTCCGCCCAACTGCGCGCGGCCTGCGGCCCGGATTCGTTGGCGATGCGGGTAAGCTCCGGCGCGAAGTTTTGGAATGCGGACAGCCGGACGGAGAATTCGCTGAAGGCCTTGGCGTCGACTTTGCCGACCGCGAGTTGCCATTCGCGCCAGCACCTGGTCGATCAGGTCGTTGGACTTGTGGAGATCGCGCGAGATAAGGCGCCGCAGATTTGATGTCCGGCGACATGACCGCACCGCGCGCCGCAGACTGAACGGCGTAGATAAGGCTATTGATGCGTTCCACGTTCAGGCTGCCGGCATTGGCGTCTTCGAACGCTTTCGTCAGCGCGGCGTGGCGATGCGCGTTGTGCACGGCAACCACGGACAGGGCCACGGTCGTGGTGGCCATCAACGCGAAGATGGCATAGAGCTTGGCGGCAATCGAAAGTTTCGGCAGCGTCACGTCCGGCCCCTACATGGTCCCACGTCTCCGCCGGGGATTATGCTGGTAAGATGTTAACGCTTTGTTTTCCTTAAACGTCTCCCGCCCGAATGACCGCCAAGTTAACGCCAATAGTCAGTCACAAGAGCCCACCATGAGCCTGAAAGTTGCCGTGCAGATGGATCCGATCGAACGGATCAACATCAAGGGTGATTCTACCTTCGCCTTGCTCTTGGAGGCGCAAACGCGCGGCCACGCGCTTGCCTATTACACGCCGGACCGGCTGGCTTTGCTCGACGGCCACCTCTTTGCCACCGTTGAGACATTGAACGTGCGCGACGTTGCCGGCGACCACTACACGCTCACCGATTCCCGCCGGGTGGAACTCACCGCCTTCGACGTGGTGCTGCTGCGCCAGGACCCGCCCTTCGATTTGTCCTACGTGACCACCACCCATCTGCTCGAGCGCATTCACCCGCGCACGTTGGTCGTCAACGATCCGGCGCATGTGCGCAACGCGCCGGAAAAGATTTTCGTCACCGAGTTTCCCGATTTGATGCCGCCAACGCTGATTACGCGCGACCTCGCCGAGATTAAAGCGTTCCGCGCCGCGCACGGCGACATCGTGATGAAGCCGCTCTACGGCCATGGCGGCGGCGCCGTGTTCCGCATCACACGAGACGATCTCAATTTCGGGTCGCTTTACGACATGTTCTCAGTCACCTTCCGCGAGCAATGGGTGGTGCAGAAATTTCTGCCCGCTGTAAGCCAAGGCGACAAGCGCATTATCCTGGTCGATGGCGAGTACGCCGGCGCCATTAATCGCATTCCAGCGGCTGACGATCTGCGCTCCAACATGGTGCGCGGCGGCTCGCCGGCGGCGACCGAATTGACCAAGCGGGAGCGGGAAATCTGCGAGACGCTCGGGCCCGCTTTGCGCCAGCGCGGGCTCTTGTTCGTCGGCATCGACGTGATCGGTGACTATATCACCGAGATCAATGTCACATCGCCCACCGGCATTCGCGCGGTCAAGAACGTCGGCGGCCCCGACATCGCCAAGTTGATCTGGGACAAGATCGAGGCGATGCGCGTGCGCGTGAAGAGATAGCCGCGCGTCCGCTAGCGCGCGGGTTTGGCGCCCTCTCGTTTCAGCTTTGCAATCTCCGCGCGGATTGGCGCGAACGGCCCGTATTTGTGCTGCTGCTCGCTGAAATGGTCGGCGTAAGGTCCGTAGGGTGCATCGATCGGCTTCTGCACTAAATCCGGAAAATCCTTTCCGAGTCCGGATTTTTGCGGCCGCGGCTGCGACAGCACGTAAGCCGCCAAATCCCAAGCCTCCTCCACGCTCAGGCGCGGGTCGAAATAGTCGACGCCGTGCGGCATGTTGAAGTGAATGAAATTCGCGAAGTTGATCAGCCTTGCAAGCCCGGCGCCGTCGTTGAACGTGTCCTTGCCCCACAAAGGCGGTATCAAATAGCCGAGGTCGGAAGACGCTATGCTGTCGCGAATGCCCGATCCATCCGTGTTGTGGCAGGCCACGCATGCGCGCATGTAGATCGGGCGTCCACGTTGCGGGTCGGCGGCGCGGTCGAGTTCCGGCATTTTGCCGGTGCCGAGGCCCGGCAGTGTCTCGCCCGGCTTAACGCCCGTGCTGAGAAACTTGATATAGGCGACGATCGCTCGCATCGGCTGAGCATCGTTCGGCAGTGCGCGGCCGTTCATGCTGCGGGTCATGCACGAATTGATGCGGTCTTCGATGCTGATCTCGTTACCGGAGCGGCTGCTGTATTGCGGGAAATCGCCCCACAGGCCGAACAGCGCGAGTCCGAATTTTTTCGTGCCGGCCCGCAGGTGACAGTTGGTGCAGGCGAGATTGTTGCCGGCGTAGCGCTGCGACGCGTCCGGCACGTTCGGTCCGATATGTGCGTATGTCGCGGTGATGAGATCGCGTCCGTCGCGCACAAGTAGGCCGTGCGCATCGTGCGGCAAAGCGCCGACCTCCGGCACGGTCCACACCGGCGCGGCCTGCGCGTGAAGCGCAGAGCCTGATACGAGAAGCACCGCACCGGCGCCAAGCGCGGCGGGGAGCAGGAAACGGCGAAAACCGATTTTCACGAGCATCCCCCACAATGCATCGCGAATTATAGGCAAACCGTTTATGGCAAGATGACAATCGAACCTAGACGGCCGGTCATCAGTGCGTCCGCACCAGCGGTTCCGGCTCCCAAGCGTTGGTCTGCGCCAGACGCCGCCACGCACGCGGGTGACGCATCTCCCACAGCAACTCTTCCACCGCGCACCAGGCGTCTTCCGCCTCGCTGCGCGCACGCCGCGCTTTTCTGAGCTCGGCGGCCATTTCTCTTGTGTCTGTCATGACCCGATCCCTGTTTTCTGAGCCTTTCGCACGTTGTAGCCGAGTTGTTTTGTTCTGCAAATGTTCTTGTCGTTATCCCCAGTTTCCGTTAGGCTTGCCGATATCAAGAGGGGGAAACGGGGCATGGTCCAGCGTGTCGCGACGGTCGCCTTCGAGGGCATCGAGGCCCGCGCCGTCGACGTGCAGGTGCAGGTGGCGCCGGGCCTGCCCGCCTTCACCATTGTCGGCCTGCCCGATAAGGCGGTCTCCGAAGCCAAAGAACGCGTGCGCGCGGCGCTGATTGCTTCCGGGCTCGCGCTGCCGGCGCGCCGCATCACCATCAATCTCGCGCCCGCCGACCTGCCGAAGGAAGGCAGCCACTACGACCTGCCGATCGCGCTCGGATTGATGGCGGCGATCGGCGCCATTCCGCAGGACGCTATCGCCGGCTTCACCGTGCTGGGCGAGCTCGGTCTCGATGGATCGATCGCGGCGGTCGCCGGCGTGCTGCCGGCGGCCATCGGCGCCAATGCGCGCGGACAAGGTTTGATCTGCCCGGCAGCTTGCGGGCCGGAAGCCGCCTGGGCAAGCCCGGAGATCGACATCGTCGCGGCGCGCTCGCTCATCCAGCTCGCCAATCATTTCAAGGGCACACAGGTATTGTCGCGCCCGCAGCCGAAGATCCGCGAGATCGACGGCATGCCGCTCGATCTCGCCGACATCAAAGGTCAGGAGAGCGCCAAGCGCGCGCTCGAGGTTGCCGCCGCCGGTGGACATAACCTCTTAATGATCGGCCCGCCCGGCGCCGGCAAGTCGATGCTGGCGGCGCGGCTGCCGTCGATCCTGCCGCCATTGACGCCGACAGAATTGCTGGAAGTGTCGATGATCGCCTCCGTCGCCGGCGTCATCGAAGGCGGCGCGCTCACCAACCGGCGTCCGTTCCGCAGCCCGCATCATTCCGCCTCCATGCCGGCGTTGGTCGGCGGCGGCTTGCGCGCAAAGCCGGGCGAGATTTCACTATCGCATCACGGCGTTCTCTTTCTCGACGAGCTCGCGGAATTCACGCCGCAGGTGCTCGATTCGCTGCGCCAGCCCTTGGAGACGGGCGAGGTCGCGATTGCGCGCGCCAATCACCGCATCACCTATCCCGCCCGCTTCATGCTGGTCGCCGCCATGAATCCCTGCCGCTGCGGGCGCGCCTCCGATCCCGGCTTTGCCTGCAAGCGCGGACCCAATGCACGCTGCGCGGCCGAGTATCAGGCGCGCCTGTCCGGGCCGTTGCTCGACCGCATCGACCTGCACATCGAGGTGCCGCCGGTCACCGCCGCCGATCTGATCCTGCCGCCGCCGGCGGAAGGCTCGCGCGAAGTTGCCGCGCGCGTGGCGCGCGCCCGCGACATCCAGGCCGAGCGCTATGCCGCACTCGGCCAGCCGGATGTGTACGCCAATGCACAGGCCTCCGGCGCGATCCTGGAACAAGTGGCGCAAGCCGACAGCGCCGGATTGACTTTGCTGCGCGACGCCGCCGACGCCATGCATCTGTCGGCGCGCGGTTATCATCGCGTGCTGCGCGTCGCCCGCACCTTGGCCGATCTCGACGGCGCGCAGAAAGTCGGCCGCATTCATCTCGCCGAAGCCTTGTCCTATCGCGCGCTTGCCGACGAAGTGCGGCGCGCGGCGTAAAAGCTGGCCGAGCCCGTTACCGCACGCTTAACGCATTCTTCACCACACCCAAGCGCGCGAGCCGTTCGCGCCTGCTATCGGAATGAAATCGCAAGACTCGTGGGCTGATATAGCCCCGGAAAACCATGCGATCGAACCCGTCCTCTTCGTTGGTGCGCAAAAAGCGCAACCGCGGACGCAGCAAAGCGGCGCTGATCCTGTTCGGGCGCGCCGTGATGACGACGCTTGCGCTGTTCACCGGAACGCTCGGCTTTTTCACCGGCATCCGCCTGCAGGCCGGCAACTACGATCCGTCCACCTACGCCATGGGCACCGGCGCGCTGCTCGCGGCCGCCTGCACGGCGATTTCCTATCTGCTTGTGCGCCGGCGCGCGACGATGAAAACGGTGCGCGAGCTGGAAGCGCGCGTCGAGACGTTGTCCGATAACATCTGGGAGCTGCGCGAAGCGGAGGAGCGCGTGCGCAGCCTGCTCGACGCGCAAGGCGATCTGATCGTGCGCCGCGATGCGCAAGGCTGCGTCACCTTCGTCAACGACGCTTTCTGCGCGCTCGCCGGCAAGAAGCCCGAAGCGCTGATCGGCCAGCGCGACGAACTCCTCGTGCTCGAAAAAGGTCCCGTCACCATGCTTGCCGACGGCACCCGCGTGTACGACCAGAAGATCGCCTGCGGGGATGCCGCGCGCTGGATCGCCTGGCGCGAAGTCGCGGTGCGCAGCGACAAGGGCAACGAAGTGCAAGGTGTCGGCCGCGACGTGACCGACCGCGTGCAGGCCGAACACGCGCTCGAACAGGCGCGCGATCAGGCGGAGGCGGCGAGCCGCGCCAAGTCGCGCTTCCTCGCCATGGTCAGCCATGAGATCCGCACACCGCTCAACGGCATGCTCGGCATGGCCGAGTTGCTGCTCGACACAGCCCTCACGCCCGAGCAGCGTACTTATGCCAAGGCGGCGAAGACCTCTGGCGAGACGCTGCTGTCGCTGATCGAAGAGGTGCTCGATTTTTCCAAGATCGAGGCCGGCCGGCTCGACCTCGAAACGCGCCCCTTCGCGCTTGCGCCGATGATCGAGGACGTCGCCGAACTGCTCGCGCCCCGCGCGCAGGCCAAGGGCATCGAAATCGCAAGCTTTGTCGACGAACGCCTGCCGGCACAGGTCGTCGGCGATGTCGCGCGTCTGCGCCAGGTGCTGCTCAATCTCGCCGGCAACGCCATCAAGTTCACCGAACGCGGCGGCGTCGCTATCATCGTCGAGCCGGGTGAACGCGATGGCGATGTCCGCTTCGAAGTGCGCGACACCGGCATCGGTCTCAAGGCCGATGATCAGGCCCGCATCTTCCGTGAGTTCGAGCAGGCCGACGGATCCTCCACGCGCAAGTTCGGCGGCACGGGACTAGGCCTCGCCATCTCCAAACGCATCGTCGAGCGCATGGACGGCGAGATCGGCGTCGACAGCGCACCCGGCACGGGTTCGACGTTTCACTTCATCGTGCCGCTGCCGCCGGCGCTGATCGAAGATAACGAAAAAGTTTTTGTACCGCCCGACCTCACCGGCCAGTCGATCATGATCGCCGCCGCGGCCGAAATCGAAGCCTCGCTGCTCGCACGTCGCCTCGGCCGCTGGGGCGCGCGCACCTGCGCGGCGACGGACGAAACTATCGCATTCGCGCTCTTGCCGGAGCGGCATTGGAACACGTTGCTGGTCGACTATCCGCTGGCCTCGGCATTCATCGCGCGTGGCCCGCTCGACAAGTTGAACGCGACCCATCGCATTGTGCTGATCCAGCCGACCGACCGGCACGAATTGCCGGCGCTGAAGGCCGCGGGCTTCACCGGTTACCTGGTCAAGCCGGTGCGCGCCGCGTCACTCGCCGCGCGGCTTAATGACGATGATACCTTCGAGCACTCGCCTGTCGAAGTTGCGGCGGAAAGCGGCAGCGTTACGCCGCCCAATAGCGGCAAGGGACTGTCGATCCTGGTCGCGGAAGACAATGAGATCAACGCGCTGCTGGCGCGCGCGTTGCTGACACGGCTCGGTCACCGGCCGACCATTGCCGCCAATGGCGAAGCCGCAGTTGAATCCTGGCTCGCTGCGCGCGCAGCCGGTGCACCTTATGATCTCGTCTTGATGGACGTGCAGATGCCGGTGATGGATGGACTGGAAGCGGCCCGGCGCATCCGCGCCGCCGAAGCCGAAACGCAAAGCGCGCCGACCCGCATGCTGGCGTTGACCGCCAATGCCTTTGCGGAAGACCGCGAAGCAGCCCTTGCCTCCGGCATGAACGGCTTGCTGGTCAAACCGCTCGATCCGGAGCGTTTACGGCAGGCCATTGCGGCGGACCCCGGCGCGGCCACGCTTGCCGCCTGACACGCCGCTCCCCACATTGTCATAATTCGGTATTGGGCCCATGCTGTACGGGGGATCGGCCTAACAGTTGAACGATTCGCTGACCTTGAATCGCGGCCGAATCGAAAGATTTCTCGCGCCGAAAGGACCGGGATCCCCCATGTCGAACCCCAATATTCTTCTTCCCCCGCGTGGTTTGTTCGAGCGCTTTCGCCCGCTGCCGCCCGGTCCCGGTGTCCCCGGCCTGATCTCAGCTTTGCAAGCCTATGGCGGGCTGAAAGCCTGGGCCGCGCGCGCGCAACACCGGCCTTCGCAAAGTCTCGGCCGCATCGGTTCGCTGGAAGTCCGGCTCGCGCAGAATGCAGCCGAGGTGCGGCAAGCGCAAAAGTTGCGCTACCGTGTTTTTTATCAAGAAGGAGCGGCCATCCCAAATCCGGCGCGGCTGTTCGCGCGGCGCGATATCGATAGCTACGACACGATCTGCGATCATCTGCTGGTTATCGACCACGCGCGCCGCGACAATCCGGGTCTCGGCAATCGTCCGGCGGTCGTCGGCACCTATCGGCTGCTGCGCCAGCCGTTGGCGGAAGACTACGGCGGCTTCTATACCGCCGGTGAATTCGAGATCGGCCCGCTGCTGGCGCGCCATTCCCATCTGCAATTTCTCGAGCTCGGCCGCTCCTGCGTGCTGACGCCCTACCGCAACAAGCGCACGGTCGAGCTGTTGTGGCACGGCATCTGGTCGTACGTGCTGCAGAATCGGCTCGACGTCATGATGGGCTGCGCCAGCCTCGAAGGCACCGATCCCAAACACCTCGCGCTGCAGCTCTCGTTTCTGCATCACTACGCGCGGGCGCCGGAAGTATGGCGCGCGCGCGCGCTCAGCGAGCGCTACGTCGAAATGAACCGCATGTCGAAAGAGGCGATCGATCCGAAAGAAGCGCTGCGTCTCTTGCCGCCGCTGATCAAGGGCTATCTGCGGATCGGCGGCATGGTTGGCGACGGCGCGGTGATTGACCACGAATTCGGCACCACCGATGTTATGGTCGTATTGCCGGTGTCGGCGATCAAGCAACGCTATCTTGAGCACTTCGATCTGAGCCGCCGCGCGGCGTGACACTTTTCTACAGCCGCCGCAGCGCCACTTCCTCGACCTGGTGGCTCTCGACCTTCTTCAGAATGAGGTGGGCGCGCTGGCGCGTCGGCAAGATGTTTTCGTGCAGATTGACCAGGTTGATCCGCTCCCAGATCGACGACGCGGTCTTGATGGCTTCCTCGTCCGACAAACTCGAATAGCGGTGAAAGTAGGATTTCGGATCGCGGAAGGCGGTCTCGCGCAGCGTGAGAAAGCGGTTGACGTACCAGTGCTTGAGCACCTCGTCATCGGCGTCGATATAGACCGAGAAATCGAAGAAGTCCGACACGAACGGAATGGCCTTGCCATCCTTCGGCAGACGGCCGGTCTGCAAGACGTTCAGGCCTTCGACAATGAGGATGTCCGGCCGGTCGATCTCGATCGACTGGTTGGGCACCACGTCGTAGATCAAATGCGAATAGATCGGCGCGCGCGCCGGCCGGCGCCCCGCCTTGACGTCGGTCAGGAAGCGCAATAGCGCCGGCAGGTCGTAACTTTCCGGAAAGCCTTTCTTCTCCATCAGGCCTTCGCGCTCAAGAATGACGTTGGGATAGAGAAAGCCGTCGGTGGTGACGAGATCGACCTTGGGCACGTTCGGCCAACGCGCAAGCAAGGCCTGCAGCACGCGCGCGGTGGTCGACTTGCCGACCGCCACCGAACCGGCGACGCCGATCACGTAGGGCATCTTGACGTCCTCGACGCCGAGGAAGCGGCTCTGCGCGTAGAACAAACGCTGCGTCGCCGCCACATACATCGATAGCAGGCGCGACAGCGGCAGATAGATTTCCTCCACCTCTTCCATGTCGAGCCGGTCGTGCATCGAGCGCAGGCGCGCCACTTCTTCCGGCGTGAGCGTCATCGGCGCGTCTTCGCGCAGCGCCGCCCATTCGTCGCGCGTAAACGTGCGATAAGGCGAGATTATATCGTTGGTGCGCTGTTCCATTGGCAGCCTATTTCAAGACTTGATTCAAGACTTGCGCGAGGCCTTTTCCTGGTGGCCCGACTGCGCCATCCGTTTCTCCAGCACGGCTTCGACATCAGCGAGCGTCACCCCGCGCGCCTTCAGCACGACGAGCAGATGGTAAAGCAGGTCGGCGGCTTCCGCGATCAACTGCTTGTTGTCATCTTGCAAGGCAGCCAGAACGGTTTCGATGGCCTCCTCGCCCATTTTCTTGGCGCATTGGGCAACGCCTTTATCGAGCAAGGCGCGGGTATAGGATTCCGACGCGCTCGCCTTGGCGCGTTCAGCGACCCGTTTTTCGAGATCGGCGAGGGTGAATTTGCTCATGCCGGTTCCTCTGGCGCGCCCGCCATAGCACGTCTGCCGGCCTGCGTCATTGCAGGGCGCTTGGAACGTTTCGCGCCATCGTTAAGATGCCGCTATGCCTAAGCCGATCCTCGATTTCTGGTTCGATTTTGCCTCCACATATTCTTACCCGGCGATTATGCGCATCCGGCCGCTGGCTGCCGCGCGCAAGGTCGCGGTTCGCCTGCGGCCATTTCTGCTCGGGCCGATTTTCAAGGCGCAGGGCTGGGACAGCTCGCCCTTCAATATTTACGACGCCAAGGGCCGTTATATGTGGCGCGATCTCGAACGCCTGTGCGCTGAGCTGAAGCTACCGTTCCGCCGCCCCGACCCGTTTCCGCAGAACAGCCTCGCGGCTGCACGGCTTGCGCTTGCCGGCTTCGAGCGCGGCTGGGGCGATGCTTTTTGCGAAAGTGTCTTTCGCGCGGAGTTCGGCGAGGGCCGCAGCATCGACAACGCCGAAGCGCTGAGCGCCATTCTGAACGGCCTCGGCGTCGATGCCGGACAGGCGTTGCAGGCCGCGCAAGCCGACGCCAACAAAACCCGTTTGCGCGCGCAGACCGAAGAAGCACAGCGATTGGGTCTGTTCGGCGCGCCGAGTTTTGTCACGCCCGATGGCGAATTGTTCTGGGGCAACGATCGTCTGGACGCGGCGCTCGCCTGGGCGCAGCGCGCAAGCTGAATGTCTTATGGATCGAGCCGCATCGGCAGCCCGGCCTTGGCCATGTAGTCCTTGGCCTCGCGCACCGAGTGCTGGCCGAAATGGAAGATCGAGGCGGCGAGCACCGCGGTGGCGTGGCCGTCGCGGATGCCTTCGACCATGTGCTGAAGCGTGCCGACGCCGCCGGAGGCAATCACCGGCACCGGAATCGCATCGGCAATCGCGCGCGTGAGCGGGATGTCATAGCCCTGCTTGGTGCCGTCGCGGTCCATCGACGTCAGCAGGATTTCGCCGGCGCCGAGCGCCACCACTTCGCGGGCGTAATGCACGGCGTCGAGCCCGGTCGGCTTGCGCCCGCCGTGGGTGAAGATTTCCCAGCGCTCCGGCTCGCCCTCCTTCGACACCTTCTTCGCATCGATCGCCACCACGATGCATTGGTCGCCGAACTTCTCCGCCGCCTCTTTCACAAACTCGCGCCGTTCGACAGCTGCCGTGTTGATCGAGACCTTGTCGGCCCCGCAGGTCAACAGCTTGCGGATGTCCTCGATGGTGCGCACGCCTCCACCGACGGTAAGCGGCATGAAGCAGGCTTCCGCCGTGCGCGTGACAACGTCGTAAATCGTGTCGCGGTTTTCGTGGCTCGCCGTGATATCGAGAAAGCACAACTCGTCGGCGCCGGCCGCGTCATAGGCGATGGCAGCCTCCACCGGATCGCCGGCATCGCGCAGGTCGATGAAATTGACGCCCTTGACGACCCGGCCGTCTTTCACGTCAAGACAGGGAATTACGCGTACCTTGAACATAACGGTCTTGTGTCTTTCATGTGATTGCCAGGCTGGCGAGTGTTAAGCTAACGCGATCGGAATTTCCAGTTCGGACGACGAAGCCAATGTTGCACGTTCTTGCCCTGACTGGCGCCGCCCTGTGCGCGCTGGCGCTGGGCTTTACCGCACATCGCGCCAATATCTGCACCGTGCGGGCAATGGCCGAAATCATCAGCGCGCGTTCCGCCTATATGCTGGCGAGCGTCGGCAAGTCGATCCTTTGGGCGCTGCTCCTGATCGTGCCGGTCGTGTGGTTGGTGCCATCGGCGATTTCCAGCGCCAGCGGCTGGGAATTGACCACCACCGCGCTCATCGGCGGCTTTATTTTCGGCCTGGGCTCGACGATCAATGGCGGCTGCGCTTTTTCCACCATGACGCGGATGATGGACGGCGAACTGCGCATGGCGTTGTCGATTGCCGGTTTCGCGATCGGCGTTTTCGCCTTTGTCACGTTCGTCGATCTCAAATTGCTCGTGCCGCCGGCGCACGCACCCGCAATGCTCGGCTCGATCTTGTCCTATGCGTGGGTTCTGATTCTCGTTGTGCTCGCCTGGGCGCTCTATGAGATACGCCGCCTCTGGCGCATCCGCCCCAAGGACGCGCCGCTGCATGAGCTCATTCTGTTGCCGCAGTACCAATTGTCGGCCGCCGCGCTGGTGATTGGCGCCGCCAGCACCGGCATCTTTCTCCTCGTCGGCGCACCCGGGTACACGATTACGATGCAGAATTTCGTGCAGAGCACGGTCGGCACCAACATGCTGCCGACGCCATTCCAGGGCATCATGATGCTCGCGGTGCTCGTTGGCATGCTTGTCTCTGCTTTGCAGCGTCGCAGCTTCCGGCTCGACTGGCAGCCGCAAGTGTCTTGGTTGCGTAATTTCCTTGGCGGCGCGTTGATGGGGCTTGGCACCGGCATGTTACCTGGCGGCAACGACGCGCTGCTGCTTTCGGGCCTGCCGAGCTTTTCGCCGAATGCAGTGCCGGCCTATATCGCGCTGTTGATCGGCGCCGGCATCGGCGTGTTGGCGATGAAGCTGGCCGGGATCAACACAAACATCACCTGCAGGAACGACATCTTCCGCAATAAATTGCAGCCGCCCGGCTCGATCGTCAGAGGCCACGCTCCGCGGCGCGGATGAGCTGCAACGCTTCTTCAGCATCGAGCCGCCCGTCATAGAGCGCGCGGCCGGCGATGGCGCCTGCGAGCTTGGCGGCGCGCGGCTCCAGCATCGCCTTGATGTCCTCGATCGACGCCAGGCCACCGGACGCGACGACCGGAATCGAAATCGCATCTGCGAGCGCAATCGTCGCGTCCAGGTTCAGGCCTTTGAGCAAGCCGTCGCGCGCAATGTCGGTGTAGATGATGGCGGCAACGCCGACGTCCTCGAAGCGCTTGGCGATCTCCAGCGCCGTCAACTCCGACGTTTCCGCCCAGCCTTCCACCGCCACCTTGCCGTCGCGCGCATCGAGCCCGACCGCGATCTTGCCCGGATAATCGCGCGCCGCCTGCTTGACGAACGGCGGATCGCGCACCGCGGCGGTGCCGATGATGACGCGCGTGACGCCCTTCTCCAGCCACGCTTCCACCGTCGCGGTGTTGCGGATGCCGCCGCCGAGCTGCACCGGAATCGCGATCGTTTCCAGAATACGGTCGACCGCGGCCGCGTTCACAGGCTTGCCGGCGAAGGCGCCGTCGAGATCGACGATGTGCAGATACGCGAAGCCTTGGCGCTCGAAGGCGCGCGCCTGCGCCGCCGGATCGCGATGAAAAATGGTCGCGCGCGCCATGTCGCCCTGCTCGAGACGGACTGCGAGGCCTTCCTTCAGATCGATCGCGGGAAACAGGATCACGGCGCCCACCGCAAGAAATTCGCAATCAGCGCCAACCCCAGCCGCTGGCTCTTCTCCGGGTGAAATTGCGTGCCGACCATGTTGTCGCGGCCGACGATGGCGGTAAGCGGGCCGCCGTAATCGGCCTGCGCCACAAGGTCGGCGCGGTGCGAAGGCTTCAGTTCATAGGAGTGTACGAAATAAGCATGCAGCCCGTCCGGCCCGAGCGGAATCGAATCGAGCAACGGATGCGCCTTGAGCAGATCGAGCGTGTTCCAGCCCATATGGGGAATCTTCAAGCTCTTGTCCGACGGTTCGATACAGTCAACCTCGCCGGCAATCCAGCCAAGCCCCGGCGTCACCTGATATTCGCGGCCGCGCTCGGCCATCAACTGCATCCCGACACAGATGCCGAAGAACGGCCGGCCACGCTGCAACACCGTCTCATTCAATGCCTCGACCATGCCGTCGATCGCATCGAGCCCGCGCCGGCAATCGGCAAAGGCGCCGACGCCCGGCAGCACGACGCGTTCGGCTTTTACGACGTCCTGCGGATTGCTGGTGAGCTTGATCGCTGCGCCCGAGCCACTCTCGCGCGCCGCACGCTCGAACGCCTTGGCCGCCGAATGCAGATTGCCCGAGCCGTAGTCGACGATGGCAACGCTCATCGTTCGGGCCTCGGCTCCGGAAACAAACCGATGACATCGGGACCCGACGGCGCACCGGGCAAGAGCGGCATCGACGGCGGTGCCATGGGTTCCGCTGGTGGCGAAAACGGAACCGCGCTCACCCACTTCGTCCATTCGGCAAAAAAACGATGCTCGGCCGCTTCCTGATCGTCGCCGACGGCGAAGCCGAGCATCTGCCAGCCGCGCCGCTGCAACGTCCACCGCCACAACGTCGGCGCTTCGAAGCCGACGAGCAGCGCAATCAGCACACCCGATACGACCTGCACGGCGCTCGGCACATGCAGAACCGTGAACACGACGCCGAGCAGGCCGCTGAAGACCAGATAGAGCAACAGCACCAGCCACAGCCGATGAAACAGAAACCACAGCGCCGCCGCCAGAAACGCCCAGAAATAGAAGCCGTCGCGCACGAACACGAAGCCTTCCGGGTCGCCTGCGCCCAGTTGCGGCGGGGGAGCGTGCACGGTGTAGGTGGGCATCCTGGTTACGCCTTATGACAACTGAACTCGGCTATATATTGAGCCGTCGCGCTCCGCGAAAGCGAGCGATGACAAGCATCATCCGCCCAACGAGCCCTTGGTCGACGGGACTTCACCCTTGGCGCGCGGATCGATCGTCACCGCCGTCCGCAACGCGCGCGCCAGCGCCTTGAAGCAGGACTCGGCGATGTGGTGGTCGTTGGTGCCGTACAAGGTCTCCAGGTGCAACGTGATACCGGAGTTCATGGCGAAGGCCTGGAACCATTCCTGCACCAGCTCGGTGTCGAAAGTCCCGACCTTGTCGCGCACGAACTCGGCCTTGAACACCAGAAACGGCCGTCCGGAAATGTCGAGCGCGACGCGCGTCAATGCCTCGTCCATCGGAACGTGCACATCGGCATAACGCGTGATGCCCTTCATGTCGCCGAGCGCCTGTTTTACCGCCTGGCCGAGCGCGATGCCGACATCCTCGGTGGTGTGGTGGTGATCGATATGCAGGTCGCCCTTGGCCTTGACCGTGATGTCGCTGCGCGAATGCCGCGCCAAGAGATCGAGCATGTGGTCGAGAAAGCCGATACCGGTTTCGATCTGCGAACGCCCGGCGCCGTCGAGGTCGATCGATACCTCGACGTCGGTCTCTTTAGTCTTGCGCGTGACCGTGCCTTTGCGCATCCGCGTGCCTCGGTAATGGTCCTGAATTTGCGCGACTTTTATCAGGGGTTTGCCGGATTCGCCACCGCGGTGAGGCCCCGTTTGCATTGCCGGCACGACGTGCATAAATCACGGCCTTCAAGAGGTTAACGCATGGCGTCTCCCGAGCTTCCCGCAAGTCAACTTTGGCACGGCACCACCATTCTGACCGTCCGCAAGGGCGGGACCGTGGTCATCGGAGGCGACGGCCAGGTCTCGATCGGCCAGACCGTCATCAAGGCCAACGCCAAGAAGGTCCGCCGCCTCGGCAAAGGGCCGGGAGGATTGGGTGACGTGATCGGCGGCTTTGCCGGCGCCACCGCCGACGCCTTCACCTTGTTCGAGCGGCTGGAAGCCAAACTCGAGCAGTATCCCGGCCAGCTCACCCGTGCCGCGGTCGAGCTCGCCAAGGATTGGCGCACCGACCGCTACCTGCGCCGCCTCGAAGCCATGATGATCGTCGCCGACAAGGACGTCTCTCTTATCCTGACCGGCACCGGCGACGTGCTGGAGCCGGAGAACGGCGTCATGGGCATCGGCTCCGGCGGCAATTACGCGCTTGCCGCCGCGCGCGCTTTGCTCGACGGCCCGCTCGACGCCGAAGCGATCGTGAAAAAGTCGCTCGACGTCGCCGCCGATATTTGCGTCTACACCAACCGCAACGTGACGATCGAGCAGATAAAAACGTGAACGGGCGTTCGACGCTGCGCAACGGGGCCCTTGTCGCTGCGGCCGTGCTTGCGTTACAGGCCGTCATCCTTTTGGCGATGGGGCGCGTTCCGATCTGCGCCTGCGGCACCGTCAAGTTTTGGCACGGCATCGTACAAAGTTCGGAGAACTCCCAGCACATCTTTGACTGGTATTCTTTCTCGCACGTCATTCACGGTTTCATCTTTTATTTTCTGGCGTGGCTGGTTTTTCCCCGCGCACCGATTCTGTGGCGGTTCGCGCTCGCCGTCGGCGTCGAGAGCGCTTGGGAAATCCTGGAGAACACGCCGTTCATCATCGAGCGCTACCGCGCCGGCACGATTTCGCTGCAATACTATGGTGACAGTGTCATCAACTCGCTGTCCGACTCGGTGGCGATGATTGCCGGCTTTGTGCTAGCCCACCGGCTTCCTATATCGGTGGTGGTCGCCTCGGCCGTCGCCATGGAATTGGCCGTCGGTTACTGGATTCACGATAACCTGACGCTGAACATCCTGATGCTGGTCCATCCAATCGACGCCGTCCGGGCCTGGCAGGCCGGTGTGTAAAGTAGCAAAGCGAACACCATGACCGACTTCTCCCCCCGCGAAATTGTCTCCGAACTCGACCGCTATATCGTCGGTCAGAACGACGCCAAGCGCGCGGTCGCGATTGCCTTGAGGAACCGCTGGCGCCGCCTGCAGCTCGACGACAAGCTGCGCGAGGAAGTGCTGCCGAAAAATATCCTGATGATCGGCCCGACCGGCGTCGGCAAGACCGAGATTTCGCGCCGGCTGGCACGCCTTGCGGGCGCACCGTTCCTGAAAGTGGAAGCCACCAAGTTCACCGAGGTCGGCTATGTCGGCCGCGACGTCGAGCAGATCGTGCGCGACCTCGTCGAGATTTCTATCGCGCTGACCCGCGAGAAAAAACGCAAGGACGTGCAGGCGCGCGCCGAGATCGCCGCCGAAGAACGCGTGCTCGACGCGCTGGTCGGTCCCGGTTCGGGACCGTCGACGCGCGAAAGCTTTCGCAAGAAACTGCGCGCCGGCGAGCTCAACGACAAGGAAATCGAGATCGACGTGCAGGCCGGCGCTTCCGGCATGCCGATGTTCGAGATTCCCGGCATGCCGGGCGCGCAGATGGGCGCCATTTCGATCGGCGACATTTTCGGCAAGCTCGGCGGCGGCCGCACCAAGACCCGCCGTCTGACGGTGGAGGAATCGCACGACATTCTGATCACCGAAGAAAGCGACAAGCTGCTCGACACCGATCAGCTCACGCAGGAATCGATCCGCGTGGTCGAGCAGAATGGCATCGTCTTCCTCGATGAGATCGACAAGATCTGTGTGCGCGAGGGCCGCATGACCGGCGACGTGTCGCGCGAAGGCGTGCAGCGCGATCTCTTGCCGCTGATCGAAGGCACCACCGTCAACACCAAGCACGGGCCCGTGAAAACGGACCACATTCTCTTCATCGCGTCCGGCGCCTTCCACATTTCCAAGCCCTCCGACCTGCTGCCCGAATTGCAGGGCCGGCTGCCGATCCGCGTCGAACTCTCGGCGCTGACGCGCGACGATTTACGCCGCATCCTGACCGAGCCGGAAGCCTCGCTCATCAAGCAATACGTGGCGCTGATGGCGACCGAAGGGGTCACGCTCGACTTTACCGAAGACGCCATCGACGCGCTCGCCGACATCGCGGTGGCGGTGAATTCCGCGATCGAGAATATCGGCGCGCGCCGTTTACAGACCGTGATGGAACGCGTGCTCGACGAAGTATCTTTCGCCGCCCCCGACCGCGCCGGCGAAACCGTCAAAGTCGACGCTGCCTTCGTTGAGAAGAACATCGGCGATCTCGCCAAGAACGCCGATTTGTCGCGCTTCATTCTCTGAGGCAACGTGCCTTGCGCAGAATTATCGCTGCCATGCTGGTCGTCATGTGCGCAACCGCTGCCGATGCCGCCGGCCGCGGCGTGACGGACAAGGCGCTGGCGCAAGCCGCGCGCGACGCAAGACTCGATCAGATCGACGACCGACGCAATGCGTGCAAGGACAAGCGCCGCGTCGAGGACTGGCTGAAAACGGTGGTCGGCGAAGCGGCCGAGTCGATCCGCTGGAAAGGCGGAGCCTGCACTTTGGTGATTCCCGAAAATCCAATGGATGCCGGCTCTCCGTGGTGCGGCCGCGCGGAGATCGCGCCGAAAAAAGGCGGTGACAACGCCGTGATCGAGGTTTTCTTCGAGAAGCCCGCGCACGGCAAGCCGGGCGAGCCTTTCGCCTTCCGCGCCAGCATGGTGACCAAGGACGGTCCTGACTACATGCGAAACACGTTGTCGTTTGAGAACAGCTGGCGGGAAATGTATTCGCCGCAGTCGCAGCCCCCGGACTGCAACTGAAACTTATTCCCTGATCGACCGAGTCGGGTCGGTGACCGCGAGCGGATCGGAGCCGGGAAAAGATTCGCGCAGGCCCTCTTCGAGATCGCCGTCACGCCGCGGCTTTTCCTGCTTTATCGTTTTCGCACGCACAGACTTGCGCGCAGGCTTGCGCTTCACCTTCAATTTTTTGGTTTTCTTGAGTTTCGGCTTTTTGGCCTTATTGGCTTTCGCTTTCTTCGCCTTCTTCTTCTTGGCCATGATCCCCAACCCTATTTGTCGCGCATACGCCGGATCTTCACATACAGCGCGCCCTCGCCGCCATGCGCGACGTGCGCGTCCTCGAAGCCGATCACGTAGGCGCGGAACTCCGGCGTCGACAGCCATTGCGGCACCTGCCGCTTGAGCACGCCGCGCTCGCCGTCGCCGCGCCCCTTGCCGGTGATCACCAGCACCAGCCGCGCCTCGCGCGCGCTGGCATTGCGCAAAAAGTGCATGAGCGCAGCATGTGCCTCGCTTTGAGTGAGGCCGTGCAGATCGAGGCGACCGTCGATCGCTTCCTTGCCGCGGGCGACACGCTGGCGCAAGCGGCGGCCAAGCGGCATCAGCGTCGGCGGGGTCGGGCTCGACGTCACCGGCTGCGGCGCGCCCGGCCGCATCGCCATCGGCTTTGCCGGCTGTGCAACCGCAAGCGCCGGCTCGGTTGTCGGTTTGACGTCCGCATCGGCCGGAGCGCCGGCGCGCAACGGCGCTATGGCGCGGGTGAACGTGGTCCAGAGCACGCGCTCGTCTGCGGTGAGGAGGCGGCGCCGGCTACCGTCACGGGGACGCATGGACGGCTCCGTCTAAGGCCGCGGTTTCGGCATCGGCAGCGTGACGGTACCGGTGACACCGGCTGCGGCGTCCTTGCCCCTGGCCATCGCCTCCTGGGTGGCGATCACGCCAGGCCGCGGCTGCGGCATCGGGATCTTTGCCACCTCGTAGCTGTCGCGCACATCCATGTCTTTCGGCACCAGCATGACGAACTTGCCGAACTGTTTGATGCGGCCGGCGATGTGCGGAGAATCCTTGCCGTGACCGAAATAGATGTCGGCGCGCGCAACGCCGCGGATGGCCGAACCGGTGTCCTGCGCGACCATCAGATGCTGGAACTTGTCGACCGGCGCTTCGCCCTTGATCGGGAATTTGGCGTCGATCCAGATCGGCTCGCCATAAACATGGTGCCGGGGATCGACCGCGATCGAACGCCAGGGCGTAAGCTGGATGCCTTGCGCGCCGATGCATTCGTCTTTTGGGCCGAGCTCGGTCTTGGAGAAGAACACGTAAGAGCGATTCTTGTGGCGCAGCGCCTTGCCCTCTTCCGGGTTGTTCTCCATGTACTCGCGGATCTTGTCCATCGACATTTCTTCGGGCGTGAAGACGCCCTGGTCGATGAGGATACGGCCGACCGGCGTATAGGGCTTGCCGTTGCTGGCGATATAGTTGAGCCGCAGCAATTCGCCGTCCTTCAGCTTGATGCGGGTCGAGCCCTGGATCTGCGCGAAGAAGGCATCGACCGGATTTCTGATCCAGCAGATTTCCAATCCCTTGCCTTTGAGCGCGCCGCGCTCGATGTCGTCGCGATTGAATTGCGCGAACACCTTGCTGCGCTTACCGACCAACCGTTTCGGGATGCCGTAGAGCGGAACGTTAAACTCGTCGGTCTTGACGCGGGAGCCCACGACTTCGGATTTGTAATAGCCGGTGTAGAAACCATCGGCGCCGGTGTAGAAACCGTAAGTGTGCTCGGCCGGATGGATGCGCACCGGCTTGAAATTGTCCTCGAAGAACTTGCGGGCGTGCGCCTTGTCGACGGGGCCGGCGGCGGCGAGCGCGGTCGCCTTCATGCAGGCATTGTAAAGGCCGCTGAACATGGGGCGGGCTTTGCGCTGGGCCTTGCTGCCATTCACGATCGCGCTGCAGCTGCTCATGTAGGCTTGGAAGGCGACGGTGTGGTCGTCTTTCGTCCAGCCGTCGAGCGCCGCGAACGTCAGCGTTTCGGTCGTGGCATGGCGGAATTTCAACGCATGCGCCAACGCAGGCGACTTGGCCGGCACACCCGCGATCAGGCTTACGGAAAACGCAATACCGACGAGAGCGCGAAAAGGCGATTGCGGCATTCCGTCATTGCCCCGCTTCTGTTGCGACCAGTTTCCAGTTGGGATCGCGCGAGGACGTGTCGCGGGCAAAAGTCCAAACGTCGGTGACGTCGGTGACCTTCTCGGCGTTGCCGTCGACCACATTGCCGTTCTTGTCGCGCGTTGCTGTCACGAGTTTGGACTGAAAGCGGACGGTCAGCTGCGAGGTCTTGCCGCGCAGTTCCGCATTGGCGATCTCTGCGTCGTCGATCGACACGAAGCGGTTCTCCACCGTCTCGCCGCGCTTCTCGCGTTCGGTGATGGCGGTTTCGAAACCTTCATAGACGTCGCGCGACAACAATCCCTTGAGCGTGCGTCGGTCTCCCTCGGCATAGGCCGACACGATCATCTCATAGGCTGCGCGCGCGCCAGTGAGAAAGTGCTTGGGATCGAAGCTGGCGTCGGCGCCGACAATGGCGTCGAGGCCCGCAGCGACCGGGGAGCCTGCTTCCGCCACGCCCTTCCAGCGCTCGCCGGGAGCGACCGGTTCGACCGGCTCCGCGGGCTTTTGCGTAGCGCCTTCCGTGCTGCGGTTTGGCAATGCAACCACCTTTTCCGTTGCGGGCCGGGCCGGCTCATGCGCCGAATAAGGATCGTAGGGCGGCCGCTCGCGCCCGGTACGCTGGCCAAGGACGCTGCGCAGCCGCAGGAATATGAAGACCGCGAGCGCCAGAAAGATGATGGTGTAAATATCGAACACGTCTCGCATGCTTTCGGTAACCGTCTCGGAAGCTCTGCCACACGGCCAAGGGCCGGGAAGTTGTAGCGACCGGCGCGTCCGTTGTTATGTAAGGCGGCGGGCGTGCCAATCCATAGGCCAGGCACCGACGATTTGGCGCTTTTTCGGGCTCACGCAAGAACTCTAGACGATCACAGCCTTGCCGCCAACCGGGCGACCCAAGAGTAACACCGATGAATGTGGCAAAATCCTTACTTCTTGCCGTCTTGGCGCTGCCCGTCATGGAACTGGCGGCGTTTATCGCCGTGGCGGCGACCATCGGCGTGCTGCCCGCGCTGGCGCTTATTGCGGCAGGGTCCCTTGCCGGGCTTGTGATCCTGCGCCACGCCGGCGGTAACCACATCGCGCGTGTCCGCGTCGCCTTGGACCAAGGCAGTTTCAGCGCGCTGGAGGCCGACAGCACCGGCGGCGCCACCTTATTTGCCGGATTTCTCCTGCTAATTCCGGGTTTTATTACCGACGCCCTGGGCCTGCTGCTGCTCGTCGTGCCGTTGCGCCGGGGTTTGAGCGCGGTGCTTCAGCGGGGCGGCGGCGGCGCCGCTGACCGCGGCGACGGCGTGGTCGATCTCGCTCCCGAGCAGTGGCGCCGGGTGCCCGACCCCGAATTGCCTGATCGGCGCAAAAAAGATCGCGAGCAAGGTTAACCCGACAGTCCTTGTTCGTGACGACAGCCCTGTGCTAGCCAACCGCCGCGCATGACTGGGGACCGGCACGTGAAGCGCGGTCGAAAATTTCGTGCGCGACGGGAGATTGCATGACAACGACCAATGGGGGCCCAGGCGCACCCCCGCCCCAAGAGGGGCCGCCGCAGCTCAATGTTTTGGCGCAATATATCAAGGACCTGTCGTTCGAGAACCCGAACGCGCCACGCTCGATGGCGCCTGGTCAACAGCCGCAGATCAACATCCAGATCAACGTCGGCGGCGCGCCGCTCGAGAGCGGCGACGTCGAAGTCGTGCTCAAGATCGACGGCAAGGCGGAAACCGAGGGGCAGCTCGTCTTCGGATTCGAACTGACCTATGGCGGCGTTCTGCGTATCCGCAACGTCCCGGAAGAAAGCTTGAATGCCGTGGTCATGATCGAAGGCCCGCGCCTGCTGTTTCCGTTCGTGCGCGAAATCATCGCCAATACCGTGCGTAACGGCGGCTTTCCGCCGCTGCTGCTCGATCCGGTGGATTTCGTCGCGCTCTACCGCCAGCGCATGAGCCAGATGCAGCCGGTCAATCAGCCGGAACCACAGGCTTAAAGCCGTCAGGCGTCGTCGGCCCGGTATTCCCGCCACAGCGCGTTTTCGCCGAGGCTTGCGACAAACTCCACATGCGCCGCGCGATCGGCGTCGGACACCCGCGGCGCAAGCGCGCCCGGACGCTCACGCACAATGACGGCGCCGTCGCTGGATCTGCGCGGCTCGCCTTTGTCCGCAAGCCCAAGCATTGCCTGACGCGCGCCGATCAACTCGACATAGACTTCCGCGAGAATTTCCGCGTCGAGCAGCGCGCCATGCTTGGTGCGGCGTGAATTATCGATGCCATAACGTTGGCAGAGCGCGTCGAGATTATACGGGCCCGCCGAGTGCTTGCGGCGCGCGAGCATCAAGGTATCGACCAGACGTTCACGCGCGATCAGCGTCCGGTCGGCGCGTTTGAGTTCGGCGCACAGAAAGCCGTGATCGAAGCCCGCATTGTGGATGACCAGCGGCGCGTCCTCGCCGATGAACTTTAGAAAGTCATCCACCACGTTCGCAAACAGCGGCTTGTCTTTCAAGAATTCGGCCGTCAGTCCGTGAATGGCGGCGGCTTCCGACGGCACGTCGCGTTCGGGATTGAGATAGACGTGAAAGGTCGCGCCGGTCGGAATGCGGTTGAGCAATTCGACGCAGCCGAGCTCGACCACCCGGTGGCCCTGTGCCGGATCGAGGCCGGTGGTTTCGGTATCGAGGACGATCTCGCGCATGTTCCGAATCAATGCCCTTTGATCGGCATCTTACCCACCTTCGCGAGAATGTCGCGCACCTGCGCGCGCGCGCGCTCCAAGCCTTGCCCGCTATCCACGATGAAATCGGCACGCGCGCGTTTCTCCGCGTCCGGCATCTGCTTGCCGAGAATCGCCTGGAACTTTGCTTCCGTCATGCCCGGCCGTTCGAAGGCGCGCGCGCGTTGCACATCGGCCGGCGCCGAGACGACCACC
Organism: uncultured Pseudomonadota bacterium; assembly: GCA_963720835.1. Classification (GTDB taxonomy): domain Bacteria; phylum Pseudomonadota; class Alphaproteobacteria; order Rhizobiales; family Xanthobacteraceae; genus Pseudolabrys. The sequence continues at coordinate 79,667 of CAVRHC010000012.1, read as the reverse complement.
ACCGCGTCGCAACGCTTTTCGCCACCGGTTTCGTACAGCAGCGGAATGTCGAGCACGGCAACGGACGCGCCCTTGCGTTCGGCCTCTGTCAGAAACCGCTCTTCTGCTTTGCGCACCAGCGGATGCACGATCCCTTCCAGCCGCTTGAGCGCCGCGGCATCGCCGAGCACGCGCTGGCCGAGTTTGTCGCGATCGACCTTGCCGCCCGCCGTCGTTCCCGCAAACGCTGTCTCGATGAGCGGCACCGCCTCGCCCTCGTAAAGCCGGTGCACGGCTGCATCCGCGTCGTGAACCGGCACGCCTTCCTCGGCGAACATCTTCGCCGTGGCGCTCTTGCCCATTGCGAGCGAGCCGGTGAGACCCAGGATGAACATTCGTTCTAGCCCGCGATGAATCCGCCCTGCCGCAGAAACGCAAGGAGCGGCAACAGCGGCAGGCCGAGAATGGTGAAATAGTCGCCTTCCACGCGCTCGAACAAATGAATGCCGATCCCCTCGAGCTGATAGCCACCGACACTCGCCGTGACATGCTGGCCCATCATGTCGAGATAGTCCTCGAGAAACGCGTCTGAAAAATCGCGCATGGTGAGCCGCGCCGTGTCGACGCATTCGAACAGCACCGCGCCGTCGCGCACCACGGCGAGCGCCGAATGAAGCGTATGGGTTTGCCCACGCAATGTCCCCAGTTGCGCAGCGGCCTCCACGCGATCGGCTGGTTTGTTGAAACGCTGGTTGCCCAACGCCAATATTTGGTCGGCGCCCAGCACCAGGCGTCCCGGCACCGATCGCGCGACGCTTTCCGCTTTCGCGCGCGCCAGCATGCGTGCTGCCGCAATCGGGTCGAACTCGCCTTTGGCGCCGGCCAGCGCTTCCTCCGCGCGTTCGTCGATCGGGGCCGGTCTGATCTCAAAACGCAGCCCGGCAGCCGCCAGCATCTTGCCGCGCACATCACTGCGTGAGGCGAGAACCAGCGGCTGGGGATCGAGCCAGAGCGGCATAATTCACATCGCCGGCGCGCGGCGGCGGTCGGTCAACAGGCGCATCACGGCGGCCGCGGTCTCTTCAATCGACCGGCGCGAAACGTCGATCGAGGGCCAGTTATTTTTGGTGCAAAGCCGGCGCGAAAACGCGACTTCCTCGGCCACAGCCGCCTTGTCGATATATTGGTCGTCGTCGCGATGGGCGCGCAAGCCGAGCAGGCGGTTTTCACGGATCTGCACGATGCGCTCGGGACTCGCGTACAAGCCGACCACCAGCGGGCGCGTGAGCTTCTCGACCTGCGGCGCCAGCGGCACGCCGGGCACCAGCGGCACATTGCCGGTCTTGATGCCGCGGTTGGCGAGGTAGATCGAGGTCGGCGTCTTGGAGGTGCGCGACACGCCGATCAGTACGACGTCGGCTTTCTCCAGCCCTTCGACGTGCTGGCCATCGTCGTGCATCATGCTGAAATTGAGCGCGTCGATGCGCTGGAAATATTCGGCGTTGAGCACGTGCTGGGCGCCGGCGCGATGAATGGTTTCAGCGCCGAGATAGGACTGGAACAGCCGCAGGATCGGCCCCAGCACGGACATGCAAGGCAAACCAAGCTCCCGGCATTTTCCCTCCAGCGACTGGATCAGGTCTTCTTCCAGAAGCGTATAGAGCACCAGGCCCGGCGCTTCGGCGATCTCGGCCAATACATGGTCGAGCTGTTTCATCGAGCGCACCATCGGGTAAAGATGTTCGACCGGCGCAACATTTGCGTATTGCGCCGCAGCGGCACGCGCGACCGTGATCAACGTTTCGCCGGTCGCGTCGGAAACGAGATGCAGGTGAAAATAGCCGGTGTCGGACATCTGTATAATGGCAGGGCGTTCTGTGGACAGGACGGGAGAAGGCCACGGCTTTCCCCGCGAAGCAAGCCGGGCGCTTTGCATTGCTGCACGGCCATCCACATCACTGCCTTCGGGAGAAGGGTATAGCCGCCGACCGGGGAAGCAGATGATCATGTGGACAGGGCTTTGGGGAAAGGCGGGGATATCGCACGAAAAGCCCAGTAAATCGGCCTGTATCGATGTGGATGAAAAGAGCCTGAATGGAGCGGAATTCTGAGCCGGTGCTTTGCGGCTGGTGGACAGAATGTTGATTGAAAGGCATGAGTCTAATCCACGCACCAATAACTACTACAAAGAGTCCTAAAGTTATTTAGTGGAAGAAGGCATGCAAACCGACGGCATGGGGACAAAGCCTCTGCTTCGCGTGCTGGAAGGCAGGCATGAGCCAATCCCGCCAATATGGATGATGCGACAGGCCGGACGCTATCTGCCGGAATATCGTGCGGTGCGGGCAACGGCGGGCAGCTTTCTCGATCTGTGTTTCAATCCGGAACTGGCGGCACAGGTCACGCTGCAGCCGGTGCAACGCTTCGGTTTCGATGCGGCCATTCTGTTTTCCGATATTCTGGTCGTTCCGCTTGTGCTTGGCCGCAAGGTCTGGTTCGTCGAGGGCGAAGGACCGCGGCTCGACCCGCTCGAGCGATCCGAAAGAACTGTTGGCGCTGCGGCCCGATACCAATACGCATATCCTGCTGCCGATTTTCGAAACGGTCGGCAACGTCAAAGCGGCGTTGGGTGCGCAGACGGCGCTGATTGGCTTTTGCGGCGCGCCGTGGACGGTGGCGACCTATATGATCGCGGGCCGAGGCACGCCGGATCAGGCGCCGGCAAAGGACATGGCCGCGCGCGAGCCGCATGCCTTCCAGTATCTCATCGACTGTCTGGTGGAGGCGTCTGTCGATTATCTGGCAAAACAGTTGGATGCCGGCGCTGACGTGGTGCAGATATTCGATAGCTGGGCCGGTTCGCTCGGGCCGGAAGACTTTGAGCGCTGGTCGGTACAGCCGACCAAGAAACTGGTTGCAAAGTTGCGTGAAAAAAAGCCGGGAGCGAAAGTGATCGGCTTTCCGCGCGGCGCCGGAAAAAACATTCCGCGCTATGTCGAGGAGACCAAGGTTGACGCCGTCAGCCTCGGCAACGAGATCGACCGTCATTTCGCGCGCGACGAAATTCAAAGCCGCGTGCCGGTGCAAGGTAATGTCGACCCGCAGGCCCTGCTCGCGGGCGGCGCTGCGCTCGACCGTGAAGTTGATGAGGTCATGATTGCTTTCGGCGGTGGTCCGCTCATCTTCAATCTCGGCCACGGTATCTTGCCGCAAACGCCGATTGCGCATGTCGAGCGGATGCTCAAGCGCGTGCGGACTGGCCGATAATTTCTATTATTTATTCGGTTTTGTTCTGGCGGGTTTTTTGACTTCAGCCAGGGATGTTTTAGGAGTTGCGACGGAGATGCCGAATAGTCGCCACTCATTGCCGACGTCCTGGAACAGCAAATCGAAGTCGATTTGCAGCGGTCGGGTCGGGAAATAACCGGTCAAACGCAAAAGACCGCCGTTTTCAATGTGCGGTGGTGCCGTCAATTTTGGCGCCGAGATTGCAACGGCGAACAAGTCGAAACGACGGCCCCGCAAATTTGAAAATATTTGTGCAAGATCGGCGGCGCTGTTCTTGGCCTGAAAACTGGGCGCGGCCAGATCGCGCAGGACGCTGTAATTGCCCGAGCGATTGGCATCGTTAAGCGTCAACAATGTCGAGCGGATCAGGTAAAGCGCCTGGCCGAGTTTAACCGGCAGAGTGTTCTGTATTTTTGCTTTGGCGATTTGCGGCAGGCTCGTAGCCGGCATAACCGTCGGCACTTCTTTCCAAAGTTCTTCAAACGGCGGTGCTGACGCTTCCTCGGCGCGAAGTTGCGTTGCCGCCACGGCAGTCAATAGCAGTGCAGCCGCCAGGCGGAATGCTTGGTACTTAACTGTCGCTCTCATGACCCACCCGGCGGTTCAGAATTCGCCTTGCAGGCCAACCCGCACGCCCTGTGCGTTGCCGCCGCCGTAAGCATAGCCGGCGGTGAATGCCAGTGGCTCATCTGTGTTGAGACGATAGGCGAGTGATGCACCGGCTGCCCCCTCGCCCATGAACGCGGCGCCGTTGATGGCCCAAGAGGTGCGCCCCGGTCGCGACGGCATCGGGGCCGTCGTCATCGCCATGGCGGCGGCCACGCCACGGCGCGCCTCGGTGCGGTTCTCGGTGATCTGCGTTTGCATCGAAGCGAGCTGTGAGTTGATCGCGGTGATATCGCCCGTCGAAGCGACGCCCAGTCCGGCCAGCGTCGAGGTCGCGAGGTTGCCGGCGCCGTCGGACGTGACAATTTGCGTCGCGCCGCTTTGCGCGGCCTTGCTGGCGGCGGAGGTAATGCCGGCGAACGTATAGGTGTTGCTCGCAGTGCCGAAAGCCTGCTGGTCGGCGCGTGTCGCTGCAGCGCCGTTGCCGATCGCCGCCGAGTTTGAAAAATTCGCGCTCGAGCCGGTGCCGATGGCGACAGCATTGGCGCCCGCGACCGAAGTGTTATTGCCGATGGCGATGGCGTTGGCGGCATTGACGGTATTCCCATTGCCAAGCACCGAGGAACCGGCCGCGCTGCCCGTGTTCGCAACCGTGTTATTGGAGCCGACAATGTTGATGTTGTCGCCCCAGCCGGCCGTATTGCCGCCGTTGACCGTGTTGTTGTCGCCGAACACGAATGACCCGCTGCCGTTCACCGTGTTCGGGTCGCCGATGGCGAAGCTGCCATCACCATTGATGGTCTGTCCGGTACCGAAGGCCCCGCTGTTGTTGCCGAGGACCGTATTGCCCGCACCGATCGAGACCGCATTGGTGCCAAGGACGCCAGATTGGTAGCCGATCGCAATGCTATTGTTGGAACTCGCACTCGCCATGTTTCCGATCGCGACAGCGTTATTGGCGCTCGCAGAACTGCCGGCGCCGAGAGCGGTAGCGAAATCGTTGTTGGCGTAGGCGCCACGGCCGATCGCAGTGGTGTAATTGCCGGACGCATTGCTGCTGTTGCCCAAAGCCGTGCCGTAGTTTCCGAATGCGGAAGCACTCGCGCCGATTGCCGACGAAAAGTCGCCGAGTGCCAATGCGAGGTTGCCGATCGCGGTGTTGGCGACATTGTTGCCGTAAGCGTTGGCACTAAAACCGATGGCAACGTTGCGGCTGTTGTCGCCATACGCGACGGCAAGATTGCCGAATGCGACATTGCGGCTGCCTGCGCCATATGCCTTGCTTGACGTACCGATGCCCGTATTGAACGAGCCGTCGCCATGCGTATCGCTGTTGAACCCGATAGCGATATTGCCCGCATTGACTGATGGCGTGGCTGCACCGGTGCCGCTCGCATTGACGACGGCACCGATGCCGATGTTGCCGGAATATTCGCCGCTGGCATTGACGTCGACGCCGAGGCCGACATTGTTCGAATTGGTGCCGATTGCGTTGACGGTGCTCCCGCAAGCAACGTTTGGTCCGGTCGCTGTCGAGCCGTAGCCCGATTGTGCGCCGCTGCCATCGGGACTGCCGCCGCAAACGAATTGTGCGGCGGCCGGTGTACCGATGTCGCCATTGCGACGGCCGCAGACACAATCAAGATTGAAATGATCGTCGGCTTGAAAAATATTTCGGTGACGGACTTTCTTTCGTTACGCATGACTGAACCTGGGACAACAACGCGCCACGTCCAATTATACCGCAAACAATTTCGCGCAGTCTCTGGCGCAAAGCTTTGGAATGTCGTTTATTCGCGCGGCGAATAGCTCATGTCCCAAATTGGGACGTCATCAAAGCGTCGTCCAAAGTCACGCCCAGAAGCACGCGGATGTATCTCTGGATCAAAGCCTTCCACGTCATCGCGGTCATCGCCTGGATGGCCGGCATGCTCTATCTGCCGCGGCTGTTCGTGTATCACGCGTCCGCCAAGGTCGGCTCCGAGCAGTCGGCGACCTTCAAGATCATGGAGCGGCGGCTGCTGCGCTTCATCATGACGCCGGCCATGATCGTGACCTGGCTGCTCGGCATCGTGCTGGTGCTGCAGGGCCAGTTTCTCGGGTCGACCTGGTTCCACATCAAGATCGTTCTGGTGGTGGCCATGACGATCCTGCACGGGCTTTTTAGCCACTGGGTTAATGATTTCGACCTCGACCGCAACCCGCGCTCGCCGAAATTCTATCGTATTGCCAATGAGATACCGACGATCATCTTGATTTTTATCGTGATCCTGGCGACCGTCAAACCGTTCGGCTGACGGGGCGGCTTGCACAGGCAAAGCTTGCGCCTCTTGCGTAAAATCGCGGCTCAACATATCTTGAGGCCATCCCACCGAACGCAGGCGGATGTTGTCGCGTTTCGGCTCCCAGTGTTCGGGGCCGGTCGCAGCATCGGGTTCCGGGACACTTCCCAATAAGCCTCTCCAGACCTGCGGCCCCTACCTCTCTCAAGCCTGCGTCGGTTTTTCGCTTATCGAAAACGCCGCCAGTCTATTTCCAAACAGGACTCCACCCGCATGCGGGAAATGAAACTCCAGGACCTCAAGTCCAAAGCGCCTGCCGATCTTCTCTCCTTTGCCGAAGAGCACTCGGTGGAAAACGCCAGCACCATGCGCAAGCAGGAGCTGATGTTCGCCATCCTCAAGCAGCTCGCCACGCAGGAGATCGACATCATCGGCGAAGGCGTCGTCGAAGTGCTGCCCGATGGTTTCGGGTTCCTGCGTTCGCCGGAATCGAACTACCTGTCGGGCCCTGACGACATCTACGTCTCGCCCTCGCAGATCCGCCGCTTCGGCCTGCGCACCGGCGACACCGTCGAAGGCCACATCCGTTCGCCGAAGGAAGGCGAGCGCTACTTCGCGCTGCTCAAGGTCAATACGATCAATTTCGAAGACCCCGAGAAGGCGCGCCATAAAATCAATTTCGATAACCTGACGCCGCTTTATCCCGACGAACGTCTGAAGATGGAGCACGAGGACCCGACCAAGAAGGATCTCTCGGCCCGCGTCATCGACATCGTGTCGCCGATCGGCAAGGGCCAGCGCGCGCTGATCGTGTCGCCGCCGCGCACCGGCAAGACCGTGCTGTTGCAGAACATCGCCCACGCCATCACCGCCAACCACCCGGAATGCTATCTGATCGTGCTTCTGATCGACGAGCGGCCGGAGGAAGTCACCGACATGCAGCGCTCGGTCAAGGGCGAGGTGGTGTCCTCGACTTTCGACGAGCCGGCCTCGCGCCACGTTGCGGTTGCGGAAATGGTGATCGAAAAAGCCAAGCGCCTGGTCGAACACGGCCGTGACGTCGTCATCCTGCTCGATTCGATTACCCGCCTTGGCCGCGCCTACAACACCGTGGTGCCGTCATCCGGCAAGGTGCTGACCGGCGGCGTCGACGCCAATGCCCTGCAGCGGCCCAAGCGCTTCTTCGGCGCCGCGCGCAATATCGAGGAAGGCGGCTCCCTCACCATCATCGCCACCGCGCTGATCGACACCGGCAGCCGCATGGACGAAGTGATTTTCGAAGAGTTCAAGGGCACCGGCAATTCCGAGCTCATCCTCGATCGGAAAGTGGCCGACAAGCGCACCTTCCCGGCCATCGACATCACCCGCTCCGGCACCCGCAAGGAAGAGCTGCTCACCGAGCCGGCCGTGCTCAAGAAGATGTACGTCCTTCGTCGTATTCTCAATCCGATGGGCACCATGGATGCCATCGACTTCCTGCTCGACAAGCTGCGAAACACGAAGACGAACGGTGAGTTCTTCGAGTCCATGAATACGTAATTCGGGCCGGACCCCGGCTCCCCAAAACCCGCCGGTCACGCTAAGCTCCGTACAGGAAGGCTTGGGGAGCAAGTATGAGTTTTGATATCGCTGCGTTGTTTGCCGAACGGGGGGGTGAACGCTACGATCTGCATACGCGCTATCTGAACGAACAGATGGTGCGTATGTTGAAGGCGATCGGGTTCGACCGCCGGTACGTGCGCGGAAGCGGCCAGTATCTTTATGACGACGCCGGCACCCGCTATCTCGACCTGTTGAGCGGCTGGGGCGTGTTCGCGATCGGCCGCAACCATCCCGCCTTACGCGATGCGCTCACGCAGGTGCTCGACGGCGACTATCCCAACCTCGTCCAGATGGACGTGTCCGCCTTCGCTGGCGTGCTGGCGGAAAAGCTGCTGGCGCGCGCGCCTTATCTCGACAAGGCGTTCTTTGCCAATTCGGGCGCAGAATCGGTGGAAGCGGCCATCAAGTTCGCCCGCGGCGCCACCGGCCGCACGGGCATCGTGCATTGCGATCACGCCTTTCACGGCCTGACCTACGGCGCGCTGTCGGTGAACGGCGACGATGTTTTTCGGCGCGGCTTTGAGCCGTTATTGCCGGATTGCGTCGAGATCCCGTTCGACGATCTCGGCGCGCTCGAGAAAGCGCTGCACGGCGGAAACGTCGCGGCTTTCATCGTCGAGCCGATCCAGGGCAAGGGCGTCACGGTTCCCTCCGACGGCTATTTGCGCGGCGCGCTCGAATTGTGCCGCCGCCACGGCACGCTGCTGATCGCCGATGAAATTCAGGTCGGAATGGGGCGCACGGGCCGCTTTCTCGCTTGCGAGCATTGGGGCGTCGAGCCCGATATGGTGCTGCTGGCGAAGGCGTTGTCGGGCGGCCATGTGCCGGTCGGCGCCGTGCTGATGCGCAAATGGATCTTCAACAAGATCTTCGATCGCATGGACCGCGCCGTCGTGCACGGCTCCACGTTTTCTAAGAATGACCTTGCGATGGTGGCCGCGCTTGCCACGCTTGATGTCATCGAAAACGAGAAGGCTGATCGAGAATGCCGCAAAGCAAGGCGACCGGCTGCTCGGCGCGTTCCGGCAAATGATGCAGCGTCACGAACTCGTCAAGGACGTGCGCGGCAAAGGCATGATCATCGGCATCGAGTTCGGGTCGCCGCGGTCGCTGAAATTAAAGGCCTCCTGGAGCCTGCTGGAATCAGCGAGCAAGGGCTTGTTCGGCCAGCTCATCGCGATTCCCTTGATGAAGGAGCACAAGATCATCGCGCAGGTCGCCGGTCACGGCACCACGACGATCAAGCTCTTGCCATCATTGACGATTACGGACGCCGATTGCGACTGGATCGAAAGTGCGTTCGAAAGCGCTATTGCCGATGCCCATCGCGTTCCGGGCGCCGCCTGGTCGCTTGGAAAAACTTTGATTGAAAACGCCTTGCGTGGCCGCCCGGCCGTGCGGCCGAGAGAAGACCTATCGTCGGCGGCGGAATAGCGGCACCGCGCGCTCCGTCTCCCCCCAGCGGGCTGTGGGTTGGCCGAGGTGATCTATGCCCGCTGCGATTTAAATAAAACCTGGACTACGCTAGCGGCGTAAATTCCAATCGCCGCTAAACATGCGAGTACCGATCTCACGTTCGAGACTGTCGGTGAAGCTTCGGCCGTGCCAGGCGACGTAGCGTTCGATCTCCGGCTGCATATGCCGCTGGCGCCCTTCGATGAAGGCTTCGAACATTCGGCGCAGGAGACCCCGACGCGCTGGCGCTTGCTCGGGGGCACCGTGGGTCGTGGCGGGGGCCGGGTGATAAGGCGCGACATGGTTTTGAAAATTGGACGGGCGGGCAACGTAGGCCATGGTCGATCTCCGGGTTGGGAGCTTGCCGATTGTTGAGCAAGCCTCATCCATTAGCTGCAGCATCAGCGCATTTACGCCTGTTGACAAAGGATAAACTCTCAGCCGATAGTTGAGATATCCTCATGCATACCGTGTTGCCCCCGTTGTCGGCCCTGCGCGCCTTCGAGGCGGCGGCGCGCCATCTCAGCCTGACGCGGGCGGCGGCCGAATTGCACGTCACGGCCGGCGCGCTCAGCCATCAGATTCGCGGGCTTGAGGATTTGCTGGGTGTGAAGCTGTTCGAACGGCGGGTGCGGTCGATCGCGCTGACGGCGGCCGGCAAGCAGCTTTATCCCGGCTTGCAGACCGGCTTCGGTCATATCCGCGAAGCGGTCGACAGTCTCGATACGTCGCACGCTGCGCATGTGCTGGTGGTGAGCACCTCGCCGGGGTTGACGTCGAAATGGCTTGCGCCCCGGCTCTACCGTTTTGGCGCCGCCTATCCGGACATAGATGTACGGATTTCGTCGTCGTCGGCGAATGCCAATTTCGCGACCGACGGCATCGATCTCGCGGTTCGCAATATGCCGATCGATCCGGCGTCCGATCCCGCGCTCGAGATCGAGAAGCTGGTCGACATATCCTACATTCCAGTTTGCAGTCCGCGCCTCATCGAGAAATTCGGTCCGGTCAAAAACGCACAGGCGCTGGCCCGGCTGCCGTTGATCCACGACGAGTTGCTTGCGGCGCGCGGTGCAAGCCCGAGCTGGGACAAGTGGTTCAAAGCGACCGGTGTCGACGACGTCAATCTCAGGCGCGGCCTTCGCTTCAACAGCGCCGACCATGCGCTCGATGCCGCCGGCGAAGGCGCGGGCGTTCTGCTCTCGCACGATATTCTGGCCTATGAAGATTTGCGCAAAGGGCGGCTGGTCATCCCGGTGAAGTTCGCGCTGCCGTCCGGCCGTACGTTTTCTTTGGTCTGGACGAAAGGCCGCAAAGCGGCACCGGCGGCCGAGGGCTTCCGGCGCTGGATCAAGGAGGAGGCCGACGCGCTCGACTGGCGCGGGATCAGAAAGCGATACGCGGTAGGTCGACGTGCACGATCGCGAATCGCGCCCAAACTATGAGCGCGGTTGCCACTTATTCATGCGCGTTTTGCTGCGCCTGCGAAAGGATTTGGAAACTACATTCGGGCGACTTTGTCTGCGCACTTCAGTCGTCGTGAGCTTGCAATGCCATCCCAACGCCGCTTCAAATTCCCGCGCCCGGCGCTGTGGATTGCCATCCCCGTATTTGTCGTCAGCTTTGCCGCCGCTTTGACTGTGGAGCTGGGAGCGCCGCTGTGGGCGGTGGCCGCGGTTGGATTTGCAGGCGCGCTTGGCGTCGGCGCGTTCGCGGAGGCACGCCTTGCCGAAATCATTGCATCGATCGGCAAGATTGCCGCCGGCGACCGCTATACGAGCCTGCCCGAACTGATCGGCGACGGCGCCATCCAGGAGTTCGGCGCCACTGCGGAAGCGATTCGCGGCGCGCTGCTTGAGGCCGATACGGTCGCGGTCGACGGCCAGCGGCGGGAGACTGAGGCGCGCCTGCATCACGCCGGCCGGCAGTTCTTCACCGGCGGCTTCCGGCAGGCGATCGAGGAGGTGGTCAACGCCTTCACCAGCGCGGGCGAACGCATCCGCGGCACCGCGACTGCACTCACCGAAACAAACCGCGCGATGGCGCTGCAAGTGACCGAGTTGTCCGATGCAGCCACGCAAGCGGTTGCCGACGTGGCCGGCGTTGCGGCGGCCGCCCGCGACGTGCAGGCGCTGGTGATCGATTCCGGCCGCCAGGTCGAGGAAACCCGAGCCGCCACCCGCCGCACCGTCTCCGAGCTTGGCCGCGCCGATGAAACCATGCGCAACCTCGATGGCGCCGCAATGCGTATCGAGCAGGTCATCAAGCTGATTCGGACCATTGCCGGCCAGACCTCGCTGCTCGCGCTCAACGCCACCATCGAAGCCGCGCGTGCGGGCGAAGCCGGCCGCGGCTTTGCCGTGGTGGCCGCCGAAGTGAAGCAATTGGCGCGTCTTACCGACCAGGCGACCAAGGAGATCGGCGAGCAGATTCACGGCATCCAGGATGCGGTGAAAGAGACGGCGGATGCCATCGTTGCCGTCGACCGCAGCGTCGCCGACATGGGCAAGGTCAACGAGACGATCGCCCAGTTGATGGAGCAGCAGATCGAGCAACTCGACGTCATCGGCACGGAAGCGATGAAGGTTGCGTCCGCGGTGAGCCAGACGCTGCCCGGCATCCGCGCGGTGGTCAACGACGTCACCAGCGCGGGCGATGCAGTGCTCGCCACCACCGACGACCTGATTGAACGCGCACAGATATTGACGGCTTCGGTAACGCGTTATTTTTCCGATCTCGACCACGGTTCGATCAAGGTCGGCATCCTGCATTCGCTGTCCGGTACGCTCACCACCAGCGAACGCCCGTTGCAACAGATGCTCGTGATGATGATCGAAAAGCTCAACCGGTCGGGTGGCCTGCTTGGCCGGCCGGTGGAAGCAGCCATCATGGATCCGCGCTCCGACGTGCAAGCCTATGCCGCGCAGGCGGAAAGCTTGCTTCGCGAGCATCACGTCGCGGCGATATTCGGCTGCTGGACCTCGGCGTCGCGCAAGCAAGTTTTGCCCGTGCTCGAAGCCCATGGTGGCCTTCTGTTTTATCCCAGCCAGTACGAAGGCGAAGAGCAATCGCCGCATGTCATCTATACCGGGGCGACACCGGCGCAGCAGGCCCTGCCCGCGGTCGATCATCTGCTCAATCTCGGGCGGCGGCGCTTCTTTCTGCTCGGCACCGATTACGTCTATCCGCATACGACCAACGCCATCATCCGCAACTATCTGGAGAGCCGCGGCGTCGGCGCCGAGGCGGTGGAAGAGCTCTACACGCCGTTCGGCGAAAAAGCGTGGAGCGAGACGGTGCTCGCCATCCGCAAATTCGCCGGCCGTGACGGGGCCATCATCGCAACGCTGTCGGGCGACGCCAACGTGCACTTCTTCCGTGAGCGCGCGCGGCAGGGGCTCGACGCCGACATCCTGCCGGTGATGAGCCTGTCGTTGGGTGAAACCGAATTGCCGGCGCTGGCCGAGCGCAAGCTCATCGGTCACATGGTGTCGTGGAGCTATCTGCACACACTCGACACGCCCGAAAACCACGCGATGATTTCCGAGTGGCGCGAGTTCACGGGCGACCCGAACGCCATGACCAACGATCCGATGGAAGCGAGCTGGATCGGCTTTCATCTGTGGTGCGAAGCCGTGACGGACGCGGGCACGACCGAGCCGGCGGCGGTCAAGCGCGCATTGGCGGGGCGCAAGCTGCGCGCGCCGAGCGGCTTCGACGTCATGCTCGACGCCGGTAATCAGCATTTGCATAAGCCGGCGGTGATCGGCCGTTTCGATGCGCACAACGTCATTCAGCCGGTGTGGATCAGCGATCGACTGATCGCGCCGGAGCCGTGGAGCCGCTGGTTGCCAAAGAGCGGCGAACGGGCGCCGCTGAAAAAAGCAAGTTGACGATTGCTCGCGTGACGTTCGTCAGCCGAAGGACGGATCGGGCAGACAGGTCACCGTCTTGTCGCCGTCTTTCTGATTGGTGAGCGCCTGCTTGCAATGCTGCACGCTCGTGTAGCCGCAACGGACCCGCGAGCCTTGCGTCTGGTGAAAGCCGCACCAGTCCTGCGCGCTCGCTGTCCCGGTGGACAGCGCCAAGGCGCCTGCCACCGCAAAAATCCCCAATCGTCCCGTCCATGTCCGCATTGTCGTTTGCTCCGGTTGGCGCCCCCGGCGGATGCGAATTTTTCTCCATTGTGGTGGGGAGATCAAGCGCCGCGCATGGCCGAGATCGTTTGAGCGATATGCTCGGGGCGGTTGACGGGCAGCGAGCAGCGTTCGCCGACGCAGATGAAAGCGGCGGCGGCTTGTGTGACGCTGTCTTGCGCGGCCTTGAGTTTGTCTTGTGCGGGATGCGACGGCGGCAAGTCTGCGGCATTGGCCGCGCGCAGCACGATGCGATCGAGATAGGGCAATGTCAGCGCGGCGTGGGTGAGCGCGTCATCGCCGCCGGTGACGACGATCTCGGCCGCGCGCAGGCGCAGGTCGAGCGCATTGAGCAGCGCGACGTGGCCGAACAGATTGCGCGCCTGCGCCGAAGTGATGCCCTCGATCAGCCGGTCGGCTTTTTCGCGCCAGGTGATGTCGCCGGTGAAGGCGGCAAGGCGCACGAGGTTGGCGGCCGTCACGGCGTTCGGATTGGGCGTGGCGTCGTCGTTAGTCGCATGCGGACGCACCACCAGGCCTTCGGCATCGTCCGCGGTCAGGTAATAGCTGTCGGTGTCGGGATCGGCATAGTGCGTATCAAGCGTGCGCTGCCAGGCGAGCGCCTGCGCGAGCAGCGCGGCCTCGCCGGTCGCTTCGTAAAGGGCGAGCGCGGCGTCGATCATATTGGCGAAGTCGGAGGCGAGGCCCGGAAACAGCGTCTTGCCGGCGCGGAAGGAATGGCCGAGTCGATGATCGCGGGTCATCGTGCCGGCGATGAAATCGAAGGCGCGGCGAGCCAGGCCGATCCACCCGGGCTCCTCCAGGATCAGGCCCGCTCGCACCAGGCCGGCGATCATCAGGCCGTTCCAGTCGGCCAGCACCTTGTCATCGAGCCCGGGCCTGACGCGTTTTTCACGTTCCTTCAATAACTTACCGCGCAACATGGAAAAGTATGCTGCACCTTTTTGCTGCGCCGCAACGACCCCCGTGTTGCGCGGTAAGTGTTTGAGTCGATTGAGAATATTGTGCCCTTCGAAGTTTCCACCCGCGCTCACGTCATATTCCTGAGCAAAATCAACGGCATCGGGCCCAAGCCCGGCCTCGATCTCGGCCAGTGACCAGACGTAGAACTTGCCTTCCTCGCCTTCCGAATCGGCATCGAGCGAGGCGGCGAACGCCCCCTCCTTCGTCACCATCTCCCGTTGCAGCCAGCCGACCGTCTCGCGCGCCCGTTCGGCAAACAGCGCCTTGCCCGAGTGCTGCCAGGCCAGCGCCAGCAGTCCAAGCAGCTGCGCGTTGTCGTAGAGCATCTTCTCGAAATGCGGCACCAGCCATTGCTCATCGACCGAATAGCGCGAGAAGCCGCCGCCAAGGTGATCGTAGATGCCGCCCTCGCACATATGTTCGAGCGTGTGCGCGACCGTTTCGAAAAAGCTGGCGTCGCCGGTGCGCAGACCCGCCCGCCAGAGGAATTCCAGCATCGCCGGCTGCGGAAATTTGGGCGCGCCGCGCAAGCCCCCGTGCACGCTGTCGAAGGCGTTGCCGATCTGCCTGGCGGCGCCGTTGAGCTCTTCGAGGCCGATCGTCACCTTGCCCGCCGGCCGCGCCTTCTGCGCCAGCCGCGTTAAGAGCGCCTGGCGGTTCTGCTCGATCTTGTCGGGCTCCTCGCGGAACATGCGCGCCACCTCGCGCAGGACGTCGACGAAGGCCGGCCGTCCGAAGCGCGACGTGTTGGGGAAATACGTGCCGCCCCACACCGGCTCGCCCGCGGGCGTCAGAAACATGGTCAGCGGCCAGCCGCCCTGCTCGCCGAGCAGATGCAGCGCGCTCATGTAGATCTGGTCGATGTCGGGCCGTTCCTCGCGATCGACTTTGATGTTGACGAACAGCGCGTTCATCACCGCCGCGGTTGGCTCGTCCTCGAACGACTCGTGCGCCATCACGTGGCACCAGTGGCAGGCGGCATAACCGACCGAGAGCAGGATCGGCTTGTTCTCGCGCTTGGCCGTCGCCAGCGCTTCAGGCCCCCATTGCCACCAGTCGACCGGATTGTGCGCGTGCTGCAGCAAATAGGGCGAGGTCGCGTCGGCGAGGCGATTGGTGTGCGGGGAGCTTGAGGAAGCGGCCATCGCGCAAGCCTAACGCGGATCGCACGCAACGTCTGCCCTCTCCCGGCATGGAAAAGGGCAAGCGTGTCTGCGGCCTTTCGGCTTACGGCAGGATCGCAAAGGCCCTTGCCGGGAAACCGAGCCCGTCGCGCACTTTCGGCCATGTCACCACGATGAGCGCGCCTTTCGCCGGCACATGATCGAGATTGGCCATCACCTCGATCTGATAATGGCCGTGCTGCAGGATGTAGGTTTCCGAGTCCATCTTGTCGGTGGTGTCGGTGTCCATCGCTTCATGGCCGGTCGCGGTCACCCCGCGTTGCTCGTAAAGAAACTTGATGGTCTCGAAGGCCCAGGCCGGAAACGGCGCGCGCTTGAAGCGTTCGGGATCCTTGTCCCAATCCTTGTACATGTCGGTGCGCAGCGCGACGAACGAGCCACGTGGCACCTTGCCGTGCTTTTTCTCCCACGCCATCAAATCGGCGACTGAAAAGGCGTGATTGGGATCTTTCGCGAGATACGGCGTGTCGTCGAGCACGATCAGCGGCAGGATCATCTGCTTGAGCGGAATCTTGTCCATGGTGATGCCGCCTTCGGCGAAATGCGCCGGCGGATCGACGTGCGTGCCGTATTGCCCGACCATGTTGTAGTAGGTGGTGTGAAATCCATCGTCCTTGATGGTGTAGGGCCGCTTGGTCTTGGGGTCGTAGGCGGGCGTAAACACGGCCTGGCCGAAGCCGGACCAGACCGGCGTCGTCGGTCCGAAACTATGCGTGAGATCGACGAACGTCTTGCTTTCGATGATCTTGTAGGCGCGCGCGAGGTCGCTGTCCGAACGCGCATGGCCGGCCGTGAGCGGCAAGAGGAGCGCGAGAGCGAACGAGAAGGCGAGCTGCGGTAGACGATCACGTTTCATGGTGGGCCTCCCTCCATTCAGGAGTCGTGAATTAACATTTGCGCGGACCCTTCAATTCGTGTCGCGCGAAAAGGCCAGTTTGACATGTCAGGCCACAAGTTGCGCGGGGGGTTTGCACCGCTAAAACTGAGATGCATCCGCGGCGTGGTATCGCGTCACATGAAGTTGAATGGCGTGCGATCCGCTCGGACGGGTAGCGTGCGCACAAGCGAGCGGCCATGGAGCAACCTCTTGTGAATTTGGAGTCGGTCATCACCTGTCCGCATTGCGGCACGGCCAAGCTGGAGCGGATGGCGACGGACGCCTGTCAATTCTTTTACAACTGCTCCGGCTGCGGCGTCCGCCTCAAGCCAAAGCCTGGCGACTGTTGCGTGTTCTGCTCCTACGGCTCGGTGCCCTGCCCGCCCGTTCAGGCGCAACGCGATGGCGGTCCCGGCTGCTGCTAGCGCAGCGTTGCAACGATAGCCGCCAGAACCTTCAGCGCATCGGTTGTGCCGTCCGACTCGCCTTTTTCAAAATCGCCGCCGGTCTGCCCCATCGTGTTGGTGACGTGCGCGAGACACAGCACCGCTTTCGCGCGCGCGCGCGCAAACGCATAAAGCGCGGCCGCTTCCATTTCGACGGCGAGCACGCCCTTCGCGCGCGCGGTTTCGATCGCTTCCGCGGTCTCGCGGAATGGCGCGTCCGTCGTCCAGCTTGCGCCGACGAGAGCAGGCAGGCTCGCTTCTTTAAGAGCGGCGACGGCTTTGCCGACGAGCTGGGGATCGGCGTCGGCGAACGCGGCGGGCGCGGCGTAATGATAGCTCGTGCCCTCATCGCGCAGCGCGCGGTCGATCACCACGAAATACGGCGTCGGACCGGCAGCATTGATCTGGCCGGCGGACGTCAGGTTGAGCAGAAAACGGCAGCCGCAGGCAAACAGCTCCTCGGCGATCAGCACGGCAAACGGCGCGCCGACCACGCAACCGATGATGCCGACGGTTTGTCCCGCCAGTGGAAACGTGAAGAGTTCGGTATGGTAGCAAGGCCAGGCGTCGAAGCGCGTTGCTTTGCCGGATTTGCGCAGAGCCCGCACGATGTCGCCGTCGGGATCGAGAATGCAAACCGCCGGCACGTCTTTAACGGGCAAGCCTTTTTGCCGGCGCGCTTCGCGCAAGAGGGCGTCCGGTGTGAACACCGAAGCCGCCGCCGCCGCTTTGTGATCGAGGATCGGCGCAGCGCCATCCTCGCGTTCGTCGTTGTCCGTCACGGACAGGACAATAAGACGGCAAGGCGCGGTGCGCTACTTCTTGCTGCTGGCCGGGATCAGCTCGGTGAGACGCAGCTCGAGGCCCTGCATTTTTCGGTCCGCCCACAGTTCGAGATCGGCGACGGAAAACTTATCGAGAAACGGGTTGGCCTTGACGATCTGTTCGCGCTTGGTCTGCCCTGAGGCGTCGGCAGAAGCCATGACCTGCGCCGCATCGGCCTCTAGTTGCGCTGTCAGAATCGCGACGGCGCCGGCGCCGCCGGCGAAGTGCGCGAGGTAAACGGTCGCCGGCGTTACCGGTAGCCCGCGGCGCGCCAGCATTGCCGCATGTCTTTTGGCAAATCGCCGCGTCATCTCTCGCGCGAGATTTGCGTCGCCTCGCAGCGCCAGCACCTGCTCGCGGCTGTGCCCCTTGGCAAGATCGGGGCGGTAGGTGTGGATCATCTCCAGCCAGGTCGTGTCGAGAAACTGCGCCGGCCCGGTCGCGCTCGAGCGCTTGTTTTTTGCGGCGGCATTGTCGTTCGACTCGGCGCTGATGATGCGCTCAACGACGGCATCGACGGCGGTGCGCCCGGTACGCGGACCGTTCAGCCAGGCGTCGAAGTTTGTAGCGGCGAACCAGCCCAAGGCGAATGTTCCGATGACCACGGTTGTGATCGCGGCCATGCGCGCGCGCGACCATGTGCGGCGCGCGCGCGATGTCGGAACAATGGTGGTTCGACGACTCGCGATCGCCTGACTGTCTGGCGGCGAAACGGTGGGTTGTTCGGCGTGCGGCACTTTGATGGCAGCCGGCGCAGCGGCGCCCGACAAGATTGCAAGCTGCTTGTCGATTTCCGTGAACAGACCGTTCCGCCGGTTGTCGAGCCGCGCAAGACCGGCGGTCAGGTCGACCTCGTCCCGAACATCTCGGGCGTCCAGATCTCGCTCGTCGTTCGCTGCGCTGATGCCCGTTGCGGTCATAATTTTAGGGGTCCCGGCCGATCGTCATCCAATGTCGGATAAAGATCTTAAGCTCCCGGCAACCTTGTCTCGGCCCCGTGGCGACAGCGTGGTCGCTTGGTGGCGGCCGTTTGGCTTGGCTAACGAAAGGCTAACAAGCAGCGTATTCGAGGTCAGCGGCGGCGGGAATTTCCGGCGGCATCAACCCCAAGCCGTTTGCTTGCGCAGCTCGCCGCGAGATCGATTGCGTGGCGGAAGTCTAAAGGGAATGCTCTCGGGGCTTGGCCTTGACCTGAGGTGCCCGCGGCGCTTGCCTGCGCCACGATGCCTTCGGACCGCGATACCATCTACGCTCTCTCCTCCGGCCGGCCGCCGGCGGCGATCGCGGTGGTGCGCATATCGGGACCGCGTGCGGGCGAGGCGCTGAAAGCACTGCGCGGCAAAATCCCCGAGCCACGCCAAGCGGCTCTTGCCCGTATCCGCGATCCGCAAACAAACGAGCCCATCGACGACGCGCTGGTGCTCTGGTTTCCGGGGCCGAAGAGCGAAACAGGCGAGGACACGGCCGAGCTGCAATTGCATGGCGGGCGGGCTGTGATTGCCGCGACCCTTGCCGCGCTTTCGAAGATCGAGGGCCTGCGCCCGGCCGAAGCGGGCGAGTTCACCCGCCGCGCCTTCGAGAACGGCAAGCTCGATCTTACGGCGGTGGAAGGGCTTGCCGACCTGGTGATGGCGGAAACCGAAGGCCAGCGCCGCCAGGCGCTGCGCCAGATGCAAGGCGTGCTCGGTGCCCGCGTCGAGGCCTGGCGCGCAGAGCTAACGCGGGCGCTCGCACTTATCGAGGCGCGCATCGATTTCTCCGACGAGGCCGACGTCCCGGAGGATCTGGTTGCGCCCGCGCTTGCGATCGTGCGCGCGCTCGAAACGGATATCGCCGCCGCGCTCGCCGACGACCGCCGCGGCGAGCGGCTGCGCGAGGGATTGATGGTCGCCATTGCCGGGCCACCGAACGCCGGCAAGTCCACGCTGCTCAACCGCATCGCGCGGCGCGAAGCGGCGATCGTCTCTCCTTACGCCGGCACGACGCGCGACGTGATTGAGGTGCATCTCGATCTCGCCGGTCTGCCGGTGACGCTGCTCGACACGGCCGGCATCCGCGAGAGCGACGATCCGGTGGAGATCGAGGGTGTACGGCGCGCGCGCGAACGGGCGGCGGCCGCCGATTTGGTGCTGTGGGTGGTGGATGCGAATGCTGCGGCGTCGCATGCAGCATTGCCTGCAGCATCGGAACCGCCGATCTGGGTTGTGCGGAACAAGATCGACCTGCTGGCGGGCCAACCAAGAAATGAATCGGGAAGCCAGTCGGGCTCAAGAACTGAAGCCGGATTAATTCCTAGCAAATCGTTAAAAGAAACGGTGAATCAAAGCTTAACGGCAGGGGTAGCAAGAAGTGAATCTGAATTTTCTACTGACAATTCGTTAAAAAGTATGGTTAACAAAAGGTTAATGGCCTCCTCGCCAAGAAATGAATCGAAATCCGATAGGAATGAACCTGTATTCGCAATTTCAGCCGCGACTGGCGAAGGTTTGGAGCCGTTTTTTGCGCGATTGGCGGAATTCGCCGAGGGCTTCCTTGTCGGTGCCGAGCCGGTCCTGGTGACTCGTGAGCGGCATCGCCGCGCCCTGGAGGAGGCCCTGAGCGCGCTTCGGCGCGCGCTCGCGCCGGCAATCGCGGCGCGTGAGGATCTGCTGGCGGAGGAGCTGCGCCTCGCCGCTCGCGCCTTCGCCCGCCTCACCGGGCGCATCGACGTTGAGGATATTCTCGACGTGATCTTCCGCGATTTCTGTATCGGCAAATAGCAAAGCCGTCGTCCTGGGCTCCGGCCGAAGCTGCGGCAAAAGCTCGCCGTGGCGACGGGTCGTCTCGCGTGTGGGCTGGCGATGCCGGAAGGTGGCACCGATAACACGCGCTGCGGGAGACGTACGATGGCCAGATTGCCCGACTGGAAACAGCTCCTGGCTGAGCCGAATGCTGTCGGCTGGATCGGGCTGATGCTCGTGGTGATCGCGATCGGAGCTGGGGTGCTCTATTTCGGGTCCGGCTCGTCACGGCTGGCGCGGACGCCGCCCATTGCCCAGGCCGCGAAATAGGTCTCTGACCGTCGCGCCGTATTCGTCGATCTCCGAACAGCGCGGAGAATAACCGAGCAGGCTCCGCTCGATGGCCGAGGAATTGCCCTTATAGCGGTAATTTATTACCGTTCCCGTCGATGTTTCACGTGAAACGTCCCGTCCTGGCGCGATTTCTTTGACCGCTCGCCGAGCCTTCCGCTACAAGCGCGCATGGAATCCTTCGACGTCATCGTGATCGGCGGCGGCCACGCCGGCTGTGAGGCCGCAGCGGCGGCCGCGCGTGTCGGGGCCCGCACGGCGCTGGTGACGCATCGATTCGCCACCGTCGGCGCCATGTCCTGCAATCCCGCCATTGGCGGCCTCGGCAAGGGCCACCTGGTGCGGGAAATCGATGCGCTCGACGGCCTCATGGGCCGCGTCGCCGACGCCGGCGGCATCCAGTTTCGCGTCCTCAATCGCCGCAAAGGCCCGGCGGTGCGCGGACCGCGCGCCCAAGCCGACCGCAAGCTATATGCCCAGGCGATGCAGGCGGCGATCCGCGCCACACCCAATCTCAGCGTGATCGAAGCCGAAGCCGACGATCTGCTCATCGCCAATGGCCGTGTGCGCGGCCTTAAGCTCGCCGATGGCCGCGAGACTCGCTTGCGCGGCCGTCGTGCTGACGGCCGGCACGTTCCTGCGCGGCCTCATCCATATCGGCGAGCAGAAAATCCCCGCGGGACGCGCCGGCGAAGCGCCGGCGATGGGCCTGTCGCGCACGCTCGAAAACATCGGCTTCACACTCGGACGTTTGAAAACCGGAACACCGCCAAGGCTCGATGGCCGCAGCATCGATTGGTCGGCGTTGCAGATGCAGCCTGGCGACAATCCGCCCGAACCGTTTTCGGTTTTGACGGCGCGCATTTCCAATCCTCAAATCGAATGCGCGATCACGCGCACGACATCCGCGACGCACGACATCATCCGCGCCAACGTGCATCGCTCGCCGATGTATTCCGGACAGATCGAAAGCCGCGGGCCGCGCTATTGCCCGTCGATCGAAGACAAGATCGTGAAGTTCGGCGAGCGCGACGGACATCAGATTTTTTTGGAGCCGGAAGGTCTCGACGATCACACGGTCTATCCGAACGGCATTTCGACATCGCTGCCGGAAGATGTGCAGCACGCTTTGGTCGCGACGATTCCGGGTTTGGAGAACGCGCGGTTCATTCGGCCCGGCTACGCCATCGAATACGATTTCGTCGATCCGCGCGAACTGCATCCGACTTTGCAAACGAAACGTCTGCGCGGGCTTTTCCTGGCCGGACAAATCAACGGCACGACAGGCTACGAAGAAGCTGCGGCACAGGGACTTCTTGCAGGTCTCAACGCTGCGGCAATGGCCGGAAACAGCGACGATATCGTGCTCGATCGCGCGCAGGCCTATATCGGCGTGATGATCGACGATCTCGTCACGCGCGGAGTGTCCGAACCGTATCGCATGTTCACCTCGCGCGCCGAATATCGTTTGCAGTTGCGCGCCGACAATGCCGATCAACGCTTGACCGACAAAGGCATTGTGATCGGCTGCATTGGTTCAGAGCGCGCGCAATTCCATGCGAAGAAAAGCGCGGCGTTGAACGATGCGCGTGCGTTCGCGAAATCGGTTTCGGTGTCGCCGAAAGAAGCCGCGCGCTTTGGCGTCACGCTCAACAAAGACGGTCAGCGCCGCACCGCATTCGAAATCTTGTCGTACCCGAATATCGGCATCGCGGATCTCGCCCGCATCTGGCCGCGCTTTGCGGAGCTCGATACCAAGATCGTCGAGCAGATCGAGATCGATGCAAAATATGATGTCTATCTCTCGCGCCAGGCTGCCGATGTCGCGGCGTATCGGCGCGATGAAAATTTCGAGCTGCCCGACGATTTCGATTACGCGTCGTTGCCGGGCTTGTCGAACGAAGTGAAACAGAAACTGCAATCGCATCGGCCGCGCACCATCGGCCACGCAAGCCGCATCGATGGCATCACGCCGGCGGCGCTGACGTTGCTCGTTGCGCATGTGAAGCGCGGCAAAAAGTCGGCCGCTAAAAGCGCGTGAGCAAACGCGGGCAGGGCGCACGCGATCTCGCTGCCGATAAAGCGCGCGCGTTTACGCTCGTTCCCGTTTCACGTGAAACGCAAAAGCGTCTCGAGGCATTCGTCGACGTGCTGTTGCTCTGGCAGCGAACGACGAACCTTGTCGCGTCGTCGACACTTCCTCGGCTCTGGACGCGGCACGTCGCCGACTCGCTGCAGCTTCTGTCGCTCGCGCCCGATGCAAAAGTGTGGGTCGACGCCGGATCGGGTGGCGGCTTTCCGGGCCTGGCGATCGCCTGCGCGCTCGCAGACGAGCCGGGCGCGGTGGTGCATCTCGTTGAAAGCAACGGTAAAAAGGTAGCGTTTCTGCGCGAAGCGGTGCGGCTGACGGGGGTGAGGGCACGCGTGCACCAAGAAAGGGCGGAGGATTTCGCGAAAACCTGTGCAGAACCGGTCGATGTGGTGACCGCCCGGGCGGTGGCGCCATTGAAAACCCTGTGCGATCAGGCGTTTCCTTTGTTGAACCGGGGCGCCATCGGCCTGTTCCCAAAGGGTCAAGATGTAGATGCCGAATTGACTGAAGCCGCTAAATATTGGAGCATCGACGTTGCGACAGTGCCCAGCAAGACCAGCCCGGAGGGTTGCATCGTCATCATTCGCGGCCTTCAGCGTCGTGCAAGCACCGATGCTCGGCCCCGATGACAGTCCGAATACCCCATTGTGCGCCGAGCTCGGCCGGAGACGAGCGGATACCAGAACGGATCGTTTGAGCCATGACCGACACGCAAACCGACAGCCCTGACGTCATCCCCTTCGGCAAAGGGGCCGCCCGGCCCGACGCCGGCCGCCCGCGGGTACTGGCCATCGCCAACCAGAAGGGCGGCGTCGGCAAGACCACGACCGCCATCAATCTCGGCACCGCGCTGGCGGCCATCGGCGAGCACGTCCTGATCGTCGACCTCGATCCGCAGGGCAACGCGTCGACCGGCCTCGGGATCGAGCGCAAGGCACGGCGCACCTCGACCTACGATGTGCTCACCGGCGCTGCGCCGATGCGCGAAGCCGTGTTGCAGACGGCGGTGCCGCAACTGTTTATCGCACCGTCGACGCTCGATCTCTCCGGCCTCGAACTGGAGATCGGCCAGCAGCGCGACCGCGCCTTCCGCCTGCGCAGTGCGGTCAACACCCTCAACGCCGGCGAGCGCGCGCATGATTTCACTTACGTGCTGGTCGATTGCCCGCCGTCCCTCAACCTGCTCACGGTCAATGCGATGGCCGCGGCCGACTCGATTCTGGTGCCGCTGCAATGCGAGTTCTTCGCACTCGAAGGCCTGTCGCAACTTCTCAAGACAGTCGACCAGGTGAAGACGAGCCTCAATCCGAAGCTGACGATTCATGGCATCGTGCTCACCATGTACGACGCGCGCAACAATCTCTCCAACCAGGTGGTGGCCGACGTGCGCCAACACATGGGCCGCAAGGTCTATGACACCGTCATCCCGCGTAACGTTCGCATTTCGGAAGCGCCGTCCTACGGCAAGCCGGTGTTGGTCTACGATTTGAAGTGCGTCGGCAGCGAAGCCTATTTGCGGCTCGCGACCGAGATCATCCAGCGCGAGAAGCAATTGAAGGCGGGCTAGCGCGCGATCGGGACAGCGGAACGCAAGGCAATTCAAAATAAGAAAAGGGACGTAGCGTGGCGAGAGGTTCGGGAGCGGCGGCGATGGCGGATCATAGACGATTGGGACGTGGCTTGGCCGCGCTGATCGGCGACGTCGGCGAGGAAAGCTCGCCCGCCGAACAAGGCAGCCGCAAGCCGCGCCGCGCGCCGATCGAAAGTCTCGCGCCCAATCCGCGCAATCCGCGCCGTAGTTTCACCGCCGACGAACTCGAAGAACTCGCCGCCTCGATCAAGGAGCGCGGCATCATTCAGCCGATCGTCGTGCGCCAGATTTCCGATGAAGGCGACAATTATGAAATCATCGCCGGCGAACGGCGATGGCGCGCGGCGCAGCGCGCGGGTTTGCACGACGTGCCGATTGCGATCGTCGATGCCACGGATGCGCAGTCGCTCGAATTCGCCATCATCGAAAACGTGCAACGCGCCGATCTCAATCCCATCGAGGAAGCGGCCGGCTATGTCGCGTTGATGGAGCAGTGCAACCACACGCAGGACGAGGTGGCGCAGATCATCGGCAAGAGCCGGCCTTACATCTCGAACATGGTGCGGCTGCTGAAATTGCCCGAACCTGTAAAGGCGATGGTGCGATCCGGCAAATTGTCCGCCGGTCACGCGCGGATTTTGGTCGGCCACACCAATGCGCAAGTGCTTGCCGAAATGGCGATCGACGAAGGCTATAGCGTGCGCCAGCTCGAGGAATGGGTGCGCGAGGACGCGGGCAAGCCAGGCGACAAGACGTTCGATGCCATTCAAAAAAAGAGCCGCGCAGCACCCGGCAAGGATGCCGACACGCGCGCGCTCGAGCGGCGTCTATCAGATACGCTCGGCCTCGATGTGACGTTCGACCATCGCGGCGAAGGCGGCACCGTGCATATCCGATACAAGGATCTCGATCAGCTCGATGCAATCCTGAAGAAATTGGAAGGTTGAGTTCCAAATTCCAGATGCAAGCGATGACCCGATTGACTATGGTTTTCGTCCTTGAGTGAAAGTCTGAACGGCAAAGCCGATAACAGTCGTGGCAAGTGGCTTAAGCTCGCGCTGATGACGGCCGCCGTTTCCGCGTGGCTGATCTACGATATGGCGACAGCGACCGAGTCGCCGTCACAGCTCCTTTTAATCCTGCAATATTTTTTGCTCGCCTGCGCGTTGTTTTCGCTCGTTGGGTCGCTTATCAAGTTGGCGTCACCTCAGTAACGAAAATTTCCATTCAGGTCGGGCCCCGCGTGTCGACGCGGCTGCCGGTCTGTGCCAATCTTTCCAAACTTCGATATCCGACTAAATCGTAGCAACTACAGTCGCCTGGTGAGTGAGGTCATGCGCCCCCGACGCGACGCCGCGGTCCGCCTCCTCAAGACAATGATGGCTGCTTCGATCGTGCTCCCGGTGGGGCTATTTTCGTATGCGTCCTGGGTGACGTACCAGGATGCTTACGCCCATGCGGATGAACAGTTGCTGGCGCGGCTCGATACCATGGTCGAACAGGCCAATCGCATTTTTCAATCGGTCAACCTGACATTTACCAGCGTCGACGCCATCGTCGACGGCATGAACGATGAAGAGATCAAAGAGTCCGAGAAAGACTTGCACACCAAGCTCAGCAAGATCGAGAAAGCCACCGCCGCCGTCGACGCCATACTCATTGCCGATAGGACCGGGCACACGCTGGTCTCGTCAGCTGTCTATCCAATGCGTGCCGATCTGGGCGTCGCCGATCGCGACTACTTTCTCGCACAAAAAGAGAGCGATGCAGGGACTTTTGTCGGCTCGTTGCTGCAGCCTCGCGTGCGCGAAGGCATTTTCTTCGGCATCAGCCGTCGGCGGCCGCTGGCCAATGGCCAGTTTACCGGCATTGTTGCACTCGCCGTAAATCCCAAAGTTTTCAACGATTTTTACCTGCAACTCGCCCATGAAATGAAGGGCGCGGGGTTTTCGTTGGCGCGGCGCGACGGCGCGCTTCTCGCGCGCTACCCGCCGCCACCTGAAAATGTGACCGGTTTCGGACCGGACTCCGGTTTCATGCGCAACATAGCGAGCTTTCCGCAGGGCGCCGTCGTCACCACGAAACATTCAATCGACGGCATCGAGCGACGCATCGCGTATCGAAAATTGGGTTATGGCGACCTTTACGTGTTGGACGGCATTTCGACCGACCGTATCAAGGCCGGCTGGCTACAGACGATGACCGCGCATCTCTACTTTGGCGTGCCCGCGACTCTTATCTTGTTCATTCTGGTGCTGATGACGCTACGGCGCACCAACGAATTCTATGCGGAGGCGGAACGACGCGAACTCGCCGAGCAGGCCTTGCGGCAATCGCAGAAAATGGAGGCGGTCGGCCAACTGACCGGTGGCGTCGCGCACGATTTCAACAATCTGCTGACCATCATTATCGGCAACATCGGCATCGCCAAGCGCGGCGTGGTTGAGGCGCGCGCCGAACGCGCACTCGATAATGCGCTTGACGGAGCCGAACGCGCTGCTCAATTGACCAAGCGCCTTCTTGCCTTCTCGCGCCAGCAACCGCTCGACCCGAATATCGTCGATGCCAACAAGCTGATGATGAACATGTCCGATCTGCTTGCACGATCCCTCGGTGAGAATATTCAGTTGGAGACCATCGCCGGCGCCGGCCTGTGGAAAATCGAAGCAGACGTCTCCGAACTGGAGGCGGCGTTGCTGAATCTTGCGATCAATGCCCGTGATGCCATGCCCAACGGCGGCAAGCTGACGATCGAAACCACCAATGCGTATCTCGATGAAAAATATTGCCGCCAGCATGAAAACCTGACGCCGGGACAATACGTGCTTATCGCGGTCTCCGATAATGGCATCGGCATGTCGGCAGAAACGATCGAACACGCCTTCGAGCCGTTTTTCACTACAAAGGAGGCGGGCAAGGGAACCGGACTCGGTCTCAGCCAAGTCTACGGTTTCGTCAAGCAGTCGGCCGGCCACGTGAAAGCTTACAGCGAACCGGGCGAAGGGACGACCGTCAAGATTTATCTGCCGCGCAATGATGGCGAAGAAGCAGCGATCGACGCAGACGAAGATCGGCCTCCTGAACACGGTCGCGGTGAAATCGTCCTTATTGTCGAGGATGATGACGGTGTGCGGCAGTATGCTGCCGAGATTCTTAGAGATTTGAACTACCAGGTTATTGAAGCCAGAGATTCCGAAGCGGCGTTGCGGATGTTGGACGCCGATAAGCCGTTCGACTTGCTGCTGACCGACGTCGTGCTGCCGGGCAAGAATGGGCGCGAGCTTGCCGAAGAAGCGCGCCGCCGCCGGCCTGGCACGCGCGTTATCTTCATGACCGGCTACACACGCAATGCGATCGTGCACCAGGGCCGACTCGATCGCGGCGCCGAACTCATCACCAAGCCGCTGACCGAGAGTGTGCTGGCACGCAAGATACGACAAGTGCTCGATGCGCGCTGATCATTTGCCAGGGCCGCACGTGGATATGAGCGCAACGGTGCCGGCCGGCCGCCAAAGACCAGCCCCTGGATCCCGAACCTGTTGATTCTCCGCCTATTCTTGTCAAAATAATTGTGTCAAATAGCTCCGTTCGAGGCGCCGACCGTGCTACCGCATCTGCCATGAGCCCTCCGACCGAGCCGGCAAAACCAGTCGTTGAGAAAAACGGCAATGACCGCGAGGCCGCGGAACTCACCGCGCGTTCGCTTCAACTGCGGATGCGGCAGCAGGAGATCTTGGCGGAACTCGGCGTCCTCGCGCTGCAAAGAACGACCTTTGCGGAGCTCTTGGAATCTACCGCTCGCCTCACGGCCGAAGGTCTGCACGCAGACTATTGCAAAGTTCTCGAATATCACCCCGAAGAGAACCGCTTTTTGGTGCGGGCGGGGGTGGGCTGGGAAGAAGGCGTGGTGGGAACGGCAACCATTGGCGCCGATCTCGCCTCGCCGGCGGGCTACGCCTTGCGCACCGGAAAGCCAGTTATCTCCAACCATCTCGAAAACGAAGAACGATTCCGTACGCCGGAATTACTCGCAGAACACGGAATTCTTCGTGCGATGAATGTCATCATACAAGGTGACGGCGCACCCTATGGCGCGCTTGAGGTTGACAGCAAATCGGATGACGAGTTCTCCGAGCATGATCTCGCGTTTCTGCAAGGCGCCGCGAATATCATCGGAATGGCGATCGAGCGGCAGAGAGACGAACGAAAGCTAAATGATGCCCTCGACCGCCATCAACTTCTTCTCAAGGAAGTGAATCATCGCGTCAAGAATAGCTTGCAAGTCGTGTCCAGCATGCTGCATCTGCAAGCAAAGGCCGCCGGCGATCCTCGTCTCAGCGAGCAGCTCAACCAGGCGTCAATGCGGATTATCGCGGTCGGCCGCGCCTACGATCGGCTCGCCTATAATGCCGATTACGAAAGGATCGAATTAATCTCCTATCTGCGCGAAGTCATGAAAGATATCGCGGCCGCTGTTTCACCGTGCGGACTTGAGTTCGAAGCGCCGGCAGACATCCAATTCCCCGCGGACCGTGCGATCTTGCTGGCGCTCATCATCAATGAGCTTGCTTCCAATGCTGCAAAGTATGCGTTTCGCGATCGTGCTGCGGGAACGATTTGGGTGAAAGTGACTGCAGCCGGAGAACATTCGATCGCTATTTCGGTCCGTGATGATGGCGTTGGGATGCCCGCCAGCTTCGACTCGGCTAAAAGCACTGGACTGGGAACGCGATTGGTGGTTGCGCTGGCAAATCAGCTCGAAGCTGAAATCAGCCGCCCCGCCGGCACCACAGGAACGGAAGTAGCTTTGCTGGTGCCATACGAGCGTGCCTCGGCCCGCTGACGGCCTGCTGCTTTTACCGTGTCGCGTGCGAGACCCCCCGGAACTTCGACGGTGTTCTGACCGTTGTCCAAGGTGGCACGCATCAAAAGCCCAGGAAGCTCAAACATGCCCCGGCGCCCAAACGGTTTGTTAGAAAAGGCGCGCCGTCTTTGGTTCGCGGTGAATGGCCGGCGCGAGCCGGAGATGCCGGATGTCATTGTTCACGATCCGGCTGCAACAAGGCCGCGCGATCTTGACGATCCGTTCTTGGACACCAAAGTTCAATCCAGAATCGGCGATACGATCGCCCAGCGGGCCCAAAAGAGCCAAAAGCGCTGAACATAATTGCGGGTTACGCGCCGAGCCGTCGTCGGTTGGCACGCACAGCGCGGCGGTAGGGTGCGTACGCTTTTCTCGCCGTAACCTCGACGCTGCTGCCGGCGGCTAACGAGGCAACAATCGAACGCTGCGCTTCACCGAAGGCAGCTAGTTTTTCCGCGACCATTCGGCTGAATTCTTTATTCGCCCCCGGGCCCCCGGATGCCAGCCGTAACATGCGGAAGGCAACGACGCGCTGAACATCCGCGCCGAAACGCGCGGCTTCGAACCAGGCATTTATACTGTTGAACATTGCAACCTCCGTCATGAGCGGATGATCAACTGCAGCAGGACCGTTCCGTTCCAACGGTGTTGTGGAACCTCCTTGAAACTCCGGCGTTGGGACTGCGGGGTTTAGCAGGAGGCGAGGATGCGTCTGATCCTTTTCATTATTGTCATCATTCTTTTGCTCGGCGCTTTGCCGACCTGGCCTTACAGCGCGAGCTGGGGATATTACCCGTCGAGCGGGCTCGGATTGGTGCTGGTCATCCTGCTCGTTCTTGTTTTATTGGGCAGGTTTTGACGTCGGCGGCGTGACAATTGTGTCGCGCTCGCTATTTTGACTGGGTGAAATTTCTTCAGCGGGATGCGCGGTGAGCCCCGGCGCAAAATGTCGCTATTCGCTGCGGGCCGCCTTGCTGGAACTCGCCTGCCGCCGCTGTTAAGAATCGGCCCGACACGTCGATGCAATCGGGTAATGATCCGGCGCGTCAGGGCCGGAAAATCCAGCGACACTCATAACCGGAGGGGCGTAGCAATGGGATCGATCGTCAAATTGGCCACAGCCTGCGGATTCGCATTAGCCGTCGTTTTCTTGATGTCAATCGGCCAGAGCGAGCCGGCCGGCGCGCAAGGCGGCATCGTGTGCGAGTATGGGCCGAAAAAATATAAAGACTGCTGCAAGCAATCCTATCGAAAGCACCCCAATTTGAGTGCGAGCAAGCGTGCGGACGATATCGATGCCTGCATGGACAAGAAGCCAAAGCCCAAGAACTAAACGGCGTCCTCTTCGCCCGCGATCACCGGCTGGTATTTGGGCCTCGAGCCCTGCTATGCAAATGCCAACGTCCAAGACGATAGTAGGGAGGACTAACGGTGCCCGCTTCATTGCAAGGTGAGATGCAGCCGACGATCTACCGCTTCAAGCTGGGCGGTTTCGAAGTGACGCCCATCATGGACAGCAAGGTGATCCGCTCGGGGTTGACGCCTTCGTACGGCGGCGAAGCCAATGCCGATGTGGTGAAGGCCCTGGCGAAAGCCAACCGCATCGATGCCGATCGCTACGAACATCCGTTTACCCCGCTGCTCGTCAACACCGGCAAAGGAGCTGGTGCTGTTCGATACCGGCAACGGCTCGCTGCGCGACGAATACGAGCAACTCAAGAACCGGCTGCCTGGCGGCAATCTCGTCGCGCGCATGAAGGAAGCCGGTTACAAGCCGGAAGATGTCGATGTCGTCGTGATCACGCATGGCCATCCGGACCACATCGGCGGGCTGACCAAAGGCGGCCAGCCGGTGTTTCCCAACGCGCGTTATGTGTTCGGCGCGACCGACTTCGATTACTGGAACAAGGGTGAGAATATCCGCGAGGCGCGCAAGCTCAACCGCGAGCTCTACGTGAAGATCGTGGTGCCGTTCGCCAACCGCGCCACCATGATCAAACCGGGCGACGAAGTGGTGCCCGGCATCCGCGCCGTCGACGCTTTCGGGCATTCGGCCGGCCTGCTCGCCTTCACGATCGAAAGCGAGGGCAAGCGCATGATCAACTGGGCCGATACCGCAGGCCATTATGTGGTGTCATTGCAGCGGCCCGATCTGCATCTCGATGTCGACGACGACAAGGAGAAAGCGGTGGCGACGCGCAAGCGCATCTTCGAGATGGTCAACAGCGAGGATCTGCTGGTGGCCGGCTTCCACATGCCCTATCCCGGCCTCGGCTATGTGGAGAAGACCAAAGACGGCGCGTTCCGCTGGGTGCCGCACAGCTATCAGATGAATTTATAAGCGAGGCGCAGCCGGACCTAGTTATCGCGCCTTCTTGCGGTCACCGCGATCGACAGCAGCGTGCGTTGTGCGATCGCTTCGGCGAGTGGCGCGTGGCGGCGCGCTTCGAGCGAGGCGTCGGCCAGTTGCTGCATGGCGCGCAAGAGGCGAGCGGCCGACCAGCTGCGCAAGGCCGCGCCGACGATATCCTTGCGCGTGAAGTGCACGGGTGGCGCGCCGCGTTGCATGACGAAATCGACCGAGTCGCCCGAATCGATTGCAAGTTTCATCTTGTGCAGATTGGCGACGTGGCGGATCGCCGCCGAGATAATCGCCGCGGGCGAGGCGCCGCCGGCGCGCGCCTTGCCGAACTCGGTTTCCGCTTCGCGCGGGCGGCCGGCGAACGCGGCATCGAGCAGGCCGTCGAGCGCGAGCGCGGAGGCATCCGCCGTCACCGCCAGAACGTCGGCGAGCTCGACGCGTTCCTTGCCGTGCGCGTAGAGCGCGAGTTTCTGAATTTCATTGCGTGACGCGAGGCGGTCGCCGCCGATGAGCGAGAGCAAGGCCGCCCGCGCGTCGGGCGCGATGGTCAAATTTGCGTCGCGCATTTCCTCGTCGATCAGGCGCGCCAGACCGCGCTCGTTGTCGGCGTAGCAGGGAAGCGCCGCCGCCACCTTTGCCTTCTCGCACAAGGTGCGCAGGGCGGCATTCTTTTTCAAGTCGCCGGCCTCGATGATGATGCGGCATTCGTTCGACGGCGCGGCGACCACGCTTTCCACCGCCGCGGCGATGTTGCGGCTGCCGGCCTTGACCAGGACCGCGCGGCGGCCGCCGAACAACGGCACGGTATGCGCCTCCTCGACGAGCCGCGATGGGTTCCCGGACAGCTCCTCGCCCTCGATGCGCACGAAGGCGAACGGGTCGCGCGGATCGTCGACGCTTGCGCGCACCAGCGCATCGACGCGTTCGCGCACCAGACCGGCGTCGGGACCGAAGACCAGGATGATTGGCGTGCCCGTATCGGGTTGCGCGATGAAGCGATCGACCTCGGAGGCTTTGACCGCGGTCACGTCCCCGCCACGAAATACGAGGCCAAGCGTGATTGGAGGTTTGCCGCGATCACCTTGGCGGCACGGTTCTCGGCGTCGCGCAATCCGCGTGCGCCGGCAAAACGCTGCTGCTGGCCGGGAATGTCGTAAGACACACGCGCGAAGGTCTGGCCGGAAATGACTATTTTGTTGGTGCGCAGATCGACCAACGAGTAGGTCGCATCGATGCCGTAGTTCTGGAAGTCGGGACGCGCGGTGTTGATGTCGACGATCACCTGGAGTTGCCGCGACGACAGGCGAACGATCAGCTTGTGCGTCGGGACAGTCGCGTTGCCACCGCCAGTCAGGTCGTACATCAGCTGGTCGCGGACCACGCCGCCGACGCGATCGAGCCGCGTGCCCCGCGGCGAATCGATGGGGGCGACCTCGACGCTGGCCAGTTTGTTGTTGAGGCCGGCGGTGTGGACGACCGAGGAATCGCCATACATCGGCTGGAAGCAGCCGGCGGTCAGCCCGGCCAGCGCGCAAACGGCCAGAAATCGACGTAAAAGCAGGGTTCTAGGCCACCACATTCACGATCCTTTGCGGGACGACAATGACCTTTTTCGGGCTTTTGCCGTCAAGCGCCTTCTTTACCGCATCGAGAGCCAAAACGGCAGCCTCGATGGCGTCTTTTCCGGCATCCCGGGCGACGGTGACATCGGCGCGCTTTTTGCCATTGATCTGGACCGGCAGGGTGATGGTGTTTTCGACCAGCAAATCGGGCTCGACCTGCGGCCAGGCTTCGGTCGAAACGAGGCTGTCGTGGCCGAGCGCCGCCCAGCATTCCTCGGCCAGATGCGGCATCATCGGGTGGAACAGGCGGACCAGGATGTCGCCGGCTTCCCGCAGGGCCCAGGCAAAGTCGGGGGAGGGCGCCGTTTCGGCCGAGCCGATGGCGTCGGAGAGCGCGTTGGCACATTCATAAATGTGGGCAACGCAGCGGTTGAAGCGCAGTTTCGCGACATCGTCGGAGACATGGCTGAGCGCGCGATGCGCGGCTTTACGCACCGTCAGCGCTTGCTCGCCGAACTGGGCCGGACGCGCGTCCGGCGCCTTGATGTCTGCGATTTCGCCGACCAGGCGCCACAGCCGCTGCACGAAGCGCCAGGCGCCCTGCACGCCTTCTTCGGTCCAGATGACGTCGCGGTCTGGCGGACTGTCGGAGAGCATGAACCAGCGCGCGGTGTCGGCACCGTAGGCCGCGATGATGTCGTCGGGGTCGACGGTGTTCTTCTTCGACTTCGACATCTTTTCGATAGGGCCGATCTCGATCGGCTCGCCGTTGGCGGTGAGCTTGGCGGTGCGCGCGTCGCCCGAATCTCCGACCTTGCCTTCGATGGTGACTTTCGCCGGCTCCACCCATTCACCGTTCTTGGTGCGATAGGTCTCGTGCACGACCATGCCTTGCGTGAACAGGCCGGCGAACGGTTCGTCGAGATTGACGTGCCCGGTCTTGTGCATCGCGCGCGTGAAGAAGCGCGAATAGAGCAGATGCAGAATTGCGTGCTCGATGCCGCCGATGTACTGGTTCACCGGCATCCAGGCGTTTGCCACTCCCGGCGTCGTCGGTGCCTTCTCGTTCCACGGATCGGTGAAGCGGATGAAATACCAGGACGAGTCGACGAAAGTATCCATGGTGTCGGTTTCGCGTCGTGCGTCGCCGCCACACTGCGGACACTTCACGTTCTTCCAGGTCGGATGATGGTCGAGCGGATTGCCCGGTCTGTCGAACGAGACGTCTTCCGGGAGCGTCACCGGCAAGTCTTTGTCCGGCACCGGCACCACGCCGCATTTTTCGCAATGGATGACCGGGATCGGACAGCCCCAATAGCGCTGGCGTGAAATGCCCCAGTCGCGCAGGCGATAATTGACCTGACGCTGCGCCACCGGCCGGTTGCCGCGCGTTTCCTTCTCCAGCCGTTTCGCCACTTCCTCTTTCGCGTCGGCAATCGTCATGCCGTCGAGGAAGCGCGAATTGATCATCGTGCCTTCGCCGTCGAAAGCCGTGGTCGTGATCACGAATGTCGCCGGGTCCTGATTGGGCGGACAAACGACCGGCGTGTTGCCGAGCCTGTATTTATTGACGAAGTCCAGGTCGCGCTGGTCGTGCGCCGGACAGCCGAAGATGGCGCCGGTGCCGTAGTCCATCAGAATAAAGTTGGCGACGTAGACCGGCAGCTTCCAGTTCGCATCGAACGGATGCACCGCCTTGATGCCGGTGTCGAAGCCCATCTTCTCGGCGGTGTCGATGGCCTCTTGTGACGTGCCCATGTGGTGGCACTGCTCGATGAATTTGGCGAGCTCCGGATTTTTCTTGGCGCACGCCGTCGCCAGTGGATGATCCGGCGAGATCGCCATGAACTTGGCGCCGAACAAGGTGTCGGGACGCGTCGTGAAAATTTCCAGTTCGCTCTCGCGGTTCGGCGTCGTGCCGGGATCGAGCATGAAACGGATCAGCAGGCCTTCCGAACGGCCGATCCAGTTCTTCTGCATCAGCTTCACTTTTTCCGGCCAGCGCTCGAGCGCGTCGAGCGCTTCCAGCAGCTCCTGCGCATAGTCGGAAATCTTGAACACCCACTGGTGCAGGTCGCGCTGCTCGACCAAAGCGCCGCTTCTCCAGCCGCGGCCGTCGATCACCTGCTCGTTCGCCAGCACGGTCTGGTCGACCGGGTCCCAGTTCACCTTGCGGTATTCGCGCGCGACCAGCCCGGCTTTCTGAAAATCGAGAAACATCTTCTGCTGGTGCTTGTAGTAGGCGGGATCGCAGGTGGCGATTTCGCGCGCCCAGTCGAGCGACAGCCCCATCGACTGCAGCTGCTTTTTCATCGCGGCGATGTTCTCGTAGGTCCACGTCTTCGGGTGTACCTTGCCGGCGATGGCCGCGTTTTCCGCCGGCATGCCGAAGGCGTCCCAGCCCATCGGGTGCAGCACCGCGTGGCCCTGCGCGCGCATGGTGCGCGCAACCACGTCGCCCATCGTATAGTTGCGCACGTGGCCCATATGGATGCGCCCCGAGGGGTAGGGGAACATCTCCAGCACGTAATATTTCGGGCGCGGGTCGTCGTTGGCGGTGGCGAAGATGCCGCGCTCGGCCCACAGCTTCTGCCAGCGCTTTTCGGCTTCGCCGGCGTTGTAGCGCTCGTTTTTGCGTGATTCTGCAGTCATTGGCGGTCTTTTAGGGTGGCTGGACGTGACATGGAAGGGCCCGGGGGGTCAACGGCCCCTGAAGCGTTACGTCGGTCAGCGACTGTCGAAGCGCGCCACAACAATATGCCGGCCGATCCGGACGATTTCGGCGGATGGGCCGCGCGCCGACCATTTTTCCAGATAGGCCTCCGGCGGCGCGGATTGGCCTTGGCCAGTACGGCCGGACACGATCCAGACTCGTCCAGTCGGGCTTAAACGGGCCGATATGCGCTCGACGCGGTAACCATCGATGATCGGCTGACCGAGGCGATACCTGGCTCCATAAGCTTCGAGCATCGTCTTGGCAGGTGCGTCATTGGCCACGATGCTATCGCCTGCGCGGGCGTGAGTGGCGAGATAGGCCGCCGCCAAGTCCCAGCGCGGTTTGGTCTCGGCCCGATAGTAGGGCGCGAGATTGACGAGCCCGGCGATGACCACGGCCGCCGCAGCCGGCGCATACGCAAGCCGCGGCAAAGCCGCCGCGCCGATGCCGGCCAGTACAAAGAAAGGTCCGGTGCTCCAGGCGAGATAGCGCGGCAGCCCGACATGATGGAAATAGGAGGCAACCAACAAGCTGGCCGGCATAGCCACGAAAGCAAGGCCGATAGGAACGAGCAACTCAGGCTCGCGCCGCAGACGCCAGGCGCCGAATACCGCCAGCGCAACGACCACGAAGCCGAACCCCGGCACCGCAGCCGGAAACTGCGCAAAGTTCGTAATGTCCGAGATGCGGAACAGATAAACCGTCGAGAACACCGAAGAGATGTGCTGCCATGTCGACGGCGGGATCCATCCATAACCGCGCAACGGGTCGTTGTGTCTTGCCAGCCCGATCGCGATCAGAGCGGGCAGCCATGCGGCGAGAATGATCGTCTGCGTGATCAGCCAGTTTCGCACGAGACGTCCGCGAGATCTCGCGCGAGCGGCGATGGCCGTCATCGCGAGATTTGACGCCAGCAGCCAGATGATTGAAAGCAGCAGCAGGTTGAGCGCGCCGATCGTGCCGACGGCGTAAGCGATCCAGCCGGAACGCGGTGATTGTGGCGCGGCAGTTGTCTCGGCTTTGGCGATGCGCACCAGGCCCCACAGCGCCAGCAGCACGAATGCCGAGACCATGGCATAGGACCGCGCCTCCTGACTGAATTGCACTTCGAAAGGCGAGAGGGCCATCAAGACGCCCGCGACAAACCCGGCACGCGGCGCACGCGTCTCGCTTGCGATCAGCGTGACGAGCAGTGCCGCCAGCGCGCCGAAGACCGCCGATGGCAACCGCAGCATCCATTCGTCGATGACCGGCGCGTCGAAGGCACGGACGATCATGAAATAAGTCGGGACGTGAGCGTTCATGAGTGCATCGGAGACCGACGCAGCCAGCGGCAAATTCGCTCGTTTCTGGGTGATGACCTCGTCCAGCCACAAGGGCTTGTCGGCGAGCCCGTAGAGACGCGCGGCCAGCGCGAGGACTGCCGGCGTCGTCAAAAGGCCAATTTTGGATAGATCGATGCGCATTAAATGGGCCGCGGCGCTTGATTCAATGCGTCGCATGACGGCTTTATGGCACCTGAAAGTGGCACAATTAGTCTAACGTCGCGGCCGACGGCACCCTACGCTTTGAGCCAGCGCAAATGTAGGAATGGCTCTGGATGAGACTATTGCGAAGGTCGTATCCAAGGCAGTCATGACGATTGAAGCGGCATCTTCGGTGGTGTTTCGCACCAAGGACCTGACCAAGGTCTATGTCACCGGCGACATCGCGGTGGAGGCATTGCGCGGCGTCGATTTTGAGGCGTCGGCCGGGGAGTTCGTCGTCATTCTGGGGCCGTCGGGCTCGGGCAAGTCGACCTTCCTCAACATCATCGGCGGGCTCGACCGCCCGACAGGTGGCGAGGTCTGGTTCACCGACCACGAATTGTCCCGCTACGACGACCGCGCGCTGACGCTCTATCGCCGCGACCATGTCGGCTTCGTGTTCCAATTCTACAACCTGGTGCCGAGCCTGACCGCGCGCGAGAACGTCTCGCTCGTCACCGAGATCGCGCGCGATCCGATGCGGCCGGAAGAGGCGCTCGAGATCGTCGGCCTGAAGGAGCGCATGAACCATTTTCCCGCGCAGCTTTCCGGCGGCGAGCAGCAACGCGTGGCGATCGCGCGCGCCATCGCCAAGCGGCCGCAGGTGCTGCTGTGCGACGAGCCGACCGGCGCCCTCGATTCGCACACCGGCATTCTGGTGCTGGAGGCGCTCACACAAGTGAACGCTCAGCTCGGCGCCACCACGCTTATCATCACCCACAACGTGGCGATTCAGGACATCGCGCATCGCGTCGTGCATTTCGGCGACGGCCGCATCGTCTCCACCAATGTGATCGCCGAGCGCAAGCCGGCGTCGGCGATTAGCTGGTGATGGCATGAAACCGCTACACCGAAAATTGTTGCGCGATCTATTGCGGCTGTGGCCGCAAGCGCTCGCCATCGCCTTCGTAATGGCGGCCGGCGCGGCGACGCTCATCCTTGGCGTCGGCGCATATCAATCGCTGTCGGAGACGCGCGCCGCCTATTATGAGCGCAACCGCTTCGCCGATGTGTTTGCCGATCTCACCCGCGCGCCCAAAGTGTTCGAGGACGAGATCGCGCAGATTCCCGGCGTCGCCGCGGTGGAAGCGCGTGTCGCCAAGATCGCGCTGCTCGACCTGCCGGACGTGGCCGAGCCCGCGTCGGCCATGTTCGTGTCGATCCCGGATTACACCGAGCAGAAGCTCAATCTCTTGCATCTGCGCAGCGGACGTCTGCCGTTGCAGGGTGACGAGCACGAGGTGCTGGTCAGCGAACCGTTCGCGAAAGCGCACAAGTTCGGCATTGGCGCGCAGTTCGACGCTATTCTCAACGGCCGCAAGCGCACGCTGCGCGTGGTCGGCACGGCGCTGTCGCCGGAGTTCATCTATACGCTCGGTCCCGGTGACCTGATGCCCGACGACCGGCGCTTCGGCATCGTCTGGATGCGGGAAAAAGCGTTGGCCGCTGCTTTC
This sequence comes from uncultured Pseudomonadota bacterium, assembly GCA_963720835.1. Classification (GTDB taxonomy): domain Bacteria; phylum Pseudomonadota; class Alphaproteobacteria; order Rhizobiales; family Xanthobacteraceae; genus Pseudolabrys. The sequence continues at coordinate 40,765 of CAVRHC010000012.1, read as the reverse complement.
GACCTCACCGGCGCGTTTTCCAGCGTCAATCTGAAACTCACGCGCTCCGCGTCAGAAGCCGAGGTGATCGAGCGTCTCGACGCGCTGCTGACACGCTATGGCGGGTTGGGCGCGCATGGCCGGCGCGACCAAACCTCGCACGCCTTCCTCGACGCCGAGCTCAAGCAATTGCAGGCGATGAGCCGCGTCCTGCCGCCGGTGTTTCTGCTGGTCGCGGCGTTTCTGGTGAACATGACGCTGTCGCGTTTGATTCTTTTGGAGCGCGAGCAGATCGGTCTGTTGAAGGCGCTCGGCTACAAGAGCATGACCGTCGGCCTGCATTATCTGGAATTCGCGCTGGCGATCGCCTGCGTCGGCATCGTGATCGGACTTGTGCTCGGCACCTGGCTCGGCTTCGGCCTCACGCGGCTCTATGCGGAGTTCTACCGCTTTCCGTTCCTGGTCTTTCGCATCGATCCCGCGGTCTATGTGATCGCGGCCGGCGTTACGCTGGCGGCGGCGGCCGTCGGCGCGTTGAAGGCGGTGCGGGACGTGGTGAAGCTTGCGCCAGCGGTGGCGATGTCGCCGCCGGCGCCGGTGAGCTACAAGCGGCTGCTCCCCGACTGGGTTTACACCGCACTCAAGTTTCCGCAGTCGCTGGTGATGGTGGCGCGCCATCTCATGCGCTGGCCGGTGCGCTCGATGAGCAGCGTGATCGGTATCGCGCTGGCCGGCTCCGTCCTGGTCGGATCGTTGTGGGTGTTCGGCGCCACCGAATTCATGATCGACGTGACCTACCATCGCAGCGACCGGCAGGACGCCACCATCAGCTTCGCGCATGAACGCTCCATGGCGGCGCTGTTCGATGCGCTTTCATTACCCGGCGTCGTGGCGGCGGAGCCGTTTCGCGCCGTACCGACCCGCGTCCGCTACGGCCCGGTCGAGCGCCGTGTCACCATCACCGGCAAGCCGGCGGACAACGATCTCAGTCGCGTGCTTGGACCTGGGCTGAAGTCGGTGCGGCTGCCGGAAAGCGGAATCGCACTCAGCGATGCGCTGGCGCGCATTCTCGGCGCCAAGGTCGGCGACGTCGTCGAGATCGAATTGCTCGAGCGCAATCGTCGAGTCGTCCGCCTGCCGGTAACCGGGGTGATCGAGGGCTATCTCGGCCTCAACGCCTACATGGCCTTGCCCGCGCTTAACGCCGTGATGCGCGAGGGTGACATGATCAGCGGCGTGCATCTGCTCATCGACACGAAGAGCCAGGATGTGTTGTATCAGAAACTCAAGGCGACACCGATCGCCAACTTCATCGCCTTGCAGCGCGCGTCCTTAAAGAAATTTCGCGAGACATTGGCGGAAAACCTGCTGTTCATGATTTCGGTTTACGTGTCGCTCGGCATGATCATCGCCTTCGGCGTCGTCTATAACTTCTCGCGCATCTCATTGTCGGAGCAGGGTCGCGAGCTTGCGAGCTTGCGCGTGCTCGGCTTCCATAAGAGCGAGGTGTCGGCGATCCTGCTCAGCGAATTGGCCGTGCTGGTGCTGCTGGCGCAGCCGCTCGGTTGGCTGATTGGCTATGGCTTCGCCTGGGCCATGGTGCAGGGTTTTGACAGCGAACTCTACCGAGTGCCGCTGGTGGTCGAGCGTTCGGTCTACGGTTGGGCGAGCGTGATCGTGCTTGCCGCCGCGCTCGTTTCCGGGCTTGTCGTGCGCCGGCGCATCGACCATCTCGATCTCATCGAAGTGCTCAAGACGCGGGAGTAGATCGTGTTCGGGAAAGCCGTAAGGCGCAGCATTACCGTGGCTCTCGGTCTTGGCCTCGTCGCCCTGATTGCCTGGGCCTTGTGGCCGCAGCCGGTGCCGGTCGATCTGGCGACGATCGGCCGCGGTCCGCTCGAGGTCACGGTCGAGGATGAAGGCATCACCCGCATCCACGATGTCTACACCGTGTCGTCGCCGATTCTCGGCAAAATGCTGCGCTCGCCGCGCGAAGTCGGCGACAAGGTAGCCGCCGACAAGACGCTGATTGCCGAAATCGAGCCGATGGCGCCGACCTTCCTCGACGTGCGCTCGCAGCGCGTCAACCAGGCCGCCGTGCAGGCGGCTCAGGCCGGCGTCGATCTGGCGGAGGCAAACATCAAGCAGAGCAATTCACAGCTGGAATTTGCCAGAAACGATCTGCGTCGCGCCGAGGAGCTTGCAGTCAGCAAGACGATTTCTGCGCGCGCGCTGGACAAGGCCAAGCTCGACGTCGATTCGGCGGAAGCCGCCGTCGCCAGCGCAAAGGCGACGCTGGAGGTTCGCAAGCGCGAACTTGAAAGCGCGCGGGCGCGGTTGATGCAGCCGGGCGACATCAACGCCGGTGCCCGCTCCGCCGTCCAGGTGCGTTCGCCGATCGACGGCGTGGTGCTCAAGCTTATTGCGGAAAGCGAGCAGGTCGTTCAGCCGGGAGCCCCGCTCGTCGATATCGGCAACCCGAACGACCTGGAGATCGCCGTCGACTTCCTGTCGCGCGACGCTGTGCGCATCAAGCCGGGCCAACCGGCGCGTATCGAGAGCTGGGGCGGCGACAAGACACTCACGGCAAAGGTCAGACGCGTGGAGCCGAACGGCTTCACCAAGATTTCCGCGCTGGGCATCGAAGAGCAGCGCGTGAAGGTGATTCTTGACTTCACCGGGTCGCCGAAGGATTGGCGCGAATTGGGCCACGGCTACCGTGTCGTCGCGCGCGTCGTGGTGTGGCACAGCGACGACGTGCTGAAGGTGCCGCTCGGCGCCTTGTTTCGCCAGGGGGACGATTGGGCGGTGTTCGTGGCCGTTGGTGGCCGCGCGAAGCTGCGGTTGATCAAGATCGGCGAACGCAACCTGCACAATGCGCACGTGCTCGACGGGCTGAAGGACGGCGAGCAGGTGGTGCTGCATCCCAGCGACCGCGTGCATGACGGCGTACGTATCGAGCCGCGCGAATAGACGGATTGAAGCGGTCTAATCGGCGCCTACGCGCCGCCTCCGGATCTGAGCGCTTCATGCAGGGCCGCGACCAGTGCTTCGACTTGATAGGGCTTCTCGACGACGGGGGCGTGAGGAAAAGCCCGTGCCTGCGCTTCGTCGGCGTTCAAATCGCCGAGAAAGACAAAGGGCGTGCCATGACTCCTTAACGCCGCCGCTACGGCCACGCTATCGTGGGGCGCCTCACCCGTTTTGATGTCGAGCACCGCGACGTCGAACTGGGTGCCGCGGTTTAATGACGACATCGCCGCCGCGGCCGTGCTGAAGCGTGTGACGATGGCGCCTGCCGCCTGCAGCAGTTGCTGAATGTCGAGCGCGATCAGGAAATCGTCGTCGAGCACCAGGCAATGCCGGCCGTTCAGAGACACCGGTGGGTTGGTCACGGCAATTCTTCCCCTCGTGGTCCCGAAGCCATTGGGCCGCTATTCCAATGATATAATTTTTTAGGCATTCAAAAAGGTCGCAGCAATCGCTATTTCACCATATCTGAATGGCGAACGCGTGAACCGCGTCGGCGCCGTTGTCCTGGCTAAGGAATACCGAATCGTCCGCCTTCGCGGGCGATGCGAGCGCGAGTATGGTGTACAGCATGACCGTCAGTACGATATCCGGCCTCGATAGCGTCCACGCCGAGATTGCACGCGCCTGCAAGGATGCCGGGCGCGACGTTGCCGAGGTGACTTTGGTGGCGGTGTCGAAGACGTTTCCGCCCGAGGCCATCGAGCCGGTCATCGCCGCCGGCCAGCGCGTGTTCGGCGAGAACCGCGTGCAGGAGGCGAAGGCGAAATGGCCGCCGCTCATGCAGAAGCATGCCGGCCTCGAACTGCATCTGATCGGGCCGCTGCAATCCAACAAAGCGAAAGAGGCGGTGGCCTTGTTCGATGCCATTCATTCGGTCGATCGTCCCAGCCTGTGCGAGGCGCTGGCGAAGGAGATCGCCAAACAGGGGCGAAGGCCGTTGCTGTTCATCGAGATCAACACCGGCGCCGAGCCACAAAAAGCCGGCGTTCTGCCGCAGGACGCGGATCAATTCCTGCGCGACTGCCGCGAAAAATATGGCTTGGAGATTTCGGGCTTGATGTGCATTCCGCCCTTTGAAGAGGCGCCGGGACCGCATTTTGCGCTCACGGCAAAAATCGCCAAACGCAACGGCCTGAAGCTGTTGTCGATGGGCATGAGCGCGGATTTCACCACCGCTATCCAACTCGGCGCCACCCATGTGCGCGTCGGCAGCGCGATCTTCGGGGCGCGACATTAGCAGAGTGACAAGCATGACAAACGATCCAAATCTCGCGCGCTGGCAAGAGCGGTTTTCCGCGCCCGGCTATTTGTTCGGTACGGAGCCGAATGCGTTTCTCAAAGCTCACGCACATCTTCTGCGCAAAGGCGAGAAGGCGCTTGCGGTCGCGGACGGCGAAGGCCGCAATGGCGTATTCATGGCGGAGCAAGGCCTTGACGTGCTGTCGATCGATTTCTCGCCGGCTGCGCAAGAAAAAGTGCGCGCGCTCGCAAAGCAACGCGGCGTAAGTCTGCGCGTCGAGCAGGTTGATCTGCGCACATGGGTTTGGCCGCAGGACGCGTTCGACGTGATTGCGGCCATCTTCATCCAGTTCAGCGGCCCGGATGAGCGAGCGGAAAACTTCGCCGGCATCAAGCGCGCGCTCAAACCGGGCGGGCTTTTGTTGCTCGAAGGCTATCGGCCGAAACAGCTCGAGTACAAAACCGGCGGTCCGTCGCAGGTCGAAAACCTTTACACGCGCGAACTGCTCGAGCAGGCGTTCGGCGATTTTTCCTCACTCGACATTCGCGAGTACGATGCCGACATCAACGAGGGCAGCGGTCACGGCGGATTGTCGGCGCTGATCGATCTGGTCGGGCGCAAGTAACGCTGCTGCCGATTGACGCTCTCGAAAGCACAAGCCCCGCAAGAGCGGGGCTCGGCATTTCAAAGACATCAGACTTATTTACCGGAACCGCGGCGGGTAGCCTGGCGGGTTCGCCGGCGCGCGGCTCGGCGCTTGACTTTGTGCGTGGCTTGGCGGGGAGCTCGGCGCGGGGCTTGGATTGTAGACCGGCGGGCGGCTCGGTGGTGCCGGCGGTGCATTGAGCGTCTGCGGATCGAGCGGCTTCTTCAACAGGCTTGCGCGCAGTGCTTCTCCGCGTAGCCGACGGCGGCGGTGCCGCCGGTATCGCGGGAGCGGCAGGTTGCCCCGGTTGCAGCGGGTGAGTCATGCGGCGAGCTGTAGTCGAGCACGTCTTCGTCGACCATGCGGCTGCTCATGCTGGACAGCGCCAGCGCTCGATCACCGACGAAATCAGGTCGCGGCTCATATTGTTGCCGCCGTCCGCAGCGTGTCGCCCGAGGCTTCGCTGTTCGGACGCAACTCCGGTGGCAGTTCGGCAAAGCGCATGCGTGTCGGCAATGCGAGTCCCGAGCCGAAGGTGAAGACCTCGCGGGTGCCGAGCGAGGGAATGAAAGTCAGCAAGCTCGCCGCCGCGTCCGACACGGCGGAGCGAATCAGCTCCTGGTCGCGATCGTTGGCGAGCCGCATCACGAAGAGGGTGGAGCATTGCGAGATGATCGTCGGGTCGATTTCGGCTGGACGCTGCGTGACGAGGCCGAGGAATACGCCGTATTTGCGGCCTTCCTTGGCGATACGCGACAGCGCGCGCTTGGTCGGACCGAAGCCGACTTTCTTGTCGGCGGGCGCGTAGCGATGTGCCTCTTCGCAGACGAACAGCAAGGGCGCCGCGCCGTCGCTCCACAGGCCGAAGTCGAACGCCATGCGGCAGAGCACCGAGACCGACCGCGTCGACAACCTCGGCCGGAAAACCGGCGAGCTGCAAGATGGTCATCGGCTTGCCATCCGGTGGCAGCCGGAACAAATGGCCGATGATTTCGGCCATCGTGTCGCCGCCGATATTGGCGTTCTCGAACATGAAGGCGTAGCGCGGGTGATTGCGGAAGGTCTGCACGCGCCCGATCAGCTTGTGATAGGTCATGCGCGAGTTGCGGTTTTCCAGTTTGCCCATGCGCTCGTCGAGCAGCGTGATCAGGTCTTCGATGCGGTAGGGCACCGGCGTGTCGGCGGTGAAGCCGACGTCGCGCGGATCGCGGCGTTTGGTCAGCGGGCTGGCCGGCCCGGCGCGGTATTGCAGATAGGCGGCTTTTGCCAGCGGAATGACTTCGGACAGGATCTCGATTTCCTCGTCGACACCGGGACGGCCGCCGAAGAAGACGTCGATGGTTTCCTCGAAATTGAACAGCCAGAACGGCAGACGCAAGTTGCGCGGCGTGAGCACCTGTGCCCTGTCGCCGAAGCACCGGCCGTATTCGTTGTGCGGATCGACCAGGAAGAGGCGCAGGTTCGGCCGCGTGTCGAGAATCTTCTGCAGGATGATGGCGACGCCGCTCGACTTGCCGACGCCGGTGGCGCCGAGGATGGCGAAGTGCCGGCTGACCAGATTGTCGATGTCGACGCTGACGCGGGATATTCGGGTTTTGCTGAAGATCGCCGATGTGGGCGCGGTCGGCGTCGGCCGCGCTGTAGACGAGGCGCAAGGCGCGCTCGGGCAGAAGCTGCGCGCCGTCGCCGATGTTGGGATATTCGGTTACGCCGCGCTGAAAGCTGAGCCGCGCCGTTTTCGGCGCGGAGCTCGCCGATGAGATCGAGCCGCGCCACCTTGCGGTATTGCCCTTCGGCTCCGCCGCTGACGGCCTGTTCGCCGACTTCGGTGATCATGCCGATGATGATGGACTTGCCCATCACCAGACCCATGTATTTGCCGACGGTCGGATTTTCGCCGGCGGCGCGCGCATTGAGCTCGACGGTCGCCTGGGAACCGGTGACGTGCACGACACGCGGCCGATCAGTTCGGGCTGCTGCGGCATCGCAGAGTTTTGAATGGCAACAGTGTCCATTTTTGCCCCTGTCGCAAAAGGGTTCTTATCGGGCGCCGCCGAAACGGCGCCGGAGGTGTAAATAGCAAAAAGGCGATGCCGTTATATTAACACCGCTAAAGTTGTGCGGCTGGGGCGCGACTATGATTAACGATTGGTCGACGATTGCGGTAACTTTTACTCAACCACGATTCGAGTCTGCGGTCCGAGGCGCGCCAGCAGGCGGCGCAACGTGGACAGCCGCAGTGCGACGCAGCCGGCGGTCGGCGCAAAGCCTGGCCGCGCGCGCGTGGATGAAAACGGCGCTGCCGCGGCCGGCGATGCGCGGCCGCGTGTTGTGGTCGATCTCGATGATGAAGTCGTACAAGCCGTCGGCGCGCGCCAGGCGGTCGGCCGCGGCTGTCGGAGGCGAGCCGGACCGGCCGGTTATAGCGCCGGTCGCGGGGTCTTCGCACCAGCCGTCCTGCGGCGCCGATGCGGCGCGTCGGCAAGGCGGTCGCCGGCCGCGGGTGGCGGTCGGCGCGCCACCACAGCCGCTTGAGCCGGAAACGGCCGCGCGGCGTTGCGCCGTCGCCCTCGCGCTTGTTGGCCTTGATGCCGCCGCGGCCGAGCGCCACCGGCAGCGCGAACGGTCCGGCCCTGAGCCAGCCCTGGCAGGGATTGCCCGGCCGGCGCCGCACCACAAGCCGCGGCAGCGACGTTTTTCGGATGGTTCGCCGGCCTTTGGTCCTGCATCTGCCTTGCTATCAGATGCCGCTTGCCCTTCTTGCCCCGCATGGTCTACTTCGCGCAATAGTCGCGCGCCGGAATGGCGCAAACTCACGACGAAAAAGGGCATTTCCCGACCAATGGCCAGCAAGCGTACCATTTTGATTGTCGACGATGATACCGAACTGCGCGACGCTCTGGTCGAGCAATTGGCGCTGCACGAAGAATTCGACGCCATCGCCGTCGACTCCGGCACCAAGGCCGTGCAGACGGCCAAAGGCGGGCAGGTCGACCTGGTCATCATGGATGTCGGTTTGCCCGACGTCGACGGACGCGAGGCGGTGCGCATCCTGCGCAAGGCCGGCTTCAAGGCGCCGATCATCATGCTCACCGGTCACGACACCGATTCGCGACACCATCCTGGGGCTGGAATCCGGCGCCAACGACTACGTCACCAAGCCGTTCCGCTTCGCCGTGCTGCTGGCGCGCATCCGCGCCCAGCTCCGCCAGCATGAGGCGAGCGAGGACGCGGTCTTCACCATCGGGCCCTATACGTTCCGGCCGAGCTCGAAAGTGCTGATGACGCCGAAGGGCGGCAAGGTGCGGCTGACCGAGAAGGAGACCGCCATCCTGCGCTATCTCTATCGCGCCGGGCAGAAGCCGGTGTCGCGCGAGACGCTGCTGCAGGAAGTGTGGGGCTACAATTCCGGCGTCACCACGCACACGCTGGAAACGCACATCTACCGGCTGCGTCAGAAGGTCGAGAAGGACGCCGCGCAGCCGGCGATCCTGGTGACGGAAGCCGGCGGCTACAAGCTGGTGCCGTGAACGCGACGCCGCGCAAAGCACTCCGTTCATCCGCCCGCAAGCAGGCGGGCCGGCGATGACCATCGAAGACGACATCGCTTTCTTTGAGCGCGCGCCGACTTTGGCCGCGCTTGGCAAGCAGGCGCTGCGCGTGCTCGCGATCGGCGCGGAGACGCGCCAGCTGCAAAGCGGCGCGGTCCTGTTCTACGCCGGCGAGCTGGTCGACGGCGCCTATATCGTGCAAAGCGGTTCGCTGCTGGTCGAACAGGGCACCGGCGAGAAATCCGAATACGCGGTCGGCCCCGGCACGCTGTTCGGCCGAGCTCGCGCTTGCTCACCGAGACGATCAGCCCGGTGACGGTGATTGCCGCGCGAGCCGACCTTGCTGATCCGCATTTCGCGCAATCTGTTTCGCAAGATGCTGGAAGGCTATCCGGCTTCCGCCAAGCGCCTGCGCGATGTCATGGCCGTTCGGCTCGACGCCTGGTACGCGCGAACTGACCGTGGTGAAGGAGCAAGCTCGATCCGCGAAGATTAGCTTTTAAAGCTCCACCGTCGCCGTCACCGGAACGTGGTCGGATGGGCGCGCCGCGCCGCGATAGCTCTTGGCGATGTCGATTGTCGAGACGCGGTCGGCCAAGGCATCCGACGTCCAGACATGATCGAGCCGGCGGCCGCGATCGGACGTCTTCCAGTTGCCCATCGCGCGATAGCTCCACCAGGTGTAGATTTTTTCCGGCTCCGGCGTGAGCACGCGCATCGTGTCGATCCAGTCGCCGGCAAGCCGCGCGGCGGTGAGCTTCTCGCATTCGACCGGCGTGTGCGAGACCACCTTCAACATCTGCTTGTGGCTCCATACATCGTGCTCGAGCGGCGCGACGTTGAGATCGCCGACCAGGATCGCGCGCTGTGCCTTGGCCGGCCGCAGGCCGGGATGGTCGCGCATCTCGTCGAGGAAGGCGAGCTTGTGCTCGAATTTCGGATTGATCTCGGGATCGGGCTCGTCGCCGCCGGCCGGCACGTAGAAATTATGCAGCGTGATCGGATCTTTCAGGCCGGCGCGCTCGCCCAGCACGACGGAGATGTGGCGGCAATCGGTCTTGCCGCAGAAATTCTGCAGATCGATGCTTTCGAACGGCAGGCGCGAGACGATGGCGACGCCGTGATAGCCCTTCTGCCCGTTGAGCGCGGCGTGCTCGTAGCCGAGCAGCTTGAAGCGCTTGAGCGGAAAGGCGTCGTCCGGACATTTGGTCTCCTGCAGACACAGAACGTCAGGCTGTGCGCTTGCGCAGGAAACGGGCGACCAGATTGATGCGCAGGCGAACAGAGTTGATGTTCCAAGTCGAAATCTTGAGAGGCATCAGCGCAACATACTCATCTGTCATGCCCCGCGAAAGCGGGGCATCCAGTATCCACAGCATCTTCGGTGATTACTGGATCGCCCGCTTTCGCGGGCGATGAGGGCCGCTAATTGTGATAATTCGTATAGTCGATGTGGAACGTGCCCGGGTTGGGCTTCTTGCTGGTATCGAGATTGTAGACCGCGACGGTGGTGTCGTAGCCCTGCGGATCGGTGACCGTCCATTGCTTGAGCTGCATGTCCTTGGCGCTGAACATGATCATCAGCCGGCTGGTGCCGACCACCCCGTTCTTTTCCTCGACCACGACAGTGACGTAAGTGTCGTCGGCGGACACCGACACCAGATTGGTGTCTCGTGCGAGATCGACATTGTTGGCGAGCAGGAAGCGCAACGGCGTCTGCGACAGCGGATAGTAGTCTTGTGTCGCCAGCTTGCGGTCGCGTACCGCCACGGTCTTGCCGTCAGCGATGATGTCGATCGGCGTCGGCGGATCGTAATTAAAGCGTACGCGCCCCGGCTTCTGGATGATGAAGTCACCTTGGCTGCGGCGACCGTCCGGACCGACCTGCACGAACTTGCCGGACAGGACCTGCGTATTGGACAGATAGGTATCGACGCGCTGGATGATCACTTTTTGATCGGCGCTGAGCGTACCGCCGGCGGCTCCGCCGGATTGAGACTGGCCGAGGAGCGCGGCGAAAGGATTGGTGATCGGATTGGGCGGCTGTTTCTGTGTCGCCTGGGCCTGCGCGCGCGGATTGGCCGGCGTACCGACCGAGCCGGTCACCGCCGGTTCCGCATGCGGCCGAGCAGGCGGCATCGGTACGGTCTGCGCCAGTGCGGCCATCGGCGACAGGACGGCAAACAGGGCGGCAACCGCCAGTGTCCGGCTGGTGCTTTGCGCCTTACGGTCTGCCATGAAGGTCTCCGCCTCGCGCCCCCGCGCGGCCATGCCAAGACTTAGGAACCGCCTGTGGCGATTTCGCGGCCTTAACTCCCCCGCTTACCGGCGAATGCAGCGATTCTCAATAGCGGATAGCCGCGACGCTACATCTCTTCCGGGATCAGGATCTCGCGCTTGCCGGCATGATTAGGCTGCCCGACGACGCCTTCTTCTTCCATCCGTTCCATGATGGTGGCGGCGCGGTTGTAGCCGATCTGCAACCGGCGCTGGATGTAGGAGGTTGAAGCCTTGCGGTCGCGCCGCACGATGGCAATCGCCTGGCTGTAGAGATCGCCGCCCTCGGCCTGGCCCATGCCGGTCGAATCGAACAGCGGCGTATCTTCCTCCTCCTCGTCGCCGCCGGCGGTGACTTCTTCCAGATATTCCGGCTGGCCCTGCGACTTGAGGTGCCGCACGACCTTTTCCACTTCATCATCGGAGACGAACGGCCCGTGCACGCGGCTGATGCGGCCGCCGCCCGCCATGTAGAGCATGTCGCCCTGACCGAGCAGTTGTTCGGCGCCCTGCTCGCCCAGGATGGTGCGGCTGTCGATCTTGGAAGTGACCTGGAACGAGATGCGGGTCGGGAAGTTCGCCTTGATCGTGCCGGTGATGACGTCGACGGAGGGACGTTGCGTCGCCAGGATGCAATGGATGCCGGCGGCGCGCGCCATCTGTGCCAGGCGTTGGATGGCGCCTTCGATGTCCTTGCCGGCGACCATCATCAGGTCGGCCATCTCGTCGACGATCACCACGATGAAGGGCAAGGGGTCGAGGTCGAGCTCTTCCTTTTCGTAGATCGCTTCGCCTGTTTCCTTGTCGAAGCCGGTTTGCACCGTGCGGGTGAGCTTCTCGCCCACGGCCTTTGCTTCGGCGAGCCGTGCGTTGTAGCCCTCGATGTTGCGTACACCGAGCTTCGACATTTTCTTGTAGCGCCCCTCCATCTCGCGCACCGCCCATTTGAGCGCGACCACAGCCTTCTTCGGATCGGTGACCACCGGCGTGAGCAGATGGGGAATGCCGTCATAGACGGACAGTTCGAGCATCTTGGGATCGACCATGATGAGGCGGCACTGGTCGGGGCGCAGCCGATAGACCAGCGACAGGATCATCGTGTTGATGGCGACCGATTTGCCCGAACCGGTCGTGCCGGCGATCAGCAAATGCGGCATGCGCGAGAGATCGACGATCACGCTTTCGCCGCCGATGGTCTTGCCGAGGCAAAGCGGCAGCTTGGCGGCATGCTCGTTGTAGTCCTTGCCGGTCAAGAGCTCGCGCAGCACCACTTTCTCACGCGTCGGATTGGGCAGTTCAATGCCAATGGCGTTGCGGCCGGCGACGACGGCGACGCGCGCCGACACCGCGCTCATCGAGCGGGCGATGTCATCGGCAAGACCGATGACGCGCGACGATTTGATGCCGGGCGCGGGTTCGAGCTCGTATAGCGTGACCACCGGACCGGTGCGCGCATTGATGATCTCGCCACGCACGCCGAAATCCTGCAGCACGGTTTCAAGCGCTGTCGCGTTGGCTTCGATCAATTCCTTCGACAGCGTGGTGCGCTCATTGGCGCGCGGCGCGGCCAGCAGATTGAGCGAGGGCAGCACAAAGCCGCCGCCTGGGCGGCGCGCCGGCCGCGACGCGGCACGGCGGCGCGGCGCGGGCACGTCCTCCTCGTCCTCGTAATCCTCGTCCTCGTCATCCGGGGCAAGGCGCGGCGCGACGGTGCGGCCGACACCATCGAAGCGCGGCTCCACGCGCGCGCCGGGCATCACGGGCGCGGGAAGGCGCGCGCGCGGTGTGCCGCGCACGAAACGCGCCAGCCGGGCCTTCCAGCTCAAGAGCGCATGCGTGATGAACCCGAGCCAGGCAGATGCGCGATCCGCTTCGGCTTCTTCGTCATCCTCCTCATCGTCGTCGGCATCATCGGAAGCGGCATTATCTGTTTCCGCAGGCACGTAGCGCAGTCCGATTGCCACGGCCAATGCCGCCACGGTCGCAAGTGCCAACACGGCGGAGATCAGCACCAACAGGAAGCCATGCAATGACCCTCCGGCGATCATCGCCGGCACTTCGAGCAGCGCATCGCCAAACGCGCCACCCAGTCCGCTCGGCAATGGCCAGGCCTCGCTGCGCGGCAGCGTGGAAGCGAACGCGGTGGCAAGCGTGACAGCGAGGAGAAAGACCAGACCGCGCCATTTGGCGCCGAACGGCCGGTGCGACAACAGCCGCCAGCCAATCAGCATTGGCGGCAGCAATAGCAGTACGCTGGCAAGGCCCAGCAATTGCATCGCGAGATCGGAGAAAATGGCGCCGGGATAGCCGAGCAGATTGTGGATCGACTTTTGCGTCGCGTGGCTGAGCGAAGGGTCCTGTACCGACCAGGAGGAAAGCGCGATCGCGCCGAGCAGAGCGACCGTCAACAGCGCAAGGCCGAACAGTTCGCTGACGCGCCGCTTGAGGATGTCTCGGAAATGTTCCGAAACGAAAGCGACGATATCGAGACTGCGATCGGCTGTCCGCATGCTTAAGCCTTCTCCTTGCGCAAGATCTTTTCCGAAAACCGGTTTCCGCCCCCGGTCGGGGTCGAAAACATGCTTTTCGGGATCATGCGCTTTCCCTTCACCCCAACAGCGCCACCAGGCGGTGCAACGCCTCGGCGGTCGCTTGCTTGTCCTGCACCATCGCGACGCGGATATAGTCCGCGCCCGGATTTGAGCCGTCGGCCTGATTGCGCGCGAGATAGCGCCCCGGCACCACGCGCACGCCTGCGTCCTGCCAAAGCCGTTTGGTTACGACCTCGCTGCCGCCGAAGGCCGACACATCGAGCCAAAGAAAAAATCCGCCGTCGGGCCGCTGATAGCCGTAGCGGCGGCCGATAATCTCGTCGGCAAGATCGAATTTTTCGGCGTAGAGCCTGCGGTTTTCCATAACGTGCGCCTCATCGCCATAGGCGGCGACGGCGACGTATTGCGCCGGTACCGGCACCTGCGGGGCGGCGACGTTGCGCAATTCGAGAAAGGCCGACGTGAAACGCTTGTCGCCGGCCGCAAACCCGACGCGCAGGCCCGGCAAGTTGGAGCGTTTCGACAGCGAATGAAACGCCACAACATGGGCGAAGTCGGGTGCGGAGGCTTCCAACATGCCCGGCGGTGCGTGCTGGGTATAGATCTCGCAATAACATTCGTCGGCGAACACCAGAAAGCCGAAGCGTCGCGCCAGCGCATGAAGTTTGTCGAGATAGGCACGGCTTGCGACCGCGCCTTGCGGATTGGACGGCGAGGCGAGGTAGAAGGCGACGGTGCGTGCGAGAAGTGCGTCGTCGAGAGCGTCGAGATCAGGCAGGAAGCCGCTCGAGCGCGTCGCCGGCAAATATACGGGTTCGCAACCGGCGGCGAAACTCCCGGCGGCGTAAGCGGCGTAGAACGGATTGGGGATCAGCATGGCCGGTTTGCCGGCGCGCGGCGCAACGAAGCGGCTGGCGGCAATCGCGGCCAGAAACAGTCCCTCACGCGTGCCGTTGAGCACCAATACTTCCGTGTCCGGATCGATCGCGCGCGGGAGCGTGTAGCGGCGGCCGAGCCATTGCGCGACGGCTTGACGGAATTGTTCGTTACCCTTGTTGGCCGGATAGCGCCCGAAGTCGTTCGATGTGTGCGGCCAGCACCGGGCCGACGAAAGCAGGGACGGCATGCTGCGGTTCGCCGACGGACAGATTGATCGGTGGCTTGCCGGGTGCGATGCCGGCAATCAACTCGGTCAGCCGTACGAAAGGCGAGCGGGACTCGGCCGCCGGAGCAGGGGATGACGCAGGCTCGCGCTGGGCGGTCATAGTGGACATGCGTTCGAGACAAGCGGGAAGCAGCCCGCGGCATAACGGTTTCGCCACATTAGGGATGGTGAGGTTAAGACCCCGTTAACCAATGACGACTGTGGCATCCCGCATAATAAAGAGAGGCCCCGGCCCATTGCTGGACCGGGGCCTCGACGGAAGGGACAGTGCCGGGTTTCCGCCCCTACCGCTAGCTCGTTACACGCTCCTTACGGAACGACCTCGCCATGCAGCGAGAGGTCGAGACCGTCGCGCTCCTGTTCTTCGGTGACGCGCAGGCCGATGATCATCTTGATGACGAACAGGATGATCAGCGTGGCGATGGCATCGTAGATCAACGTGCCGAGGATGCCGTAGATCTGGACCACGACCTGATAGGCGTTGCCGTCGATCAGGCCACTGCCGGCCGAGTTGATCGCCTTGCTGGCGAACACGCCGGTGAGCAAGGCACCGATGATGCCGCCGACGCCGTGCACGCCGAAGGCGTCCAGGCTGTCGTCGTAGCCGAACATGTGCTTGAGGCTGGTGGCGCCCCAGTAGCAGCCGACGCCGGCTGCGGCACCGATGACCAGCGCGCCGATCGGGTCGACATAGCCGGATGCCGGCGTGATGGCGACGAGACCCGCGACCGCGCCCGAGCAGATGCCGAGAATGGAGGGCTTACCCTTGAGCGCCCATTCCACGAACATCCAGGCGAGCGCCGCAGTCGCCGTCGCAACCTGGGTGACGGTCATCGCCATACCAGCCAAGCCGTCGGCGGCCAATTCCGAGCCGGCGTTGAAGCCGAACCAGCCGACCCACAGCATCGAAGCGCCGATCATGGTGAGTACCAGGTTGTGGGGCGCCATGTTCTCGTGGCCGTAGCCCTTGCGCGGGCCGAGCACGAGGGCGCACATCAGGCCGGCGACGCCAGCATTGATGTGAACGACGGTGCCGCCGGCGAAGTCGAGTACGCCGAGGCCGCCGAGCCAGCCGCCACCCCAGACCCAGTGAGCGATTGGTGAATAGACCAACAGTGACCACAGCACCATGAACCAGCACATCGCCGAAAATTTCATGCGGTCGGCAAACGCACCGGTGATCAGCGCCGGGGTGATGATGGCGAAGGTGAGCTGGAAGCACATGAATACCGACTCAGGAATTGTGCCGTGTAGCGCGCCTACGCCCATGCCCATCAGCAGGATGCGCGAGTTTCCGCCGAGATAGGCGTTGCCGTCGGTGAACGCCCAGCTATAGCCGATCACCATCCACAGCACGGTCACCAGGCAGGTGATGGCAAAGCTCTGCATCACCGTCGCCAGCACGTTCTTCTTTCGAACCATACCGCCGTAGAAGAGCGCCAGGCCCGGGATGGTCATCAGCAGCACCAGCGCGGTGGAGGTGAGCATCCACGCGGTGTCGCCGCTATCGAGCTTGGGCGGCGGAGGCGCGGCCGCCGGGGCCGGAGTTTGCGCCAACGCTCCGTCGGCGAAGATCAGGCCAAGTGCGAGTGCGGCAAGCGCGATCAGCCCCGCACCGGAGATTTTTCTAAACGTCATGGTCTCAACTCCTGTCCGAAATGTTTGCGGTGGGGGTCACTAGAGTGCCGCGGCGTCGGTTTCGCCGGTGCGGATGCGCACGGCATGGTCCAGGCCGAAGACGAAAATCTTCCCGTCGCCGATCTGTCCGGTTTTGGCCGCGCCGGAAATGGCGCTGACCACTTTGTCGACCTGGTCGGCCGCGACGGCCACCTCGATCTTGATTTTCGGCAGGAAGCTCACCGCATATTCAGCCCCACGGTAGATTTCCGTGTGCCCCTTTTGACGCCCGTATCCTTTGACCTCGGTAACAGTCAGTCCTTGAACCCCGATGGAGGTCAGCGCGTCACGGACCTCGTCGAGTTTGAAAGGCTTGATAATGGCCATGACGATTTTCATGGATTCAATCCCCGCTTGAGCCCGTTTTGATCATTACGCAGTGCGGGCGGGTTTCACTGAGCCTCATGCCCGCGGAGCTTGCTTCGCGGGCATGGCCGTCAAGAGGGAATCAAACCCCGTGCCAGTTCGCCGGCACACCGCTAATTATCTGATTTGATGATATAAATTACATCTGAGGCGGCAAGAACGGAATACCGCTGAAGGCCGCCGCTTAAACGCTAGTCATGCACGGGGACGACTGCACAAAAATTAGACAGGCATCTTTCGGATCGAACCTGCGTTGTTTCTCCGTCTAGAGGTGCAAAGACTTGCCGTGCTGGCTGACATCGAGGCCAGTCACCTCGTCTTCGGGCCTTACCCGCAGTGGCACCAACAAAGAGATCGCTTTGAGGATGACGAATGTGACCATTCCCGACCACAACGCCGTGACAACGACTCCGTAAATTTGTGCCAACAGTTGGCGGGGATTGCCCTCGATCAGACCGCGTATGCCCTCGGGCACTTCGGTGCTGGCTGACAGCGCACCGACCGCAAACACGCCGGCCAGCAATGTGCCGGTCAAACCGCCAATGCCATGTACGCCGAAGACGTCGAGCGAATCATCGTAACCGCATTTCATTTTCAGCCACGTGCACGCCCAGAAACAGACGGCGCCCGCGATTAGGCCGATGAGAACGGCCTCCATCGGCATTACGAAACCGGATGCCGGCGTGATGGTGCCAAGACCTGCGACCGCCCCGGATATCATGCCGAGCACCGAAGGTTTCCCGCGTGTCCACCACTCCAACACCATCCAGGTAAACGCACCCGTGCTTGCGGCAAGATGCGTGGCGACGATTGCCATCACCGCGCGCGAATTTGCGCCAAGCGCAGAACCTCCGTTGAAGCCGAACCAGCCGACCCATAACAAGCCGGTTCCAATGACCGCCAGTGAGAGATCGAAAGGCGCGAGGTTCTCGGTGCCATAGCCGCGCCGCGCGCCGAGGACATATGCAGCCACCAGGCCAGCGACGCCCGCATTGAGATGTACGACGGCACCGCCGGCAAAATCGATCATTCCATAACTGCCGAGAAAGCCGCCACCCCATATCCAGTGTGCGAGCGGCACGTAGACGAGCAGCAGCCATAAGGCGCAAAAAAGGAGGTATGCGGAAAAGCGAAGCCGGTCTGCCACCGAGCCTGCGACCAGCGCTACCGTAATGATGGCGAAGGTCATCTGATAAATCATGAACAGGCTTTCGGGAATTGTCTTTGCCAAAGGCGAGATGGAATCAATCGTGACGCCGAGCAGGAATGCGCGGTCGAAAGTTCCAATCACCGCTCCGTCGCCGTTGAAGGCAAGACTATAGCCGACGAACGCCCATAGAATTGAAACCAGAAAAGTCGCCGCAAGGGACTGCGCCATGGTGGCGAGCACATTCTTTTTCCGCACCATGCCGGCATAAAAGAGCGCTAAACCCGGAATGGTCATCATCAATACCAATCCTGTCGCGCCGATCATCCAAGCCGTATCTGCGCCGTTGATCTTTCCGGCTTGTGCGAAAGCCGGTGATGTCGCAAGAAGCGTGGCCCACGCAACTGCTGCAACGATGCGCGTAAGCGCCCATGCCATGACGTTTCCCCGTGAATAAATGTCAGAGCGCGCCGGTATCGGTTTCGCCCGTGCGGATACGCACCGCATGTTCCAGCGGCGTGACGAAAATTTTTCCGTCCCCGATTTGGCCAGTTCTCGCCGCTGCCACGAGTGCTTCCATGACTTGATCGAGCTGTTCGCTGGCAACCGCGACTTCGATGCGTACTTTTGGCAAAAAATTGATCGCGTATTCGGCGCCGCGATAGATCTCCATATGCCCCTTTTGTCGTCCGTAGCCTTTGACTTCAGCGACAGTCATGCCGTGGATTCCGATGCGCGTGAGTGCGTCGCGCACCTCGTCGAGCTTGAAGGGCTTGATGACGGCAACGATCATTTTCATGGATTGCTTCCCGGCAACATGACGAAACCCGTCCGGGCGGCGGCCGATACGGGTCATATGCATAAACTATCGCCAAGAAGCACAAAAATTAAGCGCAATAGAAGGTATGCTCACAAGCAATTGCTGTGATTATATGCGATTTAGGGCAATAATACTGTCCTATTTGGTCGGTTGCGCCAAGCCGCGGCTGCCGATCACCTCACCCAGCTTCGCCCGCACCTGCTTTTTGGTCATGCCGGGCGCGATGCGCGGGTCGTAGAGCAGCATCAACAACGTTCGGTCGTAAGCGGTGAGATAGCCGACCATGCGGTGCTGGTTGAGCGTCGTCCACGGATTGCGCTGGTCGTGGTTGGACAGGCCGAAGGCGTGCAGCAGCTCGTGATAGGCGCAATCGAGAAACACCTCGTTGCTCTTGTCGACGATGACGAAGACGACCGAGCGCAGAATATCGCCATCGGTGCTCGACTTCACGCTCGTCATGCATTGCGGATCGGTGCGTTTGATGAAAGTGCGCGCCACCTCGGCGCCGAAGGCCGCGCGCAAGGCCGACGTGAAATCCTTCTCGTCGATCAGCCGCACTTCAAGTTCGGCCGGCGGTCCCTTGACGCGGCGGAGATGCAACGTGGGAACCGCGCGCGCGTATTCATCGATGATGCGTTCCATCTCTGCCGTGCGGTCGACGCTGCCGCCCGGAATGATGCGCGCACGGATCGGATGATCAAAGCGGCGGATGCCGCGCGGACGCGCGCCGATGCGCAGATCGGAACCGAAGGCCAGCGCAAGAAAGCCGCGCTTCAGCTCGGCCGCGGTGAATTGGGTGTATTCGTCCGGCGCGCCGCGAAACGCATGGGGCGGCGCCGGCTGTTGGCTGGACGCAGCGAACGCTGCCGCCGTCATGGCGATCAGTACGGCGAAAACGAAGATCGTGCGCGGCATGAAGCTATCGCGACGGCTCGCGCCGCTGCCGCACCAAACCTTCTTGTGCGACCGATGCAACGAGCGTCCCGTCACGGCTGAAAATAAGACCGCGGGAGAAACCGCGCGAGCCGTGGAGGTTCGGCGAATCTTGCGCGTAAAGCAGCCAATCGTCGGCGCGAAACGGCCGGTGCAGCCACAGCGCGTGATCGAGGCTGGCCGCCATGAATTCTCTTTCGAACAGCGTGCGCCCGTGTGGCGCGAGCGCGGCGTCGAGCAGCGTCATGTCGGAGGCGTAAGCGAGTACGCATTGGTGGATGGCGAGGTCGTCCGGCAGCCGGCCGGTGGTTCGGATCCAGATATGAAAACGGCCGTCGGGATATTTCTTGCCGCCGTAGCGGTCGAACTCGACGGGGCGCAACTCGATCGGGCGCTCGCGCTCGTAATAGCGCCGCACCGGATCAGGCATGGTCGGCAGCATGGCTTTGCGCAAGTCCGACTCGTTGGGCAGGCTTTCCGGCGGCGGCACCTCGGGCATTTTGGCTTGATGGTTGAGGCCGGGCTCGTTGGCGTGAAACGACACCAGCATGGAGAAAATCGGATGACCGTGTTGGCGCGCGGTGACGCGCCGGGTGGTAAAGCTCTTGCCGTCGCGCATGCGGTCGACGTCGTAAATGATCGGCACGTTGGGATCGCCGGGCAGAAGAAAATATGCGTGCATGGAATGCGGCGGCCGGCCGGCATCGACGGTGCGCACGGCGGCGACCAGCGCCTGACCGATCACCTGGCCGCCGAACACGCGTTGCCAACCGGCTTGCGGCGAGCGGCCACGGAACAAATTGACGTCGAGCGTCTCCAGATCAAGGATGTCGAGCAATTCCTGGACGGCAGTGGACATGAAGGCAGGCACCTTTCAGAAGTGCCGCCAATGACGCCCGCGGGCGTTGCGAAGTCAAGCTGCGCTGGACTCAAGCAACGCCAAACAAGACGGGCGGCAAGAGATCTTGCCGCCCGCACCTGATGCGCCGGTCTCGGCGCATGTGCTTAGAGCGTGACGTAGATCACGCCGAGGACAATGATGGCGACAACGACCCAGATCAGGATCTGGTTGCCGCCGCGACCTTGGGATTGAGTTTCCGTTGTCATTGATCGCCCCTCCTTGGGTGGAGCGTGGGTCGGACCCACCTGTCCACGCCCTGATGTATTATACTTTAGTATAATAACATGATTCGACTTTGGTTTGCAGCAAGAACCGTTTGGGCAGTGCAGCAAGTACCTGAATGAACTAGGATAGTGGCCATGAGCGCGGTGGAAAACGAGCGGCGGGCGGTGGTGATCGGCGGGGCCGGCTTTGCCGGGCTCGCGCTGGCGATCGCCCTGCGCCAGGCGTTGGGCAAATCCTTCGCCGTGGCGGTCGCCGATCCGGCGCTAAGGCACGAACGCTCACCCGACCCGCGCGCCTCCGCCATCGCCGCGGCGGCGCGGCGATTGTTCGATGCAATCGGCGTGTGGGAGGCGGTCGAGACACAGGCGCAGCCGATCCTCGACATGGTCGTCACCGACTCAAAGCTCGAAGACGCAGTGCGGCCGACCTTTCTCACCTTCGGGGGTGAAGTGGAAGAAGGCGAGCCGTTCGCGCACATGGTCGAGAACCGCTTGCTGGTCGACGCACTGGTTGCGAAGGCAAAAGAGCTCGGTGTCGACTTGCGCGCGACCGCGGTGAGCGGATTCGAAAACGATGCAAACACCATCGGCGTGACGTTTGCCGACGGCGCAACAATCGCGGCGCGGCTGCTGGTCGGCGCCGACGGTGCGCGCTCCTTGATCCGCGACACCGCCGGCATTGCCTCGCACGGTTGGAATTACGGCCAGTCGGCGATCGTCTGCACCGTCGCGCATGAGCGCGATCATGATGGCCGTGCCGAAGAGCATTTTCTGCCCGCCGGTCCGTTCGCGATCCTGCCGCTTACCGGCAAGCGCTCGTCGATCGTGTGGACCGAACGGACGCGCGAGGCGGAGCGCATCGTCGCGCTGCCCGACGACGAATTCCATGACGAGCTGGAGCGGCGCTTCGGCCTGCATCTCGGCGAACTCGAGGTGATCGGCGCGCGGCGCGCCTTTCCGCTCGGTTTGTTCACCGCGCGCAGCTTCATCGCCGAGCGGCTCGCGCTGGTCGGCGACGCCGCACACGTCATTCACCCGATCGCGGGCCAGGGTTTGAACATGGGCCTGCGCGATGTCGCCGCCCTTGCCGAAGCGGTTACGGACGCGGCCCGGCTCGGGCTCGATATCGGTTCGGATGACGTGTTGCAGCGCTATCAGCGCTGGCGCCGTTTCGACACCGCCATGATGGGCGTCGCCACCGACAGCCTCAACCGGTTGTTTTCCAACCGCTCCGATGTCTTGCGGCTGGTGCGCGATGTCGGGCTGGGGATGGTCGAGCGTCTGCCACAGCTCAAACGCATATTCATCCGCGAGGCGGCGGGCTTCACCGGCGACGTGCCGAAATTGCTGCGCGGCGAGGCGTTATAGCGCCTGTCCGCAAATCCGCCGAAGCGAAACAGGAGTGCGCCCGTGAGCAAGGAAATCGTCCAAATCAGCCCGATCAGCGACACGCTTGCCAAAGCCAAGGTGCCTTTGTCTCCGGCGGTGATAGCGAACGGTTTCGTCTTCGTCTCAGGGTTGCCGCCGCTCGATCGCAAGACCGGCGAGGTGGTGAAAGGCGACATCAGCGTGCAGACCGAATTGTCGCTCGAGAACGTCAAGGCGGTCCTGGAAGCGGCGGGCTCGTCGCTCGAAAAAGTGGTGAAAGCGACAATCTATATCGCCAACGCCGCCTATTACCCGACCGTCAACGCAATCTATGCACGCTATTTCCCGCACGATCCGCCGGCGCGCACGTTTGTCGCCGTCGCCTCCTGGCCGTGGGAGTTCGACATCGAGATCGACTGTATCGCGCTTGCGTGATTTGCCGCGCGCAAGAGCGCGAGTTGTCAGCTCAGCGGAATGCTGCCGACGTGCTCCTGGAAGGCCGGACGCGATGAGAGGGCAGCATACCAGCGGTCGAGGTTCGGTGTAGCGGGCCGGCCCGGCACCAGTTCGCGATAGCGGTAGCACATGACGGCGACCGGAATGTCGCCGTAAGAGAAACTATCGCCAGCCAGAAATTTCGTCTTCGCCAATTGCGCATCCGCGATCTGCATACAGGCGGTCGTTTTCTCCTGCGAGGTTTTGATCGCGGCCATGTCGCGCTTGTCTTCCGGCGTGCGAATGAGGCCCCAGAAGGCGTGGAAGATCGCGGGGCCGACCACCGACAATTGCCAATCCATCCATTGGCTGGCGAGCGCGCGCTGCTTGGGATCTTTCGGTTCCAGCGCGCCCGCGGCGTCATGCTTGCCGGCGAGATAACGCACGATGGAATTGCTCTCCCACAGCAGGAAGCCGTCTTCTTCTTCCAGTGTCGGAACAAGGCCATTGGGATTCATGGCGAGATAGGCCGGCTCCTTGTTCTTGCCGAACGCGCCGCCGACGTCGATGCGCTGGCATTCGAGCTTTAATTCGCCCACCGCCCACATCGCCTTCTGCACGTTGGACGAGGTGTTGCGGCCCCAGATTTTGATCATGACGGTTTTCTCCCGACGGGATGACGCATTTCTAATCGAGTTTCCGCGCTTCCTCCGGCAGCATGATCGGGATGCCGTCACGGATCGGATAGGCAAGTTTGGCTTTGCGCGAGATCAGCTCTTGCTTGGCGGCGTCGTATTCGAGCGGGCCCTTGGTCAAGGGGCACACCAGGATTTCGAGCAGCTTGGGATCGACGGTGTCAGCGGACCGTTCGGGCGGGTCGGTAGGCATGGGCGGCTCCCGGCAGAATGTGCGGCGGGTATAGCCCAAATTTCCGCGGTCATCATCTGCGAAAGCAGATGATGCGGTACGGCCGGTGTCAATTGATCGCGAGACGGGGGTTGCTGGATGTCGCCGCCGGCGCCTGTCGTTGGGCCGCACTTCGCGCGAACCCGTGGGCCGGGCATGACAGCCCGCGCTGTTACTGCAGCTGCGGCTCGCCTTCGGTGTTTTTCTTGGCGAGATCGATTTCGGTGATGGCGACCAGCAGCTCGGCGCGGGTCTTCAGATCGGGCGCTTCCAACAATGCCTGTTTTTCGGCCGTGCCATAGGGCGACATCATCGACAGTGCGTTCACCAAGGCTTCGTTTGGAGCATCTTCGATCCCCTTCCAGTCAGCTTTCAGGTCGTTCGCTTTGAGGAAATCGCGCAAGGCTGTGAGCAGTGCCTCGCGGTCGACCTCGTCCTCCCCTTTGCGTGCGACGAAATCGTCGGCGAAGGGCGCATAATTGACGCGGCACTGACGGTAGAGCGTCGCAACCTTCAACTCTTCCTCAATTCGGAAACGGGCGACGCCGGTGAGCTCGAGCAGATAGCGGCCGTCGCCGCTCTCGACGAGCTGGGTGATACGGCCGACGCAGCCGATCTTGAACAGTGGCGGCTTTTTATCGTCGCCGCCGTGCGCCGAATCGGGCTGGATCATGCCGACCAGCCGGTGGCCGTCGCGCAGCGAGTCGTCGATCATGGCGAGATAGCGCGGTTCGAAAATATTGAGCGGCATCTGTCCGCGCGGCAACAGCAACGCGCCCGGCAGCGGAAACACCGGGATGACTTGGGGCAGATCGACAGGCCCGCGATATTGGGCGTTCATCGGCATGGCAATTCGCTCCACACCACTTTACGAGTCATGGCCCGCGCGTTTGTGGGCAACGACAATCGGCCTCACGAAAACAGTATCGACGACAGCCGCTTGCGGCCTTCGATGGTCGCTTCGTCGGTCGGTCCCCAAGCCTCGAAGAACTGCACGAGCTGCTTGCGCGCGCCGTCCTCGTTCCAGGTGCGGTCGCGGCGCACGATGTCGAGGAGATGATTGACAGCGTCCGCGCGCCGGCCATTGGCGTTGAGCGCGGTGGCGAGATCGAAGCGGGCCTGGTGATCGAGCGGATTAGCGGCCACCTTCTGTTCGAGCTCGTTGAGCGGACCGACCGATTTCGCCTGCTCGGCGACTTCGAGCGCTGCGCGCGCGGCGGCCACCGGCGCTTCATTTGCTTTCGCTTCAGGCACCAGCGCGAGCGTTTGCTTCGCTTGTTCGAGTGCGCCGGTCTCGACGTAGCAGCGCGCAAGGCCGGCCAGCGCATGCACGTTGCCGGAGTCTTCGGCCAGCAGTTGCGCGTAGATCTCGGCGGCCCCGGCCGGATTGCCCTCGACCAACGCGGCGTCAGCAGCTTCGAGCAAATTTTTGTCGGCGGCCGCAACCTTGCCTTTGGTCAGCCGCTCGAGGAATGTGACGACTTGGCTTTCCGGCAGCGCGCCCATGAAGCCGTCAATGGGCTGCCCATTGGAAAAAGCGATCACGGCCGGGATCGACTGGATGCCCATCTGGCCGGGGATGGCCGGGTGCTCGTCGATGTTCATCTTGACGAGCTTGACCTTGCCCTTGGCCGCACGCACCGCCTTTTCGAGGATGGGGGTCAACTGCTTGCAAGGCCCGCACCAGGGCGCCCAGAAATCCACCAGCACGGGTTGCTGCTTGGACTCCTCGATCACGTCCTTTACGAAGGCTTGCGTGGTCGTGTCCTTGACCACGTCAGGCGCCGTCTCGGTCATTCCCCCGCCGTTTTGCAGCATTTTTCCTCGCTTAAATTCTTAAAGTTCCTTGCCGGTTTAGATGGGTCATCCGGCCAGGGAATGCAATTGGGTCAGTTCCCGTCCGGCTTGGCCCCCGAAACCCGCTCGATTCGCGGCTCATGCCCCGTCGCGCGCAGGAATTTCAGCAAATCCTCGCGCAAAATCGAAGTGGTCATGGTGTTGACCAGCGGGTGGCAGTTGATGGTCTCGTGCTGCATCAAGGCGCCATCGAGCACCACGGTGACCCGTCCCTCGGTATCGTTGATGGGCCCGAACGCCGTCACCGCGCCGGGCTCCACGCCCAGCACCTCGCGCAGCAGATCGGCCGAGCCGAATGAAAAGCGTCCCGTCGCGCCGAGCTGCCGGTGCAGGCCCTTGAGATCGATCTCGGCGTCTTCCTCCGCCACCACCAGGAAGAGCGCGTGTTTCTTGTCGCGCAGGAACAGGTTCTTGGTGTGGCCGCCGGCAATCTGACCGCGCAAAGCCTGTGACTGTTCGACCGTAAACAGGGGCGCGTGCTTGGTGGTCGTGTGCTTGATGCCGAGCGCATCGAGCGCGGCGAACAACTGGTCGGGAGTCGTTGGCATGTGTCCGGTGATCATGGCTGACGGCGCGCTGTGACGCCATTGTTGACTGGAATTCGGTAAATCGTCGTTTTTTTAGGCAGCGCAACGCGCGCTGACAACGCGCTCAGGCCCTTCCCATTTTTATTCAACTGCCTGTTTTAGTTTGCGAAATGCAATCCGCGCAGTGTCGAGCGCAAATGGCACAACGCTTGCGAGTCACTGCATTGCATACAATTTCCCGGGACCGCAGGCGGGGGTGCACCGTTGCAGATTCCGATTGTTGCCGAACCGCAGCCGATCAGCGTCGAGCCGTCGCGCACGGCGTTGCTCATCATCGACATGCAGCGCGACTTTCTGGAGCCAGGTGGCTTCGGCGAAACGCTCGGCAATGATGTGTCGCGCCTGCAGGCGGCGGTGAAGCCGTTGCAGGCGGTGCTCGCCGCCGCGCGCGACGCCGGCATGCTGGTCATCCACACCCGCGAGGGCCACCGCCCCGATCTGTCCGATGCGCCGCCGGCGAAAGTCGAACGCGGCGCGCCGTCCAAACGCATCGGCGACGAAGGCCCGATGGGCCGCATCTTGATCCGCGGCGAAGCCGGCCACGACATCGTGCCCGAGCTTTATCCGATCGAGGGCGAACCGGTGATCGACAAGCCGGGCAAGGGCGCCTTCTACCAGACCGATCTTGAATCGATGCTGCGCAATTGCGCCATCGAGAACCTGCTGGTCGCCGGCGTCACCACCGAAGTCTGCGTCAACACCACCGTGCGCGAGGCCAACGACCGCGGCTATCGCTGCATCGTGCTGTCCGACTGCTGTGCATCCTATTTCCCGGAATTCCACGAGATGGGCCTGAAGATGATCAAGGCGCAAGGCGGAATTTTCGGCTGGGTTACGGATTCCAAGAATACGCTTGCCGCGCTTTCGCGCGCGGGCGGGGGGCTGAGCAGACGCAACGCGTAAGCGGGGAGGTGCGCATGAGCACATCGACGACTTTCAAACCGAAGATATGGACGCCGGGCGACTGGAATGCCTTCTTTGGCTTCGGCACCAACATTCTGGTCAACATGCTGGTGCTTACCGGCCTGTTGCGTTTCGTGTTGAAGATGCCGGATTCGCTGGTGTTCGGCCGCATCCTGCCGGCGCTCGGCCTGATGATGTGCCTGTCCACGTTCTACTATGCGTGGCTTGCCTATCGCCTCGCGCAGAAAACCGGACGCAGCGATGTGTGCGCCATGCCGTCGGGCGTGTCGGTACCGCACATGTTCATCGTCACCTTCGTGATCATGCTGCCGATCGCGTTGCAGACGAAAGATCCGATCAAGGGCTGGGAAGCCGGCCTCGTGTGGGTGTTCTTCCAGAGCTTCATTTTGATGATCGGCGGCTTCATCGCGCCGTATATTCGAAAAATCACGCCGCGCGCTGCTTTGCTCGGCACGCTCGCCGGCGTGTCGATCACCTTCATCTCGATGCGGCCGGCGCTTGAAATGTTCATGACACCGCAGATCGGTCTCGTCTGCTTCGCCATCATTCTGGTGAGCTGGTTCGGCGGCGTGAGATATCCGATGGGCATTCCGGCCGGTCTCGTCGCCATCGCGGTCGGCATGATCATCGCCTGGGGATCGAACCTGTTCGGCCTCGGACTCGGCGGTGTCAGCGTCGCCGGCGTGACCAGCGCCTTCTCGAGCTTCGGGTTTTCGGTGCCGATCCCGGCGATCGATCACGTCTTTTCAGGGTTTGAATATCTCGGCGTCATTCTGGTCACCGCCATTCCCTTCGGCATCTACGATCTGGTCGAAGCGATGGACAACGTCGAGAGCGCGGAAGCCGCCGGCGACACTTACCCGACGACGCGCGTGCTGACCGCCGACGGCGTGGTCAGCCTGATTGGCTGCCTGATGGGCAACCCTTTCATCAACGCGGTCTACATCGGCCATCCCGGCTGGAAGGCGATGGGCGGACGTATCGGCTATTCGGCCGCGACCGGCGCGATGGTGATCGTGCTGTCGTGGTTCGGCGTGATCTCGTTGTTGCTGGCGATCGTGCCGGTGGTCGCGATCTCGCCGATCCTCTTGTACATCGGCATGCTGATCGGCGCGCAGGCGTTCCAGACCACGCCGACCAAACATGCCCCCGCCATTGTGCTGGCGCTGACCCCGCATGCCGCGGCCTGGGCGAAGACGCTGATGGATGGCGCGCTCGGCGCCGCCGGCACCAACGCGGCAGCGGTCGGCTTCGACAAATTGTCGACGCAGGGCGTGCTCTATCAGGGCCTCTCGGTCATGGGTGAAGGCTCGATCCTCACCGGCCTCGTGCTGGCGGCGATCGGCGTGTTCGTGATCGAGCGCGAGTTCATGCGCGCTTCGGCCTTCGCGCTCGCCGGCGCGGTGCTGACCTATTTCGGCTTCATGCATGGCGGCGCGGTCGGTATCGGCAACGGCCTTGGCGTGACGCCCTCGGTCGCCTTGGCCTACGCGGTGGTGGCGGCCTTCCTGTTCGCGCTCAGCCGCAAGCCGAGTTTCGTTGCGGTGCCGGACGCGGTGCCGGCCGAATAGGGCCGGGCGGAACAACTATCAATGTGCGGCGCGTCCGGAACCGGGCGCGCCGCATTATCTTTGACGGGAGCCGGGCCGCAGAACCCCCTTTGAAAAGCCGGGGCGGACTGCTAGATGACGCCTCAGGAGCTTTCAGGCGGCCGCGCAGCCTTCGGCAAAAAGCGGCTAAGTGCTTGAAAACGCGGGTGTAGCTCAGGGGTAGAGCACGACCTTGCCAAGGTCGGGGTCGAGGGTTCGAATCCCTTCGCCCGCTCCAATTTTCTGCCGCGCTTTGTTCAATGAGCCGCCCGGGCGCGGCGCCGCGCTTGAGCGCGCTGACGGTCACCACCGGTTCCGGCACCGCGATGGCGAACGCAATCGACAACATGCCGACGAAGCCTTCGCGCCGACCCAGGACGGTGGCGAGTGGCGATGCCAGCAATTCAGCCGGTCTAGGCTTGCGACCAAAGAGCTGGCGCCGCTTAAACTATTGGGCTTTGCCCATCTCGTGCATTCTAGCGACAAGCTTCTCCAACGGCGCCGATGAAATTCTGCTCGGGCCATGGTACGGATCGGCCATCCAATAAATCAGTATCGCGGTGGCCCCGACCGCAAAGTAAAAGAGCGCCGCGAAAATTCGGTTCAAGGGGTTCTTCTCGAAGACGCCGAGAAGGAACGCCAGAAATCCAAACGACATGAAAAAGAAAATCCAGAATGGCGTTTCGACGTTGCTGGTCAACATCCAAGTACGCTTTTTGCCTCGAAGCTCAATGAGTTTGCTACAGGAGCTTTGAATTTCATTTCGAAGCCAAACCGGCACAGCCGTTGCTTTTGAATCGTCCGGTGCCGCCAATCTGCAAACTTTCAGAAGAAGCCGGTTAGTCGTTTCGGCAGACTTATCGGCAGATTCCGGCTCGTCTAAATTCGTCGCCAATACCTTCGTGTATTCTAAGAGGTTCGCACGTATGGCTTGAGAATTGGGAAAGTCGGGCGTGTCCGATACCAAGACGTACATCGTGCCAATTAGTCTTACTTCATTTAACAAATTTACCTTCGCTTCGACGTAATGCGCGTTGCTGCTGCTAAAAATCAAACCTGCCGCAATAGCAAAAACCGCCGAGATACGAAGGCCTGCCAGGCCAGCCAGCTCCTTCGTATCGTGAAATTTGAAGTGCGAGAAAACCACACTTCCAAGCAGTTGCAGGAGAATGCCAAGGGCCGCGCCAGCCGCGCCCGCGAGGCAAACGTAAAATATTACTGTTGTTGCCATGCCTGGCGAACTCCTCCCCGTTTTGCGCAGTCAGCGCACGTTTCGATCCTGGAGCTCGAGTGAAACGAGCCGTGCAAGCAAAGTTGCCGGGTAAAGCTGGCCGATAATCGCTTCCACATTGGCAAGGCTGCGCGCGTACGGGTGCAGCGGCGAGATATCGCCGTATCCGACCGATGTCAGCGTGACGAAACTGAAATAGATAAGATTGCTTGCGATCCCCAGATTGTCTTGCAAAGGTGGAATTCCGACAAAGCTATGAGGATCACGGAGCGCCACGAAACAATACAATGCCACGAAGATCAGGCCGATATTGAGATAAAGAAGAACCGCGCCGATGACGCGGTGATAGCTCACACGGCCTGGCGCAAAAACGGCGCGCGCAACGACTGTGCTTAGCGTAATAGCGGTGATCAACCAGGCGCTTGCATCGAGAAAAATGTCGATATTCGATGGATGGCTGTAGCGAAATGCGGTGGCCGTCGCCACGAGCGCGATTGCGATCAAAATCGCCGCGATCGCTATGTGGCTCCCTGAGACGACGAAGACGGCAGACACGAGCACCAGACTGAACAGCAGCCCGAAATGGTGAGCGGCAATATGTCCATCGGCCTGCAGCGGCGCGACCACAAACAACAGTATCGACAGGCCACACGTCAGCGCCGTCAGCAAAGGGTCTCGCCACCGCTCAAATCGAGGTTGTGGGGACATGTTGCTCGATCTCACCGGCTTGAAGCAGCGATAGGTGGCGCATGAGGAATCATCGTGAGCCCAGCATGCCCGATCGCTTCAGCAGCCAGTACACAAAAATCGAAGCCCCGCCCAGCAACACCATCGACCAAAAAAACCCGCTGCTCGTATCGGTCAACGGCAATCCCTTGACGTTCATGCCAAAAATGCCAGCGATCAAGCTTGCGGGCAGGAATACGGTCGCGACAATTGCCAGAACCTGCAGGTGCTGGTTCGTTTGATCGGCCGTTTTCAGCATGGCTTCGTCTTGAAGAAGATGCGCCCTCTCGCGGATAGCAACGATTTCCGAATTCAGCCAATCAAGGCGTTGCGTCAATTTATCCGTCGCCAGGCGGACGGGCGGGCCCGCGCGCCGCGCGTTCTCATTTTCGAACCGGCGAACGAGAGAAAGCGATATCGCGGTTTGGCGGCTTAGGCGAACGGTGTCTCGCCGTATCTGCGCGAGTGTTTGTCGTTGATCGTCTAGCGTGCCGCTTAGAAGGTTTTCTTCGGTATCGTCGAGTTTTTCCGCGAATGTTTTTATGTAGTCGTCGGCGCGGTCAAGAATGCTGTTGAAGAGGGCCTCGACGAGAGACGCGGTTCCTCGGATCTTTTCGCGGCGGCGGGAAAGTTCTTGGATCAGGTCTCCTGCCCTGAAATCAAAGTCCGCGCTTGTGACGAGTTCGTTTGCCGTCACGGCAAATTGGACGAAACGTATGGTATTGTCGGTATCGTCGGATTCGTCGAACAAGTCGGCGAATACGCCAAAAATACAAGTCTCATCGGCGAACAATTGTTGTCGCTCATCCTTACCGACCAGCACCGCTTTTGCGAGCGCGGAAATGTCGGGAATGGACTCGACGGAATTTGGTGTATCGGGGTTCGATGAGTTGAAATGGAGCCAAAGAAAACCGTTGGGCCGTCGTGGCAATGGCCGCTCGACCGATAATGTTTCCGCAGCGCCGCTTGCATTAAATCGAAAGGCAGATGCGAGGCCGGGCAAAACCGCCGCATCGTCTTTTCCCGACTATTGTATTTTTTGATTTAGTCATCGGCGCGACCATCTCGTCGTGGGCCGTGACGGCGATGGTTGAAAGACCTGGCCGACCTTGAGGCAATCTAAAGCAAAGATCACAGACGGACGATTGCGTGACCTCTCAATATATTACCAACGCGCGGTGAGTCCAAAAATCGGACCATACATCGTCATGTCGAATTCGTAGTGGTTGTTGCCGCTGCCCTGCGAATAGTCGACGTTCAGCGCCTTAAATCCAACCATGCCGCTCCACGTCACGTCTTTTGATTTCATGAAGTCGTAGTCGAGTGCTGCGATCGCCTGCCAGGAGAACTTGCTGCCGACGTCAAATCCGCCGACATCGCCGCTCACGATCAGGTTCAGGCCCGGGTAGAATTGATGCCGCAGGCGTGCACCGATAACCGGGTCGACCCAACTCACGTCCCCTTTGGCGGAGACGTTTCCTTCTTTCGTCAACGTAAGACCCAGAGGGCCTAGACCCGCCAACGCGCCCGAAACCGCGAATTGCGCGTCGCCTTCCTGCCACCAGATGCGCGCGCCAGCATAGAGGTCGAGGGCAGTGCCAGAGCCGGGCGCCATTGTTGCACCCCAGCGCGCCACCTCGTAGGCAGCGGCAACTTCGGCAATGACCATTTGGATCGTGAGCCCGGCCGACACGCCGATGCCTAATGTCGCCAGGCGGCCGACATCGCGCGATCGCTGGGCACTCGCACCGATACCAAGCTTTGTGTACATCACGTCGGTGAGGATCGCAAAGCGGCCGTAACGCGCCTCTCCGAAAGCCGCAATTTCAAACAAGCCTTTCGGAAACTGCGTATGGTTGAGGATGTCGGAGAAGCTTGCGTCGATATCCGTCGTGATGCCCTTGACGGTCGTCGATCCGCTGAGCGCCAAGGCCCAACCATACGGCGTCACGCGGTACGTCCACGCGTCTATGATAGGCGCTGGGGTGAGCGGTGCTTTTACGGGCATAGACATATCCGCAGCCTGCGAACTTGTCGCGGCTGCGAGCAGGCCAATTGCCAATGCACCGATGAACTTGCAGTTCCGTCTCGAGCGCGCCCCACTCATTCCAAGCCCCACTGCACCGCAAACGCGGTTCACCTCATTCGGAACCACAACGTATTTAGCACGTCATGGTCTCTCATTTCCAGGCGCCGCTCGTGCCGTGCCGATCTTAGAACCGGTAGTTCACGCCCGCCAGCACGTTCTGGATATCGCCTTTTCCGCTGAAGGTGCCGCACGTTGCGCCGATACACGTGGTCACCGCGTTGCTGAAGGTGCCAAAGCCCATGTAATTGTATTCGAGGAACGCGGTCCAGTGCGGCAGGAACATCCACTCGGCGCCAGCGCCAGCCGTCCAACCGGTCTTGGAATTCGAAATCTCGCCAACCTGTGCACCGCCGTTATTGAAGGTGACATCCCAGCCCGTCCATGCCGCGCCGCCCTGTACGTAAAGCAACAAATTCGGCTGCACGAGAAAGCCGGCGCGTGCGGTCAGTGTGTCGGTCCAGTTGACGTGACTGTTGACGGTGCCACCAAAGTTCGGTGCCGTAACCGTCAAGTTTTTGCTCATGTTTGAGCCGTTGAACTGGTTGCGAACACCGATGACCCATTGACCCATCTGGTAGTCGTAACCGATTTGGCCGCCGCCGGTGAAGCCGCTGGCATTCGGCGCCGAATTAATCCCGTTCCCGACATTGGTGACGTCGAGGGTTGCCCACGAGCCGCCAATGTTGCCGCCGACGTAAAAGCCGGTCCAACTATAGACCGGCGTCGGGGCCAGCATTGGCGCCGGCTTATAAGTTGGCTGTCTCATCGGCAGGTCGGACGCGAAAGCGGATTGCCCAACCGCGACGCTGAAGCCTACCGCGGCGATCAGAATCGATGCTTTGCGAAGCATGGGATATTTTTCCTTTTCCGGCATATTTTTACTTCTTCTGTTTGTACTTTTGGTACAAACCGAATCGTCAATCAACATCATTTTCGCGGTGCGAATGGAAAGTGTTGATGCATTGCGCAAATGCAACAAAGCGGCCGTGTCTTTAAATGTAAATAAAAATCGATAGTAGGTGATGCGTTATTGCAGAATTCGGATAGTCGCCAAGGCTGAACACTTCTTTTTGATTTCCGGCGCAGCGAACGTTTGCGGGATTCGGCTAATCGCGCGATGCGATATTGTATGAAAGCTTGAAGAACGCAGAAAGCGCCAACGGCGCCGCCGCCAAAACTTCCATTCTTTATGTTTCTTGAAGCGGAAATTTCGCTTTGTGCGCGATCGTGGCGAAAGCTGCCAGTTTCGAACAGGCCAGCGTCAAGTCTCTTGCTTTGGCGGCGAAAAAAGCGGGATCCCGCCTGTTTTGTCGCGTCCCAACGACTTTGCAAGGGTGACGGAGGGTAACTCGCCAAACCGATGTGAATACATCGAAGAAAATCGGCCAAAATGCGTGAACCCAAAATGGGACGCTGTGCTGGTGACGCTGGTCCCCGTTACAGGGGCATTAAGTGCCCGGTGCGCCGCATTGAGCCGCAGTTCCAGCAACAGGTGCGCAGGCGGCCGGCCGAATGCCTCGACGCAGCTCAAAAAGAGCGTTCTCTCTCTGGCGCCAACCAATTCGCAGAGGTCTGTGACGCTCGGCGGCTCGTCGAGACGCTCACGAATCACGTTGAGGACGGCCCGCGCGATCCGGGCGCGGCTATGGAATGATTCGATGATCTCGGCGGACGGAATCAAGTCGAGAATGACGTCCGAAATTCTCGCTTCCAGCCGCGTCGTTAAGCCCGCCGGTACGTCGGTATTGGATCCGTCCACTAGATCGCCGAGCAGCATCGATAATGCGCTCGAACGGCGAAGCATTTCCTGGGGCGAGATGGCCCAGTGGCGCGGAGGGAGATCCGGATCCATTCCACCACTGCCACGTCGGATTTGCATCCACTTGCGAATGATGTCGTTAGGCAGGACGACGACCATCATTTCGGTTGGCCCGGTCGCCGCGAAACCGACATCATCCCGCGATGTTGCGGCGAGCAACTCGCCGTCCTGAACCGGTCGACGACGGACATGCAATGTCCCCTGAGCTTTGATGGGGAGACCAAAAACCCAGGAGTTTTTTGGCGCGGCACCGCATTGCAGCACGCCCGGTGACCACCGCAGTCGTCCGAGTTGAAGCCGGTCTATAACGAGCTGCGTGATCTGTCCGTAAAATCGACCACGGCCAAGTTGCTCGTAGTGCTGGTCCCATTCCAGCGCGTGCGCGGCCAGCGCATCGATGTCGGTGAAAATGCCATCGACAACTTGAAATTCTGGCACCGCGCTCCCCTTTTCATGCGAGCTGCTTCGTTCTGGCCCCGCAGCCGCAATGCGATGATATCTAACACTGTTTTGAATGACATCGAACGTCTCAACGATGTCGCGAGCGTGGCACAAGGATCGCGCGATAAATGAATTGAGTGACCAGAATGCTGCATTGCAGCAATTGAGGCAATGCCCGATTGCAGAAATTGGATAGCGATAAATGGCGACAGCGGGGAAAGTATTTCCTCGTCGCGGCATCGTCTAATGGCCGCAACAATGAACGGTGAGGTCGCTATCTGGCTTCGGACTTATGTGTTGGACTGCATCGTTCTCGCAGTTTTTCGCAGCGACGAATTCAGAACAGGGCATCGATCGAGCCTGATGTCTGAAACGATCGCATAAAAAAGAGCTAAAAGGGAAATGGCGACGTGTGTCATAAAATTCGCATCGGACCGTCGTCTACTCAAACGACCCGGATGAATAATGAGGTTTAACATGTCGAACTATCGCTTCGCCGGTATAGCCATTGCTCTTGTGGGCTTGCTTTACGCGCCGCAATCGAGCCTGGCTCAGTCCGCAAACATGCCTGATCACGTTCCGCTGCAAAAGACGATCGGCGAAGGCAAGACAAAGGTCGTTCCGTCGCTCATCGTTTTCAACGCCAAGGAAGCGACATTACAGGGCGGAAAGTTGGTCCTTAACGGGATCGCGGCAAATTCGATCATTTTCGCGGACCGTCCCGTCCGTGCGGCAGGACACGACCTGACAAAGCACGTTATCGAGGATTGGGGGCAAGGCAGTGATAGCTTTGCCAAGGACCCGCCGAACGCGACTGTTTCGGCATTTACGAAAGATGGGACGGGCGTCAAGGATGCCGTGGTCGTGCTGAAAGCGCCCAAACTCGAAGGCGAGCGTCTGACTTTCGACGTTGAAGTGCTTGAAGGCGATCTCAAGGGCGCGGATGGATCTGCCGCCGTATTTATCGACATCATCGGCAGGCCACTGACGCCGCTGTCATACGCCGGAGTTGGTCGCCGGATGGCGCGTCGCGGCGCCTATTATCGTGGCGCTGCATATGCCGGTGCCGTTGCGGCGGGCGCTGCTGCAGCCGCATACTATCATCCTTATGCGTATGGCTATCCACCTCCACGTTGCGGCTACTATCCGTATCCGCCTTGCTATTGAGATTCTGCCGATACAGTACGCAGAAGTGGAGGGCGACGGATGCGTAAAATCCTAATGCTGGCGGCGATCGGCATGACGATCGCGGGAACGAGCGCTCGAGCTCAAGTGGATTTGAGTGCTTACGCTGACGCGAACGGGTTTATCGACGTGCAGACTTTGACTTGTGCCCAGCTCGCCAACACGTGGCAGCAGGATGCGGACATGCTCGCCACTTGGTACAGCGGTTGGTACAACGGCCTTGCAAAGAAACATTACCTTGACGTTCGGAAAGGACGCGAGGCCGAGCACGAAGTCATCGTGTACTGCAAGGCCAATCCGGAAAAGCGAATCATCCAGGCCATCGAGGTCGTCTTCAAGAATATGCGCGAACGACTTGGCATCCGCGTGAAATAGCGGATCGAAGCCATATTCGTACTCGATGATGAACTAGCCAGGTCAATCAGGAGGGCACCTTGTCCCGTAAAAAAATTACAGCGATTTCGTGCGGCGTGACTCTCGCTCTTGTCGTCACGAGCACAGCCAGCGCGCAATTACCTGCTCCACATTATTCGGCTGTCGCGTGCGACAGCTATGCAAACTCTTATGCCCAGCGGACAAGCCGCCAAGGTCAGTTGTTAGGCGGCGCCGCTGCCGGCTCGCTTGCCGGTCTTGCCGTCGGTTCGTTGTTTGCGGCTTCAGGCGTCGGGGCGGTCGTTGGTCTTACCGCCGGGCTTCTTGGGGGCGGGGCCATTCGGCATCAACGCGAACAGGAAATCTATCAGGCGGCATATCAAGATTGCTTGGCCGGCCGTCGGCCATAAGCCGTAGAAATCGAAACATCCGAACAACGTGAGAGATCAGCCATGCGAATTTCGTCCAAGACACTCTTCATCGCCACGGTCGCACTTGCGGCGGCGGCTAGCGCCAATGTGGCTTCGGCTCAGAACAAAGCCGACCGCTCGATCGATCAATATACGTGCAAAGATATCATGCGTGAGAGTGGCGCATCTCGAGAGGTGTCGATCGCGTTCGTGCACGGCTATTTACTTGGCAAGGCCGGCTCCACCAAATTCAATATCGATGATCTGCTGAAGCAGACCGACGCCTTTGTCGATAGCTGCCTGGACAACCCGACTGAAAAAGCACTCGACGCGATGATGAAGGTGAAAAAATAGTCGACGAAGGCCTTCGATCTCCGCGTTTCGTTTTTGCGGAGATCGTCCATCGTCGAGCGCCCTGCTGAGCAACTATGGATGCCGGCGATAGCGAAACTTTTCGGAATTTCGGTAAGAAAGTAGCACCCCAAGGCGTCGTATTAGCGCGCCTGAGTACGAAAATAAGGAGGCGACTCGATGGGACCGGTGATACGGGCCTTAACGCGCAATCGCAAGAACAATGCGGCATTTGCAAGCGTTCTCGCGATAAGCGTTGTCGCCGGAGCTGGCTTGGCGGTAGCTCAGTCGACATCCGCAATCCCTCCGTCCCTTATGACGCCGAACAAAGTCCAGTCGCGTATCGGCACACTCGAATTCAAGGACGGCGCGCCAACCATGGCGACCGCCGAGAAGGTTTATGACACTCTCGACTTCACCCGCGCCTATGAACGTCTACAGACAACAGCTTCCGCGGCGCGTCCGCATTCACGCAATTCTCAAAGGCTTTAAGAGCATCGGCGCTGAATATAACGATGTTGCTCATCTTCCCGACAGCTGATGGACTCCAACTCGCTGTTCCTGACAGCCAACGCCGACACCGATCTACTACCTTTCCGCGCTGGACCTGACCAAAGGGCCCATGGTCATCGAGCAGCCATCGCAGGGTCCTCGGCACCATGCAATGACATGTGGTTTTCGCTGGGTGATCGACATCGGTCGCCCCGGACCAGACCGCGGCCTGGGCGGCAAGTACCTTATCGTACCTCCGGGCTATGAGGGCCCGCTGCCCGAAGGCGAGTTATTACATCGCGCATTCGAAGACGAACCACATCGTCTGGTTCGGCCGTTCGTTCTTGATAGATCATAAGGATCCGCAGCCGGTCGTGGACGAAATCAAAAAATTCACGAAAATCTACAAATACAATCCCGGCAGCTTCGGCACGCCGATCGCCGAATTCCTGGCAGGCAAGGCCAAACTCGGCCGGGTCGAAGCCCCGCCGCTGACCGTGTTTCACGAAGGCAGTGGCAAGGTGATGAACACCATTCCACCGAACGACTGGACCTTTTACGAAATGATCAATGAGATCGTGCAGAAAGAGCCGGCCACTTCTCTCGACGCCGAACTAATGGGCCCTGTCGCCGCCATCGGCATCGTCAAGGGCAAGCCCTTCGCTCCGGATGCGCGGATGAAAAAGATCATGAACGAGGCGCTCAAAGTCGCCAACGCGACCGGCGCGCAGCCTCTTTATGTCCCCGCGCGCAACAACTTGGTACTATTATAAGGACTCGTCTTGGTTCAATTATCTGTTCGTGACCGGGTATCAGTTCGAAACGCCGATTCCGCTGGTGACCCGCGAAGGCGTCAAGCCGTTCCCGCCCACCGGCTATCGACACGATTTATGCGCGGACGAACTTCTTCTACGGCGTACACCGGCATTACGCCCGCGATGGCCATGCGCGTACCCGGCATCGGTTCGCAGTATCTTCTGACCA
Organism: uncultured Pseudomonadota bacterium; assembly: GCA_963720835.1. Lineage (GTDB taxonomy): Bacteria > Pseudomonadota > Alphaproteobacteria > Rhizobiales > Xanthobacteraceae > Pseudolabrys. The sequence continues at coordinate 2,488 of CAVRHC010000012.1, read as the reverse complement.
TGGCCGATGCGAGCAAGAACCACTTCGACGGGGCCAAGACCTACAAGGTGACTTTGCCCAAGGGCATTCCGGAGAAAAACTTCTGGTCGTTCACGGTCTACGACAACATGACGCGTTCGATGCTCGACACGCCGCAACGCTATCCGCGTGCCGGCAGCCAGAGCTTTCCCTCGCCCGCCGCCGAACCGAATGCTGATGGTTCCACGACCGTCTATTTCGGTCCAACGCAGCCGGCTGGCGTGAAGCGGGGCAACTGGATCCAGACGATGCCCGGCAAAGGCTGGTTCTTGATCCTTCGGCTCTACAGCCCGCTGGAGCCGTTCTTTACAAGAGCTGGCGGCCGAGCGAGGTCGAGCTTGTGAAAACGGGCACGAGCGGGATGAACGAAAACGAAACGATATTGCAGCGGGTGGAGCAACGAGTCGACAAACGCGTGGAATGCCGCCGGCAGGCTGAAGCAAAAGGGCTCGGTCCGGCTGAACGGCTGCGTTTCGTCGAGCGATGCATCCGATGAGGGCTCGTCGGATGTTGGCAGACACGGAGCTTAAAGCAGCTCGATGGCTAAAGGGCGCACATTTGATTTAGCGCAAGTGTCGCCGCCGATGACGTTGGCAGATTAAACACAGAGAGCGAAGCAATGAAAAACTGTTCCGTTCCGATGAAGCTGGCCGCGGTGGTGGTCTCCGCATTTGTCTTCGCCACGGCGGCAAATGCACAGGTCACGATCCAAATGCGGAGTTTCAAGTGCCAGGAATTTCTGGCGCTGACGCCGGCTCAGGCTGCCTCTTTCTCGGCATGGATGAGCGGCTGGTACAGCTACCAAGTCAGCAAGACGTGGGTCGATTTGGTTGCCTACCAAAAAAACATCGCGAATGTGCGAGCCTGGTGCAAATACCATCCGCAGGAAACGGTCATGTCCGGACTGGACAAGGCCGCGGCTGGGCAATGACGCAATCACGCGATGGGAGCACGGACATGTTTCGCAGATTTTGTATAGCACTCTTCTCGGCCGGCATTTTACTCGGCACGACATCACTTGCCGCGGTCGCGCAAGTGAAACTGAGCATGAATCAGATAACGTGCGGCGCCTTGCTGGGTTACGACCCAACAAACCAGAACTTCGTGAAGTACTGGATGAGCGGTTACTACAGTGCGTCCAGAGGCAACGACGTCCTGGATCTCCAGCGTCTGGAAACAAACACAAAACGTGTTTTGGACTATTGCCGGCGGCATAAGGCCGAACCGCTGTCCAAGGCGATCAATGTGAGCGCGAGATAGGACCCTTTTGCGGCAGCTGAAAATTGGAAGCGAGGGAGTGCAAATCATGAATACGCGGGTCGTTGAGAAGAGTCGGCTGACTTTGAGAAGCTTTACGATCGCGTCGTGTTTCCTCGCGATTGGAACGACGGCGGCAATTTCCCAGCAAGTCACCGGCACGCCGGGAGCGCCCAACGCCACCACGACCATTGACGGCAAGCAGCTTCCTGCGCCCGATCCGAAATTCGGCGGCGAGATCAAGAACGATGCCCTGCAATCGAAGCCGTGGTGGGCCCCGACCATCGTGCCGCCGAAAAATGCCCCCAACGTCTTGCTGATCATTACAGACGACGCCGGCTTTGGCGTGCCGAGCACGTTTGGCGGGGTGATTCCGACGCCGACGATGGACCTTATTGCCAAAGAGGGCTTGCGCTACACGCGCATGTTCTCCACCGCGCTGTGCTCGCCGACGCGGGCGGCGCTCATCACCGGTCGCAATCATCACTCGGCAGGATTCGGCGTGATTTCCGAGCAGTCGACCGGCTATCCCGGCTACAACAGCATCATCGCCAAGGACAAGGCGACGATCGGGCGCATTCTGCTCGACAACGGCTACCATACGTCGTGGTTCGGCAAGGACCACAATACGCCGGCTTTTGCCGCCAGCCAGGCCGGACCGTTCGACCAATGGCCGACCGGCATGGGCTTTGAGTATTTTTATGGCTTCGTCGGCGGTGACGCCAACCAGTGGCAACCGAACCTGTTCCGCAACACGACGCAGATTTATCCATTCACCGGCAAGCCGGGCTGGAACCTGATCACCGGGATGGCGGACGACGCCATCGACTGGATGACGCGGATGCACCAGACCGATCCCAAAAAACCGATCTTCATCAAGTACGCGCCGGGCGCCACGCACGCGCCCCACCACCCCACCAAGGAATGGGTGGACAAAATCCATGCGATGCATCTCTTCGACGACGGCTACGAGAAGCTGCGCGAGCGCATCTTCGAGAACCAGAAGCGACTTGGCATCGTCCCCAAAGATTCCAAGCTGACGCCCTGGCCGAAGGACGTCCTGACGCCATGGGATGAGCTGATTCCACGGCGAAGAAACTCTTCATCCGCCAGGTCGAAATCTTCGCGGCCTACGCGGCATATAACGATCACGAGATCGGTCGCGTCATCCAGTCCTTTAAGGACCTTGGCAGGCTCGACAATACGCTGATTA
>CAVRHC010000011.1:0-373953 GCA_963720835.1 uncultured Pseudomonadota bacterium | reverse complement strand
CGCTGAACGACCTCTTCGCCTTCGGTGTGGCAGACCGCGTCCACCTCGGGGAACGAGGCGATGAGGCCGCTTCGGCCTGCTCCTCCAAGCAGGCGGCGCCGCCCAGGATGATCTCTACGGCGGGCCGGGCCGCCTCGAATGCGGCGGGCCAGGGCAAAGGCGGCCGGCACCTGGTCGTCGAACAGGGAGCGAAAGGCCGACCACGTCGTAGTCGCCGGCCAGGGTGCGCTCGACGATGCGCTCGAGGCACTCGTTGGCGCGCATGACGTCGCGCCGGAAGCGGGCCCGCACCGGCGCCACGTCGGCGCCGATGTTCGCCCAGGTGACCTGGTTGGCGGGGAACAGCACGCCGTTCATGTTGGCGTCGCGCAGGATGGCCTCGAGCGCCTCGTCGACGAACGCGTCGACCTCGCGGCCGCGCAGGGCGGCGGCGAACAGGTAGCGCGAGTACGCCTCGTTGACGTCGAAGTCGTCGCCCGCGACCGGGAAGAGAGTGGCGCCGTGCAGCTCGTCGACCGCGATCCCCTTGCCCTCGAGGATGGGCCGAAGGGTCGCCAGCGCCAGGCTGCCGAGGTGCGGCACCCGCCAGAGGGGGGCGATCAGCAGGGACGCGAGGCTCCGGCATTTGGCAGTTACTATACGCTCTTCGGAGCCTGGTGCTTCCTCGGGCATGTGCGCGCCGCCGGCGGCGTAAGGTGTATAGTCCGGCGGCGTCATGTCCCAATCGATGCTGCTCGTAGCGCCCGCCTGGCGTCTGCCCCACCTGTCCAGCCTGGCGCTGGGCACCCTCTGTCCCATCCTGCGCGCCGCCGGCGTGGAGGTCGACGAGCTGCACGGTGCGGTCCTCTTCCCCAAGACCGCCAGCCCCTTCCACATCCTCGAGAACTACTCCCGCTACCTGTTCGTGCCCAGCCTGACCGGCTGCGACGTGGAGGCCCTGCTCGACCACGTGGTGCGCGACTCTTTCGACGAGGCCAGCATGAAGGGCATCCTGGTCCCCAGCGACCGGGTCAACGCCCTCAGCCTCGGCATCGACGAGCGCTCCCTGCGCGACGCCTTCCGCCAGGACATCGACAACGCGCGCCGCTGCCTCGACCTCACCTTCGAGCGCGCCATGGCCCGGCCCTACGACATCATCGGCTTCTCGACCACGTTCGACGACCAGGTGCCGGCCGCGGTGGTGCTGGCCCGCCGCCTCAAGCAGGCCTGGCCGGGGGTCAAGATCGCCTTCGGCGGCCCGCCTGCTTCGAGGACCAGGCCGACGGCCTGCTGTCCATCGTTCCCCGAGCATCGACGCGCGCCTGCCACGCCGAGGGCGAGGCCGTGGTCGTCCCCTTGTTCGGGCGCTCGCGCGACCAGGGCGCGCTCCCCGAGGGGTGCCCGGCATCGCCTGGCGCGACGCCGGCGGGCAAACCCGGCACACCCCGTCGCCGCCGCTCGCTGCGTCGACCTCGACGAGCTGCCGCTCCCCGACTACGCCGGCTACGTCGAGCAGCTTGCGGCCAGCGACTGGGCGAGCGCGCGGCCCTGCCGTCTGATCTTCGAGACCTCGCGCGGCTGCTGGTGGGGCGAGAAGTCGCTGTGCAGCTTCTGCGGCCTCAACGGCGAGGGGCCTCCCTTCCGCGCCAAGTCGCCGGACCGCGCCTACGGACGAGATCCGCGACCTGCACGAGCGCTATCCGGAGGCCGCCTTCCTGCAGGCGGCCGACAACATCGTCGACATGCGCTACCTTCAAGACCCTGTTCCCGCGCCTGCCGCGACCTCGCCGACGACCCGGAGCGGCCGCTGCGCCTGTTCTACGAGGTCAAGTCGAACATGCAGCCCGGAGCAGATCGAGGCCATGGCGAGGGCCGGCGTCCGCGGCGTGCAGCCCGGCATCGAGTCGTTCTCCGACGGCGTCCTCGAGCTCATGCGCAAGGGCTGCACCGCCCTGGGCCAGGTCCAGTTCCTCAAGTGGGCCTACCAGTCCGGCTTCGACCTCACTCTACATCGCTGCTCGTCCTCAACCCCGGCGACAGGTGACGTGGTACCGGGAGATGCTGGAGCTGCTGCCCTTGCTCACCCACCTGCCGCGCGCCGCCTCGATCGTCACCATGCACCTCGAGCGCTTCAGCCCCTTACTTCCAGCCCGGAGGCGTTCGGCATCACCAACCTGCGACCGCGCCCGTTTTACCGCCTGCTCTATCCGACGAGGGAGTCGACCTGGCCCGCATCGCCTACCAGTTCGACTTCGACCACCCCTCGTCACCAGCAGGACGACCTCATCACCGCCTACCGCGAGTGCGCGCGGATGATGATGAAGTGGCGCGACGACTGGAAGGAGGACCAGCCTGGTGTATGCCGACGAGGGTCACCGCCTGGTCCTGGTCGACCGCCGGAACGGCGGCCACGAGGTCGGCCTCCTGGCCGGTCCCTCGGCGCGCATCTTCCTGTACCTCGACCACCACCGCTCGCGCGGCCAGCTTGCCGAGGCCTTCCCGCAGCTGGGCGAGGGCTTCGTCGACACCCTGCTCCTGAGCTGGCTGCACAAGCGCTGGATCCGCAAAAATGGCGACCGCTACCTGTCGGTGGTGCCGCGCAAGGGCCCGGCCCTGATGCGCCCCGAGGTCGCGCCGCGGCGCCCCGGCCGCAAGCTGCCACTGAGCTCGGACATCTCCGGGCTGGCCTAGAGAGCACCGAACGCCTTACCCTCGGTCGTCAAGTCGCCGATCTGCGTCGCATCGCTTCGTTGCGCGTCGGATTGGCGGAGAGCCAACTCCCTCGTCGCCCTCGCGCTGCTCGCAGCGGAGCGATTCTAACTCGGTCGGGCAAGACCGTTCGGGTGGCTCTACACCGAACGGTCTACCGGCTACGGGCCGAAAACGAAGACCCTCTCCCCGCGGTGCGGAGAGAGGGTCCGGTTGGCTGCCTTGGCCGGGCCGACGACTAGTCGGCGTCCCACCACGGGATCGGGTTGTCGTGCACGGCGTTCGACGCCCAGGCGAGGTTGGCCGACGACACGGCGTTGGCGGCCTCGGCCACGTTGGCGGCGACGGCGGCCGTCACGGCGGCGGCGGCGGCGGCCACGGCGGCGGCCACGGCGGCGACCACGCCACCGACCGCGAGGGCGACCGGACCGACCACGAGCTCACAGCCGCGGTGCACGCCCAGGGCGTCGCGCTGCACGCCGCCCGAGAAGGCAAGCTGGCGCTCGAGCGAGGTCAGACCCGCCTGCCCGCCGGTGTTTGCGAAGGCCGCGGCGTTGATGCCGTAGCTGGCCAGGAAGGCCTGCGGATCGCTCTGCAGCGACGCCCGCGCCTTGTCACTGCCCGCGAGGTCGCGGCGCGCTTCCGCGAGCTTCTGCCAGTTGCCAAGCGAACGGGCCCCCTCACCGACGGCGGGCTCTGCGCCTTCGTTCGCTACCGGCAAGCTCTTCTTGTTGTCCTTGCCCTGCTTTTCGCTCATTTCGCTGTTCCTCCAACCGGCATCGAGCAGGGACAGCCCCTGACTCGGCAACTCTTTATACGAGAGGGACGCGCGTCTCCCCAAACAAAAAGCGGGCCCGCCGCGGCTTTTCAACGCAGCAAGAAAGTGCTTACATGTCGAGCGCTTCGATCGCGGGCTGGGGGCGCGCGTGGGAGCGCCGGCGATTGAGTCAGAAATCGAGCGGGTAAATGGCGGGCGACGACGACATCGGGCCGGAGGGAAGTCCACCCTACCCGGCCCGCGTAGAAGGAGGGATGCGGGGTCGCCCCAAGGCCGAGCTCGTCCTCGACGTGGAGGAGCGCCGCGTGCTCGCTCGCTGGGCGCGCCGCCCGGGCGCCGCCCGCCCGCTGGCCCGGCGCGCGCGCGTCGTGCTCCTGTGCGCCGACGGCCTCGACAACAAGGCGGTGGCCGCCGCGACCGGCGTCGCCGAGCAGACCGTCAGCAAGTGGCGGCGCCGCTTCGTGAGCCGACGCCTGGCCGGCCTCGGCGACCAGCCCCGCGCGGGAGCGCCCCCCAGCATCGGTGTCGGCGACGTCGAGCGCGCCCTGCTGACCACGCTCACCCAGCCGGCCCCGCAGGGGCGCTGGACCACCCGCTCCCTGGCCCGCCACCTCGGCCTCTCGCAGAGCGCGATCAGCCGCATCTGGCGCGCCTTCGGCCTCACCCCCGGGCAGGACGCCGCGCTCCCCTTCGCCGACGACGTGCGCGATATCCTCGGCGTCTTCGTCAGCGGCCGCGACCTGGCCATCGCCGTGGTCGCGGGCCACCCGGACGGCAATCTGGGGCCGGGCGCGGTCTCCCTCGCCCGCCGGCTGCGGCGGGCCGCCAGCCTGACCACCGCGGTGCCGGGCGGCGGCGAGGCGACGGAGATGGGCGAGTTCCTGCTCTCGCTGGCCCCCTTCAACCCACCCGATCACGACGTCCACCTGGTGGTGTCGCGCTGCGCCACCCGCCACGCCGGGGCGCTCTGGAGCTGGCTGCAGGGCAACGCCCGCCGCCACCTGCACTTCGTCGAGGGCACCAGCGACTTCCTCGAGCGGGTTGACGACTGGTTCGCCCGCCTGACCGGGACCCCTATCGGGCGCGGCATCGCCCCGGGCGGACCACGGCTGCCCTCCTTCTCGCGCTACCTGGCCCTGCAGTACGACGCGCCCCGGCTGGCTCAGCGGAACCCGAAGCCGCCCGCCGCCGAGTAGTGGATGGTCCGCCGCAGGCCCTCGCGGCCGCGGCTGGCGGTCATGAAGTAGAGATAGAGGTGGTCGGCGCGCTGGCGGGCCAGGTGCTCACCCAGGCGGTCGCGCGCGATCTCGATGGCGACCCCCGCGGTGCGCGCGCAGGCCGCCGCCACCACCTCGAAGCCGCGCCCACCCGCCACCAGGGACAGGCGGGCCGGCAGGGTCCAGGCCAGCAGCAGGCCCTGATCGCGGGCCAGGCGCTCGAAGTCGGCCGCCGGGTGGGGAGCCCGCTCGTCGCCCAGGCAGGCGCCCGCAATCTGGGCGATGCCGTCGTGGGCCAGCACCCGCGGCAGGGCGCCCAGCAGGCGGCGCACCGCGCTGGCGCCCTCGCCGGCCTCGCTGCGCGGGCCCAGCTCCGGCGGCATGGGCACCGTCGGCGGCGCCGCGGTGATGCAATCGAACTGCTCGCCCGGCGCAGCCAGCCAGAGGTCGCCGACCCGCACGTCGATGCGCTCGCCCAGGCCGGCCATTTCGGCGTTGAGCCGCGTGACCGCAGCCGCCGCGGGGTCTGTGTCAACCGTCACCACCCGGGCGCCGCCGCTGGCCAGGTGGAGGGCGAGGGCGCCGCCAGCGGTGCCCAGGTGGAGGCAGGCACCGCCGCGCGGCAGCAGCACTCGCGCCAGAAGCGCCGTCTGCTCGCCGCCCAGCCAGCCCGCCGGCGGCTGGGCGGGGGCGAAGGCGAGCCGACCCGCCAGAGGAACCAGGATCAGCCCGCGGGTCGCGACCCCGGCGGGGCCGGCCCGGCACAGCTCGAGGCGGACCAGGGCGTCAACGGTTTCGCCCGTGAGCAGCGGCGCCAGCTCGCCGGGCGCCACCGTCTCCGACAGCAGCAAGAGGCGCACCGCGCCGCGCAGCGGGCCCGGCAGGGCGTCGAGGCTTCGGCGCAGCGCCATGGTGCGGTTGTGCAGTGGACCCAGCAGCTGGTAGGCGTCAACGAAGCCGGCTCGCACCAGGGCGGCGGGCAGACGCTGCAGGAGATCGCGATCTCCGCGGGCGCCGGCACCAGGGCTCTCTTGCATCGACCGCACTATTGCGCAAGCGGGGCCGCTGGTAAACTGCCCGCCGGCCATGACCCGCGGCGAAGACGTCGATGTGGCGACGCTGCGGCGGCTGCCGGAGCAGCTGCTGCGGGCCGGCTACGTCAACGCCTACTGCTTGCACGGCCCGCTCCACCTGCGCCTGGCCCTGATGCGCAAGCAGCTGCCGACCCTGCCGCCGCCCCTGCGCGCCCTGGTCAGCCTCTTCTTGCTCGGTGACGCCGTCGATCCCCGGGCCCTGAGCGGCGCCCTCGCCGAGGGCGAGCTCGCCGCCCTCGAGCGCATCGGCGTGCTGGTCTCGGCGTCCGGCTCGCTGACCACGGCGGGCATGATCCTGGTGCCCCTCTTCGGCCACATGGTCTTCATGCCCCTGCCCGAGTCCGAGCAGCCGGTCATCGACGATGCCCTGGTGCTGGCCGCCCGGGTCACCCCGCCGCCGCGGGCGCGCTGCCTCGATCTGTGCGCCGGCACCGGGGTCAAGGCCCTGCGCTGCCTGACCGCCGGCGGCTCGGTGCTCGCCGTCGAGGTCAACCCGGTCCTGGTCGGCTGCATCGAGCTCAACCTGGCGGTCAACGGCGTCGGCGACGTCGCCGAGGTCCGCACCGGCGACCTCTACGAGGCCCTGGCGGACGACGAGCGCTTCGACTACGTGGCAGCCAACCCACCGGTGCTGGCCTTCCCGCCGCACCTTTTTTCGCCCGCCGCCGACCCCTCCGACGACGGCCTGGCGGTGGTCCGCCGGGTCCTGGACGGTCTGCCCGCGGTGCTGCGCCCCGGCGGCTGGGCTCAGATCCTGGCCTGCAGCGCCGGCGACGAGTCGGGGCCGGTCCTGGCCGCCGAGCTGGCCGCCTTCGCCGCCGCCCACGGCGCCCGCGTGGTCAGCACCGTGCCGGGGCGCCTGCACCTGCGCCCCGGCGCCGGCCCCCTCGAGGAGCTTGCCGCCGGCACCGCCGCCTTCACCGGGCTGGCGCTCGAGCTGGTGCGCGAGCGGCTGTCGGCCCACGTCGAGGAGACCGGCCTCGACTACCTGTATGCGATGATCAGCACGGTGAGCCTGGAGGAGCCGGGCAGCTCCACGGTGATCGAGCACTTTCGCGAGCCTGGCGGCTTCTGGTTCAAGTAGCGGCAGGAAGATTCCGGGCGACCATTCCGTATTCTAAGGTCGTATTGCGCGCCGCAGAAGGCCAGCGTAGTGTGTCTCCGTTGGGGAGGTAGCTCCGATGCTCAGCGTTCTCGAACCTTTCAGCGTCACGGTCCTCACGACCGACAAGTGCACGGCCGAGTGCCGGCACTGCTGCATGAACTCGAGCCCCGAACGGGAGAACCGGCTCAGCTACGAGCAGATGGAGAGCGCGCTCACGCAGCTGTTCGCGAACTACATCATGAAGGTCGTCGTCTTCGCCGGCGGCGAGCCCACGCTGCTCGGCAAGGATCTGTACAAGGCGATCCGCCTGTGCAAGGACAACGGCGTCGTCACCCGCATCGTCACCAACGGCTACTGGGCGCACTCGCACGAAGCGGCCCTCGCCAAGTGCAAGGAGCTGCGCGAGGCCGGGCTCGACGAGCTCAACATCAGCATGGACGACTACCACGAGCCGTTCATCCCCTTCGAGCGAGTCAAGAATCGCCTACCGGGCCGCCACCGAGGTCGGCTTCCACGCCGTGGTCATCGCCAACGCCTGCGGCCCGCAGAGCGCGCTGTCCCCCATGCTGCTCGAGAAGGAGTTCGGCATGGGCGACGTGCCGGTGCAGCGCCGCTTCGACGTCAACGGCCACTCCAACCACTACGAGAAGAACGTCAACGGCCAGGTCCTGGTCCTGTCCAACGGCAACGTGCAGCGCCTGGGCCGCGGCATGGAGCTCATCGCCGACGAGGAGACGCCCACCGACTGCAACGACCCGCTGAGCCAGATGGCCGGCGGCTGCCCGCACGCGGTCCGCTCGGCCGCCATCAGCCCGCGCAACCACATGCTGTCGTGCTGCGGCTTCGAGCTGCACGGCAACCCAATCCTCGACTTCGGCGACCTCGCCAGGCACAGCGTCACCGACCTGCTCGGCAAGGCCGACGACGACCTCATCGTCAACATGATCGCCCTCATCGGCCCGCCCAGATCATGAAGACGCTCAAGAAGCTCTGCCCCGACGACGTCAGTTTCCCGCGCCGCCGCTACCAGAGCTACTGCGAGGTCTGCCACGACCTGGTGTGGAGCGAAAAGAACCGCCAGGCCCTGTACAAGCACCAGAACGTGTTCGCCAACATGATGCTGGGGGCGCGCGACGTGCTCGACAAGAGCCGCGACCCCAAGACCGGCCGCATCCCCTACGACATGACGGTCCGCCTCGAGGACATCGAGGTGGTGCGTCTCGACGACGGCCCGCCGGTCATCGAGGGCCTGCCCGGCATCACGCCGCTCGGTTTCTGATGGCCATCCTCAATCTGACCTCGGGGGGGCGGGCGAGCTACGTGCTCGGCCCCGCCCACCCGGTGCTGGCGGCGGCACGGCGGCGGGTCGACCCCGGGGCCGCCGGCCGCCTGCGCGCGCTGCTCGAGGAGACCAGCGGGCTGTCGGTGGTGTCCTGGCACGACAGCACCCAAGCGGCCCAGAGCGCCGCCCTGGCGGCGGCCCGCGCCCGCACCGGACGCTCGGTGCTGGTGGCCTGCCGGGGCGCCGAGGTCGAGGCGGGCGCCCGCCTGGTCGCCCACGGCGACGCCCTGCAGACGCGCCGCGCCCTGGAGAACGAACGTGCGGCCGCCTTCGTGGTCGAGGTCGTCCAGGTGGTGGGCGGCGTGCGGGTGCCGCCGCTCGGCTACTTCGAGCGCGTGCGGCAGAGCTGCGACGACCTGGGCGCGATGCTCGTCATCGACGAGACCGCGGTCGGCTTCGCCCGCACCGGCACCCTGTTCGCCGTCAACAAGGAGAAGGTTGCGCCCGACCTCATGGCGGTCTCGCTGGCGCTCATGCCCGGCGTCAACGGCGGCGTGCTGCTGGGCCGGCGCGAGCTGGCCGGCGCCGCCGCCGGGACCCCGCCGGCCGAGGCCGCGGCGGTGACGCTCGCCGCCCTCGAGCTGATCCGCAGCGAGAACATCGCCGGCCACGCGCGCACCCTGGGCAAGGTGCTGCAGAAGGCCACCGTCAACATCGTCGAGACCCGGCGCCGCTGGGCCATGGACACCCGCGGCCGCGGCCTGGTCCGCACCCTCACCCTGTGGGACGACCCGGCCCTCGTGCTGGCGGCCTGCGGTGAACGCGGTCTGGCGGTCGGCCCGGCCGGCGAGGCCGCCCTGCTCCTGGCCCCGCCGCTGGTGGCCAGCGCCCAGGACATCGGCGAGACCCTGGCGAAGCTGAGCGAGCTGCTGGGGGAATCTGACGTGCGCCCCGCCGCCCTGACGCCGCTACTCGATGCCGGGCCGCAGGATCGTGATGCCGAGGACCTTGTCCTGGGCGGAGAAGCCGATCTGGAAGTGGACCTCGGTGCGCTCGAACTGGCAGACCACCACCACCGAGCGCAGCGGAGCCAGGACCCAGCGGTAGCCCTCGGTGCGCACAATCGACTTGTAGTCGCCGGCCCGGCGGATGGTCTGGTTCCACGACTCGCCGAGCATGAACTCGGGGTAGCCGGTAACGAACATGGAGTCCGCCTCGGCATACGCGGCCGCGAAGTCACGGCGCGCGCACGCTTCGATGAGCTGAGTCGCCTTGCTGACGATGTCGGCCATGGCGCGGAGTCAAGCAAATCCGGGCCGCGAAATCAAGGTGGCTGGTTGCCGCTTCTCGACGCGCCGGCCATACTCGCGACGGGAAGGGTGGGTTAGATGCGGATTCTCGAACCACATACCGTGACGATATTTTGACCACGGACAAGTGCACGGCCGAGTGCCGGCACTGCTGCATGAACTCGAGCCCCGAGCGCGAGCACCGGCTCAGCTACGAGCAGATCGAGACCGTGCTGCGCCAGTTCTTCGACAATTACAACGTCAAGGTCGTGGTCTTCGCCGGCGGCGAGCCGACCCTGCTCGGCAAGGACCTGCTCAAGGCCATCAGCTTCTGCAAGCTCAACGGCGTCATCGCCGGATCGTCACCAACGCCTACTGGGCGCACTCGCCGGAGGCCGCCCTCGCCAAGTGCATCGAGCTGCGCGAGGCGGGCCTCGACGAGTTCAATGTCAGCATGGACGACTACCACGAGCCGTACATCTCTTTCGAGCGGGTCAAGTACGCCTACGAGGCCGCCCTGCAGCTCGACTTCCTCGGCGTCGGTGATCGCCAACTGCTCGGGCACCGCCAGCACGCTGACCCCGGACTACCTCGAGGGCCAGTTCGGCATGAGCGCGGTCCAGGGCCAGCGCCGCTTCGACGTCAACGGCTTCTCCAAGTACTTCGAGCGCTCCGAGGGCGGCAAGCTCATCGTGCTGTCCAACGGCCAGGTGCAGCGCCTGGGCCGCGGGCTCGACATGATCGACGACGACGAGTGCACCTTCGACTGCAACATGGCCACGGTGTCGCCCGAGGCGGAGGCCTTCGGCGGCTGCCCGTGGGCGGTGCGCTCGAGCGCGGTGTCGCCGCGCAACCACCTGCTGTCGTGCTGCGGCTTCGAGCTGCACGGCAACCCAATCCTCGACTACGGCAACCTCGACGCCCACCCGGTCACCGAGCTCATCGAGCGCGCCGACAACGACCTCATCACCAACATGATCGCCTTGCTCGGGCCGCCCAAGGTCATGCAGCTCCTCAAGCAGATCTGCCCCGACGAGATCAGCTTCCCGCGCGGCATCTACCACAGCTACTGCGAAACCTGCCAGGACCTGGTCGGCATCGAGAAGAACCGGCGCGCCCTCTACAAGTACCAGGGCATGTTCGCCGACCTCATCCTCAAGGCGCGCGACGACCTCGACCGCAACTTCCGCGAGCCCGGCGGGCGCGTCGAGCCGACCCCGGTGCGCATCCCCAACATCCGCATCGTGTCCGCCGACCAACCCTCGCCCCTCGAAGTTCCCACCGAATAGCCCTGCAAGGAGGGCGAACATGCCCGATTCCGTCCGCACCGCTCAGGTCTTCCTCGAGACCCTCTTCGCCGGCGAATACGCGAAGGCCGTCAACTGCTTCGAATCCCTCGGTCCGCGCCGGGGTGAGCGATCAGTCGCTCAGCACGCTGTGGAACCAGATCACGGCGCTGTTCGGCAAGCCGCTTCGCCACTCCGGGACCCGGACCGCCAAGACCATCACCGGGACCGCCGACATCGTCTACCTGTCGTGGGACCTCGAGAAGGAGCGCATCGACGCCCGCATCGTCCTCAACAGCGCCAACAAGATCGTCGGCGTCGCCTTCGAGACCCCGGTGATCAAATGACGGCGCCGGCCTTCCTGAGCTTGCTGTTCCCCGGCGGCAAGCCGCTGTACTACGAGACCTTCTTCAACGGCAAGCAGCTCACCAAGCACTGGATGATCCTCGAGAAGGCGTCCGCCGAGGGCTACTTCTTCCAGCTCTTCCTCGAGCTCGACCCCACGGTGGCCGGCAAGGGCGGCTCCCTGGTCAAGCAGCGCTGCCGGCTGCAGCTCGACGGCGAGCTCCAGCCGGTCCGCTACATGACCGAGGCCCAGGGCGCGCGCGCCATCCTCGACTTCGGCGCCGACACCATCCGCGCCACCTTGCCCGACGGCAGCCGCCCCGACATCCCGCGCAACGGCGCCGAGTTCGTGGTCGAGGCCAACATGACCGGTCTCGACGCCGTCCTCTACGCCAACGCCCACGAGAAGGGGCGCCTGGTGTCCGGCAAGGAGGCCAGCTTCACCCTCTTTCTGCTCAACCAGCTGCTGTCGATCCCGCAGAACCTCACTCCGGCCGGCGACAACCGCTTCACCAGCAGCTACGGCGAGGAGCTGCAGTTCGACGAGCAGGGCGTGCTGCAGTCAATCTCGATCCCCAATCAGGGCGCCCGCAGCGAGCGGCGCGAGGCCCCGCCGCTGCCCTACTGGCACGCACAGGCCGGCGGCACGGTGCCCAAGGAGATCCTGCGCTACCGGCCGGCGGCGGACGCCACCTTCCGCCTCGAGGACGTGACCCTGTCGTCGCCGCGCGGCCCGCTGGGCGCCTCGGTCACCGTGCCCCGCGGCGAGGGGCCCTTCCCCGCCGTGCTCTTCATCGCCGGCACCGGCAGCCACGACCGCCATGGCATCGCCGGAGAGCTCGACGTCGGCTCCCACGAGATCGTCAACTACCTCAGCGAGCACGGCATGCTCGGCCTGCGCTACGACAGCCGGGGCACCGGCTCGACCAAGAGCGACGGCAGCTTCGCCTCCGGGCTGCGGCCGCTCATCGACGACGCCCGCGCCTGTCTGACCTACCTGCGCGGGCGCCGCGAGGTCAACGCCGGGCGGGTCTTCCTGCTCGGCCACAGCCAGGGCGGCCTGATCGCCCTCGTGCTGGCCACCGAGGCCGGCGAGCCGCCTATCCGCGGCATCGGCCTGCTCGCCTCGCTGGGCCGGCACATGACCGAATCCTCGAGGAGCAGGTCGCCAGCCAGGCGGTCAAGCTGGGCATGACCGACGAGCAGCGCGACCTCCAGGTCGCCGAGTTCCGCGACTTCATCGATGCGGTGCGGGCCGGCAAGACGTTTTCGCCCGGCGAGGTGCCCGACCACCTGCTGCCGCTGGCGCGCAGCATCGACTGGATCCGCGAGCACCTCGAGACCGAGGCCGCGGACGTGGTCGGCAAGGTGCACTGCCCGGTCTTCATCGGCCAGGGCGGCAAGGACTTCCAGGTCAAGGTGCGCGACGCCGAGCTGCTGGACGAGTCCGCCCGCGCGGCCGGGGTGACCGCCGAGCTCGCGGTCTTCCCGGACCTCGACCACCTGTTCAAGCACGTCAACGGCGAGTCGAAGCTCGAGCAGTACTACGACCGCACGCGCCGGGTCAACCCGGCCTTCCTGGCCCGTCTCCTCGGCTGGTTCCAGCAGGTGCCCTGATGCGCGTCGCCCTTCTCAATCGCAGCGACCGCCGGGGCCCGCCCGGCCGCCTGCCCGGGTTCCCCTCGCCGGCCCTCCTGCAGGCCGGCGCCGGGCTGGCCGCCGAGGGCCACGAGGTCGCCTACCTCGACGACGCGCCGCCGGGCCCCGGCTTCGACCGCGTGATCATGCTGGCGCGGCCCTGGCAACGGGCGTCGGCGGGCGACCGCGCAGCCGCCCTCGAGGGCGTCAACGTCCAGCTCCTCGACCCCTGGGCAGCGGCGGCCGGCGAGCGCTTGCCGGGCTACGAGCTCGCGGTCGGCGAGTGCCACGGCGACGTCAACCTCGGGCCCGGCTCGCCGGTTCATCCGTGGGCGGCGCCCTCGGCGGCGGTGGTGGCCGCCGGCCACGGCGAGGCCCTGCTGCGCGCCGCGGCGGCCGGCCTGGCGGGCATGCGCAACACCGCCCTGGTCGTGGCCGACGAGCGCGTGCCGCTGACCGACCAGCGCCTGCGCCAGCTCGCCGAGCTGGTGTCGTCCGGGCTGCGCGAGCGCAAGAGCCTCATCAACCTGTACCTGCGCGCCTGGCCCGCCGACCTGGCGCGCGAGCGCATGCTCGACCACCTGTCGCTGCTGCCCATCAAGTCCCTCGACGTCCTGCTGGGGACGCTGCACGAGCCGTCGCTCGCGCGCATGGACAGCCCGCTCGCTGCGGCCGACCTGGTCGCCCTGGTTGGCGGTCTCGCCCAGGCCGGCCTGGCCGCGGTGACCACCCTGTCCCTGGCCGCCGGCCTGCCCGGCGAGTCAATCGACGAGGCGGTCGCCGCGCTCAACCAGACCCTGCAGCTGGCAGCCCAGCACGGCATCGGCTCGGTGCGCTGCGCCCTGCGCATCGACGGCGGCCCGCCGCCCACCGACCCGGCGGACCAGAAGACGCGCTTCCTGGCCGCACACCCCGGGTGGAGCGAGGCCGAGTACCGCGGCTTCCACGACCTGGTCGCCGTCATCCGCCAGGTCGCCCCCAACATCGACCTGGTGGGGCCCGGCTTCCTGCCCTCGTGGGACGAGGCGCCGTGACCGACCTGGCGGCGCTCCGGAGCTTGCCCGGGGCGCTGCTTCGCGCCGGCTACGTCGACGCCCTGGCGGTGCGCGGCGCGCCGCCGGTTGGCGCCGCGGTCGCCGGCGACCTCGAGTCGCTGCCGCCGGCGACGGCCACCCTGGTGCGCGTGTTCTACCTGCGCGGCGACGCCGGCCGCGCCGAGCTGGTCAACGCCCTGGCGCCGGAGGAGCCGGCGCTGGTCAACGCCCTGGTCCGCCTGGGCGTCCTGGTCGAGCGCGCCGGCCGGTTGTCGAGCGGCGAGCTGATCGCCCTGCCGGTGTTCGGCCAGCTCGCCCTGGTGCCGTCGCCGCGCGCGGCCCCCAGCGCCTACTTCGGCCAGGACGTGGTCGCCCTCCTGGCGCGCATGATCCCGGGCGCCGCCCGCACCCTGCTGGTGGGCGCCGGCCCCGGCATCCTGGCGGTCCACGCGGCGGCCGGCGCTCGCCGTGTGGTCGCCGTCGAGCACGACCCCATCGCCGTCGGCTGCGCCGAGCTCAACGCCGCCATGAACGACCTCGGCGACGTCATCGACCTGCGCAGCGGCGTACTCTACGAACCGGTGCGCGGCGAGCGCTTCGACCGCGTGGTCGCCAGCGCACCGGCCTCGCCGGTGCCGGTGCGGGGTGCCTCGGCCTTTACCGGCATCGACGGCCCCACGGTGGCGCGCCGCCTGGTCGAGGGCTTGCCGGACGTGCTGGACGACGGCGGCCTCGCGCAGATCGCCGCCGCCTGGCACGGCGGCGACGACGGCCCGCGCTTCGCCTTCGACCTCGAGGGTCTGGCCGCAGCGAAGGGCCTGCGCGTCGTGGTCACGCTGCCGTCGCGCCAACCCCTGGCGCCGGGCAGCCGGCTGTTCGAGAGCCTGGTGACGCGCGGCGCCCGCCTGGGCCGCGTCAACGAGCGCAGCCTGCGCCGCTCCTACAGCGAGCATCTCGGCGGGCTCGGCGCCGATTACCTCTACCTGTCGCTGATGACCATCAGCCGCTCGAGCCGGCCCGGGCTCAGCCTGACCCGCCACTACCGGCAGCCGGGCGGCTCCTGGTTCCGGCAGTCCTGAGCGCTCCACTCAGGGCAGGCTGCGGAAGCGGTTGCAGACCAGCAGGCCGGGCCGCGCCGAGCGCCGCACCCGCAGCACGGTGAGGTACAGGTAGCGGGCGCCCAGCTCGCCGAGGATGAACTCGCGGGCCCGCGCCGCCACCGCCGCCGGGTCGGCGCCGCGGTTGTGATGGGCCAGGATCTGCCCCATGGTGGCGGCGTGCCCCTCGGCGGAGGCCCGCTGATCGATGTAGACCTCGACGGCGAAGCGCTCGGCCAGGGGGCCCAGCTCGGCGACCAGGAAGGGCAGCCGCTCGTCGCCGATGAGGTCGGCGACCAGCAGCCCGGTGCCCCGCTCGGCCAGCAGGTGGTCGAGCCCGCGCATCAGGTCGCGCATCATGTCGAGCCCGTCGCGGCCGGGGCCGCGCGCGAACAGCGGCAGCGACAGCTCCGGCGGCGAGGCGACGAAGGGCGGGTTGCAGGTGACGAGGTCCCAGCCGCCCTCGCCGCGCAGGCTGTCGGCGATGTCCTCGCGCCGCACCTCGATGACGTCCTCGAGGTCGTTGAGGGCGCGGTTGATGGCGGCCAGGTGGAGCGGCTTGTCGGCGATGTCCGTCAACAGCACGCGGCCCGCGGCGCGCGCCGCCACCAGCCCGATCACGCCGGTGCCGGTGCACAGATCGAGGACGCGGGCGCCGCGCGGCAGGCGGCCGCGGTCGAGGTAGTGCAGCAGCAGCGCGGTGTCGGGACCGATGTAGACCTCGTGCGGGCGGCCGCGCGCGAAGTCGATGGCGGCGTCGATGAACAGCAGCGCGTCGTGCACGGCGATGAGCTGCAGCCCGGCGCCGGTGTAGCGGTCTTCCCCGGCGCGCATGAGGCCCGCCTCCACCAGCGCGTCGGCCACCTCGCGCTCGCGCGGGTCGAGGGCCGAGGCCGCCACCGATTCGTCGAGCATCAGCGTCCACAGGAGACGGCGGCCCTCGAGCGCGCCCTCGAGATAGGTGTCGGTGGCGGCCACCGCGTCGCGCGAGCGCGCGTTGATGGCCAGGGGTGTCGGATGAAACCGGCCACCGAGGCTATGTACCGGTACAGATTGGCGAAACCGGAGTCAACGAGATACTCGCGTAAGCCGCTCAGCGCCTTGTGGAAGTCGATCACCTGTGACATCCTAGCGTCCGTGGCTGGGAATGGGAACGGCAACGGCCGTAAGAACCGCCGCGTCATTCCAGGTCTGTCGCCCGAGTCGCTGCTCGGCGGCGTCGCCAAGCGTATCTACGCCGCGGCGCTCGCACAAGGGCGCAGCCAGGAACAGGTACCGTCGCTGGGCGACCTCGCCCCGCTGGCCGAGCTCGGGCTGCACCTGAGCGCGGAGCAGCAGGCCGAATACTTCGCGACCTACAACATCCTCGGTCGCCTGTTCGGGCTCAGCCCGGCGGCCATCGAGCTGCTCCTGTTGACGCTGGCAATGGACCTCGACGAGCGCGTCTACCTGGCGGCGGTCAACCTGACCGCCAGCGGCATCGGTGCCCCGGGGCCTCGCGTCGGCGGCGCGCTGTCGCTGCTGTACAGCGACCTCGCCGAGCGCAGCGTGGCCCAGCAGGCCCTGCGCGACGAGTCGCCGCTGCTCGCCTTCCGCCTGCTGCGCATCCTGTCGCCCACCAAGAACGCGCCGCTGTCGCAGCGCGAGCTGTGCGCCGAGCCGGGCCTCTTGCCGCACGTGCTCAAGGGCGAGCTGCCGCCGTTGCAGCAGCTGGCCGGCGTCGGCAACCTCTACGGGCCGGCCGACCTCGACGCCCTCGACGGCAGCCTGCCGGCCGACCTCGGTCACCGGCTCGACCTGCTGCTGGCCGCGCAGGGCACCACGCGCGCCCTTCATCTCCACCTCGGAAGCTCCCGCAGCGGACCGTCGGTGGCGCGCCGCGTCGCCGCCTACCTCGACCGCCCGGTCGTCTTGCTCGACCTGCGCGCCGTCGACGACGACCACGAGGACAAGGTCGCCATCACCCTGCGCGAAGCCCGCCTGCGCAACGGGTTGCCCTTCTTCCTCAACCCGATGTCGCTCAACAAGAAGGACGACGAGTACTCGCCGCAGCTGGTCCGCCAGTTCGGCCAGCAATGGCGCCGCATGCTGGCCCACGAGCCGCACCTGGTGCTGCTCGGCTCCGAGGAACCGGAGACCCGCGACGTCGGCACCCTGGCCAGCGTCGGCCTCGACCTCGCGGTCCACAAGCTGTCGTCCACCACGCTGCACGAACGGCGCGAGCTGTTCGAAGTGGCGCTCGCCGGCGTGTGCGAGGATCAGCCGGGCGGCGTGCCCCAGCTCAGCATCGCGTCCGACGTGTCGAACGAGTACCTGGCCAGCGTCTACCGCGTCAACGAGGCCGAGGTGCGGGCCATCGTGAGCGCGGCCTCCCAGGACGCGCGCCTGCGCGCCCTCACCGAGAAGCAGACACCCGCCATCACCATCGGCGACCTGCGGCACGCCGCTCGCGAGAAGACCCACCGCGACGTCGGCAAGTTCGCCACCCTGGTCGAGTCCAAGTACACCTGGGACGACCTGGTCCTGCCGGACGACATCAAGCCGATGCTGCTCGACATCTGCAACTCGGCCAAGCGGCGCGCGCTGGTCTACGAGGAGTGGGGCTACGCCGACAAGCACGCGCGCGGCCTCGGCCTGTGCAGCGTCTTCTCCGGCGAGTCGGGCACCGGCAAGACCATGTCGGCGGAGGTCATCGCCAACGAGCTCGGCGTCAACATGTACCAGGTCAACATCTCGACCGTGGTGTCCAAGTGGCTGGGTGAGACCGAGCGCCACCTGGCGCAGATCTTCGACGCCACCGAGAACTCCGACTCCATCCTGTTCTTCGACGAGGCCGACGCGCTGTTCGGCAAGCGCACTGAGGTCAACGAATCGAAGGACCGCTACGCCAACGTCGAGATCAGCTACCTCCTGCAGCGCATCGAGCAGTACAGCGGCATCGTCATCCTGTCGACCAACCTGCGCTCCAACATGGACGAGGCCTTCCTGCGCCGCCTCCAGTTCGGTGTGCAGTTCCCCATGCCCGAGGTCAACGGCCGCCGTGGAGATCTGGAAGCGCGCCTTCCCGACCCAGGTGCCCAGGGAAGAGATCGACTACGACTACCTCGCCGAGGAGTACGACGAGCTGTCGGGAGGCCAGATCAAGCTCATCGCCATGGGCGCGTCACTGCTGGCCGCCGGCGAGAGCAGCAAGCTCAACATGGGATTCATCCACCGCGCCTATGTCAACGAGCTGGTCAAGATGCAGCGCGTGGTGCAGGTGGAGGACGGTGTAGTCAGGAAGTCGAGCCACGGAGGCCAGCCCTCCGGCAACAAGCTCCTTCTGAAGTGGCAGTAGGAGCCGAAAGGAGACGAGCATGGCGAGTCAAGAGTTCCCCTTGGCGGCCTATTCGATCTCGATGTTTTACATCATCGCCGCCGTGATCGGCCTGTTCATGGGGGCCCTGCTGGCACTGATGCTCTACCTCGGTTGGGGTTTCAACCACATCACCATGCGCGTGGCCGGCGGCAAGCTCGAGATCAAGCGGCATCTTCTACGGTCGCACCCTCGACCTGTCGAAGCTCAAGGCCGACGAGGCCCGCCTCGTCAACGTCAACGGCGCCGACAAGGACCTCAAGCCGGTGCGGCGATCGAACGGCCTCGGCATGTCGCAGCTCAAGTACGGCTGGTTCAAGCTGCACAACGGCGAGAAGGCGCTGGTCCTGCTCAGCGACCCCAAGCACGCCGTCTACGTGCCGACCACCGAGGGCTACCAAATCCTGGCCAGCCCCGGCGATCCCAAGGCCTTCCTGGCCGCCCTCAAGTAGCGGCCCGGCAGCGCGCGGCGAGGGCTGCCACGGCGTCCACCAGGGCGGCCACCTCGGCCGGCTCGACGCCCGCGCGCTGGGTCCGGCGGCGCGCTCGACGAGCAGCGACAACCCGGGCAGCTGGGCGCGCTCGCTGGCGGGCAGGGTGGGCTCGATCTGGGCCAGGGCCGCCCCTGCGAACAGCGCCGCCGGCCAGGCCGGGCTGCGACCGAGCAGACCGCGCGCCATGCCGAGCACGCTCCCGTAGCGGGCGGCATCCGACATGAAGCCGGGCAAGAGGGCGAGGCGGTCACGGTGGTAGAGGATCGGCAGCATGCCCAGGGCGGGCGGCGTCAGCCACTGCATCAGCTTGAGCGACGAAAAGAAGCTCACCGAGATGGCCACGCTCAGGGAGCGCACGTGGTGCCACCAGAAGGCGGGCAGGAACAGCAGATCGCCCGGCTCCACGTAGCACTCGAGAAACTCGACCTCGGCGAAAGCAGGGTAGCGCTCGAGGTCGGGCTGGTCGGGGTCAACCGCGCTCATGTTGGGGTGGCGCGACTCGGCCGGGAACCCGTAGAGGTGCTCGGTCTGGCTCGGGTCGCACAGCAAGAAGTGCTTGCGGCCGTCAATCTGGCCGAACCAGTTGTTGGCGGCGTCGAAGTGGAGCGGTGTCACGCAGCCCTCCGCGCCGAACCAGAACAGCGGCATCGAGCGGTGGGCCGGCAAGTGGAGCGGCGGCGCGAGGTCAACGGCCAGCTCGGGGTACTCCTGCATCAGCGGCTTCTGGAACATGTAGAGCCGGGCCTCCTCCGACCCGCGCTCGCAGATCTGCCTGACCGCGTCGGTGAAGGGCAGCAGCCGCCGCTCGAAGAGGAAGTTGTCGGGCTGGTAGCGGAACACGCCGCTCGGGCAGGCGGCCACCTCGATGGTGCGGGAGCCGACGCGGCGGGCCAGGAAGTCGGGCGTCCACTGCCGCACGGCCGGCCAGTCGTCGAGGGCGTTGGCGATGAGCACCGGGCGGCCCGGCTCGAGGTAGTCGCGCTCGAACTCCGCGCGCGACAGCGAGGAGACGCGTTCCAGGCTTTTGCGCCGGGGCGACACGTTCCGGACTCCGGGTCAGACCACCTGCAGCCGCACCGGTTCGCGGCGGACTGACAGCATCGGCTTGACCGTCGTGCGGGCGGGGCCGCGTCGCGGCAGCACGGCGACGTAGCGGTCGCCGACCCGGCAGATCCAGCGCCGGTGCAGCCAGGTGAGCAGAAGGGTGTCGAGCATCTCCGGGGCGATGTCGGGGAAGGCGGCGCCCAGGTGGTCGCGGGAGCGGTGCTGATCGAGGGCGAGATAGATGCGCGCGCCAGCCCCGATCAGGGCGCTGCGGACCTCGAGGCCGTCGCGCGAATCGACCACCACCAGGCGGTCGCCCTCGTCGACGAAGAAGGCCATGCCGGGCCGCCAGCCGGCCTGCCAGCGGCGCACCGCGCCGACCAGGGTGCGCACCGCGGCCAGGTGCTCGGGGTCGCCGTACATGGCGTGGTCGAAGTCGAGCTTGTAGGCCAGCCGGCTGTCCGCCGCGTCGCCGAAGACGAGGCGGAAGTAGGCGTTGGGGCGGATGTTCTCGATGCCGAACTCCTGCGGCGTGGCGAAGTAGGGGCTGAAGCGGTCGAGGTCGATCGACGGCGTGCCCAGGGGCGGCGGCAGATGGGTGATGAAGGGCAGGAGCTCGAGCATGTCGCGGTACGACGACGTCTGCTCGCCCGGGTTCAGCACCAGCACGTTGTAGGAGATGGAGAGGCCAAACTGCTGCGCCCACTTGAGGAACTGGACCTGGCCGAGGGCCGTGCAGCCCTTGCGCATCAGCTTGAGCATGTCGTCGGAGAAGGACTCGATGCCGGGCTGCACCTCCTGCACGCCGGCCGCCACCATGGCCTCGACCATCTCCGGCTTGACGTTGGACTTGATCTCGAAGAAGAGGTTCAGTGGCCGCACCGGATCGCTGGCCAGGTCGCGCAGGCGCGGCAGCACGGTGGGGATGTACTTCATGTCGAGGATGTTGTCGATCGCGCGCAGCACGTTGGCCTGCGGGTAGCGGTGGTACAGGGTGCGGATCTCGTCGTGCGCGCGCTCGGGCGACTTGGCGCGGTAGACCAGGCCCTCGCCGTTGAGGCCGCAGAAGGTGCACAGCGAGCTTCTCGCCCCACCAGCAGCCGCGCGAGGTCTCGAAGAACAGGTCGATGCCGATGTCCGCCCACTCGCTGGCGGCCAGCTCCTCGGCGAAGCCGCGGTAGTCCGGAATGGGCAGGGTGTCGAGGTCGCGCAGCAACGCGGGCGGCGGGTTGCGGCGGACCTCGGCGCCGTCGCGCCAGCAGATGCCGGGCACCTCGGCCAGCGAGCCCTTGCCGCCCAGCGCGTCGCACAGCGGCAGGACACCGACTCGGCCTCGCTGTAACACGACACGTCGATGTCGGGGAAGGTCGTCAGGAGGCCGTCGCTCTGCTCCTCGAGCACGGCGGCGCCGCCGAAGGCGAGCCGGGCGGCCGGCCACAGCGCCTTGAGGCGGCGGGCCAGCACCACCGCGGCGGGCACCTGAGTCGGTGAACATGGCCGAGAAGCCGACCATGTCGAAGGGGCCGGCGGCGCGCGCCCTGGCGACCACGCGGTCGAGGCAGATCTCGACCCGGGCGATCCTGTCGAGCAGGTCGCGCCGCACCTGCTCACCGGTCACGCCGTACATCGGCCAGGCCACCTGGCGGTCGGCGCTGATGACGCCGTGCGGGTCGAGGTCACGCAGCATGGCCTCCATGGCCAGCTCGACGTAGCGGTCAACCGGTTGCCCCGACAGCATCTGGGCGAAGGCGTAGCGCCCGTTCCAGTGAAAGAGCTCGGACGGCACGTCTTCGCGACGGTCGGCGGGATACTGCAGCGACGCGTGCAGCTCCGCCACGTGGTGGCCGGCGCCCTCGAGAATGGGGCGCAGGGTGGCGATGGCCAGCGAAGGCTCGCTCGGCTGGCGGTAGGGCGGTGAGACGAAGAGGATGCGCATCGCTCGGGACACTCGTATCACACCATCTGCAGCAAAGCCGGCTCGCGCCGCGCCGGCCGGAGCCGCCCGCTGCGGTCGGGACCGCGGCGCGGCAGGACGGCGGGGTAGCGGTCCCCGACCGGGCAGAGCGGCCGCAAGGTGGCGATCGCGAGCATGCTCACGTGAGGTTCCCGGAAGGGCGCTGCCACGAGCAATACGTTCACGATTCTTCTCTCGCCTCCTCGCCGCGCTCCGGCAGCTTCTCACTATACGGCAGCCCCCCGCAATTGCTTCCGCGCCCCGCGCGCGCCCACAAGTCGTGGTATGTACCGGGCTTCCACGCGGCAGCCGCATCGCGAGGAGGAAGTCGCCGATGCCCAGTGTCACCACGCTCGCCCAGCTGCTGGCCCCGGTCGGCATCGACCGCTTCCTCGCCGAGCACTGGGGTCGGCGGGCGCTGTTCGTGCGCGGCACGCCCGACAAGGTGCGCGGGCTGCTCGACCTCGACGGCTTCCTGCAGGCCATTCGCTCGCCGGCCCTGCCCGACATCGAGGCCACGCTCACCGATTCCAGCCGCGAGCGCACCACCGAGCGGATCCGCATCACTGGCGCCGAGGCGGCCCACTACTATGGTCTGGGCGCCACCGTGTGCGCCTACAAGCTCGACGCCGTGGTCCCGGCCCTGGCCGAGCTGTGCCGCTCGGCCCGGCGCGAGATCGGCTTCACCGGCGAGGTTGACGTCCGCGCCTACTGGTCCCGTCACGGCGAGGGCTTCTTGCCCCACTTCGACGCCCGCTCCGCCACCGTGGTGCAGATCCGCGGCAAGAAGGTGTGGCGCTTCGCCGCCGAGCCGTCGGTCGCCGCGCCGCCCGCCAACGCCGCCCTGGGCGGGGTCGGCGGCCCCGGCCAGGAGCCGACCTTCACCGACGGCACCCTGCGCCCGCAGCGCGAGGACGACACCGCAGCGCCGCCGCCGGCCCTGCGCCTGCCGCCGCCGGAGGCCTTCGAGGAGGTCGAGCTGGCGCCCGGCGACGTGCTCTGCCTGCCGCCGGGCACCTGGCACACCGCGTGCGCGACCGGCCACTCGCTGGCCATCAACCTGGCGTTCGCCTACCGCCAGGGCGGCGACGTCTTTTCCCTCGTGGCGGAGGCCCTGCGCAGCCGACTCGCGGTCGACCCGTCCTGGCGCGCCTGCCCGCCCCCGGCGACGGCCGGCGACACTCTCGACGACTTCTTCGCCGCGCGCCTGGACGAGCTGCGGGCCGCCCTCGAGGACGGCCCCGGGCTGGCGCGCGCGGTCCGCCACGCCCTGCGCAAGGCCCGCCTGCCGGCCGTGCGGCCGGACCCGGGCTTCGCCCGGGAGCGAAGCTGGATCGACTGCGCGCCGACCCAGCACTTGCAGCGTAACGATATAATATCGTTTAGTATATCTGTAGATTCGGAGGCCTGCTGGCTGTACTACAGCGGGCCCGACGGCAAGGGCGGGCTGGCCTTCGCGGCGGACCAGGAGGCGCTCCTCCGCGAGCTGCTCGCGGAGCCCGGTCCCTTCGAGGCGGCCGGCGCGGTGGCGGCCCACGGCGACTGGGACCGCGGGCGAAGGGCGATCGAGCGCCTGCTCAGGATCGGTCTGCTGATCGCGGCGTGAGCGCTCGCCTGGACTATCGTTCCGGCCCCTGGGTCATGCTAGTATCCGTGACAACCCCGGGGCCGCGCAGCGCGGCGTGAGGCGAGCGACATGAAGGACATGAAAGAGCTGATGCGCGAGACCGCCGAGACCATGGGCGCGGTGCCCCTGGCCGTGACACCGGACAACGTCTCCTGCGCCGAGACCGACGGTGCCACCTTCTTCTACAGTAGCTCGTTCATGAACGAGATCGAGGCTGCGGGCGGCGAGGACGGCGTCCGCTTCGTGCTCGCCCACGAGATGGGTCACCAGGTCGGCGGCATGGACAACGGCGGCCACGAGGGCGAGTTCATGGCCGACGAGTTCGCGACCCGCGCCCTCGCTCAGATGGGCGCCGACTTCGAGTCGATCCAGGGCGTGTTCGCCAAGCTCGAAGGCATGCGCAGCGAGGAGAGCCCGACGCATCCCATGCCGCGCTCGCGCCTGACCCGGTCGCAGCAGATCTTCCAGCAGGAGAAGCGCAACGGTGTCGGCATGGACGAGGTCATGCTGGAAGACGACACGCGCAAGCACAACCCGAACGTCAAGGACCTCAGTCTGTAGGAAGCCAAGGGGGCTGCCATGGGTCACGAGCGAGAGCGGTATCGCGGCCGCGCCGCCGAGGAACGGCAGGATCAGGACGGCTCGGAGCAGGTCGCGACGCCATCCTTCGCCGGCTCGCTGCAGCGAGTCGTGCAGGCCCTGACCGGCGACACCAAGCACGTGCGCGAGTTCCGCGCCGGCCCCGCCGCCTTCCTGCGCCGCCACGCGATCGACGTGCGACAGCCGCAGGGGGCGAGCGCCATGGCCGCCCTCAGCGAGCTCACCGCCGAGCGAGCCGGCGCCGCGCGCCCCGCCGATCCCTCGGGCGAGTCGCGCGCCACCGACGCGGTCGTGGTCGCACCGTCGAACATCCACGGCGACGGCGTGTTCGCCGAGGCCGGTCTGCAGCCGGGCGAGCCGGTGTGCGACGTGGCGGTCGGAGCGCAGGTCTCGTACACCGCCAGCAAGGTGAACCAGTCGACCTCGCCCAACACCGAGATGGTGAACCAGGGCGGACACCTCGTGGTCACCACCATGCGCACCGTGCAGCCGGGTGAGGAGCTGGTCGCGGACTACCCGCTCCTCGACGACGCCGGCAAGGCGGCGGTCAAGGACACCCTGCCGCCACCGCGCTCGGCCTAGCAGCACCGAACGGTTTGCCCTAACCGTTTCGGTGCTCGAGGCGGTCCGGCAGCCGCCGTCGGCGCAACCTCCCGTCCTCTCGGGGCTCGGGAGGTGCCACAATCCGTTCATGGCCAGCGAGACACCGTCCACCGCCCTGACCGCGCCGCGCTTCGGCACGCATGGCCGCGTGCTGGTCGTCGATCTCGGCACACGGACCTCGCGCATCGAGCGCGATCGACGAGAGCGGTCTACAAGAGCTTCCTCGGCGGCTACGGGCTGGGCGCCTACCTGATGTGGAAGCACTTCCCGGCCGGCACCGACGCGCTCGCGCCCGAGGCGTGCTTCGCGATCGTCTCGGGCCTGCTGACCGGGCGCGCGCACGCCGTTCTCCGGGCCGCATCCAGATCGTCGGCAAGTCGCCGCTCACCGGCACCTGGGCCGACTCGAACTCCGGCGGCAGCGTCGCCAGCCAGCTGCGCGCGCGCCGGCTACGACGCGCTGCTGGTCACGCGGCCGCGCCAGCGAGCCGACGTGCTGGTGGTGCGCGACGGCGAGGTCCGCTTCGACGCCGCCGAGCGACCTCTGGGGCCAGGAGATCCCGCCGGTCTTCGACGCGCTGCGGGCGCGCTACGGCGGCAAGTCCGAGGTCGGCGTGAGCGCGATCGGCCCGGCGGGCGAGCAGCCAGGCGCGCATCGCGCGCGTGATGAACGACCGCTACCACGCCTTCGGCCGCCAGGGCTTCGGCGCGATCTACGGCAGCAAGAACCTGAAGGCGATCGTCGTCGCCGGCTCGGGCGAGGTGCCGATCGCGGACCCCGACGCGCTTCCGCGAGCTCTGCAACGCGGTCACCGCCGAGTACAAGAGCGCGCTGTCGCTGAAGCATGCGCTTCATGGTCTACATGACCAAGCCCAAGAAGTGGATGGCCTGGATGTACCGCCTGATGACGCGCTTCGGCCTCAAGGTCGAGGCGCCGCAGCAGGCGATGCGCCAGCTGTGGAGCGACCGCGGCACCACCGGCGCGGTCGCGATCAGCATCGAGAACGGCGACGCGCCGATCAAGAACTGGAAGGGCGTCGGCTCGACCGACTTCCCGATGGCGTCGAAGGGCTGGAAGCTCGACGGCAAGGAGGTCGACAAGCTACATCACCAAGAAGCTGTCGTGCGGCGACTGCCCGATGCCGTGCAAGGGCATCGTCGCGGTCAAGAGCCGCGGCCTGTCCGACGTGCGCCGGCCCGACTACGAGACCATCGCCGGCTTCGGCGCCAACCTGCTGAACGACGACCTCGAGCTCGTCACCGCCTGCCACGACGCCTGCAACCGCTACGGCATGGACGCGGTGAGCTCGAGCGCGACCCTCGCCTGGGTGTGCGACCTGATCGACGAGGGCATCCTCACCAGGGACGACCTCGACGGCATCGACATGCGCTGGGGCAACGGCGAGGCGGCGCTCGCGCTGACGATCAAGATGGGCAGCGGCGAGGGCTGCGGCGAAGTGGCTGCAGAACGGCTCGGCGCGCGGCCGCCGCGCACCTCGGCCGCGGCAGCGAGAAGTTCGCCGTGCACGTGCACGGCCAGGAGCCCGCCTACCACGACACCGCGCTTCACCTCGCTGATGGGCGTCACCTACATCGCCGACCCGACGCCGGGCCGGCACACCGCCGGCACCGCGTCGTGGAACGAGACCTTCAACTCGAAGTTCCCGCTGCCCGAGCGCGGTCGACCCGAAGGAGGTGACGGTCGCGTGGCACGGCACCGAGGGCAAGGGCGTCGCGCAGGCGCACTTCTCGAACGCGCACCAGGTGATGAACGGCCTCGGGCTGTGCATGTTCACCAACCTGACCGGCGGCCTGCCCTGGCTCGACCTGGTCAACTCGCTCACCGGCTGGGAGCATGAACGAGCAAGGACCTGCTGCTCGCCGGCGAGCGCATCCAGAACCTGCGCGCCGCCTTCAACCGGCGCGAGGGCATCATGCCCGGCGACTTCCAGCCGCACCCGCGCATGCTCGGCGAGGGCGACGGCAACCTGACAGCCGGCCCGCTGAAGGGCGTCAAGGTGCCGCTCGGCCAGCTCAAGGACGACTACTACCGCGCGATGGGCTGGAACCTCGACAGACCGGCAACCTGGCGCGCGCGCGCGCCGAGGCGCTCGGCATGACGGAGCTGCTCGACGGCTACGTCGAGGGATGAGCCTGCGCGACGCGGTGCGCCGCCTCCTCGGCGCGCGGGACGGCGGCGACACCATCCGCGTGCACGTGCTGCTCAAGGGCCGCACCGGCACCGGCTGGTACGACGTCGACGAGCAGGTGCCGCTGCCCGCCGGCGCCACGCTCGGCACCCTGCTCGCGACCGCCGGAGCGCCGCGGCATCAAGCTGCGCGAGGCGCTCGAGACCAGCCCGCACCTCGGCCACACGCTGATGCTCAACGGCGAGCGCTGCCCGGTGGACGAGAACCTGCGACGCGGCCGATGGCGGACGGCGACGAGGTCTACCTGCTGGCGCCGCTCGCCGGCGGCTGAGGGAGGCGCGGGTGGGGCCGGTGGACGAGACGGTCGCCAACCACGACGGCAGCCCGCGCGAACCCGGCGACGAGCTGCCGCCGGCCCCGGCCGGCATCGGCGCCCTGCGCTCGGCCAGCACCAGCGCGCGCGCCGGGCGGCCGCACGTCGAGACAGCGCGACCTCAGCGGGCGCCTGCTGGTGAGCGCCTTCGCCGCCATCGTGACCGGACTGCTGGTCACGGCCTCACCGGCGGCCCGGGCACCTGGCGCTCGCCCGCCATGCTGGCCGGTGTGCCGGTCGGGCTGGCGGTCTGGTGGGCGACCCGCGGCGCGCGGCGCTGCACCTGGGTCGGCGCCGACGGCTTCGCGGTGGCGCGCAAGCACCTCGGTCTGTGGTGGGGCGCGCCGCGCGTGCACCGCTTCGAGCGGGCCGACCGCCTCGAGCAGGTCTTCACCCGCGGCTTTTCCCGCCACGGCTACCAGGGCACCGCCTTCCACTTCCGCTGGCGCGATCGCGCCGGCGCCCGCGTCTTCTCCATCGACGGCGTCCTGCGCGAGCGCCGCATCGACCGCGACGAATTCGACGAGGCGGCCGCGGCCCGGGCCGGGTGGCGCACACGATCCACTACGCCCGCGCCGCCGAGACCGCCTGGAACCAGCACCGCGCCGCCGTCGATCACGTGCCGGCGAGCACGCGCGGCGCGCCGTAGTCGCCGATGTAGCTCACGTGCGAGACCAGGCCGGCGCCGTCCAGCCAGAGGTGCAGCATGCACATGGGCGGCTCGGCGACCAGGGCCAGGCGGCCCGGGCTGCGCAGGTCGAAGCTCGACCTCGGCGGTGGTGCTGGCGCAGGTCGCGGCCAGCGAGCCGGCGAATCGGCGCACGATGGGCCGGTGCAGGTGGCCGCACAGCACGCGCTCGACCTGGGGATGGCGGCCGACCACCTCGGCCAGGCCGGCGGAGCCGTCGAGACCCATGCCATCCATGTACTCGATGCCGGTGCGGAAGGGCGGGTGGTGCTGCATGATCGACGGTCGGCCGCTCGGGCTGCTCGCCGAGGCGGGCGTCGAGCCAGGCCAGACGCTCGCCGCACAGCAGACCGCCCGGCTTGCCCTCGACCAGGGTGTCGAGGGCGATCACGCGCAGCGGGTCGAGGTTGACCGTGTAGCAGAGGAAGCCCCGGGCCGGCAGGTAGCCGGCGCCGGCGACAGCGTGCCGCTGGTGATGGTCGGCGGCATTGCCACCGCTGTGTTCATTTGCGGCGCGATCGGGCAGCTCATCGTCGGCCGTTTGGTCGAAAAGATGCAGCCGGCACTTTTGTTCGTCATCGTCGTCGTGTTGCAAGTGATCGGCTGTCTGTGGGCGGCGACCACGACCGGCTTGCCGCTGGTGATCGGCCTTGCATTGACGATGGCCGGTATCTACGGCCAGGTGACGACCGGCGACATCGTGCTTGCCCGCTACACCGCCGATGCCTGGCGCGGCCGCGTCTATGCCGTGCGCTATTTCGTGACGTTCGTCGCAGCCGGTCTGGCCGTGCAGGTCATCAAGGTTCTCTATGGGCGCGGCGGTTTCGATCTCGTGCTGTGGGCGATGGTTGGCACAACGGCCGTTCTGCTTGCGGCGGTGATCGGCTTTGCCACGCTGGTGCTTTCGGTCGAGGCGCGTCAGCGCCTGGCCGTCGCGCCGGCCGAATAATCGGTCCAGAAGCGTTCGATCTTCAGTCGGCGATCGCCTTGTCCCAGGCGAGCTTGCGGCGCATCCTTGCCCGCCACCGAATAGAGCGCGCCAGGGCGCATTGCGGGTCTTCTGGAAGTCCTCCAGCGTCTGGCCGCGCATGGCGGCGTAGATGTGCAGGTTCGACACGCCGACCACCGCGCCGAGCTTCTCCAGCATGAAGAAGATGACGCCGTAGTGGATCATGCCGCGCCAGTCGCGCGTGCGGATCAGAGCGCGCTCTTCCTTCGTGAGGTGAGCGCCTCAAAGGCGCTTTCCTGATCCGCGAGGAATGCGCGCGCTGCGTCCGGATCGACCAGTTCGTGCAGGAACTTGTTGATCCGGTAGCCCTTGACGCTGCGCGCGAGGGTGAAGGGATAGGTGCCTTCCAGCTTCTCGGCGCCGGCGAGCTGATGGCCGATGTGCCGCCGATATTCGCTGATCGTGTCGGTCCATCGGCGCGATCGCTTCGTTCTCGTAGACGGCGGTCGCGATGCCGGTCATCGACGGCAGGTAATAGCTGCGGTGCAGGCACTTGATGTTGGCCGACAGCGCGCCGCGCATGATCAGCCACATGATGACCTCGGCGCCTTCCATGCCGCCGAGCCGCGCATAATCGGCGTGCGTCATGCGGGTGAGCGCTACCGGGTCCTTCTCGATCAGATCGAGGAACTGCTCGTCCCAGGCCGTGTTGTTGAAGCCGGCGCGCTCGCCATGCACCTGATGCGAGAGCCCGCCGGTCGCGACCAGCGCGACTTTCAAGTCCTCCGGATAGCTTTCGATCGCATTGCGCAGCGACTGGCCGAGCTTGTAGCAGCGCAGCGCCGTCGGGATCGGGAACTGCAGCACGCCGACCTGCAGCGGCACGATCGCGCCCGGCCATTGCGGCTCGTGCGGCCACATCATCGACAGCGGCGAGAAGCAGCCGTGGTCGAGCGGCTTGCCCTGGAAGAACGACATGTCGAATTCGTCGGCCATCAGCGCCGCGCCGATGTGCTGCGACAAGCGCCGGTTGGCCGTTCACCGGCGGCAGGTCGCGCGCGCCGCCGCCTTCGTCGGCGACCGCATAGCTCTCGCCGATGCCGAGCGCGAAGGCCGAATAGTGGTCGAAGAAGAACGAGGTGACGTGATCGTTGAAGATCACGAACAGCACGTCCGGCTTCTTGTCGGCGAGCCAGTGCTGCACCGGCTTGAACGCCTCGAAAATCGGCTTCCAGGCCGGATCGTTCTCCTTATGGCGATCATAGGCGAAGCCGATGGTCGGCGTGTGGGAGGCGGCGACGGCGCCGATGATCTTGGCCATGTTTTCGTTCCTCCAGAACACCTGCCTAAAGCTTGATGCAGACGTTCTTCAGCTCGGTGTAGAACTCGAGCGAATGCACGCCGCCTTCGCGGCCGATGCCGGACTGCTTCATGCCGCCGAAAGGCGTGCGCAGGTCGCGCAGGAACCAGCTGTTGACCCAGACGATGCCGGCTTCGATGCGCGCCGAGACGCGGTGGGCGCGGGCCAGATTGGTGGTCCAGACCGAGGCGGCGAGGCCGTAGTCGAGCGCGTTGGCGCGCTTGATCACTTCCTCTTCCGTGTCGAACGGCGCGATGTGGGTGCAGGGGCCGAAGATTTCCTCGGTGGTCACCGCGGCGCTCATCGGACAGGCCGGTCCAGATCGTCGGCTGCGACCCAGGCGCCCTCGGCGAGCGCATCCGGCATGTCGGGCACGCCGCCGCCGGTCACGACGGTGGCGCCTTCCTCGACCGCCTTGCTGTAATAGGACAGCACCTTGTCGCGGTGCTCGTGGCTGATCAGCGGCCCCATGGTGGTCGCGGCGTCCTCCGGCGCGCCGAGCTTGAGCTTCTCGGTGCGCTCCTTCAGCGCGGCGACGAATTTGTCGAAGATCGGGCGCTCGACATAGACGCGCTCGGTGCCGAGACACACCTGCCCGCAATTGGCGAAGCACGAGCGCATGGTGCCTTCGATCGCCGCCTCGAAATCGCAATCGGCGAAGACGACGGCCGGGTTCTTGCCGCCCATTTCGAGCGACACCGGACGCGCGCCGTCGGCGGCGGCCTTCATGATGGCGGCGCCGGTGCGCGTTTCGCCGGTGAAGGTGATGGCGTTGACTTGCGGGTGGCGGGTGAGAAACTCGCCGGCCGAGTCCGGGCCGAAGCCGTGCACGACGTTGTAGACGCCCTTGGGAATACCGACCGCGTTCATCACTTCGCCCAGCAGCGTCGCGGTCTGCGGGCTTTCTTCCGAGGGCTTGACCACGACGGTGTTGCCGCAGGCCATCGCCGGCGCGACCTTCCAGGTCATCAGCAGGAGCGGCAGGTTCCACGGGCAGATGACGCCGACCACGCCGATCGGGCGCCGCATCGCGTAGTTGATGGCGCCGGTGCCGTCGGGCGTCGCCATTTCGAAAAACTCGGTCGCGACGTTCTTCACCGTGTCGGCGAACACCTTGAAGTTGGCGGCGCCGCGCGGAATGTCGAGATGACGGGCAAGCGATCATCGGCTTGCCGGTGTCGGCGACCTCGGCCTCGAGAAAATCCTCGAAGCGCTCATTGATCTCGTTGGCGACCGCATAGAGCAGGTCGCCGCGCTCGGCCGGCGTGATCGTGCCCCAGGGACCGTCCAGCGCTGCGCGGGCGGCCTCGACCGCGGCGTCGACTTCCGCTTTGCCGGCCTCCGACACGCGCGCGATCAGGGCGCCGTCGACCGGCGAGCGCTTGTCGAAGGTCTTCGCCCGCTTGCCGCGGCGACATAGCTCGCCGGCGATGAAATTCTGGATGTCCTTGACCGCCGGACCGGCTGCCGCTTTCGCTTTCTGGGTGGCGTCCAGCATGCTCCCCTCCCGGGATTTTGGTAAGTTGGTTGCTGGAGCAACTAACTGCCTTGATCCAGATCAAGGCCGGCCGGGCAGCGGTTTGTGGGGCTAAAACAGCGGTGGGATCAGGTCTTCGACCTTCACGCGCACCCGCTTCTTGACGGCAGCGACAATGCGGCTGCGGTGGCAGCCTTTCGGGTCGCGGCAGTAGCAGAGGAGCGCGACGCGTTTGCCCGACTTGATCAGGCCGATCAGTTCGTCGAGCGCCTGCTGCGCATCGCGTGTTTCCATGTGCTTGTCGTAGATGCGCCAGAGCGTCTCGAAGTCGCCTGCACGCGCGGCTTGGCGGCCTTGGCCGGGGTGCCGAGCTTTTGCAGATGGATATAGCCGATGCCGGCTTCGTCGAGCCAGGCGGCGAGCTGCCGTTTGGAAAAGCCGGGGCGGCGCGAGGCGGCCACCGCGCGGGTGTCGACCAGCAGATCGATCTTTGGCCCGCTCCAGCTCGCCCATGACCGCGGCGGGCTGGCCTTCTCGTAGCCGATGGTAAACAGCATGGTCATGCATGGCGCCGTCACAGCGATTGACACATACGATTAACTGCGTTATCATAGCCATGTCAAGCGGCGGACGGAAAGCGTCACATGCGGCCGTGTCTGCCCACGACGGCCACTGCGACGAGGTGACGGCGGATGTAACCGCGCCTTTTCGTTGGTGGTCGTTTCCATTTTTGGGTTCCTGGTCATTGCCTCCCGCGCGGCGCGGTGAGCCAGCGGAACGGGCAGGCGCTTTCATAGGCGCGGGCGGCGCGCAGCACCAATTCATCGCGGCGCGGCGGGCCGACGATCTGCAAGGCGACCGGCAATCCATCCGACGAAAACCCGCACGGCACCGACGCCGCCGGCTGCTGCGTCAGGTTGAACGGATAGGTGTAGGGCGACCAGTTGATCCACTCGTCGCCGAAGCGCCCGTCCGCCGGCGTCACGCGTCCGGCTTCGATCGCCGGCACCGGCATCTGCGGCGTCAGCAGCAGATCGTAGCGCTCGTGAAAGCGCAACATGTGGTTCGCCAGTTCCGTGCGCTGGGTGTGGGCGGATAGATAGTCGGCGAGCGAATAGCGGCGGCCTTGCTCGGCCATTGCGCGCAGGCCTTCATCCATCTTCTCGCGCTCGGGCGGAGGCACCGCGTCGACGATGGTCGCAGCGACGGAATACCAGACCTTCTTTTCCATTTCGATCGGCTCGGCGAAGCCGGGATCGACTTCTTCGACATGGGCGCCGAGATCGACAAAGACCTGCGCGGCCTTGTGCGCTGCCGCTTCGACATCAGCATCAAGTTCCTTGACGTAACCGAGGCGCGGGCTCCAGGCGATGCGCAAGCCGCGCACGCCGTCTTCGAGGCCGATGCGGAAATCGGGCGCCGGTGTGTTCCAGGCGGTGGTGTCGCGCATGTCGGGCTGGCCGATGACGCTGAGCATCAAGGCGGCATCGGACACCGTTCGGGTGAGGGGGCCTTGATGCGCGAGCACCGTGAAAGCCGAGGCCGGATAGGCGGGCACGCGGCCATAGCTCGGCTTGATGCCGAACACGCCGGTGAAGGCCGCCGGAATGCGGATCGAGCCGGCGCCGTCGGTGCCGAGATGCAAAATGCCGAGATTGAGCAGGGCCGCCGCCGCGGCGCCACCCGATGAGCCGCCGGTGGTGCGCGTCAGGTTCCACGGATTGCGGGTGATGCCGGTCAGCGGCGAATGGCAGGCGCCGATCCAGCCGAATTCCGGCGTGGCGGTTTTGCCGAGAATGACCGCGCCTTGCTCTTTCAGGCGCGCGACCGCAGGCGCATCGTGCTCTGCCGGCGTCGCAGGCGTCGTGAGCGAGCCCTTGCGAGTCGGGAAGCCTTTGACGTCGATGATATCCTTGATGGTGGCGGGAAGGCCGTCCACCAGTCCGGCCGGCTCGCCTGTGCCCCAGCGCGCCTCAGAGGCGCGCGCGGCGGTAAGCGCTGCGTCCTCATCGACCAGCACGAAGGCGTTGATCTGCGGCTGGAAGCGCGAAATACGCGCGAGCGCGTCGCGCACCACCTCGACCGGCGACAATTCCCGCCGGCGATAGAGCCGGAGAAGGTCGGCGGCGTCGAGTTGGGAAATGTCGGTCATTTGCCTTTGCTGCCGTCGTCTCGCGTCCGCGGCGCATCGGTTCCGCCCTCGATTCCGCGGTCAATTTTGTTCGGTGGCATGCGGTGAGTCTACGTCGATGCATACGATCATGCGACCGGAAAAACAAAAGGCCCGGGATCGCTCCCGGGCCTTCGCATTTTCACGTGTCGACGGGGCGGCTTAGAAATCCATGCCGCCCATGCCGCCGCCCGGCATCGCCGGAGCCGCGCTTTGTTTCTTCGGCAGCTCAGCCACCATGGCTTCCGTGGTGATCAAGAGCCCCGCGACCGAGGCCGCGTTCTGGATCGCCGCACGCACGACCTTGGTCGGGTCGATGATGCCCTTGGTGACGAGGTTGCCGTACTCGCCCGACTGCGCGTCAAAGCCGTAGGAGTACTGATCCTTGTCGAGGATCTTGCCGACCACGACCGAGCCGTCAGCGCCGGCATTGGTGGCGATCTGGCGAGCCGGGGCCTGGACCGCCTTGCGGACGATGTCGACGCCGTGCTTCTGGTCCTCGTTTTCGGTCTTGATGCGCTTGAGCGCCTCGACCGAACGGAGCAGGGCGACGCCGCCGCCCGGCAGGATGCCTTCCTCGACCGCGGCGCGGGTGGCGTGCATCGCGTCATCGACGCGATCCTTGCGCTCCTTCACCTCGATCTCGGTGGCGCCGCCGACGCGGATCACCGCAACGCCGCCGGCGAGCTTGGCCAGACGTTCCTGCAGCTTCTCCTTGTCGTAGTCCGAGGTGGTCTCCTCGATCTGCGCCTTGATCTGCGCCACGCGCGCCTCGATGTCGGCCTTCTTGCCGGCGCCGTTGACGATCGTGGTGTTTTCCTTGTCGATCATCACCTTCTTGGTGCGGCCCAACATGTTGATGGTGACGTTCTCGAGCTTGATGCCGAGGTCTTCCGAGATCGCCTGGCCGCCGGTCAGGATCGCGATGTCCTGCAGCATGGCCTTGCGGCGATCGCCGAAGCCCGGCGCCTTGACGGCCGCCACTTTAAGGCCGCCGCGCAGCTTGTTGACGACGAGGGTCGCGAGCGCTTCGCCCTCGATGTCCTCAGCCACGATCAGCAGCGGCTTGCCGGTCTGCACCACCGCTTCGAGCAGCGGCAGCAATTCCTGCAGACCCGACAGCTTCTTCTCGTAGATCAGGATGTAGGGATCTTCCATCTCAACGCGCATCTTGTCGGCGTTGGTGATGAAGTAGGGCGAGATGTAGCCGCGGTCGAACTGCATGCCCTCGACGATGTCGAGTTCGGTCTCGAGGGACTTCGCCTCTTCAACCGTGATGACGCCCTCGTTGCCCACCTTCTGCATGGCCTTGGCGAGGAAGTTGCCGATTTCGGTGTCGCCGTTGGCCGAAATCGTGCCGACCTGGGCGATCTCTTCGTTGGAGGTGACCTTCTTGGAGTTCGACTTGAGGTGCTCGACGATCGCCTCAACGGCGAGATCGACGCCACGCTTCAGGTCCATCGGGTTCATGCCGGCGGCAACCGCCTTGGAGCCTTCCTTGACGATGGACTGGGCCAGCACGGTCGCGGTGGTGGTGCCGTCGCCGGCGAAGTCGGACGACTTCGAAGCGACTTCGCGCACCATCTGCGCGCCCATGTTCTCGAACTTGTCCTCGAGCTCGATTTCCTTGGCGACCGTCACACCGTCTTTGGTGATGCGCGGGGCGCCGAACGACTTGTCGAGCACGACGTTGCGGCCTTTCGGACCGAGCGTCACTTTCACAGCGTTGGCAAGGACGTCGACGCCGCGCAGCATGCGGTCGCGGGCATCGACGCCAAATTTCACGTCTTTGGAAGCCATAGTTTCGTTTCCTTCAGGTTTCGGTCCTCATCCCGAAGAGCGCGCTTAAGCCCCAAGGGGCGGCAGCGGGCGTCTCGAAGGATGACTTGTGATTTTTGCTCTCGTCCTTCGAGACGCCTGCCTGCGGCAGGCTCCTCAGGACGAAGGCTCTGCCTTAGGCGGCTTTCTTCTTGGCGGCGGCGCCGCCTTCGATCACGCCCATAATGTCGGACTCCTTCATGATCAGGAGATCCTGGCCGTCGATCTTGACCTCGGTGCCCGACCATTTGCCGAACAGCACGGTGTCGCCAACCTTGAGATCGATTGGGATTAGTTTGCCGGCTTCGTCGCGGCCACCGGGGCCGACGGCGACGATTTCGCCCTGTGAGGGCTTCTCTTGCGCGGTGTCGGGAATAATGATGCCACCGGCAGTCTTTTCCTCGGCATCGATGCGCTTGACGACGACGCGGTCGTGAAGCGGGCGGAACTTCATGGCAGTCCTCCTAGATTTTTGAAAAGTCTCGTTTTTCGGGTATCTGGCTGGTTTCCCCGCCAGCGCCTGGCGCTGAGATGGCGCGCCGATTTTTGGCCTGCAAGGGGTCTCCAAAAAATTTTTAGCACTCATCAGAGCGGAGTGCCAACATCTTAGAAAATCCAGTCGCGTCAATGGTTAACGGGCAGGGCCGGGGTAGCGCGCCAGTAGCCAATGGCGGCCGTCAGGAACCGCGCGGAAAGACTTGTTAGCAGCCTCGGTAAGCTGCTGCTAAAGCCTTGATTTTAAACAACTTGTTTACCTTTTCAGCTTGCAATGGCGCGTGCCGGAAATGGAAAATCGACATCCGACAGACGGAGGATTCGATGGTTTCGACGGTCTCGAGCGACTTCGCCAAGCAGGTCAATGGTTACGGCTTGACCACCGCGCATATCCTGTACCGGCGTCCCGATTATCAATGGCTTCTGCAATCCTACGTCTGGCAGAGCTACGATATGTTTCCCGAATTCCCTGAGTTGCACCGTTTCCTGGCCTTCTGGCAGGAGAAGCTAGAAGGGCCGCTGCATTCGGTGCGGGTCGCGCACTCCAAGCTGATCAAGCCGGCGGAACTGACGCCGGTCGACGGCGAATTCCGGCTGCACTGATCATTGTCGCGCGGCGCGCGCGAGCAGCGTCTCGATCTGCGGCAGCATGCGCGCGACTAAAATCTTATAGCCTTCGGCATTAAAGTGCGCGCCGTCGCGCGCGCGATATTTGTGCGGCGGCAATTTCCATTCCACGTATAGCGTTTCGTTGGCTTTGGCGACGTCGGCGAAATTGAGACCGCCGGTGCCGACCAGCAGCACCTGGATGCGGCGCGCTTTCAGCGCGCGGATAATTTCGGTGAGCCGCGCACGTATTTGCGCCATGGAGGCGCCGCTGTGGCGGTCGTTGATCCCGAATTCGACGACGGCGAGGTCGGTACCGGGGTCGATGGCAAAATCGAAACGTTTGAGCGCGCGCGCGGCAGTGTCACCGGGCACGCCGGCATTTTTCACGACGACGTCGTAGCCTCGTTTGCGCAGCACAGCCTGCAACTGTGCGGGATAGGCATTTTCGCGCGGCACCAGCCAGCCGGAGGTGAGGCTGTCGCCGAAGGCG
The DNA here is from genome assembly GCA_963720835.1 of uncultured Pseudomonadota bacterium. Classification (GTDB taxonomy): domain Bacteria; phylum Pseudomonadota; class Alphaproteobacteria; order Rhizobiales; family Xanthobacteraceae; genus Pseudolabrys. The sequence continues at coordinate 336,844 of CAVRHC010000011.1, read as the reverse complement.
ACGATATGGATCGGCCGGGCGAAGGCCGCGCCGGCGGTGACAATCAACAATACGACGGCAAGATACAGTCTGGTCATCGCGTCAATTCAACACGCCGACGATGGCGCCAAGGAGGCAAGTGGTGAGCGTGCCGGAGACGATCGACTTGCCGCCGAGCGAGATGATGTCTTTGCGCCGCTCCGGCGCCATCACGGTGAGGCCGGCGATCATGATGCCGAGCGAACCGAAATTGGCAAAGCCGCAGAGCGCATAAATCATGATCAGCCTTGCGCGCGGATCGAGCGCGTCAGGCGGCAACTTCGATAGTTCGACATAGGCGATCAGTTCGTTGAGCACGGTCTTGATACCCATCAAACTGCCGGCGGTCGCGGCCTGGTCCCATGGCACGCCCATCAGCCAGCACACCGGCGCCATGACGATGCCGAGCACGCGCTGCATCGTTATGGCCGAGCCGGCAATGTCCGGCAGCAGGCTGAGGATGGCGTTGGCGAGATGCACCAACGCCACCAGCACGATCAACATGGCGACGATGTTGAGTAACAATTCGAGCCCGGCGCCGGTACCGCGCACGATGGCGTCCATGGTGCTGTCGGCGGTCGGGCCGATTTCGACTTCGTCCAAATGCAGGCGGGTACCGGGAGGATCGGGTACCATCAATCCGCTGATGAGAAGCGCTGCCGGCGCGCCAAGGATCGACGCGACCAGCAGATGGCCGGCAACATCGGGCATCGTGTCGCGCAGGATCGTCGCATAGAGCACAAAGACCGTGCCGGCGATGCCGGCCATGCCGCCAGTCATCACCATGAACAATTCGCCGCGTGTCAGCCGCGCGAGATAAGGCCGGATGAACAACGGCGATTCGACCATGCCGAGGAAGATGTTGGCGGCCGTCGACAGCCCGACCGCGCCGCCGACGCCCAAGGCTCGCTCCAGCAGCCAGGAGAATCCGCGCACGATCGGCGGCAGAATGCGCCAGTAGAACAGCAGCGTCGTCAGCACGCTCATTACCAGCACGATGGGTAGCGCCTGAAAGGCGAGCACGAAATCGGCGCCAGGTGTGGCGAGCGCAAAGGGCAGGGCGCCGCCACCGATATAGCCGAACACGAACGAGGTGCCGGCAAGCGAGGCTGCGCTCACCGCGTCGACGGCGCGCGTGACAACGGCGAAGGCCGTCTTGATCTGTGGAATCTTGAGCAGAAGGATGGCGGCAACCAGCGTCAGCACCAGGGCCGCGCCAGCACTGCGCCAGTGCACCGCGCGCCGGTGCTCGCTGATCGCCCAGGCGAAGGCGAGGAGCACGACCACGCCCAGTGCCGATTGCAATTCCAACATTGAGTTGTCCCCCGCGTGCGGCCTGCCGTCATGCGCGTCTTGCCAATGTCCGCCCGCTCGTCAAAATGCATGAGCAGCCGGGTGAAACGCAACGGGAGGACGGCGGCAATGGCCCGCATCCGCTTCGATTTCGGCGAACTCACCCTTGACGCCGAGCTTCTCGACACCCCGACGGCAAAAGCCATCGCCGCGGCCCTGCCGTTTTCATCATCGGCGCTGACCTGGGGCGAGGAGGTTTATTTCGACATTCCGGTAACCTGTGCGCGCGAGCCCGACGCGCGTTCGGTGATCACGCCGGGCGAGATCGCCTATTGGCCGCAGGGCACCGCCATCGCCATCGGTTTCGGCCGCACGCCGATCTCCAAGGGTACCGAGACGCGCCTGGCGAGCCCCTGCAACGTGTTCGCCCGGGCGCTCGGCAACGTAAAGCTGCTCGGCAAGGTGAAGACGGGCGCGAAGGTGGAGGTCACGAGCCTCGACTAGCCTCTGCCGACGTACGGCATCTTGTTGGCCATCACCGTCATGAACAAGACGTTGGTGTCGAGCGGCAGGCTCGCCATGTAGACCACGGCGTTGCCGACGTGCTCGGAGTCCATGCGCGCCTCGACCATCTTGCTGCCATTCGGCTGCAGGACGCCTTCGCCTTGCACCATACGGTCGGTCAACGGCGACACCGCATTTCCGATATCGATCTGGCCGCAGCAGATGTCATGCGGGCGGCAGTCGAGCGCGGTGCATTTGGTCAGGCCGGTGACGGCATGTTTGGTCGAGGTATAGGCGATAGAGAACGGCCGCGGCGTATGCGCCGAGATCGAGCCGTTGTTGATGATGCGGCCGCCGCGCGGGTTCTGCGCCTTCATGATCTTGATGGCTTCCTGCGTGCACAGGAACATGCCGGTCAGATTGGTGGCGACGACGTTCTGCCAGGTCTCGAACGGCAGCTCTTCGATCGGGACGGGCGGCGCGCCGATGCCGGCATTGTTGAACAGCACGTCGAGCCGGCCGAAGGTCGATTTCACCTTGTCGAACAAGGCGACGATCTGCTCGCGCTTGGACACGTCCGTCGGCACCGCCAGCGCCTGCGATCCGGTCGCGTTGACCTCGGCCGCGGTCTCGTCAAGCGGTTCCTTGCGCCGGCCGGCGAGCACGAGATTGTAGCCGGCCTTGGCGAGAGCGACCGCGACGGCCTTGCCCACCCCGGTGCCGGCGCCGGTCACCAATGCGATCTTTGCTGACGCGCTCATCGGCTTTCCTTCCCTGACGGAATTTTCGAGCAGACGCCATATCACAAAGGCGTCGCCACGTCATAGGCAGGACAATGACGTCACATCTTACGAGCGGAAAGCTTCAGTTCGAGAATTTTGCGGGCGCTTTCGGCGCCCACCACCGGCAGGTCCGTTGGATCGAGCAGACCGAGCTGCACCAGGACACTGGCCTGGTCCCAATAGATGTGCTCATGGGAAATCTTGCCGTCCTCGAAGCCGACAATGACGGCGAAAGCCACCTCAACGGGCTTTCCCGTGGGCGCGACGTCGGGCAACATCCAGTCAATCGCCACCGTATGCGTAAAACTGATGACGAGCTCATCGACAATTTGATTGTCACTGACGGTGCTTGAAACATTCGTCATCTTGACGTCCGGCGGAAAGAACTTGCCGACCAAATGATTTTTGTAAAAATTGCGCACGCCTTCATGACCGGTACCGCCGACCATGGTCGGCACGTTGTGGAGGTGCGGGTCGGCCGTCATAGTGGCCATAGTCGTTTCTAAATCTCCGGCGACTTCAGCGTCCACATGCTTTTGAAAAGTATCGACCATCGCTTGCCTAGACATCGGGCTTGTCCTCTTGCTGTAGGCGCGGGACCGAAAATGCGCGATCAAATTTCTTCGGCTATCGCGAACGGTCCCAATTAGTGTTGAGCGAGCCGTCGTCGAATGGCGGTAACGAAATTATTCGGTGGCAACGTTTGCGACCGTGACGCCAAGTCGGGTAAATATCTGAGCCGAATAGTAAAACGAAGTGTAAATAAATAGCCGGATTCAAATGTGGTTGGTGCAGCCGTCGCAGGCCACTACCGCTACACCGTCGTCGCCGTTTGAAGGCGCTGCTGTGGCTCAGCTTGCGAGCGCAGCGGGCTCGCTGTATTCGGTCGGCTTGAATGCGTTGGGTGCGCGCAAGCGGGCCGTGATTTCATCGACGCTCACCGCCTTGCCGAAGCGATAGCCTTGCATCGAATGCACGCCGGCGGCGCGCAGAAAGAGCTGCTGGTCGGCGGTCTCCACGCCTTCGGCGGTGACTTTCATGCCGAGGCCGCGGCCGAGGCCGACCACGGCGTGCACGATGGCCGCGGCGTCCGCCGCCTTTTCGATCGATTTGACGAAGCTGCGGTCGATCTTGAGCTTGTCGAACGGAAACCGGCGCAGATAAAGCAGCGAGGAATAGCCGGTGCCGAAATCGTCGAGCGCGACCTGCACGCCAAGTTCCTTCAGCCGCATCATGGCGGCTTCGGCGGTGTCGACATTGCCGATCAGCACGCTTTCGGTGAGCTCAAGCTCGAGCCGTTCCGGATCGAAGCCCGTTTCGGCCAGCGTGCGCTCGACCACGCTGCAGAAGTCGAGGCGGCGGAACTGCAGCGGCGAGACGTTGACCGCGACGCTCAGCTCAGGCCAGGAATTGCCGTCGAGACAGGCGCGGCGCAGCACCCAGCTGCCGAGGTCGATGATCAGCCCGGAATGCTCGGCAACGGGGATGAATTCGCTCGGCGGAATTTCGCCGCGCGTAGGGTGGGTCCAGCGGCAGAGCGCCTCAACGCCAACCATTACTTCGCCGCTCTTGTTGACGATCGGCTGGTAGAGCAATTGCAGCCGGTCGTGCTCGATCGCTTCGCGCAAGTCCGCTTCCAGCAGCTTGCGGTTCGACAGGTCTGCGTCCATCGCGTCGTCATAGAGGCAGGCGCGGTTGCGGCCTTCGTTCTTGGCGCGATAGAGCGCCATATCCGCGTAGCGCATGATGTCGGTCGTCCCGGCGCAGTTCTTGTCGATGATGGCAATGCCGATGGACGCGCCAATGATGATGTTGTGGCCGCCGATCGAATACGGCGCGCAGATGGCGGCGATCAGGCGCTGCGCGAGTGCCATCATCTTGCCGGTGTCGTCACCAAGCGTCGACACGACCGCGAACTCGTCGCCGCCGAGCCGTGCCACCAGGTCATCGCCGCGCAAAGTATGTGACAGCCGCAGCGTCACGTTGCGGATCAATTCGTCGCCGACGTGATGGCCGAGCGTGTCGTTGACGTCCTTGAAGTGATCGAGGTCGATGTAGAACACGGCGGCCGGCGGAGCCCCCGCGCGCACGTCTTCGATCGTCGCTTCCAGCCGCTCGGTGAAGTAAATGCGGTTGGGCAGGCCGCAGAGCGGATCGTGCATGGCGAGATGACGCAAGCGACTTTCGCCGGCGGCGATGGCGATGGCGGTGCGCCGCATATAGCGCAGCACGAACGCGGCGAGCAGGGCAAACCCGGCGAGCGCAACGGCGATGAAGGGAACGACACTGTGCACGATATCGGCGCCTGGCTGCTTCGGCTTCCAGGCGAGCCGCGCTACGAGTTCGCCATTGACAGCGGTCAGGCCGTAGACGAAGTCGCCCTCGGGCACGTCCTCGGTATCACCGATCTTGCGCAGATGGGTCAGGCGCAGTTGTTGAGCAATGTCGGACAATTCGTCGTTGTCGATGAATTGAAATGCCAGCAGAATCGGTGCGGCGCCATCGCGCGGTGCTGTTACGCCATTGGCAGGCCCGACTGTGGCCGCCGCCAGGATCGCCGGGCGTCCGAGGAATTGTTGGATCGTAGACGTGCTGGGACGGGCCGTCGGCTCCGAGGTTGTTGACCCGTTTGCGCCGAAGGTGCCGCGCAGGCCAGCTTCGCGGCCGCGCATATAGCCGATTAGGTCCTTGAGGTCGGACCGGGCGGCGTCGAGCCAGGATGAAAGTCCCGCCCGGCGGCCGATCAACGAATAGAGCGGTTCGTCATTGTGACCAAAGACAATGATGCCGTCGTGATTGAAGTGCGTCTCCAGCCAGAGGCCGGCGCGCTGTTCGGTCCACTCGGGGTCGAACTTGGTACGGATGTTGAGGATTGCTGATTTGGAGGAGGCGACGCTTTCCACCTCTTGCAGCAGCCGCGCGGCGCGCTTGTCGAGCGCGCGCGCGAGCAGTTGCCGCTCCTGTTCGACCGCGACTTCGTCGGCGCGCTGGGCCGACGAGAGGATGGCGATGACGATGCACAGGATGGCGACCGCAACGATAACGCCGATCGGGACCACGACGCTCAACCGCGCGCGATCCCAACTCGTATACGGCTTTTCCTCGGCGACGCGCGAGCGAGTGGACAACGTCCAAGTCCCCTAAAGCTTCTTAGCTATTGGACTTTTCCGTTGTGACGCTAGGCCTCAAAGCTTGCCATTCACTTTGCATTTGCCGAGTTAACGGCAGCGGCGGTACCGGGGCCGAGGCAAATCGCAGGTTGCGCTTAATCAAAGGTAAACGGCTCGCCTAAAACTGGCGGATCTGCGTCGGAACAATCAGCCGGCGCCGCGATAGGGCGGCCGGGGGATGGCCATATGTGCGGCCCGTAGTGCTCCTGACCAGCGCTCGCGTAGGTCCTGGAAATAAGGTTCCCCCGGCTCGATGCGATAGTTTACTTCCGCATTGCGGGCGTCGCGGCGTACGACCAGAACGTCGATCGGCAGTCCGACTCCGAGATTGGAGCGCATGGTCGAATCCATGGAAATCAGACCAATCTTGAGGGCGTCGTAGAGGTCGGTGTCGAAGCTGATGGCGCGGTCGAGTACCGGCTTGCCGTATTTGTGCTCGCCGATTTGCAGGTAGGGCGTATCGGTGGTGCATTCGATGAAATTGCCGGCCGAATAAATCATGAACAGGCGCAGGCGGCCGTCCTTGATCTGACCGCCGAGCAGGAAACTGATATCGCTGCCGACTTCGGCAAATTCGAGCGCCTTGCCTTCCATGTTCTGAACGGTCCGGATCGCCTTGCCGACGCGCTGGGCGGCCTTGAACATGCTCGGCGAGTTCATCAGCGTTTCGATCTCGCCGGTTTCGGGATTTTCCATGCCTTCGTCCAGCGTCGTACGCACGGTCTGAGTGCAGCGACAGATTTCCGGCCGATGCGAGCGCGATGATGCGTTCACCCGGCTCGGTGGAGACGTGCAACTTGCGGAAGGTGGAGACGTTGTCGAGGCCCGCATTGGTGCGGGTGTCGGCGATCATCACCAGCCCGTCGCGCACGAGGATTCCGCAGCAATAGGTCATTGGCTTAGCTGATCGTCCTGGTATTTCGGGGCTGTGGTTATAGCGGCGCGCGGGGGCGTCCGGCAATCGGCATCTCGCGTTACGATTGCGACTGACGGCCGGCCTGATCAACATTGACGGCGACGTTCAGCGTTTCTCCGCCACCTCCGAATTGGGTGCCCCGCACCGGGGCGGCGCCGAGGTAATCGAGCCCCACCGCGACCCGGACATGGGCGTCGGTCGTGCAGATTCCGTTGGTTGCGTCGAAGCCCACCCAGCCGAGATTGTCGATATAGACCTCGGCCCAGGCGTGACCGGCTTCCTGCGCGGTGACGCCGTCGGCGCGGTAAAAGTGTCCGCCGATATAGCGCGCCGGAATGCCGATACGGCGCGCTGCCGTGATGAAGATATGCGTGAGATCCTGACAGACGCCGCGCCGCAGGGTGAAGGCTTCCGCCGCAGTGGTGGAGACATGGGTCGGATCGGTATCGAAGGCGATCTCGCGGTTGAGCGCGTTGAGCAGTTCATGCAGGAGCGCCAGCGTATCGCTACCGTTGCCGGCGCGTATGCTGTTGGCGAATTCCGTGATGGCCATGTCAGGCTGTGTCAGCTCGGTCTCGCGCAGGTAAAACTCGGGCGGAAAACGCTCGATCGCGCCGGTGATCATCCCATTGGAATCCTGCGTTTCCACTTCGCCTTCGACCGCGATCGACAACTCCGCGAAGGGGCCTTCGGCGGTGAAGGCGTGGGTGATATTCCCGAACGCGTCTTCGTGCCGGTGGAGCTGGCAATCGCGGGAAATATCGAGACGCCAGTTGATGACGTATTGACCGTCATGGTTGCGCGGGGTCTTGCGCAATAGCTGCGTGACGACCGCGGGCGGGGTTTCGTAACGGTAGGTGGTCGTGTGCGAGATGCGAAGTCGCATGGGTCCGGCGCTGCTATCCGATGATGAGTGACCGCGGTTTTAGGGCGATCCGGTCATAACAGGAACTGCTGCGTGATGGCAGCGCCGAGCTGATTATTCTCAGTGATGAATTCACCAATGAATTCGTGTAGCCCGCGCTGGAATATCGCGTCCATGCGGCTGTTTTGCAGCCGGGTGCGGATGCCGCGGGCGTGGCGCTGGGCGGGCCCCTGCCGGCCATAGGCGCTGGCGATGGCGTCGAGATTGCGCACGATCGCCTCATAGCAGGAATTGAGCGAGCGCGGCATTTCCTCGCGCAGGATGAGCAGGTCGGCGATCAGCCAAGGTTTGAGGCTGTCGCGATAGACCCAGTGGTAGGCGGTGAGCGCGGAGACCGAGCGTAGGATCGCCGCCCATTGAAAATAATCGAGCGGGCCGCCAACACGTGCATGCTCGGGCAGCAATAGGTGATATTTGACGTCGAGGATGCGCGCGGTGTTGTCGGCGCGTTCGACATAGACCCCGAGGCGCGAGAACCAATAGGCATCGTTGCGCAGCATGGTGCGGTAAGCCGAGCCGTCGTAACGCAGCGATGCCTCCTGCACCCACCGCAGGAAGCGCGAGAACTCCTCGCGCGAAGTCGGGCCGTTGCCGTAGCGTTTGAGTTCGAGCCATGTGCCGTTGATCGCTTCCCACATCTCGACGGTCAATGCGGTGCGCACAGCGCGCGCATTGCTGCGCGCCTGCTCGAAGCAGGAGCGGATCGAGGACGTGTTCGCGGTCGAGAAGGCGAGGAAGTCGGTGACGTTTTCCTCGTTGGCTTCCTCATAAGATCGGAAGAACGCGGCCGAGCAGCCGGCGGTGGCGACCGCCGATTCCCATTCGTTGGTTTCTCCGACATAGGCAAGCGGCAATGCCGACAGCCGCTGCGTGGCGTCGAGGATGCGCGCGAGATATTCGGCGCGCTCCACGTAGCGAGAAAGCCAGAAAAGATTGTCGGCGGTGCGCGAGAGCATCGGCTAACCGTCCAGCACCCAGGTATCTTTCGTGCCGCCGCCCTGGCTTGAATTGACCACCAGCGATCCTTCCTTGAGGGCAACGCGCGTCAGGCCACCCGGCACGATGCGCACACGATCGTGGCCGGTGAGCACGAAGGGACGCAAGTCCACATGCCGGGGCGCCACGCCTTGCTCGACGCAAGTCGGCGAGGTGGAGAGCGCCAGCGTCGGCTGCGCGATGAAATTCTTCGGTGCCGTCTTTAATTTGGCGCGAAACTGCTCGATCGCCACTTTGCTCGCGGTCGGCCCGATCAGCATGCCGTAGCCACCGGAGCCGTGCACTTCCTTGACGACCAGCTCGGGCAGGTGATCGAGCACATAGGCAAGGTGTTCTTCTTCGCGGCAGCGCCAGGTCGGCACATTCTTCAGGATCGGCTCTTCACCGAGATAGAATTTCACGATACCCGGCATGAAACTGTACACCGCTTTGTCGTCGGCGATACCGGTGCCGACCGCGTTGGCGAGCGTGACGTTGCCGGCCTGGTAAGCCGACATCAGGCCGGGAACACCCAGAATGCTGTCGGGACGGAAGGTGAGCGAATTGAGAAAATCGTCATCGATGCGTCGGTAGATCACGTCGACACGGCGCGGCCCTTGCGTCGTGCGCATGTAGACGACTTCGTCCTTGACGAAAAGATCGCGACCCTCGACCAGGTCGACACCGAGCTTATCGGCGAGGAAAGAATGTTCGTAATAGGCCGAATTGAACACGCCCGGCGTCAGCAGCACGACGGTCGGCTCGCGCGATGTCGAGGTGGGGGCGAGCGAACCCAAGGTGGCGAGCAATTCGTCAGGGTAATTCTCGACCGGAGCCACGCGATAGCGCGAGAACAACTCCGGAAACAGACGCATCATGATCTCGCGGTTTTCGATCATGTAGGAGACGCCGGAGGGCGTGCGCACGTTGTCTTCGAGCACATAGAAGGTGTCGGCATCGACGCGCACCACGTCGATGCCGGCGACGCAGACATAGATGCCGTGCGGCACTTTTTGCCCGCTCATTTCAGGACGGAAGGCAGGATTCCGGAAGATTAGATCGTCAGGCAAAATGCCGGCGCGCAGGATTTCGCGGGCGCCGTAGATGTCTGCGATGAAGGCGTTGAGCGCCTTGACGCGCTGGACCAGGCCGGCTTCGAGCTTGCGCCATTCGGGGCCGGCAAGAATGCGGGGGATGACGTCGAAGGGGATCAACCGTTCCTGGGCATCGGCCTCGCCATAGACGGCGAAGGTGATGCCGATGCGGCGGAACAGAAGCTCCGCCTCGCGCCGGCGATAATCGAGCACTTCGGGCGGCACCTCATCGAGCCAATGTGCGAGTTCGCCATAGGCGGGACGCACATTGCCGTTGGATCCCCTCATCTCGTCGAAGGCGGTACCCATTCCCGATTCCCAGCACTACCGGTTACGCCGAAGCGTGTCCCCCGAATGTTCTTCTTGGCCGGGCGGGCCCCGGCCCAGCTTCTAGGGTGCAAGCTTCAGGCCAATGGAAATACCCGCCATAACCCCATTTTCGCATGCTGTAGCAGCATCAGGGCAATTCGCTGCCTATAATTTAGGCGGTTGTCCCCACAATCCGAAAGGTGCCGTGCGTCATGCTTGAGCGGGCGGCGGCTTGCGGCTTATGTGTTCGACAGGCGGGGCAGAGTGTCATCGGCATGAGTGAGCAGCTTGCAATCGTCACTGCCGGCCTCCTGGTCATAGGCGACGAAATACTGTCCGGCCGGACCAAGGACAAAAACATCGGCTATATCGCCGACTATCTCACCGCCATCGGCATCGATCTGAAGGAGGTGCGCGTCGTTTCCGACGACGAGAGCGCAATCGTGACTGCGGTCAATGCGCTGCGCACCACCTATGACTACCTCTTTACCACCGGCGGCATCGGACCGACCCACGACGACATCACCGCCGAATGCGTGGCGAAGGCCTTCGGCGTCGGCATCGACTACCATCCCGAAGTGGTGGCGCTGCTCAAAGAGCGCATGGCCAAGATCGGCGGCGAGCTCAACGAAGCCCGCCTGCGCATGGCGCGCATTCCCGATGGCGCAACGCTCGTCGCCAACAAGATCTCGGGCGCGCCCGGCTTCTGGCTAGGCAATGTGATCGTGATGGCGGGCGTGCCTGCGATCATGCAGGCGATGCTCGACGAGGCGGCGCCGAAGCTGAAGACCGGAGCCAAACTGGTGTCGGTCTCGATCCGCGCCGACCTCAAAGAAGGCGACGTCGGTTCCGAACTCGGCGCCATCGCCAAGGCACATCCGGGGGCGCTCATCGGCAGCTATCCGTTTTTTGACGAAAAGATGGGGCCGAATACCAATATCGTCGTGCGCGCGCGCGACCCCGACAAACTCAAACAGGCAAAAGAAGCGGTGGAGGAGATGCTAGTGACGGTCCGCAAACAGGTCGCGACGGCGACCCGGTAGATGCGCCATGGCGAAACCGACGAGTCCGGAAAAAATCTTCCCCGTGTCGTGGGACCAGTTTCACCGCGATGCCCGCGCGCTCGCCTGGCGGCTGCACGCAGCCGGACCATTTGAGGCGATCGTCTGCATCACCCGCGGCGGCCTGGTGCCGGCTGCGATCGTGGCGCGTGAGTTGAACGTGCGCATTATCGAGACGGTATGTATTGCGAGCTATCACAACTACACCAATCAGGGCGAGTTGACGGTGCTCAAGGGTGTCGCCGCCGAAATCGTCTCGATGCGCGCACAAGGCAAGGGTGTGCTTATCGTCGACGACCTGGTCGACACCGGCAAGACAGCCAAGGTGGTACGCGATTTGTTGCCGGCGGCGCATTTCGCAACGGTTTACGCGAAGCCAATGGGGCGACCGCTCGTCGACACATTCATCACCGAAGTCTCGCAGGACACCTGGATCTATTTTCCCTGGGATACCGGGCTGGCGTTCCAGCCGCCGATCCGTGAGGGTGGCGACTGATCGCAATTATCCGAGAAATCGATTAGGATTAGTCCAACGAAACTAGGAGAGCCGCTCATGACAGTCGCCGCACGCAAAGCCGAGCCCGACGATTTGCGCTCGCGCCATGTGCTGCCGAAGGACCTCCCGTGGCAGCAGACGCGCTTTCCGGGGTGTTCGGTAAAGCCGTTGATGGTCGATCCCGCGAGCGGACTTGCGACGATGTTGTTTCGGATGGAGCCCGGAGCGGTGCTACCCGACCACGAGCACGTTCTCGTCGAGCAGACCTACGTGCTGGAAGGCTCGCTCGCCGACAAGGAAGGTCCCGACGCCGGCATCGAAGTCAAAGCTGGTGAGTTCGTTTGGCGCCCGGCCGGCAGCCGGCACAGCGCCTGGTCACCGAATGGCGGCACCTTTCTTGCCATTTTCCAGATCCCCAACAAGTTCTACGAGGCCGACGGGCGCGTGACCGACGCCGCCGGCAAGGAGTGGGACGAGGTCTGGGGCGACTTATTACCGAAGTAGATTGACGCACCGCCCGCGTGGCCGACACCCGCGCGCGGTGTCGAGTAAGCCACGCGGACGTGGCGGAATGGTAGACGCAAGGGACTTAAAATCCCTTGGGAGCAATCCCGTCCGGGTTCGAGTCCCGGCGTCCGCACCAAACGTTAACGGTTTGGCGCTTCGACATGCGCGGTTGTCGGCGCATTGCTGTCACAATGTCGCGGCTTGGTCGACTTGATGTTTGTTCTAAACGCAAAGCGATGCCGGTGAGACACCGCCCCCTCATACCGATTGTGGCAATCGCGGCTGCGGCGTTGTCCGGCTGCGCCGGCGGCAATGACGATGCCGCTGCGCAATTTTTCGTGGCACCGGGCAAATTCGCGTTGTTCAACTGCCAACAGATTGCGGAACAAACCGAAGAAAATCTTAAACGCCAGCACGAACTGGAAGCATTGATGGTGCAGGCTGGGCCCGGTTCTGGACAGGTGGTTAGTGCATTGGCCTATCGGCCGGAATACCTGACCCTGCGCGGCCAACTGACAGATCTGCGAGCCGTGGCTGCCGAGAAGAATTGCAAATTCGTCCCTGGCGAAAGCCGAGACACGCGTGCGCTTGACCCCGGTGCGTTGCGTTGAGCGGCGTTACTTAAGGCGTTCGTTCGATCAGCACGAGCGAGCCGTTTGCCAGTGCAAGCACGATTGCCGACCCGTTGTCGGTCTTTGTCAGGCCGAAATTCGTGACGACCTTGGCAGGCAATGCGATATTGGCGATCTCGCGCGGGCGTGGGGCAAACGAGAGAATGCGCAAGCGGCTGCGATCGAGTGAAGGTAGCGCAATGTCGGCGATTCCGTCGCCGTCGAAATCGGCGACCACGCTCATGTCGAGTGCCCGCGTGCCTGCGATGTGATTGGAAACATCCTTCATTTCGGCCACTTTCTGCAGCCGCCCGTCACGCCAGTTCCAGATTTCCAGCGCTCCCACGGCATGCGGCTGACGCACCAGCGCGATGTCGGTCCTCCCGTCGCCCGTAAAGTCTGCAATGCCGGCCGGGTTGAGCCAGCGATGGGGACCACCGAGTGGCGGGGTTTCGGCGAGGATTTCGTATTTGCCCCGGCGCAGGCCGATGATGGCGAGCGCCGACCCGCGCTTGAGATAGGACTTTACCACCACGATTTCGTCATGACCGTCGCCGTCGAGATCGGCGATGCGCGGCTTTAAATCTTCGAATACAGCGTCGGATTTCAGAGTCGCACGGTCTCGCGCTTGCCGTCCCGGGTCTCGATATCGAGTGCGGCCGCTTCGATCTTGTCGCCGAGCACGCCGTGCTCGTAGCGGTCGGTCGGCTCGGCAAGCCAGGCGCGCGCGATGTCATGCTGGCCGACGGCGAGCTTGCTGTCCGGCAGTGCACCGTCCGGTACCTTCGGCCACGGCATGTCGTCCCGGAAGACGACGGCGACCTTACCGTTTGCACCACGCGAGACGACGTACCAGAGGCCGCCGACATAGACGCGCACCTGGCCGTTGACCGTCTCGATGCCGGACACGCGGGCAGGCGAATCGATGCGGGTGAGCCGCCATTCGGCAGCGTGCACGGCGGGCGCTGCCGCGAGCACAAAGGAGACCATCAGGAGGACACGCATGCGCGGGAGACTAAAGCTCCACCCGGCGCAGCCGCAAGGCGTTGCCGACCACACTGACCGACGACATAGCCATGGCGGCGGCGGCGATTACCGGCGACAGCAGGAGACCAAACACGGGGTAGAGCGCGCCGGCTGCAATCGGGACGCCGGCCGAATTGTAGATGAACGCGAAGAACAAGTTCTGGCGGATATTGCGCATGACCGCCTTCGATAGCGCGCGTGCTTTCACAATACCAGTGAGATCCCCCTTGAGCAGGGTGATGCCGGCGCTTTCGATGGCGACGTCGGTGCCGGTGCCCATGGCGATGCCGACCTCGGCGGCGGCCAGGGCGGGCGCGTCATTGACGCCGTCGCCGGCCATGGCGACCACGCGGCCCTCGCGGCGCAGTTTCTCGATCACCGCGCCTTTCTGATCGGGCAGCACGTCGGCTTCGATGTCGGCAATGTCGAGCTCCCGTGCGACGGCTTCGGCGGTGGTGCGGTTATCCCCGGTGAGCATGACGACGCGGATGCCGTCGGCGGCGAGCGCCTTCAGTGCCGCCGGCGTCGTCGGCTTGACCGTGTCGGCGATGGCGATGACGCCGGCCGGCTTGCCGTTAATCGCCAGGAACACGGCGGTGGCGCCGTCAAGGCGCAATCGTTCGGCGTCGGGGCTAAGCGGTGCGCTGTCGATATTCAATTCCTGAAGGAATGCCGCCGTACCGAGCGCCAGCCGTTTGCCTTCGACCATGCCGATGACGCCCTTGCCGGCGGGCGCATCGAAGCCGCGCACGGTGGCGAGCGTGATGTTTTTTTCACTAGCGGCGGCGACGATGGCGGTGGCGAGCGGATGTTCGCTCGAACGCTCGACGCTGGCTGCAAGCCGCAATACCTCGGTTTCGTCGAAACCGGCGAGCGGAACGACTGCGACCACCTTCGGCTTGCCTTCGGTCAGCGTGCCGGTCTTGTCGACGACGAGAGTGTCGATCTTTTCCATGCGCTCGAGCGCCTCGGCGTTCTTGATCAGGACGCCTTCCTGTGCACCGCGGCCGACGCCGACCATGATCGACATCGGCGTGGCGAGGCCGAGCGCGCAGGGGCAGGCGATGATGAGCACGCTCACCGCCGCGACCAAGCCGAAGGCAAAGCGTGGCTCCGGTCCGAACACCGCCCAGGCCGCGAACGCAAGAAGCGCAACAGAAATCACCGTCGGCACGAACCAGGACGCGACCTGGTCGGCGAGCCGCTGGATCGGCGCGCGGCTGCGTTGCGCCTGCGCGACCATCTGAACGATCTGCGACAACACGGTGTCTTGACCGATCTTGTCGGCGCGCATGACGAAGCTACCGCTGGTGTTGAGCGTGCCGCCGATGACGCGCGCATCCTTGTCCTTGCTCACCGGCATGGATTCGCCGGTCACCATCGATTCGTCGAGCGTGGAATGGCCCTCCAGCACCACGCCGTCGACCGGCACTTTGTCGCCGGGGCGCACGCGCAATTTGTCGCCGACCTTCACGGCGTCGAGCGAAATCTCATCGTCGCTGCCGTCCTCGCGTACGCGACGCGCAGTCTTGGGCGCGAGATCGAGCAGCGCCTTGATGGCGCCGGAGGTCGCCTCGCGCGCGCGCAGTTCCAACACCTGGCCGATGAGCACCAGCACGGTGATCATTGCGGCCGCTTCGAAATAGACCGCCGGCGCGCCGTGGCCGCGGAAGGCCGGCGGGAAAATGCCGGGCGCGAACGTGGCGACCAGGCTGTAGACGTAGGCGACGCCGACGCCCATGGCGATCAGCGTGAACATGTTGAGGTTGCGCGTGACCAGCGACTGCCAGCCGCGCACGAAGAACGGCCAGCCCGCCCACAGCACCACCGGCGTTGCGAAGGCGAACTGGATGTAATTCGAAATTGCAGGCGCAAACCAATGCAGGCCGACGTGGCCGCCCATCTCCAGCACGAACACCGGCAGCGTCAGCACGGCGCCGATCCAGAAGCGCCGCGTCATGTCGATGAGTTCGGGATTGGGTCCAGTGTCGGCGGTGGCAAGCTCCGGCTCGAGCGCCATGCCGCAAATCGGGCAGGAGCCGGGCCCCACTTGCCGGATTTCCGGATGCATCGGGCAGGTGTAGATCGCGCCTTCGATGACCGGTTCCGGTGCGCGCGGCTTGAGATACTTTTCAGGATCGGCGCTGAACTTGGTGCGGCAGCCGTTGCAGCAGAAATAGTAGGTCTCGCCCTTGTAATCGGCGCGGTGCTTGGCGGTCGCCGGATCGACGCTCATGCCGCAAACGGGATCGGTGGCACCGCCTGCGGCGGTGCGTCATGGTGATGGTGGTGATGCTCGGCGGTCGCGCTCATGATGCCTCGTCCTGGCGTCTTGTCCTATATACCCCTAGGGGGTATATAACGACCATGAACAGGAACAGCAAGGCATCCACGCTTAAACGCCTCAACCGCATTGAAGGCCAGGTGCGCGGATTGGCGCGCATGGTTGAGGAAGACCGCTACTGTATCGATATCGTCACGCAGATCGCGGCGGTGCGGGCAGCGCTCAGGCGGGCCGAAGAGGAAATATTGCGCGATCATGTCGCACACTGCGTCGAGCATGCAATCACGAGCGGCGACAAAGCCGATCAGCGGCGCAAGGTCGCCGAATTGATGGATGTAATGGGCCGCGTAGGGCGGTGAGGGACCAATTCAAATCCCGAACCCGGCGCAGCACGCTGCATTGTGCTGCGCCGCGTCGGGCGCAGAGTCGCCACTACTTCGTCGACATCCCGAAAATGCTGTAGGCCGGGCACGTGCCGAACAGCGCAGTCAGAATTGGCACGACGCCTATCCAGCCGACCCAATTCCAGCCGGTGCCGGGCGCGAGATAGCCGAGCGCGAAACGCGATCAGCGCCAAGCCAACGATGATGCGCGCGATACGGTCAAACGTACCGACGTTTGCAGACATGAGCGTGCTCCATGAAGAATCGCGGGCACCCTAGGCGCGCGCGCAAAACCGTCGCGTTGATCAAGATCAAGCGGGGCGCCGCCTCACGCAAACATCCCTTTGAAGTCCTCGACGAACTGCCGCGTCGAGATGGGTGCGCGCTTCACGATCTCGTGAATGGGCGCGGTATTTTCCTTCGAGAACGCGCCGTTGGCGCCAAGCTTGGCGATGGTGACCAGATGCGTAATGAGCCAGTCCGGCATGCCGCGCGCCTTCATCGCCTGCTCGGCTTGTTCCGCTGTGACCCCGACATAAGCGATCGGCTTACCGAGCACGTCTGAAAAAACCTTGGCGAATTCCTTATAAGTGGTCAGAGCCCCGGTGAACTCATAGGTCTTGCCGGCATGCGGGGCCGGATCGGCCAAAATGCGCGCGCCGACGGCGCCGGTATCGCGCACGTCGGTCAGGGCCACCGGCAAGTCCGCGGCGAACGGCAGCACCATCTTGTTTTCGCTCTTGATCGCTGGGATTTGCGTGAACACGTTTTGCATGAACAGACCTGGCCGCAGGATCACCCATTTGATGCCGCTGTCGCGCAGACGTTGCTCGATCTGATAGTGCGAACGGCCGACGACCGATTCCGAAATCCTTGACCGCGACGGCGCGGCCGCCGCTCACCCGCACGAGATATTGCGCGCCCGCCTTCAGCGCGGCGGCGAGCACATTGTTCTGCTGTTCGACCATGCCGGGATTGTGGCCGGTAACGACGAAAACGCTCTCGATCCCGGCAAGCGCCTTTTCCAGCGCGGCGGCATCGGTCAGTTCCGCAACGGCCGTCTTGGCATCGACACCGAGCACCTCGCGCGCCTTGTCGGCATTGCGCACGATGCACACCGGGTCCTTGCCCAGTTTCTTAAGCTCGTTGACGACCGCACGCCCGGTGTTCCCGGTCGCGCCCACGACTGCAATTTTGGCCATTGTTGTCTGCCTCCCTGGCTTCGCGCGTCTTTAGTTGATGCGGCCGTGCGTTCCAACCCCGCCGAACAAGAATTTCGGACAAACAGGCGAGAGCGGGTTGAAGTCAGGCGAAACGCTCGCGCGCGAGCTTAGCGCCGGCGCCCAGCGCCTTGAGCTTGGCTTCGGCGATGTCGCGCCGCATCGGCGCCATGCCGCAATTGGTGCAGGCGACGATGTGTTGCTTCGGCACGATCTTGCACACCTCGCCGATGAGTTGTGCGATCTGTTCAGGCGTCTCGATGATGTCGGTAGCGACGTCGATGACGCCGACCAGCACGTCCTTGCCCTCGAGCAGGCCCATCAGCGCCATCGGCACGCGCGAATTGATGCATTCGAGCGAGACCTGGCCGATCTTGCTTTTCGCCAAAGCGGGAAAAATTTTTTCGTACTGGCGCCATTCGCCGCCGAGCGTATTCTTCCAGTCGATATTGGCCTTGATGCCGTAGCCGTAGCAGATGTGCACGCACGTCTTACATGAAAGCCCTTCGACGGCGCGCTCGAGCGCGGGCACGCCCCAGTCCGTCACTTCGTCCATGAAGACGTTGAAAGCCGGTTCGTCGAACTGAATGATATCGACGCCGTCCTTTTCGAGCGCGCGCGCTTCCTTGTTCAACAATTCCGCAAGGACAAAAGCCATCTTCACCTTGTCGCCGTAGTGACGGTCGGCGATGGTGTCGGAGAGCGTCATCGGGCCAGGTAACGTAGCCTTCAATTGCTTTTGCGTGTGCGCGCGGGCGTGGCGCGTTTCATTTTCATGGACACGGCCTTTCAACGTCAATGCGCTGCGCACCTGCGGCACCATCGCTTTGTAGCGATCGCCGCGTATGCCCATTTCGACCTTGTTGGCAAAGTCGATGCCGTCGACGAATTCGAGAAAACCGTGCACGAAATGCTGGCGCGACATTTCGCCGTCGCAGACGATGTCGATGCCGGCGTCTTCCTGCAGCTTGATGGCAAGCAGCGTGGCGTCGAGTTTGCCTTGCGCGAGGTCGTCACCGCTGAGCCGCCATTGCGGCCACAGTTTGTTCGGCTCGGCAAGCCAGGACGGCTTCGGCAGACTGCCGGCGACGCTAGCGGGAAATATCATGCGGAGGTGCTCAAGGCTCCAGTGACGAGTTCGGGTGGCCGCCAACTATAGACCCAGTCGTAACGGTCGCGCAGCTTTTCTCCGCCCTTGAGCTTCATGCCGAGATTGCGCACCAGCGCTTCCGGCCCACTGAGACCGTAGATGCGCCCTTGCTTGCGCGAGGTTTGCTGCACGCGCGACGTGCGATGCCGGCGCGCGCCTTCAAAGCCACGCAAGGCATCGGCCGGGTCGTCGCGATAGGCGCGCAACATTGCCGCAAGCACGGCCGCATCCTCGATTGCCATGCCGGCGCCTTGCGCCATGAACGGCAGCATCGGGTGGGCGGCATCCCCAATCAGCGTGACCGGACCTTCGCCGCCACGGAACGGCGTGCCGCGGTCGAACAGCGCCCACTTCAACCATTGGTCCGGCGTCGCAATCAAGTTGCGCGCCTTCGCATCCCAGGCCCAGCGCCCGAAATTGCGCAGGATCTCGTCGCGGTCGCCCGGCGCTGACCAGCCTTGCTGGCGCCATTCGTCGTAGACAATGCCGACGATATTGATGAGGCGGCCGCGTTTGACCGGGTAGTGCACGAGATGTGCGTCGAGGCCGAGCCACAGGTGTACGACCGGCTCGCGGAATTCGGCTTCGACATCTTCCGCCGGCACCAGCGCGCGCCAGGCGGTGCGGTGCGCGAAGCGCGGGCGGCGGTAATCGGGCAGGCGCTGCGCGACCGTCGACCAGATCCCGTCGGCGCCGATCAGCGCGAAGCCGCGCTCGTCGATCATGTTGTCGGCTCCGCCGCCGCGCGAGGTGCGGCTGAGCACGGTGATGCCTTTGACGTGACCGGCATAGTCGGTCACGTGCATGCCGAGCTTGACCTCGACGTCTTGGTTGGCGTCGGCGGCATCCGCGAGCGCGGCCTGCAGATCGCCGCGATGGACCATCCAGTAGGGCGCGCCATAGCGGCGCTCGGCTTCCGCGCCAAGTGGAATGCGTACGATCTCGCGGCCGGAACCGCCCGACATCACGCGGATCGCTTGTGGCGTCGTTACTGCGGCTTCCAGCCGCTCGCGCAATCCGAGTTGGATAAGCACCCGCGTTGCGTTGGGCGATAATTGAATGCCGGCGCCGGTTTCGGAGAGCCTTTCGGCCTGTTCGAGCACGGTGACGCGCATGCCAGCGCGCGCCAAGGCGAGCGAGGCGGTCAGCCCCGCGATGCCGGCTCCGGCGACAATGACGTGACGTTCATCCGCCACTAGCGGACCCCGATAATCAGGCGAGAGTAATCAGCGGCAGTGCGCATTCTTCCGGCCGCGCCGCGTGCGGATCGAGCTTCGGATCAAGACGATAAAGCGTCGAGCAGTAGGGACAAACGATCTCGTGTTCGTCGCCCATGTCGAGAAACACATGCGGGTGATCGTAGGGCGGCGTGGCGCCAACGCACATGAATTCCTTCGCGCCGATTTCGATCACCGGCACGCCGGGATCATTGTGGAAATGGGGAATGACATGCTCCGCCATGGAAACCCTCGCGACCTGCCGCGCCGAAGCGCGTTATGGCGGCGCACCATAGCGAGGCGGCTTGCTCCTGCCTAGCGGTCACAAATGATAAGATGTAGGCAGCGGATCGCACCGAACCGGGCATAAATTGCGGTGTTTTGTCTTCTTAAGGCTTGGTGCGGCGAGGTTATCCCCAAGTCGTTGTCCCGCCGCTTTTACGAGCCCATATCCCGGATGAGGCGGGGATTCGCAATACGCTGGATCGAAGGAACGACCGAATGCGCCGTCCGCTCATCGGACCCGTCGTGCTGGTGGTTGCGCTGTTTTCCGCGCTCGCGATTTACGCGGTGCCGCGCGGGCTCGACGCGCGCGCGCAACTCGTCATCGCCGACGATCCGGCGCGCATCGCCGAGCGCGTGCTCGATGAGAGATTCAATGCGACTCTCGCGGCGCAGGAGATCGAGCAGGCGCTGGCGAAGGGCGACGCCGATCTCGCGCAGAGCTTTGTCGATCTTTCTGCGGCACGGAAGGTGACGCTCGACCCAGCGCTGATCGACAAAGTGAAGGCCGCCGTATTGGAGGAAACTTCCGCCGCCGGCACCGCCAAGCGCTTTGCGCAAGGCTTCGTCACTGGTGAGCCCAATGATGCGGCCGGGCTTGCCGGCACCACACTCGGCGATCTTTTCGTGTTCGGCGACGTCCGCGATGCGATGCGCGAAGGCAAACGTCTTGCGCTTGGTGAAGAGGTTGACACGCTGGTGCTGGGGCTTGCTTGCGTCGGCCTTGCGATCACCGCCGGCACCTACGCCACGCTCGGCGCCGAAGCGCCGGCGCGCGTCGGTCTGTCGCTTGCCAAGGCGGCGCGCAAGACCGGGCGTCTCTCGGCTGACTTGGCCGCTTCGGCAGGCCGCATGATGCGCGGCGTGATCGACTGGGGAAGGTTCAAGCGGGCGATTGCCGGCGCGTCGATCGCGCAACCGCTTCTGGCGATACGCGCGGCGCGCGAAGCAGTGAAAGTCAGGCGTGCCCGTGGCCTCGTCCATCTTGCGCGCGATGTCGGCCGCGTCGAAGCGAAAGCCGGCACGCGCGCCGCCTTCGACGGCCTGCAGATCGCGCAAAGTCCGCGTGAGATGTCGCGGGTTGCCAAGCTCGCCGAAAAAGAAGGCGGCAGGACGCGCGCTATTTTGAAAGTCGCCGGACGCAGCGCGATCGTCCTGACCAGTGCGGTGTTCGATCTCGGCGTCTGGATCCTCTTTGCTGTGCTGACATTGTTCGGCCTGGTGTCGTCGCTGAAAAGCGCCACCGAACGTGCGACCTTGCGCGTCATCCGGCGCAGCAAGGAGCGCCGTCGCCGGCGCGAGCAGCGCCTGGCTCTTTCACAAGGCGGCGCGCTCTGCTATCGCCCGTCACCCTGAGGATCACTTCGCTTGCGCCCGGGGAAAAACGGACTGACGAATGGCAAGTTTTCGAAATGGCGCGGTCGAGATCGCCTATCTCGACGCGGGTGAGGGCGACCCAGTCGTACTGGTGCACGGCTTTGCGTCGAACAAGGAAACCAATTGGGTCAATCCGAATTGGGTGGGGGCGCTGACGCGCGCCGGCTTCCGCGTGCTTGCGCTCGACAATCGCGGCCACGGGGCCTCCAGCAAACTCTACGATGCGAGCGATTACCACAGTACCAAGATGGCCGACGACGTGCGCGCGCTGCTCGATCATCTGCGTCTCGAGCGCGCCGATGTTATGGGCTATTCGATGGGCGCGCGCATTGCGGCGTTTCTCGCCGTCGATCATCCCGAACGCGTGCGCTCGGTTATTCTCGGTGGGCTCGGGATCCGTCTGGTGGACGGTGTCGGTCTGTCCGAAAGCATTGCCGAAGCCTTGGAAGTGCCGTTGCTCGCCGACGTTGCCGATCCGACCGCGCGCACCTTTCGCGCCTTCGCCGAACAGACGAAGTCCGATCTCAAAGCGCTCGCCGCCTGCATCCGCGGCTCGCGCCAGGTCCTGAGCAAGGAGCAAGTGGCGGGAATCAGGGTGCCGGTGCTGGTTGCGGTGGGAACCAAGGACGACGTGGCGGGTTCTGCACAGGAATTGGCTGCCCTCATTCCGGGCGCCCGCGCTCTCGATATTCCCGGCCGCGACCATATGTTGGCGGTCGGTGACAGGGCCTACAAAGACGGCGTGCTCGACTTTCTTAACCACCGTTCTTGATGGTGGTGAGCTATGCAACCGCTGCAATGGCCATCTCGTGACGGCGGCCGATCTGTGCTAGATTAGCAATGAGGGATTTGGCGTTGAGAGGCGCCGGGAGAAGAAGACCATGGCTCAATTTCAAGCTCGCCCTGCCAAGGGCATCGATAAAGTCGATCCGGTCTGGGCGCGGATGCGCGAAGAGGCAGAGACGATCACGCGCCGCGAGCCCGAACTCGCCACTTTCATCTACGAGAACATCCTGCACCACGACACGCTGGAAGCGGCCGTTATTCACCGCGTCAGCCAACGGCTCGAACATGCCGACGTGTCGGGTGACATGGTCCGCCAGGCCTATAGCGAGGCGCTCGCTGACGAGCCGGCGATCGGCGACATGTTCCGCGCCGACATCGTCGCCACGATCGATCGCGATCCGGCGGCGAACCGTTTCATCGAACCGGTACTCTACTTCAAGGGCTTCCACGCCATCCAGACGCACCGGCTGGCGCATTGGTTGCTCAACAAGGGACGCAAGGATTTTGCGCTCTATCTGCAAAGCCGGTCGTCGGCCGCGTTCCAATGCGACATCAATCCGGCGGCAAAGATCGGCCGTGGCATCTTCCTCGATCACGCCACCGGCTTGGTGGTTGGCGAGACCGCGGTGATCGAAGACGACGTCTCCATCCTGCACGGCGTCACGCTCGGGGGCACCGGCAAGGAGCACGAAGACCGTCATCCGAAGATCCGCCACGGCGTGCTGATCGGCGCCGGCGCAAAAATTCTGGGCAATATCGAGGTCGGCCATTGCGCGCGCATTGCCGCGGGCTCGGTTGTCATCAAACCGGTACCGAACAATGTCACCGTCGCCGGTGTGCCGGCCAAAGTGGTGGGTGAGGCCGGCTGCCCTGAGCCCTCGCGCGCCATGGACCAGATGCTCTACGGCGTCATGCTCGACGGCTGAATTGAATAGCTTGCGTCGGGTCGCGCAATCGGGCAAGCAGGCGCCGCCCACGACCTTTCAAGGAGCGGCCCGGTGGACGTGCAAGAGATCCGGCAACTCGATGCCTATCTGAAGAAGCTATTCGGCAACCCGCAGATCCGCGTGGTGCCGAAGACGGCGGAGTCCGCCGAGATCTTCATCGGCGAGGACGATGCCGGCGAATTGACCGTCGACGACGACGAGGGCGAGCGCTCGTATAATTTTCGTATGGTGATCCAGCTCGGGCAAGACCCGAGCATCCAGCCGGTGCCGGCGCTCAACGCCTATTTGCGGCGCAAGTTCGACAACGACAATTTGCGTGTCGTCGTGCGGCCGAAGAAAATGGATTCGCTCGAACTTTACATGGGCGAGGAATTTATCGGCGTTCTGTTTGTCGAAAACGAGAAGGGCCGTCGCTCCTACATTCTCGAACTGCCGATATTGGACGTCGATCTGGTCGACGGCTAGCCCTGTTGTGGATGCAGGCGCTTCGACAATTTGTCGATGCCGGCAGCGACACCTTTCCAGTCGCTCAGCCAATCGCGCGGAAAGCGAAACGTGACATCGGCCTTGCCGATGCGCCGCTCCAGCAGACACGTGCCGGAATTCACCACGCCCTTGCGTGAACAACGCGCGAGGAAATGCTCGGGCGCATTCAATTCAAACACCAGTTCCTCGCCTTTGTAGGGCGTGTCGTCGCGGAATCCGCGCAGCGTCAGGCCGTCCGGTCCCGCCTTCGGCTCCGGCACCAGATAGCGCGGATAGATTTCCTGCACGCGCTCGCTCAGCGGCAAGGATTGATCGCCGGTCGCAATGGTGACGAACAGACGCTTGTTGGGATCGACCGGCGCGCCGACGGTCGGTTTAACCGCAGGATCGGGTGGCATCAGCGACGGCCACAGATAGGAAAGGTCGACGCGGTCTTGCACACCGGGGCGACGCTCGATCGCCTCTCGGATCGCCGCCGGCTCGATGTTGAAATTCTCGCCCGATACCACGATCGGCAGGGACGGCGCGCCAAGCGACACTGGTACGTCCGGCCAGCGTGGCCACAGCACATAGGCAATATAGAGCGCGGAGACGACCGCCACGCCGCTAAATACCAGTAGTGGCGCAACCAGCGGATTATGGCCGGCAGGACGTTTGCGCTGGTTGCGCCGCTGGTGGGTGAGAGTGGCCATCGCGCCTCCAAATCACAGCGGATTATGCCACGACCGGCGCGCTCGCCCCGTTAACCAATGATTAACGATTGACTGGCGCTGCCCTGGGCCCTTTGCGAGAACGCCTGCTTGTTCCGCGTTGAGGCCGCCATGGCGCCCAAATCCGTACAGATGTTGATCGTACTGGCGCTTGGCTTTGCGGTCGCCGGCTTGAGTTCTTCAGTCTACCAACTCATCACCAGCCGCATGCCGAGCTTCGACCTTATTAGTGACGGGCCGAGTGCGAGGGCCGTTGCGGCTGTGGGGTTGCTGGTACTGTCGGCGCCGTTTCTCATCATGCGCAACACGTTACGCGAGCGGGGCGAAGAGGGCGGCCGTTTCGGGTTCGTGTTTCTGGCCACTTTAATCGCCGGCTTCTGGAGTCTGATGTCGGGTCTGGTGATGGTGATGACCTTGCAGGCCTGCGGTTTCCTGCTCGCCTAGTTCGCGCTTCCAATTTTACGCGACGATTGCGATGGTCGTTTCCGTCAGGAGGCGGGAATGCCGATCTATGAGCTCGACGGACAAGCGCCGGAATTTCCGGGCGAAGACCAATACTGGATCGCCGAAACGGCCGTGCTGATCGGCCGCGTGCGATTGCAGAAGGACACAAGCGTCTGGTTCGGCGCCGTCCTGCGCGGCGACAATGAATGGATCGAGGTCGGCGAACGCTCGCAGATCCAGGACAACGCCACGCTGCATACCGATCCCGGTTTTCCGCTGACCGTCGGCGCCAATTGCGTGATCGGTCACAACGTCATTCTGCATGGCTGCGCGGTCGGCGACGAAACGCTAATCGGTATGGGCGCGATCATGCTCAACGGCTCCAAGGTTGGCCGCAACTGCCTGGTCGGCGCCGGCGCCATGATTACCGAGGGCAAGGCGTTTCCGGACAACTCGCTGATCGTCGGCGCGCCGGCACGCGTCATTCGCACGCTCGATGAGAAAGCCGCCGAAATGATCCGCGGCGGCGCCGACATTTATGTGCGGCGCTGGAAAAAATACGCGACCGAACTCAAACGTATTCGTTGACGGTGTCCCAAAAAGGTGCGGCCGGCCTTGGGGGAGGCCGGCCGCTCGCGAACCCGGTCTGGGGACGGGGAGGGGTGGGGACGTGACCGGGAGCGCAATTCTCCAAAAACCTGTTTAAGGACGAGCTGCGACGGTGGCCGGCGCAACTTGCGGTGCGCCGAGCGAGACCCAGACGTTCGGGTCGGCCTGCGACTGGCGTTTCACGAAGCGGTAGCCGGTCTTGGTCCAGGGCAGGATTGCCGCTTCCTGATTGTCGAGAACGAACTCGCCGCGATTGGTCTTGACCGTGAGCACGGCATGGCCGTCGCCTTTCTTGTCGCGCACCACGGTGATGAGCAGTGCCGAGCGCGGCCAGCCAGCTTTCAGCAACATGCGGCGTTTGAGAAGCACATAGTCTTCGCAGTCGCCGTAGCCGTCGTCGGGATAGCTCCAGCGCTCGACCACACCCCAATGCTCGAGGTCGGTAATCGGCTTGATGTGGTCGTTCACCCAGTCGTTGACCTTGACCAGGTCCGCCCAAGCCTTCGTCGTGAGCACGACGTCGCGCGCCGCCGCCGGCTTGGTGTTGCACTCGGCTTTGTGTTCAACGCAGAACTCGAACCAGCCGATCGGCGCGCGCGCCGCTGCGCCAACCGAAGCGTAAACCGCCGCGTTCGATGGTGCGTAGGCATAGACAAGCTTGCGCTCACTCGCCGCACTCGAGCCCGCTGCAGTGGCAAGCGCCGCTGCGCAGATCACAACCAGCAAGCCGCCGGTCGAAAAGTGTTTGATACGCCGACCCATTGTCTGTGGCCCCTTCCCGTCTTGTTGGGACCACATTTCGCACAAAGCTTTTGCAGCGCTGCTAAATCGAGCAAGTCATTTTGAGAAGAACCAAAATAAAGAGAGAGACGAATACTGTAAAACTTGAAATCGAATACGCTTAAAAATTGAATGAATACAACTTCAATAAAATTGTCTGCGTTAAGCGAGAAAGACCTGCAAAGACGGGCACGCTCGCGTGCCACAGCGCTCACCGTTTACCGTGAGCAGCCCGTCCGGTCATTTCCCATGATACCGATGTTCGAAGACGCGAAGCTAACACGCGCACGTCATGCGGCGCGCAATCTTATGCGTCCCGTTTACCAGGCGGTGACTCTAATCACCGGAGACGCTGTCTTCGAGGAAGTCGGGGTGTTGTAGGCGCGTGAATTCGATAGCGAAGCCGTCGTCGATGTGACGGACCACGCGGCCTTGAGTTCTTGCCGAGGGTGACGACGGAGCCGACCGCAGGCCGCAGATCCGGCCCGATCGCGATGGCAGCACCCGACTGCGACAGGTCGATGATGCGGCAGCCGACGTTGTTGCCGTTCGGCAGGATCAGCCGCGCCAGCGGATTGCGCGGTGTAAAACGGCCGTGGCGGCGGTCTTCCGGCAAATTGAGGATGTGGCGATTGGCGAGCCACGTGAGTTGGGCGGCGAGCTTGTCACGTTTGCGCGAACTGGCCGAAATCGTCATCGCGAAGCCGTTTTCGAAGACGCGGGCGACCTGGCCTTCGAGCCGGCCAAGATGGTCGACATAGGCGATGACGCGCTGGTCTTCCTTGGCGGCAACCGGTGCGATCAGCGCCATGCCGCCCGGCGACATATTGATGACCTGGCACGGATACTCGTGTCGGTCGGGCAGCATATAGCGCCCGAGCAGATTGACTTTGACGCGCTGAAACCGCCGCCGTTCTTCGGCCAGCGGCAGAAATTTCGGTTTCAGTTGCGGCATCGACATGGCGCAGCTCGGCCCTCGGGCGCAGGCGGCCCGCAAACAATAACCCTAGGGCGGTATCGTTAACGCGCCGTTAGCCGGTCCGGTCCCCGGAAGGGTTTTCCCGGCCGCCACTGTAGACGACAAAACCATGGCGCAGACGGCCCGTCTCGGCTGGTTGACCAAAGGCCGGAACACTGCGGGCTTTCTCGAGCGGTCCGAGATGGCGCACAATCGTTAGTTCGAGTTCGGTAACTAATCGCGCACCGAGCCAAAAAGGCGTCGCCAGGGGTGTCATCACACCGAGCACACAAACCCGCGCGCGGCGACTGTAGGCGATCGGCAGCAGCAGCATTTCGATGTCCGTCGTGACGCCGTCCTCGGTAAGGCCGGTGACACCGGCGACGACGCCGGAAGCTTCCGTTGTGACGACTTGCAGCAGGTCGTCAACTGTCTGGCGGCTGTGCCGCGACCACAGCGCGTTAAAGGCCTCTCCCTTGAGCTCGCGGCCGAACAGCGCGCATACGCGCGTGCCGGCGAGGCGAAAGCGCAAATGGTCGGCGAAGTCCGCCGTCAACAAGAACGTATCGCCGAGCGCGCGTCGAATCGCGACCGGGTCGATATCATCGCGTTCCGGCGCTGCCCGGCCGGCCCGCTGCCGGTCCCAATGTTCGAAAACGGCTCGCGTGGAAACATGTTTCATTGACGCCCACCTGTTCCGTCGCGAGACGCTTGAAGCGCTTTCGGTGTCCCCCATCGGGACAACGATGCCGGCTTTTGGCCGCGACGGATGAGACGGAGCAGGGCGCATGCCGTGGCGGCGTGTCGTCACCGGCGGCGCGAGTTAGTGTTAAAAGTAGGATTGGATTGGCGATGGGCGGCGCATCGCCTAAGTTTGTTGGCGATCCACACGTCGCCGAGTTGAACCTCCGGCGCCAATTAACTAGAGCCACGGGGAGGCGTGGGGGCTGACCAGCGTCATATCAGGCGCGCCAGTAACCTCGCAGAGCGCGGCTCAAAGGAGGGCGAAAGCCCTCCTTTTTCTTTCCTTTTTCTTTCCTTCTTCTTTCCTGTTTGCTTTTGCCCACTTAAGTCTTGCGGGTTGCGCGCAAAGCAGCATAACTGGCCAGCATTGGACTGGCCGAGTAGTGAAACGCGAACCCGCTTTCAATGTCCCTCCCGTCATCCTGGCCGTGCTCGCCGTATTGGCGCTCGTCCATGCGATACGCGTGCTCGTGCTGACGCCTGCTCAGAGCAATGAGCTCCTGTGGTTGTTCGCCTTCAATCCGATCCGCTACGGGACCGGCGTGCTGCCGCCTGCGGAATTGCCGGGCGGGTTTGGTGCGGAGATTTGGACCTTCGTGACCTATGCGCTGCTGCATGCGAGCTGGATTCATCTCGGCGTCAATGCCATCTGGTTATTGCCGTTCGGTTCCGCGATTGCGCGGCGCTTTGGCGCATTGCGGTTTTTGGTTTTTTTCGCGGTGACGGCGGCGGCCGGCGCGCTCGCGCACTTATTTGCCTATGGCGGACAAAACGCACCGGTGATCGGCGCGTCCGCCGCGATTTCCGGGACGATGGCGGGGGCGATGCGATTTGCGTTTCAACGTGGGGGCCCCTTGAGCTTTCTGCGAACCGGCGGAGAGGCCGATTTTCGCGTGCCGGCCGCTCCCCTCTCGCACGTACTGCGTGAGCCGGCCGTGCTGGTCTTTCTTATCGTGTGGTTCGGGATCAATTTGGTCTTCGGCCTGATTTCTCTGCCGCTCAGCGGTGCGGGCCCCGGCGAAATCGTCGCCTGGCAAGCGCATATGGGCGGCTTTATCGCTGGGCTCTTGCTGTTTTCCTGGTTCGATCCGGTCGTCGACGCGCCACGCCACGACAACGGCGGTGCAACATTGCGTTAGCGCCTGCGGTAGCCAGATCGGACGCGCAGCGATCTTTTGCTTGACGGAACCCTACCTGAGGCAGGATCGTTTCTGATCGCCCGGACTCACCAGGGTGACATCCGCGCCTCGCGAGCACCGGGCTTAGGGAGGCTGCCATGAACGTCAAAGCAATTCTGGCCGCCAAAGGCGGCGACATCACCGATATCGAACCGTCGGCGAATTTGGCGGCGGCTGCGAAATTGCTCGGCACGCGGCGCATCGGCGTGGTTGTGATCCGTGGCGCGGGAGGGCGCCTTGCGGGCATCCTCTCGGAGCGCGACATCGTGCGTGCCATTGGCGAGCGCGGTGTTGCCGCTCTCGACCTGCCGGTCAGTCAGGTGATGACCCGCGAGATCGAAACCTGCACGGAAGACGAGTCCGTCGCCGGGATCATGGAGCGGATGACGACCGGAAAATTCCGCCATATGCCGGTGGTGCGAAGCGGCACTCTGGTCGGCCTGATCTCGATCGGCGACGTAGTCAAGCAGCGCGTTGGACAGATCGAGCAAGAGTCCGAAGCGATGCGCGATTACATTCGCAGCGCCTGATAGTGGTTAAGGTGCGCTGTCGGTATTGACGGCTTGCGAGAGCGCGGCGACCGCTTCGTTGATCGCTTCAATGGATTTTTCCGCGGCCTCGGTGCCGATGGTGATCGCTTCGGCGGCGCGGTGGAAATCGAACCAGCCCACCTGGCCGAGCCGCGGACTGACGAGCACGTCGGCGGGGTCGCCCGCGAGCCGCGCGCGCGTGATGCGGTCTTGCATCACGTTAAAGGCCTCGATCATGACGGTCGGGATACTGGGGCGGCCGCGCCTGCCGATAAACTGACGGCGTAGCATGCGCTCGCCGCTAAACATGCTCAGCAACCCATTCGGTTTCGGTAATGCGGCGGCCGCATCGTCCGCTTCGTCGGGACCGTGACTTGCGATGATGGTGCCACGGCCGAACAGATCGGAATTGAGATTAACCGCGATCACCAGTCGGGCGCCGAGCGCGCGTGCAGCCGACACGGGGACCGGATTGACCAGCGCACCGTCCACCAGCCACCGCCCGCCGATCAGCACGGGCGGAAAGATTCCCGGCAGCGCATAGGAGGCGCGCATCGCGTCCGACAACCGTCCGCGCGTCAGCCAGATCTCATGGCCGGTATTGAATTCGGTCGCGATGGCGGCATAGCGGATGGCCAGATCATCGATCCGGCTGTCGGCCAGCGAAGCCTCCAGCCGCTTGGCAAGATGGCCGCCGTGAATGAGTCCTGAGCCGGACAGGTTGATGTCGAGATGGCTGAGGATACCGCGCACGGTAAGGCTGCGGGCCCAGGCTTCCAGGGAATCGAGTTGCCCGGCCGCATAGCAGCCGCCGGCGACCGCGCCGATCGACGTTCCGACGATCACGTCGGGAACGATGCCGTGGGCGATTAGCGTGCGAATGACACCGATATGGGCAAAGCCGCGCGCGGCGCCGCCGCCGAGCGCAAGCCCAATGGTCGGCCGCCCGCCGGCCTGCTTTGTCGGAGCGGTGATGGCTTCGGCGGAACGGTCGCCGTTGCGGGCACGCGCGAATAGACCTTCGAATACCAAACGGTTTCTCCCCAAGGCGCGATGATCTGACCACGCCGGTCACCCGACAAGACTTTCACCCATAAATGGTGAAAATCTGCTGGCGGAGTCTTGTGACCGAAACGTGACGAAGGACGGCCTACCCCGGCTACGCGTCCTATGGTTAACCCGGAATGAGTTATGCGGTCGGTCTGGTCATCGAAAATACGCTGTCGAGCACGGAATATTGATCGTAGCCGCAGCGGGCGATCGGCTTCATGGCGGCAGTGTCGAGCTGGCCGTCCCTGATGAATCGGTCGTCGATATAGACGCCGACCACCTGGCCAAAGACTACATGGCAGTCGATCGGCTTGCCGCTGATGTCGTCCATCCGAACGATCTTCAGGAGCTTGCATTCGAGTGCGCAAGGCGAAGCGGCGACGCGCGGCGGCTTGACCAGGCGTGAGGGCGCCGGTTCAAGGCCGGCCCGCTCCATTTCATTGACGCCGCGCGCATACGGCGCGCAGGTGGCGTTCATCGCATCGCGCAAGTCCCAGGTCGCGAGGTTGCAGACGAATTCGCCGGTCTCGGCAACGAAGCTCGCCGAATCCTTCATGCCTTCGCTGCCGAACATCACCAGATTCGGCTTGCTGTTGATGCCGTTGAAGAAGGAGTAGGGGGCGAGATTGATCTCGCCCTTTGCGCTCATGGAGGTCACCCAGCCGATCGGGCGCGGCGCGACGATTGCCTTGAACGGATCGTGCGGCAGCAGACGGGCGTTACGTTTTTCGGGTTCGTAGAACATAGCATCAACCGCCGTAACGGCTCACGATATCGGCAAGCTTGGGCCGTTCACGATCGACTGGGGGCTTGGCCGGACGTCCGATGTGGATGAAGCCGGCGATGCGCTCATTTTCCGCAAGGCCGAATGCCGTTAGCACTCGCCGGTCATAGGCATACCATTCGGTGATCCAGCTTGCCGCATAACCCAGGGCGTGGGCGGCGGCGACCAGGTTCATGCAGGCGGCACCCGCGGACAGCAGTTGCTCCCATTCGGGAACCTTCGCGTGCGTCACCGTGCGGCTGACGACCGCAATCACCAAAGGCGCACGCGCAAGCCGTTTGTGCTCGAACTCGATCTGTTCCGCCGTTGCGTCGGCACGGTTCTCGCGAAAGATCGCGGCAATCGTCTCGCCGGCGGCGTCGCGTGACGTGCCTTCAAACACGATAAAGCGCCAAGGGGTGAGCTTGCCGTGGTCGGGCACGCGCGAGGCAATGGTCAGCAAGGTCTCGATATCCGCCGCGCTCGGCGGGGGCCCGGCCAATTCCAGCGGTTTGACGGATCGGCGGGTTTTGAGCAGGTCTAACGCATCAGGCATGGCAGTCTCGCGAAACGGAGCTTGCGCCTACCATAGGGTCGATACGGTGACAAACATGCCGCCGACATGCCGATTGGCTTGAAATCGCCGCGATTTAGGCTGAAAACGTGCGGCGATGAGCAGCGCTTCTGCCAATGTCGCCGCCTACGGCCCCTTCTGGCCCGGATTTGCGCTCGCGCTGTCGCTGTTGCTACCGGGCGCGGCGCTCGGGCAAACCGCAACACCGAACACGCTGTTTTCGACGACGCCCTCAACCTCTTTGATCACCCCGGAACCGGTCACGCGCGGCGAAGTCTTCGGACCGGGAGGCGCGATGAACGCGCCATCGAATTGGCCGGCCGGCACATCGGGTAACGTGCCGCCGAATGCCGCCGTGCCCATGGTGCCGGCTGGTAAAGTTGCACTTTCACTCAGCGCGCGCTTCGGCAAGGACGCGCCTGCAATCGGCGGCGGCCTGACTTGGCGTGTCTATACGGCCAAGCCCGACGCTAAAGGTGAATTCAAGCTCGTCAAGGAAGACAAGGCGTCGGCGCCGACTCTAGTGCTGCCCGCGGGCAATTACATCGTGCATGTCGGCTTTGGCCTTGCGACCGCCGTGCGCCCGGTCTACTTGCGCGGCTCGACGGTACACGAGGAATTCGATCTGCCGGCCGGCGCGCTGCGCATCGAGGGTCGCGTCGGCGACACCCGCATACCGCCCAGTCAAGTCTCGTTTGACGTTTATAAGGGCAGTCAGTTCGAGCCCGGCGAACGACGGCCGATTGCCCAGCACGTCATCACCGGCGACGTCGTGGTGGTTCCCGAGGGTGGCTACTACATCGTCTCGCACTATGGCGATGCCAACGCGGTGGTGCGCTCCGACATTCGCGTGCAGGCAGCCAAGCTCACCGACATCACCGTGACGCACCGGGCCGCCGCCATCACGCTCAAGCTGGTGGCGGAGAAGGGTGGTGAAGCGCTCGCCAATACCGCTTGGTCGGTACTCACCCCGGGAGGCGACGTGATCAAGGAATCGATCGGCGCCTTTCCGCGCGTAATCCTCGCCGAAGGCGAGTACCGCGCCATCGCGCGCAACGAAGGCAATGTCTACCAGCGCGATTTCAAGGTCGTCACCGGCGTGGACGGTGATGTCGAGGTGCTGACGCGGTGAGTGAAGCCACTGCACAAGATCTTATGGCCGCTAATGACGCCGCCTTCGCCATGTTCACGCGGCTCGACCCGAAGCGCAATTTCACTGCTGCTTGATGTCGACGGCACGCTGATCGATATCGCGCCGACGCCGCACGAGGTCCACGTGCCGAGTGATCTGCGCCGGGCACTTGCAAAGTTGCTTGTGCTGAGCGGCGGCGCACTCGCGCTGGTCAGTGGACGCCCGATCACCGATCTCGATCGGCTGTTTTCGCCGTTGCAGCTTCCGGCGGTCGGTGGACATGGCGCCGAAATGCGGCTGCAAGACGAGCATATTAGCACGCCGCCGCTGCCCTCGGGTTTGCGAGAGCGGCTGGCCGATGCGGCGCGCATCGATCCCGGCATCATTGTCGAGGACAAGGGCTATTCGCTCGCGGTCCACTACCGCAAGGCGCCGCAATGTGAGGACGAATTGCGTCAACACGTCGCGGCGGCCGTCGCGGCCTTTCCGCATGA
Source organism: uncultured Pseudomonadota bacterium (assembly GCA_963720835.1). GTDB lineage: Bacteria > Pseudomonadota > Alphaproteobacteria > Rhizobiales > Xanthobacteraceae > Pseudolabrys. The sequence goes on along the minus strand of CAVRHC010000011.1, from coordinate 303,059 downwards.
GTCGCTCGAAGTGTTGCCGGGCAAAGCCATGTTTGAAGTCAAGCGCCCGGGTATCAGCAAAGGCGAGGCGGTGCGTGCCGTGATGCGCCATGCGCCCTATGCCGGGCGCAAACCTGTTTTCGTTGGCGATGACGTGACCGATGAATCCGTCTTCGCAATGCTTGATGAGTTTGGTGGCATCGGCTTTTCCGTGCATCGGCATTTTGCCGGGGTCAGGGGTATTTTTCAGTCACCCGGAGAGGTACGCCGCGCATTGGTCGCGTTGGCGGGCGAATAATGGGTGAACTTGTGCGCTATTTCGGCGTTATCTAAATGTCGATAATTGGGGCAATTAAGAATTTGCCGATTAGGGTCGTTGGTTGCACACTGATGAAATCGATCACATATAGATTACGGAGCGGGGGAGAGCGGGGTTGGCGCGGCTCGTCGTAGTATCGAACAGAGTTGGCGTACCCGACGGTAGTGCGCGTGCGGGTGGTCTCGAAGTGGCAATTCGGGCGGCGCTCAAACGGCGCGGCGGCCTGTGGTTCGGCTGGAGCGGACGGGTCGCCGATGGCGAGCCGGAGCCCGCCAAAACCGTCAGGCAGGACGATATTTCCTACATCACCTGCGACCTGCGCAAAGACGATTACGACGAATTCTATAACGGCTTTGCGAATCGTGTGCTCTGGCCGATTCTTCACTACCGCATGGATCTCGCGGAATTCACTCGGCGCGATCTCGGCGGCTATTTTCGCGTCAACGAATATTTCGCCACCAATCTCGAAAAGTTCTTGCAACCCGACGATGTGATCTGGGTGCACGACTATCATCTGATCCCCTTCGCTCGGGCGTTGCGCGAGCGCGGCCACAAGAACCGCATCGGCTTTTTCATTCACATTCCTTGGCCGCCGCCGGAAATTCTCACTGCGTTACCCAATCACGAACAACTTATCCCGGCGCTCGGCCATTACGACGTCGTCGGTTTCCAGACCGAGACGGACGCCACCAATTTTTCGCGCTATCTGGTCAATGAATGCGGCGTCAAACGCGTGGTCAAAGGCGATAGCTTCGTGATCGACGGCCGCACGGTTCAGGTCGGAGTTTATCCGGTTGGCGTCGAGACCGAGGCGTTTTCGCGGCTCGCGCGCCGCGCGATCGAATCCGTTTTCGTGCGCGAGGTGCTGGAAAGCTTGTCCGGACGCGCCATGATCATCGGTGTCGACCGGCTCGACTACTCGAAAGGGATTCCTGAGCGCATGGATGCGTTCGAGCGTTTTCTCACCAATTTCCCGGACTGGCGCGGCAAAGTTACTTATCTGCAAATCACGCCCCGCAGCCGCAGCGGCATTCCGGAATATGCCGATGTCAGCCGTAAGGTGGGCGAGGCGGTCGGGCGTATCAACGGCACTTTTGGCGAGGCGTCATGGACGCCGCTGCGCTATATTAACAAAGCGCACAGCCGCACCGCGCTCGCCGGCCTCTACCGGGCCGCGCGTGCGGCGCTGGTGACGCCCTTGCGCGACGGCATGAACCTGGTAGCCAAGGAGTATGTCGCGGCGCAGGACCCAACCGATCCGGGCGTGTTGATACTGTCGCGCTTTGCGGGTGCCGCGAAGGAATGCGGCGCGGCGCTCTTGGTCAATCCTTATGACCCGGAAGGTGTTGCCATCGCCATCAACCGGGCACTGTCGATGCCGCTCTCCGAACGGCGCCAGCGGCACGAGCAGAACTACCGTGTCCTGGTGGTCAACGACATCACCCACTGGGCGGAACGGTTCCTGGAAGCGCTGGAGGAGCCGGACGGCGGCGAGCACCCGGTGGCGCGGGCGGCGGCCGGCTGATTTTTCCACGAAACGAAGTCGAAAGAGACAGACCCGGCGGGCCAGTCTATGATCCGCGCGGGGCATTCATCCTTGCGAGACCAATCAACATGAAACGAATCTTCGCCGCGCTGCTTTCACTGACCTTTGTTGCCATGCTGACGACTGCGGCGGCGGCGGCCGATGCGATGAACGGTCAGCGGCTGGCCGAGCGTTGGTGCGCTTCCTGCCATGTCGTGTCGTCGGAGCAGAAGCAGGGCAACACACAGGCTCCGCCATTCTCTGAAGTCGCCAAGAAGCCGCATCTCGACGCGCCGCTAATTGCGCTGTTCCTGCTCAACCCGCATCCGAAAATGCCGGATATGACGTTGTCGCGCATCGAGGCCGGCGATATCGCCGCCTATATCGCCAGCCTGAAATAGCGCCTCAACTTCTTGCGCGCTTGATGTCCGGCGGCAGCGCTTCGTCGGCGAGGGTTTTGAGCGCGTCGTCGAGCGGCATGACCTGCTGCTTGTCCTGGCCGAGGCGGCGCACCGAGACGGTACGCTCGGCCGCTTCCTTCTTGCCGACCACCAAGAGCGCCGGCACCTTGGCGAGCGAATGCTCGCGCACTTTGTAGTTGATCTTCTCGTTGCGCAGGTCGGCATCGACGCGCAATCCGGCTTTTCGTGCCGCCGCCGTCACCTCGACGGCGTAATCGTCGCCATCGGACGTGATGGTGCAGACAACCGCCTGCTTGGGCGACAGCCACAGCGGCAGATGCCCGGCATAATGTTCGAGCACGACGCCAAGGAAACGCTCCATCGAGCCGCAGATGGCGCGATGGACCATCACCGGCGCCTTCTTGGAGCCGTCGGTGGCGATATAGAAGGCATCAAAACGCTCCGGCAGATTGAAATCGACCTGCGTGGTACCGCACTGCCAGTCGCGGCCGATGGCATCGCGGAGGACGTATTCGAACTTCGGCCCGTAAAAGGCACCTTCGCCCGGATTGATTGCGGTCCTGATGCGGCCCTTGCCCTCGCGCTCGATACGCTTGAGCACGTCCTGCATGATGGCTTCGGCGTGATCCCATGCGGCTTCCGAGCCGACGCGCTTTTCCGGCCGTGTCGACAGCTTCACCGTCAGCGCTTCTTCGAATCCAAAATCGGCATAGGTCGACAGGATCAGGTCATTGATCTTAAGGCACTCGTCGGCGAGCTGTTCTTCGGTGCAGAAGACGTGGGCATCGTCCTGCGTGAACGCGCGCACGCGCAACAGTCCGTGCAAGGCGCCAGATGGCTCGTAGCGATGCACCACGCCGAATTCGGCCATACGCACCGGCAACTCGCGATAAGACCGTAGACCGTGCTTGAAGATCTGGATGTGGCCCGGGCAGTTCATCGGCTTGATGGCGTAAACGCGCTCGTCCTCGGTGTCATCGCCAGCCGAAGTTGCCTGGAACATGTTCTCGCGGAACCAGCCCCAATGGCCTGACGTCTCCCATAGTGACTTGTCGAGCAGTTGCGGCGCGTTCACTTCCTGGTAGTCGCCTTTCAGGCGCCGGCGCATGTAGGCGACGATCTCCTGAAATATGGTCCAGCCGCCAGCGTGCCAGAACACCGTACCGGGGCCCTCTTCCTGGAAGTGGAAGAGATCCATCTCGCGGCCAAGCTTGCGGTGGTCGCGCTTTTCGGCTTCCTCGATCTGCTTGAGGTAAGTGTCGAGCTCGTCCTGCTTCGCAAAGGCCGTGCCGTAGATTCGCGTGAGCATCGGCTTGGTGGAATCGCCGCGCCAATAGGCACCGGCCACTTTCATCAGCTTGAAGGCGTTGCCGACCTTGCCGACCGAGGTCATGTGCGGGCCGCGGCACAGATCGAACCAATCGCCCTGCTTGTAGATTTTGATCTGCTGATCGGCCGGAATGGCGTCGACCAGTTCGACCTTGAACTGCTCGCCCAAGTCGCGGAAGGTTTTCTTGGTCTGCTCGCGCGACCACACTTCCTTGGTGAAGGGTTTATCCCGGGCGATGATCTCCTTCATCTTCTTTTCGATCGCCGGCAAATCTTCCGGCGTGAATGGCTGGTTACGAAAAAAGTCGTAGTAAAAACCGTTCTCGATCACCGGGCCGATGGTCACCTGCGTGCCCGGCCACAAGCTCTGCACGGCTTCCGCCATCACATGCGCGGCGTCATGCCGGATCAATTCCAGCGCGCGCGGGTCCTCGCGGTTGACGAATTCGATCTTGGCGTCGCGCTCGATCGGGTCGGCAAGATCGGCGAGCGTGCCGTCGAGCGCCATCGCCACCGTGCGCTTGGCAAGCGACGGCGAGATGCCCTTGGCGATGTCCAATCCGGTTGTGCCTGCGGGAAAATCGCGCGTGGCGCCGTCAGGGAAGGTGAGGGTGATGGATTTTGCGGAGTTCGCGGGGGCTTGTGCGCCCGCCATGCCGGTTTCGGCCATAACAGGTCTCCTTGCTCACTCGCTGCCTACGAATGCAGGTAAGCGTTATGGGCGGGGATATAGCAGGAGAATCGGGCGGCGCAACTAGCGCGGCGGCGTCTCATTCGTTCCGCGCCAACGGCCGTAGCGCCATGGCGTCCACCAATGTGAGTGCGCAGGAAGCGCTGCCGGCACGAAGTCGAGACCGTGCGTTCCCCACGGGTTGCAGCGCAGGATACGCGCCAAAGCCATCCACGAACCCGCCCACAGGCCGAACCGTGAAATGGCCTCCTCGGCATATTCCGAGCAGGAGGGCAGGTGGCGGCAACGCGGACCGATGAGCGCCAGGATCGTGTAGCGGTACAGCAGGATCAGGCCGCGACCAATGCGCCGCGGCCAAAGCGCAACGGCCGCCAAGCCTGTATGCCATGTGGTCATGGTTCGCACGAAGTTCTGCCAGAAAGTTCCCAATACACTCGAAATGCTGGGCATTTACAGCACAAAGATGCCGGTGGGCGACCTTTTTGCACTAGACCCAACTCCGGCCGCTCATTAAATTTGACGTGTTGCCTGCCGGGGTCGATAGGCCGTTCCAGACGAGAACGTGGATCTACCACGCGCAATAACAATAAGGGGCGGCGACAGGACGGGGGTCTTGAGAATGGGTCGCTTCTTCGCGGCTGCTCTGGCGCTGATGTTGACCGCGCCTGTGGTGTTGGCGCCGGCGCCATCGCGCGCATCCGATCGCATGCTGCCGATGCGCTTTTATTTGCGACTGCAGGGTCCGAGCGAGGCCTGTAGCGGCAAATGCCAGTTCCTGATCGCGGCGCGCGGTGCGATTACCGCCGAGACGCCGCAAGATTTCAAGATTTTTGCACGCAATCACGATCTCACCAGAGCGATTGTCGTGCTCGATTCCGGCGGCGGTTCGGTGCACGGCGCTATTGCGCTTGGGCGAGAAATTCGCCGCCTCGGTCTCGACACCACCGTCGGGCGGCTGGAAGATCTCGACGAAAATCAAGATGATATCCCGCGCGCGAAGCTCATTGCGCGCGCCGAATGTGAATCCATGTGCGCCTTCGTGCTGGTCGCTGGCGTGCACCGCACGGTGCCGCCGGAAGCGCGCGTGATGGTGCATCAGATCTGGCTCGGCGATCGCCGCGACGACCCGACAGCCGCGAACTATTCGGCCGAAGACCTCGTGCTGGTCCAGCGCGACATCGGGCGGCTCGCGCAATATACCGGTGAGATGGGTGCCAGTATCGAATTGCTCGATCTGGCGCTACGCATCCCGCCGTGGGAACCGATGCACGCGATGACACGCGCGGAAATCCGCAGCGCCCGCGTCGAAACTGAACCGCATGCAGTCTCAACCGGCGCGACGGTAGCCATCTCACCGCCGCGACCGGTGATGCCGACGCCGGCGCGGATGACCAGCGGCGTGCGCGCCGGTGCCGTCAGCGAGCAGCGCTGGACCATGATTGAACGCGCAGGCGCCACCGTTCTGGCGCGGCGGCATCCACTGACCGTCGAGGGCGATGATATCGGCAGCTTTGATCTCATCGTCGCCTGCGGCGCCAAAGAGGGCCGCTACGATGTCAGTTATGTCGAGCGGCGCTACGGTGGAGGCCGCATCGCGCTGCCGCGCAGGGTTGCCGCGGTCGCTATGATCGCCGGTCGTTCGGTCGCCAGGCTCAAGGTCGTTTCTTCCGACCGCGATCAAGCTTCGGGCGAACTCGTAACCCAAGCGGACGCCAGCGTGCCGGCCAAGTTGATTGATAGTTTCGCTGCCATGGGCAAGCATTCCATGATGGTGACGACCAAGAGCGCTGGCGTCGTCACCGCGATCCGGCTTGGCAATACCGGCGCGCAGCAGAGCTTGCCGCAACTGGCGGCGAGTTGCGGCAAGAGCGACCGTGCCGAACTCGCCCGTCGCAACTCCCAAGGCTTCGCTTCGGTACGATAACTATTCGGCGGCTTGCTTGTCCTTGCCCTCGATCTTATCGAGGGCGGACACCACCGCGTCGAAAGTGAGCATGGTCGAGGCGTGGCGCGCCTTGTAGTCGCGCACCGGTTCGAGCATCGCAATGTCGGCCCATTTGCCGGACGGAGGCGGACCGTTTTCCTTCAGCATCTTGCGCACCGTCTCGCGCAATTCGCGCAACTCGGCCGGCTTTGCGCCGATCACATGGCGCGCCATGATCGAGGAGGAGGCCTGCCCAAGGGCGCACGCCTTCACGTCATGGGCGAAATCCGAAACGGCCCCGTGGTCCATCTTGAGGTCGACGGTCACCGTGGACCCGCATAGCCTGGAATGGGCGGTCGCGCTGGCGTCGGGCGCGGGCAGCCGTCCCAGACGGGGAATATTGCCCGCCAGGTCCAGGATTTTGGCATTGTAGACGTCGTTTAACATTGAGGTTTTGCGGGTCTGATGCGAGGGGTGGATTGCTCTGGCCGCGCAATGGAATATATAGGGGCTGATCCGGCGGTGCGAGAAGGGGTTCTCGGCAGCCGGGTATGGTTGAAAAGCATGGCTGCTAAGTCATGCAGAATGGGAATGCAGCGTCCAGGCGCGGCAAGGTCTGCCGCAAGTCAAACGACGCGGCCACCCGGTGACACTCCCGGTGCCATCTTTTCGGATGCGCGCCGGTCGAACGGAGAGACCTCGTCATGGACGCGAAGAACACCCCTACGACCAATGTGACGCCTTGGCCCAAGCAGAGCCTGTCCGACCACGTGCGCACTGCGCCGACGCCCGCTGAACCACGGCCCACGCGCGAACAGGCGGAAGCCGCCGTGCGCACCCTTATTGCCTATACCGGCGACGATCCCAAACGCGAGGGTGTCCTCGACACGCCTAAACGGGTGATCGACGCCTATGAGGAGCTTTATCAGGGTTATCGCGAAGTTCCGGCCGACGTGCTCGACCGCACCTTTAGCGAGACCGCCGGCTACGACGATTTCGTTTTGGTCAAGGATATCCCCTTCAACTCGCATTGCGAGCACCACATGATGCCGTTCTTCGGCAAGGCGCATGTCGCCTATATGCCGACCGACCGCGTCGTAGGGCTGTCGAAGCTTGCGCGTCTGGTCGATGTCTATGCCAAGCGCCTGCAGACGCAGGAGCATCTAACCGCTCAGGTGGCGACCGCGATCAATGAGGTGCTCAAGCCGCGCGGTGTGGCCGTGCTCTTGGAAGCCGAGCATATGTGCATGTCGCTGCGCGGCGTGGAAAAGCCCGGCGCAATCACAGTGACCACGAATTTCACCGGCGCGTTCCGTGACGATCCGGCCGAGCTGGTGCGGTTCATGACCATGCTGCGCGGGGCGCAACGTTAAGCTCCCCGCGCTAACAACGCGAGGCGAGTTTGGCTGATCAACCGGCAATCGAAGAAGGCTTGGCATTCACGCCGCGATTTGGTGTGGATGGGCTCGTCACGGCCGTCGTCACCGATGTGGCGTCGGGCGACGTGCTGATGGTCGCGCACATGAATGACGAGGCGTTGCGCAAAACCGTCGCGACCGGCGAGGCCTGGTACTATAGCCGCTCGCGCAAGAAGCTCTGGAAGAAGGGCGAGAGTTCGGGCCATGCGCAACGCGTCGTTGAGTTGCGCGTCGACTGCGACCAGGATGCGCTCTGGCTCAAGGTCGAACAGCATGGTCCCGGCGCCTGCCACACTGGGCGGCGGTCGTGCTTTTACCGCGCGGTTCCGCTCGGGCAGACCGGTGCTGTGAAACTCGAATTCCGCGACAGCGAAAAGACCTTCGACCCGGGAAAGATCTATAAATAGATCAGCCCTTCACGCGCTCCAGCAGCGCCTGCGCTCGTGCGAGGTGCGGACGGTCGTACATCTTGCCGTCGATGCCGACGGCGCCGGCGCCTGGCTGCGCCGCAAAAGCCGCCACCACGGCCTGCGCTTTATCGATCTGTTCGGCCGTCGGCGTGAAAACCTCGTTGATGATCGGCACCTGCGCCGGATGAATCGCCAGCCGTCCGGCGAAGCCGTCCCGGCGCGCCATTTCGGTGTCGCGGCGCAACCCGTCCTCGTTGCGGTAATCGACATAGACCGTTTCGATCGCCGGCAGACGGGCGGCGGCGGCGCCAAAAAGACACATGGAGCGGGCAAGACGATAGGGCTCGGTCAGTACGCCGTCCGCGTCGCGGTTGGCCTCGGCGCCGAGCTCGGCCGCCAAATCCTCCGGTCCCCAGGTCAAACCGATCAGCCGCGGGCTCGCGTCACGATAAGTGCCGGCCTGAAACAGGCCGGCCGCCGACTCCACAGCCTGCGCCAGCACCATGACGGAATCCTCCGGCAGATCAGAGACTGCTTCGCGCGCGGTGATTTTGGCGTCGAGATGGATGACCGAGCGGCCGCCTTCCGCCTTGGGAAACACCACCGCGTCCGGCTTGCCGGGGATGACGGCGTCGAGATCGGCGTCGGTCATCCCGGTGTCGAGACCATTGATGCGCACGAAGAGCTTGGGACGCTCTTTTTCGTCACTGACCCCTTTGAGAAAATCGAAGGCCGCCTTGCGCGCCGCTTCCTTACGCTCAGGTGCAATCGAATCCTCAAGATCGATGATGATGCCGTCGGCGCCGCTTGCGAACGCCTTGTCGAGCTTGGCGCCGCCATCGGCGGGTACAAAAAGAAGCGAACGCATCGATTTTGGATCCTTTGCTCTGGGCGGACGAGACGACCGCTACGGCCGGGGAGGATCATTGGGGCCCGTCGTCGAACTGTCCAGTGCGCCAAGCAATGTGAATTTTGTTCCCGACCCTGTGACGACCAGCGTCCAGTGCGAAAAATCCTCGGCCGATGTGCAGCTATTGCCGAGACCGTGCAGGATAAGTCGCGCGCGGGCGTGCTGGTCGGCTCCGGCGAAGAACCCGCCGAGTTCGACGTCGCCGTTGAGCCGCCATTCCTTGTAGAGGGCGACACTGCCGCCGTTCGATTTCACGAATTGGACGCGTGGATCGGCTTCCAATCGCTCCAGTTGCCGAGGCACCGTGAACGCGACTTTCCCAACGGCATGATCAATCGCCGTCAGCATAAAGATGATGCGTTCCGGCAGGAACTCGACCCTGAGGCGAAAATCCTCCGCGCTCGGTTTGATGACGCCGCGTACATTTTCAGGAAAAGCAGCATCGGCATAGATCAATGTCGATTTGGCAAACCGCAGATGTGTGAGCTCGTCCCGCTGGCCCGAGGTCATCGGTGCCGTCTTTTCAAGCCGCTGGCCCGCTTCGGAGCAGCACGCGCAAGCCAGCGCGTTCTGCGATGCGCTGGATATGGCTATTAGCGCGCCGCTAAGCGCGAGGATATATGGACTAGCCTTCAGTGTCACAGCCCGCACCGTTATTATTGTTGATCGAGCCGTTTTTTGAGCGGCCGGCATTGCCGCGCGGCAACCGGGCAGCCGAGAGTTGTTGTGAGCATCGTCGTTACGCCGGTCGCTTGACGATAAAGGCTTGGCGGACGCATTCGGCGACCAGCTTGCCGTCTTGCTTGAAAGTCTTGTGGTGAAATTCGACAATGCCGGCGCCGGGGCGCGATTTCGACTCGCGCTTGCTCACGACTAAGGTCGTGCAGTTGACCGTGTCGCCTTCAAACAGCGGATTGGGGAATTTCACATCCGTCATGCCAAGATTGGCGATGGTCGTGCCGACCGTCATGTCGGAGACCTGAATGCCGATCATCAGGCCGAGCGTGAACAGCGAATTCATCAAAGGCTGGCCCCATTCGGTTTCCTTCTCGCAGAACTCCCGGTCGATGTGCAGGGGCTGCGGATTGAGCGTCATATTGGAGAACAACATGTTGTCCATCTGCGTGACCGTGCGGCGCAGGGTATGCTCATAGGTCTTGCCGACCTCGAAATCCTCGAAATAAAGCCCACCACGCTTGTGGCGCTGGATTGTCTCAACCATCGTTTCCTCTCGTTTCTTTTGGCGGGCCGCCCGCCGTTAACCCGTCATTTACCATAATTACCCATGGTCGACAGGACGCCTAAAAGGCCCGTAAGGCGCGCAAACCGCAAAAGCCGGCAACGCTCATGGCGGTCGATTCAATCACGTCCGGTGCCTCCCGTATCGCGGGCGCGATCCGCGAAGCGGCACAGAAGACCGGCGCGAGCTTCGAATATCTTCTCACCACGGCCCGGATCGAGTCCAATCTCAATCCCGCGGCTGCGGCGTCGACGTCCTCGGCGAAGGGCCTTTACCAGTTCATCGAGCAGACCTGGCTTGCCACGCTGAAACAGGCGGGGCCGGCGCTCGGGCTCGGCAGCTACTCCGCGGCTATCGTGCAGGGCGCCGACGGGCACTATGCAGTGCCCGATGCGCGCGCGCGCGCCGCCATTATGCAGTTGCGCAATGACCCGTCCGCCAGCGCGAAAGTCGCGGGCGCCTTTACCCGCGGCAATGAGGCGCGGCTTGCCGCAGACCTCGGCCGCACGCCTTCGCAGGGTGAACTCTACATCGCGCACTTTCTTGGCTCCGACGGGGCGTCTCACCTGATCGGTGCGGCGACCGGCCAGCCGCAGGCAAGTGCGCCCGCCATGTTTCCGGCGGCGGCGGCCGCCAACCGCAGCATTTTCTACGACAGGTCCGGCAATGCGCGCAGCGTTGCGGCGGTCTATAGCAAGCTGACCGGCCGCTATGAGGTCGCCCGCGCGCTTGCCTTTGCGCAAGGCGGTGCAAAGGACGCGAGCGATGCGCTCGTGCCGCCGGCTTCGATCCCGGCGGCGCCGGTCGTCGACACTGCGGCCGTCACACAAGCCTATGCGCAGGCGCGCACGGCATTGCCGGTGCCCAAGCCGCCGCGCGAGAGCCGCCCCTTGTTCCAGAGCATGTTCACCGACGCGCCGCGGCGCGGGGTCTCGGCAACGGTCAACGCGCTTTGGGCCTCGGGCAAGCCTGAGCCACGACCAGAGGGAGCACCGTCCGCCTTGCTTGAGCTGTTCAAGGACATGCCCGCGCGCAAGAACTCGGACGGCAAGGTTTGAGCCGCGCGAAAACGCGCAATCGTCGTTAACAACGCTTCAATTTCTATGGTGAACGGTTTGTTAAACCTCTTCGCCTAGGCTCTTATCTGCCGTCGAGTATGGCGGCGTCAGTGGTCGCGTCGGTGTAATCATGATCGTTCGTCAATTTCTGCAATGGGTTCGCTATGCTCCGCCCGGTGAACGGGCAGAAGCCACCTCCGCGCTGGCACGCGCTTACCTCCATTCCGAATTGTCGGCAGACGATCTCGCCGCCGCCGAAGGCGCGATGATCATGCTGCTCGACGATCCGTCACCGCTGGTGCGGCGCGCGCTGTCCGAAGCGTTCGCTTCCGCGCAGAAAGCACCGCGCGTTGTGGTGCATGCGCTCGCCACCGATCAACCTGAAGTCGCGGTGCCGGTCCTGTCGCGCTCTCCGCTGCTCTTGGAAGAAGACCTGGTCGATCTCATCGCCACCGGCCATACCGACTGCCAGGTGGCGATTGCCACCCGCGCCATGCTGCCGTGCACACTCGCCGCGGCGATCGCGGAAGTCGCGCCGGCGGAAGCCTGCCTTGCGCTTTTGGAAAACGCGGATGCCGAGATCGCGCTGTTCTCGATCGATCGCATGGTGGAGCGCTTCGGCCATCTGGCGCCGATCCGCGAAAACCTGCTTGACCGCGATGATTTGCCAATGGTGACGCGCCAGGCGCTGCTGTCGAAATTGTCGCAGACGCTTGCTGGTTTCGTCGCCGCGCGCCAATGGTTGGGACCGGAACATGCCGAGGTTGCCGCGCGCGAGGCCTGCGAGAAAGCGACCGTCGCGCTTGCCGCCGACACGCCTTACGAGGAAGTCGGCGAGTTCGTGCAGCACCTGCGTCAGAGCGGTCAACTCACCGCCGGAATGATCTTGCGGGCGCTGCTATCGGGTAATGTGGTGCTGTTCGAGGAAGCGCTGTCCGAATTATCCGGCGTGCCGATCGACCGCGCCGCGAGCTATATCCAAGACCGCAACATTTCCGGCTTCCGTGCGCTCTACGCGAAAGCCGGCCTGCCGGACGTGGCCTATCGGGCCTTCAGCGAGGCGATCAAGGCGATGCGCGACGGTGCGCTGATCGGCGAGCAAGGCGGGGCGGCACGGTTGAAGCGGCGCATGGTCGAGCGCGTACTCGCGGCCTGCGCGGCCGACCGCGATCCCGACATGGCGTCTCTTTTGGCGCTGTTGCGCCGCTTCGCGGTCGAGGCCGCGCGCGAGGAAGCGCGCATGTTCTGCGAGGATCTGGTTGCGGACGATATGGTACCGCCGCCGCTTGCGATCGCGATGGAAGAGACCCGGCTGGTAGCCTAAGCGGCGTGCGGTTGCAGTATGGCCCCGCCGTCGCGGGGCGCCGCAGGCATCATTCCGGCGCGATCGACGGGCTTCCCTTGATCACCGCGAGCACCTCGGGCCGATTGCGGTTTTCGTACATGAGGAAATCGTCGGTGACTTCGCGCAGCCGCTTGGTCAACTGAGCGGCCAATTCCATGGCGTCGGAACGAGCATATTCGCGAAAAATTGCGCGCACTGCGTCGACGTGCTGGTCGATCAACTCGAAGGGAATGCGCGTGGCATCGGGCGTGTGTTCGATCAGCCGGCATAGGCTGTTGGCGGCTGAGGCCACGGCGGGATAGCCGAAGGTGGCGGCTTCTCCCTTGATGTCATGGGCGGCGTGAAAGAGCGCCTCTTTGCTGGCCTTGGTAAATCCGGATTTGCCGACGCCGCGCCGTGCGACATCGAGGCGGTCGCATTCCGATTCCATCCAGGAGGAGAACTCGCCCGACAATTCGGCCAGCGCCTTTTCCGCGCGCTCCAGCGGATCTTCCTCGCCTGGAAATAACGGCCGAACCGAGACCGCGTGGCGCAGCTTGTTCTCCGGCGTGATCACCTCGTGGTCGCCGTAGGTGGCGATGGTCGTGGCGTGCTTGCGGGGGGCCATGGATTGCGATCCTTCGTCAGCCGGGCGCGCGGACTTTGTCGAGCAATGGGATTTGCCGGATCACATCGGCCTTGCCGCCCTTGCGGCGCTCGGTGCCGGTGTAATTTGGATTGATGTTACGGCGGCGGTCGGGGCCGAAATAGGTTTTCGTCTTGATGAACGGGCGCGGATTGGCGATTACGTTGATGATGCGCTGATAGAGTGCTTTCGCCGACAAAGGTTTCGCCAGAAATTCGGTGACACCGGCATCCCGCGCCGCCTCGACCCGGTGCTTTTCGGAGTGGCCGGTGAGCATGATGACGGCGACGAACGGATTGGCGTTGGCGCCCGGTTGCCGAATCATCTGCGTCAGCTCAAGTCCATCGAAGACCGGCATGGCCCAGTCCGTGATCACGATGTCGGGGACGTATTGGGTGAACGCCTCAAGCCCCGTCGCGCCGTCTTCGGCTTCGAAGACGTCGCGCGCGCCGAAGCCGTAGAGCAGCGTGCGCAGAATTCTGCGCATATGCGCGTTGTCATCGATAATGAGAAAACGCAGGCGGCTGAATTCGATGCAGACCATGCTGTTCCGGGCCCCGGGTGTGCTGCTGCCCGTTACCTTAGGGTGCGACTACTACCGGCGCGGCGTTAACGAAGAGTTTAGGATAAAGGTCGCGGCTCAGGCGGCCAGCGGGTCAATATGAGAAGTAGCGGCCCTTGTATTGCCGTGGGAAGCGGCAGGAGAAAGCTGATGTATTGGCCGTACTTGGCGTAGACGACGAAGTGGTAAGGCACCTTGCCGTAGCGGGCGCAATGTTCGGCCGCCCAGTCGCGCGCGACCAGCCTGTTCTCGGGGCTGTAGGGGATGATGCCGCCGCCGTCATTGCCGGTCAGGCCGGGGCCGACCCCGCAGGCGGTAAGCGCGAGCGGTGTCAGGATCACAATGGTTGTCAAAAACTTTCGCAGCATCGCGCATCCCCAAAACCAAGCGTAGCACGCGGCTCTGCTTGTTTGTCACAAATTCCTAATCGTATTGGACGATGGCCGCATCAAAATCCCCGTCACTTATGACACACGTGTGATGGCCTTTGCCACTCAGATCTTCCATGCGCCAGAGGTCGCCGGGTCTGATCTCGCGCACCTCCCCGTCGCTAGCGGTCACACGTACAGCGCCGGCAAGGCAGATGAGTGTCTGCTTCTTAGGCGTCGGATGGATCGGTTCACTCCAACCGGTGTGCAATCTCAGAAACATCATATTCTTGGCAGGCTCTGGCTCGGAGACGTGAATGCCCTGAGCCGGGGGAGCGAAGGTCGTTCTTCAAGGGCGATTTCGACGTCCCTCCAGCGACTTTCGCCCGCGTCGTCGACGTACAGATGATGATATCGCATCGGTTTCTTCCTCACCGTTTCGCCGTAAACGCTACCTGCGGTTCCGAAATGAAGTCGAAAACAACAGGCCAGTGACAATCGGCCTATATGTTTTGCGCACGAAGCGGGCTGCGACACCTGACCGGAAATGTGGCGCACTTGAGCCTAGAAACCGAATTGCTCGCGCAGGATTCGTTCGTCGAGGTTGTGGCCGGGGTCGAACAGCAGGTCGATCGAAATGGAATGGTCCATGCTGATGTCGACCGAACGCACCGAACGCACCTCGTCATGATCGGCCACGGCCGCGACCGGGCGCTTCTCGGCTTCCAGAATCTCAATGGTGATCTTGGCCTTGTCCGGCAGCAGCGCGCCGCGCCAGCGCCGCGGACGGAACGGGCTGATCGGGGTCAGCGCCAGCATCGGCGCGTTGATCGGAATGATCGGGCCCTGCACCGACAGGTTATAGGCGGTGGAGCCGGCGGGTGTCGCCACCAGTACGCCGTCGGCGATGAGTTCGGCGAGCCGCTCCTTGCCGTCGATGAGAATGCGCAGGTGCGCGGCCTGCGCGCTCTGGCGGAACAGCGATACTTCGTTGATGGCACGATGTTCTTGCACGCGTGCCGGCGGAATCGCGCGCGCTGCATGACCAGCGGATGGATGACGGTAATCTGCGCGGCCGAGAGCCGCTCGCTGAGGCTCTCGTCGGAGTACTCGTTCATCAGAAAGCCGACGGTGCCGCGATGCATGCCGTAGATCGGCTTGCCCGAATTCATGAACTTGTGCAGGGTTTGCAGCATCAGCCCGTCGCCACCGAGCGCCACGATCACGTCGGCGGACGTTGGGGTCGATATTGCCGTAGCGCTTTTCCAGCCGTGCATAGGCGTCGCGCGCCTCCGGCGTTGTGCCGGCGACGAAGGCGATGCTTTTGAAGCGATTGCTGGCCGGTCATGGACATGGACCCATTGGACAATGGACCCGAGGCTGGCACAAGGAAGGACCCGACGATGGAACGCGCCGTGCTCGTCTATACGACTTGGCCCTCGATTGTCGAGGCGGAGAGGGCCGGCCGCGCCATCGTCGAAAAACGCCTTGCGGCCTGCGTCAACATCCTGCCGGGGATGATCTCGCACTATTGGTGGGAAGACAAAATTGAGAGGGGCGAGGAAGTCGTGATGATCGTGAAAACGCGCGCGCGCCTCGCCGAAGCGGTGCGCCAGGCGGTGAAGGAGCTGCACACTTACACAACGGCCGCGATCATGGTGCTGCCGGTGGAAAGCGTCGATGCGGACTATTACCGCTGGATTCTGGACGAGGCGAAAGGCGAAGCGGCGCCCTGAAACGCAATCGCCGGGGCAGGGGCCCCGGCGATCATGAAAACGGTTGTAGTGGACGTCAGTACGTCGCCTTGCCGTCGATCACGGCCTTGAGCTGGACGGAATTCTTCGCACTTCTCGTTGCCGCAGATCAGCTTCACCTTCTGCAGATCGTCGAGCGCTTTGAGCCTGTTGCCTTGCTCCATCTGCCACATGCCGTAATACGACCAGGTGCGCACATGATTGGGGTCGGCTTTCAGTGCGGCCTCGTACCAGATCTTCGATTTCTCGTAGTTGCCGAGCCGGCGATAGGCGTAGCCGATGTAATTGGCGACGTCGGCATTGTCGTCGTGGCCGAGCGCATGCATGGCGACGATGCCGCCGCGATAATTGCCGGCGAGGATGATCACGCGGGCGGCGCGGTATTCCTTGACGAATTTCTCGTAGGCGAGCTGCTGCTCTCCTTGTTCAATCGCGTTGCCGTCATTCGGCTTTTTCTTTTTGCTGTTGTCGGTGGGTGGCGGCGTGTCGGCGTATCGCCGCCCATGGCGTACAGCGGCTTCATACCGATGGCCGTAACAAGCAAGGCGGCGAGGCGAGCAGGCCGATGCGGCGGAGGGTAAGGGACAGCGTCATGGCTTTCAGGACCTTTCCATTCAGGGACCGGCGTCTTTTTCGAAGCATACTCCGAAATGAGACCTCTACGAAAAAAAACAATCCGGGAGCGGCGACTAGTCCTTCGTCCGAGTAAAAATTATGCACAGCGTTTGTGCCGTCGCCGCCGGCCGCGAAGTGCTTGACTTAGAATGAAGATCAAGGAACATTTCGCATCGCGCTGGTTCCTCGGGTGAAACCCGGGGACGAAAGAGGGAACACGGAAGCCCGTAGAATTGACGAGTTATCCGTGGCTGCCCCCGCAACTGTGAGCGGCGAGCCTTCAGTCCAATACGGCCACTGGGAAACTGGGAAGGCCGGACTAAGGGCTACGACCCGCGAGCCAGGAGACCTGCCAGCGCGGTCACCCAACCGGTGGACGGGGCGTCCATACGGAGCGGTCTTTCGCAGCGGTGACGTCAATGCCGGTGCGAAGGCCGTGGAAGACCGCTTCTTTCACGATATTCGGCACGCAAAGTCAGAACGCGCTGTTCGTTTGCGTGCTTTGAATCGCCGCCTTCGCCTCGGGCTTGGTCTCACCCGATGTGCGCAAGTCTTTGCGCGCAAACGAAGGAACGTTGTGTCATGGGAGTGCAAGTTGCGCTGACGGCAGCATCGGCCGTCATGGTTTGCGTTCTGTCCGCGGCTGCGGCGCGGGCGCAAACGTCGATCGAACTACCGACGATCAACGTCAACTATTCGCGCTGGGGCGGCGTGATTACCGGCGCGTCCACGTCAGTCATCACGGCGGAAGATATCGCGCGGTTGCCGGCGCAGTCATTGCCGAACATCCTTGGGCAGCAGACCGGCATTCAGACCCAGCATCTGCTCAGTTCGACCGATGGTTCGCGCGATACCGTCGACCTGCGCGGCTTCGGCGCCTTCGCTGCCTCCAACGTGCTCGTACTGGTGAACGGCCGGCGTTACCAGGATTTCGACCTGCAGGGCTTCGACTATTCCTCGATTCCGCTCAATAGCATTGAGCGCATCGAGATCACGCGCGGCAATAGCGGCGCGGTGCTTTACGGCGGCGGCGCCGTCGGCGGCGTCATCAATATTGTGACCAAAAGCAAATCGCCGGAGGGCGCGTCAGGCAAGCTCGAAGGTCTCGCCGGGTCATATCAATATTACGAAGGACGCGGCTCCGTCACAGGGTCTTCCGGCCCCTGGTCGGTGGCCTTGTTCAGCAACGCCGTCGATTTGAACGGCTATCGCGACAACAGTCACCTTCGGCAACGCAATATCAATGGAAACATCACCTATACGGGAGACGGTTGGAGCGCTTACGCGACGATCTCCGGCGACCGCCAATACCAGGGACTTCCCGGCCGGCCTGAACAACCGGACCGGCAATTATCCCTACACGCTCGCGACGCCCTGGCAATCGAACACGCCGCTCGACTGGGGAAAGAAGCAGGGCATCAATCTGACCGGCGGCATGACTGTCACGCTCGCGCCCGGCGCCGAATTGATCGTCGACGGTGGCGTGCGGCGCAAGTTCCAGCAGGCGTTGTTCTATAGCTATCTTGATCCCGTGACGTTTCTTTACAACCTCGCTGCGGCCACGCCGATGAATTATGTCGACACGGTGATGACCACGTCGTCTGTGACGCCGCGACTTAATCTCCAGCATCAATTGTTCGGCGTGCCGAACCGGTTGCTCACCGGCATCGACATCTACAACACGCAATACAATTCGGATCGGCCGACGGCGCCGGGTCTGGTGCCGGTGCATCGGTACGACATCCAGCAAACGACATTGGGCTTCTACGGGATGAACACGATGTCGGTGACGCCGGATACCGATGTGTCGCTCGGCGGCCGCCTGCAGCGCAATCTAATCGATGCGCACGACGCCTACAGCCCGGTGAACGATCCGAATGCCGGCTTCTACGCCAACAACCCGGAAATCCCCGCGTTGAGCAAAGGCGAGTGGCAATACGCTGCTCATGTCGGCATCGAGCATCGCTTCAATTCGACCTTCGCCGTTTTCGGCCGCGCCGCCCGTGCGTTTCGTCTCGGCAATGCTGACGAACGCGTCGGTGCCGGCGGACCGTACGTTTACACTGTGCCGACCTTCGATCTGAAAACGCAGACTTCCTACGATGTCGAAGGCGGTGTGCGGATCAATGCCGGACCGTTTCGGCTGGAATTGAGCATCTATGTGATGCGATTGAAGAACGAGATCCATTTCCTGCCGGCGATCGGCGTCGACACCAATCTCGATCCGACCGAGCGCAAAGGTTGGGAAGCGACCGCGTCCTATCAAATCGCCGACGGGGTACGCCTGCGTGGTGGCGCCGCCTATACGAACGCGGTGTATCGTGACGGGCCGTACGCGGGCAATGAGATTCCGCTGGTGTCGCGCTGGTCGGGCCATGCCGGGCTGTCGTGGCAAATCGTGCCGAAGCTGCTCGCGCTCGACCTGACCGGTCGCTTCTTCGGGCCGCGCCGCATGGATAACGACCAGCTCAACATCCAGCCGCTCATTCCGGGGCAAGCGACTGCCGACGTCAAACTTGGCGGCGAATACGGGCAATTCTTCTGGTCGGCGTCGGTGCTGAATGTGTTCGACAAGCACTATTTCGACTACGCGATCGCCAGCGGTGGCATTGCCGGCGGGCCCTTCTTTCCGGCTGGATTGCCGCCGACTGTCGGGCTCTACAGCGCCTTTCCGCTGGCGGGGCGGACCTACATGGTGCAGGCGGGGGCGACGTTCTAGAGCGGTGCCCACATCGCCGGCTCGAACTCGAAGCCGGTTCTGGTCTTGAGGATGTGACCGCAGGCCGGGAATGGGAAATGATAGGCTGCGACCCGCATGCGGTCGGCGGCGGCACGATCGAGCATGTGCCGCCGCGCCGTCACGGCCAGCGGTCCGTCCATGTCGAAGATTGGCTGCCAGTCGGGATGGCGCGCAAACAAATACGGGTTGCGTACGGTATCGCTCATCACCAGCAGCGACTGACTTCCGGAATGCACAGAGAATGCCGTGTGGCCAGGCGTGTGACCATAGGCCGGGATCGAAACGATGCCGGGTGCGACTTCCGCGCCCGGCTCGAAGCGGCGCACCTCGTTGGCAATGTCCTTGAAGATGCGCCGCGCGTTGAGGAAGTAGCGGTGCACCGAGCCGGTGTAGCGGCCCATATTGGCGTCATCCATCCAGAACGCCCATTCCGGCTCCGGTACGACAATCTCGGCGTTGGGAAAGACCTTGTCGCCATCCTTGGTCTTGATGCCGTCGATATGGTCAGGATGGAAATGCGAGATGACGACGGTGTCGATCGCCGCGGGTGAAACGCCAGCGACTTTCAGATTATCGAGCAAGACGCCGGCAGTGTCGGTGATCTGGCCGGCGGTGCCGGTATCGATCAGAATGAGCTTCTTACCGGTATTGACCATCAGCGCGGTGAAGGTGACCGGCAGCACACGCGGCGGCAGGAACGCGGCGGCAAGCGCCTTGTCGACCTCGGCCGTACTGGCATTGCGCATGAACTTGTCGTCCATGGGCAGGAACCAGGTCCCGTCATAAAGCGCGGTGAGCTGAAAGTCGCCGAACTTGGTGCGGTAGACCCCGGGGCCTTGCATGCCGGCAAAGGGGATAGCTGCATGCGATGGCCGGGGCAGGGCGGCCGCGCCAGCGATGCAGGCGCTCGAGACCAGAAATGAACGGCGCGAGAACGCTGACATTCGTAGTTTCCTCCGCGTTGGCGGCTCCCGATATTGCAACACCGTGGTCCCTGCGCCTATTCAGGTGCCGTCCGCTACGAACAAACGACATGGGCTATGTTGGCTGCGGCATGACAAAGGCAATGGGAGTTCTGCTGGGGCTGGCTTTGCTCGCGCTCGCCGGCTGTGCGTCCGATACCGGGCCGAGTCGGGCCGAACTGGACGCCAGTTGGGAGGCGCAGAACGTCTTCCCGAAAGACTACAAGCAGGACCTGCAGGCATTCCTGCGCACCTATCTCAATGATCCGAGCCATATCCGCAACGCCGGCGTCTCGCAGCCGGCGCGCAAATCCGTCGGCGGCGGCGAACGCTATGTTGCCTGCGTGCGCTACAACGCGCGCAATTCGGTCGGCAAATATGCCGGTCCGAAGGACGGCGCGGCGGTCTATGTGTCGGGCAAGCTCGACCGCTTTCTCGACGGCAAGCAGGCACAGCTTTACTGCAAGGACGCCGCCTATGCCCCGTTCCCGGAGCTGGAGCAGCTGTCTCGCTAGACGCGCCAATAGATCGTCGCCGCCGGGCGCTCCGCGCGGCGGCGACAAAATCAGGCGAAGAGGCCGAAAGTAAGCGCGGGCGCCGCGGTCACTTGACCTTGAGGTTCTCCGCGGATGTCTTTCCGCGATTCTCGACGAGCTCGAACTGAACGACTTGACCTTCGTTCAAAGTGCTGAGGCCGGCACGTTCAACCGCCGAGATGTGCACGAAGACATCCTTGCCACCTTCCTGCGGCTGGATGAAGCCATAGCCCTTGGTCGGGTTGAACCACTTTACGGTGCCCTGCGGCATGCTAGTTCTCCGGGGTAGTGCTAACGGCCTAGTTTGGCACAGTCTGAGACCGTGTCACAAGGTCCGATGCGCCAAAGACGCCCGGTCATGCTGTTAAAATTTGTGTGTGCGGCAACACTGAATTCTGGTGCCGGGTGAGGGATTTGAACCCCCGACCTTCGGTTTACAAAACCGCTGCTCTACCACTGAGCTAACCCGGCTTTTCCGGCGTGTGTGCTGACAGCTACCAGCGTCGCCAGGACATAACAAGCCGAACCGGGGCGGCGCACAATGGCGACCCGGTGGCGAGCGCGCAGCGTGCCAAAACGGAATGCATGGGGCGGGTCGGCCGCGAACCGCTTCGCGGCCGATGATCAGGTGCTGCTGCTGAGCTTCTGCAGCACGTCGATCAGCCAGCCTGCCGCCTGCAGCACCGTCAGCCGCTGCGCCAGTCGCTCCTTGCGAAAGGTCTCATTCAGCAGGTGTAACGCACGCCGGTAAGCTGGATGCTTGCGCGCGGCTCCGTCGAGTCCGTTCAACCGCGCGATCAGCTTTTCGCGGCGGGCCTCGATGTCGTCATAGCGTTGGCGAAAGCTGGCGCGGCTCGCCCGACCGTGACTGGCCGCTAAGGGTGGACGTCGATGGGACACGGTGGAATTAGGTTTAATAGAGGTGGGCTGCGCTGTTCAACCGGCAGCGAAACCGGCGATTTTGGCCAGTTCAAGGCGCTGGTCGAGTTAAGATTACCTCGCGATAGGCCGCACCGGCAAAAATGCTTCCGATAAAATGCTTTGGAATTTCAGTCTGTGCGGAGCCGCATGCGCCTTCCAGTCGCCCTTGCAATCGTCGCCCTGAGCCTCGCCGGCGCTCACAGCGCCACTGCGGCGGACTATGGAATTGGCGGAACGTATGGCTATGGCGCATATTATGGCGGCGCGCGCGCCGGCGCGCTGATCGTCTACGACAACGAGCCCGGGGTGACGATACGCGCCTATTGGCTGCCGCCCTGGCGCAACCGCCACTATTTCCCGTTCCACGCCGCGAAGCCTCGCCGCGTGTCCGCCGGAGGCCCGGCCGAAGCCGGCGGAGACGTACTACCGCTATTGGTCGAATTCCGGAGCGTTCATCGACAATGTCCCACCTGCCGCGCTGCACGCCTATGACGCAACGCCTGGGCATCGGCGGAGGACGCTCGCCACGCCGAATGGGATTGGTCCATGACAAGTAAGGTGTGCAAGTTCACCATTCTGGCTGCCGCCATCGCCAGTATCTTGCTGCCGGCCACGGTCGCCGATGCGCAGCAGCGGTCGCGGTACTCCTACGATCAACCGTCGCGGCAGGATCAGCGTGCCCTCATCGAGGAACTGCGTCGCAACTACGCCAAGCGTAAGGGTGGGACTACCGTGAGGGTCGTGCGTGAGCACCCGGCCGTGATCAAGCACCGCAGCGTTGTGGCAGTGCCGCCCCATGTCATCGAGCGCCGTCATGTTGTCTACGATCCGCCGCGGGTGGTCGAGCATCGGCGCATCGTCGAAGACCCGCCGCGTGTGATCGAGCGCTATCACGTGGTCGAGGACTGCACGATGAAGCGTGGTTTGCTCAATTCGATTTTTTGGTCTTGGTCGAATGGTGCTTGTCGCTGAATTGCGACGAGCTTTGTCGACTGACGAGTTCGTGGGACGCGGAGCGGCGGGCTTAACGGCCCGTCGTTTCGTTTTTAGGGCTTACGCGAGCTGCCGGCTGGCGGCGTAGAGCGCGAGCGCGGCCGCATTCGACACATTCAGGCTTTTAATTTCGCCCGGCAGGTCGATGCGCGCGACGTGGTCGCAGGTTTCCTTGGTCAATTGCCGCAGACCCTTGCCTTCGGCGCCGACCACCAGCGCGAGCGGCGCGCGCAACGCCAACGAGGCGAGATCGGCATCGCCACTCGAATCGAGCCCGACCACGAGAAATCCGCTGGCCTTAAGCGCCGCGAGCGCGCGCGCCAGGTTTTGAACGTTAACCAGCGGCACCAGTTCGAGCGCGCCGGAGGCCGCCTTGGCCAACGCTCCGGTCGCGTCCGGGCTATGGCGCTGCGTGGTGACGATGGCAGTCGCGGCAAAGGCTGCGGCCGAGCGGAAAATGGCACCGACATTGTGCGGATCGGTGATCTGGTCGAGCACCAGTACGACGCCCTTCGCCGGCAAATCCTCGATTGGCGGCGCGGGCAGAGGATCGGTCTCGAGATAGAGGCCCTGATGAACGGCGTCGGGCAATAGCCGCTCGGCGATTGCGCCGGGTCGAACCACCTCCGGCTTGACGGTGAAGCCCTCGTCGGACAAGCGCCGCGCGGCGTTTTCGGTGGCGAGCAACTTGCGCAGGTGCCGCGCCGGATTGCGCAGCGCCGCCGTCACTGTGTGCCAGCCATACATCACCACGGGAGCGTCGGCCGCGCCGCGCAGGCTCTCGCGGCGGGCGCGCTCGAAGCGTTCGCGGCGCTCGACCTGCTCGCGGGTCGCGCCGGGTTTGCCTCCGGGCGGGCGTTAGACGGGATGCCATGGGGGATGCCATATCCGATCCGCCACCGGCCGGGTAGCCTCCATTGACTTGGGCTGGATGGCTCCCCATAAAGCGCGAAATCCCGATCAGCCGACGCATGCGGTCGTTTATCTTTCGAGATCAACACGGTGCGGCGGCTTTGGGGGAGAGTGTCCCGAGTGGCAAAGGGGGCGGACTGTAAATCCGCTGGCTTACGCCTTCGTAGGTTCGAGTCCTACCTCTCCCACCAAGCACCGCGCTTCTGGCGCTTCGGCCCGGCAAACCAGTGAGCGGATCACGCTGCCCGCCAATTCGGAGCAGAGCACCCGTCCGCGTCCAAGGCGGCTAGGCCGGCCGCGTCATGGGGGCGTGAAATTACGAATTTCCAATTTAAAGCTTATGCCGGAGGCCGCGCAGAATGCCGGCGAGCATCAATTTGCCTTCGGCTTTTCGAGCTGGTCTTTTAGACTTTCGATGAGAGTCTTTAGGCTTGAACTATTTGGAGCAATTTGGAGAAGACGGTTGGCGTATGTGAGCGCCCCCTTAAGGTCTCCGCTCTCACGAGAATAGCTTAAGAGCGCCGACAACGTATCTCGATCGTTTGGGTGCGCCTCCAACGTCTTTTTCAGCGTGGCGATTGCGTCGTCGCGATGCCCCGCTGAATACAATGCGACGGCGTAGACGTATGAATACCGCGCGTTGTTCTCTTCGAGCTCATGCGCACGGCGAAGCTCGCCGATCGCGTCGACAGGTTTTTTCATGCGGGACAGCGCAAGACCGAGTGAATAGTGCAGGCTCGCGTTCTCCGGTGTTGCGACTATCGCTTTGCGCAATGTGTCTTCTCCGTCTATGTCACGGCCGAGCCGTCGGTAAAGGTCGGCAAGATTGACGGCTGCCGGTGCAAATTGAGGGCTCAATCGCAACGCCGCCTTGTATTCAGATTCAGCCTCCATGATACGGCCGCGCTTGGCATAGAAATTCGCCAGTGACGAGCGGTCCTCCGGCCGGTCCGCGTTGAGCCGGAGGGTGGCAACAAGCTCGGCAGCAGCGTTATCGAAGGCTTTGCGATCGCCCGGTGGCTGGCGTTCGGTCGGAACCGCGGCGAGCAAATCGGCCGCGCGAATGCGAACGCCGCGCACCGAATCGGACAACAGCGGCGCGACCAGTTGCCACATCTGAGCGGCGGGCGCATTTGCGAGCATGTCCATTCCGGCAATTCGCATCATCGGGTCTTGATCGGAAAGACCGTCGAGTGCAACAGCGACGCGTGCAGGTGTGGCAAATGGCGCGAGCTCGATCAGCGCGCTTGCTCGGGCAACATCAGGTGCGGTTCTGTTCGATGCGACATGCGCGAGCAACTCCTCGGCGCCGGCTCGGCCAGCCCGTGCCGCATGGAATGCTTCCGCATAGGTCTGGAAGCCTTTGCGCTTGGGGCCGAACCAGCGCGCGACCGCATCGGCCGCCCACTGGCTAGATTTGTCCTTATGGCAATAGCTGCACGCGTTTGGCGTGCCAAGCTTGACCGAAAGGTCCGGGCGCGGGACGCGCATGCTGTGGTCGTGCCGCGGATCGACCACCATGTAGGTGCGCGTGGGCATATGACACGAGATGCAATCTGGCCCCGCTTTGGCCTGTTCGTGATGACTGTGTGTCGTGCTCGCGTAGGTCTGCGGTGCGTGGCATTGCAGGCAGACATTGCTGCCGTCAGCCCGTAATTTGCCGCTGTGAGGATCGTGACAGTCGCTGCACGTCACCCCGGCGGCGAACATCCGGCTTTGCTTGAACGGAACGTAATTGTAGGCCTCAACGACATCGCGAATCTGACCGTCTGCCCAATAGACGTCTCTTGCCAGCGGGTTGTTGATCGCGTGTGTCTGCTGGAGCCACTGGGCGGGGGCCCAATTCTCGGAGATTTCGCTGCGCCGCGCATGACAGCGGCCGCAGGTTTCGACTTCCGTGCGCAAGACATCCGGCGGAAGATTTCGTTGCACAATCCCGGTTCGCGGATTGTGCGACCAGGCAACGCCTTTGCGCTCGTTGAAGACCGCAAGCAGCCCTTTGGTGGGATCCTTGCTGCGGTTGAACGGCAACCAATTTTGCTGCGATCTTGCCCACGCAACGTGATTGGAGCCCCGTCCGTGGCAAGCCTCGCAGCCGACGTTGATCTCGCTCCATGTCGTTGCGTAACGGTCATTTTTGGCGTCGTAGTTCTTGCGAATACCGGTCGAATGGCATTCGGCGCACATGAAATTCCAATTTTGATTGAGCTTGGTCCAATGCAGAACGTCGTCGTGCCGAATATTCTCGTTGGGATAGAGATGGAACCAGCGTTGGCCGCCTTTTGCCTTTGGGCGGCTGTCCCAGGCAATTGACAGCGCTTGAATCCGGCCGTCGGGAAATTCGATCAGGTATTGCTGGAGGGGATCGATCCCGAACGTGTACTTCACTTCAAAGGTGGCCAACTTGCCGTCCGGTCCGTCGGTCTCGGCAAAGTATTTTCCGTCCTTGCGAAAGAAGCGGGAATGGACGCCGTGGTAGTCAAAGCTGGCGTCGTTGAAATCACCGAGCACGGACTTTTCGGTGGCGTGATCCATCGCATGCTTGTGCTGCGATGTGCGCCAGAGATCGGCTTCCGCCTGATGGCAGCCGGCGCAAGTCTCACCTCCGGCAAATGTCGGAGATTTAGTCGATTGTGCATGGACGGCGCCGACCAGATTCTTCGTAACGCCAAGGACGAGCAGAACTGCAATTGCCGCAGAGACCAGGGACAGTGCAATGCTGAAAATCAAAGTTGAGGATTTGGTCTTGTTGTCGAAATTCCGCATGAAATATAGGCTACCACCCGGTTGGCACGCTCGTGACGATCAATCCGACATTTCACTACGTCTTGGCAATAAGAGTAAACGCGGCAATGTGTCTTTGCTTCCGGCACAAGAGCCGGGCACCTAGTTCGTACTCGCGGTGCCCGCAGCAATCTGCCGCGCCTTTTCCAGTCCGGCCATGAGCGCGTCGACAATTTCATCGGTGGCCCCGTGACGGCGCAAAAACCCGGCCAGATCGGTAACCATTGGCTTGTGCTGCGACAATCTTTTCAATGCTGCGCGCGCAGCGTCGCGGTTTCCAAACTCCCCATTGGCAATGGCGATTAGCACTTCGCTGAAACCAGAATTGTCAAGGGCGGAACGCTCAGAAATCTCAAGCATCCGCTTGTAGTCTCTCTTTAGATAAAAATCGATTGCGATGAGGTGATAGTACCAGCCAGGCGGGTTCACGGTGCGCGCGATGGCGCGCTTGAGAATTGGAATTCCTTCCTCAAAGTTGCCGCGAACGGCGAGCCGCCAGCCGAGCTGCGCCAGCGCTCCAGGATCATAGGGATTGACATCCAACGCCTCGTGCATGATGCGCCGGCTTTCGTCATAGCGACCCGTGTAGTGGTAGACCGCGCCCAGCACCTTGAGCGCCAGAATGCTTTTTGGCGCAAGCCTCACGGCCTCGGTCGCGGCCTGCAAAGCCTTTTTGTATTCAACTTGTGTGTCGTAACCGGCATATGCGATCCGGCCCGCGTCCACATGCAGCCATGCGAGCATGGCCCAGGCGTCGCTGTAGTCGGGGTCGCGTTTAACGGCCTCCTCCAGACAGCTTAGAACCGGCTCGAATTCCGTCCGTGAGAAGCTTCGCCGGTAGCCATAGGCGCGCAGAACGCAAACATAGCTCTGCATGCTTGACACCGCCGGCGTTGTCAGCTGGCTAACGATATCCGAACTGACAACGCCGTAGGGCTGGCCAATGACCGTTGCAATTTCGCTCGCCAGATCCTTCTGCACGCCTATCAGGGCTTTTGGATTCCGGAGGCGATCATAGGTCTCGCTCCAAACCACCCGACCGCTCTTGGCCTCAACGGTCTGGGTCGCAACGCGTATTTCGTTGCCATTGGCGTTGACGCTGCCGCTGACGACATAGGCCACACCAAGTTCGCGTCCCAGTTGGGCAGGCTCGGCACCCGCATCGCGATTGAAATTGGTCGGTAAGGTGTAGAGCCGCAAGCTGGGAAACCGCATCAGGTTTGCGACGAGTTCTTGGCTGATACCGCTGGCAAGATAGCGGCTATCGTCGGTCGCGCTGAGCGCTTCGAAGGGCAGGACCACGACGCCGGGGCCGCGTTCGGAATCGACCGAGGCGGACTGCCCATTTTTTGACGCTCAGGAACCAGC
This sequence comes from uncultured Pseudomonadota bacterium, assembly GCA_963720835.1. Lineage (GTDB taxonomy): Bacteria > Pseudomonadota > Alphaproteobacteria > Rhizobiales > Xanthobacteraceae > Pseudolabrys. The sequence goes on along the minus strand of CAVRHC010000011.1, from coordinate 275,349 downwards.
CGGCGGTTGAAATAATGACGAGCGCCGCAACGATCAAAGCTATCAGCAGATTCCGCGGGAGAGTACGACCAATCGTTTGATCCCGATCAGATACGCCGGACGCGCTACCCAACGTTGGCTCACTGACGCTCGCCGGCTGTTCCCGAGCCGGCATCGGGAGAGGCTGAATCAACTCGCGCCATTCGAAATGTGGAACGTACGACCCCTTGGGGATCGAGATGCGCACGCGGTCGTGGCTGCCCGCGTCGACATAGTAGCTGCCGAGATCGCGCCGCAACCGTCGCGCCTCCAGCCGAACGACCGGATCGGCCTGGTAATCGAACGTTTCGTCCCGGCCGAATACCGAGACGGCTACGGCGTAGCCTTTCAGCCTATCGCCGCGCCCGGCCAGCGTTTCTTCGACGATGAAGCGCAGGAACGCGCGCCGCCGCTCGCTGGCCTGGAAATGTGTGCTTGCAAGAATGCGCGCCAATTCGGCCCGCACGTCATCCGCAGATGGCGCTTGCGACTCGACCTGATCGGGGACCGTGACGTCTGGACTTCGCATCGCGGGGACCCAGGCAACACCAAAATACCATTTAATTATATCCGAAGCAGTCACCACTTGCGACCGGCGAAAACAGCAGGATCGCTTGAACGGCTTTGTTTTTATCCAACTTAATTGGGTCCGTTTTTAACTAAATGACCAGCCCGACTAGGGCTCTGATTTATTGAGAGCAATTTCGATCGGCAACGTGCCCCGGGTATCGGGGTGCTCCTGGCGGCGTCTCGATTCCGGGAGGTACGAACATGTTCGCACCTCCACCGAATGCCGTCACAGGACTAACGATTGCAATGGAAAGAAACCGAATGCCGGCAATGACGGAGATTCTAAACCGAGCAATATACGTTGAGGCGCGGAAAATGGGCGAAATCCGCTCAATCGTGGTCCGATTTCCGCAGCGCGAATTCGATATCCGGCGGCGCTGCGCCCGCGATGCACACTTTGAATCGATTTGCCTGGATTACGAGGAAGCGGCAAGTGCCCTCCGGTACTGGCAGGAGGTCGCCCAGAGCGGCGATCGGAAAAAAGAGGCCGATCGAAACGTCGAGGAGTACGCGAACTTCCTCACTGAGTTGGAAGCGGAAATCTTAGCACATTTGAACCGCGCGATACCGAATGCCCAGCAGGCCTGACGAAAGCCAACGCGGTTCTGGGTAACCACACGGAGTCGACCAAAAAGGGAAGGCAATGAATTTTTCAAAACTTGTCATTCCGACCACAACCGGAAGGGAGGAGACGGCGATGAAGCCCTCGATCAGACATAAAGTCAGCCGGTACGCCTGCGCGGCGATGCTGGCTGCGCCGTTATGGGCCGGAATGCACCCGGCCGAGGCGCAAGCACAGGTGCAGAAGCCAAACATCGTCATCATCTGGGGCGATGACGTCGGTCAGTCAGACATCAGCGCCTACTCGCACGGTTTGATGGGCTTCAAGACGCCCAACATCGACCGCGTCGCGAAGGAAGGCGTGATGTTTACCGATTACTACGCGGAGCAAAGTTGCACCGCTGGTCGAGCCTCGTTCATCACCGGCCAATCCGGCCTGCGAACCGGTTTGACCAAGGTCGGTTTGCCGGGGGCGACGCTCGGGCTGCAGAAGGAAGACCCGACCATCGCCGAAATGCTCAAGCCGCTCGGCTATGCGACCGGGCAGTTCGGCAAGAACCATCTCGGTGACCGCAACGAATTCCTGCCGACGGTGCATGGCTTTGATGAGTTCTACGGCAACCTCTACCACCTGAATGCCGAGGAAGAACCCGAGCTGGCCGACTATCCGAAGGACCCCGCTTTCAAAGCGAAATACGGCCCACGCGGCGTGCTGGATTGCAAGGCTTCCGCTAGGGACGACCAGACGATCGACCCGCGCTTCGGCAAGGTCGGCAAGCAGGTGTGCAAGGACACCGGTCCGCTGACCAAGAAGCGCATGGAAACCATCGATGACGACATCGCGAGCCGGGCAGCAGATTTCATCAAGCGGCAGTCGGACGCCAAGAAGCCGTTCTTCGTCTGGGTGAACTTCACCCACATGCACTTTCGCACGCACCCCAAGCCGGAGAGCGTTGGACAGGCGGGGCGATGGCAGAGCCCGTACCACGACGTGATGATCGACCACGACAGGAATGTCGGGACGGTTCTCAAGGCGTTGGATGATCTGGGCATCGCAAACAATACTTTCGTCATGTACTCGACCGACAACGGCCCGCACATGAACAGCTGGCCGGACGCCGCGATGACCCCGTTCCGCAGCGAAAAGAACACCAACTGGGAAGGCGCCTATCGCGTGCCGGCGATGTTCCGATGGCCGGGCCATATCAAGCCGGACACCGTGTCCAACGGTATCGTCAGCCATCTCGACATGTTGCCGACCGTTCTCGCGATTGCCGGCGACACGCAGGTGAAAGACAAGCTGGCCAAGGGCGATAAAGTCGGCGACATGACTTACAAGGTTCATCTCGACGGCGATAATCTCGTTCCGTACTTGACCGGCGAGACGACGAAGGATCCGCGCGAGTCCTTCATATACGTCAATGACGATCAGCAGGTCGTAGCGCTGCGCTATGACAACTGGAAGCTCGTTTTCATGGAGCAACGAGCTAAGGGCCAATTGCTGCTGTGGGCCAATCCCTTCACCAATCTGCGAGTGCCGAAGATTTTCAATCTTCGGACCGACCCATACGAACGTGCCGATGTAACATCGAACACCTACTACGATTGGCTGCTCGATCACGTATTCCTGCTGGTGCCTGCGCAAGATTACGTCGGTCAGTTCCTTGCGACCTTCAAGGACTATCCGCAGCGGCAGAAAGCGGCCAGCTTCAACATGGATGAAGTCATGGAGAAGTTGAAGGAGGGCGGCAACAGATAAGCTTCGCCAACACCGACAACAACGAGCTGCGGCCGGCTGCGTCCTGCGGTCGGCCGCGGAAATGACCCGCGATAATTTGTCGACTTTCGACCGCTTCGAAAGAAGGCGATACGAAGAGAATACCACAATGAACCGAATTCTGATGCGCAGGCGGGCAGTGCTTGCCGGATTGCTCACGTCGACAGCTATAGCGGCTATGCCGCTGTCCGCGCGATTAGCGCTGGCGCAAAGCGATCCGCTGCCGTCTTGGAACGATGGCGCCAACAAGCAATCGATTGTGAGCTTCGTGGCCGCCGTCACCAAGGAAGGATCAGCCGACTTCGTCCCCGTGCCGCAACGCGTTGCGACGTTCGACAATGACGGCACGCTCTGGTGCGAACAGCCGATGTATGTGCAACTTGCTTTCGCGTTGGAGCGGGTGAAGGCGCTCTCCAACCAGCATCCAGAATGGAAAGAAAAGCAGCCGTTCAAGGCGGTGCTCGACAACGACATTACGGCGCTCGCCGCGTCCGGCGAGAAAGGGCTCCTAGAGCTCGTCATGGCCACGCATGCCGGCATGACGACGGAGCAATTCGCGACGATCGCCAGCGACTGGATCAAGACCGCACGTCATCCAAGATTCAAGCGGCCCTATACCGATCTTGTCTACCAGCCGATGCTGGAATTGCTCGCCTTTCTGCGCGCCAACGGTTTCCAGACCTTCATTGTCTCTGGCGGCGGCATCGAATTCATGCGGCCGTGGACCGAGCGGATTTATGGCATCCCGCCTGCCCAAGTGGTGGGTTCAAGCATCAAGACCGAATTCAAGATGAAGGACGGCCACCCGGAGCTGTTCCGCTTACCCGCAATCGATTTCATCGACGATGGACCCGGCAAACCGGTCGGCATCAATGCGCATATCGGTCAACGGCCGATTGCTGCGTTCGGCAATTCCGATGGCGATCTCCAGATGTTGCAATGGGCCACTTTGTCCGGCGGACGCCGTCTCGGGCTGATCGTGCACCACACGGACGCAGCGCGCGAATACGCCTACGACCGCAAATCCCACTTCGGCAAGCTCGACAAGGGTCTCGACGCGGCAAAAGCCAATGGTTGGACCGTCGCCAGTATGAAGGACGACTGGAAGACGATCTTCAAATTCCAATAGCCCTTTGTATTGGGGCGGAGCTGAAAGCAGTGAAATATTCGGCGAAACGAAAAACCAGTTCACCCGCCGGTGCTTCTGTTCGCCGGAAAAGGGCGAGCATTCGAATTTCGCCGCGTCGTCCTCTCCTGGCAGGAGATCCGAACACCGGCGCAGACTGCGTTTGAATTTCCACCCATGCAGCCTGGCGCAAGCTTCAACCTGCCAGCGGTCAAGGCGCAGATCGAGACGGCGATGGCCAACCGATCCGGCCAGGAGCGGCATGGGTGGGATTGTCCGGGGGCAGCCGGCTTGAGACAGGTCGGCTGTTCCCGGGCAGCTCAGATGGATCCGCAAGTTTGAGTGGCATCTTAGCAATGCAAATTGTTTGATTTGTTCAAATGGCTGCCACCCTTTTCTGATGGATGCCGGGTCCCCAAAAGTGCTTGGCGCAATCGACCAAGATGCCGCCGCATCTCCCACTGCAGAAGCGGATCGGCCAGGTCAGTGGCGCGCAAGTCGTGCCGTCGCTTAACGTGTTCAACGCACGAGGAACCAGCCTGCCGGACAACAAAAATTCACCGAAAGTCGACGGAGGCAAGCTGACCTTCGATGTTGACGTGCTGGAGGGCGATTTCGATGGGGCCGACGGTCCAGGCGCCGTCGTCATCGACATCATCGGCCGACCACGGACGCCCCTGTCCTATGGCGGCGTCGTGCGGCGTACCATGCGGCGCGGGGCCTACTACGCAGGGGCGGCGGCGGCAGGTGCTTCGGGGGGCGCCTGTTGCGATCCCTGTTACCGGACGCCGCGGTGTGGTTATTATCCTTATCTACCGTGCTATTGATCTGAGATTGTGATCGTCAACTGCTTAAGAGGGTAAATCGATGTTCCGTTTGATCGTTGCGCTGCTGACGCTTTCAGCCGTCTTTGTCGGGCCGGCCGCCGCGCAAACTCCCAAAACCTGGACCCAGGTCGGGATGCTCAAGTGCAAAGTGAATCCCAATATCGGGTTTATTATTGCCGGTCATAAATCGATGGAATGCCGCTTTGTGCCGAGCAATCACAGTTTTCCGGAGCAGGCCTATCAAGGTGCGCTCAATATGATTGGTCTCAACATCGGCATCAGTGCCGGTGGTCTGCTCGGTTGGGCCGTGCTGGCGCCGACCGGCGGCATTGCGCAAGGCGCGCTCGCTGGTGAATACGTTGGCGCATCCGGCGACATTGGCCTGGGCCTCGGCGCCGGCGCCAACGTCCTGGTTGGCGGCTCCGGCCGCACCATCGCGCTGCAGCCGGTCTCTCTCGAAGGCTCGATCTCGATTAATGTCGCGCTTGGCGTTTCGGCGCTTAAGTTGCGCTCGGCTTTGTAGGATGCAGAGTCACGTGCGCGCACTTTTTGGCTTGTCCGGGATTGTCGTGACGGTTTTTGCGTTTGGTGCCGACCTCGCATCCGCCAAGCCGGTTCCTTGGTGTGCGAACTATTATGACGGCACGACGCAATGCGCGTTCTATACGCATCAGCAATGTCTTGAGTCGGTCAGCGGTGTCGGCGGTGATTGTTTTCAGAATCCTGGCATACCCACCGCAGGACCATCGTGGCCGCGACGATGGCAACAACAGCCGCAACGAGGATACGGCTGGGCTCCTGTCCAGGTGGGCCCGCCGCCGGGCTTGACCTTGATGGAGCGCCGCCTGCTGGCACCGGACGTTAGAGCGCGATAACGACGATATGGAACTATTGAGTTATGGGGGCATTCATGGACAAGACGACTGTGTTGTTTCTCGGTGCGTTGATAAGCCAGGTAGCGCTGACGAATCCCGTTCTCGCCGACGAGGTCCCGCAATTCGATGTCCAGAAGAATTGCAATATTGATGTGAGCGCCTACGGCAGCGGGCAAACCAAGGCTGCGTGCATTGCCGATGAGCAAAAGGCCAAAGCTACTCTCGTTGCCCAATGGACGCGGTTTTCGGCAGCCAGCCGGAGCCGATGCCTGACTATGGTGGGCGATATTGCCGGCGGGACAAAGTTACGTTGAACTTTTAACCTGCTTGCAGGTCGCGAGATACGCGCCTCGATAGACGCTCGCAACGAGTGGGGCAAACACCTCGGCCCTCGACGATGTCGCGCTCGTCCGGCTGATCATGATCACCGAATGCGTCGTCTACTGACCGATTGGAATTCGGGGCATCTGCGCGAGATCGCTGAGCAAGAGAGCATCAAATCAAGAGCCGTCGGTATTGCGAACCGACGTGCTTGCGTCGGATTCCACAGTGCTGTAGCACGCGTCCCGTCTGCCTATGGAAAACCGGTATATGCGTCCTGCCGCCGTCACAGTGGTCAGAAGGGCAGGACGGAGAGTGCTTATTAAGGCGAGATTTCAGGCATTTGCGGGTGTAGCTCAATGGTAGAGCAACAGCCTTCCAAGCTGATGACGGCGGTTCGATTCCGCTCACCCGCTCCAGCCTCTCTTTGCCTTTAACGGTCAGAGCAGCTCGACGGTCCACACCACCAGTTCGTGCTCGGCCTTTGTGAAGGCCTCGCTGAGCGCGGGAACTGCGTCGGCGGCGGTAATGCTTTTCGCCGGGGCCGATGCTTTGAAGAACCGCGCGCCGAGCACTTCGCCTTTGTCATCCATGAGCTTGGCCGAGAATTCGACCTCCGCCATTGGCGTCGGGCCGGGCGCCATCTGAAAATTGCGAATGCCGAGCTCGAGCCGATAAGGCGCTTCGAGCTGGTCCATCGGCCGGCTCACCTTCGCCAGTTGATTGGCGTTCTCGAAGCTTTGCACGACGCGCGCCTGCATCAGCTTCGGAAGGTTGTCGGCCCATTGTCCGCCTTTGACGTCGGAATAGGTACCGTCCTTGCTGCGGGCGAGAATCTTTTGCGTGTCGTAGACGAGGACGGTTTGCGGGTCCGGTACGACCAACTGCGTCTTGATGGTCTTGGTGATCGAAGGAAAGTCCTTGGCGGCTGCCAGATCGTAGACCGCAGGCTTTGCTTCGCTGCCGCCGCCGGTCAGCTTCTCCAGACCGCCGATAAGGCCCTCGACACGCTTGGAGTTTTTCCCGAGCATGTCGGCAAAGGCGCTGATGCCTTCGATCGCCGTGTGAATGGGCTTGGAGTTCTCGGCAATCAACTGGTCGATGCTTTTCAGCGTCTCGCGCGCCGATTTGGTCAAATTTTTCCCGACGCCTTCGGGCGCCTTGATGATGGCCGGGTGAGCGTTCTGCGTCTGCAGGGCCGGCGCATCGGCGGCACCGCCTTTGAGCGCAATGGCGGGCGCGCCGGTCAGCCCCTGATAGGTCACGTCGACCTGGGTGTCGGCGCGGATGGGCGTTGCCGGCGCAATCGCGATCGTCGCGGTCAGCCGCTTGGGATCCTGCGGGTCGAGCTTGAGCGCGGTAATGGCGCCAACGCGAATCCCGTTGAACAACACGCCTTGTCCGATCGATAGGCCGGCGACCGGCTGCTCGAACTGAACCTGGTAAATCGCTTCCTCACCGAGACCGCTGGTGTTCTGCAGCCAGTAGATGAAGCCGAACATCCCGAACGCGAAGGCCAGCACAAATCCGCCAATGAGCGTGTAATGCGCGCGGATCTCCATGGTGCCGATCCAGTCTCGCGTTCAGGGTAGGGGGTTAAACGTCATCAACGCTTGCGCAAGGTGAGCGAAGCCTTGACGTTTTGGCCGCCGCCCTGGCCATCGATCGAGACGGACTGCCGGCTGCCGCGACTCGTAATATACATCGTCGCGCTGAAGGCCGAACTCTCGACATGCAACTGGAGGCGACCGCCGCGGGCGACGCCGACGGCGGAGCCGCCGACACCGCGGGTGGTCTCGGTCCAGTTGCCCGAAATGTGGTCGCCGGCATCGGCCCGGAATGCGCCGCCGAGATCTGAAGTTATAGCTGTCGCTGTTGCAGCGAAGCTGAAGATTGATTTCGTGCCCCGTACTACCGAACGGCCGGTAACTGGCGGTGCAGCGAATCCGCTCGGTCTTGCCGTTACTTCCGTATCGTCCCGGAGCCTGAAAAGCTGCCGTTGAAGTCGGCGAAGGGGCCGTTCGCGGCCTGGGCCGGCGCCAACAAAACGAAACCCCAGAGTATGAGAGCAACCACGCCGGCCAATGCCCCGGCGCCTTGGTACGATCGGCACAATGCATTCAGCATGAAAAGAACGCTCCCGTTTGCCCGGCGGGCCCATTCTCCACCTTAAACGACGACAGGTCGACAACAGGCCGGCGGATTGTCGCCATGATGAACAAGGGATTGCAGGACGCAAGCCCGTCACCAGATGGTACAATGCCGCAAGTAGGGCAGGTAACGATGGGCCGGTGGGATCCGCCGCGCCGCCCGGGGACGGGCGAGGCGGGGGTCTTAAAGGCCGCCGGGACCGGCTGGAAATGTTGAAAATCCGGGTACCGTCGGCCTTGCAATGGCCATCCGTATCATGCATGACATCCGCGCGGCGAACCCTTAGGTTCGCCGCATCCGTTTCCGGAGGAGTGTAGCTCAATGGCTAGAGCACCGGTCTCCAAAACCGGGGGTTGGGGGTTCGAGTCCCTCCACTCCTGCCAGGGCGGGCCGGACTTTGGACATTGGGTATTAAAGAGCGAATAGATAGATGAGCGATCAAGCGCCGGCTGAGGTGCGCCGCAAGCGGGTGAGCCCGTTCCGGTTTATACAGGAAGTGCGGGAGGAAACCCGCAAAGTCACGTGGCCGTCACGCAAGGAGACCGCGATCACGACCGCGATGGTCTTCGTTATGGTGGCGATTGCCTCGGTGTTTTTCCTCGTCGCCGACCAACTGATCCGTATTGCCGTCACCTTCGTGCTCGGCATTGGAGGTTAGCGCGTGGTCCCGAAAAGTGGGAACCGGTTTTCGGCTATGATCACGCGCACCGCAAAAATGAGCTAAACAAGATGAGCGATATCGCCACCGCCACGACGACCAAGCCCAAGCGCTGGTACATCGTCCACGCCTATTCGAACTTCGAAAACAAGGTCGCCGATTCGATCCGCGAGCAGGCCAAGCAGCGCGGCCTCAGCGACCATTTCGAAGAGATCATGGTGCCCAAGGAAAAGGTCACCGAGGTCCGCCGCGGTCGCAAGGTCGAAGCCGAGCGCAAGTTCTTTCCCGGCTACGTGCTGGTGAAGATGGACCTGACCGACGACGTCTATCACCTGATCAAGAACACGCCCAAGGTCACCGGCTTCCTCGGCACCGACAAGAAGCCGATGCCGATTTCAGACGCCGAAGCCGACCGCATTCTCCAGCAGGTGCAGGAAGGCATCGAGCGGCCCAAGCCTTCGGTGTCCTTCGAGGTGGGTGAGCAGGTGCGTGTCTCCGACGGCCCCTTTGCCTCGTTTAACGGCACGGTCGAAGAGGTCGACGAGGCGCGCTCGCGCGTGAAGGTCGCGGTCTCGATCTTCGGCCGCGCAACGCCGGTGGAGCTCGAATTCGGGCAGGTGGAGAAGCTCTGACCGTCATCGCCGGGTTTATCCCGGTGAACCCGACAGGGCGGGCACAACTTTTTACATCAGCGGGAAGTCTGCAGCCGAGGGTAAATCGGACGTCGCACCAGCCGCGTGATATGTGCGCTTGTGACCCAGACCAGGCATGTAATGCCGCGAACCTGCTTCATGCCCGCAACAAGATTGCAAGTTTCGTTTGTCGCCACCGCGATTTAATCGGTCGGCTTTAGCTGCGCAAAGGCTTTGCCGAATCCCTTGATCGGAAAATTAATCCGCAATGTCTGCCCACTATCGGCATGAATGATCGCTGCTGCCGCCGAAGCGGCCGTGGCTTCGTGAATGAATTTGTCGTCGAGGATGCGCACAGCATGGCAGTGTGTCGGCTCGCAATCTTGGTATGTGAATTTCCAATCGGTGGTCTGCTTTCCGTTTTCGAGACGCAGATTCACTCCGGGGGGAATTGCGACCCCGGTCAGCGTCTCAAGCACGCCGACCGCTTGCTTCTTGGCGTTGATGAATATCGTCCAGACCAGGATGATGCGATGGCTGCCGGCTTGTTCAGCCCGAAGTTGCGCGCTGCAGGTCCGCTTTTTCGTTTTCTCTGAAAACACCTGACAAGTCACTTCCCAATTCTGAAAATTCATGGTTTCCGTACGCTCGGGCCGCTCAGGTTCAGCGGGTTTGCTTGCGGCGTCCGACTGGCCGCTGCGTACAGTCGGAACGGCTGGCGGGAGTGATGGCCCTATCGTCGTCGCGGCCGCATCGGTCACGCAAAGAATTGCGGCGAGCATTGCGGACAGAACCGGGATGTGGTGCGTCGCGATCATCTGGCAAGCACTCATTGCGAGGCCCGGCACCGGAAGACGGTATTCCGTCTGCCTGATCGGATGCTCGGCGTTTTTCATAGCGACAATGCACAAGCTTCGTCAGATATCGCCACTGCAACCGTCGAGCCCCTGACCGCGTCTTTTTCCGCTCTAGGACTGGGCATCGACCTGAATTCTAGATACGCTGCTACCTGTGGTAGATTGTAGCACTGGGGGCGTGCCATGCCGAACCGCACCAGGCGTATAAATTCATTATACAATTTGGGCAAAGAACGTAGGAACAAAGCAAGATCAAAGTGGAGGCTTGTTGTCGGCCATTCGGCGTGCCTGACGGCGCTGCCGGCGATCTTGGTGCTTGGGTTTGCCATCAGCACAGCCGCCTACGCTGAGACGATCACCATTACGGGTAGTGCCGGCACCGCCGGCGCCAATGTTTCAGGCGGCACCGGCGGCACCGGCGGGCCCGGTGTTGATGCCACGGCCAATGCGGGCCCCGGTCCAGGCCCCGACGCCACCAACACCGCGACTGCCACCGGCGGGAAAGGCGGTAAGGGCGGCAACGGACTCAACGCGGGAGCGGGTGGTAACGCCGGCAACGGTACGGCGACCGCAACAACCTCCATCTCTTCGGGCACGGCCCAGGCAACCGGAACCGGGAATGGCGGCAATGGCGGAGCGGCGGGAACTCCCAGCGGCGGGTCAGGAGCAGCGGGCGGCACCGGCGGCACCGGATCCGCGACAGCAACGGCCCATTCGGACACCGGTGCCGCGAAAGCTACCGCCACGGGGAACGGTGGTAACGGTGGTGGCGGCAGCGGCGGCGCCAATGGCGGGGCCGGCGGCAGCGCGAAGTCTCCGTTAATGCGGTCAGCGGCTCGACCGCTGGCACTCTGACTCTCAAGCAAACCGCCGACGGGGGCTCCGGCGGCAGCACGTCGAGCGGCCACAGCGGCGCCGGCGGCACGCCAGTTCGTCGCTGACCGTCCATGACCTTGCGGCCAGCAGCCTGCAGATCACGGCAGTAACAGCTAAAGGCGGCAGTGGGGGAACCACCACCACGGGCACAGCCGGTGTGGGCGGGGCGGCGAGTGCCACGGCTGTCGTGAGTGGCATCGGCAGTGTGACCCTGAGTATTATGACCGCCACCGGCGGCGCCGGCGGAGCCGCCACCACCTCGGGCACGGCCGGCGTGGGCGGGATGGCGAGCGCTTCGTCTGTCGTGAGCGGCGTCGGCACTGTGACCGCGAACACGTCCGCCCTCGGCGGAGCCGGGCCGGCGGCGGCAACGCCGGATCAGCTAACGGCGCGGATGGCGGCAACGCCGATGCCTCCCTATCCGTCACGGTTACCGGCTCTGGAGCAAACGCCTCGCCCGGCGCGACCGGGGGGAAGGGCGGCAACGCCAGGGGCGCCGGAAATCATGGCGGCGCGGGCGGAAGTGCGACGGCATCCGCCGTCGCACACTCCGACACTGGTACTGCGACGGCGTCTGCCACAGCGAAGGGCCGCGCCGGCGGGGCCGGCAGCAGCGGCGCCACTGGCGGCATCGGCGGAAACGCAAGCCTGGTCGACACGGTCAGCGGGTTAACGACCGGCGCTTTGGTGCTTAATCAAACCGCTACCGGCGGCGCCGGGGGCAACAGCGCAGACGAGACGGGCGGCGCCGGCGGAAATGCGGTTTCCTCGCTGGTCTTCACCGACGGCGCAGCCGCCATTCTCGGCGGCACCATGCGCGCGACCGGCGGCGCCGGCGGCACGGGCGGGGGCAGCAGTTCGGGCGGCGCGGGGCGGCAACGCAACGGCCACGATTTCATTGACCTTCACCCGGGCCGGGACGGCCGTTACCGCCGAGACTTTCGGCGTTGCGGGTGCCGGCGGCACCGCGCCTCGTCCGGCGTTGCGGGCCAGGCGAACGCGAGTTCGCAGCGACGGCGGTCGGCTCCGGGATTGCGACGGCGGGTGCGTCGGCTCAGAAAGCCAGTTCGGGGAGCGCGCAGGCGGGCAGCACTTCGAACACAGGCTCGGGTGGGAGCGTTCGGCTTACGCCGCCTCACCGGCCGCCGGCGACCGAGCCGACGCCACTACCGTCACCACACTCGGCGGCGGTAAACCCACCTTCCTGAACTCGAACTTCAATTTTCTTCAACCTGGCACGAGCTGGTCCTATGTGACCGGTCTGCCGACCTCCTTCGATGCGTCCACGCCGACGGCGGCGTTCGCCGGCGGCACGATTTACGGTCTGGGATCTATGGCCGAGGTCTATGGCGGCGCGGGTAAATCGCTCACTTACATCACGACGGCCGATTTCGTCTTCAACTATAGCTCTAACAGCGAGTTCCTTCTTGACATCATCGGCAACTCCGCTAGCGGCCCCGCGGGAACGTGGGCTTTTAACTCGTCCGTCCTGCGGGTCCTTGTTAACGGCGTTAGACCTACAGAGATCTTCGCAAGTCTTGCCGAGTGGGAGAGCGTCTTCTTCCCCGGAGGGTTAGCCGGGGGCCCGATTGACATCGGCGCTTTGCTCAGTGGCGGTCTCGCCGATGTTGAGATCATCTTCGCGCTGACGGCAGACAGCAGCAGCAGTTCCAGTTCGATTACGCCTTCGGCACGGTGCCGGGGGCACCGGCGGTGCCCTTGCCCGCCGCTCTCCCACTCTTCGTTACCGGCCTCGGTGCCTTGGGTTTGCTCGGCTGGCGCAGGAAACGAAAGACGGCGGCGCCTACTGCTGCCTGATAAAAACGCCAGAACTAAATTCGGAAAGACCGCCATGAGGGCGGTCTTTCTGTTTTGCATGTCGCCTTCTTAGCGGACGTAGCGTTCGCGCTGACGAGGTCCGAAATCAGCTGTAGAGCGGACATAGTGCTCGCGAATTGTTCTGAGCACAGGACTTAGGGCAGCGTGCGCGGCTGGAGACGCCCCCCACAACCCCCTAAATACCCCTGCGGCCGATGAGGCCGACAGAGCAGACGTGGGAGGTGAGGCGGGCGCCAACCGTCAATATCCGCACCACTAACGGAGTAGAGCGATGGCAAAGAAAGTCACTGGATTCCTCAAACTGCAGGTGCCGGCAGGCGCGGCCAACCCGTCGCCCCCGATCGGGCCGGCGCTCGGTCAGCGCGGCCTGAACATCATGGAGTTCTGCAAGGCGTTTAACGCGCAGACCCAGAAGATGGAGAAGGGCACGCCGATCCCGGTCGTCATCACGACCTATCAGGACCGCTCCTTCACCTTCGAAATGAAGACGCCGCCGGTGTCGTACTTCCTCAAGAAGGCGGCCAAGCTCGAGAAGCGGCTCCAAGACTCCGGGCCGCGACCTCGCCGGCTCGGTGACCAAGGCGCAGGTCAAGGAGATCGCCGAGCAGAAGATGAAGGACCTCAACTGCGACACGATCGAAGCGGCCATGCAGATGATCGAAGGCTCGGCCCGCTCGATGGGCATCAAGGTGGAGGAGTAAGGCGATGGCAATTCAGGCAAACGCACAAGGCCGTCCGCGAAGGCGTCGATCGCAGCCAAGGCCTATACGATCGCTGACGCGGTCAAGATGGTCAAGGAACGCGCCAAGGCGAAGTTCGACGAGACCATCGAGATCGCGATGAATCTCGGCGTCGATCCCAAGCACGCCGACCAGATGGTGCGCGGCGTCGTCAACCTGCCGAACGGCACCGGCCGCACCGTGCGCGTCGGCGTGTTCGCGCGCGGCGCCAAGGCCGACGAGGCCAAGGCCGCCGGCGCCGACGTTGTCGGCGCGGAGGATCTTGTCGAGAAGGTCAATGGCGGCGAGATCAATTTCGACCGCTGCATCGCCACGCCCGACATGATGCCGCTGGTCGGCCGCCTCGGCAAGGTGCTCGGTCCGCGCGGCCTGATGCCGAACCCGAAGGTCGGCACCGTGACCATGGACGTCGCCAGCGCGGTCAAGGGCGCCAAGGGCGGCTCGGTCGAGTTCCGCGTCGAGAAGGCCGGCATCGTGCAGGCCGGCGTCGGCAAGGCCTCGTTCGGCGACGACAAGCTGGTCGAGAACGTCATGGCCTTCGCCGATGCGGTGCAGAAGGCAAGCCGCCGGGCGCCAAGGGCCACTACATCAACCGCGTCGCGGTCTCCTCGACCATGGGCCCGGGCGTGAAGGTGGAACTGGCTACGTTGTTTCCGCCGAAGGCGTAAGACGCCAACTGAAACAATTGCTGAAAGCCCGGGCCGCAAGGTCCGGGCCTTTTTTGTTAGGCCAGCTTATGTCACTGTCGCCGGAATCGCTTTCCATCATTTGTCCGCCGGTTCGCTCATTAATTCGCAGCGGAGCGCGGCTGTGCTCTGTTGTTCAGATGGACAAGTTTTTTCGTCAGCATCCGCATGAGCGCGGTACGTTCGACTTGGCAGTGAGGGCTCAAGAATGCGTTTTTGAGTAGTTTGAACAGCGGACTCTATATCGTTGATTAATTTGTGACCCGCGGGCGTGATGCACAGTTGTTTTGTGCGGCGGTCCTTGGTGCGAGGGGTGCGCTAATGAGCTTTTTGCGTTCCAGGCGGGTGACGACCTCAGCAACCGTAGAACGATCGATCGCGATGATGTTGCAGAGCGCCGTCTGATCGATCCCGGGATGATTTTCGATTGCGAGGACCGCCGAATACTGCACGGGCGTGATATCGAATCCTCTGGTCTCTTCCATGAAAATCGCGAGAGAAATCTGCTGTAGCCGGCGGATGAGATGCCCGGGCTTTTCATAAATTCGACGATCGTTTTCGCATTGCACAAACTCATTTCGCGGTGCCGCGATTCGTGTGTAGCACGGAGATAGTGGGGCCGGCAAAATCGCGGGTCGCAGCGCAGGAGGCGGTTGACTCGAACTAAATCGTCAGTACGCTGAACAATTGATCAGTTACTGATAAAATGCTCCGCTGCAGAGAGCAGAAGTCCGGGAGGAAATCGCGTGAAACGAAGCGCTGATCGAATTCTGACGACCCATGTCGGCAGCCTGCCGCGGCCGGACGACCTGATGGCCCTCTATCGCGTCGAACGCGCCCGACGACAAGCTTCAGCCGCGGCTGCGCGCGGCGATCGGCGATATTGTCCGCCAGCAGATCCGATACCGGCATCGACATCGTCAACGACGGCGAATACGGCAAGGCCATGCGCCGTCGATGGATTTCGGCGCCTGGTGGTCCTACGTCTATCCCCGGCTTGAGGGCTTCGAGCTGCGCGAGGAGGAGGCCAAGAAGGGCCGCGCCGCCTGGACGTTCGGCAGCAAGGAGCGCAAGGAATTCGCCGAGTTCTACGCCGCGGAAGCGAGCGCCGCCGCAGCAGCGCAGCCCGGCAGAGCGGCACCAGCACCGCGACGGCTTTACGGCCTCACCTGCACCGCGCCCGTGAAATACGTCGGCCATGCCGCGATCAAGCGCGACATCGAAAACCTCGCCGCCGCCGTGCGCGCCAATCGCGTCGAGGACGTGTTCATGACGGCGGTATCGCCTGCAACGCTGCAAATTCTGCCGAACGAATATTACAAGAGTCCGGAGGAATACACTTGGGCGCTGGCCGAGGCGATCCGCGACGAATACAAAGCCATCGTCGACGCCGGCTTCATTCTCCAGATCGATGATCCCGCGCTGGTCGACATCTACGATTGGTGGTTCTCGATGAACGACGACCTGGCGGGCTATCGCAAGTGGGCCGCGTTCCAGGTCGAGGCGGTCAATCACGCACTCGAGGGCATCCCGGAAGATCGCGTTCGTTTCCACATCTGCTGGGGAAGCTGGCACGGCCCGCACCAGGGCGACGTGCAGCTCAAGGATGTCGTCGACCTGCTGCTCAAGGTGAAGGCGCAAGCCTACTCGGTCGAGGCGGGCAACGTCCGCCACGAACACGAGTGGAAGGTCTGGAAGGACACGAAGCTGCCGGACGGCAAAGTCCTGATCCCGGGCGTCGTCAGTCACGCGACCAACGTGCTGGAGCATCCGGAGCTTGTCGCCGATCGACTCGTGCGCTTCGCGAGTGTCGTCGGCCGCGAAAACGTGATTGCCGGAACCGATTGCGGGCTCGGCGGACGAGTCCATCCGCAGATCGCCTGGGCAAAGCTGGCGCACTGGCCGAAGGCGCAAAGCTCGCGTCGAAAGATTTATGGGCCTAACCAAGAAGAAAATCGCTAGCCGACAACATAGGACGGAATGCAACAGGGAGGAAGCAATGAGCGACCATGTGACACGACGCGGGTTTAATGCCGGTATCGGTGCAGCTTTCATTTCGCCGGGCTTGGCCTTTGCGCAGGGGAATGCGCCCATCAAGATCGGCTTGATCATGCCTTATTCCGGTCAGTTCGCCGACACCGGGGTCCAGATCGAAAACGGCATCAAGCTTTACATGAAACAGCATGGCGACACGGTCGCCGGCAGAAGGATCGAACTCTATGCAGCAAGGATGTCGGCGGTATCAGTCCGCCGGCGCCAAGCGTTTGGCGCAGGAACTGGTGACCCGCGACAACGTCGATATCCTTGCGGGCTTCTCGCTGACGCCCAACGCACTCGCGGCGGCCGACATCTCCGGAAGCCAAGAAATTCATGGTCGTGATGAATGCGGCCACCTCAATCATCACCACCAAGTCACCTTACATAGCGAGAGTCTCTCTTACGCTTCCGCAAAATTGCGAAGTGCTGGGTCATGGGCGTTCAAGAACGGAGCCAAGAAAGTCTATACGATGGTTTCGGATTATGGGCCTGGGCTCGATGCGGAATCGTCCTTCCAGCTCGGTCTTAAGGAAGCGGGAGGCGAGATTGTCGGTTCGGTGCGCATGCCGGTCGCCAATCCGGATTTCTCCGCTTTTGTCCAGCGCGCCAAAGATCTGAACCCGGAAGGCATCTTTATCTTTGTTCCGGGCGGAGCGCAGCCTGCCGGTATCGCCAAAGCACTGGCTGAACGCGGCCTCGATCCCAAGAAGATAAAGATCATGGGGCAAGGCGAACTTGCTGATGAAACCGCACTGAAGGCCATCGGAGACGCCGGCATCGGCATCGTCACCGCGTTTCACTACGACTACATGCATAACTCGCCGCTCAACAAGCAATTCGTTTCCGCTTTCAATGCGGAATTTAAACGCAATCCTGACTTTTTTGCGGTCGGAGGTTACGACGGCGCCCATTTGATTTACGAAGCGCTGAAGAAGGCGGCCGGCAAGACCGATGGCGAAAGCCTTGTGACTGCCGCTAAGGGAATGAAGTGGGAAAGCCCGAGAGGACCAATCTCGATCGACCCGCAGACCAGAGACATCATCAACACCGTATACATTCGGCGCGTGGAAAAATAAAATGGGCAACTGCAAAACGTTGAAATCGGGAAGTTCGAGAACGTCAAAGATCCGGTGAAAGCCCGTATGAAGCAGTAGCGGAGGAGGTTGCGTGCAATTCCACCTAACGGATTCCAGCCGGGCGATCCGGAGATTTCCGAACCGGCTGAGCATGCAATTGGCCCGCGATCGTCGGAGCATCTTCCCGCGGAAGTCGACGTCCTGATCATCGGCTGCGGGCCGGCGGGCCTGACGCTGGCGGCACAACTGGCGGCATTTCCGGACATCAACACCCGGATTGTTGAGCAGAAGTCCGGTCCGCTGCTGCTTGGCCAAGCCGACGGGATCGCCTGCCGCACCGTGGAGATGTTCCACGCTTTTGGATTTCAGCGAGCGCCTGCTGAAGGAAGCGTGTTGGGTCAACGAGACGACGTTCTGGAAGCCGGACGATAAGCCAGCGGAGCAACATCGTCCGCAGCGGCAGGGTCCAGGATGTCGAAGACGGGCTATCCGAATTTCCGCATGTGGTCCTGAACCAGGCGCGGGTGCACGATTTCTATCTGCAAGTCATGCGCAATCGCCGAACCGGCTGGAGCCGGACTATGCGCGGCGCGTGATCGATCTTCAGATCGACCCGGCAGCTTCGTCGGCGCCGGCACGCCCACCCATCCGGTGACGGTCAGGATCGAGCGGATCGATCCCGAGCACGCGGGCCAGGTGGAAACCGTGAAGGCCCGCTATGTGGTGGGGTGTGACGGCGCGCGCAGCATTGTGCGCCAGTCCCTCGGGCGGGCGCTTCACGGCGACTCGGCCAATCAGGCCTGGGGCGTCATGGACGTGCTGGCCATCACCGATTTCCCCGACATCCGCATGAAGGCGGCGATCCAGTCGGCCAACGACGGCAGCGTCCTGATCATCCCCCGGGAAGGCGGCTATCTGGTCCGCATCTATGTTGAGCTCGACAAGCTCAAGGAAGACGAACGGATCGCGAGCCGGAACATCACCGTCGATTATCGTGATCGCAGCGGCGCAGCGAATCCTGCATCCCTACACCCTTGAGGTGAAGGAAGTCCCATGGTGGTCGGTCTACGAGATCGGCCAGAGACTTTGCGACAAGTTCGACGACGTCGCCGAGGAGCAGGTCGGCACGCGCTCGCCGCGTGTCTTCATCGCCGGCGACGCCTGCCATACGCACAGCCCGAAAGCCGGGCAGGGCATGAATGTGTCCATGCAGGACAGCTTCAATCTGGGCTGGAAACTGGCAGTCCGTCCTGCGAGGGCGGTGCCCGCCGCAGTTCCTCCATACCTACTCGGCGGAACGTCAGGCCGTCGCCAAGGAACTGATCGACTTCGATCGCGAATTTGCCAAGCTGTTCAGCGATCCGCCGAAGGACGCGACGATGCCAGCAGCGAAGGTGTCGATCCTGACCGAGTTTCAGAAATATTTCGTCAAGCAGGGGCGCTTTCACCGCGGGGACGGAGACCAGATACCGGCCTTCGATCATCACCGGCGAGCCGACCTATCAGCATCTCGCCAAAGGCTTGGTGATCGGCATGCGCTTCCATTCGGCTCCGGTGATCCGGCTGGCGGACGCCAAGCCGGTTCACCTTGGCCACACGGTCAAGGCCGACGGACGCTGGCGCCTATTCGCCTTTTGCGGCGCGGAAGACCCGAGCGCGGAGTCCTCCGGCATCAATTCACTCTGCGATTTTCTTGCCCAGTCGCAGGAATCTCCCGTCAGGAAATACACTCCGAGCGGCGCCGACATCGACGCGTGATCGATGTCCGGGCGATCTTCCAGCAGGGCCATCGCGAACTTGCGATCGAGGCCATGCCATCGTTTCTCTTGCCCCGGAAGGGCCGCTACGGGCTTCGTGACTACGAAAAGATGTTCTGCCCCGACCTGAAAAGCGGCGACGACATTTTCGACATGCGCGGCATCGATCGGGACAAAGGCTGCATGGTCGTCGTGCGACCGGACCAGTATGTCGCCCACGTCTTGCCGCTCGATGCCTACACGGAGCTTGCGGCCTTCTTCGACGGCTTCATGGTCGTGGGCACCCAGGCCGGCCGGGACAAGCGACCGGCCGCTGACCAGGCGGTCAGGGGCCAAAATCGCTCTTGGCAAACCTCTTAAGAAGGTCTAAATACACGCCATCGGGGCGTGCCGGCCCATTTGTCGGCACGCCTTTGCGCGTCTCTAAAAATCAATGGTGATCGGAATTCATTCCTTTTAGACATCCCGGCGGGACATCTGAAAGGGAAGAAAGCCGCATCCGTTTTTGGCGAGCCGCGCACGGCCGGTTCCGGCGTCCCGGCAAGGGATTTCGACTGGCCGACCTGTCCAAGACTGCCGGTGCCGAGGCGAAAGCCGAGGCTTAATCCCGGTCCACCCGCGTCAGCGGGCCGGACAACGAAAGTGGGGCCAGCATAGACGGGGATACGAGTCCAAAGTTTGCGCGTCGGCTTAATCGGCGCGCCGGTTTGGTTCGAACCTCGGAAGACCCGCGCCGGCTCGTCGAGCCGCTGTCGGGGGGCAGGCTGTGAGAAGCGTCGTCCTGCCCAGGTTTGCTTCGCGTTGAGGCTTGTCGGTGGGACGGCTGGTAGCAACCCCCGGCGGCCGCTTGAAGCGAAGCGTGCCGTCAAAACCGGAAAGAGCTTGCAGTGGATCGAGCGGCAAAAGCAGGAGTCCATCACCGAACTGAACGAGGTCTTCAAGACCTCGAACGTCGTGGTCGTGGCTCACTATTCCGGCCTCACCGTCGCCCAAATGCAGACTCTGCGTCAGCAGATGAAGCAGGCGGGCGCGCGCGTGAAGGTCGCGAAGAACCGTCTCGCCAAGATCGCTCTCAAGGACACCGACGCCGCCGCGATCGCGGCCCTGCTGAAGGGGCCGACCGTGATCGCCTATTCGGGCGATCCGGTCGCGGCGCCGAAGGTGGCCGTCGACTTCGCCAAGGCGAACGAAGAAATTCGTGATCCTTGGCGGAGCGATGGGCAAGACCGCTCTGAACCCGGACGGCGTCAAGGCGCTCGCCTCGCTGCCGTCGCTGGATGAACTGCGGGCCAAGATCGTCGGCCTGATCCAGGCTCCGGCGACCAAGCTCGCCCAGCTCGCCAATGCGCCGGCGGCGAAAGTCGCCCGCGTGGTCCAGGCCTATGCCTCCAAGAGCGAAGCGGCGTGACGGCTCTATGAAACAGCAATCTAACTGGTTCGAACCGAAAGGAATTGAACAATGGCTGACCTGCAGAAAATCGTCGACGATCTGTCGAGCCTGACCGTCCTCGAGGCGGCGGAACTCGCCAAGTTGCTGGAAGAGAAGTGGGGCGTCTCGGCTGCTGCCGCGGTTGCGGTGGCGGCCGGTCCTGCCGCTGGCGGTGCCGCTGCCGCTGCGGCCGAGGAGAAGACCGAGTTCACCGTCGATCCTCGCGGCGGCCGGCGACAAGAAGATCGAGGTGATCAAGGAAGTGCGCGCGCTCACCGGTCTTGGCCTGAAAGAGGCCAAGGATCTGGTCGAGGGCGCGCCCAAGCCGGTCAAGGAAGGCGTGAACAAGGAGGAGGCCGACAAGGTCAAGGCCACCCTCGAAAAGGCCGGCGCCAAGGTCGAGCTGAAGTAAGCGCATGCTTACTCAATGAAGTCCCCTGAGGCAACAGTCCGGGGATCCGGTGCGAATTCCCCGGGCCGGTGGCCCGGGGGACAGGTTGCAAGAACGCGGTGTGCCGGATACGCCTCGGCCGAACGGCAGCAATCGCGCGAAGGCGGTGACGACAATGTAGAGGTACGGCGGTTCGGGCACGTCCCAAATCGCATAGAAACGGACAGCCCCGACGCCTGTCCGGATGGTCGCGATGGATTGCGGCCGTCCGGAGAGGCGCCCGCGCTGGCCGCCAATCCGAATCGAGAGAGATAAAGAAACGATGGCGCAGACATTTACCGGTCGCAAGCGCGTACGGAAGTTTTTCGGATCAATCAGGGAAGTCGCGGAGATGCCGAACCTCATCGAGGTTCAGAAGGCGTCCTACGACCAATTCCTGCTGGTGAAGGAGCCGGAAGGCGGCCGCCCCGACGAGGGCCTGCAGGCCGTGTTCAATTCGGTGTTTCCGATTTCCGACTTTTCCAACTCCTCGATGCTCGAATTCGTCAAATACGAATTCGATCCGCCGAAATATGACGTCGACGAGTGCCGCCAGCGCGGCATGACCTATGCCGCGCCGCTCAAAGTGACGCTGCGGCTGATCGTGTTCGATATCGACGAAGAGACCGGCGCGAAGTCGGTCAAGGACATCAAGGAGCAGGATGTCTACATGGGCGACATTCCGCTCATGACCAACAACGGCACCTTCATCGTCAACGGCACCGAGCGCGTCATCGTTTCGCAGATGCACCGTTCGCCCGGCGTGTTCTTCGATCACGACAAGGGCAAGACCCATTCCTCCGGCAAGCTGCTGTTCGCCGCCCGCATCATTCCCTATCGCGGCTCCTGGCTCGACATCGAGTTCGACGCCAAGGACATCGTCTATGCGCGCATCGACCGTCGCCGCAAGATTCCGGTGACGTCGCTGCTGTTTGCGCTCGGCCTCGACGGCGAGGACATCCTCCACACCTTCTACAAGCAGGTCACCTACAAGCGCGCCAAGGACGGCTGGCGCGTGCCGTTCGACGCCAATCGCCTGCGGGGCTACAAGGCGATCAACGATCTGGTCGACGCCGACACCGGCAAGGTCGTGGTCGAGGCCGGCAAGAAGCTGACCGTGCGCCAGGCGCGCCAGCTCGCCGAGAAGGGCCTCAAGGCGCTGCGCATGACCGACGAGGAACTGATCGGCCATTACCTCGCCGAGGATCTCGTCAACGCCGAAGACCGGCGAAATCTTCTGCGAAGCCGGCGAGGAGATCACCGAGAAGAACCTCAAGGTGCTGATCGAGGAGGGCTACAAGGAACTGCCGCTGCTCGACATCGACCACGTCAATGTCGGCGCCTACATCCGCAACACGCTCGCCGTCGACAAGAACATGACGCGCGAGGACGCGCTGTTCGACATCTATCGCGTCATGCGCCCGGGCGAGCCGCCGACGGTCGAGACGGCGGAGGCGATGTTCCATTCGCTGTTCTTCGATTCCGAGCGCTACGACCTCTCCGCGGTCGGCCGCGTGAAGATGAACATGCGGCTCGATCTCGACGCGCCCGACACCATGCGCGTGCTGCGCAAGGACGACATCCTCGTCGGTCATCAAGACGCTGGTCGATCTGCGCGACGGCAAAGGCGAGATCGACGACATCGACCATCTCGGCAACCGCCGGGTGCGCTCGGTCGGCGAATTGATGGAAAACCAGTACCGCATCGGCCTCCTGCGCATGGAGCGCGCGATCAAGGAGCGCATGTCGTCGGTCGATATCGACACCGTCATGCCGCAGGACCTGATCAACGCCAAGCCGGCGGCCGCGGCGGTGCGCGAGTTCTTCGGCTCCTCGCAGCTCTCGCAGTTCATGGACCAGACCAATCCGCTGTCGGAGATCACCCACAAGCGGCGCCTGTCGGCGCTTGGCCCGGGTGGTCTGACGCGCGAGCGCGCCGGCTTCGAGGTGCGCGACGTGCATCCGACCCATTACGGCCGCATCTGCCCGATCGAGACGCCGGAAGGCCCGAATATCGGCCTGATCAATTCGCTCGCGACCTTTGCGCGGGTGAACAAATACGGCTTCGTCGAGACGCCGTATCGGCAAGGTGAAGGACGGCCGCGTCACCGACGAGGTGCAGCTATCTCTCGGCGATGGAAGAGGGCCGCTACGCGGTCGCGCAGGCCAATGCCTTGCTCGACGCCAAGGGCAAGTTCACCGAAGACCTGATCGTGTGCCGCCAGGCCGGCGACGTGCATCTGGTTCCGCGCGACAAGGTCGACTTCATGGACGTGTCGCCGAAGCAGCTCGTTTCGGTGGCGGCGGCGCTCATTCCGTTCCTTGAGAACGACGACGCCAACCGCGCGCTCATGGGCTCGAACATGCAGCGTCAGGCCGTGCCGCTGGTGCGCGCCGAAGCGCCCTATGTCGGCACCGGCATGGAAGGCGTGGTGGCCCGCGATCTCGGGCGCCGCGATTGCCGCGCGCCGCACCGGCATCGTCGATCAGGTGGACGCCACCCGTATCGTCGTGCGCGCGACCGGCGAGACCGACCCGACCAAGCCGGGCGTCGATATCTACCGGCTGATGAAGTACCAGCGCTCGAACCAGAACACCTGCATCAACCAGCGTCCGCTGGTGAAGGTGGGTGACCAGGTCGAGAAGGGCGACATCATCGCCGACGGCCCCTCGACCGATCTCGGCGAACTCGCGCTCGGCCGCAACGTGCTGGTCGCCTTCATGCCGTGGAATGGCTACAACTTCGAGGACTTCGATCCTGCTCTCCGAGCGGATCGTGAAGGACGACGTGTTCACCTCCATCCACATCGAGGAATTCGAGGTGATGGCGCGTGACACCAAGCTCGGTCCCGAAGAAATCACCCGCGACATCCCGAACGTTTCGGAAGAGGCGCTGAAGAACCTCGACGAAGCGGGCATCGTCTATATCGGCGCCGAAGTGCACGCCGGCGACATTCTGGTCGGCAAGATCACGCCCAAGGGCGAAAGCCCGATGACGCCGGAAGAAAAGCTTCTGCGCGCCATCTTCGGCGAGAAGGCGTCCGACGTGCGCGACACGTCGTTGCGCGTGCCGCCGGGCGTGCAGGGCACCGTCGTCGAGGTGCGCGTGTTCAACCGGCACGGCGTCGAGAAGGACGAGCGCGCGCTCGCCATCGAACGTGAAGAGATCGAACGTCTCGCCAAGGACCGCGACGACGAACAGGCGATCCTCGACCGCAACGTCTATGGCCGGCTGGCCGAGTTGCTCGAGGGCCGTCAGGGCATCGCGGGTCCGAAGGGTTTCAAGAAGGACAGCAAGATCACCGCGCGCGATGCTGGATGAATATCCGCGTTCGCAGTGGTGGCAGTTTGCCTCGCCCAACGACAAGCTGATGGCCGAGATCGAGGCGATCCGGAAGCAGTACGACGAGTCCAAGAAGCTTCTGGAGCAGCGCTTCCTCGACAAGGTCGAGAAGCTGCAGCGTGGCGACGAATTGCCGCCCGGCGTGATGAAGATGGTCAAGGTCTTCGTCGCGGTGAAGCGCAAGATCCAGCCCGGCGACAAGATGGCCGGCCGCCACGGCAACAAGGGCGTGGTGTCGAAGATCGTGCCGATCGAGGACATGCCGTTCCTCGAGGACGGCATTCATGCCGACATCGTGCTCAATCCGTTCGGCGTGCCGTCGCGCATGAACGTCGGCCAGATCCTCGAGACCCATCTCGGCTGGGCCTGTGCCGGTCTCGGTCTAAAGATCGGAGAGGCGGTGCAGGCCTATAACGCCAAGAAGGACGTGCGGCCGCTGAAAGACATGCTGCGCAAGATCTACGGCGAAGAAGCGACCATCAAGACATTGAACGAGGAAGAACTGGTCGAGCTCGGCGGCAATCTGCGTCACGGCGTGCCGATCGCCACGCCGGTGTTCGACGGCGCCAAGGAGGCCGACATCGAAAGCATGCTTGACCTCGCGGGCCTCGATCATTCCGGCCAGGTCAATCGTCTACGACGGTCGCACCGGCGAGGTTTTCGACCGCAAGGTCACCGTCGGCTACATCTACATGCTGAAGCTGCATCATCTGGTCGACGACAAGATCCACGCCCGTTCGATCGGTCCGTACTCGCTGGTCACCCAACAGCCGCTCGGCGGCAAGGCGCAGTTCGGCGGACAGCGTTTCGGCGAAATGGAGGTGTGGGCGCTCGAGGCTTACGGCGCCGCCTACACGCTGCAGGAAATGCTTACCGTGAAATCGGACGACGTCGCCGGCCGCACCAAGGTGTACGAGGCGATCGTGCGTGGCGACGACACGTTCGAAGCCGGTATTCCCGAAAGCTTCAACGTGCTGGTCAAGGAGATGCGTTCGCTCGGCCTCAACGTCGATCTGCACAATTCCAAGCAGTCGCAGCAGGGCCGTGGCGGCGAAACTCAGGAAGCAGCCGAATAGCGAATTGACCTCCCCCGTACGCGGGGGAGGCCGGACCGCGCAGGTGGTCCGAACGATGTCAGAAGAGCGACAGCGGCCGGCAATGGTCGGCAAGCGGAGAATGCGATGAACCAAGAAATCATGAATTTCTTCAGCCCGACGGCGCCGGCCCAGGTCTTCGACCAGATCCGGATTTCGATCGCGAGCCCGGAGAAGATTCTGTCGTGGTCCTACGGCGAGATCAAAAAGCCGGAAACCATCAACTACCGTACCTTCAAGCCCGAGCGCGACGGTTTGTTCTGCGCGCGCATCTTCGGGCCGATCAAGGACTACGAGTGCTTGTGCGGCAAGTACAAGCGCATGAAGTACAAGGGCATCATCTGCGAGAAGTGCTCAGTCGAAGTCACGCTTTCCCGCGTGCGGCGCGAGCGCATGGGCCATATCGAATTGGCCGCACCGGTCGCGCACATCTGGTTCCTGAAGTCGCTGCCGAGCCGTATCGGCATGCTGCTCGACATGACGCTGAAGGATCTCGAGCGCATCCTTTACTTTGAATATTACGTCGTGCTGGAGCCGGGCCTCACCCCGCTCAAAGATCGCCAATTGCTGTCCGAGGACGAGTATCTCAAAGCGCAGGAAGAGTTCGGCGCCGACTCGTTCACCGCCACCATCGGCGCGGAAGCGATCCGCGAGATGCTGAAAGGCATCGACTTGGCGAAGTTGCAGGTCGAATTGCGCGTCGATCTCACCGAGACCGACAGCGAGATCAAGAAGAAGAAGATCGCCAAGCGGCTAAAGTTGATCGAGGCGTTCCTCGCCTCCGGCAACAAGCCGGAATGGATGATCCTCACCGTCGTGCCGGTGATCCCGCCCGAT
The DNA here is from genome assembly GCA_963720835.1 of uncultured Pseudomonadota bacterium. Taxonomy (GTDB): domain Bacteria; phylum Pseudomonadota; class Alphaproteobacteria; order Rhizobiales; family Xanthobacteraceae; genus Pseudolabrys. Next base: position 248,832 of record CAVRHC010000011.1, on the reverse strand, counting down.
CTGCGGCCGCTGGTGCCGCTCGACGGCGGGCGCTTCGCCACGTCCGATCTCAATGATCTCTACCGCCGCGTCATCAACCGCAACAACCGTCTGAAGCGGTTGATTGAGCTGCGCGCGCCGGACATTATCATCCGCAACGAAAAGCGCATGCTGCAGGAGGCGGTCGATGCGCTGTTCGACAACGGCCGCCGCGGGCGCGTCATCACCGGCGCAAACAAGAGACCGTTAAAGTCGCTCGCCGACATGCTCAAGGGCAAGCAGGGCCGTTTCCGGCAGAACCTGCTCGGCAAGCGCGTCGACTATTCCGGCCGTTCGGTGATCGTCGTCGGTCCCGAATTGAAGCTGCATCAGTGCGGTCTGCCCAAGAAGATGGCGCTCGAATTGTTCAAGCCGTTCATCTATTCGCGGCTCGACGCCAAGGGCCTGTCCACCACCGTGAAGCAGGCCAAGAAGCTGGTTGAAAAAGAGAAGCCGGAAGTCTGGGACATCCTCGATGAGGTGATCCGCGAGCATCCGGTGCTCTTGAACCGCGCGCCGACCTTGCACCGCCTCGGCATCCAGGCTTTCGAGCCGGTGCTGATCGAGGGCAAGGCGATTCAGCTCCATCCGCTGGTCTGCGCGGCTTTCAACGCCGACTTCGACGGGGACCAGATGGCCGTGCACGTTCCGCTGTCGCTTGAAGCGCAGCTGGAAGCGCGTGTTTTGATGATGAGCACGAATAACATCCTGCACCCGGCCAACGGTTCGCCGATCATCGTGCCGTCGCAGGACATCGTGCTCGGTCTCTACTATCTCTCGACCTTGCGCGACGGCGAGGTCGGCCAGGATAAGATCTTCGGCAATCTGGCCGAGATCGATCACGCCCTGGCCGTGAAGGCGATCACGCTGCACACCAAGATTAAGTATCGCTGGGAAGGCCTCGACGAAAAGGGCGAGATGGTTCGCCGGTGGTACGAAACCACGCCCGGCCGTGTCGTGCTCGGCAATGTGCTGCCGAAGAACTCCAAGACTCCCTTCGACGTCGTCAACAAGCTGATGACGAAGCGCGAGATCTCCAACATGATCGACACCGTCTACCGCCACTGCGGTCAGAAGGAGACGGTGATCTTCTGCGATCGCATCATGGCGCTCGGCTTCTATCATGCCTTCAAGGCCGGCATATCGTTCGGCAAAGACGACATGGTCGTTCCGTCGTCCAAGTGGAAGACCGTCGAGCAGACGCGCGAACTCGCCAAAGAGTTCGAGCAGCAGTACAACGACGGCCTCATCACGCAGGGCGAAAAGTACAACAAGGTCGTTGACGCTTGGTCGAAGTGTACCGAGACCATTGCCGAAGCCATGATGAAGGAAATCTCGGCTTCCAAACGTGATGCCAAAGGCGTCGAGCAACAGGTCAACTCGATCTATATGATGGCGCATTCCGGCGCGCGCGGTTCGCCGGCGCAGATGCGTCAGCTCGCCGGCATGCGCGGCCTGATGGCCAAGCCCTCTGGCGAGATCATCGAGAGCCCGATCATCTCCAACTTCAAGGAGGGGCTGTCGGTGATGGAGTACTTCAACTCCACGCACGGCGCCCGCAAGGGTCTCGCCGACACCGCCTTGAAGACGGCGAACTCGGGCTACCTGACGCGGCGTCTAGTCGACGTGGCGCAGGATTGCATCATCACCGAGTACGACTGCGATACCAAAAACGGCATCAAGGTGCGGGCGATCATCGACGCTGGCACCGTGGTGGCCTCGCTCGCCTCCCGCATATTGGGTCGCACCACCGCGGAAGACATTAAGGATCCGGCGGGGAACAAGGTGCTGGTCAAGCGCAGTACACTGCTTGGCGAACCGGAAGTTGAGATGATTTCGAACTCCGGTGTGCAGGAGGTGAAGATTCGTTCGGTGCTCACCTGCGAGACCAAGAGCGGCGTGTGCGGGGCCTGTTACGGGCGCGATCTCGCCCGCGGCACGCCCGTCAACATGGGTGAGGCGGTCGGCGTGATCGCAGCCCAGTCGATCGGTGAGCCGGGCACCCAGCTCACGATGCGCACGTTCCATATCGGCGGCGCGGCGCAGATCTCCGAGCAGTCGTTCATCGAGTCGAACTTCGACGGCAAGATCAAGTTCAAAGGCAAGAGCATCGCCAAGAACTCGGACGGCGATACCGTGGTCATGGTGCGCAACATGGTGATTGCGGTGCTCGATCCCGATGGCACCGAGCGCGCGCATCACCGAATCCCCTACGGCGCGCGGTTGCGTGTTGAGGACGGTGAGCAGATCACGCGCGGTCAGCGCATGGCCGAGTGGGATCCCTACACCCGGCCGATCCTGACCGAAGCCGAAGGCACCATCGACTTCGAAGACATGGTCGACGGGCTCTCGATGTCGGAGCAGCTCGACGAATCGACCGGCATCGCCAAGCGCGTGGTCATCGACTGGCGTACGGGCTCGTCCCGCAACCAGCAGGACCTGCGTCCGGCCATCGTGATCAAGTCGGGCGGCAAGATCCTCAAGCTTGCCCGCGGCGGCGACGCTCGTTACCTGCTCGCAGTCGACGCAATTATTTCGGTCGATCCGGGTTCGAAGGTGATGGCGGGCGACGTCATCGCGCGTATCCCGACCGAAAGCGCCAAGACGCGCGACATCACCGGCGGTCTGCCGCGGGTGGCGGAGCTGTTCGAGGCGCGCAAGCCGAAAGACGCGGCGATCATCGCCGAGATCGGCGGCACGGTGCGGTTCGGCAAGGACTACAAGAACAAGCGCCGCATCACCATCGAGCCGGCAAACAAGACCGACGAGCCGAAGGAATACCTGATCCCGAAAGGCAAGCACATCCATCTGCAGGATGGCGACGTCATCGAGCAGGGCGATTACATCGTCGAGGGCAATCCCGCCCCGCACGACATTCTCGCCATCAAGGGCGTCGAGGAGCTTGCCGCGTATCTCGTCAACGAGATCCAGGAAGTCTACCGGTTGCAAGGCGTCAACATTAACGACAAGCACATCGAGGTGATCGTTCGTCAGATGCTGCAGAAGGTCGAGATTGACGACGCCGGCGAGACCGAGCTTCTGCAGGGCGAGCAACTCGACCGGACCGAGATGGATGAGATCAATGTGCGGGCCGAAGCCGAAGGCAAGAAGCCGGCGTCGGGTCATCCCGTCCTGCTCGGCATTACCAAGGCGAGTCTGCAGACCCGTTCGTTCATCTCGGCGGCCTCGTTCCAGGAGACCACGCGCGTGCTCACCGAGGCGGCCGTCAACGGCAAGGCTGATACACTCGACGGCCTCAAGGAAAACGTCATCGTCGGCCGTCTGATCCCAGCCGGCACCGGCGCCATGATGAACGACCTACGCGAGGTTGCCACAAAGCGCGACGCGCTCATCTTGGAGGAAAGGGAAAAGGACGCGGCGAAAGCCGCGGCTGCAGCCGAAGCGGCGGAGGCACCGGCCCTGCCGGCCGCCGAATAGACAGCACCGCGTCGGCGAAACAAAAAAGAAAAGGCCGCCCGTTCGGGCGGCCTTCGCGTAGGTGAGGCGATGGCTGTGGTTTGCTAGGCCGTCGCGGTGCGGCGGGCCCGCCGCCGACGCATGCCGAACACGCCACCGATCAAACCGAGGCCGGAGACGAACATTGGCAGGGCGCCGGGAAGCGGCGTTGCCGCCACCGCCGGCGACGCGGCACCGTCAACACCGACGATCAATTCCACGTCCGGGTTGTTGCCGCCACCGTTGGCAGTCGCGCAGCTGACATTCGCCCCGCAGGTATTGCCGAAAAAGAGCGCTGCGACGCTTGCGCCGTCGGCAAAGCCGAGATCGCTGAGATCGATGCCGTAGACGTAGAGACCGAACGCTGTGCTCGAACCGCCGAGATCGGCTTGGGTCAGGAAGCCAAGGATCGACGCGTTGACCCACGTCCCGCTTGCGCCCGTTGGGCTCGCGGCGATCAGTTCGTATTGGCCGTTGGCGTAATTTGCCGTCGGCGCGTCACCCGACTCGAAAATATAAATGTCGATGCCAGGATTGTTGTAGATCGGGTTGGCGAACGTTCCCTTCATCGACGCGTTCGGATCCGCCCCGGTAAATGCCGTCTTTGCGTCGTTGAAGGTCAGGCGGTCTTCCGTGGTGTTTCCGTTGAAAACGTAGCCCGTCAGGATATTGCCGGGAAGCGCCCACATGGTCGGATAGCCGCCGCTGCCGGTGAGGTGTGCGTTGAGGCTCCCAACACCGTTGCTGAGCGTCGTCACAGCGAGGCCGGTATCGATGGTCCATGAGCCGAAAGTGACGCTCGTGGCATGCGCCTGCGATATCCCCAGCGCCAGCGCGCCAAGGGCAGCGAAGTATTTGATTTTCATTTCGACTTCCTCGGGTAAATGGTCAGGCCACACTAACCATTGTAATTGCTATGTTTTTCATACTTGCGCGGGGGCCGCGTCCAAGACAAATAAATTGCTCATAAATTCGCGAGCATGGGCTCCGGCTCGCGGCTGCGCGGGTGGCCAAGAAACCCCTATTTTTCGGGGGCTTTCATGCTTGACACTCCGCAGAACCGCCGATACATACGCGACACTTTACGGCAGGCGGTGAGCTTCGCTTGCTCGGCACGGCCTACCGGCCAACTCTCTGAAAACATTCAAGTTTTCTAAGGGTCTGACCGGCACCTCGCCTCGACCAATGAAGCTCAGACGCTGCCGCTGACAGCCAATGTCAGGCGATTAAGTGACCGACCTCGGCAACGGGGTCGTCCGAACGGAAGAGCGCCCCCGCAAGGTGAAGCGGATGGCGCGATTTCGTTTTGCGCGTGGAGTTCTGCGCGCACGAAGACGCGGGTGCTTTTCCGCGCAGATATGCCGGGCGTTAAGCCCATCAACGCGAAGGCCCGCAACAAGCGCGGGTCCTCAACCAGTCAGCGGGCGCGAGCCCGCACGCGACTCCGGGCGCAGTGCCCAAAACAAGAGTGAAGCGAAGGCGAGACATGCCGACGGTCAACCAACTGATTGCCAAGCCGCGCCAGCCGCTGAAGGCGCGCAACAAGGTGCCGGCCTTGCAGGCGTCCCCGCAGAAGCGCGGCGTGTGCACGCGCGTCTATACGACGACTCCGAAGAAGCCGAACTCGGCGCTGCGCAAGGTCGCCAAGGTGCGCCTGACCAATGGCTTCGAGGTGATCGGCTACATCCCGGGCGAAGGCCATAACCTGCAGGAGCATTCGGTTGTGATGATCCGCGGCGGCCGCGTGAAGGACCTGCCGGGCGTGCGCTACCACATCCTGCGCGGCGTGCTCGATACGCAAGGCGTGAAGAACCGCAAACAGCGCCGTTCGAAATACGGCGCCAAGCGCCCGAAATAAGGATCGCTGTCCATGTCCCGCCGCCACGCCGCAGAAAAACGCGAGATCATTCCGGACCCGAAGTTCGGCAATATCGTCGTTTCCAAGTTCATGAACGCGATCATGTACGACGGCAAGAAGTCGGTTGCCGAAGGTATCGTTTACGGCGCACTGGAAACCATCGAAGCCAAGACCAAGCAGAATCCGATCAGCGTGTTCCAGCAGGCGCTCGACAACGTCATGCCGTCGATCGAAGTGCGTTCGCGCCGCGTCGGCGGCGCCACCTATCAGGTGCCGGTGGAAGTGCGCACCTCGCGCCGTCAGGCGCTGGGCATTCGCTGGATCATCTCGGCCGCGCGCGACCGCAACGAAAAAACAATGACCGAGCGGCTGTCGGCCGAGCTGCTCGATGCGTCCAATAATCGGGGGAACGCCGTCAAGAAGCGGGAAGACACTCACAAGATGGCGGAAGCTAACCGCGCCTTCTCGCACTATCGCTGGTGACGACGAACAACCTAAGGATTTGAACGGATATGCCCCGCGTCCACGCAATCGAGGACTACCGCAATTTCGGTATCATGGCCCACATCGATGCCGGGAAGACCACGACGACTGAGCGGATCCTCTATTATACCGGCAAAAGCCACAAAATCGGCGAGGTGCATGAAGGCGCCGCGACGATGGACTGGATGGAGCAAGAGCAGGAACGCGGCATCACCATTACCTCGGCCGCGACCACCGCGTTTTGGAACGGCAAGCGCCTGAACATCATCGACACCCCCGGCCACGTCGACTTCACCATCGAGGTGGAGCGTTCGCTGCGCGTGCTCGACGGCGCCGTTTGCGTGCTCGATTCGAACCAGGGCGTTGAGCCGCAGACCGAGACAGTCTGGCGTCAGGGCGACAAATACAAGGTTCCGCGCATCGTTTTCGCCAACAAGATGGACAAGATCGGCGCCGACTTCTTCAAGTGTCTCGAAGACATCAAGACCCGCCTCGGCGCCAAGCCCGTGGCGATCCAGCTGCCGATCGGCGCGGAGAACAATTTCAAGGGCCTGATCGACCTGGTGCGCATGAAGGCGCGCATCTGGGATGACGAGTCGTTGGGTGCCAAGTTCGAAGACACCGACATCCCGGCCGATCTGCTCGACGAGGCCAAGAAGTATCGCGAGATGATGATCGAGGCGGCGGTCGACATGGACGACGACGCCATGGCCGCCTATCTCGAGGGCAAGGAGCCCGACGAGGCCACCCTCAAGACGCTCATCCGCAAGGCCGTGCTTTCGTCCGCTTTCTTCCCGGTGTTGTGCGGCTCCGCCTTCAAGAACAAGGGCGTGCAGTCGCTGCTCGACGCCGTCGTCGATTATCTACCGAGCCCGCTCGACGTGCCGCCGATTCACGGAATCAATCCCGACAACGGCGAAGACGTTATTCGCGAGCCGAAAGACGACGCGCCGCTCGCACTTCTTGCCTTCAAGATCATGGACGACCCCTTCGTCGGCACTATCACCTTCTGCCGCATCTATTCCGGCGTGCTTGCTAGCGGCACCGGCGTGATCAATTCGACCAAGGAACGCAAGGAGCGCATCGGTCGCATGTTGTTGATGCACGCCAACGACCGCGAGGACGTCAAAGAAGCGTTCGCCGGCGACATCGTCGCGCTGGCCGGGCTGAAGGAAGTGCGCACCGGCGACACACTGTGCGACGCCAAGACTCCGGTCATCCTGGAAAAGATGGAATTCCCCGATCCGGTTATCGAGATCGCGATCGAGCCGAAGTCGAAGGCCGACCAGGAAAAGCTCGGCGTCGCGCTTGCCAAGCTCGCCGCGGAGGACCCGTCCTTCCGGGTCTCGACCGACCAGGAGAGCGGCCAGACCATCCTCAAGGGCATGGGCGAACTGCATCTCGACATCAAGGTCGACATCCTCAAGCGCACCTATAAGGTCGACGCCAATATCGGTGCGCCGCAGGTGGCATTCCGCGAAAAGATCACGCAGCGCGCGGAAGTCGATTACGTCCACAAGAAGCAGACCGGCGGTTCCGGCCAGTTCGCGCGCGTCAAGATCGTCGCCGAGCCGGCCCAGCCGGGCACGCCGTTCGAGTTCGAAAACGAAGTCGTCGGCGGCAACGTGCCAAAGGAATACATCCCGGGCGTCGAGAAGGGCCTGGAGTCGGTGCTCGGCTCCGGCATCCTCGCTGGCTTCCCGGTGGTCGATCTCAAAGTGACGTTGATCGACGGCGCCTATCACGACGTCGACTCATCGGCTCTGGCCTTCGAAATCGCCTCGCGCGCGGCTTTGCGTGAGGCGCTGCAGAAGGGCAAGCCGGTGCTGCTCGAGCCGATTATGAAGGTCGAGGTGGTGACGCCGGAGGATTACACCGGTTCGGTCATCGGCGATCTCAATTCGCGGCGCGGGCAGATCCAGGGCCAGGACATGCGCGGCAACGCCAACGTCATCAACGCGATGGTGCCGCTCATGAACATGTTCGGCTATGTCAACAACCTGCGGTCCATGTCTCAGGGCCGCGCCACATTCACCATGCAATTCGATCACTATGCGGAGTTGCCCGCGAACGTGTCGGCCGAAGTGCAGAAGAAATTCGCGTGACCCGCGAACGTAACTTGAAAAGGGTCTGAACGGAGAGTCCCATGGCTAAAGAGAAATTCAACCGCAACAAACCCCATTGCAATATCGGGACGATCGGACACGTCGACCACGGCAAGACGACGCTGACCGCGGCCATCACCAAAGTGCTTTCGGAAACCGGCGGCGCGACATTCACCGCCTATGACCAGATCGACAAGGCGCCCGAAGAAAAGGCGCGCGGCATCACCATCTCGACCGCGCACGTCGAATACGAGACGGCGAACCGCCACTACGCGCACGTCGATTGCCCCGGCCACGCCGACTATGTGAAGAACATGATCACGGGTGCCGCGCAGATGGACGGCGCCATCCTGGTCGTGTCGGCCGCCGACGGCCCGATGCCGCAGACCCGCGAGCACATCCTGCTCGCCCGCCAGGTCGGCGTGCCGGCAATCGTCGTGTTCCTCAACAAGTGCGATATGGTCGACGATCCGGAGCTGCTCGAGCTCGTCGAACTCGAGGTCCGTGAGCTTCTGTCCAAGTACAACTTTCCGGGCGACAAGATTCCGATCATCAAGGGCTCGGCGCTGATGGCGCTCGAGGGCAAGGACGACAAGCTCGGCAAGGAAGCTATCCTTGAACTGATGAAGAACGTCGACGAATACATCCCGCAGCCGGAGCGTCCGAAGGATCAGCCGTTCCTGATGCCGGTCGAAGACGTGTTCTCGATCTCCGGCCGTGGCACCGTCTGCACCGGCCGCGTCGAGCGCGGCATCATCAAGGTTGGCGAGGAAGTCGAAATCGTCGGCATCAAGCCGACCATCAAGACCGTCGTTACCGGCGTCGAGATGTTCCGCAAGCTGCTCGACCAGGGCGAGGCGGGCGACAACATCGGCGCGCTGCTGCGCGGCACCAAGCGCGAGGAAGTCGAGCGCGGCCAGGTGCTGTGCAAGCCGGGCTCGGTCAAGCCGCACACCAAGTTCAAGGCGGAGGCCTACATCCTCACCAAGGAAGAGGGCGGTCGTCATACCCCGTTCTTCACCAACTACCGCCCGCAGTTCTATTTCCGCACCACCGACGTGACCGGTGTGGTGCACCTGCCGCAGGGCACCGAGATGGTGATGCCGGGCGATAACGTGGCGATGGAAGTGCACCTGATCGTGCCGATCGCCATGGAAGAAAAACTCCGCTTCGCCATTCGCGAAGGTGGCCGCACCGTCGGCGCCGGCGTGGTGGCGAGCATCATCGAGTGAGGTTGATCTGCTGTCATGGCCCGCGTTGAGCGGGCCATGCAGTCTTGAAGAGAAACGAAAATGAACGGCCAGAATATCCGGATCCGGCTCAAGGCGTTCGATCACCGCATCCTTGATGCGTCGACGCGTGAGATTGTAGCCACGGCCAAGCGCACCGGCGCTCAGGTCCGTGGACCGATCCCGCTGCCGACGCGCATCGAGAAGTTCACGGTGAACCGTTCGCCGCACATCGACAAGAAGAGCCGCGAACAGTTCGAGATGCGCACACACAAGCGCCTCTTGGACATCGTCGATCCGACGCCGCAAACGGTGGACGCGCTGATGAAGCTCGACCTTGCCGCCGGCGTCGACGTCGAGATCAAGCTGTAATCGGTCGCGCGAGGACGAAAGATGCGTTCGGGAGTTGTTGCGCAGAAGCTCGGAATGACCCGGGTGTTCACCGAGGCCGGTGAGCACATACCGGTGACCGTGCTGCGCCTTGCGCAGTGCCAGGTGGTCGCACACCGCACCAAGGACAAGAATGGTTACGTCGCGCTCCAACTCGGCTCGGGCGAGCGCCGCACCAACAACATGAACAAGGCCGACCGTGGCTATTTCGCCAAGGCCAAGGTCGAGCCCAAGCGCAAGCTTGCCGAGTTTCGCGTCAGCGAGGACGCACTGATCCCGGTCGGCGCGGAGATCACGGCCGATCACTTCATTGCCGGCCAGTTCGTCGATGTCTGCGGCGTCAGCATCGGCAAGGGTTTTGCCGGCGGCATGAAGCGCTGGAATTTCGGCGGCCTGCGGGCCTCGCACGGCGTATCGATCTCGCACCGTTCGATCGGTTCGACCGGCGGCCGTCAAGATCCCGGCAAGACCTTCAAGAACAAGAAGATGCCCGGTCATCTCGGCTCCGAACGGGTGACCACGCTCAATCTCAAGGTCGTGCAGACCGACGTCGAGCGCGGACTCATCCTGATCGAGGGCGCCGTACCGGGCGCCAAGGGCAGCTGGATCACCGTGCGCGACGCGGTGAAGAAGGCGCTGCCCAAGGATGCGCCCAAGCCCGGCAAGTTCCGCCTGGGCAGCGAAGAAGCGCCGCCCGCCGAAGCCGCTCCGATGCAGCGCCAGCCCAACCGCACGATGCGGCGCCGGCTCCGGAAGCCGCACCCACCGAGAAGGAGGGCGCGTGACATGGAACTGAAGATCACCACCCTCGAAGGTAAAGAGGCGGGTTCGGTCAATCTGCCGGACACCATTTTCGGCCTCGAGCCGCGCGCCGATATCGTCCAGCGCTGCGTCAACTGGCAGCTCGCCAAACGCCAGCGTGGCACGCACAAGACCAAGTTGCGCGGCGAGATCAACCGCACCGGCAAGAAGATGCATGCGCAGAAAGGCACCGGCGGCGCTCGCCACGGCGCCCAGAGTGCGCCGCAATTCCGCGGCGGCGGCCGTGCTTTCGGGCCGGTCGTGCGCAGCCATGCGATCGAGCTGCCGAAAAAGGTGCGCGCGCTCGCGCTGAAACATGCCTTGTCCGCCAAGGCCAAGGACGGCGGTATCGTCGTGCTCGACAAGGCGTCGGTGAAGGAGCCGAAGACGGGCGCGCTCGCCAAGCAGTTCGGTAAGCTTGGCCTTGCGAATGCGCTGATCATCGACGGCGCGCAGGTGGACGACGGTTTCCGCGCCGCCGCGCGCAACATCCCGAACATCGACGTGCTGCCGGTGCAAGGCATCAACGTCTACGACATCATGCGGCGCAAGACCTTGGTGCTGACCAAGGCCGCGCTCGATGCGCTGGAGGCGCGCTTCAAATGAGCACCAGCGATCCGCGCCATTACGACGTCATTATCGCCCCGGTGATCACCGAGAAAGCGACCATGGCTTCCGAGCACAACAAGGTCATGTTCAAGGTGCGCAAGGACGCCACCAAGCCGCAGATCAAGGACGCGATCGAGAAGCTGTTCGACGTCAAGGTCAAGAGCGTCAACACGCTGATCCGCGGCGGCAAGTTCAAGACGTTCAAGAACAGGGTCGGGCAGCAGTCCGACGTGAAGCGCGCGATCGTGACGCTCGAAGAGGGTCACCGCATCGACGTGACCACGGGGTTGTAAGGAACTGGTCCGATGGCACTGAAAAACTACAATCCGACCACGCCCGGCCAGCGCCAACTGGTCAATATCGACCGTTCGGGCCTCTACAAAGGTCCCCCGGTCAAGTCGCTGACCGAAGGTCAAAGCTCGACCGGCGGGCGCAACAACAATGGCCGCATTACCTCTCGTTTTCGCGGCGGCGGCCATAAGCAGGCCTATCGCAGAGTCGACTTCAAGCGTCGCGGCAAGTTCGACATGCCGGCGACCATCGAGCGGCTGGAATACGATCCCAACCGCACGGCCTTTATCGCGCTCATCAAGTATCAGGACGGCGAGCTTGCCTATATCCTGGCGCCGCAGCGCCTGTCGCCCGGCGACACCGTGATTGCGGCCGAACATGCAGACGTGAAGCCGGGCAATGCCATGCCGATCGGCAACATTCCGGTCGGCACCATCGTGCACAACATCGAATTGAAGATCGGCAAGGGCGGGCAGATCGCGCGTTCGGCCGGCTCTTATGCGCAGATCGTCGGCCGCGATCAGGATTACGTCATCCTGCGGCTCAGTTCCGCCGAACAGCGCCTGGTACATGGCCGCTGCATGGCGAGCGTCGGCGCGGTGTCGAACCCCGACAACATGAACACCGTGGTCGCCAAAGCCGGCCGCAGTCGCTGGAAGGGCCGCATGCCGCACAACCGCGGCATCTCCATGAACCCGGTCGATCATCCGCACGGCGGGCGTACCAATGGCGGCGGTCACTGGGTCACGCCATGGGGCTTCCCGACCAAGGGCAAGAAAACGCGCAAGAACAAGCGCACCTCCAAGTTCATCGTGCTCAGCCGGCATAACCGCAAGCAGAAGCAGAAATAGGTCAGATCATGGCGCGTTCAGTTTGGAAGGGCCCGTTTGTCGATGGATACCTGCTGCGCAAGGCGGAAGCCGTGCGCGCCTCGGGCCGTCATGAGATGATCAAGATCTGGAGCCGGCGCTCGACCATTCTGCCGCAGTTCGTCGGCCTGAATTTCGGCGTTTACAACGGCCAGAAACATATCCCGGTGATGGTGACCGAAGAAATGGTCGGTCACAAGTTTGGCGAGTTCGCGCCGACCCGGATGTTCTACGGCCATACATCGGACCGCAAGGCGAAGCGCTCGGGTGGCGCCGCGCCGGCGGCGAGCTAAGGATAGAAGAGCAGGACCATGGGTAAGAGCGCACGCGGGCGGGACCTCGCCGATAACGAGGCCAAGGCAGTCAGCCGCATGCTGCGGGTGTCTCCGCAGAAGCTCAATCTTGTCGCGCAACTGATCCGCGGCAAGAAGGTGGCGAGCGCGCTCGCTGACCTGCAATTTTCGCGCAAGCGCATCGCCAAGGATGTGCGCAAGTGCCTGGAGTTGGCGATCGCTAACGCCGAAAACAATCACGACCTCGACGTCGACGATCTCGTTGTCGCCGAGGCCCATGTCGGAAAGGCGCTGGTGATCAAGCGCTTTACCCCACGCGGCCGTGGCCGGGTGGGACGCATTTTCAAGCCGTTCGCCAACTTGACCATCGTCGTGCGCGAGGTCGAGGCGAAAGCCGAGGCTTAAAGGAGAGATAGAGTGGGTCAGAAGGTCAATCCAATCGGGCTTCGGGTCGGTATCAACCGGACCTGGGATTCGCGCTGGTATGCCGGCAAGGCCGAGTACGGCACGCTGCTGCATGAGGACATCAAGATCCGCGCGGAGCTGATGAAGCAGCTCAAGCAGGCGGCGGTGTCGCACATCGTGATCGAGCGTCCGCACAAGAAGTGCCGCGTTACCATTCACTCGGCGCGGCCGGGCGTGGTCATCGGCAAGAAGGGCGCCGACATCGAGAAGCTGCGCAAGGTGGTGGCGAAGCTCACCGATAGTGACGTCGTCATCAACATCGTGGAAATCCGCAAGCCCGAGCTCGACGCGCAGCTGGTCGCCGAATCGATCGCGCAGCAGCTCGAGCGCCGCGTCGCCTTCCGCCGCGCCATGAAGCGCGCGGTGCAGTCGGCCATGCGCCTTGGCGCCGAGGGTATCCGCATCAACTGTTCGGGCCGCCTCGGCGGCGCCGAAATCGCGCGCATGGAGTGGTACCGCGAAGGCCGCGTGCCGCTGCACACATTGCGCGCCGACGTCGACTACGGCGTTGCCACCGCCTTCACCACCTACGGCACCTGCGGCGTGAAAGTTTGGATCTTCAAGGGCGAGATCCTCGAGCACGATCCGATGGCGCAGGACAAGCGAATGGCCGAAGGCGATCAAGGCCGCCCGCGGCGTGAGACCGCGGCGTAACGCGTGATCCCGAAAAGCGGAAACCGGTTTTCGGAAAAGATTACGCGCCAAGAAAGATGATGGATTGAAGAGTTAAGTCATGCTGCAACCAAAGCGCACCAAGTTCCGCAAGGCATTCAAGGGTCGTATTCACGGCGTTGCCTCGAGCGGCGCCACGCTCGCCTTCGGCCAATACGGGCTGAAGGCGCTCGAGCCCGAGCGCGTCACCGCGCGCCAGATCGAAGCCGCGCGCCGCGCGCTCACCCGCTTCATGAAGCGGGCGGGCCGCGTGTGGATTCGCGTCTACCCGGACGTGCCGGTATCGAAGAAGCCGATCGAAGTGCGCATGGGCAAGGGCAAAGGCACGCCCGAGTTTTGGGTCTGCCGCGTTAAGCCGGGCCGCATCCTGTTCGAGGTCGACGGCATTCCGGTCGGCGTCGCCAAGGAAGCGCTGGCTCTCGCCGCCGCCAAGCTGCCGGTTAAGACCCGTTTCATCGAACGCATCGCGGAGTAAACGACCATGAAAGCCGCAGATGTCAGAGCGATGACGATCGACCAGATCGACGACGAGGTCGTCAAGCTGAAGAAGGAGCAGTTCAACCTGCGCTTCCAGCGCGCCACCGGTCAACTCGAGAACACCGCGCGCGTGCGCGTCATCCGCCGCGACATCGCGCGGCTCAAGACCGTCGGCTCGCAAAAGCGCGCCGGCGCGCCGGTGCCGGCAGTCGACGCAGGTGCGCCTGCGAAGAAAACCAAATCCGCCAAGCCGAAGGCTGCCGCGAAGCCGCGCGCCAAGGCGAAGTCGAAGGAATAGGGGTCTTAGATGCCGAAACGGACGATGTTTGGCGTTGTGGTCAGCAACAAGCAGGACAAAACCGTGGTCGTGCGCGTCGAGCGCCGGTTCACGCACCCGACGATGAAGAAGACCATCCGCCGGTCCAAGAAGTACCACGCCCACGACGAGAAGAACGAGTTCGGCGTCGGCGACGCGGTGTGGATTGAAGAGCGCCGTCCACTGTCCAAGCTCAAGTGCTGGGAAGTGATCCGCGGCGAGAAGAAAGCAGCCGTTTCGTGAATTTTACGAGCAAGACAGTGAGAGCCGCATCATGATCCAGATGCAAACCAACCTCGACGTGGCGGACAATTCCGGCGCACGCCGCGTCATGTGCATCAAGGTGCTGGGCGGTTCCAAGCGCAAATACGCCACCATCGGCGACGTCATCGTCGTCTCGGTGAAAGAGGCGATTCCGCGCGGCCGCGTGAAAAAGGGCGACGTAATGAAGGCCGTGGTGGTGCGCTTGGCCAAGGACATCAAGCGCGCCGACGGCTCGGTCATCCGCTTCGACCGCAACGCCGCCGTGCTGATCAACGCGCAGTCGGAGCCGGTCGGCACCCGCATCTTCGGGCCGGTGCCGCGCGAACTGCGCGCCAAGAATCACATGAAGATCATCTCGCTGGCGCCGGAGGTGCTGTGATGGCCGCCAAGATCCGCAAGGGCGACAAGGTGATTGTGCTCACCGGCCGCGACAAGGGCCGCACCGGTGAGGTGTTCGAGGTGCGTCCCGCCGAGGCGCGCGCGCTGGTGCGCGGCGTCAATATGGTCAAGCGCCACCAGCGCCAGACCGCGCAGCAGGAAGGCGGCATCATCACCAAAGAGGGCCCCATTCATCTGTCGAACCTGGCGCTCGCCGATCCTAAGGACGGCAAAGCGACCCGGGTTGGATTCAAATTCGTGGGCGAGGGCGAGGCGCGCCGCAAGGTACGCGTTGCCAAA
This sequence comes from uncultured Pseudomonadota bacterium, assembly GCA_963720835.1. Lineage (GTDB taxonomy): Bacteria > Pseudomonadota > Alphaproteobacteria > Rhizobiales > Xanthobacteraceae > Pseudolabrys. The sequence continues at coordinate 233,558 of CAVRHC010000011.1, read as the reverse complement.
CGTTCCGGGGTAGAGATCGATGGCTGATACGCAGACGACTGAAAATCCGAAGGCTGATGCACCGCAGGGCCGCGCGCCCGAGAGCGCGAAGACTGCGAAGGCGCAAGCCGTGCCTTATGTGGCGCGGCTGAGGACGCATTTCGACAAAGATATTCGCGGCCAGCTCATCGAAAAGTTCGGTTACAAGAATCCGATGCAGGTGCCCGTGATCACCAAGGTGGTGCTCAACATGGGTATCGGCGAAGGCGTCGCCGATCGCAAGAAAGTCGATAACGCCGCCGCCGATCTGTCGTTGATCGCCGGCCAGCGAGCGGTCATCACCAAGTCGCGCAAGTCGATCGCCACCTACAAGCTACGCGACGGCCAGGCCATCGGCTGCAAGGTCACGCTGCGCAAGGCGCGCATGTACGACTTCCTAGATCGCCTGATCAACATCGCGCTGCCGCGCATTCGCGATTTTCGGGGCTTGAACCCGAAGAGCTTCGACGGCCGCGGCAACTACAGCCTGGGCATCAAGGAACACATCGTTTTCCCGGAGATCGATTTCGACAAAGTGGTCGATTCCTGGGGGCTCGACATCACGGTCTGTACCAGCGCGCCGTCTGACGACGAAGCGCGCGCGCTGCTGACCGCATTCAACTTCCCGTTCCGGCAGTGAGGCGATCCCTCATACGCGGAACCGCAAGGAGAGACTGAGAATGGCGAAGAAGAGTTCGATCGAGAAGAACAACAGGCGGCGCAAGATGGCAAAGAAATTTGCTAATCGGCGCGCCAAGCTGAAAGCGACCGCGCACGACAAGAACCTGCCGACCGAGGAGCGGTTCGCCGCCACCCTCAAGCTTGCCGAATTGCCGCGCAATTCGTCGAAAACCCGCATTCGCAACCGCTGCGAATTGTCGGGACGGCCGCGTGCCTATTATCGCAAGCATCGCCTGAGCCGCATCGCGCTGCGCGAGCTCGGTTCCAAAGGGCTCATTCCGGGCCTCGTGAAGTCGAGCTGGTAGGAGGGGGCGAATGGTAAACGATCCGATCGGCGACATGATCGCCCGCATCCGCAACGCGCAGATGCGCAACAAGTCCAAGGTTTCCATGCCCGGCTCCAAGCAGCGCGAGCGCGTGGCCGAGGTGTTGAAAGCGGAAGGCTTCATCCGCGGCTACGCCAACGTTGCGCATGCCGGCGGCCGCAGCGAACTGGAGATCGAGTTGAAATATTTCGACGGCGAGCCGGTGATCCGCGAGATCGCGCGTGTGTCGAAACCGGGCCGGCGCGTCTATGCCTCGGTCAAGGCCTTGCCGCGCATCAACAACGGGCTTGGCGTTGCCATCGTCTCGACGCCGAAGGGCGTGATGGCCGACCACGATGCTCGCGATGCCAATGTCGGCGGCGAAGTCCTTTGCACGGTGTTCTAATGTCTCGTATCGGCAAAAGAGCGGTTTCCATCCCGTCCGGCGTCACCGCCAACGTGGAAGGCCAGACCGTCAAGGTAAAGGGTCCCAAAGGGGCGCTTGAAACCGTTCTGCACGACGATGTGTCGGTCAGCATGGACAAGGCCGCCATCAAGGTCGAGCCGCGCTTTCCGACCAAACGCTCGCGCTCGCTCTGGGGCACCTCGCGTACGCTCGTATCCAATCTCGTGACCGGCGTCACTAAGGGCTACGAGGAACGCCTCGAGATCAACGGAGTCGGCTTCCGCGCCGCAGTACAGGGCAAGCAGCTCAGCCTGCAGCTCGGTTTCTCGCATGATGTCAATTATCCGATCCCGCAGGGGATCACGATCGCCACGCCGAAGCCGACCGAAGTCGTCGTCAGCGGCATCGACAAGCAACTCGTCGGCCAGGTCGCCGCTGATATCCGCGACTACCGCCGGCCGGAGCCCTATAAGGGCAAGGGCGTGAAATACGCCGGCGAGTACATCTTCCGCAAGGAAGGCAAGAAGAAGTAGAGGACGAAGCGCCATGTCGAGAATGAGTGACAGGACAGCGCGGCGGAAGGGCGTAGTGCGGCGCAAGATCAAGCTTGCGGCGCGCGGACGCGCACGGCTGTCGGTGAACCGTTCCTCCAAGCACATCTACGCCCAGCTCATTGACGACGATAAGGGCGTGACGCTGGCGGCCGCCTCGACATTGGAAAAGGCGTTGCGCGAGCAAGGTAAGACCGGCGCCGACATCGCGGCGGCCAAGGCCGTGGGCAAGCTGATCGCAGAACGCGCTCAGCAAAAAGGCATCAAGGACGTCGTGTTCGACCGCGGCGGCTATCTCTATCACGGACGCATCAAGGCGCTGGCCGATGCCGCGCGCGAAAGCGGCCTCAATTTCTAATGGAACAATAGACCATGGCACATGAACCTCGACGAGAGCAGCGGCGCGACCGTGGCGGTGGCCGCGAAGAGCGCGACAGCGAGTTCATCGACAAGCTGGTGCACATCAACCGCGTGGCCAAAGTGGTCAAGGGCGGCCGCCGCTTCGGCTTCGCCGCGCTGGTGGTTGTGGGCGACCAGAAGGGCCGCGTTGGCTTCGGTCACGGCAAGGCGCGCGAGGTGCCGGAAGCGATTCGCAAGGCGACCGAGGCCGCCAAGCGCGGCCTGACACGCGTTCCGTTGCGTGAAGGCCGCACGCTGCATCACGACGTGCTCGGCCGTCACGGCGCCGGCAAGGTGTTCCTGCGCGCAGCGCCTCCCGGCACCGGCATCATTGCCGGCGGTCCGATGCGCGCGGTGTTCGAGACGCTCGGCATGCAGGACGTGGTGGCGAAATCGCTCGGCTCGTCCAACCCGTACAACGTCGTGCGCGCAACCTTCGATGCGCTGAAGGCGCAAGATTCGCCGCGCTCGGTCGCTGCCCGCCGCAACATCAAGGTGTCCACGCTGCAGGCGCGCCGCCGCGAGGGCGCCGATGCCGAAGCGACCGCAGAATAAGGGACGACGACAATGGCGCAGGGAAAAACCATCAAGGTCGAGCAGATCGGCAGCCCGATGCGGCGCGATAACGATCAGCGCGCGACGCTGATCGGTCTCGGCCTCAACAAGATTGGCCGCATGCGTGATCTGCCTGACAATTCCGCCACCCGCGGCATGATCCGCAAAGTGAATCATTTGGTGCGTGTGGTCGGCGAAGCGAAGTAACGAGGACGTACGATGAAACTCAACCAGATTGCCGACAAGCCCGGCGCCCGCAAGAAGCGCATGCGCGTCGGGCGTGGCATCGGCTCCGGCATGGGCAAGACCGGCGGCCGCGGCGGCAAGGGCCAGACCGCGCGATCGGGCGTTGCCATCAATGGCTTCGAAGGCGGCCAGATGCCGCTGCACCGGCGTCTGCCCAAACGCGGCTTTCGCAACACGCCGTTCGCGGTCAAACTCAACGAGATCAATCTCGGCACGGTGCAGAAGGCGATCGACGCCGGCAAGCTCGATTTTGCTCAGCCGGTCACGGCCGATGCCATGGTCAAAGCGGGCCTGATGCGGCGCACCAAGGGCGGCGTTAAATTGCTCGGCGAGGGCGAGTTCAAGAGCAAGGTGCAATTCTCGGTCTACCGCGCCTCCAAGTCCGCCGTCGCGGCGGTCGAGAAGGCGGGCGGCAGCGTGACGATTCTCGCTCAGCCTAAAGAACAACCGGCCGAGCCCCGCGGCAAGAACAAGCGCATGGCGCTGGAAGCGGCCAAAGGCGGCGACAAGGGGGCTGCCAAAGGCAAGGGCGGCAAGGCCAAGGCCGAAGCGGGAACTGAATAAGCGTTGGCCGGCGTTTTGCGCCGGCCACGTGGGATGTGACTTTAAGATCCGGTTGCGAAGGCCTATTTACGGGCTTGCCCGCACGGGCACGCGGGACGAAACAGGGCGGGCGGCAAGGAGCAACCGATGGTTTCGGCAGCGGAACAACTGGCGGCCAACCTCAACTTCGGGGCGCTGGCCAAAGCCGACGAGCTCAAGAAGCGCATCTGGTTCACCGTCGGCGCGCTGCTCGTCTATCGCCTCGGCACCTATATTCCGTTGCCTGGCATCGATCCCGCCGCCTGGGAGCAGATCTTCCAGACGCAGTCCGGCGGCATTCTCGGCATGTTCAACATGTTCTCCGGTGGCGGCATCCATCGGATGGCGATCTTTGCGCTCAACATCATGCCGTACATCTCGGCCTCGATCATCATCCAGTTGATGACGACGGTTTCGCCCACGCTCGAAGCGCTCAAGAAGGAAGGCGAGGCCGGCCGCAAGATCATGAACCAGTACACGCGATATCTCACCGTGGTGCTGGCTGCCTTCCAGTCGTATGGGATTGCCGTCGGCCTGCAAGGCACCGGCAATGTCGTGTCGAGCCCGGGTATTTTCTTCCTCATATCCACCACGATTACGCTCACCGGCGGTACCGTCTTTCTGATGTGGCTAGGGGAGCAGATCACCTCGCGCGGCATCGGCAACGGCATCTCGCTGATCATTCTGTCGGGCATTGTCGCACAATTGCCCTCGGCGATCGCCGGCACGCTGGAACTCGGCCGTCAAGGCGCCTTGTCGACCGGCTTGATCCTTGCCGTCATCGTCATGGCAGTCGCGGTCATCGCCTTCATCGTGTTCGTGGAGCGTGCGCAGCGCCGGCTGCTGATTCAGTATCCCAAACGTCAGGTCGGCAACCGCATGTTCGAGGGGCAGTCTTCGCATCTGCCGCTCAAGCTCAACACCTCGGGCGTGATCCCGCCGATCTTCGCCTCATCGCTTTTGTTGTTGCCGACCACGGTTGCCAATTTCAACGCCGGCTCGGGCCCGAACTGGCTGACCACGGTCACCACGCTGCTCGGCCACGGGCGGCCGCTGTTCCTCATTCTCTATATTGCGCTGATCGTGTTCTTCGCGTTCTTCTACACCGCGATCGTATTCAACCCGACCGAGACGGCGGATAATCTGAAGAAGCACGGCGGCTTCATTCCCGGTATCCGGCCGGGCGAGCGCACGGCGGAATACATCGACTATGTGCTCTCGCGCATCACCGTGCTGGGGGCATTATATCTGGCGATCGTCTGCCTGATCCCTGAAATCTTGATTTCCTACGCGGCGGTGCCGTTCTATTTCGGCGGCACGTCGTTGCTGATCGTCGTCAGTGTGACCATGGATACGGTGGCGCAGATCCAGGGCTATCTGCTCGCTCACCAATATGAAGGACTGATCAAACGCTCGAAGTTGCGGGGACGCAATAGATGAGACTGGTCTTGCTCGGCCCGCCGGGGGCGGGGAAGGGCACGCAAGCGCAACGGCTGATAGCGAAATACGGTATCGTTCATCTCTCCAGCGGCGAGATGCTGCGCGCCGCAGCCGCTGCCGGCACACCGCTCGGGCTTGAGGCGAAGAGCCTCATCGACCGTGGCCAGTTGGTGCCGGACGCCATGATCGTCTCGATCATTGCCGAGCGCATCGACCAGCCCGACGCCCGGTCCGGCTTTATCCTCGACGGCTTTCCGCGCACCGTGCCGCAGGCGCAAGCCCTCGAACGTCTGCTCGCCGAGCGTGGCCTTGCGCTTGATGCCGTAATCAAGCTGAAAGTGGATGAGGGCATCCTGCTCGATCGTATCGAAAAGCGCGTCGCCGACATGATAGCGCGCGGCGAAAGCCTGCGCGCCGACGACAACGCCGAGGTTCTGAAGGGGCGGCTGGCCGCCTATCGGGCGCTGACGGCGCCGCTGGCGGACCATTATGCCGCCAAAGGCTTGCTCAACCAGGTCGACGGCATGATGCCGGTCGACGAAGTCGCCGCCGCCATCGACCGTATCTTGGCACCGGCCCCCAAAGCCGTGCCGGCAGCCAAGCCGCGGAAGACCATCATGCGTGCCAGGAAGGCGGCCAGAACCGCCAAAAAGCCCGCTAAGGCCAGTAAGAACGGCCAGCAAGAAGGCCAGCAAGAAGGCCAGCAAGGCGCTGCGGGGCGCCAAAACCAAACGCAAGGCGAAGCAGGCGAAAAAGCGGAGCAAAATGGCGCGGACGAAGCGCGGGAGCGCCAGCCGCCGCAGCACCCCGGCCAGACGCAAAAATAGGGGCGGACAGGGCAAATCAAGCCATAGGCAGAGGTTGACGAAGGCCCGATGAATCCCTTAATAAGCAGCGCATTCAGGAGTTTAACGCGATGCCGGGGCCCCAGTAGGGCGGGGACGGGCGTCGTGTTACGCTTTGCGTTATCCCCTTTTGGGTACACAGGAATTCGGCGCGCGTGGCGCTGCCGGAGCATGACAGGAGAGGCCTCTCGTGGCTCGTATCGCAGGCGTTAATTTGCCGACCAACAAGCGCGTCGTGATCGCGCTGCAGTACATCCATGGCATCGGACCGAAGATCGCCTCCGATATTGTGGGCAAGGTTAACCTGCCGGCCGAGCGGCGCGTGTCGCAGCTCACCGACGCCGAGGTTTTGCAGATCCGCGAGATCATCGACCGTGACTACATGGTCGAAGGAGATCTGCGCCGCGATACGGCGATGAACATCAAACGGCTGATGGATCTCGGTTGTTACCGGGGCCTGCGCCACCGCAAGGGTCTGCCGGTGCGCGGCCAGCGCACCCATACCAATGCGCGCACCCGCAAGGGTCCGGCCAAGACCATCGCCGGCAAGAAGAAGACGGCCTGATAACGGAACGGAATTGGCCCGCGCCACTATTGGCCTGCGGGCATTGAAAGGGTTTGAGAATGGGTAAGGAAGCCACCCGCGTTCGCCGGCGCGAACGCAAGAACATCGCGTCGGGCGTTGCGCACGTTGCGGCCTCGTTCAACAACACGATGATCACCATCACCGATGCGCAGGGCAACACCATTGCCTGGTCGTCGGCGGGAACGATGGGCTTCAAGGGTTCGCGCAAGTCGACCCCCTACGCCGCGCAGGTAGCGGCCGAAGATGCCGCCAAGAAGGCGCAGGAACACGGCATGCGCACGCTTGAGGTGGAAGTATCCGGTCCCGGTTCGGGCCGCGAGTTGGCGCTGCGCTCGTTGCAGGCGGCGGGTTTCACGATCACGTCGATCCGTGACGTGACCACGATCCCGCACAACGGGTGCCGGCCGCGTAAGCGTCGGCGCGTTTGATTTTTTGAGAGGCGGGTGCCTGGCGCGCATCCGCTACCGCCCAACTTTCCCACATGGCGGGTGGGGTCGCGCGAGGCGAGACGCCCGCGTCGCTGAAAAGGTGAAGACGTGATTCAAAAGAATTGGCAGGAATTGATCAGGCCGAACAAGCTCCAGGTCGCCGCCGGCAACGACGCCGCGCGCACCGCGACCGTCGTGGCCGAGCCGCTCGAGCGCGGCTTCGGCGTGACGTTGGGCAATGCGCTGCGGCGCATTCTGCTCTCCTCGTTGCAGGGCTCCGCCGTGCAGTCGGTGCACATCGACGGCGTTCTGCACGAGTTCTCCTCGATCGCCGGCGTGCGCGAGGACGTCACGGACATCGTGCTCAACATCAAGGACATCGCCATCAAGATGCAGGGCGAAGGCCCCAAGCGCATGGTGGTGAAGAAGCAGGGCCCCGGCACCGTGACCGCCGGCGACATCCAGACCGTCGGCGACGTGGTCGTGCTCAATCCCGATCTCGTCCTGTGCACCCTCGACGAGGGGGCCGAGATCCGCATGGAGTTCACGGTCAACACCGGCAAGGGCTATGTGCCGGCCGAGCGTAACCGGCCCGAGGACGCGCCGATCGGCCTGATCCCGGTCGACAGCCTGTATTCGCCGGTGCGCAAGGTCTCCTACAAGGTCGAGAACACCCGCGAGGGCCAGATCCTCGACTACGACAAGCTGACCATGACGATCGAGACCAACGGCGCGGTAACGCCTGAGGACTCGCTTGCTTACGCTGCAAGGATTTTGCAGGACCAACTTAACGTCTTCGTCAACTTCGAGGAGCCGCGCAAGGAGCAGGCTGCGGAGTTGATCCCTGATCTCGCCTTCAACCCGGCCTTCCTCAAGAAGGTGGACGAGCTCGAGCTCAGCGTGCGTTCGGCCAACTGCCTGAAGAACGACAACATCGTCTATATCGGCGATCTTGTGCAGAAGACCGAAGCCGAAATGCTGCGCACGCCGAACTTCGGCCGCAAGTCGCTCAACGAGATCAAGGAAGTGCTGGCGCAGATGGGCCTGCATCTCGGCATGGAAGTGCCGGGCTGGCCGCCGGAAAACATCGAAGAACTCGCCAAGCGCTTCGAGGACCATTACTGAGCGTGAATTCCAGTCGCGGTCAGCATCTTCGGCCGCGACGTTCTGGGCGAACGCAGGAAGCCCACCTGAGCACAGCGTCCGACGAACCGTCGTGACACAGAGAAAAGAGGATTAATTCGATGCGTCACGGAAAGGTTCACCGCAAGCTTGGCAAGCGCCCGTCGCATCGCCGCGCCATGTTCGCCAACATGGCGGCGTCTCTGATCAAGCACGAGCAGATCGTCACCACGCTGCCAAAGGCGAAGGAATTGCGCCCGGTGGTGGAGAAGCTGGTGACCTTGGCCAAGAAAGGCGGCTTGCATGCGCGCCGCCAGGCGATCGCGCAAATTCACGACATTGTGCAGGTCAAGAAGCTGTTCGAGGTCATCGCCCCGCGTTACGGCGAGCGTCACGGCGGCTACACCCGCATCATGAAAGCCGGATTCCGTTACGGCGACAACGCGCCGGTCGCGGTGATCGAGTTTGTCGATCGCGACGTCGAGGCCAAGGGCAAGGATTCCGGGCCGGTGCAGGAGAAGAAGGTCGACGAAGAAGCGACTGTCGCGGCCTGATCGATCCGAACACACAACCGATTTTCAAAAGGGCGGCGTTTAGCGCCGCCTTTTTTATTGGTCGCCGGTAGTAATGCGCAATCAATTATCGACGTAATAAGCTCTTCACTGTGATAGCCGTCACATCGGCCGGCGGCTAATATGGTATCGAACGCGCCCGCCGAGAAGGCGCATCGTCCACTGGGAGATGACTTATGTATCGCAACCGCCTGCCGCGGCTTTGGAACGCGGCGTGTCTTGTTTTATTGGCCGCGCTGCTGCTGCCGTTTGGCGCGGCCCGCGCGCAATCCGATCTGGTCAAGCGCGGCGACTATCTGGTCAATACCGTTCTGACCTGCGGCAATTGCCACACGCCGAAGGGGCCGAAGGGAGACATCGTGGAGAAAGCGTTCTCCGGCGGGCTCACCTGGGACGAGCCGCCCTTTAAGGTGACCGCGCCGAACATTACGCAAGACAAAGACACCGGCATCGGCAACTGGAGCGACGCGCAGATCAAGACGCTGATACGCACTGGTATTCGGCCCGACGGCGTCCATGTCGCCATGGTGATGCCGACGGGCTTCTATCACATCATGACCGAGCGCGATCTCGACGCCGTGGTCGCCTATTTGCGCACGCTCAAGCCGATCAAGAACACGGTGCCGGCGCCGGTCTATAAGATGAAGCAACTCGAAATCGTCTTTCCCGGCGGCGAGAAGCCCTACACCGACGCGATAATGACCGACAAAGCGAAGAAGGGCTTCTATCTCGCCACCATCGCGCACTGCATGGAATGCCATACGCCGATGGGGCCGAGAGGTCGGGAGTTCACGACCAAGCTCGGCACCGGCGGTTTTGACTTCCCCGGGCCCTGGGGCGTCTCGACCTCGCGCAACATCACCTCGAGCAAGACCAAAGGCATCGGCGCCTGGAGCGACGCCGAGATCAAACGCGCCATCACGCACGGCGTCCGCAAAGACGGCAGCCCTCTTAAGCCGCCGATGGGTTATCCATACTACGCGAAAATGACTGACGCCGATCTCGACGCCATTGTCGCTTACCTGCGCACCGTGCCGGCGAAGGAGTAGGGCGCTTGCTATCACCGGGCCGGCGCAATGGGCCTTGGCCCGGTGATGCCTTTCCGAAACGGGATTCGATCGTTTGTTTGCATTGGCGGCTCACGATCGTCGCTATCAGTATCCTGATCGCGCCCGTCGCTCGCGGCGAGACCGCCATCGACGCGCTTGTCGCGGCCTATCCGCAGTTTCTTGCCGGTAGCGACAGTCATGACCTGATCTGGCGCGACGGCACGCGCATGCCGCTGACGGCTGGCCCCGCCCGCAAGACGTTCGAACAATTGCTCGAACGCCCGGATATCAAAGATCAATTTGCCATTCCATATCCGCTTGGTGGCCCGCTCAAGTCGCCGGCGTTCAACGAAGATCCGGGGCGCGTCCGGAACCAGGCATTTTTCGTGAAGATGTACGGTGATTGCCGGAAGGGCGACGTTGCTCGGCACTTGAAGTCAATCCCATGGCTGCCCGGCCGGGGCGGCAAGACGATCCGGGCGACCAGCGTCAACGGCGTTGCCGACAAACTGGTCGACATCTCACGCGAACTGGAACGGCTACCCAAGGATGTAGTGCGGTTCGCAATGCCGAGTTACGGCGTCTACAATTGCCGCGCGGTGCGCCGTACGCAGCGGCTATCGATGCACGCCTACGGCGCCGCCATCGACCTCAACATCCGTTACGCCGATTACTGGCTTTGGGAGACGTCTGCAAAGGGAAAGGTCCGTTGGCGAAACCGCATTCCGCAAGCGATCGTCGAGATCTTCGAGCGTCACGGATTTATCTGGGGCGGCAAGTGGTATCACTACGACACGATGCATTTCGAATACCGGCCGGAGTTGATCGGTCTCGCCAAACGCGGTTGGCCGGTGCCGAAAAAGGAATAGCAAGGCCTGAAGTGCCAATCCGAACTCGCTGACCTACCAGCCGCTCAGCACGACCTTGCCGATCGTGGAGCCGCTTTCAATCTGCTGATGCGCCGCGCGCAAATTGGCGGCGTTGATCGGCGACATCTCTTTCGCCGCCGTGGTGACGATCAGGCCGGCATCGACCAGCCTCGACACATCGTTGAGCAATCGGTGTTGCGCGATCATGTCCGGCGTCTGGAAAACCGCGCGCGTGAACATCGATTCCCAATGAAGCGACACTGCCTTCTGCTTGAGCGGGTTGGCGTCCAGCACCTTGGGATCGTCGATCAGACCGAACTTGCCCTGCGGCGCGACGATGGCAGGGATTTGCGGGAAATGCTGTTCGGTGCCGGTGAGGCTCGCGATCAGCGCCACGGTGCCGTGCCCGATGGCCTTGAGTTGTTCGGCGAACGGCTTGGAATGATCGATCACATGGTCGGCGCCGAGCTTCAGGCACCAGTCACGCGTTTGCGGCCGTGACGCTGTGGCGATGACGGTGAGCCCGGTGAGCCGGCGCGCGAGCTGGATCATGATCGAGCCAACGCCGCCGGCGCCGCCGATGATCAGCAGCGCGCGTCCGTCCGGCGTCTTGCTGGGCGAGACGCCGAAGCGGTCGAATAGCATCTCCCAGGCCGTGATGCTGGTGAGCGGCAGCGCCGCGGCTTGCGTGAAGCTTAACGTCTTCGGTTTGAAGCCGACGATGCGCTCGTCCACCAGATGAAATTCGACATTGGTGCCGGGCCGCGCGATAGAACCCGCATAGAACACCTCGTCGCCCGGCTTGAACAAGGTCACTTCGGGCCCCACCGCCTCGATCACGCCGGCGGCGTCGTAACCGAGCACCTTGGGCGCTTCGCCGGCTTTCGGCGCCGCGCGCATGCGCACTTTGGTGTCGACCGGGTTAACCGACACGGCCTTGACCTCCACCAGCAGGTCGTGGCCGGTGGGTGAGGGCTTCTCGGCGGTGAAATCGACGAGTGCGTCGGCTTCGGCGGCGGGCAGCGATTTGTGGTATCCGACCGCTTTCATGGGACACTCCAACGGGGGCGAGACGCCTAATGTCGGCAAAGCCTCGCCTATTGCAAGGACCCGTGAAATTGGCCAAATCGACCGCCCCGTGCCTTCAATCGGCCCTCTAACGGCTCTATATCGGCGGCACCTGCCGGAGATCTGAAATGTCTGTGAATTCGAAGCCTTTTCCTGCCTTTGCTGGTGCTCTGCGGTGCCGCTCTGATGTCCGTCGCCGCACAGGCGCAGCCGGTTGAGCGCAAGGTGCCGACGCAGGCCGAGTTGCGGCTCTCTTACGCCCCGGTGGTCAAGCGGGTCACGCCCGCTGTGGTCAACGTCTACGCCGCCAAGGTGGTGCAGAACCGCAATCCGCTGTTCAACGATCCGATCTTCCGCCGCTTCTTTGGCGTGCCCGGCGAAGGGTTGGGCCGTCAGCTCCAACGCTCGCTCGGCTCCGGCGTCATCGTCGATCCTTCAGGCCTCATCGTCACCAACGTGCATGTCATCGACGGCGCCGACGAAGTGAAGGTCGCGTTGTCCGACAAGCGCGAGTTCGAGGCCTCCATCGTGCTCAAGGACAAGCGCAGCGATCTTGCCGTTCTGCGCATCAAGAATGGCAATGAGCGCTTCGCCTATCTCAACTTTGCTAATTCTGATGCGCTCGAGGTTGGCGACGTCGTGCTCGCCGTCGGTAATCCGTTCGGTGTCGGGCAGACGGTGACGCACGGCATCGTCTCGGCGCTCGCGCGCACCCGGGTCGGCATCACCGACTACCAGTTCTTCATTCAGACCGACGCCCCCATCAATCCCGGCAATTCGGGCGGCGCCTTGGTCGATCTTGCCGGCAATCTGGTCGGCATCAACACCGCGATCTTCTCGCGCTCCGGCGGCTCGCAAGGCATTGGCTTTGCCATTCCCGCCAACATGGTGCGCGTCGTGGTCGCCTCCGCCGAACATGGCGGCAAGTCGGTCGAGCGAGCCTGGCTCGGCGCCAAATTACAGCCGATCACCGCCGATATTGCCGACAGCCTCGGACTGAAGCGTCCCGCCGGTGCGTTGATTGCCAATGTCACAAAGGACAGCCCGGCGGCGCAAGCCGGTCTGAAGCCCGGCGATCTTATTGTTTCGGTTGATGGGCAGAATGTCGATGATCCCAATGCGTTCGATTACCGCTTCGCCACCAAGGCGCTCGGCGGCGCGGCGCTGCTCGGCATCGTGCGCAATGGCCGCGCCATGAACGCGAAGGTCAGTTTGCGCACTGCGCCGGAGGCCCCGCGCGACGAGATCACCATCCGCACGCGTTCGCCGTTCTTCGGCGCCCATATCGCCAATCTTTCGCCGGCGCTGGCCGATGAATTGCAGCTCGATGACGACAGCGGCGTCGTCATCCTCGACGTCGCCGACGGCTCCTATGCCAGCAATCTCGGTTTCCGCCGCGGCGACATCGTCGTGGCGGTGAACGGCGAGAAAATCACGCAGACACGCGATCTCGCGCGCGCCGCCGAAAGACCGCAACGCACCTGGCGCGTCGTCATCCGCCGTGGCGGGCGGCAGATCTCCGCGGTCTTCGGCGGGTGAGGATGACATGAGCCCGCGCGCAAAAGCAGCAGGGCCGACATTGTTCGCCGCGGCCGGCCTCGACAAGGACGCGCCGCGCCCGCTCGCCGACCGCTTGCGTCCGACCCGCCTCGATGAAGTGGTCGGGCAGGATCATCTGCTGGGCGCAGACGGCGTACTCACCCGCATGCTGGCGAGCCGCTCGCTCGGCAGCCTCGTGTTCTGGGGCCCGCCCGGCACCGGCAAGACGACGGTCGCGCGCTTGCTCGCGCAGGCGACCGATCTGCATTTTGAGCAAATATCCGCGATCTTCACCGGCGTCGCCGACCTGAAGAAAGTGTTCGAGGAGGCGCGCCGCCGCCGCGAACTGGGGCAGGGCACGCTGTTGTTCGTCGACGAAATTCATCGCTTCAACCGCGCCCAGCAGGATTCGTTTCTCCCCGTCATGGAAGACGGCACCATCGTGCTGGTCGGCGCCACCACCGAGAACCCGTCGTTCGAGCTGAACGCGCCGCTGCTGTCGCGCGCGCGCGTTTTGGTATTCAAGTCGCTCGATGCCGGCGCGATCGAGAAGTTGCTGGCGCGTGCCGAAACGATCGAAGGCAAGCCGCTGCCGCTCGATGATGACGCGCGTTCCACGCTGGTGGGCATGGCCGACGGCGATGGCCGCGCCGCGCTCACGCTGGCGGAAGAAGTCTGGCGCGCCGCCCGCAAGGACGAGCGCTTCGGCGCCGCGCAATTGCAGGAGATCGTGCAGCGGCGCGCGCCGCTCTACGATAAGGCCCAAGACGGCCACTACAATCTCATCTCTGCATTGCACAAGTCGGTGCGCGGCTCCGATCCAGACGCCGCGCTTTATTATCTCTGCCGGATGCTCGATGCCGGTGAGCCGCCGCTCTATATCGCGCGACGCGTGGTGCGCATGGCGATCGAGGACATCGGATTGGCCGACCCGCAGGCGCTGGTTATCGCCAATGCCGCCAAGGACGCCTTTGATTTCCTCGGCAGCCCGGAAGGCGAACTCGCCATCGCGCAGGCGGTGCTCTATTGCGCCACCGCGCCGAAATCGAATGCCGGCTACAAGGCCTTCGGCGCGGCGATGCGCACGGCCAAAGAAGCCGGCTCGCTATTGCCGCCCAAGCACATCCTCAATGCGCCTACAAACCTCATGAAAGACGAAGGCTACGGCCGTGGCTATTCTTACGATCACGACGCTGAGGAAGCTTTCTCCGGGCAGAATTACTTTCCCGAGGCGTTGGAGCGCAAGACATTCTACAACCCGCCCGAGCGCGGCTTCGAGCGCGAGGTTCGCAAGCGGCTCGATTATTGGGCGAAGCTGCGCAAGGAACGGGGCGGGGAATGAAGTCGGTCGCCTTGGCGCTGCTGGGCGCCGCGCTGAGCGCATTGCCGTTGCACGCGGAAAGTCAGATCACCGGCCGCTGGGCGCGCGATCCGTCGCAATGTTGGAATGACGGCGAAACGCGGGCGCAGGCGCCGCTGATCGTCACGGCCTCATCGCTTCGCTGGTCGGACAATGATTGCCGTATCGTGCGCATGTACAAGACCGGCGATACCGTTTATCTCCAGACCAAATGCCACAACGCCAAGGGCGAGCGTTCGGTGGCGGTGTCGTTGCGTCCGCACGACGGCCGGCTGTCCGTGCGCTGGGATCGCGCCGCCGCGGGCGAATTGCGACGCTGCCCATGACGATCAATTCGATGACCATCGACATTGACGCCTATTGCGCGCGTATCGGCTACGAGGGCCCGCGGCAACCGACATTGGAGACCCTGCGCGCGCTGCATCGGCTGCATCCGCTGGCGATTCCTTTTGAAAATCTCGATCCCCTGCTGGGGCGCGTGGTGAAGCTCGATGCCGGATCGCTGCAACAGAAGATGCTGCACGACGGGCGCGGCGGCTATTGCTATGAGCACAATTTGTTGTTTGCCGGAGCGCTTCGCGCCATTGGTTTTGACGTGACCGAGCTCGCGGGCCGCGTCGTCTGGAACGTGCCGCCGGGCCAGGCCTATCCGCGCACGCATTTGCTCCTGCTCGTCGTTTTGGACGGCGCGCGCTATATTGCCGATGTCGGTTTCGGCGGCAACGTTCTGACCGCGCCACTGTCGCTCGACAATACGGATGCGCAGGAGACCCCGCACGGCACGTTCCGCTTCGTCAAGACACCGGACGGCTTCATCCTGCAGGCCGAGATTCGGGGTGCGTGGGCTGATCTTTATCGGTTCGACTTCGCACCGCAGATCATGGCCGACCATGAGCAGGGCAACTGGTATGTCTCGACGCATCCAAGCTCGATCTTTCTCAACCGGCTCATGGCGGCGCGCCCGGCCGGCGATCGCCGGCGCGGACTTCTGAACAACGAGTTGGTCGAGCACGGTACCGGCATCGAGACGCGACGGACGCCGCTGCGCTCGGCGGACGAATTGCGCGACGCGCTCACGGATGTGTTCGGCATTTGCTTGCCACGGGATCCAAAACTGCAAGATGTGTTGGTGCGCTTTGCCGGAGGTGGCCTATGAGCCGCGGAAGCCGAGGCCCACGACAACCGGGCGGCGGACGCCAGCAAGCCGGGCCGCGGCATGGCCCGCGACAAGGGCCGCGCGGCAAGGCGAAGCACTTCGGCGGGCAGCGTGCCGGCCCGTCGTCCCCGCGTCGGCGGGACGACAGCCGCGACACGGCGGCCACGCGAAGCGCTCCGCACCGCGGGAAATCTCCAGCGTTGGAGCAAAGCCGTTCCGCTTCAGCGGCCGAAGCGCCCGCGCAAACGGCCAGATTCGAAAGCGCCGGCGTGCAAACGCTCACCGTCACGGCGGACGAAAACGACATGCGCGTCGACCGTTTTTTTGAGGCGCGCTTTCCGGGCCTTTCCTTCAGTCACATCCAGCGCATCATCCGCAAAGGCGAGGTGCGCGTGAACGGCAAGCGCACGCAGCCGAAGGCGCGGTTGCAATCGGGGCAGGCCGTGCGCATCCCGCCGCTCAAGGTCGCGGCTCCACCGCCGCGCGACGACGCGCCGGCCGCGCAGAAAGATCGCGCCTTCCTGAAAGGCATCACGCTCTACGAAGACGACGACGTGATAGTGCTCAACAAGCCGGCGGGGCTTGCCGTGCAGGGCGGTTCCGGCACCCCCCGCCATCTCGATGGCATGCTCGGCGCCTTGCGTGGATCGCATGCCGACGCTCAGCGCCCGAGGCTGGTGCACCGGCTCGACAAGGATACCGCCGGCTGCCTGCTGGTGGCGAAAACGCGCTTTGCCGCCGCCGCGTTGGCCAAGACCTTTCGCACGCGCGCAGCGCGCAAGATCTATTGGGCGCTGGTGGTGGGCGTGCCGAAGCCGAAACAGGGCCGCGTTTCGACCTATCTCGCCAAACAGGAGGTCGAGGAAGACAGCTTCATGCGCATTGCCAAGCATGGCGACAAGGACGCCATGCACGCCGTCACCTATTACGCGGTGGTAGAGACAGCGGCGCAGAAACTGTCATGGATTTCGCTGAAACCCGTGACCGGCCGCACCCATCAGTTGCGTGCCCATATGGCCCATGTCGGCAATCCGATCGTCGGCGACCCGAAATATTTCAATATCGAGAACTGGGAACTGCCTGGCGGCATCCAAGACAGGCTGCATCTGCTCGCGCGACGTATCGTGGTGCCGCATCCACGCGGCGGCGTCATCGACGTGTCGGCGCCTTTACCCCTTCATATGCAGCAAAGCTGGAACCTGCTCGGCTTCGATGCCTCGCGCTACGACCCGATCGTCGAGGCGCCGGAGGAGTAGCGGCGGGCATGTGTCATCCCCATGTGATCGTGATGCTGCGGCACTCTCTCATCGTTGCGATTGCTCTGGCGCTTGCCGGGCCGGCTTTTCCGGCAATGGCGGCCGGCGACAACGACGGCAATATCAGCATTATGGTACCTGAGAAGGGCGCGCCGACGAAAAAGAAAGCGCACAAGGCGCGCGC
Source organism: uncultured Pseudomonadota bacterium (assembly GCA_963720835.1). GTDB lineage: Bacteria > Pseudomonadota > Alphaproteobacteria > Rhizobiales > Xanthobacteraceae > Pseudolabrys. Next base: position 216,341 of record CAVRHC010000011.1, on the reverse strand, counting down.
GCGGTTCGTCCAACCCGGTCTATCCGATCCCGCTGCCGCGCCCCCAGGCGCCGCAAGCCGTGCCGCAAATTCACAACGCCCGGCCGCATACGAAAACGCCACCGCCTCTTTACGTGCCGCAAACCGGACGGCTGGTGCCGAACCAGCCGGCCGCCGGCTCCGGCCTCGGCGGGAAAGAGACGTTCCAGGACCGCGCCGCACGTTGCGTCAACCAGGCCGGTGTGAACAGCGCCACCGCCGGCGACCGCAGCGCCTACATCCGCGGCTGCGTCAATCAATAGCGTGGCTGTTAATATCTTCCACCGTATCGCGGTGGTGGCTGAGCGCGCTAAATCTCTTCCATCACCTGCGCATACGAGATCAGCGCGAACAGCGCCGTGCCGCCAACGATGTTACCGAGGAGCACCGGCGCCATAAATTGCAGGATCATCCGCCACCATTCCCATTCGCCGGCGAGCACCAGCAGATAAGACTCCATGCTGCCGGCGATGATATGGGTGAAGCCGCCGACGGCGATCAGATAGGTCATCAAGGTAATCACCGCAAACTTCGCGGTCTCCGCGCTCGGCAGCATCCACACCATCGCCGCGATTAAAAAACCCGACGCGACGCCGCGGAAGGCCATATCCCACCAGCCCAGCGCCAGCAGGTGGTGGCCGATCTCGCGCATGCCATGGAGCAATTCGGGCGACAGCACGGGCGAGTAGTTGCAGAACAGCGCGGCGAAAAAAGTGCCGACCAGGTTGGCGGCAAGCACGATAGCCCACAGCCGCGCGATGCGCCCGATATTGGCGAGGCTAAGGTCTTTCAAGACCGGCAGCACCACCGTGATGGTGCTTTCGGTGAACAGTTGTTGGCGCCCCAGCACCACCATCAGAAAGCCGACGCAATAACCGAAGTTGGCGACCAGCGGCCGCCATGCGGTGTCGGGCAGATGTGTTTCCAGGATGGCCTGCGCCAGCAGCGAGAAGCTGATCGACAAGCCTGCGGCAACGCCCGACCACCACAGCGACGTTACCGGCCGCCCCAGTTCCTCCTCGCCCAGCCTACGCACCACCTCGTAGATGACCGGCGTGCGCGGCGTCGACATTTCCTCGACGGCCTCGACCTCGTCGCGGGTGATGCCTTTGGGGCCGTTGCCACTTTTTCGCTTGGGGGAGGGGCTTTTCGCCATGGAGCGACAACGCGCCCGATGGAACCGAAGTTCCACCGTTCACTCCCTATGCGAATAGCCGCTTGACACGCAACCAAATGGTTGCCTATTATGGCTGCCAAGACAGGTGACCATGGATGCTGTGTTCAGAGCGTTGGCCGATGCAAGCCGCAGGGAATTGCTCGACCGCTTGCGCGCTGACAACGGACAGACGCTGAACGAGCTCTGCGCGCGCCTCGACATGACGCGCCAGGCGGTGAGCAAGCATCTGGGAATCCTGGAAGAGGCCAATTTGGTCGCGACCGTCAAACGCGGCCGCGAGAAGCTGCATTACCTCAACCCCGTGCCGATCCACGAGATCACCGAGCGCTGGATCGGAAAATTCGAACGCCATCGCCTGCAGGCGCTGAGCGAACTGAAGAAATGGAGTCCGGAGGCCGCGTAATGAGTAAGCCGCGTCTTCGTCTATTCGATCTACATCGCCTCGACGCCGGAGAAGGTCTTCAAGGCGCTGACCGACACCGAAGCCACCGGCAAATTCTGGTTCGGCAATGCCGCGACCTCGGACTGGAAGGTCGGTTCACCGATCGACTTTCAGCGTGAAGGCAAGCTGATCGTGAAAGGCAAGATCCTCGAAAACGATCCGCCGCGGCGGCTCTCCTATAGCTTCCTGCCGCAGCACGATCAATTCTTCAGCGAGACACATGCCTCGCGCGTCGTGCTCGACATCGAACCGCAGAAGGACCAGGTCAAGCTCACGGTCACACATGACGACTTTGCCGAAGACAGCAAGGTGTTCGCAGCGCATCAGCAATGGCTGGCCGCTCGTGCTGTCCAGCCTCAAGAGCTACCTTGAGTCCAATCGCGTGCTGTCGGCGCCCTGGTATGAGAAGAAAGACGCTGCGGCCTGACAATTTGGCTTTATGTGCGTAATGAGCAGGGCGTCCCGTGTGCCGCGCGGGACGCCCTCTCATGTTTCGGGAGCCGTTGGCTTGCGCGAAAAGACAACGGCAAGCTTACCGCAAGCTGGCGTTGATCTTGTCGAGCACCGCCTCGCCTGGGCAGAGCTCCTCCTCGCCGAGTGTATTGAGCGGCGTCTCGACCGTGTGCAGATGCGCGTGCAGGTCCTCCGGCTCCTCGTCCATATAGAGCAGTCCGGTGACGATCTGCCCCTTGGCGGCGTGGTGCTGCAGGAAGCCCAGGCCGCCGCGCGGTCGTGCACGTCGTAGTCGGCGGCGAGCTTGCGCAGCGTCAGCTTGGAGCCGTCATGCTGCTCGACCACCTCGACCGTGCCGGGTTCGTACTTCACCTCGATCGGCATGCGGCTCGACATGTAAGTCGAGCCGGTTCACCGCCTCGTTGTGCTCGCGCACGTAATCGAAGCTCTTGGTCGAGCCGGCATGGTTGTTGAAGGCGACGCACGGGCTGATCACATCGATGAAGGCCGCACCCTTGTGCGCGATCGCGGCCTTGATGATCGGCACGAGTTGCTGCTTGTCGCCGGAGAAGGAGCGGGCGACGAACGTGGCGCCGAGCTGCAGCGCCATGGCGACGAGATCGATCGAATTGTCGGTGTTGATGAAGCCGCGCTTCGACTTCGAGCCGCGGTCGGCGGTCGCGGAGAACTGGCCCTTGGTCAGCCCGTAGACGCCGTTGTTCTCCACGATATAGACCATGTTGACGCCGCGCCGCAGGCATGCGCGAACTGGCCGAGGCCGATCGAGGCGCGAGTCGCCGTCGCCGGAGACGCCGAGATAGATCAGATCGCGGTTGGCGAGATTGGCGCCGGTCAGCACCGACGGCATGCGCCCGTGCACCGAATTGAAGCCGTGCGAATTGCCGAGGAAATAGGTCGGCGTCTTCGACGAGCAGCCGATGCCGGAAATCTTGGCGACACGGTGCGGCTCGATCGCAAGTTCGAAGCAGGCCTGGATGATCGAGGCGGTGATCGAGTCGTGGCCGCAGCCGGCGCACAGCGTCGAGACCGTGCCCTCGTAGTCGCGGTGGGTGTAGCCGAGCGCGTTCTTCGGCAGGCTCGGGGTGGTGGAACTTGGGCTTGGCGAGATAGGTCATGACGTCACCTTCAGCGGGCGTGCACGTTGAGCGCATCGAGATGGTCGCCGATCGCCTTGGCGATGAAGCGGGCGGTGATCGGCGTGCCGTCATAATGCAGGATCGGCACCAGGCGCACCGGATCGATGCCGCATTCGTTGACGATCAGCGAGCGCATTTGCGCGTCGCGATTCTGCTCGACCACGAAGATGAAATCGTGGTCGGCGATGAAACTGTTGACCGACTGGAATGGAACGGGAAGGCGCGCACGCGCATGCGGTCGAGCTGCGTGGCCGCGCGCCTCGATCATGTGCGATCGCCTCGTCCATCGCCGGCGCGGTCGAGCCGAAATAGATCACGCCGTATCTGGTCGGCTTGTCGGCATTGGCGTGCAGCGGCCGCGGCACCAGGTCCTTGGCGGTGTCGAACTTGCGCAGCAGCCGCTGCATGTTGTCGACATAGGCCGCGCCTTCCTCGGTGTAGCGGGCATAGCGGTCGCGCGAGGTGCCGCGGGTGAAGTAGGCGCCCTTGGTCGGGTGCGTGCCGGGATAGGTGCGGTAGGGAATGCCGTCGCCGTCGACGTCGAGATAGCGGCCGAACTCCTTGCCGGCCTCCAGCTCCTCCGCCGTCATCACCTTGCCGCGGTCGTACGTGCGGGCGTCGTCCCAGGCCAGCGGCCGGCACAGCCGATGGTTCATGCCGATGTCGAGATCGAGCATGACGAAGACCGGCGTCTGCAGCCGGTCGGCGAGATCGAAGGCCTGCGCGCCGAACTCGAACGCCTCGGCCGGATCCTCGGGAAACAGCAGCACGTGTTTGGTGTCGCCGTGCGAGGCATAGGCGCAGGAGATGAGGTCGCATTGCTGCGTGCGCGTCGGCATGCCGGTCGAGGGGCCGGCGCGCTGCACGTCGAAGATGACCGCCGGGATTTCGGCGAAATAGGCAAGCCCGATGAACTCCTGCATCAGCGAGATGCCGGGGCCGGAGGTGGCGGTGAAGGCGCGCGCGCCGTTCCAGCCGGCGCCGATCACCATGCCGATCGAGGCGAGCTCGTCCTCGGCCTGGACGATGGCGTATTTGGCCTGCTTGGTCTCCGGATCGACGCGCAGCTTGGCGCAATAGCGGGTGAAGGCGTCGGCGAGCGAGGACGAGGGCGTGATCGGATACCAGGCGCAGACGGTGGCGCCGCCATAGACCGCGCCCAGCGCGGCGGCCGCATTGCCCTCGATGAAGATGCGGTCGCCGACCTTGTCGGACGCTTCTTCAGCGCGCAGGCCGATCGGGCATTGCGAGATTGAGCGTGGCGTAGTCGCGGCCGAGATGCAGCGCATTGATATTGGGCTCGATCAGCTTCTCCTTGCCCTTGTACTGCTCGCCGATCAGCGTTCTCGACCGCCGCGACGTCCATGTCGAGCAGCGCGGAGAGCGCGCCGATATAGATGATGTTCTTGAACAGCTGGCGCTGGCGCGGATCGGTGTATTCGCGATTGCAGATCGCGGTCAGCGGCACGCCGATGACGGTGATGTCGTCGCGGAATTTCGAAGCCGGCAGCGGCTTGGTGGAATCGTAGAGCAGATAGCCGCCCGGCTCGATGCCGGCGACGTCCTTGTCCAAGGTCTGCGGGTTCATCGCCACCATCAGGTCGACGCCGCCGCGCGCGCCGAGATGGCCGGCCTCCGAGACGCGCACCTCGTACCAGGTCGGCAGGCCCTGGATGTTGGAGGGGAAGATGTTGCGCGGCGCCGACCGGCACGCCCATGCGCAGGATGGCGCGCGCGAACAGCTCGTTGGCGCTGGCCGAGCCCGAGCCGTTGACGTTGGCGAAGCGGACGACGAAATCGTTTACGCGGCTGATCGGCGTGGCGGTCGGCATGAATTACCTGCGTGAGGTCATATTCCAGCAAGAATTTCTGCATGTCCCAGGCGCCGGTCGGGCAGCGCTCGGCGCACAGGCCGCAATGCAGGCAGACGTCCTCGTCCTTCACCATGACGCGGCCGGTCTTGAGGCCGTCCTGCACGTAGAGGTCCTGGGTGAGATTGTGCGACGGCGCGTTGAGCCGGCGTGCGCAGATCGGCTTCCTCGCCGTTCGGCGTGAAGGTGATGCAGTCCATCGGGCAGATGTCGACGCAGGCGTCGCACTCGATGCAGAGCGACGCCGAGAACACCGTCTGGACGTCGCAGTTCAGGCAGCGGCCGGCTTCCTTCCAGGCCAGCGCCTCGTCGTAGCCGAGCTCGACCTCCGCCTTGATGTCCTTCAGCGCCACCACCTTGTCGCGCAGCGGCACCTTGTAGCGCTTGTCGGGCGCGATCTCGTTGTCGTAGCTCCATTCGTGGATGCCCATCTTCTGGCTGATCGAGTTCGACCGCCGGCAGCGGGCGGTCGTCGATGTCCTCGCCGTTGAGCATCTTGTCGATCGAGACCGCGGCCTCGTGGCCGTGCGCCACCGCCCAGATGATGTTCTTCGGCCCGAAGGCCGCGTCGCCGCCGAAGAAGACCTTCGGGTTGCGTCGAGACGAAGGTCTTGGCGATCGACCTTGGGCATGTCCCATTCGTCGAATTCGATGCCGATGTCGCGCTCGATCCAGGGAAAGCGCGTTCTCCTGGCCGACCGCCACCAGCACGTCGTCGCAGGGGAAATGCTGGTCCGGCTCGCCGGCCGGAACGAGCTTGCGCCGGCCCTTGGCGTCGTATTCCGCCTTCACCTTTTCGAACATGACGCCGGTGAGCTTGCCGTTCTCGTGGGTGAATTCCTTCGGCACCAGGAAATTGTGGATCGGGATGCCCTCGTGCATGGCGTCTTCCTTTTCCCAGGGCGACGCCTTCATCTCCTCGAAGCCCGAGCGCACCACCACCTCGACCTCCTCGCCGCCGAGCCGGCGCGAGGAGCGGCAGCAGTCCATCGCGGTGTTGCCGCCGCCGAGCACGATGACGCGCTTGCCGATCTTGTTGGTGTGGCCGAACGAGACCGAGGACAGCCAGTCGATGCCGATATGGATGTTCTTGGCGGCTTCCTGGCGGCCGGGAATGTCGAGGTCGCGCCCGCGCGGCGCGCCGGAGCCGACGAAGACCGCGTCCCAGCCTTCGGCGAGCAGCGCCTTCAGGCTGTCGATGCGCTTGCCGCCGCGGAACTCGACGCCGAGATTGAGGATGTAGCCGCATTCCTCGTCGATGACGCTGTCGGGCAGGCGGAATTTCGGGATCTGCGTGCGGATCATGCCGCCGGCTTGCGGGCTCGCCGTCGAACACGACGCAGGTATAGCCGAGCGGAGCGAGGTCGCGCGCGACCGTGAGCGAGGCCGGTCCGCCGCCGACCAGCGCGATGCGCTTGCCGTTCTTGCGCGCGGCCGGCTTTCGGCAGGCGCGTCGCGTGATGTCGTCCTTGTAATCGGCGGCGACGCGCTTCAGGCGGCAGATCGCGACCGGCTCGTTTTCGACGCGCACGCGCCGGCACGCCGGCTCGCAGGGCCGGTCGCAGGTGCGTCCGAGAATTCCCGGAAACACGTTCGACTGCCAATTGATCATGTAGGCGTCGGTGTAGCGGCCCGTGCGCGATCAGCCGGATATATTCGGGGACGGGCGTATGCGCGGGACAGGCCCATTGGCAATCCACGACCTTGTGGAAGTAATCCGGCGCGGAAATGTCGGTAGTCTTCATTTCGTCCTCGGAACGCGGCCCGCTACGCACACAAACATCACGGACGCGCGTGACAGCCTGACGGCTGGCCTTTCCCCCGGTTCGACCTTGTTCTCCGGCAACGAATCCGACGCCGGATCATAATGAGTCGAAACAAATTCGGCTACCCGTCCATCCGTCGCAGGTCTTTATCAAGCATCAGTCTTTGCTTACCTTTTCGCTCCCTGAAAGGGGCAGCAACATGGCGCCGGAGGCTAATCTCGGTGCCTGAGAATCAGCTTCCGGAGCGCCAGGAACCGGCTATTTTGCGGGCCGAATTGGGTTGCGCCGCTGCCGCGGTGATGCCCTATTGCGGTGCACAATCACGACAATCTGATGCGCGACATATTTACCGAGATCTACGAAAACCAACCGGGCGACCCGACCGAGGCCGCGCGCCGCGCCATGCGGCCGCGCTTGCGCAAGCGCTTCTTTGAGGACGCGTCGGTCGGCGGGGGCGGCAAGCCGTTTCCGCTTCTTCTCGACGGTAAAAAAGTTCATACACCGGCGCGCCGCGTGCTGACCGCGCCGTCGCGCGCGCTCGCCGAAGCTTTGGCGCAGGAATGGAACGCCCAAGTCAATGAGATCGATCCCGCGCGTATGCCGCTGACGCGGCTCGCCAATGCGGTGATCGATGGCGTGAGCGAAAAGCCCGCAGCGGTGGCGGCCGAAATCGAAAAGTATCTCGCCAGCGATTTGTTGTTCTATCGTGCCGATACGCCAGCGGGCCTCGTTGCGCTGCAGGCGCGGCACTGGGATCCGGTGTTGGCCTGGGCGCGAGAGTCGTTTGGCGCGCGCTTTGCGACGGTCGCCGGCATCGTGCATGTCGCGCAGCCGGCTACGGCGTTGGCTGCGATGCACGCGCAGGTTCCCGTCGAACCGTGGCGGCTGGGTGCGTTGTCGTCGGTCACCACGCTCACTGGCTCGGCATTGATTGCGTTAGCGCTTGCCGCCGGCGTACTCGATACGGAGGGCGCCTGGGCCGCCGCGCATGTCGACGAGGATTGGCAGATGGCGCAGTGGGGCAGGGACGAGATAGCGCTCGCGCGCCGCGATTTCCGCTTTACGGAGATGCAGGCGGCGGCGACGGTGTTGAAGCGGGTGGACTGAGGAAAAGATCGCGACGCAATCTCTGCCGACATCGCGCGCGAAAGCGGGCGAGCCATCAGTGACAGCCGCTTCGATGGATACTTCCGTCCTCCGCTTTCGCGGGGGGCTCTTGAAAGCTAATGCCCGCTCGGGTCGCCGCGGCGGCTGGACTCGTAGAGGAACCAGACGCGTTTTTCGGCTTCGTCGATATAGTTCTCCAGCAGGCTCATGGTCGCCACGTCGCCATGCTCGTCGCAGACGTCGTGCACCTCACGCATCGCAGCGATGAAGCGCTGATTGTCGTCGCGCAGCTCGGCCAGCATGTCGTCGGCATCGACGTAAGACGCGTCGTTGTCGGCGAGACGTTGGTGGCGGGCAATGTCGCCGATCGAGCGCAGAGTGGTGCCGCCGAGCTTGCGCACCCGCTCGGCCAATTCGTCGGTTATGGCGAGAATCTGGCTGGCCTGTTCGTCGAGCAGCAGGTGGTAGTCGCGAAAATGCGGCCCGCTCACGTGCCAGTGGAAGTTCTTCGTCTTCATGTAAAGCACGAAGGTGTCTGCAAGTAGCGCGTTAAGGGCGCCACCAATGTCTTTGGTTGCATTGGAACCGAGGTCGGTGGGCGTGGAGAGCCGCGCGGTCGGCAGGGCGTTGTTCATGGGTCATAATCCTTATTGGATCTCTCGAACGGGCATGTCGTGAACGATTATGCGGCTTTCAAGCCCGCCCTGTGAAGGCGATTTAGGCGGTTCAGGCCGGCTCGTCGGCCCCCGCCGTACTCGCTTCGGCGGCGGCCCGCTCGAGGGCGGCGGCCTTGTCTTGCGCCGCGCGCGCGTCCTCGTTGCGGCCGAGCGCTGCGAGCGTGGCGGCACGGCCTTTGTGCGCGGCCGCCATGTCTGGCTTAAGTTTTACCGCCTCATCGGCCGCGGATAGAGCCTCCTCCAGCCGTCCGAGCGCCTTCAACGCGTAGCCGCGCGCGAGATGCGCATGCGCGAAATCGGACGCCAGTGAGATAGCGCGGTCGTAACCGGCGAGCGCTTCCTCGCAACGGCCGAGTTCCTGCAACAGGTTGGCGCGGTTCAAATGGATGGGCGGAAAATCCGGATCGAGAGCGAGCGCGCGGTCGTAGCTCGCGATCGCCTCGCCGGTGCGGCCGAGCCCGTGCAGGGTGGCGCCGCGGTTGAACCAGTCGGTCGCCGAGTTCGGGTTGATCTCGACCGCGCGGTCGAAGCTCGATACCGCCTCGGCGTGGCGGCCGAGCTCGCTCAGGATGTTGGCGCGGTTGCCATAGGCCTCGCCGAATTTGGCGTCGCAGGCGAGGGCGTCGTCGAAGGCTTCCAGCGCGTCGGAGGCCTTACCCATCCGCTGCAGGGCCTGGCCGATCAGATTGTGGGCGCGCGCCTGGCCGGAGCGAAATGCGAGCGATCGACGGGCCAGATCGATGCCCTGCTGGTACTGGCCCTCCTGGCAGGCGAGCACGGCGATGTAATAGAGCGCGTCGGCATTGCGCGGGTCGTTGCGCAGGACCTCCGTATAGCGGTCCATGGCGAGCGCGACATTGCCGGCCTTGTGGTGGCTGAGGCCCTGCTCGATGAGTTCGGCGGCGGTCGCGGTCATGGAGGCTTGTAAGCAGGGTTTGGGGGGTGTGCCAAGCGTCAAAGCCGGGCCAAGCCCGACAATGACGGGGCTGAGGCCCCCATGCTATCCCTGTTCCTGGCCGGGACTTCGGTAAGGGCAGGGGCTTTTGGGCGTATGAAGGACATCCTCGACAGGCTTGAAAAACGGAGGGCGGAGGCGCGCGCGGGTGGAGGCGACAAGCGAATCGACGCCCAGCACAAGCGTGGCAAGCTGACCGCGCGCGAGCGCATCGAACTGCTGCTCGACAAGGGCTCGTTCGAAGAGTTCGACATGTTCGTCGAGCACCGCTCGGCCGAATTCGGCATGGAGAAACAGAAGATTCCCGGCGACGGCGTTGTCACCGGCTGGGGTACCATCAACGGCCGCGCCGTCTACCTGTTCTCCAAGGATTTCACCGTGTTCGGTGGCTCGCTCTCGGAGGCGCATGCCCAGAAGATCATCAAAGTGCAGGACATGGCGATGAAGGCGCGCTGCCCCATCATCGGCCTGTTCGACGCCGGCGGTGCCCGCATCCAGGAAGGCGTGGCGGCGCTGGGAGGCTACGGCGAAGTGTTCAAGCGCAACGTGCTCTCGTCCGGCGTCATTCCGCAGATCAGCGTCATCATGGGCCCCTGCGCCGGCGGCGATGTCTATTCCCCCGCCATGACCGATTTCATCTTCATGGTGCGCGACACCTCCTACATGTTCGTCACCGGGCCCGACGTTGTGAAGACCGTCACCAACGAGGTGGTCACCGCTGAGGAACTGGGCGGCGCCAGCGTGCACACCACCAAGTCGGGCGTCGCCGACGGCTCGTTCGAAAACGACGTCGAGTGCCTGCTCCAGATGCGCCGGCTGATCGACTTTCTGCCGTCGAACAACGAGGCGGGCGTGCCGGAATGGCCGACCGAGGATGCCGCCGACCGGCAGGATTTCTCGCTCGACACGCTGGTGCCCGAGAACCCCAACAAACCCTACGACATCAAGGAGCTGATCCAGAAAGTCGCCGACGAGGGCGATTTCTTCGAAATCTCGTCGGCTTATGCCAAGAACATCGTCACCGGCTTCGGCCGCATCGAGGGCCGCACCGTCGGCTTTGTCGCCAACCAGCCGATGGTGCTGGCCGGCGTGCTCGAACTCGGATGCCAGCCGAAAGGCCGCGCGCTTCGTGCGTTTCTGCGACGCCTTCTCGATCCCCATCGTCACCTTCGTCGACGTGCCCGGCTTCCTGCCCGGCACCGACCAGGAATATGGCGGGCTGATCAAGCACGGCGCCAAGCTGCTGTTCGCCTATTCGCAATGCACGGTGCCCTTGGTCACTGTGATCACCCGCAAAGCCTTCGGCGGCGCCTATGACGTGATGGCGTCCAAGCACGTCGGCGGCGACGTCAACTACGCTTGGCCGACGGCGCAGATCGCGGTGATGGGCGCCAAGGGCGCGGTCGAGATCATCTTCCGCGCCGACATCGGCGACAAGGACAAGATCGCCGCGCGCACCAAGGAATACGAGGACCGCTTCCTGTCACCGTTCGTGGCCGCCGAGCGCGGCTATATCGACGACGTGATCATGCCGCACGCCACCCGCCTGCGCATCGCGCGCGCGCTGTCGATGCTGCGCAACAAGCACGTGGAAATGCCGGGGCGAAAGCACGACAATTTGCCGGTGTAGGTTCCGGAGCGCGGAGGTGGAGTTTACGGTTTGTTTCCCCTTCGGCGTTATCAAGTCGCCATGGTCACGCGTTTCGCTCTCGTTCTTTTCGCCACCGCCGTTACGCTGTCGTCTGCTCGTGCCGCCGACCTCGGCGGCACCGTCGAGGCGCCGGGGGCGGTCGAGTGCAATTGCGGCTCCAACATGATCACGATCTACGACGTTGAGCCCGGCGTCGTGACGCGCCATTGGGCCGAGTGCGAATGCCGCTACGAGCCATACCCACCGAGGCCCCAAACGGTCGCCGGCACGTTCGGCTACCCGGCTCCGGAGTTCTATGGCGACCCGATGCGGCGCTGGTAGCACGGGCGCCCGCTCAGCACCTCACTCCACCCTTGTCCACACGACCCGGCCCCCGCCAGAGCGGGCAATGAGCCTGTCCTTGCCGTCCATCTCAATGGTGCCGCGTTCGACGCGGCCGGACTTCGCGCGCATGATGTACCGTTTGCCCTTGATGTCCGCATCGCCGGTCTCGCCGGTATAGGGCGCGGGGCAGCGGTCGCTGAAGCGATAATGGCCGTCGGGCTGCAGGTTGAACACGCACACGATTTTGTGTCGGCGGGTGCGCACGACGGTCTGCCAACGTCCGGCCTGGGCGATGCCCGCGTCGCTCGTTGTCTTGGCGCTGGATGTCTCGGTTTCCTTGGATGGGCTGGGGAGCGCCACCACCTTGGGCCCGGGCGAAGCCGCTTTATTGGAATTCTGTTGCGTTGATGCGTTCTTCGAATCCGAAAGCCCGGAATTGGCGTTCACCGGCGGGGCGGCCGTGATGCGCTCCGGCACGGCGGCAGCCGGCGCGGACTCGTCGTTGAGATTGATTTCTTGAATCAGCGACGATGCAACCCAGGGAACCTGCTTGCCCGCCGAGGCGCGCGACACATCGATACGCGCGCGGTTAAACAGATGCTCGACGCTCGCGTCCGGAGAGCGCAATTGCCGCAGCAACGTGGCGGCGAACAGGCTATGTCCGCCGGAACCAACATCTTCGGCGGTCTTGCCGATCGCAGTTGAATAGAGCGTCAGCGTGCCGGCCGGCATTTCGAATGGCGCAAGCCCTGCGGCCGCCGACCGAAAGCGGCGCTCGAATGGGTTGCGCCGCCCGGCATCGATAATAATGATCTTGGCGCCCGCACCCTTGTGCTGCATCCGTGACACCAGCGCGTTGGCGCTCACGCCATCGCGGCGCAGGTCCGCTGCCGCCCAGATTTGCGCATCGACCGGCATGAGATAGGTCTGCCGCTCGACCTGGAGGCCGAACCCGGTGAAATAGAATAGCGCCGTCTCCCCACGACCGATCCTGTCGATGAAAGTGTCGATCGCTTGGTGTATCTCGCGCTTGTCGAGATCCGTCTTGACCTCGACATTGAAATTGAGGCGGCGCAGTTCCGCGGCAATCGCGGTCGCGTCCTTGGTGGCAAAGGGCAGCGGCTTGCCGGCGTCGGGGTAGGCCGCATTGGCGATAATGAGCGCAACGCGCGCAGGGCTTCGCTGCGCCGCCGCCGGGACGGCGAGCATTGCAACCAGGACGGTCAGGCCGAGGCCGGCAAGCAGCTGGACGTGTCGCATGTTGCCTCTCGCATGCATGCAGTTCGCGCGGATTGCGAAAATCCTAACGGCATGCGCCCGATTTGAAAACCCGCCCGCGCCCAGGGTTGCCGACATTTCATCGTAGACGGTGTGAGGCGGACATCCCGTTTTGGTTGTTGCTCTGCTAAACTCCCGCACCGATTCCGTCGGACAATCTAATGCTCCGCCTCACCACCTTCCTTCTTCTCGCGCTTATCACCGCGCTTTTGCTCGCGCCGCCCGCTATCGCCTTCGAGAATGAAAACCTGCTGGTGGCCGTCCCGAAGGGCTACAAGCCCGATTACAACGCCAAGAACGCGCGCGGCATCATCACCGAAATGGTTCCGCAGCACGAAAGCGTGAAGAACTGGACCGAGATGGTCACGGTGCAGATCTTCTTCCGCATCAAGCCGGGGCCGGAAAATTTCCGCGATCGCATCGCGCAGGACTGGGCGAAGGCGTGCCCGGGCGCAAGCGCGCATAAAATCGCGCAAGGCCAGGAAAATGGCTATCCGTTCGCGGTCTGGATGCTGACCTGTCCGCGCAATGCGCAAACCGGCAAGCCGGAATGGACCTGGTTCAAGGCGATCCAGGGCAATGACAGCCTCTACGTCGTGCAGAAGGCGTTCAGGTTCGAACCCGAGCGCATGCAGATCATCGAATGGACGCGCTATCTCAAGAGCGTGTCGGTCTGCGACACGCGCGGGACCGAGCATCGCTGTCCCGTCGGCGTGAAGTAGGACTTGATCGGCGGGTTGATGCGTAGCCCCGGCGCGCGGCCGTGACCGGTAAAATGTGAACGATTTGGAACATTTTCACTTAAAGCCCCTCGGTTACGAAAATCATGCACGCAACCGTACCAGGAGCCGACCATGTCCAAGTTTGTCGCTTTCATAAGAGAAATGCTGCAGCCGACGCGAGGGAAGAAGCCTCGGCAGACGACACCGAAGAAACCCGGTCGGTCCCGCGCGCGGAAGAAAAGGGCAAGGTCGTGACGCGGTGAATGAAATCATTTCAATAGCCCGCCTGTTTGCGGGTCCGCTTTAAGGATTTGCCCATTATTCGTTTCTAACTTTGGGCTCTTTCAAAGGCAGGGACCAGATGCAGGAACGCCGAAAGATGACGCGCAAGCGCGTGCTCAAGGGGGGCAAGTTTCTCCTTGGGAAGACGTCGTCGCGAGATTGCGTCGTGCGTAATTTAAGCGACGCCGGCGCCGGTGTTGAGGTCCCGAACACGATCGATCTGCCGGAAGCGTTGGAATTCACGCTTGATGACGGCCGCTCGTCGCGACGGGCTCGCCTTGTCTGGCGGAAAATCGGCAAGACCGGGGTGGAATTTATCTAGGGCCCGCCATCCGGAAAACTTGTCTACGCGCCGGCACATGCTCACGACTCTTTCCAGTACGTTCGATTTCGCCGCCAAGGCGCTGTTCATCGTCGGCGCTTGCGCGTGGGTGGTCGCCTCGCTGTGGCGCATGCGCGGCCAGTGGCACAACGTGCGCGTCGCGTTCGACGGCTTCAGCATCGGCGTGCTGGTCTGCATGGGGCTGTTCTGGGTGCTGCTCATCGGCGGGCAATACTGGGACGGAGCCAAGGAGACCAGGGCGGCCATGTTCTTGCTGGTGCTGTTCATGGCGGGGCTCATCTATTGGCGCCGCAATGCCGCCGATTGAGCGCCGCCGCGCAGTTGCATTGTCGTCGTCGCGGAGGCGGGAACCCCGTATTCATTGACGCAACCGCAATTACTGGATTGCCCGTTTTCGCGGGCGGTGACAGGGGAAAATTCCGAACGAAGGATGAAGGTGGCCACCGGTTTCGGGTTTACCCGAGATCGGCATGTGAAAAACGTCGGGATTGCCGTTGAATATCGCGCGCAACGACGGATCGATGGCGAACGGTTCGGCGTAGAAGATCTCCGCCGCCTTCAGCCCGAGCGTCGCGACCTTCTCGAAGCTCTGCTGCACCAGCTGAATTTTGTGGGCGTCCATGATCCGTCCCCGGCGCGAGAATAATCTGGGGACAGACCATAAAAGGATGCATTTACTGTATGATGAAAAGGCTCCTTAATCGACATTAGCAACCGATCTTGTTTTTGGCACCGCTCGCGCATGGCTCGTCGTCGACCCGCACCACCAAGCTTGATGGAAAACCTTCGCGCCGAGACGCCGTTCATCGCCGGCGCCATCACGACCGCCATTTTCTTCACGGTCGGCAAAAACTGGACCATGGATTTCGTCCATCCGACTTTCACCGCGGCAATCTTCGTGTGGCTGTTCGCGGTGATGATCTGGTGCGCCTTCGCGGTGGTGCGCCATGCCGAGATCCTGGCCGAATATCTGGGCGAACCCTACGGCACGCTGATTCTCACCATCGCCGTCATCTCGATCGAGGTCACCATCATGGCGACCGTGATGCTGCACGGCGGGCCCAACCCGACGCTGCCGCGCGACACCGTGTTCGCGGTGCTGATGATCGTGCTCAATGGCATGGTGGGGCTATCCGTCGTGGTCGGCGCGCTGCGCCACCAGCAGCAGCAATACAACCTGCAAGGCGCGGTCGCCTTTCTCGCAGTGATCTCGTGCCTCGCCGTCATCTCGCTGGTCCTGCCGACCTTCACCGTCTCGACGCCGGATCAATCGATGACGCCCTTGCAGGCCGCCGTGTTCGGCGTGCTGACCGCGTTGCTTTATGTCGGCTTCCTCGGCATCCAGACCATGCGCCACCGCAGCTTCTTCATGGAAACCGCGGGGACCGCGCCGGCAAAACGCCGCGCGCAGGTGCGCGGTGCGCAGGCCGATGTCGCGCACGCCAAGGCCCATGATGGGGCCAATGACGAGGCGCACGGGCGCAAGCATTCGCTGCCCTATCACGCGGTGTTGCTGCTGCTCACGCTGTTGCCGGTGGTGCTGCTATCCAAGCCGCTCGCGCACGTCATCGACTACGGCCTCGAGCAACTGAAAGCGCCGGCCGCGCTCGGCGGCATCCTGATCGCGATATTGGTGCTGGCGCCGGAAGGGCTCACCTCCTATCAAGCCGCCCGCCGCAACCAGTTGCAACGCTCAGTCAATCTCTCGCTCGGTTCGGCCCTGTCCACCATCGGGCTCACCATCCCCACCATGCTGGCGATCAGCCTGATGGTCGGCACCCCCCTGGAGGTCGGCCTGCCGGCGGCCGAAACCATCCTGCTGGTCCTCACTCTGTTCATTGCGCAGATGACGTTTTCCGGCGCCCCCACCAACATCCTGCTCGGCGGCGTGCATCTGGTTCTATTCGCGGCGTTCCTGGTGCTGGTATTCAATCCGTGACGGCCGTGCGGCGCGGGCCCAACTTGGCCGTCACGACGAAACCGTTTTCTTTGTACACGCTGTGGTCGCACAGCCTTCGCGTGACAAGTTCGAGCGGTTTTACAATAAGACATGGCCTGCAGCTTCAATGCCGCCTGTCTGACAGGTTTCGCGCTTAGTCGCGACCGCGATATCGTGACATTGATGGAGGCGGGCTAATCCTGTCCCGCGATCGTCCGCCCCGCGGCGTAGCCCGTGGCCGTGAGTTGATAGCGGTAGCGATTGCGCCGGTCGATGGTGACCCAATCGTTTGCCACCGCCTTGTTGAGGCCGCGCTGAAAATCGCCGTCACGCACCACGAAAAAATAATTTCGCGGGAGCACGCCGCTCGCCGGTACCCGATTGCGCATGAAGACGGCGAGGATTTGGCGGCCAACGTCTTCGTCGGAGGTGGGGTTGTTCATGGCACCGCCTTTCTGAAACGCGTGTGCTATTGCGTTACGCTAATACGGGCTTGCTGTCGCCGGCAAAATGGCGGACTTAAAAGTTATCCCGGCATTTGCCGCTTTCTACACCCCCGCCACCACATTGTTGCGCAGCACGCCGATACCGGTGATCTCGATCTCCACCGTATCCCCGGGCTTCATGTTGGCTGGCACGCCGTCGGTGCCCATCCACATCACGTCACCCGGCTCGATGGTGCAGTATTTCGTGAGTTCGTGGATGTAGTCGGCCACCGAAAAAATCATGGCGTTGGTTTTGAAGCGGTCGGTCTCCTTGCCATTGAGCCGGACAACCGTTTCCATTTTGTCGAGATCGGCATCGGTGACGATCCACGGCCCCATCGGCTTGAAGGTGTCGGCGTTCTTGGCGCGCCAGAGCGTGCGGTCCTCCTTCTGCCATCCGCGCTCGGAGACGTCGTTGCCGATGGTCCAGCCGAACACATAGTCGAGCGCATTCGCGCGCGAGACCTTGCGCGCGCGCTTGCCGAACACGGCGACCAGTTCGCCTTCGTATTGGAAGGCGTCTCCGGCATCCGCCGGCTTCACGATGTCCTCGTCATGGGCGATGAGGGCGTTATTGGAGCGGTAGCCGATGTCCGGTTTCTGCGGGAAGACTGGTTCGGTCTTGCGGATGGCCGCCATTTTGCGGATGTGGTCGACGTAATTGATGCCGACGCAGTAGAATGTCTGCGGCACCGTTGGGATCAACAGTTTCACATGCTTGAGCGGGGTGGTGCGGGCCGTTTGCTTGTGCTCCCCGAAGGGTGAGCCGTCGACGGCGATCACGGTCTCGCCCTCGATTATGCCGTAGCCCGCATGTCCGTCCTGGCTGAACCGGCACCACGTCGTCATCGCATCATCTCCAGCCGCCGCCGCCGTTCACATAGACCGTGTCGGCCGTCATATAGGGGCAGGCGTCCGAACACATGAACAGCACCAGTTCGCCGATTTCCTCCGGCGTGCCAAAGCGGCCCATCGGCACGTCGTCGAGCATTTTTTGTTTCAACTCCGGCGAGGTCGCCGCTGCCGCAGCAAAGGCGGTGTCGACCGGCCCCGGCGAGATCGATAGACAGCGGATGCCTTGCGTGGCGAATTCGCGCGCGACGCCCATGGTCATGGTCATCACCGCACCCTTGGCGGCGGCATAGTGTACCGAGGTGCCAGGCCCGCCGCGGCGGTGCGCCATGCTGGCGACGTTGACGATAACGCCAAACTTGTTGGCCAGCATGTGCGGCAGCATCGTCTGCATCGCGTAGAACGTGCCTTTGACGTTGAGATCAAAAGTGCGATCGAGCAGGTCGTCGTCGATGTCGAGAAACTTGGAGCGGCGGAAAGCCGACCCCGCCGAATTGAACAGGAAATGAATTTGTCCAAAATCGTTGAGCGCTAGCTCGGTCATGTCTTGAACCGCCGCCTGCTTGGTCACGTCGATGGCCAATGCCAGCGCCTGCGCGCCTTTGTCGAGGACCTGCTCGGCGGTTTTCTTCGCCCCGGTTTCGTTGATGTCGGCGCAAACGACGTTCGCGCCTTCGCGTGCAAAGATCAGCGCGGTCGCGCGCCCGATGCCGCTGCCGGCGCCGGTAATGACGATGGTTTTGTTTTTGAAATAGTCCGGCGTCTTTGGCATGGGCGTCCTCGCTGTTGGCGGCGAGGGACGCTAACCTATCCGTCCGTGAGGGTGAAAGGCTTTTGCCTTGCTAAAATTGCGTAGTGAGCTGCGTCAGCCAGGCGGGCGATGCTTCGACCAAGATGGCTTCCAGTTGCCTGTCGAGGCCGCTCAAGATCAGCACGCCGAGCAACACCAGCAGGCCACCGAGCAGATACTTGCCGCCTTTGCCCGCATGCAACAGGCGGTCGCGCCAGTGCATCAGCGCTTCGCGCGACAGCATGCCGAGGACGATCAAGGGCGCGGCGGCGCCGATGCCGAAGGCGGTCATGGTCAGCGCTGCCGTGCCGAGATCTTTACCTTGCGCCGCCAGCACAGAAGCTGCCCCCAGCGTGGGGCCGACACACGGGCTCCAAACCACGCCGAGCAGCAAGCCAAGCGCGAATTGACCGGACAGGCCGCGGGTCGACATGCCGCCGGTCTGCGCCTGTGCCCAATTGCCGAACGGTCCCGCGGCCACCGCGAGCTGCGTTTGCAGGCGCGGCAGCATCAGCACTGCGCCTATCGCGATCAGAAGCGCTGCCGCGACGTAGCGGAAGATGTCCTGGTCGAGGCCGATGGCAAAGCCAACGGTGGCGACGAACAGGCCGACCGCAACGTAAGAGAGCGCGACGCCGGCCGCGAGCGCGACCGGAGCGAAGCGGTGCTCAGTCAACGCTGCGCCCAGCACGATCGGCAACAGCGGCAAGACGCAAGGGCTGAGTGTTGACAGCACACCCGCAAGCAGAGCGAGCGCAAACGTCGCCATGCGCGATCAAATCGCCTTGTTCAATAGCGCTTCGATCGACGCCGCGTTGGTGTCGCCGGTCGAGCGGCCCATCTCCTGCTTGCCCTTGAAGACGATCAACGTGCTCTGGTAGCGCACCTTAAATTTGCGCAGCAGGTCCTTCTGCGAATTGAAGTCGATCTTCAGCACCACCATGTCCTTGAATTTCGGTTGTGCCTGCAGATCGGACAGGATCGGCGCCTGCGCCTTGCAGCTCGGGCACCAGGGCGCGTGCACGTCGATCAGGATCGGCTTGCCGGCGGCTTGCGCGGCGTCGAATGCGCTCTGGCTGTAGTCCTTGGCCGACATAGCAGACGCGAGCGGACTCAGCGCCAGCGCGGAGCCGATCGCCAGCGCGCCAATGAAAAGTCGTCGGGTGAGCATCGGGCGTCTCCTTTTGATAACGACGCCCGTTTCCTAGCAAGCCGATTGGAATTCCGCGGTCACAACTGGGGGCTGCCGGATCACGAATCCGTGGGATTGTGGCGGCAGGGCCGGGTGAAAATCCCGTCCTCTGTGCCGGAGAGACCTCTATAATCGAAGCAAAACAATTTTAACGCAGGAGTGACACGCCCATGACGCGACCGACAACACCGCCTCCAATCGACTATGCCGACGCCTCACCGGAAGTGCGCGCGGTCTATGACGACATCAAGACATCCCGCAACGTGCCGGACGTGAACAATTTCTGGAAATATCTCGCGCGCGATCCGGCCACCCTCAAGCGCACCTGGGAAAGCATCAAGGAGATCATGGCCCCCGGCGCGCTCGATCCGCTCACCAAGGAGATGGTTTATCTCGCGGTGTCGGTCAGCAATGGCTGCGGCTATTGCATCGCCAGCCACACCGCGGCCGCCCGCAAGGCCGGCATGACGGAAGCGATGTTCGGGGAACTGATGGCGGTGACCGGCATGGCCAATGAGACCAACCGCCTGGTTAACGGCTATCGGGTGCCGATCGACGAGGCTTTTCAGACCTGATTGAACGATTGCGCTGGACGGGATATGGAATGCTTCATAAGGGGAGAGCCACCGCACATGATGATCGATCGGCCTTTCATCGCCAAGCTGCTTTGCATCGGTCTGGTAACGGCCATCATGCTGCCCGTGGGCGGCCTGGTGTTTCCATATGTCAGCGGAGAATTGAGCCGTATCCAATTCCAAGCGATCGAAGCCGTGTTCAGCGCGACCGCCGGCTTCGGCATTTACGGATTTTTCGGCTAGGCCACGGCGCGCCGGCGACAAGGCGGAGGGTTCCCGGCGGGCGGATGGAACCCGTGGTTTCCCCTTGCTGTGCCATGATGCTATAGGGCGAGTCTCACCCAACGTCTTCGCGTAAATCCGCCGGAATAATCATGCGTCTGACCAAACTGGCGATCGCGGCAGCGCCGATGCTGTTCGTGCTGCTGTGGAGCACGGGCTTCATCGGCGCGCGGCTCGGGCTGCCTTACATAGAGCCGATGACGTTCCTGGCGGTGCGCATGCTGTTCGTGGTTGCTTCGTTGACGGCGATCGCGCTGATCGGAGGCGCAAGCTGGCCGGACAAGGCCGAGATCGGGCACAGCCTGGTGGCGGGCGCGCTCGTGCACGGGCTTTATCTTGGCGGCGTCTTCACCGCTATAAGCCAGGGCGTGCCGGCGGGCATCTCGGCCTTGATTCCCGGATTGCAGCCGATCCTGACCTCGACCATCGCCAACCGGTTCTTGGGCGAAAAGGTGAGGCCGCTGCAATGGGCGGGCCTCGCGCTCGGGCTCGTCGGCGTGGCGATGGTTCTGCACGACCGCCAGATGATTGCGGACGCAACCGTGCTCGGCTGGACTGCGAGTTTCGGCTCGCTGATCGGCATCACGCTCGGCACGCTTTATCAAAAGCGATATTGTGGCGCGATCGATTGGCGAACCGGCAACACGGTACAATATATTGGCGCCGGCGTATTGTTCTGGATCGCCGCCTTTGCGTTTGAGACGCGCACGATCCACTGGAGCGGCGAGTTGGTATTCGCCATGGCGTGGCTGGTGTTCGTGCTGTCGATCGCCGCCGTCGCGTTGATGTATTGGCTGATCAAGCGTTCGGCCGCGACCGGCTTTGCTAGTCTGTTCTATCTGGTCCCGGCGGTGACCGCGCTGCTCGCCTATTTCTTATTCGGTGAAAAGCTCGATGCACTGTCGATTGCCGGCATGGGCGTGTGCGCGGTCGGCGTTGTGCTGGTCAATCGTGGCGCGGCGCTGAAGCCGGCGGCCGCGAATGCGGCGGCATCCGTTTCCAGCGACGACTGAGCTATTTTTTCTCGCGCGTCAGCACCATCTGCGTCTGCGTTACCAGCGCGCACAAGCGGCCGTCGCCGCGCGTGATCCGCGTCTGCCACACCATGGTGGAGCGGCCGCGATGCAATGGCACGCATTCCGCGAAGGCGACGTCGCCGATCGGCACCGCGGCGAAGAAATTGGTTTTGCTTTCGATCGTGGTGGTCTGCTGACCTTCCTTCAGGTTGGCGATGGTGGCGGTGCCTCCGAGCGTGTCCGCGATCGCCATGACCGCGCCGCCATGCATGATGCCGAACCGGTTGTTGAGATTTTCGGTCGCCGGCAGCTCGGCGGTGACGCGGTCCGGCGAGACATGGGTTAGCTTGACGCCGAGGAATTCCGCGAAAGCGGGCTGTGTGGTGGCGTCGTCGATAGGACTTATGGCATTTGCTCCAACGCTGGCAATGCGGCCGCGCACAATCGAGGCGGCGGTCGGAAAAAGCAAGGGGATCAGGCGTGCGCTTTGATCCAATCGAGCGTGGTGCCAATGCCGGTTTCGTAAGGCGTCATCTCTTGCGGCCCGAGCAGGCGTTCGAGCTTACTGGCGTCATAACGCACTGGCTTCATGTAATCGGGTGCGACTTGCAGCAATCCGCGCAACTCCTTGTTGAACAGGCTGACCATGCGCAACATTATCAATCCTGCCGCGCGCAGCTTGACGGGATGGCGGAGATGGTGACCGGCGATGTCGGCAAATTGCCGGCCGGTGAGCGGGCCGCTGCCGGGCAAACACCAATGCGCGCCGGCCGCCTCCGCGCGTTTCCCGATCGCCGCCGCGATGCGCATGGCGTCGGGAACATAGATGTATTCACGCGCGGTATCGGCTCTGCCCAGCCAGTTGACGGTGTTGCCGCCGGCCGCATCGATGAGTGCATTTTGCAAGGTGCTGACATGGACCTGCGGCCCGTAGAAATCCGGCAAGTGCAAAATCGCGGCACCGGCATCGGACAGAATGTCCTCGGCCTCGCGCCGCCAGCGCGTCCAAGGCGAGCCGCCCGTGCGCGGATGATGTTCGTTCATCGGAGACTGTACTTGCGGGTAGTAAGCCCAATAGCTCGACACCTGAACACAGCGCGTTTTCGTTTGTCGAATGGCTCCGGCAATGACACGCGCGGTCATCGGATGCAGATGCATTTGATCGCCCGGCAGGCCAATGCAGTCGTAGACAAGGTCGCAGCCGTCGATCGCGCGTAACGCCGCACCGGCGTCGAGCATATCGGCTGCGTGTTTGTCGAACGCCGTATCGGGAAACACCCGGGCGAGCTTGTCGGCGCTGCGCGCAACGACCCGCACGTCGACCTTGGCTGCACGCAATGCCGCCGCCAGATGAATGCCGGTCGGGCCGGTCGCGCCAAGGATGGCGGCCTTCGTCATGGCAAAGTTCCGGGCAAGGGCGGTTCGTTCGAAAGCGTAACGGAATGTGAGTCAGAAATGTGAAGGCGTGGTGTCAGGCTGCGCCTTCAATCGTTGTGACTTTTGTCGTCAGGCCTCGGCTCCGCCGCCTTGCCGTTGCCGCAGGCGCAGCCCTTGCAGCCGCCGCCAGTCACCAACGCATGGTGTCGTTCGCCGATCC
This sequence comes from uncultured Pseudomonadota bacterium, assembly GCA_963720835.1. Lineage (GTDB taxonomy): Bacteria > Pseudomonadota > Alphaproteobacteria > Rhizobiales > Xanthobacteraceae > Pseudolabrys. The sequence goes on along the minus strand of CAVRHC010000011.1, from coordinate 193,390 downwards.
GCGGCGCGTCGCCGGTCAGACAGGGCCGGCGGCCAGCGTCCTGCACCGGCACTTTCGCCATGACCTTCTTGACCGCGTCGAGATCGAGCGCCGCCTCGGCCGTAAACTTGCCGGCATAAGCGAGTTGCTCCTCCTTCAGCTCGTAGCAGGTGGCGCCCTCGATATCGAGCAGCACCGCCTCCATGCCGCTGTCGCGGAAGGCATGGTGTCGCTTCAAAAAGAACTCGCCGCAGCACATGCCGACATAGCTCTCCACCCCGGCCGCCTTCATGTCGGCGAGCGTGCTGGCGAGATGTTCGAAATTGGTGATGGTGACCACTTCCATATTGCGCTCGCGCGCCATCAGATAGGCATCGCCCACCTCACATTTCCCGCACTCGACGCAATCCATCGTGTGCCGCCACTTGCACCACGATGGCTTGGCGCAATAGGGCACCAGCATCACATTCGCGCGCGCCAGCGCCGTCGCTGGATTGTTTTGCCCGCCCGCCAGCATCAGCCCCGAAGTTTGCTCGGGCGTCAGGCCGAGCCATTCCTGCATCGACCATTTCGAGGCCGCGCGGTCGATCAGCTTCACCAGATCGTCGGCTGCAAAACCGGCCAAGTCGGGCGCTTCTGCCGCGAGCCACTTCTGTGCCGTGTTGGCAAGTTGTCCGGCTTTGAGGCCCTGAAGGTGGTCGGCAAGCCGCATGAGCGTCTGCGCCGGCGTCACATGGCCGTCGGTGGCAAAGCGGACCTGCGCCGCCACATCCTCGACCGTCATTTTCAGCAATACCCGCAACGTAGCGCCCGGCACCTTGTCTTTCGTCTCGAACCGGCCACCGTCCAGCACCCAGGGCGCTTCTTCGGGCGCAGCCGCGGCCGTCTCCCAGCCGGGGGCGAAGCTGCGCCGGAGATATTTTTCCGCCGCCTCTTTGAGGGCTTGAGTGAGTTCCTCCGGCCCCGGCACGCGGCCCAAAACCTCCTCCAGCGAGGTCATCCGCTCTTTGGCGTGCTCAAGCCCCGTCACCGTCAGTTTCTCGGTCGGCACCAAAAGCGCCTGCATGGCGGCCTTGAGATCGAGCCGCACGATGACGGTGGCAAAGAGCAAGGCCGAGCCGCCTTGTTCGGCGAGAAACACCGAGGCGATCTTCTGCCGCCCCGCGATCTGCAGGTCGTTCGGAGCCTTGAACTCCGTCGTCACGCCGAGCCTGGCCAGTGCCTCCGCCACGATCGCCGCTCCGGCTGCGAGCCGCTCGGCAAGGCTCGCCCCCAGCGCCGCCATTGGCACCACCAGGCTCATCCCTTGCTGCCCTTCGTCGAGGTAGAGCGCACCTCCCGCCGTCGGCCGCCGCACCACCTGCACGCCGGCCCCGTCGCAATAGTCACGACGCGCCTCGTGCTCGAAGGTCTGGTGGCAGCCCACGGAAACGGCCGGGCGGAAGCGGCGGAAGACGATCCGGTCGCCGCTCGCGCCAGCGGCATGGGCGGCCAGCAACGCCCGGTCGCGCGCGTCGGCTTCCGCCGCCGTGAGCGTTTCAGTCAGGAATTGGACGGGGCCTGGCACTTGCGGCGCGATGGCGCGCCAGGTCGCGTCGAGAATGGCGGCGTTCGTCATGGCGACTGCTCCGCAGGAAGAGGGCCTGCACAGCCGGCAACCTACCACAGCGCTCGGCATAAATGCGAAGGGCGCGGCAGCAGGCCGCGCCCTTCGAGCGAAAGAATTTCGCCGTTCAGGCGCGCGGCTGCGGCACGAAGCGGATATATGGCTTCGGCGCCTGAAAGCCCTGCGGATAGAGTTTCTTGGCTTCCTCGTCGCTGATCGCGCTGGTGAGGATGACGTCCTCGCCTTGCTTCCAGTTCGCCGGCGTCGCGACCCGGTGCTTGGCGGTCATCTGCAGCGAGTTCGATGACGCGTAGCACCTCGTCAAAATTGCGGCCCGTGCTCATCGGGTAGATCAGGATCAGTTTTATTTTTTTGTCCGGGCCGATGATGAAGACGTTGCGCACCGTTTGATTGTCGGCCGGCGTGCGGGTGGCCGCCGAACCGTTCGCGCTTGCCGGCAGCATGCCGTAGGCTTTTGAAATCTTCAGCTCGGGATCGCCGATCATCGGATAGTTCGGTGCGAAGCCGACAACGTCCTTGATGTCGACCGCCCATTTCTGATGGTTGTCGACCGGATCGACCGACAGGCCGATGATTTTGACCTTGCGCTTGTCGAACTCGGGCTTGAGCTTCGCCATTGTGCCGAGCTCGGTCGTGCACACCGGCGTGAAGTCCTTCGGGTGCGAAAACAGCATGCCCCATGAATCGCCAAGCCAGTCGTGAAAGCGGATCTTGCCTTCGGTGGTGTCCGCCGCAAAATCAGGTGCCGTATCGCCGATCGCCAAAGCCATTCTGTTGGTCTCCAATTTCGCCTCCATTCGACCATGTTCCGGTTAATAAACATAAACCGGTATGAGGCGGCCGGAAGAACGTGGCTGCAAATAGCATCGCCCGTTCCGGCGAACGGCTTCGAAGCAGAAAAAAGCTTTCGAACGTGATGCGCCGGATGGAAAGTTTTTCCATCCGGCGCGAGCTTCACTATCGCGTTATGGCCGGCAGGCCGCCGATGTAACCGACGATGCCGCGCTCATCGACCAGTTTGCGCAATTCGGTTTTGATCTCCGCCGGATACTTGTGAAGGTCTTCTTCAGCGCCGGGATGCTGCACGTTGCCGGTGATGTAGGCATGGCCGTTGATGTTGTCGTAGACCTTCAGGCCGGTGTTTTCGCCACCTGCGGGCGCGCTGAAGATACGCACCGCCTTTTTGCTGTCGACGTTGAACGCCCAGGTAAAGTTGTTGAGGTGGTTGCCAGAGTCTTCGCCAATGAACAGTGTGCGCATCGCCTCCGAGTAGTTGATATTGTCTGGATTGGCCACCAATTCGGTGTTGCACTTGTCGTATTTTCCGGCAGCGGCCTCGACCGGATGTTGCTGGGCGCCGTACACCAGCGCCGTCATGTTGACAGCCACCCAGTCGCTGGCGATCGTGCCGCCCGCGCTGTCCTTCTGGCCGCCGGTCATGCCGCTCTCATAGACGACGCCGCAGGTAAGGTCTTTCGGGTTCCCGGAGAGCTTGATGTCATCTTGCGGCCGATCCTTGTTTTGGCCGTCGAGCATGCCTTTGCGGACATAGCTCATAACGGTATAGAGCTTCTTGTCGGCGGCGTTGTGGGCTTGGCCCTCCATCTTGGTGAATTCGGTGGTCGCGCCGAGATAGCCCGCGTAGCGGCGCGTTTCGAGGAACGCCGCGGCTTTTTCCATGCCGGGCTTGAGCTTGTAATAGGCGAGGCCGCTCTTGCCACCGGTGCCGGCATAGACATAGACCGGCTTGAAGCCATCGGTCGGCGCGCTCGCGACCTCCCAAATGTCGCTGAACTTGATTCCCTTGTCGACCAGCGCCTTGATTTCCGCGTTATTGGCATGGCCGAGCTTGATCCATTCGAGCTTGGCGGTGCCGAAATTCTTGCCGTCGGTCTGGATCCATTTCGAGGCGTAAAGCGTGCCGCTCGACAGGTCCTCCGGTTTGTCCGCAATGAACATGGCGCGGATCACGTCGTCGCCGTCGTCGCCGAGATAGACCGTCCTGCGGTCGGGCATGACCTCGCCGAGTTCAAACGCAAGACGTCCCATGGCGTAGTGCTTGGTCACGCTGGTGGAACCGTCGGCGTTGACCTTGACCTCGACCAGATGACCGTAGTGATAGGGATTGGCGCCGCCTTCCGCCGCCGTCTTGCCGGGGGTGCCGAAATAGAGGTTCATCGCTTCGAGCGGGCGTTTCTCGTAATACTGCGCATTCGGTTCGTATTCCTCGCCGCCCAGATGCGTCATCCAGGGCGTGGTCGAGCCATTGCACGGGATCCACAAGCCGTCGACGCCGGAAAAATCAACGTTCGACATTTTCACCGGCATGAGCTTGCCGGTCGCCGGATCCTGATCGAGCACGGTCAGGTTCATCGCCATCGGCAGTTGGGCATAAAGCTCGACCGGCGGTTTGGCCGGATCGATATTGTCGGCCTCGGTTTCGTATTCGAGGTGATTGATGAGGAAGACGGTGTGGCCTTTCACGCCGTCAACCTTGGCATTGGGTACGACAAGCATCGAGGTGCCGTCGGCGCCGGCTGAGAAGAAGGGGCCGCGTGCGATATTTCCTTTGACGGCGGCCGACTGTGTGATTGGCTTGTTGTTCTTGTCGACCACGAGCCCGGCATACCATCCGTTCACGAAATCGCCCGAGCGATGCAGCACATGATAGCTCAGCGGAAAAGTCTTTTTGCTGCCGTCGGCGAGCGTCACTTCCGCTTCGGAGCGGGTATAGGGTTGCGTCATTTCCAGCATGTTGGATGGCGCCGGTGTCGCGGTGAATTCGACCGATTTCACGTTGAGCGGTGCCGGTGTCTCGGCCAAAGCGGGCGTGGTGGCGCAGCCGAATGCAGCGATGCCGCTCAGTAACAGAGCGCGAATTGTCATCTTTGTCTCCCTTTCCCCAAAGGATCTCGCAGCATTCGATAAACGCGCAATAAGACGGCAGTGTAACAGTCAGGTCGTTGGTTTGCAGGCGATGGTGGCGGACTCTAGATTGGCACGCAGGCAACGGGACCTGCGCCACCATGGATATTGATCATCTGCTGTCCCGGCTGGCCGTCGCGCTCGGCATCGGTCTTCTGGTCGGGCTTGAGCGCGGCTGGAAATCGCGCGCGGTCGCTGGTGGACGCCGCGCCGCCGGAATCCGCACCTTCGCTTTGATCGGCCTGCTCGGCGGGCTCATCGCCGCCTTGGCGCAAGCGACGGGAAGCGCGGTCGGCACCGGGCTGGTTCTGGGTTTCGGCTTCGCCGTGTTCGCCACCGTTTTTGCTGTGCTCGAACGCGACGCCGATCGCGCCGCCGGCAGTTATTCCGCCACCACGACGGTGGCGGGGCTGCTGACCTTCGTGCTGGGCGCCTATGCGCAGATTGGCGATGTGCGGGTGGCGGCCGCGGTGGCGGTCGGCGCCACCGGCATTCTCGCCGCGCGGCAGGACATCCACGCTTGGGTCGCGCGCATTACCTGGCCCGAGTTGCGCTCGGCCTTGGTGCTGCTGGCGATGACCTTCGTCATTCTGCCGGTCGTACCCAATGTCACAATCGGTCCGTACGGCGGCGTCAATCCGCGCGAAGTTTGGCTGATCGCCATTGTGCTCGCGGCCGTCTCATTCCTCGGCTACGGCGCGGTGAAAATTTTCGGCGCCGCGCGCGGCGTCCTGTTGGCGGCGATTGCAGGCGGGCTGGTGTCATCGACCGCGGTGGCGATGTCCAATGCGCGGCGAGCGAGGTCCGGGGAGGGTGCGCCGCGCCTGCTGGCGGCCGGCGTGTCGGCGGCGACCGTGGTCTCGTTCATCCGCGTCATTGCCATCGTTGCAATCATAAAACCTGTCTTGCTGACATTGGTCGCGCCCGCTTTGGGCGCGGCGCTCGTGGTGGCGGTTGTGCATGCGCTGGCTTCGGTTTATTGGCGCGCAGATGATGAACGCGGCGACGAACCGCCGCCAGGCGATTTCCGCAATCCATTCAGCTTCTGGCCGGTGGTCGGCTTTGCCGTTTTTCTCGGCGTGGTGATCGTGGCCGGCCGCATGGTCGGCGAGACCTTCGGCGCCGGCGGTGCGTTATTGGGGGCGGCGGGACTGGGCTTAGCCGACGTCGATGCCATCACGATTTCCATGGCGCGGCTGGTGCCGCAGCCTTTGGGCGAAACGAGTGCGGCCGAGGCCATTTTGGCGGCGGTCGCAAGCAATATGTTCAGCAAACTTGTTATCGCCGCCGGCATCGGCCGCGGCCGCTTTGCCGGCGAGGTGACGATTATGACGGTTGCCTGCTGGCTGGCGGCGCTTGCGGCGTTCTGGGCGACTTTGGCCTTCCGGCCCGGCTGAGGCGTTCGGGCTGAGGTGGCGTTGACACTTTTCGCTGCAGCGCCGAAAAGAGGTGGGCCGGCTGAAGGGGTGCTCGACGCGGCATGTTCAAGCGTATTCTGATCGCAAACCGCGGCGAAATTGCCTGCCGGATCATTAAAACCGCGCGAAAGATGGGCATCGAGACGGTTGCCGTCTATTCGGACGCCGACAAGGATGCCCTGCATGTCGAGATGGCCGACACGGCGGTCGCCATCGGCCCGCCGCCGGCGGCGGAAAGCTATCTGGTCGCAGCCAAGATCATCGCCGCTTGCAAGGAAACGAAAGCCGAGGCCGTGCACCCCGGCTATGGCTTCCTGTCCGAACGCGAGGCGTTTCCCGTCGCACTGCAGAAGGCCGGCATCGTCTTCATCGGACCGAACCCCAAAGCGATTGCGGCCATGGGCGACAAGATCGAATCCAAGAAGGCGGCGGCCGCGGCTAAGGTATCGACCGTGCCTGGTCATCTCGGCGTCATCGAGGACGACGCCGAGGCGATGGTGATCGCCGAGGAGATCGGTTACCCGGTGATGATCAAGGCGTCCGCCGGCGGCGGCGGGAAGGGCATGCGTATCGCTTATTCCAAAGCGGAAGTCGCGGAAGGTTTTGCACGCGCGCGCTCGGAAGCGAAATCCTCGTTCGGCGATGACCGGGTCTTTATCGAAAAGTTCATCGTGGATCCGCGTCATATCGAAATACAGGTGCTCGGCGACAAGCACGGCAACGTTATCCATCTGGGTGAACGCGAATGCTCGATCCAGCGCCGCAACCAAAAAGTCATCGAAGAAGCGCCATCGCCGCTGCTCGATGAAGAAACCCGCAAGGCGATGGGCGATCAGGCGGTCGCGCTCGCCAAGGCGGTCGGCTACGATTCGGCCGGCACGGTGGAGTTTGTCGCCGGGCAGGACCGCAGCTTTTTTTTCCTCGAAATGAATACGCGCCTGCAGGTCGAGCATCCGGTCACCGAGCTTGTTACCGGCATCGATCTCGTCGAGCAGATGATCCGCATCGCCGCCGGCGAAGAGCTTGCGATCAAGCAGAGCGACGTGACGCTTAATGGCTGGGCGGTCGAAAGTCGCGTTTACGCCGAAGACCCGTACCGCAATTTCCTGCCGTCGACCGGACGATTGACGCGCTATCGCCCGCCGGCCGAACGCGTGAGCGGCGGCATCACGGTGCGCAACGATACTGGTGTCTATGAGGGCGGCGAGATTTCGTTGTTCTACGATCCGATGATCGCCAAGCTTGTCACCCACGCTTGGAGCCGCAGCGAGGCGATCGACACGCAGGCCGATGCGCTCGATGAATTTGTCATCGACGGCATCCGCCACAATATTCCGTTCCTCGCTGCGCTGATGGCGCATCCGCGCTGGCGCGAAGGCCAGTTGTCGACCGCCTTCATCGCCGAGGAATTCCCCGATGGCTTCCATCCGCAGCCGCCGGACGGTGATCGCGCTGAAGTGCTCGCCGCTGTCGCGGCCGCCATTGATCACGTTTTGGGTGAGCGCAAGCGTTGCATTTCCGGCCAGCTCGACGGCGCAACCTATAGCCGCGAGCGCCAGCGCGCGGTCTGGCTCGGCGAGCGGGAGGTTTCGCTCGAGGTCAAGCGCGAGAACGGCACGATCGAGGTGCGCATTCCCGAGCAAAGCAAGGCTCGGACTGTTTCATCTGTCGTCCGACTGGCGGCCGGGCGATCCGGTGTGGACCGGCACCATCAACAGCCATCCGGTGGCGGTGCAGGTGCGCACCATCCCGAATGGTTTTGCGCTGTCCTATCGCGGCGCCGAGACCAATGCCTATGTCTACACCGCGCGCGAAGCGGCCTACGCGCGGCTGATGCCGCCGCCGAAGGTCGCCGATACGGGTAAGCAGATTTTGTGCCCGATGCCGGGGCTTGTGGTGTCGATCGCGGTCAAGGAAGGCCAGGAGGTCAAAGCCGGCGAGACCGTGGCCGTGGTCGAAGCGATGAAAATGGAAAACGTGTTGCGCGCCGAGATCGACGGCACGGTGAAAAAGATCAACGCCAAGCCCGGCGACAGCCTGGCGGTTGATGCGGTGATTCTGGAATTCGGCTAGCCCGGTTGGCGCGTGCGCGTCGCCTCTTTACCCATCCAGCCACGCGACGGCGCGGATCGGCCCACCGGTGCCGCCCTTGATCTTGATCGGGAAGCCGATGAAGCGGAAGCGGCCCTTGCCGACCAGTTTGTCGAGATTGCAGAGCCCTTCCATATGAGTGAAACCGAGGTCGCGGCACACGTGATGCACCTCAAAATTGGTACGACCCGGCCGCCCCGGACTCACCGCCTCGACGCCGAACATGCCGATGCCCTTCTTGCCGAGCCAAGTGGCCAATTCCTTGGTGAGCCCGGGGAAATCGGTCATGAAACCCGGCGTTCCGAAGGCGCGGCGGTAGAAGTCCATGTGCAGTAGCACGGTGTCCTTCGGCTTGATGGTGACGCCGGCGGCTTCTTCGGCTTGCTCCAAATCCGCGATCGAGATGTCGGACTTGAGCGGTTTGTGGGAGAGGTCGAGGCAGACGGCTTCGGTGAAAAAATCTTCAAGCGGCATCTGGTCAATCGACAGCGCATTCGGGTCGGCGTTGAAATGGCACGGCGCATCGACGTGGGTGCCGGCATGATCGCCCATCACGATGGCCATGGTGGCGGAGGAGAACTCATAGCCGTCGGCCTCGCGCACTTCGTCATGGGTGCCGAATTTGGTGACAATGACCTGCGGATGGGTTGGAAAGGCGGGCATCTTGTGTTCGATGTTCCGGGAAAGATCGATCAGAATCATGGGAAACGTCCACCGGCTGTAAGTGTTCAAGAGCGTGTAACGATAGCCGATGCGCTGGGCGGCCGCATTTGGAAAGGCAGCGCCAATTTTGCTGAGCGGGAGATATGCTCTACTTCGCCTATGGCTCCAATCTGAGCCGCGCCGCCATGCGGCGCCGTTGTCCAGGCGCGCGCGCCGCCGGGCCTGCGCTTCTTGAGGGCTATCGCTTTTTCATCGGCATCGACGGCTGGGGCTCGGTCAAGCCAAGCGCCGGAGACCGCGTGCATGGCGTGGTGTGGCGGCTGACTCCGCGCGACATCGCGGCGCTGCACGCCTATGAGCTATTGCATGCCGGCCTATACGATGTGCGCCACCTGCCGGTGCGCATGGCCGCGCGCCGCGTGCCGGCGATGGTCTATCTTCTGCGCCGGCGTGCGGCGGGCCAGCCCAAGCCGGGGTATATCGAACTAATCGCGGCGTCGGCGCGCGACTGGAATCTGCCGGAACGTTACATCCGTTCGGTCGAACGCTGGTCGCGCTCGCGCTTCACCGGCGCTCGCGTCATCGATGTTGGAGAACTGGCATGAGCGTCGTCATTCGCCATGTCAGCGTGCGTGGCCGCGTGCAAGGCGTCGGCTATCGCGCTTTCGTCGAGGTCGAGGCGCTGCGGCGCTCGCTGCAAGGCTGGGTGCGCAATCGTAACGACGGCACAGTCGAGGCGGTGTTCATGGGCGAGGAGGCGGCGATCGTTGCGATGATCGGCGCCTGCCGGCAGGGACCGTTCGGCGCCCGCGTCGATGCGATCTACGAACGCGCCGGCGACGATGTCGATCTTCATCCGCGCCGGCCGGGCGAACTGTTTTCGGTGCTGGCGACCGTCTAGCCGACGGTCGGGCCGAACAGCGCCTCAAACTCTTGGCGCAGGATCATGTCGACCTCCGGCATCGACACCGGGAGACCGAGATCGGCGAGGCTGGTGACGCCGTAGCGCCGCTCGTTCACGCCGCACGGCACGATGCCGGCAAAATGCGAAAGCTCCGGCTCTACGTTGAGTGCCATACCGTGCAACGTGACCCATTGCTTCACGCGAATGCCGATGGCGGCGATCTTGTCCTCGTAGGCTTGTCCGTTTTCTTGTCCCTTGTCGGGGCGTCGCACCCAAACGCCGACGCGGTCTTCGCGGCGCTCGCCACGCACATTGAAACGGCTTAGCGTGCGGATGATCCATTCTTCCAGCGTTGCGACGAAACGGCGCACGTCGGGGGCGCGGCGCTTGAGGTCGAGCATGACGTAAGCCACGCGCTGACCCGGCCCGTGATAGGTCATTTGACCGCCGCGGCCCGTTTCGAACACCGGGAAACGCGCTTCGATCAGTTCAGACGGATTGGCACTGGTGCCAGCGGTGTAGAGGGCCGGGTGCTCGATCAGCCAGACGCACTCGGGCGCCTCACCCGCAGCGATCCCGCGCGCGCGCTCGTCCATGAAGGTGACGGCGTCGTCATAGCCAAGCAGGCCCTCTTGCACGCGCCATTCGACCGGCGCCGATCCGGGCGCCGCCGCCAAGCCAACCGTCAATTCGTCCCGTACGTTAACCACCTGTTCACCATACCATGGTGACCTGAAACCTGCCCGCATGCGCCCCGCCGCACATATAGGAAGCCAACGTGTCCACATTCGATAAGGTCGACGTCGATATCGCCGTGGTGCTCGGCACCACCACCATGCCGGTTCACCAGGTGCTGCGGCTCGGCCGCGGCGCCATTATCGAGTTGGACGCCTCCGAGGACGATCCCGTCAAAGTCCTGGCCAACGACCTGCCGGTGGCCACGGGCACCGTGGTGGTCAACGGCAACCGCATTGCAGTCGAGGTCGGCGAACTGCTGGCGCGCCCAGCCGATATGCGCTGAGCCGGCACAATTGGCCGGCTGGCGGGGAAAACCCGTTCGGCGTCCGGTGCGCGGCCCTTGTCCCCCGACACCCTATTTGTTACATGCTCCGCCGACTTGGGGACGCGGGGTTTTCCAGCCCCTTTTCGTCCTTATTTCTGAGCACGATCCCGTAAAGCCAGTCCCGGCTCGATCGGAGATGGGAACGGGTTTTCGGCCAAGATCATGCTCGAAAAAATGCGGCCGTGGCGGAATTGGTAGACGCACTGCCTTGAGGTGGCAGCGGGTAACACCGTGGAGGTTCGAGTCCTCTCGGCCGCACCAGACTTGCCGAAAGACTTGACGGCGCGACGCTTAAAAGCTTCCGCGTGGCTTGTAGACCGCGTCTGCGGCGTAAGTGATCTTGCCGCTATACTTGTGTTTGCTGGCGTTCCAGCTCTTTGCCACGCTGCGGTGATAGCGCCTTTGTGCCGCCGCCTTGGTGCGGCGATGGTGCTGCGTTTTGATCGCGGTCTTGACGCGGTGACGCAGCTCAACTTTCGCCGCGTCGGCATTTGCGGTCTTGGCATGCAGCACGCGCGGCCAATTTTCTTTTCGATCGGCGAGGCGACCACTTCAGGCAGCGACTTCGGCCGCTCGCCGGCCGCCACGACGTGCACGACGCGATAGCCGCCTTTCTTGAGTTCCTTCAGCAACGCCGGCAAGGCAAGCGCGGTGGCCGGATGGATGTCGTGCATCAGAATAATGCCGCGGCCCTTGGCGTTCAGGCGGCTCATGGCGCGCTTGACGATCGCGCCGGGGGTCGATCCGCGCCACCAGTCGTTGGTGTCGATGTCGGCGCTCCAGGTGATGAGTTTCTTCTGCTCGAGAAAGTGCTCGATCGCATTGGTGCGGCCGAGACCGGGAATGCGGAAGAAGGGCGACAGCGCCGTCGGATTGCCGAGCGCGGCATCAACCGAGGCGATGCCGCCGTTCACTTCGCTCGCGACCCGTGCCATCGCCATGCGCTGGATCGCCAGCGGATGATGCTGGGTGTGCGTGCCGATGCTGTGGCCTTCGTTATAGATGCGCCGCACCAGATAAGCGCGGTTTTTCGCCATTTCGCCGACCAGGAAGTAGGTCGCTTTCACGCATTGTGACGCCAACGTGTCGAGGATCGAGTTCGTGTAGGGTGGAATCGGCCCGTCATCGAAGGTGAGCACCACCTCGTGATCCTTCAACGGCAATGTTGTCTTGTATTGAATGGTGCCGAGCAGCTTGAAATCGTCCGGCGAGATCGTCAGCACGCGGGAGGTGCCGAGCGCGCCCGGATGGCCGGGGCAGCTGGCGTCGGCCGCGGTTACTTTCTTTTCTTCTTTCTTCTCGGCGGGTTGAGCATCGGGCTTTTCGGCCGGCTGCGCGGCAGGCTCGTCCGTCGGCTTATCGGCCGGCGTGATCGTGCCTGTTTCCGTCGGGTCGACATTGGCAGCCGGTACCGCGGCGTGTTGTTCGGCCGGCTGTTCGGATTTCTGTTCGGCGGGAACGTCTGTTTTTTGATCGGTTGCCGGTGGCTCGGCCGTTTTTGCGGCGAGTTCTTGGACCGGCGTTTCATCTTTTATCGCGGCCGCATGTTCGGCGGCTTGCGCGGGCGTCGATTGCGAAACCGGAGTCAGTGACGCAGCCGCAGCCGGCAATTCAGTTGTCGACGATGTCGATTGAGCAAAACTTGATGTCGCACCACCAACGAGGCAGCACACAACAAACAATACAAAACGCATTCTCAAATCTCCCCGTCTCGCCAATCAGCGCCCGATGGCGCGTCCCTGATGGCGAGCCCCTACAAAGCTACCGAAGGCGACATTAACCGAAAATTAACCGAGGTAAATGGGCTAGGCGCTTGTTTATTGTGGGTTTTTGCCAGTGGCCGGCGGAGTGTGGCAATTCAGTTCAGGACCCGCCGGTTCTTGCTCGGAACCACGTGCACGATGCGATAACCGCGGTGTTTAAGCTCGCGCAGCAGGGCGGGCAGCATGGCGGCGGTCTGCGCCTTGGTGTCGTGCAGCAGTACGATGCCGCGGCGAACTGTCTCAATCCGGGACAAAAGGAGACGCAGTTCCTGCCCGGGAGACATCGGCAGCCAGTCGCTTGCCCAGACGTCGGCGCCGAACACCACAATGCCACGCTCTTGCAGCGAGGCGAGCAGGGCGCGAATCGAAACGAAGCCCGGAAAGCGGAAAAAAGGCGTGGTCGGATCGCTGCGGCGTTGGTCGTAAAGCGCGTGTTCGACGGCGGCGATGCCGCGGTTGATGTCGGCTTCCGCCTTGGGAAGCGTCATGTGGCCGAGCAGCGGATGTGAGAAGCTGTGATGTCCGACGCTGTGCCCTTCCGTCAGCTCGCGCCGCACAAGGGCCGGATGGGCCTCGACGTTGCGGCCGATGAGGAAGAAGGTCGCCAGTACGCATTCATGTTTAAGCGCGTTGAGCACTTTCGGCGTGGTACCCGGCCACGGCCCGTCGTCGAAGGTCAGAACGAGTTCCTTGTCCTTGAGCGGCAACGTGGCAGGAAATTGCTTGCGGCCGACCCGCGGCGTGGTGGCGGCGTCGACTTCGAGGACTCGCTCGGTCCCGAGCGCCTGCGGATTGCCCGGGCATGGCTGCGCTGCCGCAGCCGCAGGGACGAGGGCCGCAAGGACGAGAATGGTAATGAGACGCATCATGGCGGTTCGCTGGCCAGTCAATTGAGCGCAACTGCGACCCGGCGGCAAGTGCGCCGCCGTCAGGCCGGATATGTGTTTATGCGTTATTAAATTGCCAGGCTGAAGGGCCGGGCATACAAGCGGCGCATTCCAATTCGCGAGAAGGCCGGCATGCTCGACGAGAAAACCCTGGCAGAGCCGCTGCGCGACGAAGACGGCGCCGTGCGTGCCGAATTCATCGAGCAGGTTGCGCACGCCGTGGAGATTGGTGCGGCTGATCATCTGCGCGATCTCGTCGGCGATCTGCATGAGGCCGATCTCGGCGCCGTGCTGGAGGCGCTCGAACCCGAGCAGCGTCCGCGTCTCATCGAGATGCTGGGCATCGACTTCGACTACACGGCACTCACCGAAGTCGACGATGCGGTGCGCGACAACATCCTCGAAGAATTGCCGCCAGAGGCAGTCGCCGAGGGCGTGCGCGAACTGGATTCCGACGACGCGGTGGCAATCCTTGGCGATCTGTCGAAGGAAGAGCAGGCCGAGATCCTCCAACAGCTGCCGCCGTCCGAGCGCGACGCGCTCGCGCGCAGCCTGGAGTATCCGGAAGACGCCGCCGGCCGGCGGATGCAGAGCGAATATATCGCCGTGCCGCCGGGTTGGACCGTGGGCCAGGCGATCGACTACATGCGCGAGACAGTCGATTTACCGGAGCGCTTCTACGAACTTTATGTGGTGGACGAGGCCGGTCGCTTCCTCGGCGCCGTGCCGCTTGATCGTCTCTTGCGCTCGAAGCGGCCGGTGCCGATCGCCGAGCTGATGGAGGAGGAGCGCCGCCGCGTCTACGCCGATCAGGACAAGGAAGACGTGGCGCGGCTGTTCCAGCGCTACGACCTGGTCGCGGCGCCGGTGGTCGACCGCAACGACCGTCTGGTCGGCGTCATTACCTTCGACGATGTCGCCGACGTCATCGAGGAAGAGGCGGAAGAAGACATCAAGGCGCTTGGCGGCGTCACCCATGACGAAGAACTCTCCGACACGGTGTGGACGATCGCCCGCGGCCGCTTCAACTGGCTGCTGGTCAATCTCGGCACCGCCTTTATCGCCTCGCTGGTGCTCGGCCTGTTCGCGGAACAACTGCAGAAGATGGTCGCGCTTGCCGTGCTGGCGCCGATCGTGGCGAGCCAAGGCGGCAACGCCACCACGCAGACGATGACGGTAGCGGTGCGCGCGCTCGCCACGCGCGATCTCAACGACGCCAATGCCAGACGCGTGATCTTGCGTGAGCTTCTGGTCGGGGTGCTCAACGGCTTTGCCTTCGCCGTCATCACCGGCATTCTTGCCTATGTCTGGTTCAAGGTGCCCGGCTTGGGTTTTGTGATCGGCCTGGCGATGATCTGCAATCTGATTGCCGCCGCGCTCGGTGGTATCCTCATCCCACTGACCCTCAACCGGCTAAAGATCGATCCGGCCGTGGCCTCGAGCCCGTTCGTGACCACGGTCACCGACGTGGTCGGGTTTTTCTCTTTTCTCAGCATCGCCACCTTCTGGTTCGGCCTGCGCTAGCCCGCTCCGAAGCTTGGCGATAACATCGCCGGCAATCGCGCCGCGACCGGCGCGTGCCGGAGACGACTATGATCCGCAATGCCTGGGCGGGCTTTGATTTCGGCCTCGGACCCGACGTCGACATGATGCGCAAGACGGTGGCCGACTTCGCGCAGGACCGTATCGCCCCGCGCGCCGACGAGATCGACCGCAGCAACATGTTCCCGCGCGAACTGTGGCCGGAGATGGGCAAGCTCGGCTTGCATGGCATTACGGTGGATGAAGAATACGGTGGGGCAGGACTCGGCTATCTCGCCCATTGCGTCGCGATGGAGGAAGTCTCGCGCGCGTCGGCGGCGGTCGGCCTGTCTTACGGCGCGCACTCCAATCTCTGCGTCAACCAGATCTGCCGCAACGGCAGCGAAACGCAAAAGCGCAAATATCTTCCAAAGCTGGTTGCGGGCGAGCATATCGGCGCGCTCGCCATGTCGGAGCCGGGCGCGGGCTCCGACGTGGTGTCGATGCGCACCACGGCGGAAAAACGCGGCGACCGTTACGTGCTCAACGGCTCAAAAATGTGGATCACCAACGGTCCCGTCGCCGACACCTTCGTGATCTATGCCAAGACTGATCGCACGGCCGGTGCACGTGGCATCACGGCTTTCATCGTCGAGAAGGGCAGCAAGGGATTCGCGCCCGCGCAGAAGCTCGACAAACTCGGCATGCGCGGCTCCGACACATCGGAGCTCGTGTTCATCGACTGCGAAGTGCCGGCGGAAAACGTGCTCGGTGCCGTCGGCAATGGTGTTAACGTGCTGATGAGCGGCCTCGACTACGAGCGCGTGGTGCTTGCCGCCGGTCCGCTCGGCATCATGCAGGCGTGCATGGACGTGGTGGTGCCGTATGTGCACGACCGCA
The DNA here is from genome assembly GCA_963720835.1 of uncultured Pseudomonadota bacterium. Taxonomy (GTDB): domain Bacteria; phylum Pseudomonadota; class Alphaproteobacteria; order Rhizobiales; family Xanthobacteraceae; genus Pseudolabrys. The sequence continues at coordinate 177,649 of CAVRHC010000011.1, read as the reverse complement.
AGCAGTTCGGCCAGCCGATCGGCTCGTTCCAGATGATGCAGGCCAAGCTCGCCGATATGTACGTCACCATGAACGCGGCGAAAGCATACGTATACGCGGTGGCGCGTGCCTGCGACGAGGGCCGCACCACGCGCGAGGATGCCGCCGGCGCCATTCTCTATGCCGCCGAGCGCGCCACCTGGATGGCGCTGGAAGCGATCCAGTGCCTGGGCGGTAACGGCTATATCAACGACTTCCCGACCGGGCGCCTGCTGCGCGACGCCAAGCTCTATGAGATCGGCGCCGGCACATCCGAAATTCGCCGCATGTTGATCGGGCGGGAAATTTTCGAGAAGACGAGCTAGGCCGCCCCGCCGGTTCAGCCCTTATATTCCAGAATATACATGCCGCCATTGAAGTCGGTTGTGTAGATCACGCCGTCGGCGGTCACGTAGACATCGCAGGACTGGATCACTTTGGCGCGGTTGGGCCGGCGGTCGGCAAGCTGCTTGGGTTCGGGCGGCACGAAGGCGGCAACCTCCTCGGGCCGGTATGCATTTCCGATGTCGGTCACGCGGATGCCGGCGTTCTGGTAGGTCGAGAAGATCAGGCTCGAACTGACGAAGGCATCCGGGCGGTTTTCATGAATATTGTGCGGTCCGAAGTGCGCGCCTTTCTTGCAGTAATCGGCCTCGGCCGGCGTCGGAAAGGTCGAGATGCTGACTGGGTTTGACGGCTCGCGGATATCGAACAGCCAGATGTATTTGATGCCGTCCTCGCAATTGTCGAGCACGGCCTCGTCGAGCACCACCAGCAACTCCCGGTCGGGCAGGGGCAGGCAGTTGTGCGTGCCGCCGCCATAGGGCGGACACCAGTTGCGATGGGCGATGAGCGAGGGTTTGCTGCGGTCTGATACATCCATCATCACCAGCCCGCCATCGCGCCAGGCGCCATAGGCGGTGTCACCGTTGACGATGGCGTGGTGCAGGCCATAGCGCTTGTTCGCGGGCCAGCTCGGCGTTTCGCCCGCCGCCTTGTTCATGCCGGGCAGCCAGTAGCGGCCGGCTTCTTTCGGCTTGGTGGGGTCGGCCATATCGATTGTCAGAAAGATATAATCGGTGAAGCCGTCGAGCAGCGCCGAGACATAGGCCCAACGCCCGCCGACGTACCAGATGCGGTGAACGCCGCCGCCCTCGACCGGCATGAACCCGATCGGACGCGGTTCGGCCGGGGTCTTGATGTCGTAGACGGCGAGGCCTGCCGTCCAGTTGCGCGCCTGTTTCTTTTCGTCAGTGCCGACCTTCTCGCTCAGCGAGCCGGTGTAATACTGCTTTTCGTCCTGCAATTCGGCGGCGGCAAACATGTCCATGGCGTTGATCACCAGCAACAGGTCGCCGTGTGTTTGCAGGTGGATCATCCACGTGTTCGGCGGCGCCGGTATGTATTTGACCGGCTTCGGATTGCGCGGATCGCGCACGTCGATCACGCTGAAGCCCTTGGAAAACATATGACCGACAAAGGCGTGACCTTTGTTGATCATCAATTGCACGCCGTCAGGCCGCCCGCCCTGATCGGTGTGTCCGATCAATGTCATGTTCTTGACGAAATCAGGCTTCGGTAAATCTTGGCTGGTCATGCGTGTCGTTCCCGAGATTGCGCGACGCAAACCTTAAGTGCTGCCGCCAGTAACTGCGCTATAGAAATTCGCGTTCTTTATTGAAAGGGGCATCCATCGTGTAGCCGTGCGCCGCGCGGTAGCCGTCATAGCGGTAGCCTTTGTATTCCAGCACAATGGACAGAACGAATGCGATCAGCACCATCGCGATGACGAATTCCGCCAACCCCGGTATCGGATATTGCATCAGGCCGCTGGCGACCGCGCCGGCGGCGAAGAAGTAGACGAAATAGCCGGCGGTCTTGTGGTAGGCCTCGAACACACGCCGGCGCGTCGTCATGTTGTAATGATCGCCGAACCAGGTCTTCGGATCATTCGGATCGGCGGTGTAATAGTTTCTTCCGCCGTGCTTGCCTCTGAGCCAGCCGCCCATGATCTGCAAACATCCGAGCGCGACCGTCGTTAGACCAAACATCGAATGAAACGAGCCGCTGAAGCCGCCGCTGACGGTGACCGCCACGATCGCGCCGGCGAGCGCCAGGCCGATTGAAAACATCAGCCCGTATTTGTGGACGCTGAACCACCACCATTCGATGTTCTTGATGGCGACTTTCCGGTGGAGGCCGGTAAGCGTTGGTTTCGGTTTGCCGAAGCGGATGATGACGATGCAGATCGGCACCAGCACGAACCACACCCCGACCATCAGGTAGGCGTGGTAGTTCCAGTGGATCGGGATCGTGCGGCCGAGGAAATCGAGATAGACCTCGGTCGGAATGTGGTGTGGCTGCATTTCCCCCAACTCCGTCCGCCATTCCGGCGTTGTTGATCTGCGCCGTTTTTGCGCGGCGCATTTTATGTCGTCGCTGAGACCGGCGCATCGATGCGCGCAGAGACACGCCTTGACGAGTTTTCACAAGATCAAATTGAACGTGAGCGTCGTCGTCATGGTTGGGTAAAATTCGTTGAAAAGCAACGCCGGGGATTGGGAGCGGCCGCGTTAACTTTTGCATCGCCCGAATTCAGCTAGGTCATTGGCCGACGAGGTCAGGAGGCCAATGCCATGATGCGGGTGCGGCTGAAGGCTGACGGGCGGATCGTGGAGATCCTGCCCGACGGTGGCGAAAAGACCCTCGACCACAGCGATCCGGCGAAATTCGTGCGCCAGGTGCGGGCGCGTTGCGGGCTCACGCAAGCCGCCTTTGCCGAGCAGATCGAAGTCCCGATCGAAACCGTGCGCAATTGGGAGCAGGGCAAGCGGTCTCCACGAGGACCGGCGCGCGCGCTGCTGAAATTGATCGACAGCGCGCCGGAGGCGGTCTTCGCGGCGCTGGGCGGAAGCCGGCGCTAGCTATTCGGCGGGTTCGGCCAACTCGCGCTCGCGCAGCGGCATAGCGCGCGAAGCGCACCAGCAGATACATTGCCACCAAGCGTGCCGAGATAAGCGATGAGCTGCAATTGCGTCGGCTGCGAGGTGTAGCCGATCAGCGTGTGCATCAGCTTTCCGAAAATGCTGTTTTCGGTCAACAGCCACGACGTATCCCACACCGTCGAGCCGAGGACATTGATCGTGCCGGCATTGTAAAGGAACTGCACCGATTGCGCGGCCATGCCGGCGGCGAGCAGTGCGATCAGCCAGCTCGTAACCGCGAAGATGTAACGCGTGGGGATCGCCAGCAGCCCGAAATAAGTGAGCGCCGTGAAAACGGCTCCAGACGCGACGCCGAGCACGCCGCCGGTAAACAGCGCCATGCCCGAGGTACCGGACGCGAGGATGCCGTAGAGAAACAGCACCACTTCCGAGCCTTCGCGCAGGACCGCCAAGCCGATGACAATGGCGAGCGCCGTCAGCGACTTTGCGCCTTGGCTCACGTCGGCGCCGATCTGGCGCATCTCTTCGGCGATCTCACGCCCATGCCGCGCCATCCAGGCGTTGTGCCACATCAGCATGACGACAGCGATGCCGAGCACGCTGGCGTTGAACATCTCCTGGCCGGAACCTTCGAAGGCCTGCGAGATGGCGCCGGCGAAGAAGGCAACAATCACGGCGCCCAAGACGCCGGCAACGACACCGTAAGTGACCCAGCGTCCGCGCCCGGCGACACCGCGCGTAGCCGCCATCACGATACCGATGATCAGACCGGCTTCGATGACTTCGCGAAAGACGATGATGAGGGCGCCGAGCATGTTTTGTTATACCAGCTTTGTTTGTCTCGCTTATTCCGCGATCACCGTGCCCTTGGCGGTGTCTTCATGAAACTCGCCGACGAAGGAGTAGCGACCCGGCTTCAAGGGCCCGATGCGGACCACGGCCTTGGTTTTGCCGGGGATGACCTTTTCCGCCTTCATCTCGGTGCTTTCAAACTCCTCCGGCGTGGGGTCGTCATTGATGATGGTCAATTGCACACGCTTATTCGCCGGCACCTTGATTTCGGACGGCGTGAATTTGTGGTCCTTGATGGTCAAAGTGAGGTCCTGGGCACCTGCCGAAATGGGCGCAAAAATAAGGACAATGGCAAGGCTGGTGGCGGTTACAAGGCTTCTCATAGGTGTTTCCCGACTGGCTGAAGGTAATCAGAAAAGCATTAAAGGTCTCACATGCAATAAGTTTTTTCGTATTTTGAATTATTCTAATGTAAGAACTGGGCCCAATAGCTTGCCGCCAAAGTATTGTCTGCTCTGCCACGGCGAAAAGAAATTTAATTCCCCATCGCCGCAGCCGGACGGGAAGACGAAAAGTCAGCCTGCGGGCGGGCGCGAGCCCCCCTGGTTGGCAGGCCAAGGCTGAGCGGGCATCCTTCGGCGCCCACCCTGTGGTCGTTCGACCCGCGACGTCAATTCAGGAGACAGCCGGATGCAATTCGTTGAAGCCCACGGGGCCAAGATCCCCGCCATCGGCCTCGGCACCATGACTCTGAAAGAGGACGTCTGCGTGCAGGCGGTCAAAGCCGCCCTGCAAATGGGCTACCGCCATCTCGACTCGGCCGCCTTCTACGGCAACGAGGTCGAAAATGGCGAAGGCATTCGCCAGTCCGGCGTCAAACGTGATGAAATTCTCCTCTGTACCAAGGTGCGCCAGGACGACCTGATGCCGGACAAGTTCGAGAAGGTCATCGACCAGAGCCTGGCGAATTTCAAACTGCCTTATGTCGATCTGTTGCTGATCCATTGGAACAACAAGGATGTGCCGCTGAAGTTGTCGGTCGGCGCGCTCTGCAAGGCGAAGAAGGACGGCAAGGCCAAGCACGTTGGCGTCGCCAATTTCACCACCAAGCTGCTTGATGAAGCCTGGGCGGTGACGTCCGAGCCGCTGGTCTGCAACCAGATCGAGATGCATCCTTTCATCAACCAGGACAAGGTGCTGGCGGCGTGTAAGAAGCACGGCATGGCGGTCGTGGCCTATTGTCCGATCGCGCGCGGCAAAGTGCCGGGCGCCGATGCGCTCGAACGTATCGGCAAGGCGCACGGCAAGAGCGCCGCGCAGGTCTCGCTGCGCTATCTCGTGCAAATGGGTGTCTGTTCCATCCCGCGCACGGCGACGCCGGCGCACATGAAGGAAAATCTCGACGTCTTCGATTTCAATTTGTCGGACGCGGAGATGGCCGAGTTGAAGGCGCTCAACGCGACCAATATGCGCGTGGTCAACCCGCCGCATGCGCCGGTCTGGGATACGCCTTAAGCCTGAAGGATTTCGCATTGACGGACGTTGTCGAAGCCAAAGGCTTCAATATCCCGATCGTCGGACTCGGCACCTGGGCGGTGCGCGATCCGGCGCGCATCGTCGAACAGGCGATCCGCATCGGCTATCGCCACATCGACACCGCGCAGATGTACGGCAATGAGGCCGAGGTGGGGCAGGGCGTCCGGGCGTCCGGCGTGCCACGGGCCGATATTATGGTCACCACCAAGGTGCAGCCGACGCTGCTGGCCCCGCACGATCTCGAACGGTCTGTGAAGGAAAGTCTGGCCAAGCTCCGGCTCGACGTCATCGACCTGCTGCTGATTCATTGGCCGAACCCTCGCGTGCCACTGTCCGAAACACTTGGTGCGATGTCGAAGATGAAGCGCGAGGGTCACGTCCGCGCCATCGGTGTTTCGAATTTCACCGTGGCGCTGCTCGACGAGGCCAACAAGGTGTCGCCGGAACCGGTGGTGTGCAATCAGATCGAGTGCCATCCGTTTCTAAATCAGGACAAGGTGATCGCCGCCTGCAAGAACCATCGGATGGCGGTCGTCGCCTACAGCCCGATTGCGCGCGGTGGCGCCTCCGGCGACGCTACGCTTGCGCGCATTGCCAAAAGGTACGGCAAGACGGCGGCGCAGGTCTCGCTGCGCTATCTGGTGCAGCAGAGCATCGTCGTGATCCCGCGCAGCAGCCGAATTGAGCGGCTGGAGGAGAATTTTGCGGTATTCGACTTCGCGCTGACCGAAGCCGAGATGAATGACATTTACGGGCTCGCCCATGGCGGCGGTCGTATCGTCGATTGGACCTGGTCTCCGAAGTGGGACTAGACAGGCGCCGTGACCATCGCCGACGACACCGCTCTTGTTCTCTTTTCCGGCGGGCAGGACTCCACCGTCTGCCTCGCCTGGGCACTCGCGCGCTTTTCGCGTGTCGAGACCATCGGCTTCGACTACGGCCAGCGCCACGCCGTCGAGCTCGACGTCCGTCCGCGCGTGCGTAAGCGCATGGCCGGCCTGAACCCAGACTGGAAGGTGCGGCTCGGCGACGACCATATGGTCAAGATCGATGCGCTCGCCGCCCTCTCGGAAACGTCGCTGACGCGCGAGACCGCGATCGAAATTGCCGACAACGGCCTGCCCACCACCTTCGTGCCGGGGCGCAACTTGATCTTCTTCTGCTTCGCCGGCGCGCTCGCCTATCGGCGCGGCGCGCGCCAGCTGGTCGCCGGCATGTGCGAGACTGATTACTCCGGTTATCCGGATTGCCGCGACGACACCATCAAGGCCATGCAGATTGCGCTCATGCTCGGTCTCGACAAGCCCCTCACCATTCATACCCCGCTGATGTGGATCGATAAGGCCGACACCTTCGCCTTGGCCGAGGAACTCGGGGGGCGGGCCTTCCTCGATCTCATTGTCGAGGAAACCCATAGCTGTTATCTCGGCGACCGCACGCACTGGCACGACTGGGGTTTTGGCTGCGGCGAATGCCCGGCCTGTCAGTTGCGGGCGCAAGGGTTTGCCAAGTTCAGGAGCCGCCGCAAGACATGAAGGCAAAGGCAGTCAATCTCGACGCGCGCCAAAATATCGAGGGCGCCATCTTTCTCGTTTTGTTTTGTCTGACCATTCCGGCGGCCAATTGGATGATCGGCCATGTCGGTACGGTCTGCGTCGCCAAAGGACCTTGCCTCTTGCCGGTGGCGCCCGGCGTGCTGGCGCCGTCCGGCGTGCTGTTGATCGGGGCCGCTCTGGTGCTGCGTGATCTGGTGCAGCGCCGGCTCGGCTTCGAATTCGGCATCGGCGCGATCATCGCCGGTGCCGCCATTTCAGCGGCCATCGCGCCGCCTGCGCTGGTGTTGGCATCGGCAACGGCGTTTTTCTTGTCAGAATTCGCCGACTTCGCCGTCTATACGCCGCTTGCGCGCCGCCGGCTGGTGACGGCGGTGGTCGCGTCCAGCATGGCCGGTCTTGTGGTCGACTCAGTCGTGTTTCTCTGGCTGGCCTTTGGGTCGCTCGATTTCCTGACAGGTCAGATCATCGGCAAGGCTTGGATGGTGCTGGTGGCCACGCCGCTCGTTGCATTACTGCGCCGTCGCGACGAGCGCATCGGCATAACCGCCGCCTGACGCGATGGAGTTTGAGTTTGTGCGTTATGGTGATCGCCGGCGCTGTTCTTAAAAGATTAGCGAGTTGATCATGAGCGCGCTCGAGGCATTGAAATCGATCACTACCGGCACCATCACGACGATGCTGCTGAAGAGGGGCATCCGCCGGTCTTGGATGGCCGGCGCCATGCCCTTCGGGATTTCCGGCAAGCGGGTGGTGGGCAAGGCCTTCACGCTGCGCTTCGTGCCGGTGCGCGAGGACTTGGCGACGCCGGAAAGCTGGACGAAGCCGATCTCCACGCGCTCCGCCATCGAGGCCATGCCGGAAGGCTGTGTCGTGGTGGCCGATGCCATGGGCGTCACCGGTGCCGGCATCTTCGGTGATATCCTTTGCATGCGCATGGTCAAGCGTCGTGTCGCCGCGCTCATTACCGATGGCGTCATGCGCGACAAGCACGGCATCCTGGCGACCGGCCTGCCGGTCTGGTGCGCCGGGGTAGCCGCGCCGGCCTCCGTCAATCAGCTCACCTTCGTCGGCTGGAACGAGCCGATTGGTTGCGGCGGCTGTGCGATTTTTCCCGACGATGTCATCGTTGCCGACGACGATGGCGCCGTGGTGATCCCGGCGGCGCTCGTCGATGCCGTTGCCGCGGAAGGCGCCGAGCACGAATTGATGGAAACCTGGCTGGTGCAGGAGGTGGAGAAGGGCGCGCAGCTTCCCGGCCTTTATCCGCCCAATGAAGAGAACAAGAAGCGCTACGAGGATTGGAAGAAGAGCCGCTGATGTTCTTCATCCTGTCCAAGACCGCGGCGTTGATTCTGATTCCTTCGAATTTGTTGATCGGCATCGGCGTTGCCGGCGTTGTTTTGCTGTTCACGCGCTGGCGCCGCACCGGTACGGGACTGATGGCTGTCAGCATCGTTCTGCTCGTGCTCGCGGCCTTTCTGCCGTTCGGAACGGTTCTCATGCACACTTTGGAAACGCGCTTTCCGCCTTGGGACCCTGCGCGCGGTCCGCCCGACGGCATTATCGTCTTGGGTGGCGCCATCTATCCGGAATTGTCAGCCGACTACGGCACGACGCAGTTCATTGAAAGCGGTGAACGCCTCACAGTGATTGCCAAACTTGCGCGAGATTATCCGAACGCGCGCATTGTTTATTCAGGCGGCAATGGAAACTTGTTGGGGTATGGCGAAGCGGAATCGCACTTCGTTGTCCCGCTTGTCGAGACGTTCGGTGTGCCGCGCGGGCGCGTGGTGATCGAAGACCGCTCCCGCAACACCTATGAAAATGCGGAATTCTCCAAGGCATTGATCAAGCCCAAGCCCGGCGAGCGGTGGCTGCTGGTGACGTCGGCTTGGCATATGTCGCGCGCCGTCGGGTGCTTCCGGCGTGTCGGATTTCCGGTCGAGGCTTATCCGGTTGATTGGCGGACACGGCGGGATTTGCGTTTGGGTGTGTCGCGGCAGTTCGGTGGCGGCCTTTCACATTTGGACGAGGCCGTGCACGAATGGCTTGGCTTGTTTGCCTACTGGCTGACTGGCCGCACCAGCACATTTTTTCCGGCGCCGGTACCTTAGCGCGCTGCGAATATCGCGAGGGCGAATCGCACAGCGTTCGTCCGTCGATTGTTGCAACCGCATGACAGCGTTACCCTTGCGTTCGTACAGGGCGATTTGTTGCCCGAGTCCGCGTTTGCGTGCTCGCGCACCATCACAAGCGATGCCTCAAAGAGGGGATCTGCCCATGACGCTCGACGCACTTTTCGGATTTTTCCGGCTGCCGGCCAGAGGGCCCGCCAACGACAACGCTCCCCGCGACGCGACTTGGGACGAGCCATTCGTGACCGCCGCCGCGGTGACGACAGCCGTGGCCGTCGTGGCGCTGATTGCGGTCGTGATGGGCATGAGCAGCACGCCTTAATTGCACGCTCGGGCAGCGTCTGCGCGCGGGTCGCTTGAGCGGCGTCGGCCTCTCTGCCACCATCGTGGCGGACAGGAGTGACGTGAATGCCGCAGACCATTACCACCGGATACCAGGCGCTGTGCGAAGCCGCAGAGCGCGAAGTTGAAACGTTGCCGACCGCGGATGCGATTCTGCTCGCCGGCCGCGACGACACCGTTCTCATCGATATCCGCGACATCCGCGAATTGCAGCGCGAAGGTAAGGTGCCGGGTGCTTTTCATTGCCCACGCGGCATGCTGGAGTTCTGGATCGACCCGCAGAGCACCTATCACAAGCCGGTTTTTGCCCAGGACAAGAAGTTCGTCTTCTTCTGCGCCGGCGGCTTGCGCTCTGCCCTTGCTGCGCAGACGGCGCAGCGCATGGGCCTCAAGCCTGTCGCCCATATCAAGGGGGGCTTCGGCGCCTGGAAGAAGGCCGGCGGGCCCGTCGAGTTGCCGGAGGAAATGCCGGGCGATCCGCACAAGAGCTGACACCCATTCACGCGCCTGCTGCCGGCGATCGGAAAAATTTGTTTGCCGACCTTTGGCGCCGCCCACATTGTTGCTTGGCATCCAACACGGGTTGAATCGCCATGGCGCTCACGCTGATCCTCGGCAACAAGAACTACTCGTCCTGGTCGTTGCGGCCGTGGATTGCCATGAAAGTTGCCGGCTTCTCCTTTGACGAGGTGGTGATCCCGCTCTTCGAGCCGGGCAGCCGCGAAGAGATCGCGAAGTATTCACCCGCCGGCAAGGTCCCGGTGCTGATTGACGGCGACCAGCACATTTGGGAGTCGCTCGCCATTCTTGAACATCTGGCGGAGAGGTTTCCGGACGCGCGGCTATGGCCGCAAGACGCGCATGCGCGCAGCCATGCGCGCGCGGTGGCGGCGGAAATGCACGCCGGATTTTCCGCGCTGCGCCGTGCCTGCCCAATGAATATGTGGCTGCCGCCGAAGCCACGGCCGCAAAGCGAAGAGGTGATGGCGGACGTCAAGCGCATCGAGGCGCTCTGGCGCGATTGCCGCGCGCGCTTCGGCCATACATCAGAACAAGCCGGGCCCTTCTTGTTCGGCGCGTTCGGCGCGGCCGATGCAATGTATGCACCGGTGGTGTCGCGGTTTCATACGTATGGGATTCCGCTCGATCCGGAGGCCCACGCCTACATGAATGCCGTGATGAGCCTGCCGGCATGGGCCGAGTGGTGTGCGGCCGGCAGCAAAGAGCCCTGGATCATGCAACATAACGAGCCGGATTGGCCGCTGGTGCGGGGCGTCACTGTTTCGTAATAGCAAAATCGCGACGTTCAACGCGCGACATTCAAAATTTCGTCAAGATTGTGCTGCAGACACCGCCTCATCGTTCGCGGCGTTTGGCCGTGTCTTCAAATTAGGGGGTGACGATTGTGCAGGGGCCGCTCGCGGCCCCTGGTGGGGATTGCCATGCTTCAACGTCTCCTTGCGCTTGTCATCGCGCTCGCTGCCTTCACCTTTCCTGCCTTCGCCATCGACTCCGCCGGCAAGCCCGACGTCAAAGGGCTCTATTTGCTGAGCGACTATCCCGCGCTCTCGGTGCAGCCGGGTACGACCTCGACGGTTAACCTCAAGCTGCGCAATTACGGACTCGCGCCCGAGCGGTTGTCGCTCTCGGTCTCGGGCGTGCCGCAAGGCTGGACCGCGACGCTGCTCGGCGGCGGCCAGCCGGTTGCCGCGGCGATGCCGGCGACCGACGACAGCGTTTCGCTCGATTTGCGGCTCAACGTGCCGAAGGACGCCAAGATCGGTACCCATACCCTGATCGTCAATGCCGAAGGCGGCACGTCGCAGGTGTCGCTGCCGGTTGCGGTCACGCTCGCCAAGGAACTGCCGGCAAAACTTTCGGTACAACCGCAGTTGCCCGAGCTGCGCGGCTCCTCGCGTTCGAGCTTCGACTATACGCTTACGGTGAAAAACGACAGCGGCAAGAAGTTGCTCGTCAGCCTCGCTGCCGATGCGCCGCGAAATTTCGACACATCATTCACCGAAGCCTATGGCAGCCAGCAACTGACCGCCATCCCGATCGAGGCCGGCAAGTCGAAGGACGTGAAGCTGAAGGTGACGCCGCCGAGTGATGTCGATGCCGGGCATTATCCGGTGAAAGTGCAGGTCGCGGCTGAAGGCGCGAAGGCCAATGCGGACGTCGCGCTCGACATCACCGGCCAGCCGAAGCTGACTTTGTCCGGCCGCGAGGGTCTGCTCAGCGCCAATGCGACCGCCGGCACCGAAAGCAACGTCGCCGTTATCGTGCGCAACACCGGTACGGCTCCGGCCGAGAACATCCGCCTGTCGGCCAACGCGCCGAGCGGCTGGAAGATCGACTTCGTTCCGAAGACGATCGATCGCATCGCGCCCAATCAGCACAAGGAAGTCCAGGCCCAAATCACGCCGCCGAGCAAGGCGATTGCCGGCGACTACGTCAATACGATCAACGCCGCCGCCAGCGGTGAAAATGGCAGCGCCAATTTCCGCGTCACCGTCACTACCTCGACCCTGTGGGGTGTGGCCGGCGTCGGCATCATTGGGGCCGCGGTGTTGATCATGGTGGGCGCGGTCGCGCGCTTTGGCCGGCGATGAGCGCGCCCGTCATCGAGGCGCGCGGCCTCACCAAACGCTATGACACGGCGACGGCCGTGGATGGCGTGAATTTTAAGGTGGCCGCCGGTGAAATTTTCGGCCTGCTCGGCCCCAATGGCGCCGGCAAGACCACCACCATATTGATGTTGCTCGGTCTGAGCGACATCACCTCCGGGGAGGCTCGCGTCTTCGGGCATGATCCGATGCGCGAGCCGCTCTCGGTGAAACGGCTGGTCGGGTATCTGCCCGATACAGTCGGCTTCTACGATAACATGACGGCCGCCGATAACCTGCACTACACCGCGCGGCTGATGGGACTGCGCGCCGCCGAGCGCAAGCAAAGAATCGGCGCCGCACTTGCCCGCGTCGGCCTTGCCGATGTGGCAGAGAAGAAAGTCGGCACATTTTCGCGCGGCATGCGTCAACGGCTCGGTCTCGCCGAGATTATCGTGAAAGATGCGCGCATCGCCATTCTCGACGAGCCGACCAACGGTCTCGATCCGCAAGCGAGCCTCGAACTGCTGGATTTGATTCGCTCGCTGAAAGTGCAGGGTGTCAGCGTGCTCCTGTCCTCGCATCTGCTCGACCGCGTCCAGAGCGTGTGCGACCGGGTGGCGCTGTTCAATGCCGGCAAGATCGCGCTCATGGGCACGGTCGGTGAACTCGGCCGCCACGTGCTCGGCGGCGGTTTTGCCGTCGAGGTGGAGGCCGAAAGCAACGACGGTCTGGTCAAACGGCTGTCGGCCTTGCCGGGCGTGCGTGGCGTCGAAGCACCGGCGCCGGGCCGATTCCGCATGACCTGCGACCGCGACTTGCGCTCGGAGGCGGCCGCCGCCGTCGTGGCAGCGGGCGGACGGCTCAAGAACCTGTCGCTCGACGAACCGAGCCTGGAAGAAATCTATACCCGTTATTTCCAGTCCGTGCAGGAGGAGGCCCGTCATGCGGCGTGAAGGATCTCCCTGGCAAGGCTTGGGCGTAGTGGTGCTGAAGGAATTGTCGGACCATCTCGCCAGCGCGCGCATGCGCGTCCTGGAATTGCTGGTGGTACTGACGGCGCTCGCCGCCGTCTACGCCGCCATTACGCAAGTACGCGATGTGACGGCGCAGGACCCGTTCCTGTTCCTGCGTTTGTTCACCACCGCGCGCGATCCACTGCCGTCGTTCGTGTCATTCATCAGCTTCCTCGCGCCGCTGATGGCGATCGGGCTCGGCTTTGACGCGGTCAACAGCGAGCATAGCCGGCGCACGCTCTCGCGCATCCTGTCGCAGCCGATCTATCGCGACGCGCTTTTGTTCGGGAAGTTCATCGCCGGTCTGACGACGCTCGCCATCAGCCTGATCGTGCTGTGGCTTCTGGTGATCGGACTTGGCCTGTTGATGCTGGGCGTTCCGCCGGGCGGCGCCGAAATGGGCCGCGCGCTCATTTTCCTCGGCGTGACCGTCGCCTATGCCGGAGTCTGGCTTGCGCTCGCGATCTTGTTCTCGGTGGTGTTCCGCTCTCCCGCCACGGCCGCTTTGGTGACGCTCGGCGTCTGGCTGTTTCTCACCGTCATTTGGCCGGCGCTCGCGCCCGCGATCGCCGAAGCCTTCGTGCCGGCGGAAGACCAGGCCACGCTCGTCATCACGGCGCAGATGCTGTCGCGGCTGTCGCCGTCCACACTGTACGGCGAAACGGTACTGGCGCTGTTGCATCCGACCACGCGCACATTGGGTCCGGTCTATTTGAGCCAATTGCAGGGGGCAGTGATGGGCTCGCCACTGCCGTTGGGCCAGAGCGTGCTGGTCGCCTGGCCGCAGATCGTCGGGCTGATTGCCGCGAGCATCGTGCTGTTCGTCGGTGGGTATGTTGCGTTCCAGCGTCAGGAAGTCAGAGCGTAGTCGATAGCGGGAGGAAGCGTACCGCCAACCCGACCCAATCAAGGTTGGGTTGGCGGTTTCCCGCGCAAAATCTGCACCAGCTCGTCGATGAAGGCCCGCTGCGCCGGCAAAATCTTGCGCCGCGCCGTCGCCAGCTTGAAATAGGCGACGCGGTCCACTTCCGGAAAATTCTGACGCTTGCCGGAACGCGGCGGCCATTCCATCTCGAATGTGTTGCTGGAGAAGCCGGAGAGGTCGAAATCGCCCTCCAGCGCGAAAGCGTGCACCGTCTTCCCGCTCTTCTGCCGGATCGGTTTGAGCGCGACGAACTCGCCGGCCGCGACCAGCCCGGTCTCTTCGTTGAATTCACGTTTGGCGCAGGCGAGCAGATTGCCGGATTCCACGATGCCTTTGGGGATCGACCAGGCGCCGGCGTCCTTGTGCCGCCAATAGGGACCGCCCGGATGGGCGAGCAACAGCTCCAGGCCGCGTCTGCGGCGAAAAGCCAATATGCCGGCACTGACTTCGGTGCGGTGTGACATTGGCGCGGTTCACCCCTCCGCGAGAGAGCCGGCCACTCTCAAGCGCCAAATGAAAGCATATTGGCGGTGTCATCCAAACGCAAAATCGTGATCGGAAGCTCGATCTTTCAATGCAAGTGCGCATGAATGCGGCATGTTGCCCGCCGTGGCGCATTTGTCCGCGAATGACGGCCAACCACCTTGCCCCTGATCGGCTACCACGGTCGCGCGACGGAGTTCGTCACGTGCTCGCGGTCGGGCGCGGTGAGGCAGACGGCGACGCAGAGATAGGGCAGCTCGGGGTGCGGATTGTGCCCGCGGTGGAATTTGGCGATCGGCTCGGAATAGCAGTCGCCGGCCTTGGCCTTGACCAGCACGCCCTCCTGAAAATGCGCCTCGAACTCGCCCTGTAACGCGACGAAAAACGTCGCGCCATTATGACAATGCCAGTTGGTGAAGCCGCCCGGGACGATCTCGGCGTTATAGATCTGCACCTTCACCTGCGGATCGCGTGGCAACGAGGCATAGAGCGTCTCCAGCAGAACGTTGCGGTGAAAGCCGTTGCCCGGCGGCACCATGCCGTCGAGCGTGAGCTTGAGATCCTTGTAGTTGGCGAGTGATGCGTCCACGGGAGCCTCCCTTGATTTTCCGGGAAGCCTATACGCCGCCGCGAGACGCGTGAAGCGACCAAGACGAGAGAAGCCCGGCAGATGCGCCGGGCTTCTTTGTGGTCCGCCGGTTCGAACTAGTCGACCGAGTTAGTCGACCGAGTCTTTGACCGTATCGGCCGCGTCCTTCACGGCATCCTTGGCGGCGCCCACGGCGCTCTTGGCCTTGCCGGCGAGTTGGTCGGCTTTGCCTTCGCCTTGCAGCTGCGCATTACCGGTCGCCTTGCCGATGGTTTCCTTGGCCTTGCCTTTTGCCTGGTCGATATTGCCTTCGATGCGTTCTTTGTTCATAGAGTCCCCTTATGTGTTGCGAAGATGATCGTCACTTCAACGTTTCGGGATTCGAATTGTTCCCGTGCTCGAATGACGCGCCGGGGAATCCTTTCAGCTGAGTATTGGCGCCGACGCCGAGTTCAAGTGGCTGTTCGCGCTCGCCGGTTGTTTCCGGCAGATTGTGCGCTCCGGATTTCATTGGCGGCGCTATCTTCTCAGCCGGCGCGTTTTGCTGCGCTGCCGGCGCGCGCTCGGGCTTGATATTTTGCAAAGTTTGCGCCGAAGCCATCCCGGCCGTGCCTAGGAGGGTGGCGGTCGCTATCGTCAGCGAACGTACTGCCTTCATCGTCCCTTCTCGCGTTTTTCATCTCATGACGCGTATTTGAACGTCTAAAATTAAAACGCTTGAACCGCAGGTCGGGTTCCTCGCCGATTATGGCCTGGGTTGCCACCATTGCCTTCGTCGCGGCGGCAAGGCACGTTGGTCGGAAAAAGGAGGGTGGGGTGGCGATTCTCGCCTCGTCGATCGATCAAGGCACCGTCGAGTTCCGCGCCAATGCCGAGCGTATGCGTGCGCTGGTCGAGGAACTGAAGGCGCGCCGCGCCGAAGCCGCGGCCGGCGGATCGGAGAAGGCGCGTGAGCGTCACGTCGCGCGCGGCAAATTGCTGCCTCGCGACC
Organism: uncultured Pseudomonadota bacterium; assembly: GCA_963720835.1. GTDB lineage: Bacteria > Pseudomonadota > Alphaproteobacteria > Rhizobiales > Xanthobacteraceae > Pseudolabrys. Next base: position 161,715 of record CAVRHC010000011.1, on the reverse strand, counting down.
GGGTGATGAACCTGGTCGACCCCGGCTCGCCCTTCCTCGAACTGTCGCCGCTCGCCGCCAACGCGCATGTACGACGACGCCATCCACGGCGCCGGGCTGATCACCGGCATCGGCCGCGTCGAGGGCCGCGAATGCATGGTCGTTTGCAACGACTCCACCATCAAGGGCGGCACCTATTTTCCGATGACGGTGAAAAAGCATCTGCGCGCGCAGGAGATTGCGCAACAGAACCGGCTGCCGTGCATTTATCTCGTCGACTCCGGCGGCGCCAACCTGCCGCACCAGACGGAAGTGTTTCCCGACCGCGAGCATTTCGGTCGCATCTTTTACAATCAGGCCAGGATGTCGGCCTTGCGTATCCCGCAGATTGCCGTGGTGATGGGATCCTGCACCGCCGGCGGCGCCTACGTGCCGGCGATGTCGGATGAATGCGTGATCGTGAAGAACCAGGGCACGATTTTCCTCGGCGGCCCGCCGCTGGTGAAGGCGGCGACCGGTGAAGTGGTGAGCGCGGAGGATCTGGGCGGCGCCGACGTGCATGCGCGCAAGTCCGGCGTCGCCGACCATCTGGCGCAGGACGACCATCACGCCTTGAGCATCGCGCGCCGCATCGTCGCCAATCTCAATACGAGAAAATCGGTCGACATCCCGCTGCTCGCGCCGCGCGATCCGGCGCTCGACCCGGCCGAGCTCGACGCCGTGGTGCCGGTCGACCTGAAGAAGCAATACGACATCCGCGAAGTGATCGCGCGCCTGGTCGACGCTTCCGCGTTCGACGAGTTCAAGGCGCTCTACGGCACGACGCTCGTCACCGGCTTCGCCCACATTCACGGCATGCCGGTCGGCATTCTCGGCAACAACGGCATCCTGTTTTCGGAAAGCGCGCTGAAAGGTGCGCACTTCATCGAGCTGTGCTGCCAGCGCCGCATTCCGCTATTATTCTTGCAGAACATTGTCGGCTTCATGGTCGGCCGCGACTACGAAGCCGGCGGCATCGCCAAGGACGGCGCCAAGATGGTGACGGCGGTTGCCTGCGCTAACGTTCCGAAGATCACCGTGATTGTCGGCGGCTCTTACGGCGCCGGCAACTACGGCATGTGCGGACGCGCCTATTCTCCGCGTTTCCTGTTCACTTGGCCGAACGCGCGCATCTCGGTCATGGGCGGTGAGCAGGCGGCCTCGGTGCTGGCGACCGTCAAGCGCGACAATATCGAAGCCTCCGGCGGCACCTGGTCCGAGGTCGAGGAAGAGGAATTCAAGGCGCCGATCCGCGACCAGTACGACGACGAGGGCAATCCCTATTACGCCACCGCGCGGCTGTGGGACGATGGCATCATCGCGCCCTCGGAAACGCGCCGTGTACTGGCGCTTGCTCTATCCGCCACGCTCAACGCGCCGGTACGGGGGACGCGGTTCGGCGTATTCAGGATGTGAAATTTGCCGTGACGCCGCAACGTGACAAGCAATCGCCACGCTCAAGTCCGCCTTCGACTGTCTTTGTGCTGTTCGTCGCATGTATTCTTGCCGCAACGGGAGCCCGCGCCGAAACCCAACTCCAGCCCGGCCTCTGGCAGGAAACCGAAATCGGCAGCGAAAACGACAAGCCGGCGAAAGTCGAAACCAGTACGCGCTGCATGACTGCGGAGGAGGCCAAGCAGCCGTCGAAGGCGATCGTGTTCGATCAAGTCATCCGGCAGAACTGCGAGGTGCTTGAATTGAACCGCACCGGCGACGATCTTGCGTTCCGAATGCAATGCGGGACCAGAGGTTTTGCGGTGAACATGGGCGCCAATTTCACCATTCACACGCCGCAGCACTACAGCGGCGCCATCAAGGCCTCGCTGCGGCTGGGAACGTTTCGCCTGACAGCCGACAAAAAGATCGATGCCCGCCGCATCGGCGAGTGCAAGACGGATTAGCGCCCGGACAAGCGGGCGACAGCGTGAAGGAGCAAGCGCATGGCTGAGACCTACCGTTCCGCCCTCATCGTCGGCGCGGGCTCCGGCCTGTCCGCCTCGATCGCCCGTCTGTTTGCCAAATCCGGCATGAGCATCGCGCTTGCCTCCCGTTCGACCGAGGACCTCGCCGCGCTCGTGCAAGAGACAAAGGCGACGGCCTATGCCTGCGACGCGAGCGAGCGCGGGGACGTCGACAGGCTGTTCGCGGCGCTCGACAGCGACGGCGCGCCCGATGTCGTCGTCTATAACGCGAGCTACCGCACGCGTGGACCCATCGTCGAGCTCGATCCGGGCGAAGTACAGAAATCGATCATCACCTCCGCCTTTGCCGGCTTTTTAGTGGCGCAGGCTGCGGTCAAACGCATGCTGCCAAAAAAACGCGGCGCGGTGCTGTTTACCGGCGCGTCAGCGAGCGTAAAGGGCTACGCGCAATCGGCGCCGTTTGCCATGGGCAAGTTCGCGCTGCGCGGGTTGGCGCAAAGCATGGCGCGCGAATTGTCACCGCAAGGCATTCACGTGGCGCATTTTGTGATTGATGGTGGCATCCGCAGCGCGCGCCGGCCGGTTGCCGCGGACGCGCCGGATGCGCTGCTTGACCCGGATGCGATCGCCGAGACCTATCTGCATATTCTGCAACAGCCGCGCAGCGCCTGGACGCACGAGGTTGAACTTCGTCCGTGGGTGGAAAAGTTCTGAGCGGCCGGACCTTTGTAAATTACGGATGCACCTGTCCATGCGAGAGGCCGCGGCATTGACAGGTGTCGGGCCGCGCACGACGGTAGCGGTCAAATAAGACCATAAGGACCGCTGATGCATCGCCGAATGATTGCCGTGGCATTCGCCGCCGTGCTGCCGGTTGCCGCCGCCGCTCAAGCACCTGTTTCCCATCCGCCCGGGTCTCATGAATCGGCGCCTGCGCCGCCGCATCCGGGCGAAGCGCACCGGCCGGTCCCACCGGTGCCGCCGCATCCGCCGAGCGCGCATGAGGCCGGTCAGCCTCACGCGCCGACCGCGCACCCGACAGGCGCGCATGAGGCGGCTCCGACGCCGTCGCCAGTCGCGCAGAAATCTTACATTCCCGGCATCGAGCAATTCATGAACGTGATTTAGGCCGAGCACACCAAGCTCTGGTACGCCGGCGAAGCCGGCAATTGGCCGCTCGCTGCCTATAATCTCGCAGAGATCAAGGAGGTCATGTCCGACCTCGAAGACCTGTTTCCGACCTTCAAGAGCATGCCGTTTGCCAAGATGCTGGACGACGTGATCGTCAGCCACATTGCCGTTTTGGAAAAAGCCGTCGATGCCAAGGACGCCAAGGCCTTTGCCGCCGGTTACGATCGGCTCACGGCAGCCTGCAATGCCTGCCATCAGGCGACAGGCAACGGCTTTCTTGTGATGCGGCGGCCGATACCGGGGGCTTTTCCCGATCAGGACTTCAAGCCGAGGAAGCAATAAGGGAAGCCGCGTGCAAGCGCGGCCGTGTGAGACGCAAGGCACCATGACAAGTCCCGACGATCTCAAGCAACTCGCACCGACCGGCCAACTGCGCGGCGGTATCGTCACCGCGCCGGCCGCTTCCACCTTCTTCGCCGTCAAGGACGGCAGCGGTGCCGCGCGCGGCGTCACCGTCGACCTCCTGCACGCTTTCGCCGCGGCGCTGAACCTGCCGCTGGCCTTACAGGTCTTCGATAATTCCGGCCAGGTCACCGATGCGGTGACGAATGGCACGTGTGACGTCGCTTTCATGCCGCACGATGCCGCGCGCGCGGAAAAAGTTGATTTCGGCCCGTCCTATTTCACCATCGAGAGCACGTATCTGGTGCCGGCCGGCTCGGCCATCCAAACCATCGACGAGGTCAACCGAAAAGGCGTGCGTATCGTCGCCATTGCCAACACCACGACTGGCCGCAGCGCGCACCGCACCGCGCCTCTGGCCGAATTCGACGAAGTCGCCGGCGTCGATCTCATGGTCGAGCGGGCGCGCAAAGGGGACGGCGACGCCTTCGCGCTCACTCATGACTCGCTCGCCGGTCTTTTGCCCAAGCTTCCGGGCGCGCGCGTCCTGCCGGGCAATTTCCAGCAGACCGGGATCGGAATTGCCGTGCCGAAAAACCGGCCGGCAGCGTTGAAACTCGTCACCGGCTGGCTCGAGGAAGCGAAGGCATCCGGTCTCGTGCGGCGCGCACTCGACGCCGCCGGTTTCAAGGATGCTACGGTCGCACGTTAGGGCGACCTGACCCGCACATGGGCGGCGGCGATGCGCCGATAGAGCCTGATGCGCCGCACGATCGGCCACCAGTCGTAGAGATAGATCTCGATCGGGCGCCAATTCGCCACCCAGCCAACGATGATCAGGCTTTCCTCGACCACGCGTGCGACCGTGATGTTCGAGATTGTCTTGGCTGCGATCTGGCTTGCGATAAGGCAAACGACAAGAACAACCACTCCGATGAGAAGCGAGCGCCAGCCGATGCGAAACAGCTCCCGCAATTCGCGCGCGCCGACCTGTGCGCGATAGCGGAAGTAATGCGCGAACGCGGCACCAATTTCGCCAGCCTCGGGCTTTGTGGCTTCTTCCGCCGGCAAGTGCACGACGATGCGGAACGGTGCGGCCGGTGGCAATTCGCGCACCCAGCCGAACAGAAATTCTTCCACGCCGTCGTCCAGATCTTTTTCGCGAAACGGAGACGGGTCGAAAGAATTGAACAGTTGCCCGATCGTCTTCACGCGGATCGCGATTTCGATCGGGCCCGCCATCGCGCTAGCTGGTCATCCAACGTTTCACATGCAGGCCGGCCTGATAGAGCAAGGCCAGTCCCGCGACGGTCCAGCACAAGGTCGGCACCCAGCTCAGCACGGCCTTGAGCGTAGGGTCGGCATTGAAGCCGGTGGCGACCGTGGCCATGCGCAAAAGCGTGGCCAGTGCCAGCGTCGAATACAGCAGGCCCGACATGCGGCCTTCGCCCCCGTTTTCGCCGATCGCAAATGCCAATGTGAAGGCGCTCATCAGGATGGCGCCCCAGGCGGCACCCGCCGCGAACTGCGCGACCACCATTTGCTCGAGCCCTTGCGCGAGATGCGCCGCCAGAATGGCCAGCGCACCGATCAAGGCGGCACCGCCCATCACCTTGTAGCCGCCGAGCCGGTTGGTGATGAGTCCGGCCGGGAACATCGAAATGTTGAAGCCGATCCAGAACACCGGCATCAGCCATTGCAACTGGTCCGCATGAGTGAAGCGCAGAAACAGCGGTTTGCTCTCGATCGCGAAATGGATCTGGTAACCGAGCGCGAGCGCAATCATCGCGAGGGCGAACAGGATTGCGGGCCTGGTCATGGTGCCGAAGGCGCGCACCGGCTGCGAAACGGGCGACGGCTTGCCTTCCGCCGCTAACCGGCGCTCGGCGCCGATCATGCCGAGGGTGACCAGCATGAGCACGATGCTGGCTAACGCAAAGGGAATGCGCGGGTCGATGTCGCGCAAGGTCGTCGAAAGATACGGACCGACGGCAGCGGCAATGCCGGTGCCCAACAAGGCCAGCGCCGACAGAAAAGGGATAGCCGGTTTGCGGGCATATTTACCGAGCAGCATCAGTGGCGGCGCGCGCAACGCCGAGGAGGTGACGGTCCAGAGCACGATGGCCGCCAACAATGCCGGTGCTCCCAGCGTGGCGATCAGTGGCATGACCAAGAATGCGGCGCAGGACAGCGCCGTGGCCGCCACCACCCACAGGCCGAGGCGGCCAAGCACGCGCGTCACCTTGTCGGCGGCGATGCCGGTCGCGAAATCGCAGACGGTAAAGATAGCCTGATCGAGCAGCAGGATGAGAATGACGGCCTTTGGGGCGAGGCCGGCGCTCGCCGCCAGTTTCGGCAAATAGATGACATAGACGGTCCAGCACAGCGCAAAGAACAGCTGCAGGACTGCCAGATACCAGCCGTAACGCTGCGAGGTCGCGCTCACGTTTGCCTGCTCACATCGTCACGATGATATTGCCGATGGTGCCGGCTTCCACCGCCTCATGGGCGGCGGCAATCTCGCTCAGAGGAAAAGTCTTCGGCGCCAGCCGGTTCATCAGCGCGTCGCGCGCGAGCGCGCCATTGATGGCGCCGACGGCCTGCGTGCGTCCGATCGTATCGAGTTCATAGACCAGAAAAAATTGCACCCGGATCGACTGGGTGAGACAGAAGAAAGCCGGCAGAGTAGCGTCGCCACTGGTTCCGTAGACGATGACTGAGCCTTTATGCCGCAACACGTCTGGGATAAGCTTGGCATTGGCCGCGAGATCGAGCTCAATGATTGCGTCGACGCCGCGATTTCCGGTCAACTCCTTGACGCGCTCGCCGACGTTTTCGCGCTTGTAGTCGATGGTGTGATCGGCGCCGGCTTCGCGTGCAATATTGGCTTTCAGGTCCGACGACACGGTCGTGATCACGGTCGCCCCCGCCATTTTGGCGAACTGGATGGCATATTGGCTGACCGCCCCGGCGCCGCCGGAGACCAGAAGGGCGGTGCCTTTCCCCGTCGGAACGAGCGAGACCGCTTGGTAGGCGGTCATGGCCGGGATACCGAGGCAGGCGGCGGCTTCGAAGCTCGTATTGTCCGGCAGCATCACCGCCTGCGCCTCTGGCAGGGCGATGTATTCGGCCGCGGTGCCGAACGGGCGTTTCCACTGGCCGTTCCAGATCCAGACGCGTTCGCCGATGCGCGCGGCGGCAACGCCGTCGCCGACCTGCTCGATCACGCCGGCGCCATCGCTTTGTGGAATGACACGCGGCCAGGCAATCTTGCGGGTCCCACCCTGGCGGGATTTCACATCGGAGGGATTGACGCCGGAGGTGGCGAGCTTGACCAGCACCTCGCCGGGTGCCGCCTGCGGCCTGTCGACCTCACTGACGCGCAAGACGTCGCGCGCTGCGCCATTGCGCTCGTAATAAGCCGCCTTCATGGGGTCCCTCCGCCGCGGCACGATATCACGGCTCTCCGACATTGGAATTGGGCGGGAACCGCAAAGCGGCTGCCGCATTTTCAGCTAAATAACCGGTGCTGAAGTCGAACTGTGGAGGACCGACAATGCGTTATCGCGTGTATAGCGGCCCCAGGGGGTCGCAGGATGTCACCCCGATGACCAAGGACAAGTTGCTGTTCAAGGAATTCACAAATCTCGACGAAGCGCTGTCCTGGGCGCGTCATGTCGAGCGCGAGGACCGGGTTCCGCTGCTGATCGAAGGCGATGACGGCACCCGCATGGATCGCCGGTCAATCGTAAACGCGTTGCGTGTCGGAATGCGCGAGGACGTCGGCGGGCAGGCGGCGTCCCAACGGCTGAAAGAACGCTGAACGCGCGCCAAACGGCGACAAGTCGAGCCGCTACGACGAACTGGCGAGCCGTTTCCACTCCTCGCGCGCGCGCGCGGTGAGGTGGTTCAATTTGACGGCGACCACGTCCCAATTGACCAATGGCCGCCCGGCGGTTTCCGACACGCCCAAGGCGGCGGTCCGCTGGTGGGTATCGTAGAGATAAGCGCCGCCGACCGTCAGCGCGGCGCCGAGAATGATGCCGAGCAAGAGTTCGCATGTTGACCTTCCACCCCTGTACCGACCGCAACGCCGTTCGGCCGCTGCGGTTCCCGTGCCAGGTGAGCCTTGGCGGTTGCAGTGGCGGTTTTAGGGCGCATGTCCTGCCGCAGCGCCCGGGACCCTGGCGTTTGATGTTAACTATTTGAAAATACGGTATATTTGACCCTAAATTCTTCGCCCCCAAGCCAAAATAAGCTGCTATATTGATTGAATGAGTACACATTCAGCAAAATCTGCCCGCCGGTCGACCAAAAGCGCCCGGCGGACGACCAAAAAGTCGACCAAAAGCGCCCGTGCAACGCCAAAAAAGGCGCCGAAATCGGCCCGCCGCACCGTCAGCAAGTCTGGCAAGTCAGCGGCGCGGGCAACGGCGTCTGCGCGCGTGTCGGCTGCCGCTCATCAGACGTCGGCCAAGATGATCCGGACCGCAAGTCCGCCGGTCCAGCCGACGGCTCCGCCGGTGCCTGTGCGTTTGCATAAGTATCAGGTCGGAGAGACGGTCTATTACACGTCCCCCAGCTTTGGCCGCGCGGCCGCCACCGGTAGCTATACGGTGATCAAGCTGCTGCCGTCGGAAGGTGACGACTACCAGTACAGGATCAAGAGTTCCGGCGAGGCCTTCGAGCGGGTGGCCAAGGAAAGCCAGCTCGACCGCGCCTGATTTTTGCGCGATCCCCTAAATTTGTGGGTCTCACGGCTTTCGGAACGAGGCTGCGCATGGCTAAAAGAGCGCCGCCGCGATTTCGTTGCTGCCTTCGGCTATGATGGACTCGTGACGCGGCCATAGCCGCCATGGAGGACGTATGCCGATCTATATTACGCAGGGCCGCTACACCCGCGACGCGGTCAAGGGCATGATCATCAAACCGGAGGACCGTGCCGATGCTGTTGCCCGTCTGCTGGCGAAAGCGGGTGGCAAGCTTATCGGCTACTATCTCACTTTCGGCGAATACGATTTCATGTCTATTGCCGAGGTTCCGAACGACACTCAAGCCGCCGCCGTGCTGTTGGCTGCGGCAAGCGGCGGCGGCGTGACGAACCTGTGCACCACTGTGGCCATGACGTCTATTGAGGCCAAGGGCGCCTTTGCGGCGGCTGGCGACATCGCCCCCAGCTTCAAATCGGCGGGTGGCACATGAGCGAGCGATCATGCTCGATACGCAAGGCGCGTTGAACGGGTTCTTTTCCGCACCGCTGGTGCTGCCGGCCCCGGCAGCCGGCGCGCTCGCAGCGTTGTTCGTGGTATTCGCGGTCATCGCCTGGCAGCGCGGACGGTCGCGTCTGCTGTTGCCGCTTGCGAGCCTCGTCTTCGGCGTTTTGGTCGTGTTTGCGGTGGTTGAGCGTCTCGCACTCAACGAACGGGCGACGGCGCGTGACGCGCTGCTCGCGCGCGAGGTGGCCTTGACCCGAAGTGCGCTTTTGACCGGGTCTCCGTTAGCCTGTCTCGATGCCGGCGCTGGCGAAACTGTCGAAAATTCGTGCGAAAAAGTCGTGTTCGCCAGCGCACAGAGTACGGCGGCCGCGACGGCCTATATGGCGGCGCGCCTTACGCTCCTTGCCGAGGCTGACCATGACGACGCGGTGGTCAAAGCAGCGCTGGCGTCCTCGCGGCGCGCGGTCGAATTAGACCGCTTTGGCGTCGCTGCCCATGTCTTAGCCACGCGCGACGGCTGCACGGCCGAGAAATGTGCCGCCTTTTCCTTCATCGACGACGCCAGTGCGCTGAAAGCCAACCTCAAGGCGCAGGTGTTCGACCAATACGTCTCGCGCTACGCCGCGAACTGGACGGCGCCAGCGCAAGCCAAACCGTCGCAGCCGGCTGTTTCGGCGGTCCCGAGTGCTGCGCCGGCCGTGGTCGGCTCGGCGCCGGTTGCGCCAATCAAGCCTGGTGAAACATGGGACTACCCGTCGGCGGATTCGATCCCCGCTGTCAGCATCATGAACGCCGAGCCACCTCCGAAGCGCTCAGACGCTGCGACACCAAACCCGGTCCAAAAGCCGGAAGAAAAATCCGCACAAAAGCTACCGCATAAGAAAGCTGGCGTCGCCGCGCAGGTGCCTGCGACGCCACCGTCGAGGCCTCCGGCCAAACCGGCCTCAGGCAGCGCGCCGCTGCAGTTGGGCCCGGCGAACGGCCAGCAAACGCAAGCCGCTCCGCCGTCTCCGCGGTAAGATCGACGGGACTGGTCCGGGCACCTAATGTTCAAATCCGTCCTCATCGCCAATCGCGGCGAGATCGCCTGCCGCATCGCGCGCACGGCCAAACGCATGGGCCTGCGGACGATCGCGGTCTATTCGGCAGCCGATGCGAAGGCGCCGCACGTACGGGCGTGCGACGAGGCGCATGACATCGGCCCGGCGCCGGCGTCCGAAAGCTATCTGTCGATTGATCGCCTGATCGCCGCCGCTAAGACCGCCGGTGCCGACTGCATCCATCCCGGATACGGATTTCTCTCCGAAAGCACCGCTTTCGCCGAGGCCTGCCACGATGCGGGGATTGTGTTCGTCGGTCCGCCGGCCGACGCGATCCGCATCATGGGCTTGAAGGATCGCGCCAAGGCGCTGATGGCGGGGGCAGGCGTTCCGGTGGTGCCGGGATATCATGGCGAGCGGCAGGAGCCTGCATTCCTCAAACAGAAAGCCTACGAGCTCGGCTATCCGCTCCTGATCAAGGCGATTGCCGGCGGCGGCGGCAAAGGCATGCGCCGCGTCGACAAACATGCCGAATTCGAGACCGCGCTCGAATCCTGCCGGCGCGAGGCACAGAACGCTTTTGGCGATTCCCGCGTTCTGCTGGAGAAATACGTCACCAACCCGCGCCACATCGAAGTGCAGATTGTCGCCGATGGCGGCGGACATGCGATCCATCTTGGAGAGCGCGACTGCTCGTTGCAGCGCCGCCACCAAAAAGTGGTTGAGGAAGCGCCTGCGCCCGGCATGACCGCGGACTTGCGCGCGCGCATGGGTGACGTCGCGGTCTCAGTTGCCAAGGCGGTCGGCTATAGCGGTGTGGGTACCGTCGAATTCATCGCCGACGGCGAAGGCGGGCTCAAAGCCGACAGCTTCTGGTTCATGGAGATGAATACGCGATTGCAGGTCGAGCACCCGGTCACCGAGGCTATTACGGGCCTCGACCTGGTCGAGTGGCAATTTCGCATCGCCGCCGGCGAGCCGCTGCCGCTGAAACAGGACCAGGTGCGCTTCGATGGCCACGCAGTCGAAGCGCGGCTTTACGCAGAAGATCCGGAACGTGGCTTTCTGCCGTCGACCGGCAAGCTGATCTTCTTCCAGCTTCCCGAAGGTGATGGCTTGCGTGTCGATGCCGGCGTCGAGCGCGGTAGCGAGGTGACGCCGTTTTACGATCCTATGCTTGCCAAGCTGATCGCGCATGGCCAGACGCGAGAAGAGGCGCTCGACCGCCTTGCCACCGCACTCGACAATTGTGCGATCGCCGGCCCGCGCACCAATCTCGCTTTTTTGGCGGCGCTGGTGCGGGCGGACGCCTTTCGCCTCGGCAAGTTCGACACCGGTTATATTGATGCTCATCTTGCCGATCTGGGCGCGACGCCCCAACCGCTCGATCGTGCAGCCGTCGCCATGGGCGCGCAGGAATTGCTCGCGCGCGAAAATGCGCGCATTGCGACTTTGCACGAACGCGATGCGGACGCCCCGCCTTCGCCCTGGGAGGCAACTGACGGTTTTCAGTTATCCGGCAGCCGCCGGCTGGCACTGCCGGTGGTCGCCGATGGCGAAAGCGTGACAGCCGAAATTACCTATGGCGCGCGGGGACCTCTGGTAAGTGTCGGCGGTGCCGAGCGTGCGGCGGATGCGACCGTGCTGGTCGAGGGTGATGCGGTCTATGTGCTGCGCCACTGCCGCCAGACCAAAGTCGCATTGCGCGATCTTGGGCTCAACGAGGCTGGGGATCAGGGGCGTGGCGGGGTTGTACGTGCGCCGATGCATGGCAAGGTGCTCGACATTCTGGTCGAGGAGGGCGCGAAGGTCGTGCGCGGGCAGCGGCTTGCCATTCTTGAGGCCATGAAAATGGAGCACACCATGGTCGCCCCCTTCGATGGCGTCGTTGTGGAAATTGCCGTCGCACAAAATGCGCAGGTTGCCGAAGACGCCAAACTCATCGTGATCGAATTGCAAGCGTCGGACGTTTCCTAAATGCCGCTTCATCTCATCAAGCTTTGCGTCGGCTGTGATTTCGTCGCCGACCTGGAAGACTGGATCAAGCAAAAGCTGAAAGAGAAAAAGAAGCGCCGTCAGAAGCCGGAGCACATCCACACCACCCGTATGTTTCCCAAACGTGCCGATGACCTCAAAGACGGCGGATCGCTCTATTGGGTCATTCGTGGCCAGATCGCCTGTCGTGAGCGTATCCTCGACATCCGGCCGACCACCGGCAAGGACGGTATCAAGCGCTGCCAGGTCGTGCTCGACGGCAAGCTCGTGCTGGTCGAGCCGCGCCCGCGCGCGGCCTTCCAGGGCTGGCGGTATTTAGAGACCAAGGACGCACCACGCGATCTCGCCCGTGCCGCTCCGGGTGCCGCGCGAATGCCTGAAAAAATGCGCCGCGAATTGCAGGCGCTGGGGCTCTTGTGACAACCTGCGTGACGTGGTCCCGCTTCGGTGCTAGCCTAAGCTTCGTGTCGATCTGGGAGTGGGGGACGACATGCGACCAAGGCCATGGTGGGTGGCCTGCGTCATCGTAAGCGTATGTGTGATGGCGTCGGCTTGGTGCGGCTCCGCGAGAGCGGACGACCGTGAAATGTGCAAGACCGCCTCGGGTGATTCGGCGATCCAAGCGTGCACAAGTGCAATTGAGTCCAAGAAGTACAGCAACAAGAAGTTCAAGCGCACGCTATCGCTGCTCTATACTAACCGCGGCGTCGAATACGAGATCAAAAAGGAGTTCGACAAGGCGATCGCCGATCACGACGCGGCGATCAAAGTCGATTCCAGAAACTGGGCCGCCTACAACAACCGCGGCAATGCCTATTCTGCCAAGCGAGATTTCGAGCACGCTATCGCCGACTATGACGCGGCGATCAAGCTCAATCCGAAATACGCCGAGGCCTACTACAACCGCGGCCTGGCCAAGCGTAACAAGGGCGATGCCGCGGGCGCCGAGACGGATATCGCGGAGGCCAAGAACCTGCAGCCGGGCATCGCCCAGCGCTAGCGGTTCGGGGATCGGCGGGGGTAGCTGCGCCATCGCCGGATAACGGCGCGGGTTACACGGCCATATTGTCGATCAGCCGTGTCTTGCCGATCTTCGCGGCGACCAACAAGCGGATCGGACCGTTCTTGCGCGAGGCTGTGGGCTCCAGTGTGAAGGCGTGCCTCGCTTCCAGGTAGTCGATCGCGAATCCGGCGCCTGTGATCTCGGCGCGACCGCCGTCGAGCACCTTTTCAACGGCCTCGCCCTTCCTGATGCGGGTGGCGCTTGCCTTGAGGACGCGGTGAAGCGTGGGGGCGATCGCGCGCTGCTGCGGCGACAAATACGCATTGCGGGATGAGAGCGCGAGGCCATCCTTCTCGCGCACCGTCGGTACGGGCACGATTTTAAGCGGCAAATCCAGATCTTTGGCCAATTGCGTGACCATACGCAGCTGTTGGTAGTCCTTCTCGCCAAACAGTGCGAAATCGGGCGCGACCTGCAAGAACAGCTTAGCCACCACGGTGGCGACCCCACCGAAGAAATGCGGGCGGAACTTGTCCTCCAACCCGGCCTTGGCGGCGCCGGCCGGCTCGATCCTGGTGGCAAACCCCTCCGGGTACATAATGTCCGGCGATGGCGCCCAAACGAGGTCAACTTTCGCCTCGGCGAGCGTGCGCACGTCACGTGCCATGCGCCGTGGATAGCTGGAAAAGTCTTCGTTTGGCGCAAACTGCGTCGGATTGACGAAGATCGACACCGCTACGCGGCGGGCGCGTCGGCGCGCTTCGTGCACCAGCGCAAGATGGCCGGCGTGCAGAGCGCCCATGGTCGGAACGAGCGCGAGCCGTTCGCCGGCCTCTGAATAGGCCGCGATCGCTCGGCGGAGCGCGGGGACCGTGCGCAGGATACGGGGACGTTTCGTCATGCAGGGTTTATCGGCGGCTTGTCGCAAATTCGCGCTAGCATTTAGCAGGACACGGTTAATTGAGCCACGTCAGTTAATGGTTAAGCTGCGTCGAACTTGACTAAAAGGCGCTCCTGTCTGCAAAATCACCGGCAAAGGACGCGTTCATGTTGGTCCAGCCGATCCAGGAAAATACCCAGTCCGCGCATGTGGTGGTGCTCGGAAACGAGAAAGGCGGCTCGGGAAAGTCGACGACCGCGCTGCACATTGCTGTCGCGTTGCTGAAGGCCGGCCAGCGCGTCGCCACGATCGACCTCGACAGCCGCCAGAAGAGCTTCACGCACTATGTCGAGAACCGCCGCGGCTGGGCCGAGCGCGCGCGTGTGCCACTCGAGTTGCCGACGCATTTCTGCGTCGAGCGCGCGGAAGGCGTGTCGGTCGAAGCCAACGAGGCGCAGGAGTTCGCGAACTTCTCCAAGGCGATCAGTTCCATCGAACACACGCACGATGTCGTGGTCGTCGATACGCCCGGCAACGACACCTATCTGATGCGGCTCGCTCATTCGCTGGCGGATACTTTGGTCACGCCGCTCAACGACAGTTTCCTGGATTTCGACGTGTTGGCCACGCTCGATCCGGCCACCTTCGGCGTCACGGGCGAAAGCCACTACGCGGAAATGGTGCGCGAAGCGCGCCGTCAACGCCGTCTGGTCGATGGCCGTCTGGTCGACTGGATCGTGGTGCGCAACCGCTTGTCCGCGCTCGGCTCACGTAACAAGCGCCTGGTCGGCGAGGGGCTCACCGAATTGTCCAAGCGCATGGGTTTTCGCTGCGTGGAAGGTTTCGCCGAGCGCGTGGTCTACCGCGAGTTCTTCCCGCGCGGGCTGACCGCGCTCGATGATCTCGATGAGGCAACGCTCGGCACGCGGCCGAACATGTCGCACGTCACCGCGCGCGAGGAAGTGATCGCGCTGCTCAACAGCTTGCACCTGCCGCTGTCGGAAAACGGCAAACGCCGCGCCGCCGCCCGCGCCGAATGGTACTCGGTCATGGATCAGCCGCTGCAGGTCCACGACGTCATCGGCTGATCCTAACTCTCAAGCGCCATTTTGTTGACGTAGCCGGGCTTGCCCCGGCCATCTGCGTTTTTAGATGTGCGAAAAAGCCGCCAATCCGTTAACGAGACGCCCGGCGAATTGTTGTAGAGTCAGGCTATGAGCAAGATCACCAAGGACACCTCGCGCGAGGCGCCGGCGCCGGCGTCTCCGCGCAAGGAGATCGACGCTTTCCTCGCGCGTGTGCGCGAGCTCGGTCCCGCCACGGCGGCCGACAAGCGCGGGCGGCTGATCTTTGCGCTCGATGCCACCATGAGCCGACAGCCGACATGGGACACGGCCTGCAAGCTGCAGGTCGAGATGTTCCATGAGGCGGCGCGCTCCGGTGGCCTCGACATCCAGCTCGTCTACTTCCGCGGACTGAACGAGTGCCGGGCGTCGGGCTGGGTGGCGGCAAGCGACAAGCTCGCCACGCTGATGACGCGCATCGACTGCCGCGGCGGCCACACGCAGATTGGCAAGGTGTTGAGCCACGCCCGTCAGGAAAATGCGCGCAAGCGCGTGCAGGCGATGGTGTTCGTCGGCGACGCCATGGAAGAGAAAATCGACGATCTGTGCGTCGCCGCCGGGGAGCTTGGTCTGCTCGGGGTGCCGGTGTTCATGTTTCAGGAAGGCCACGACGCCGTCGCCGAGAATGCCTATCGGGAAATCGCGCGGCTGTCGCACGGCGCCTATTGCCGCTTCGACACCGGCGCGGCTCACCAACTCGGCGAGCTCTTGCGCGCGGTCGCTGCTTACGCCGCCGGTGGCCGAAAGGCGCTCGCCGAATTGTCGACCCGTCACAGCGGCGCGCGGCTCTTGCTGGCGCAGCTTAAGTAGCCATGCCGCATTTTCTTAGGTCTTGTCGTCTTGGTGCTCGCGCTTTGGGCGCTCAACGTCGTTTCCAAAGTCGATCCCAGGATCGGCGCGCGCGTCATGAAAGCGTCGGGTGGCCTGTTGGCGCTCGGCCTTGCCGCGTTCTTGGGGCTGCGCGGCGAGGTCGCGATTGCCGTGCCACTTGGCATTTTCGGGCTCGGCCTTCTCGGTTGGATGCCGTTCGGACCGGCCGGTTTCGCCGATCGCGTGAACAAGACCGGCGGACGCGTCTCGCACGTGCGGTCGGCCTATCTCGAGATGGTGCTTGACCATGACAGCGGCGGCATGCACGGCCGCATTCTGGCCGGCCGCCATCAAGGCGCCGAGCTCGACCGTCTCGACGTCAAATTGCTCGTATCGCTTCTGGCCGAGTTCGACGACGAAAGCCGTGCGCTATTGATGGCGTATCTTGACCGCCGGGATTCCGGCTGGCGTGAACACCCGCACGGTGACGCGGGTGCGGGGAGGGCTGCTGCGTCCAGCGGCAAAATGTCGGAGCAGGAGGCCTACCAGATCCTTGGCCTGGAGCCCGGCGCGAACGCCGACACCATCAGCACCGCGCACCGCACGCTGATGAAGAAATTCCACCCCGACCAGGGGGGGACGACGTATCTTGCCGCCCGCATCAATGAAGCTAAGGACGTTCTTCTTCGCCGCCATCGCTGAGGTACTCCTCACACAACTAACCTTCAGCGGCTCCTGATCTTTTGTTCGGCGCTATCCCCCGTTATCGGGACCGGTTTGTCTGCCGGTCTTAGTTTCTCAACATAATGCACGGAATGTCGCTGCGCTTGAGATGATGGCAGGCGACTTTCCGCTCGTGATCGTTCAAGCCCCGCAAAGCGGGCGCGGTAGAGGGTCTTGTCGCCCTTGGCGACCGGTTCGGTGAACGGGTTGGCGCTGCCGAGCAGGGCCTTGGCCTTTTCTTGCGCGATGGTCAGGCGCTCCTTGGCGTCTTTCTCGACGTCGAAGGCACCGACCTGGATCATCCAGCCGCCGTGCGCCTTGGGTGCAGGTTTGGGCGCAGGCTGTGGTGTCGCGGTCTTGACCGGCACGCTGTTGTCGGCGGACGCGACCTTGGTCTCGGCGACAGGCACAGGCTTGGCCGGTGGTGGTTGTTTGCCCGGCACCGTTTCGATCATCGTGATCTTGGCTGGTTTCGCGGTCGCCGGTGCCGGTGTCAGCTTGCGGCTATCGGAGGGCAGGGGCGACAGTGATGCTGTTTGCTCGACGCCGGGCTGCACCTTGACGGTTTTCACGAATAAGGGGCGGATCGGTTCTGTCGAGCCGGGTTCCGGCGGCGGCACGGGCGGCAAGGGCGGTACTGCCGCGACCTTGGTTTCGGCCGGTGCCGTCTTCGGCGCCTCGGCGATCGTTTTGACCGGCTCGGCGGTTGGCTTGGCGCTCGGTCGGCCGCCTGCTGAACAGGCTCGATTTTGGGCTTGGCCGGCGGCGTTGGGACATCCTTGCGTGCAATGACCGTCATCCAGCCTTCGACGACCTTCGGTGCGGTACGCTTTACCGATGCGACATTGATGTTGTTGGCGATCAGGCTACTGACGCGCGCGTCGCGCGCCGAGCCGGAGCGGCCGCCGAACACGACTGCGACGAGGCTGCGGCCACCCTGGTGCACGGAAGTCACGATGTTAAATCCGGACTCGCGGATATAGCCCGTTTTGATGCCGTCCACGCCGCTGATGCGGCCTAACAGGTGATTATGGTTGCGCATCCGCTTGCCGCGGAAAACGAATTCGCGCGTCGAGAAGTAATGAAAATATTTCGGGAAACGGTCCTGAATGGCGCGTCCGAGAATCGACTGGTCGCGCGCGGTTGTGATCTGACGCTCATCGGGCAGGCCTGAGGCATTGACGTAAACGGTATTGCTTCATGCCGAGCGCGCGCGCTTTTGCGGTCATCGCTTTGGCAAACTCTGTCTCGCTGCCATTGCCGAGCGCTTCCGCCACGATTGCCGCAACGTCGTTGGCCGATTTTGTCACGATGGCGCGGATGGCGGTGCCGACGTCGATGGTCTGACCCGGCTTAAGACCGAGCTTGGACGGGGCTTGCGCGGCGGCATGGGCCGACACCGGCATTTCGGTCGACATCTTGATCTTGCCGGCCTCCAACTGCTCGAATAGCAGATAGAGCGTCATGATCTTGGTCAGCGAAGCGGGATGGCGCCGGCTGTCCGCGTTTTCAGCCGCCATCACCTTGCCGGAGTTTGCGTCGACCACGATCGAGGCGTAGGGCGGGTTATAGGGCGCGCTACGGCGGTGCCGCGAGCGCGCATCGGCAGGGTTTGTGACGAGAGTGGCGGCCAGCAGGCCTGCCAAAGTCAAGGCGCCCCAACGGCGACTGCGTTGGTTTCGAACTCGACCAAGCGACATGCGGTCTCCCCAACCCCGTTATTCGGCGGCTCTTAGGCCGTCATCTGGGCCGATTTGTAGCAATTCCGCGGCGCATCAAAGAACAACGCTAGGAGAAGAGAGTTTACAAATTCTTAAGGGAATCCTTACGATTCTACAGCACTTTCTGCACTGCAAAAACTTACTTGACATTTTTGTTGCAGTGCAATATATAGTTAACATTGCTCCGGAAAACCCGGGGCCGGGAACAAGCAATGGCGCGCTTTGCGCGTGCCGGGAAGGGGATATCGCTATGGTGAAAAATTTCGAGGATTTTCAGATGGTTGGCAAAGAAGGGATGGATTCCGCGATGAAGTCGTGGGGTGTGATGTCGAAAGGCGCGCAGGCCATCGCCGTCGAGGTCGCCGACTATTCGAAAAAGGCTTTCGAAGAAGGTTCGGCAGCGCTCGAGAAGCTCTTTGGCGTCAAGTCCTTCGACAAGGTCATCGAAGTGCAGACCGAGTATGCCAAGACCGCTTATGAGAGTTTCGTGGCCGAGGCCACCAAGCTCAGCGAACTCTACGCGGATCTCGCGAAAGAGACCTATAAGCCGTTCGAAGGCATTATGCCGAAGGCGAAGTAAGTCGCCGCGTGGTTTTGTAGCGTAACAGCGTATACGTTAGGGAATGCGAAGCCCGGCTCGATTGGCCGGGCTTTTGTTTTGCGTGGGCGGTGAAGAAGTCGCTATTGCGCGAGCCGAAGTTTGGTCAGATTCGTCCCGATCAGCTCGAAAGTCGTGATGATCTGGTCCGCCGACGTCAATAGGAAGAACTTGTCTGACGAGCTGGCGCAATTCCGCAGCAGCGTGGATGTGGGATCTCCGCCGGTATTGACCTGCACGGAATAGATTGTGATGCCGGCATCCTTGATGTTTTTGCAGGTGCCTTGACCATTCGAGTCGTACATACGGCTGTCGACTTGTGTGCTCGTGTTGTAGCCATTGCCGTACCAGCGGTCCTGCGTGTTCAATCCGTCCGACAGCAGGATGATGACCTTCTGGTAGGTGTAATTCGAATCCTCGGCCGGTGCGGTGAGCGGGCCGCCACCGACCAGCGATTGCCAGCCCCAGACCAGTCCGATCGGCTGGTTGGTCGAGCCGTTCGGGTACATGTTGTCGACCAGGCTGTTCATCGCCGTCCAGTCGTAGCTCAGGCCTTTCATTTGTAACGGGCAATACCCATACTGTTCCGCCGGAAACTGGCTTGCCGATACGCCGGAGGTCGGCGCTGTGGCGTTTTGGTCGTAGTTCTGTGAACTTGGCGCGTTGGCATCGCCGCGGTCGGTGATGCAGCCGTTCCATTTGCTCTTGTCGACGAACCAGGTGTGCGAATAAGTCGTTCGTCGAGCAGACCTTGTCTCCAGCCCCAGCCCGTGCAGGTACAGTTGCTGTACCCCCAACATGAGCTGCCTACGTCGGTTGTTTGAGCCACGCTGTCATAGCAACCGAAGCTGTTGCTCGGGCAGATGTATCCCTTGTTGCTGCCGCTCGACGGGATCGAGTTGGTCTGGTTCGATCCGCCGGCTGGGTGACGCAGGAGTAGTCCGTTGGAATAGCTGCTGTATGGACAACTCGAGCCCGGGCCGACGCTGCTGCTCGGCACCGAATTGCTCGTCGACGCCGACGGCGCCACGTTGGTCCAGTCCTGGCTCCAGTCGATCGAGCTGTCCCATGACGCGTAGCTGCCGGCGTTGACGTCCTTGCTGAAGGGAATGATCGAAACGTAGACGTCGCCATTCACGCTTGCCGCGGATTTCATTTGCGACAGCAGGTTCTTGGTCGCCGTCTTCAGCGCGTCCATTTTGCCGTTCGAGGACATCGAGCCGGTGTTATCGAGCACCAGCGCGACCCGTAGACGCGCCGATCCCCATTTCGTCGTTGCGGAGTCGGTCAGAGAAATCTTGTTGATGCCGATGATCTGCAGAAACGTCGTCGGCACGTCGGCCGTCGCAGTCGTGACCACTTGCGATCCCTGTCCGCTCGAATAGCTGGCGGTGAATTTGATGTTGGTCGGTACCGGATCGGTAAACAGGGCGCGGAAGTATTGGTCCGCCGTGCTCTGCAAGTCCGTCGCATTCATGGTGGCTGCCGTCTTCGACACCATCAAGGCTGTTGAATCGAGCGCGGCTTGCAGCTGGACCTTGACTGCATTCGCGCGGCTATAGTCGATCGCCGCGCCGATGAACGCGAGCAATGGAATGACGGCGATCGCGAATGTGATGGCGACATTGCCTTGCCGCTCGCGCAAGAAGCGCTTGCAGGTGCGGACAAGGCGGCGGTTATGGAACTTGACGATTTGCATCACGGCTCAAATTGGCGATTGACGGTCAATCGCACTCGTAAGCCGCGGCCTTAAATGGCGGGTTTAGGCCATCGCCGAAAAGACGAAGGATGCTGGTAAACATTGGCCGCGCGGCCACGCGGATACGACAGCAAATGCCCGATGTTAGCTGGTTAAGCGCGGGGCGCTGCCGTGCGAATTTGTCTTGTTGGGCCTAGTTAAGACCCGGTTGGCGAATTCGCTAAAATTCGCGGCAACCGCGGCCGAAAGCGGTCGCGGCGCCCGCCCTCGCGTTACTGGGCAACCCGCAGCTTGGTCAGGCTGGTGCCGATGTTGTTGAACGCCGAAACGATACCGCTTGAGCTTGTCACCAGAAAAAATTTGTCCGACGAGCTGGCGCAATTCTGCAGCAGCGTGGACGTTGGATCGCCGCCGGTATTGACCTGAACGGTGTAGATCGTGATGCCGGCGTCCTTGATGTTCTTGCAAGTGCCGGAGCCATTGCCGGTCTGATACATGCGATTGTCGACTGCGGTCGATGTGTTTGATCCGTTGCCGTACCAGCGGTCCTGGGTGTTCAAGCCGTCGGAGAGCAGGACGATCGCTTCCTGGTACTGGTAGTTCGAGTCTTTCGCCGGTGCCGTCAGCGGCCCGCCGCCGACAAGCGACTGCCAACCCCAGACCAGTCCGATCGGCTGATTGGTCGAGCCGTTCGGATACATGTTGTCGACCAGACTGTTCATGCTCGTCCAGTCGTAGTTCAAGCCCTTTATGGCAAGCGGGCAGTTGCTGTATTGCTCGGCCGGAAAGAGCGTAGCGGTAATGCTCGTATTCGGGGCGGTGACGTTTTGATCGTAATTACCCGAGCCGGGACCGAAGAAGCGCCACGATCCGTTACGCAGCCGTTCCAGGTGTTGTGATTGTTCGGAGTGCAGGTATAGCCGCCGCCGCCGCCGTAGCCTCCATAGCCTCCATAGCCGCCGTACCCTCCATAGCCGCCGCTATATGAGCAGGTCTGGTTGCTGGAATTCCAATCCGTCCAATCGATCCAGCTTGCGTTGTAATTGCCCGATCCGACGTTGACGTCCTTGGAAAAGGGAATGATGGAAACGTAAACATCGCCGTTTTGAGACGCCGCGCCTTGCAATTGCGTGAGCAGGTTTTTCGTCGCGCTCTTGAGCGCGTCCATCTTGCCATCGTACGCCATCGAGCCCGTATTATCGAGCACGAGCGCAACGCGCAGGCGCGTATTGCCCCATTTGGAAGTGGACGAGTCGTTGAGGGTGATGTTGTCGAGCGCCTGAACGCCAAGAAGATTGAGCATCTTGATGAACGTGGTCGGCACGTCGACGACACTCGAGACTTTCACCGCCGAACCGTCTGTGGTCGAGTAGGTCGCGCTGACCGATTTGATGGTGGCGTCCGACCTGATGAACAAAGACTTGAAATAAGCGTCGGCTTTGGTGTTCAAGTCGGTCGCCGACAAAGAGGCGGCTTCTTTCGCCAGCATCAGTGAAGTCGAATCCAGGGCCGTCTGCATTGCGGCCTTCACAGCATTGGCGTGACTGTAGTCGTAACCGGCGCCGATTGCGCCCATGATGGGGATGCTGGCGAATGCAAAGGTGATGGCGACATTGCCTGTGCGCGCTGCCCGGAAGGTCCTCAAGGCACAGAAGAGCTTTTTCCAAGCGGTCGACATGGCGGGTTACCCCTAGGCGCAAAATTGCATCTGCCGTCATAAAGCGCCGGGATGAAATTCCGGTATATGGGTACGCAGAAATACCGCGTGAGCTTGTAAACCTTTCGAGCGTTCAACCCACATATCGCCTTACAAAACAATGGCTTGCATGATTAACGGCGGCCCGTCGGGCGCCCAAAGCGGCGCGCCCAGGCAACTGACGTCGTTAACAGGCCGTTTGCTCATGGCGGCGCGCTACATCGCGAGACGCAAGTTGGAAAGTGCCGTGCCGATCTGGTCGAACGTGGTGATAATTTGCGTCGAAGAGGTCAGCAGGAAAAACTTGCTGGAGTTGCTCGCGCAACTCTGCAGCAGCGTCGAGGTCGGATCGCCGCCGGTGTTGACCTGAACGGCATAGATCGTAATCCCGGCGGCCTTGATGTTGTCGCAAGTCTTCTGTTGGCGTGCGTTGATCGAGGAGGCGTTGGTGTACCAGCGGTCCTCGGTGTTGAGACCGTCGCTCAACAGAATGATGACTTGTTTGTACTGGTAGTTCGGGTCGAATTCGGGAATCGTGAAAGGTGCGGCCGTCAGCGACTGCCAACCCATCTGCAGACCGATCGCCTGGTTGGTGTTGCCTTGCGGTTGCATGGCGTCGATCTTGCTCGACAGCGCGGTCCAGTCGTTGCTCAAGCCGATCAATTCTGCAGGGCAGGATGAATATTGCTCGGTTGGATAGAGCGTCGAGCCGGCGACCGGTGCATCGTTCGTGGTGTCGTAGTTTTGGTCGCGGTCGGTAATGCAGCCGTTCCAGGTGCTGTGGCTCGCGGGCGTCCATGTCTTGCCGTGCGACACGCAAGAATTTTGATTGTGATAGTACGTGTTGCTGCAGGTGCCGTTTTCAGCCTCCCATAGGTCCCAGCGCAGCCAGGATTCGCCGACGTTGGAGGTACCGACATTGACATCCTTGCTGAACGGAACAACCGAGACGTAGACGTCTTCGGGCACCTGCGCGGCGCTCTTGAGCTGATCGAGCAAATTGTGCGAGGCCGCCTTCAACGCCGTCATCTTGTCGTCGCGTGCCATCGAGCCGGTATTGTCGAGCACGAGCGCCACGCGGACCCGGGAGTTGCCCCAGGTCGCGGTGGTCGAAGCGTTGATGTTGATCGCGCCGAAGCCGAGGACGTTGAGGAAATCCGTCGGGACCGTGCCGTTGCTGGTGAGGGTCACCTTGGAGCCGCCGTCGCTGGAATAACTCGCGGTCACGGTAACGTTCTGCACATCGCCGCCCTTGAACAGCGCCGTAAACGTCTCGGTGGCATCTGTTTGAAGCTGTTCCTGTGTCTTAGCCGACGCCGTCTTCGACAGCATGAGGGCGGTTGAATTGAGCGAGGTCTGCATGGCGGTCCGCGCCGCACTCGCTCGGGTATAGTCGACTGCCGCGCCGACGGCGCCGAGCAGCGGAACAATCAGGATCGCCAGCATGGGGGCGACGCCCCCGTTGCGGTCGTTGTAAAAGCGGGCCAACAGCATGGGTTCACCCTTTCCTCGAACTCGGCGGCGCGCCGCATAGCGGTAATGCCAGCACGGTATGCCGGTGCGCCTCTTGAGAATGGGTGTGAGCCAGCAGGCCAATTTGGCGACAATGCCAGCCGAATTTAGGGAGAATTCGGTTCGGATTGTCTGCAACCGGGTTGAGCTTGGGTAACCAGGCATTATCTAGCGAGATACGGTCGAGAATCGGCATAGATTTGGACCGCCGTGTCCGAAAACGGGGCAAAATGCTCCCTTGGAATGGTCAGGCGGGGGTCTTTATGATGGCCGTGGGGCGGGTCTCGGCTCGCCTACCGTGGTTCGCCAACTCCTGGGGTCTTGCTCGGCCTGTAATGCCATGACGTCAGACGCCTTAGTCACGATGATCCTTCGGGCCCGAGCCGGGCTTTCGCCGGCCGGGCGCGGAACCGCGCCCCGCATGGCCGACGATGAGCGCAAGAAGCGCAACGAACCGGGCGGTCCGGGAACCGCGGTCATCACCAAGACCAAGCCGCAAACCAAGCGGCCGAGCATGTACCGGGTGCTCATTCTCAACGACGACTACACGCCGATGGAGTTCGTCGTGCATGTGCTGGAGCGCTTCTTCGGCAAGGATCACGAAGCCGCGACGCGAATTATGTTGCATGTTCACCACCATGGCATCGGCGAATGCGGCATCTATACTTATGAGGTGGCTGAAACCAAAGTGACGCAGGTTATGGACTTTGCGCGAAAACATCAGCATCCTTTGCAGTGCGTGATGGAGAAAAAATGAGTTGCGGGGGGCGTCCAAGTACAAGAATGAAAGCGAGACTTTAATGCCAACGTTTTCCCGCAGCCTCGAGCAATCTCTGCATCGCGCGCTCGCTCTCGCCAACGAGCGCCACCACGAATACGCAACGCTTGAACATCTGCTGCTGGCGCTGGTCGATGATGCCGACGCCTCGGCGGTCATGCGTGCCTGCAACGTTGATCTCGACAAGTTGCGGCGCAGTCTCGTGGCTTACCTCGAATCCGAACTGGAAAACCTGATCACCGACGGCGCGGAAGACTCCAAGCCGACGGCCGGGTTCCAGCGCGTCATCCAGCGCGCGGTCATCCACGTGCAGTCCTCGGGACGCGAAGAGGTCACGGGCGCCAATGTGCTGGTGGCAATCTTCGCCGAACGTGAGAGCCACGCCGCCTATTTCCTGCAAGAGCAGGACATGACGCGTTACGACGCCGTCAACTACATCAGCCACGGCATCGCAAAGCGGCCGGGCATGACCGAGGCGCGCCCGGTGCGCGGCGTGGAAGAAGAGGCCGACGCCAAGTCGGGCGACGAGCCCAAGAAGAAAGGCGACGCACTCGATGCCTATTGCGTCAACCTCAACAAGAAGGCGAAAGACGGCAAAATCGATCCGCTGATCGGCCGCGACTCCGAAATCAGCAGAACAATCCAAGTGCTCTGCCGCCGGCAGAAGAACAATCCGTTGTTCGTCGGCGATGCCGGCGTCGGCAAGACCGCGATCGCGGAAGGTCTCGCGCGCCGCATCGTGCATGGCGACGTGCCCGACGTGTTGAAAGGGGCGACCGTGTTTGCGCTCGACATGGGCACGCTGCTTGCCGGCACGCGCTATCGGGGCGATTTCGAGGAGCGGCTCAAGCAGGTGATCAAGGAGATCGAGGCCTATCCGGGCGCGATCATGTTCATCGACGAGATCCACACAGTCATCGGCGCCGGCGCCACGTCCGGCGGCGCCATGGATGCCTCGAACCTGCTTAAGCCAGCGCTCGCCTCGGGCTCGATCCGCTGCATCGGCTCGACCACCTACAAGGAATACCGCCAGTATTTCGAGAAGGACCGCGCGCTGGTGCGCCGCTTCCAGAAGATCGACGTCAACGAGCCGTCGGTCGCGGACGCCATCGACATCCTCAAGGGCTTGAAGCCGTATTTCGAGGAATATCACAAGCTCAAATACACCAACGACGCCATCAAAGCGGCGGTGGATTTGTCGTCGCGATACATCCACGACCGCAAGCTGCCGGATAAGGCGATTGACGTGATCGACGAGTTGGGTGCGGCGCAAATGCTGCTGCCGGAGAGTCGGCGCAAGAAGACCATCGGGGTGAAGGAAATCGAGACCACCATCGCGACGATGGCGCGCATCCCGCCCAAAACGGTTTCCAAGGACGATGCCGAGGTGCTCCAGCATCTCGAGCAAACACTCAAGACAGTGGTCTACGGCCAGGACAAGGCGATCGAATCTCTGTCCGCCTCGATCAAGCTCGCGCGCGCAGGACTTCGCGAACCGGAAAAGCCGATCGGCTGCTACCTGTTCTCCGGTCCGACCGGCGTCGGCAAGACCGAGGTGGCCAAGCAGTTGGCAGCCTCGCTCGGCGTTGAGCTCATCCGCTTCGATATGTCGGAATACATGGAGCGACATACGGTGTCGCGCCTGATCGGCGCACCTCCGGGCTATGTCGGCTTCGACCAAGGCGGCTTGCTCACCGATGGCGTCGACCAGCATCCGCACTGCGTGCTGCTGCTCGACGAGATCGAGAAGGCGCATCCCGACCTGTTCAACGTATTGCTGCAGGTGATGGACCACGGCAAGTTGACCGACCATAACGGCAAGCAGGTCAATTTCCGCAACGTGATCCTGATCATGACAACGAACGCGGGCGCTGCCGACATGGCCAAGGCCGCTTACGGCTTCACGCGCACCAAGCGCGAAGGCGACGATACAGAAGCGATCAGCCGCATGTTCACGCCGGAATTCCGCAACCGGCTCGATGCCACGATCACTTTCGCACATCTGTCGCAGGCGATCATCGCGCAGGTGGTCGAAAAGTTCGTACTCCAGCTTGAGGCGCAACTCGGCGACCGCAACGTCACCATCGAGCTTTCGGACGAGGCGTCACGCTGGCTGATCGCCAATGGCTACGACGAATTGATGGGCGCGCGCCCGATGGCGCGCGTGATCCAGGAGCACATCAAGAAGCCGCTGGCCGACGAAGTGTTGTTCGGCAAGTTGAAGAACGGCGGCCATGTCCGCGTCGTCGTCACCAAGGACGAGGACGGCCGCGACAAGCTCGGCTTCGAATTCCTCGACGGGCCGGTCACGCCCAAGCCGGAAAAGCTGCCGGCGGTGCGGCCGAAGCAGAAGCGCCGGTCCTCGCCGCGGCCCAAGGCCAAGCGCGGCTCGGTGCCGAAGGTGCCGTTGATCAAAGCTTGAGCCGCTGACGCAGCGCAACAAGACCATAAGGCCGGGCCCTGTGCCCGGCCTTTGCATTTTGCAGAGGCCGCATGCGATCGGCATCGGTTGCGCCCATGTAGGCACTGTGGGACAGGTCTGTCCTCATGCCCGCCGCCGGTCCGTACCATTCCTCTGGCGCCGCCTTTTTCGGTGGCATCAGATCCGCGCTTAGCTCCGTATTTTTTCCGGTGATCGGCGGCACTTATGTCGGCATCGGCGCGCTCGCGCATGATTTCGGCTTGAGCGCCTGGTGGCTCGCATTTTCGACCGTGCTGATGTGGGCGGGGCCGGCGCAGGTCATCCTCATTTCCGCGCTCGGTACCGGCTCTGCGCCGATCGAAATCGCCATCGCGGTCAGCCTGTCCGGCGTGCGGCTGTTTCCCATGGTGGTCGCTTTGTTGCCCATATTGCGCGGGCAGGGCACGCGCCTGCGCGATCTGCTGCTGCCGACACATTTCACCTCCGTCAGCATGTGGGTTGAGTTGCTCAGGTTGTTGCCGGCGCAGCCCCGCGACCACCGCATCGCTTTCTGCAACGGCCTGTCGTGTGGGTTTATGGGGACGGCGACCTGCATGGGCTTCGTCGGCTTCTATCTCGCCGCCTCCTTGCCGCCTCTGTTTGCCGGCGCGCTATTGTTTCTGACGCCGATGGCCTTTCTGACGTCAACCGCCCGCAACGCCAAGGCGATGATGGACAAGCTCGCACTCGTGCTCGGTTTGGTGCTGGGTGCGGTGCTGACCGAGAGCCACGTCGAGCTCGATTTGTTGTGGACCGGTTTTGGCGGCGGCACGCTGGCGTATCTTGTCTACCGCTTCCGGAGGGTCGCGGCATGAACTCGGCCATTGGCGACCTTTGGCCCTATCTCCTCATCGTGCTGCTCGGCTATCTGCCGAACGAGATTTGGCGGTTTCTCGGATTGTGGCTGGCGCGCGGGCTCGATGAAGATTCCGAGATCGTGATCTGGTCGCGGGCGGTGGCGACCGCGATCGTTGCCGGTGTTATCGCCAAGCTGATCGTGTTTTCGCCCGGCGCGCTTGCCGCCATTCCACTTCATATTCGTGTCATTGCGGTGGTGTGCGGCTTTGTCGCGTTCCTGGTTGCGAAGCAGTCGGTTTTCGTCGGCGTGGCGGCGGGCGAAGCCGCATTGCTGATCGCGGGCGCCTTTTTCGTCCACTAATTGGCGAGCGCCGCGGCGAGCTTCTTGGCGTGCTCGGCCAAAACCTCCGGCTTTTCCTTCTCGCTCGCCGGCGGCTTCATCGGCACGCCGGATTTACGCGGAATGACGTGAACATGCAGGTGGAACACGACCTGCCCGCCGGCGCCTTCGTTGAATTGCTGAATGGTGATTTCGTCGGCGCCAAATGCCGTCATGGCGGCTTTGGCAATCTTTTGCGCGACGACCATCACATGGGCGAGGTCGTCGGTGGATACGTCGAGCAGATTGCGCGCCGGCGCTTTCGGCAGCACCAAAGTGTGGCCAGGCTGGCGCGGCATGATGTCGAGGAAGGCGAGCGTCTTGTCGTCCTCGTAGACCTTGTTGCAGGGCAATTCGCCGCGCAGAATCTTGGCGAAAATATTGTTCGGATCGTAATTCGGCATCTTTCAACCCCTCGGCCTCGGTCGGTTGCGGCAATTTTCTTCGCGCATGATCTTATCCGAAACCCTGTTTCCACTTATTCGGAATCGAGCGCTATTCTTGTTCGACGAAATCCTTGCGGAACGGCGCGGCGGCTGCAAGCTCCTCTTGGGCGGCCTCCACATAAGCGCGCTCGCGCGCGAGATAGTCGGCGATCGCTCGCCGCAGCGCCGGATTGGCGATGAAATGCGCGGAATAGGTGGTGGTCGGCAAATAGCCGCGGGCGAGCTTGTGCTCGCCTTGTGCGCCGGCTTCCACGCGATCAAGCTTGTGGGCGATTGCGTAGTCGATGGCCTGATAGTAGCAGAGCTCGAAATGCAGGAACGGGTGGTGCTCGATGGCGCCCCAATTGCGGCCGAAGATCGTATCGCGCCCAAGGAAATTGATGGCGCCGGCAATCCAGCGACCCGCCCGGCGTGCCATCATCAGCACGATGCGGTCGCCCATGCGCTCGCCCACGATTGAGAAGAATTCGCGGGTTAAATATGGCCGGCCCCATTTGCGTGAGCCGGTCTCCATGTAGAAGGCAAAGAAGGCGTCCCACACCTCTTCCGTGAGATCCTTGCCGGTGAGCCAGCGCACCTCGATGCCGGGGGCGAGCGCGTCCTTGCGCTCGCGGCGGATGGTCTTGCGCTTGCGCGAGGACAGCGCCGCTAGAAAGTCGTCGAAGGTCGCGTAGCCGGCATTCTCCCAGTGGAACTGCTGGTCGGTGCGTTGGAGGAACCCGCGCTCGCCGAGCAGGCGCCATTCGTCCTCCGGCAAAAAGGTGACGTGGGCCGACGATAGGTCATTGCCCTTGGTGATTCCAATCAGGGCATCGGCGAGCGCGCCCTGTACGGTCGCCTGCAGCGGCCCGGGCCGCGCCAACAGGCGGGGACCGGACGCCGGCGTGAATGGCACCGAGACCTGGAGCTTGGGATAGTAATTGCCGCCGGCACGCTCGAATGCTTCGGCCCAGCCGTGGTCGAAGACGTATTCGCCACGCGAATGGCCTTTCGCATAGCAGGGCGCGCAGCCGAGGAGATTGCCAGCCGGCATCCTCGAGCAGCAGGTGCTGCGGCTGCCAGCCGGTGCGCGGACCGACCGAATATGACGATTCCAGAGAAGACAAAAAACTATGTGAAATAAATGGGTTGTTGGCTTGTCCTCGTGTTGATAATTGCGTGGAGGACTTATCCTCAGATGTTAGTTTAACGGCCTCATCTGTCGCATGAGCAGTGAAGCCCGCGCAAGCATCCCATGCCGCGGCGGGAACCTCGGCGAGTGATTGAGCTATA
Source organism: uncultured Pseudomonadota bacterium (assembly GCA_963720835.1). Lineage (GTDB taxonomy): Bacteria > Pseudomonadota > Alphaproteobacteria > Rhizobiales > Xanthobacteraceae > Pseudolabrys. The sequence continues at coordinate 132,091 of CAVRHC010000011.1, read as the reverse complement.
CGGACGCGCAGTTCGATGTCGGTCATCGGATCAATGCGGCTATTAGCGCAACTTTATGCTCGAAATCGTACAAGAGTATCGTCCATTCGCCGCATGGCAGGGCTGTCAGGGCCGGAAGCCTTCAAAGATAATCTGGTCGGCGTAATTGGCGGCCTTGGTGCGCTCAGCTTCGGTGCGAACCGTCCAGGTCAGCAGCGGTAACCGCAGCAGCAGCCGCGCCGCGAGCGGAGCCAGCGCCGGCAGGTCCCGCACCCAATAGGCGACGAAATGCGGCCGCGTGCGTGGCAGGTGCAGCAGGTGAGCCATCCGGCGCCTGAGGGCCTGCGGCAGCCCCGGCCAATCGTCGTAGCGGCTTTGCGCCACGATGCCGCGGGTGAGTGAAGGCGCCAACGCGCGGAGGGTTTCGATCTGCGCCGGATCGAACGACATGGCGGCGACCGGCCCTCTGTACGACGCCAGGACCTGGGCCGCGCGCTGCACCAGCCGGGTATCGCCGTCGAAACGGCTCTTGAGTTCCAGGAACAGGGGCGCGCGACCGCCGACCAGGTCGCACAATTCGCCGAGGTCGAGAATGCGGTCGCCGCTCTGCTTGAAGCAGACCTGCTTGAGCGCGGCGGCGCTCAGCTCCGCGAGCCGCGCATTGCCTTCGGTCAGGCGTCCGAGCGCATCGTCATGATGCACCATGGCTTCGCCGTCGGCGCTGAGCTGCAGGTCGCACTCGATGCCGTAGGTGCCGGCAATCGCGGCGTTAAAGGCGGTCGCTGTGTTTTCGATGATGCCGTTCGCGGCATCGTGCAGCCCGCGATGGGCGATCGGTCGCGCGATGAGCCATTTCATATCGCGCATGATCTTGCCGAAAATCGAATCCCACTTGTCGGGACCACGGGCGCAAGGCCGCCCTGGCTGGTCATGCCACCTCGAACATGCCTTCCACTTCCACCGCTGCATCGACAGGCAGCGCGGCGACGCCGACGGTCGAGCGCGCATGCCGGCCCTTGTCGCCGAACACTTCCACCATCAGGTCGGAGGCGCCATTCATCACTTTCGGTCCGTCGGGAAAGCCGGGCGCCGAATTGATAAAGCCGCCGAGACGGACGACCCGCGTCACCTTGTCGAGGTCGCCCACGGCGGCCTTCACCTGCGCCAGGATGTTCAGCGCGCAGGCGCGCGCGGCTTTCTGTCCGTCCTCCATCGATACGTTGTCGCCGAGCCGCCCCTTGGCGACCAGTTTGCCATCGGCGCCGTAACAAATCTGACCGGAGACGGTGAGTAGATTGCCGCTGCGCACGAACGGCACGTAGTTGGCGCTCGGGTTTGGTGCAGCGGGAAGGGTGATACCGCGTTCGGACAGTTTCTTCTCAATCGTGCCGGCCATGGGACCTCTCTGAGCGTGTTACCGCCTGTCTTGCCGCGGTCTGTCTTGTTGGCAACTTTTGGCCGATCGGGCGCGCCCGCGCAAGCGCGTGCCGGTTGCCGCTATGCGAGGTGGCCCCTATCTTGCCTTGTTGTGAGGGCAAATTTGAAAGCCCAACCCGCGAGACGCCGCACAATGACGAAGTTTGCCGCTGCCAAGTCACTGAGTCTGCCAATCCTGGCGATCATGCTGGGGGCTGCGGTCGGCCCCGCAATGTCCGCGCCTGCGGCTGCGCCGGCAGCCGGCAAGGTCATTTTGGCGCCGCACCGGGCGGTGTACGACCTCAAACTGTCAAAATCACATGGCAGCGGTGGCGTCGACACCGTGCGCGGACGCATCCTCTACGATTTTTCCGGTAATGCCTGCGAAGGCTATGCGCTGAAATTTCGCCAGGTGTCCGAGCTTGGTTCGCTGGAAGGCAAAACCACCTTGAGTGACATGCGCACCACCACTTGGGAAGACGGCGCCGCCAAAACCTACCGCTTCAACTCTGAAAACCTGCTCAACGATCGGCAGACGAGTATTGTCAACGGCCGTGCCGAGCGGAAGAAGGAATCGATCTCGGTAAATCTCAGCAAGCCGGCCGGCAAGGCTTTCACCGAGCCGGTCGATACGGTTTTCCCGACCGAGCATATGCGGCGGATCATCGAGGCGGCGCGTGCCGGCAAAACCATCCTCGAGTTTCCGGTCTATGACGGTTCGGAAACGGGCGAGAAACTCTATAACACCTTGACCGTCATCGGCCGTGCCATCCCTCCGGGCGCCAAGCCGCCCGACGACGCCGCGGCCAAGGTTCCCGAGCTTGCCAGGCTGAGGCGTTGGCCGGTTAGCATCAGCTATTTCGACCGCAAGAGCGACGAGGCCGAGCACGCCGGCGAACAAACTCCGGTCTACACCATCGGCTTCGAGCTTTACGAGAACGGTATCTCGCGCGCACTGACGCTCGACTACACGGACTTCAGCATCAGCGGCAAGATGACGGCGTTGGATATGAAGAAGACGACTCCCTGTCCCTAGTCGTCCTCCAGCGCCAGCCCCTTGACCACCGCGTCGCTTCCGAATTTCTCACGCAGGCGATCCACCGCGTGCTCGGCTTCCGCCGTGCGGCGGTCGAGCAGGTCGGCAAGATCGTTGCCGTCGGTTTCTTCCAGATTGGATACACCGATACCAATCAGTCGGAATTTTGTTGCGCCGACCTCCCGGCGTAATAGCTCGCGTCCGGCCGAGAAAATGCGCGCGGCAAGCTGCGTCGGCGCGCCGAGGCTTTCCGCGCGCGTGCGTGTCTTAAAGTCGACGCTCTTGAGCTTGAGCGTTACGGTCGAGCCGGCGAGCGCCTGCGCTTTCAGGCGCGCGGAGACTTTTTCCGTCAAAGCCCACAATGTCTGTTCAAGCGGGCGGAACTCCCCGATATCGCGCTCGAAGGTGGTTTCCGCCGAAATACTCTTGGTGTCGCGCCCCGGATCGACTTTGCGCGCGTCGATGCCGCGCGCAAGCCGCCACAGCCGCCCACCTTCCTCGCCGTAGCGGCGCATCAGCTCGCGCTCGTCGGCGCGTTGCAGGTCGGCGATCAGTCGGTAGCCGTCGGCTGCAAGCTTGGCGGCGCTCACCGCGCCAACGCCGTAGATGAAGCCGACCGGCTTCGGCGCCAGGAACGCGGCGGCTTCCGATGGACCGAGCACGGCGAAGCCGCGCGGCTTGTCGAGATCGGACGCGATCTTGGCAAGGAACTTATTGTCCGACAATCCGACCGAGATCGTAATGCCAAAATCGCGCTCGACCGTCTGCGCGAATCGCGCCAGCACCTTGGCCGCCGGCATGCCATGCAGGCGCTCGGTGCCCGTCAGATCGAGGAACGCTTCGTCTATGGACAATGGCTCGATCAGCGGCGTCAAATCGAACATGGCTTTGCGCACGGCGCGGCCAACCTCGGCGTATTTCGCCATGTTCGGCCGGATCACCACTGCCTGCGGGCAGCGCCTGAGCGCTTCGAACATTGGCATGGCCGAGCGCACGCCGTAAGTGCGCGCGACGTAGCAGGCGGTCGCCACCACGCCGCGTTTTCCGCCACCGACGATCACCGGCTTGTCGGTGAGGGTGGGGTCGTCGCGCTTTTCGATGGTGGCGTAGAACGCGTCGCAATCGATGTGCGCGATTGAGAGCCGGTCGAGTTCGGCGTGGCGCGCCAGCCGCGGCGAGCCGCAAGCCGGACAGCGGCGGGCGGTCTCCGGCGCATCGGCGAGACAATCGCGACAGAAAATCATGCGCGGCTCACCTTGGTTGCGTCATGGGCTGTCGCGCTCCCAGTGGCGCGCGCCTAGCGCAGCGAGCGCCTTACCGATGTCGGCTGGGTCAATCTGGGATTCGGAAGCGAATTCGGTGAGCAGGCGCTCGTCGGCGGCAATGTGCTCCAGGACGCCGGTCAAAAAGCCAGGCTCGGCGGCTGCCGTCCGAATCTCGGCGGGACCGATTCCCGTCATCGCCAGAAAACGGCCGAGTCGGTCCGGTTCCCCGGCGATAAAGGTAAGCGCCTGAATTGCCAAGGCTTCTGCCACAGTCTGCGTTAACGAAGAGCCTGGTTTCATCGATCAAATTTGCCTTTCCGTAACAAATCCGCACTACCGTCCGATCATGCCCGAGCGCGCACGCCATGGCGACGGCGCGGCGCGTGGGCAAGTTGCGTTGGGGACAACAGGGGCGGACAAAATGGCCAAAACCGTCCTGATCGTGGAGGACAACGAGCTCAACATGAAGCTCTTCCACGATCTGTTGGAAGCGCATGGCTATCAGACCGTCGGCACACGCAACGGCATCGAGGCGCTCGATCTTGCGCGCAAGTACCGACCCGATCTGATCCTGATGGACATCCAACTGCCGGAAGTATCCGGTCTCGAAGTGACGAAATGGCTCAAGGACGATCCCGAACTCAAGGCGATTCCCGTGGTCGCGGTAACCGCCTTCGCCATGAAGGGCGACGAGGAACGCATTCGCGAGGGCGGGTGCGAGGCTTATCTCTCCAAGCCGATTTCGGTGGGCAAGTTCATCGAGACCATCCGTCATTTCCTCGGCACACCGTAAGGATTACGCGATGACCGCCCGCGTTCTTGTTATTGACGACGTTCCCGCCAATGTGAAGCTGCTGGAAGCGCGGCTATCGGCGGAATATTTCGACGTCACCACGGCGTTCAGCGGCGCCGAAGCACTGGCGCTCTGCGAACGCGCCGAATGCGACATCGTGCTGCTCGACGTCATGATGCCTGACATGGATGGCTTCGAGGTCTGCCGCAAGCTCAAGTCCAATCCGGCGACACACCACATTCCCGTTGTCATGGTTACGGCGCTCGACCAGCCTTCCGATCGCGTGAAGGGCCTGGAAGCCGGCGCCGACGATTTTCTCACCAAACCGGTCAGCGATATTGCGCTCATCTCGCGCGTGCGGTCTTTATCGCGGCTGAAGATGGTGACCGACGAGTTGCGCATGCGCGCCGTCACCTCGAAGGAAATCGGCATCCAGAGCCCGGAGCGCGAGGCCGTCACTGAAACGGGAAAGCAGGGCAAGATCCTCATCGTTGACGACCGCAAGAGCGCCTACGAGCGCATGGTCGTGATGCTCTCGGCCGAACATACGGTGGAGGTGGAGCCCGATCCAAACGAAGCCTTGTTTCATGCCGCCGAAGGTGAATTCGATCTGCTGATCGTGTCGCTCGGCCTACAGAATTTTGATGGCTTGCGCTTGTGCAGCCAGGTGCGCTCGCTTGAGCGTACCCGCGGCGTGCCGATCCTGATCGTTTCAGAGGCCGACAACAACCAGCGCGTGGTGCGGGGTCTTGAGATCGGCGTCAACGATTATCTCATTCGCCCGATCGACAAGAACGAGATGCTGGCGCGTGTGCGCACGCAGATCAAGAAGAAGCGCTACACCGAACGGCTGCGCGATAACGCGCATAAGTCGATCGAGATGGCGATCACCGACGGGCTCACCGGCTTGCATAACCGCCGCTACATGGAAACGCATCTGGCGGCGTTGGTCGAGCAGGCGGCCCAGCGCGGCAAGCCGATTTCGGTTCTGGTGCTCGATATCGATTTCTTCAAGTCGATCAATGACGGCCACGGCCACGATGCCGGCGACGACGTGTTGCGCGAATTCGCGCTGCGCATCCGCAAGTCGATCCGCAACATCGATCTCGCGTGCCGGTACGGCGGCGAGGAGTTTGTCGTCGTTCTGCCGGAAACCGATATGGCGGTCGCGACCATGGTTGCCGAACGCCTGCGCCGACGCATTGCCAGCGAGCCCTTCGCCATTCAAGACGGTGCGCGCAATCTTGACGTCACCATCTCGATCGGCATCGCGGCGCTTGACGGGGCGAGCGACAACGCCGCTGCGATCCTCAAGCGCGCCGACACCGCGCTCTATCGCGCCAAACGCGACGGCCGCAACCGCGTGGTGCCGGCCGCGGCGTGAGCAGCCTGTAATTAGCGGCCATCGTCGAGTGTCGCCAGGGTCCATGCGACACGGCGATCAATCCATATTTCCTGGGTGTTCGCGCGGGCAAACTGCAAGGCGGCGTGTGACATCCTGTTTAGGCGCTCCCGGTCGATATCGAGCGAGACAATTTGCTCCGCAATCGCGTCGACATCGGGCCAGCGGGCAGTCACAACCGCATTGCTTTCCTTTTCAAGGCTGACGAAGTAATCGATATCGAACGCCAGGATCGGTATGCCCGACGCCATCGCGTCAAATGCGGCGCGCGGCGTATCCTCCGCGACGGGCGTCGCCAGCATGAGGTCGGCCTCGCGAATTTTTGCGAAGAGCTGCTCACCGTAGGGCAGCGGGTCGTGAAAACGGACCGCCTCTTCGGCGCCCAATTCTTTCACGAGGGCGCGCAAATTGTTTAACTCGTCGCCGCTGCCCACGAGGTCCAGGACGAAGGCCCGCCCGGACGTGCGGCGCGCCTGCCAAACGGCTCGGATCATTCGGTCGATGCCTTTGTAAGCCACAAAGCGGCCGAAATAGATGAGGGAAATTGGTTGATCCCGATTGGCCAATCGCGTGAGGCGCGCCTCAAGTTCTGATGAGTCGATGACTTGCTCGATCGAGTGAGCGGTGTCCCAAAGAAAGCGGACGTTTGGCCGCCCGCGGCCAAAATCGCGGACCATACTCGTGCTCTTGAGCAGCGATAACGCACTCGTGCGCGTCGCGAAGTACATGTGCGCGAGGCGGATCCGGTCGTAAACAAGCTTACACAGAATGAAGCTCTTTAAGGACCATAAGCCGGATTTCCAGTAACGCCACGCGGCTTTGCGAAAGTCGATGTCGACGACAAATAGGACCTTACAGCCATCGAGCTTGGCGGCGATGTTCGCCATCAGCGGCATCGGCCGCCACGGGACCGACAGCAGGCCGCAATGCACGATTCGCGAACGCTTGGTCCGTTCGCGGAGGGTGCGCCATACGCGTGGGGCCTGCTTCGTCCAGAAAGCCCATGCGCTGACGTCGACGTCCTGCAACGGAATGAAATAGATATGGTCCTGACTCTCGATCACCTGACCGAGGTGGCCGCGATTGTCGCGATAGAACTGATCCGAAAATTGGGGTGCGGCAACCCAGAGACGCTTAAAACGGGGGGCCAGTTTTTTTTGGAGGACGCGCAAGTGCTCTGCGAACGCGCTTTCGGTCGCAAAGGATTTTTCGTCGACCCTGTAACAGGGCGCTTGAACCACCAACAGGTATTCAGTTTGTTCGACGTTATCGCCCATGGCCACGTAATTCCTGCTGAGTGCGGCCCTTCCCCCTATCGTGGCAAACGCGACTTCCGCAACCGCGTTTTGCCGGCGGCGGCTTGAGGCGCGTCGCGGCGGACTTGCGGCTGGCGAGATTACCAAAGCGTTTCAGGTTGTTACCACGCCATTTGGTGACAAAGGCGCTTTGGAATAGCCTTGTCGCAATTCGATTCTTGATCGAATCCGGCGCGGATTCCGCGCTGACGGCATTCAGCCAATCCAATGCCCTGCGGAGTGCTCAGGTCCGCCGCATCTCCTGGGTCCTCGTGGGGTTCGGCCGGCCGGTGCGCGGTGGGAGTGGCCTCCTCAAGTCACCGCCTCCGGCCGGCCACCTTTTTTCCGCGATGCCTGACAATATGACGGGCGCCCAAAATACGAAGGGCGCCGATGGGCGCCCGCCGTATCGGTCGATCCCGCCGCTATGGCTATTTGATCTTGGATTCAGAGTACTCGACGTGCTTCTTGGCGATCGGGTCGTATTTCTTCTTCTTCATCTTGTCGGTCTGCGTGCGCGAATTCTTCTTGGTCACGTAATAGTGGCCGGTTCCCGCACTGGAGACGAGCTTGATCTTGAGACTGATGGCTTTGGCCATGGATTTGGTCCTTGAAACGGAACGGTAATGGCGCCTTTGGCCGGGAACCTAGCGTTCGAACGGGGAATGTCAACGGCTGGCGGGTCTAGAGCAACTCCCGAAAAAACTGCTGGTTTTCCATGAAGTAGAACGGCACCGGCAGATCGTGCGCCATGCCGGCCTCCACCCGGGCCAAAAGCTCCTCCAGCACCACGCCGGTGATGGTCGGCATGTCGAGATGCGCGGCCTTTTCGATCGGCACCCAGGTGAGTTCGACCAATTCGGAGTCGGGTCCCACGACACCCTCGATCGTATGCGCAACGGCCGACGCATCGGCGGTGAAGAAGCGCGTGTCGAAACGGCGCGGCCTCCGCGGCGGCGTGATGGCGCGGGCGATGAAATGGATGTTGCCGAGGTCGGGATAGACCTTGGCGTTAGCGAACTCGGTCCAGATCTCACCCGGAGTCTCAGGTGGCTCATGGCCCTTTTCGCCAAGCAGAAGACCGGTCTCTTCCGCGGTCTCGCGTATGGCGGCGAGGGCAAGGCCGCGGGCAAATTCAGCGCTTGGCTGCGCGACGTGCTCCATCAGTTTCCTTTCGGTGCCGGGGTGCAATTCGCTCACCGCCGGCATGGCGCGGTCGAGCGCTTCAATGCGGCCACCGGGAAAAACGAATTTACCGGGCATGAATTTGTGACTGGCGTGACGGCGTCCGAGCAGGACCGTGGGGTCGCGCCCCGAACGGTCGATCAGCATCAAAGTTGCCGCGTCGCGCGGCTCGCTATCGGGGAACGATTGGTCGCGCTCCGACTTGGTCATCCGTTCGGTGAGGCGGTTGGCAGCGTCAGAACTCATCGGGACTTCCGTTTCTTCTTGCCGTGCTCTCGCTTGCCGTCGCGACGCGTGGGGATGCGGTCGTGGCGCGCGGCCTTGCGCGGTGTGCCACGGCGTCCTTCCGAGAGCAATTCGAAACGCAGCGCGCCAGCGACGGGCGCGGCCTCGATCAGTTTCACGGTGACCTGATCGCCGAGCCGGTAAGTTTCGCCGGAGTGGCGGCCGACCATCGCGTGGTGCCGCTCGTCATAGTGGAAATACTCGTCGCCGATGGTGCGGGCCGGCACGAAACCATCGGCGCCGGTGTCGTGCAGTTTCACGAACAGGCCGGCGCGCGTGACGCCGGAAATGCGGCCGTCGAACGTGGCGCCGATGCGATCGGCGAGGAAGTGTGCGATCAGGCGGTCATTGGTTTCACGTTCGGCCACCATGGCGCGGCGCTCGGTGGCGGAAATCTCGGCGGCAATTTCCGCGAGCTGCTTGCGTTCGGTGCCCTCCGGCAGCGCGCCGTGGCCGAGCTTGAGCGCGCGGATCAACCCGCGGTGCACGACGAGGTCGGCGTAACGGCGGATGGGCGAAGTGAAGTGAGCATAGCGGCGCAGGTTGAGGCCGAAGTGCCCATAGTTGTCGGCCGAGTATTCGGCCTGCGCTTGGCTGCGCAAAACGACTTCGTTGACGAGCTGTTCGGCGTCGCGGCCTTTCACCAGCTTGAGGACGCGGTTGAAGGCTTCCGGGCGCAGCGCGCCGCTTTTTGGGAAACTGATGTCGAGCGATTGCAAAAACTCGCGCAAGGCGACGACCCTTTCCATCGCCGGCTCATCGTGTACGCGGTAAATCAATGGCACGCGCGCCTTTTCCAGCGTCTCGGCAGCGGCGACGTTGGCCGAGATCATGAATTCTTCGATCAGACGGTTCGCTTCCAGTCGCTCCGGCGTAATGACGCGGTCGACTGTGCCGTCGCCTTTCAGCAATATCTTGCGTTCGGGCAGATCGAGATCGAGCGGTTGCCGCTCATTGCGCGCGCGCGCCATCACTTCGTAGGCGGCATAGAGCGGCGCGAGCACCGGCTTTATGAGCGCCTCGGTGTCTTCGTCGGTGCGTCCGCCGATGGCGAGTTGCGCCTGCTGGTAGGAGAGCCGGGCGGCCGAGCGCATCATCACGCGATGAAAGGTGTGCGAACGCTTGCGTCCGTCCGAGCCGATCACCATGCGAACGGCGAGCGCGGCGCGGTCTTCGTTCGGGCGCAGCGAGCAAAGATCGTTGGAGATACGTTCCGGCAACATCGGCACCACGCGGTCGGGGAAATAGGCCGAATTGCCACGCACCAGGGCTTCGCGATCGAGCGCCGAGCCCGGCGTCACGTAGTGGGCGACGTCGGCAATGGCGACCGTGACGATGAAGCCGCCTTTGTTGTTGGACGCCGTGTCGGGCTCGGCATGCACGGCGTCGTCGTGATCCTTGGCGTCGGGCGGATCGATGGTGACGAGCGGCAGCGTTCTCCAATCTTCGCGATGGGCGAGCGTCGCGGGCGTTGCCGCGTCCGCTTCGGTGAGCGTCTCACGCTTGAACACCGAGGGAATCCCGTGCGCGTGGATCGCGATCAGGCTGACCGCGCGTTCCGATTTAAGCGAGCCGAGCTTTTCGACCACGCGTCCGGTGGGCGTACCGAGACGGCGCGCGCGGCTCGTTTCCACGGCGACCAGGTCGCCGTCCTGTGCGTCGCCGGTGCTGCCGGCGGGAATGGCGAGCTCTTTGCCGAGCATCTTCTTGTCGACCGGCTCGAGCCGGCCGCCGCCACGCGGCATCGTGTGAAAAATGCCGAGCACGCGGTGCTTGGGATGATCGATGATCTTGATGACGCGGCCTCGGTGGCGCACGCCATCCTCTTCTTCGGTTTCTTCGATACGCAGGAGTATGCGGTCACCAAGGCCGGCGGCTTCGCCGGGCCGTGGCTTGCGCGGCACATGAATGCGGATTTTTGGCGCGGGCCCGTGTGCTTCCTCGTCCCATTCGTCGGGCGTGGCGATGAGATCACCTTCGGTGTCACGCGCGGTGACGTCGGCGAGCACGGTGGAGGGCAGGGTTCCGGAGTGATGCAGCTTCTTGCGGCGTTTTTCGATTGCGCCTTCGGAGGCCAAATCGCGCAACATGCGCTTGAGTTCGCTGCGCAGCGCGTTTTTCAGACCGAAGGCGCGGGCGATCTCACGGGTGCCGACTTTTCCGGGGCGTTCGCGGATGAAGGCGAGAAGGTCGGCCTTGGAGGGAAGGGAAACGTGGTTGTTTGAAGGTTTATTCAAAAGATTGTTCCTGCGCCACGCGCATGATCCCGAAAAACGGGTGCCGGTTTTCGGATAAGATCATGCGCCAATAAGGCAGCGCGATTTAAAAATGTAGTGATCGAAAGCAAGCTTCGCCAGTTACTCGGCGGCCTTGGTCTTGCGCGCGGGCTTGGTCTTTGCCTTCGGCTTGGCGACCGGCTTGGCTTCCGCTTTTCCCGACGCCGTCTTGCGGCCTGCGGCGCGGCGCGGCTTTGGCGTTTCGGTTGCGACCGCCTCGGTCTCGGCCTTTTTCTTAGGAGCGGCCTTCTTCTTGCCGCCGCGTTTGCCAGGCCCGACCAGAGCGGCGCGTGCATCGAGCAGGCCGACGGCTTGCTCGAGCGTGACAGTCTCGGGCGTGAGATCGCCGGTGAGCGTGGCATTGATGCCGTCGTGCGACACGTAAGGACCGTAGCGGCCGTTCTTGACGACGACATTGCCGCCCTTGTCGGGATGCTCACCCAGCACCTTGCCGGGGTCGGCGCCGAAGCGGCGGCCGCGTCCGGGATTGGCTTTCTTCTCGGCGATCAGCGTGACCGCGCGGTTCAAGCCGACGGTGAGCACGTCTTCTTGCGAATCGAGATTGGCGTAGATTTTCCCATGCTTGACGTAGGGGCCGAAGCGGCCGACGCCGGCGACGATCGGTTCGCCGTCTTCCGGATGCATCCCGACCTCGCGCGGCAGCGCGAGCAGCGCGAGCGCCTTTTCGAGATCGATATCCTCCGGTGACACGCCTTTGGGAATGCCGGCGCGTTTGGGTTTTTCGACCTCTTCGCCCTTCTTCTCGGGTTTCTTCTGTTCGCCGAGTTGCAAGTAGGGACCGAAGCGGCCCGAGCGCAATGACACTTCCAATCCGGACTGCGGATCTTCGCCCAGCACCTTGGTGCCGTTGATGCCGCCATTTGCGCCAGGGCTCATCTGCCGGGTGAAATTGCAATCCGGATAGTTCGAGCAGCCGATGAAGGCGCCGAAGCGTCCGGTCTTCAGAGATAATTCGCCTGTCTCGCACTGCGGGCATTGGCGGCGCGGTTTGCCGTCGGTGCGTTCCGGAAAGATGTGCGGTTCGAGCAGATCGTTGAGCGCGTCGAGCACGACGCGATTGCGCACTTCCTTGATGTCGCTCACCGCGCCGATGAAGTCGGTCCAGAAATCTTGCAGGACCTTCTTCCAGTCGACCTCGGCGTTGGCGACCTTGTCGAGCTGCTCTTCCAGATTGGCGGTGAAGTCGTATTCGACATAGCGCTGGAAGAAACTCTCCAGGAAGCCGACGACGACGCGGCCCTTGTCTTCCGGAATGAGCCGCTTCTTGTCGATGCGCACATAGCCGCGGTCCTGCAGCACTTGCAGGATTGCCGCGTAAGTGGAGGGCCGGCCGATGCCGAGCTCTTCCATGCGCTTGACCAGCGAAGCTTCCGAATAGCGCGGCGGCGGTTCGGTGAAGTGCTGGCTCGAATTGATTGACTGCTTTTGCAGCAGTTCGCCGGTGCTCATGGCGGGCAGGCGCTTGCTTTCGTCGTCCTCGCTCGGCTCGTCGTGGCCTTCCTGATAGAGCGTCAGGAAGCCGTCGAATTTCACCACCTGGCCAGTGGCGCGCAGTTCGAGCGTGCGCGCGCCGGCCTTCGCTTCGATCTCGACGGTGGTGCGCTCGAGTTCGGCCGACTGCATCTGGCTCGCGACCGCGCGATTCCAGATCAGCTCGTAGAGGCGGGCCTGGTCGCGGTCGACGGATTTGCGACATCGGCCGGCGTGCGGTTGGAATTGGTCGGGCGCACGGCTTCGTGCGCTTCCTGCGCGGTCTTCGATTTCTGCTGATAGGTGCGGGGACTGTCCGGCACGTATTTGGCGCCGTAGTTCTTGCCGATCATGCCGCGAATGGCGGTAACCGCTTCCGGCGTGACGTCGATGCCATCGGTACGCATATACGTGATGAGGCCGACGGTTTCGCCGCCGATGTCGATGCCCTCGTAGAGCCGTTGCGCGAGCCTCATCGTATGCGCGGGCGAAAAGCCGAGCTTGCGCGAGGCTTCCTGCTGCATGGTCGAGGTGGTGAAAGGCGGCGGCGGATTGCGCCGCGCGGGCTTGGCCTCGACATTGACGACCTTGTAAGTCGCGTTTTCGAGATCGCGGGTGAATGCTTCCGCCTCCGCGCCCGAGCCGATGTCGAGACGCTGGATCTTCTGCCCGTCGGCGCCGGTGAAGCGCGCTTCAAATGTTTCGTTGCGCGGCGTCGCCAGCATGGCCGAAATCGACCAGTACTCCTTGGCGACGAACTTTTCGATTTCGAGTTCGCGGTCGCAGACGAGCCGCAAGGCGACCGATTGCACGCGGCCGGCCGAACGCGCGCCCGGCAGCTTGCGCCAGAGCACAGGTGAGAGCGTAAAGCCGACGAGATAGTCGAGCGCTCGGCGCGCGAGATAGGCGTCGACCAGCGCGGCGTCGATGGCGCGCGGGTTCTTCAGCGCTTCCATCACCGACTGCTTGGTGATGGCGTTGAATACCACCCGCTCGATGGAGATGTCCTTGAGCGCCTTTTTCTCCTTCAACACCTCGAGCACATGCCAGGAGATGGCTTCACCTTCGCGGTCCGGATCGGTGGCGAGGATCAGCTTGTCGGCACCCTTGAGCGCCCGGGCGATGTCGTTGATGCGCTGGTTTGAGCGGGCGTCGACCTCCCACAACATGCGGAAGTCCTGCTCGGGGTCCACCGAGCCGTCCTTGGCGGGCAGGTCACGGATATGGCCATAAGAGGCAAGGACCTCGAAATCCGGGCCCAGATACTTGTTGATCGTCTTCGCCTTGGCAGGCGATTCGACAACGACAATATTCATTTAATTCCAATGGTTTAGCGGCCAACTCCTTGCCCGAACAGGTCAGAATCGGCCGCCTAGTTTGCCGGGAACATGGTGAAGGCTGCACTTGGTGTCAAATCAGCCTAATCCAAGAGGGCCTAACAACAGGCAAATGGGGCGCGAACAAGACCTGCTTGGCAACAATACAACTAAAACGAGAAAAAATTAAAAAATGCAATTTAAAGGTTACGATTGGACCCGGACCGTGTATTTTGAAGCGGCGAACATACGGTTCGAATGATCGCAATCGGCCCGCAAAACCGCCAATGGCCCATCCGCCGCCACCAGACGACCTTTGCGACCGCCTCGCGGTTGCCAGCTACGTCGCCTCACTGTCGGGCGACCTTGCCACAATGGCCCGCAATACCGGCCTGCAGACGCTGAGCTATCTGCTCGAAATGGTTCATCTCGAAGCCGTCAACGAAAGCCGCCAGGCGGGCGACAGCGCCGGCCCCTGGGACGCGCGTTACTGAGCGGGGCTCACCCCCAGTTTGCGCAGTAGCGCGGTGGTCGGATTGCCGTCCGGCGGCATATTGATCTTTTTCTGCTCGACACGAATATTGTCGCGCAGCTCAAAATCAATGTGGCCCTCGAAGTCGTTCACCTTGTACCCGAGCGAAGCGAGCTTCTTTTGCAGCGCAATGCGGGCGTCGCGCGTGAGCTGGCGGTCATCGGGCGGCCACTTCGCCTTGAACGGCTCTCCGCCATGCATGCGGTCGGCGAGGTGACCGACGGCGACTGCGTAGGCATCTGAGTTATTGTATTCTTTCAGCACATCGAAATTTTTGGTGACGAGGAAAGCGGGGCCTTTGGCGCCGGCGGGGAAGAACAAGATGCCGTCGCCCGCCGACGGGAACGGCTTGCCATCGGCACGCCGCAGCCCAAGCTTTTGCCAGCCCGCGAAGCTGTCACGGCTGTGCATAAGATCGAAGCCGTCCGGCACCGCGACTTCGAAGCCCCAGGGCAGGTCGCTGCGCCAGTTCCATTTGCGCAAATAATTGGCCGTCGAGCCGAGAATGTCTGGCACATTGGTCCACAGATCGGCTTTGCCGTCGCCGGAAAAGTCGATGGCGTAATCGACGACATTGGACGGCATAAACTGGGTCTGGCCCATGGCGCCGGCCCATGAGCTGACCATGCGGCTGCGCGGAAAGCGGTTGTCCTGCATCACCTTCATGGCGACGAGCAGTTCGTTGCGAAAATAAGGATCGCGGTAGCCGACGAAAGCGAGCGACGCCAGCGAGCGAAAGACGTCCCATTTGTCCTTCTCGGCGCCGAAATCGCTTTCGATGCCCCATAGCGCCAGCAGGATCCAGCGCTCGACGCCGAATTCCGTCTCGACCTTGTCGAAAATCTTGGCGAACTGTTTGCCTTTGTATTCGCCGTCGGCGATGCGGCGCTTGTTGACGATGGCGTTGACGTAGGCGCCGAACGGTTTGCCGTATTCGGGCTGGCGCTTGGTGGCGGCGATCACCTTCTGGTTCGGCGTCACGCCTCTCATTGCGGTATCGAAGGTCGCGCGCGTGATGCCCTTGGCCTGCGCGTCCGGCCAGAGCTTGGCGACGAAGGCCGCGAAGGATTTGTCGGGTTGCGCCTGCGCAGGGAGCGCGAGCGACACCAGCGCGGCAACGGAGAGGGCAAGCAAGCGCAACATCAGGTGCGATCCCCAATCGATTCTGTGCGCAGTTATAGCAGCGAGACCAAGGCGCCGCCGTGGCGCTCCAGCCGTCCGGCGATTTCAAGTTCCAGCAGCACCGCGCGCACGATGGCGGGCGAGGCTTTCGACAGCCGCACCAGATCGTCGATTGCGACTGGCGTCGGCCCAAGCAGGCCAATGATGCGGTTGCGCTCGTCGTCGCCGGGCTCGCTCCCGGGCACGCCAAGCTCGTCCTGCCCGGGTTCCTGCGCCGGCGGAATCTCGAACCCGCGGCCGAGGATCGGTTCCAGTACGGCGATGACGTCGGCGGCTTCCGTGACCAGCGTCGCGCCCTGCTTGATGAGGCCGTTGGTGCCTTCGGCGCGTGGATCGAGCGGCGAACCTGGCACGGCGAACACCTCGCGGCCCTGTTCGCCGGCCATCCGCGCCGTGATCAGCGAGCCGGAGCGGCGCGCCGCCTCCACGATGACGACGCCGAGCGACAGCCCCGAGATCAGCCGGTTGCGGCGCGGGAAGTCGCGCGCGCGCGGCTCCCAGGTGATCGGCATTTCAGAGACGGCAGCGCCTCCGGTGAGGATCGACGCCAAAAGGTCGACGTGTTCGGACGGATAGATGCGCTCGTGGCCGCCGGCCAGCACGGCAATTGTCCCGGTGGCGAGGCTCGCGCGATGCGCGGCGGCGTCGATGCCACGCGCCAGCCCCGACACGATGCCGTAGCCGGCATTGCCCAGATCGTGCGCCAGCCGTTCGGCGAATTTCACGCCAGCGGCGGAGGCGTTGCGCGAGCCGACGATGGCGATGAGCGGTCGGGTCAGTATTGAAAGGTTGCCGCTTGCAGCCAGCAGCGGCGGCGGATCGTCGATCATCTGCAGGCGCGGCGGATAGCTGGCTTCGCCGAGCGCGATGAATGCGATCCCGCGCGCGCTGGCCGCCTTCAGTTCGGCGGTGGCGTCGTCCTCGGAGCAGATACGCGCCGGACGCGACGCCCCGCCACGGCGCGCCAGCCCCGGCAGCGCGGCCAGGGCTGCGCGCGCGCCGCCGTAGTAATTGACCAGGTCGCGGAAGGTGCGCGGGCCGACATTGTCGCTGCGGATCAGCCGCAACCAATCGAGCCGCTGCTCGTCGCTTAAATGGATGCCGTCGCCCACCGCAACGCCTCCCGTCGCCACGGGTCACAGCATCACCGAAGCGGAGGGGTGCGGCAACCGTGCGTTACGATGAGGTTGCGGCGGATTTGCCGATCTTGCCTTCGGTGCCGGCGAGCAGGCGCTCGATATTGGCGCGGTGCATGATCCACAACAAAGTGGTCAGCAGGAAAAACAGCAGCGCCGCGTTTTGCGCGCCTAAGAACCACATCGCCACCGGCGTCACGGCGCTGGCGACGAGGGCGGCGAGCGAGGAATAGCGGGTTGCGAACGCCACCACGAGCCAGACCGCACAGAAGATGAGCGCGGCCTGCCAGGCCAGGCCAATGAGCAGGCCGATGTAAGTTGCGACGCCTTTGCCGCCTTTGAACTTGAGCCAGACCGGAAAGAGATGGCCGAGAAAGGCGCCCAGCCCGGCGGCGAGCGCGGCATCGTGTGAGGCGTAGTGCGCGGTGAGCAGCACGGCGACGGTGCCCTTGAGCACGTCGCAAAGCAGTGTGGCCGCCGCCAGTTTCTTGTTGCCGGTGCGCAGCACATTGGTGGCGCCGATATTGCCGGAGCCGATGGTGCGCACGTCCGGGCCGCCGGCGGCGCGCGTCAGGATCAGCCCGAACGGAATCGAGCCGAGCAGATAGCCGAAGACGAAAGCGAGCGCGGCGCTCATACGTATTCGTACACGGTGCGGCCGGACACAATGCTGCGCACCACGCGGCCGGTGAGGCGGGCTTCGTCGAACGGCGTGTTCTTGCACTTGGACTTGAGCTCGACCGGGTCGAGCACCCAGGGCATGTCGACATCGACAACGATGACGTCGGCCGGCGCGCCGCTGCGCAAGCTGCCGCCGGAAAGTCCGAGTAGTTCGGCCGGGCGCGTCGACATCGCGCGCAACAATGTCGGCAGGGTGATTTCGCCGCTGTGCACAAGCCGCAAGCCGGCCGTCAACATGGTTTCGATCCCGATGGCGCCGGGCGTGGCCTCGGCAAACGGCAGGCGCTTGGTTTCGACATCCTGCGGATTGTGATCGGACATGATGACGTCGATGAGGCCCGAGCCGAGCGCCTCGACCAGAAGCTTGCGGTCGTCTTCGGCGCGCAAAGGCGGCGACACTTTAAGGAAGGTGCGATAGGAGCCGATGTCGTTTTCGTTGAGCGTGATGTGATTGATCGAGGCGGAGGCGGTGACTTTGAGGCCATCGTCCTTGGCGCGGCGCAGCACCGCGAGCGATTCCCCGCAGGTGACGGACGCTGCGTGATAGCGCCCGTTCGACAATGCGACCAGACGAATGTCGCGTTCCAACATCACGGTTTCGGCCGCGCGCGGGATGCCGAGCAAGCCGAGGCGCGCGGCGAACTCGCTTTCGTTCATCACACCGTCTCCGACAAGATCGGGATCCTCGGTGTGGTGCACGATCAGCGCGTCGAAATCGCCGGCGTAGGTCAGCGCCCGGCGCATGACTTGCGCGTTGGTCACGCTTCTGCTGCCGTCGGTAAAAGCGACGGCGCCAGCGGCCTTGAGCAGGCCGATTTCGGTCATCTCGCCGCCTTCGAGACCTTTGGTGATCGCGGCCATCGGATGCACGTGCACGATGGCGGTGTCGCGCGCGCGTCGCAGCACGAAATCGACAGTGGCGGGATTGTCGATTGCCGGCGAGGTGTCCGGCTGGCAGACGATGGTGGTGACGCCACCCGCCGCCGCCGCCTGGCTCGCCGACGCAAAGGTTTCGCGGCTGGCCGCGCCCGGCTCGCCGATGAAGGCACGCATGTCGATCAGGCCCGGCGCCACCAGTTTTCCGCGGCAGTCGATGACCTCGGTGCCTTCCGGTACGCCGGCGGCGCCGATGCCGCGCTTGGCGTCGCGGATGACGCCGTCGGCGATCAGCACGTCGCCCGCCATATCAACGTCGCGTGACGGATCGACGATCCGGGCGTTGGCGAGCAGGATCGGGCGGCGGTCTGACAACATGGTGGCTTAAGCGTTCGGCAGGTTGCGCGAAAGGGCTTCGAGAACGGCCATGCGCACGGCCACGCCCATCTCGACCTGTTCGCGGATGAGCGATTGTGCGCCGTCGGCGACGATGGAGTTGATCTCGACGCCGCGGTTCATCGGACCCGGATGCATGACCAGCGCGTCGGGCTTGGCAAAGGAGAGTTTCTTTTCGTCGAGGCCCCAGTAGTGGAAATATTCCGAGACCGAGGGAACGTAAGAGCCGTTCATGCGCTCGCGCTGCAGGCGCAGCATCATCACGATGTCGGCGTCGTGCAGACCTTCGCGCATGTCGCGCGCGACCTCGACTCCGAAGCGTTCGATCCCCGGCGGCAGCAAAGTGGAGGGAGCCACCACCCGGACGCGCGCACCCATGCAGTTGAGCAGGATGATGTTGGAGCGGGCGACGCGCGAATGGAGGATGTCGCCGCAGATCGCGACCGTGAGCCCTTCGATGCGGCCTTTGTTGCGGCGGATGGTGGCGGCATCGAGCAGCGCTTGCGTCGGATGTTCGTGCGCGCCGTCGCCGGCATTGATCACCGAGCAGCCGTCGAGCTTGCTGGCCAAGAGTTCGACCGCGCCGGAGGCGTGATGGCGAACCACGATGATGTCGGGATGCATGGCGTTGAGCGTGATGGCTGTGTCAATCAGCGTCTCGCCCTTGCGCATCGAGGACGAGGAGGCCGACATGTTCATGACGTCGGCGCCGAGGCGCTTGCCAGCCAGTTCGAACGAGGCCTGGGTGCGGGTCGAAACTTCGAAGAACAGGTTGATCTGGGTGCGGCCGCGCAAACTGGTGCGCTTCTTCTCGACCTGGCGATTGAGTTCGACGAATTCCTCGGAAAGGTCGAGCAGGCCGGATATGTCGGCGTGCGAAAGCCCTTCGATCCCCAACAGGTGCCGCCGGCTGAGGACGAATGAGGTTTTCGGCGCAATGTTCATTAAAGGCATTGCTATAGGCGCATGGTTTGCCGGCGGCAAGGGCAAGCCTTGCGCGGTCCACAAGGCCCCGCTTAAGCGGTTAACGCGCGGTAGCGGGCGGCCTAGCGGCTCAGGTTGGCGAGCCGGTCGAGCGCGCCTTGCAAAATGTAGGCGGCGGCGTGCTGGTCGATCACGGCCGCGCGCTTGGCGCGGCTGACATCGGCCGCGATCAATTCGCGCTCGACCGCTGCGGTGGAAAGCCGCTCGTCCCACAGCGCGATCGGCAACTCGGTCAGCTTGGCCAGGTTGCGGGCGAAGGCGCGCGTGGATTGCGCGCGCGGGCCTTCCGAGCCGTCCATATTGACCGGCAGGCCGAGCACGAAGCCGACCGCCGCGCGTTCGCCGGCGAGCGCCAGAAGCTGTTGCGCGTCATGGGTAAAGGCCTTGCGCGCAATCGTGGTGACGCCGGCCGCCAGTTTGCGGTCCGGATCGCTGACCGCAACGCCAATGGTCTTGGTACCGAGGTCGAGGCCGATGAGGGCGCCGCGCGGTGGCCAATGGGCGACGGCGTCGGTGAGCGGCAGAATGGGACTCATGAGCTTTCATACGACCGGGGATGGGGGAATGCGCAATCTTTTGTTGGGCGGGGATAAGTTCGGACGGAAATAAGAATATTATCCCAGGATGCGCCTTGCGGATTGCGCCGGCACCGCCGACAAGGGCACAGTGGCGACGATCGTAAAGACGCGGAGCAGGGGGTTTTCTGAATGACGTTCGTACTCAATTCGGCGCTGCGCGCACTGGCGCCGCTCGTCCTCGTGTTGCTCCCGGTGGCGGCGTCGGCGCAGAACTTCGAAAGACCGCCGATATTCAACGCCGCACAAATATCCGGCATCAATCGCGTAGGCGCGAACTACAGTATCGAAAACCCGGTACATAGCGACGGCATTCTGCGCACGTACGTCCTCAAGACGCCGTACGGCAAATTCACCGTCACGAGCGATGAAATGTTGCGCATGCGCATCCATGAACTTGATGCGCTTGCCAGATTGGAAAAGGTGAGCGAGTTGGAGCGCTTCGGTCAGGCGTTGGCGGAGGCGGGGATCAGCCCGTTGAAATTCGCCGGCCAGCTTGTCACGAATCCGGTTGGCACCGTGCAGAACACATTTAACGGGGTCGGCGCATTCTTCAACCGGCTTGGTGCGGGTATGAATCATGCCGGCCAGACGCCGGGCGACCCGGTGTCCGATTTTATAGGGGTGACCGATCAGCGGCGGAAAATTGCCGCGAGTTACGGCGTCGATCCGTACACAGATTTCCCGCCGCTCTCAGCAAAACTTGACCAATTGTCGCAAGCAGCGACCGCCGGCGGATTGGTCGTCACCGGCGCGCTGCTGTTTGTGCCTGGAGCTGCGGGGATCATCGTGTCCAACCTGTCCACGGCCAATAAGGTCAATGACATTGGTGTCGCAGACTTGGCGCGTGATTACACGGCGGCTCAGATTCTCGATATCAATCAGGCCGCGCTTGCAAAGATGGGCATTGGGCCGAATTTGAGCGCCAAGTTGCTTGCCAACAGGCACTATACGCCGATCGACATGGCGGCGATGGTCGCTGCGCTCGAAAGCATGCGCGGCGTCCGCGACCGCGCGGTGTTCGTCGCGCGCGCCGCCGACGCCAACGGCCGCGCGATCGCCTATATGATGCGGCGCATGGCCGAGTACATGGCCGACGATTACCGCAAACGGGGCGGCTTTACCCGCTTCGTGTCGCTGGCGAACTTTCCTTATGTCGTGACCCGCGACAACCGGGTCACCGCGGTCATGCCGATCGACGCGCTGTCTTGGACACGCGAGACGGCGGGCGGCTTCACCGCGGTAACCGACGACCGCAGGCGGTTTGCCCCGCAGGCGCGCGGCCAGATGCGGATCACCGGCATGGCGACCGCTTTGGCCAAGCGGCAGTTGAAGTCGCAAGGCTGGTCCGTTTTGGAGCACCAGCGGCCCTAAAATCGCTGTTTCCGACGGTTGCCGCCGAAAACCGGCCTCTGCTATACGCGGGCTAGTATTATTTTTCGAGGTTTTCATGTCCGTTGACGCCGATACCGTCCGCCGCATCGCGCACCTTGCGCGTATAGCGGTCGCCGAGGACGAGGTCGACCATCTCAAAGGCGAGCTTAATACGATCCTGGCCTGGATCGAGCAGTTGGGTGAGGTCGACGTCGAAGGCGTCGAGCCGATGACCTCGGTTACGCCGATGACCATGAAGAAGCGCGCCGACATCGTGACAGACGGCGGTATCGTCGATCAGATCGTCAAGAATGCGCCGCAAACCGACGATGGGTTTTTCCTCGTACCGAAGGTGGTGGAGTGATGTGCATGGCCTGCGAAATGAGCTTCTGGTCCATGATCGATGCGCTGCCGCCGGAGGCGCGCGAGCGCGTTCTGCGCGCGCAACACGAGGCCGAGCGGATTGCCTGCGACGCGCCGCCGGAACAGGGCGCCTCCACGCCGCAGCCGTCCGAGGGCGACCGCAAGCCGTGAGTGCCGAGTGACACGCTGTGAGCGACCTGACCTCGCTGACGTTGGCTGAGGCGTGTGACGGGCTTTCAAAGAAAAGCTTCTCGGCGCTCGAACTGGCGCAGATGCATCTCGCGGCAATTGAGAAAGCGCGCGCGCTCAATGCCTTCGTGCTGGACACGCCCGAACGCGCGACCGAGATGGCGAAGGCTTGCGATGAGCGCATCGCCAAAGGCGAGGCCAAGCCGCTCGATGGCATACCGATCGCCGTCAAAGACATGTTCTGTACCAAGGACGTGCGCACGACCGCCTGCTCGCATATCCTCGACACATTCGTGCCCACCTATGAGTTGACCGTCACTGCAAACTTGTGGCGCGACGGCGCGGTGTTGCTCGGCAAGACCAACAATGACGAGTTCGCCATGGGTTCGTCGAACGAGACCTCGTTCTTCGGACCCGTCATCTCACCGTGGCGGCGCAAGGGCTCCAATACGCCACTGGTGACCGGCGGCTCGTCAGGCGGTTCGGCGGCGGCGGTGGCGGCACATTTGTGCCTGGGTGCGACCGGCACCGACACCGGCGGCTCGATCAGGCAGCCGGCGGCCTTTACCGGTACCGTCGGCATCAAGCCGACCTACGGACGCTGCTCGCGCTGGGGCATCGTCGCCTTTGCCTCGTCGCTCGACCAGGCCGGGCCGTTTGCGCGCAGCGTGCGCGATGCCGCGATCCTCCTGCGCTCGATGGCGGGACCCGACGACAAGGATACGACCTGCGTCGACCAGCCGGTGCCGGATTACGAAGCGGCGGTCGGCAAATCGGTGAAAGGCCTGCGTATCGGCATTCCGAAGGAATACCGTATCGACGGCATGCCCTCCGAGATCGAGGATCTGTGGCAGACGGGCAAGCGATGGCTGCAATCTGCCGGCGCGGAATTGGTCGACGTGTCACTTCCGCACACCAAATATGCGCTCCCGGCCTACTACATCGTGGCGCCGGCGGAAGCCTCGTCCAATCTCGCCCGTTACGATGGCGTGCGTTACGGCTTGCGCGTCGAGGGCGAGGACATCCGCGCCATGTACGAAGGCACGCGCGCGGAAGGCTTCGGCAAGGAGGTGCGTCGGCGCGTGATGATCGGCACCTATGTGCTGTCGGCCGGCTATTACGATGCCTATTACCTGCGCGCGCAGAAGGTGCGCACCCTGATCAAGCGCGATTTCGAACAGGCCTTCGCCTCTGGCATCGACGCCATGCTGACGCCGGCTACGCCGTCGGCAGCGTTTGGCGTTGGCGAAAAGGCCGGCGGTGATCCGATCGAGATGTATTTGAACGACATCTTCACAGTGACGGTGAACATGGCGGGTTTGCCAGGTATATCAGTACCGGCAGGGTTGGACGGACAAGGCCTGCCACTCGGTTTGCAACTCATCGGGCGACCGTTCGACGAAGAGACGTTGTTCTCGCTTGGCCATGTGCTTGAACAAGCCGCCGGCACGTTCACGCCGGAGCGGTGGTGGTGACGCCGCAGGCCTATAGCCTGTCGCTATCACAGCGCATTCCGCCAGATGCTTTAAGCGCGCCACTCGCCGCCTTGTGGTGGGCGAAGAAGGGCGATTGGGACAAGGCGCATCGCATCGTGATGGACGACTCTGGCGCGGCGGCCGCGTGGGTCCATGCCTATCTACACCGCGTCGAAGGCGATCTCGGCAACGCTGGCTATTGGTACCGGCGCGCGGGCAAGCCGGCGGCGGCCGGTGCACTCGAAGCCGAGTGGTCGGCTATCGTCGCGGCGCTGATTGTGCGCAGCGGCGATTGAAGCAAGGCGCGCTGATCGCGCGGTTGCTTGTGTACAAACGTCTCGGCGAAATCTGCAAACGAAATTCAAGCGTTGAATATTTGGGAACCGCGCGGAATTGCTTGGCCACGCGCGATGGTCAGGTCATACTCTCTTGTGGGAAGGGGCTCCCATGGGGACGACCGCTACACACGAAGTCGTGCACGCGCTTTACGACGCCTATGAGCGGCGCGACCTCGATCGCGTTGGCACGTTGCTGCACGACGACATCGACTGGATTATCTACGGGCCGATCTCGGTCTTTCCCTTTGCCGGCGCGCGCCGTGGCCGCGCTGCTGTGCTGGAGGTGCTGAAGGCTATTGGCGATGCTTATACGGTTGAGCGTTACGAGCGCGAGATCGTTATCGTGGAAGATGAGCGGGCCGCGGTGATGTCCGACGCGAGCTTTCGCCAGCCGGCGACCGGCCGCGTCCTACGGTTTCGCATCGCCAATTTCCTGCGCTTCGAAGATGGCCGATTGATCGAATTCCGGGAGTTCTCCAACACCTTTGACGTCGTCGAACAGGCGCTCGGGCGCGAGCTCGTTGTGTGATCCGCGAAACCGAAAATTGCGAAGGTGCGCGCGACGAGCAAGACCATGACAACTGACCAGGACCTTTCGTCAGCGCGCCGCGACGGCTCACCGTCGGCGCGCGCCGTGATCGAGGCGCTTCAGGCCGCGTTTCGCGCCGGCGACTATGTCCGCATCGCGGCGCTTTACGACGATCACCTGGATTGGCTGTTCTACGGTCCGCCCTCGGTCTTTCCCGAACTCGGCCACCGGCGCGGCAAGACCGCTGTGTTCCAGGGATTGCACACGCTGAACCGCCACTACGAGGTTGTTCAGTCTGTGACCGAATGGCTGATCGCCGAGGGCGACCGCGCCGCTAGTACCACAGACCTGACGCTGAAACAGCGCGCGACCGGCCGCACCATCCGCTGCCGGATCGCGAGTTTCCACCGCGTCCGCGACGGCCGGGTGATCGAATATCGCGGCTTTACCGACAGTTTCGACGCCGCCGAACAGGTGCTCGGGCACGAATTGCGGATCTGAGGCTGTCTTGCCCGCGGGCGGGCGAGCCGCTAGCTAAAACCATATGAGCATCCAGACCAAACCAGAAAAGTTGATCAAAGGCGCGACCGGCGACTGGGAGGTCGTCATTGGGATGGAGGTGCACGCGCAAGTCACCTCCAAGTCGAAGCTGTTCTCCGGCGCTTCGACCGAATTCGGCGGCGCCCCCAACAACCATGTTTCGCTGGTGGACGCCGCCATGCCCGGCATGTTGCCGGTGATCAACGAGGAGTGCGTCAAACAAGCGGTACGCACGGGGCTTGGGCTGAAGGCCAAGATCAATCTGAAGTCGGTGTTCGACCGCAAGAACTATTTCTATCCCGATCTGCCGCAGGGCTATCAGATCAGCCAGTACAAGCAGCCGGTGGTGGGCGAGGGCGAGGTGACCGTCGACCTGGAAGGCGGCGAGACGCGTCTCTGTCGGCATCGAACGGCTGCATCTGGAGCAGGATGCGGGAAAGAGCCTGCACGACCGCCACCCCACGATGTCCTGTGTCGATCTCAATCGCTCGGGCGTGGCGCTGATGGAGATCGTCTCGAAGCCCGACCTGCGCTCGGCGAAAGATGCAATGGCGTTCCTCGCCAAGATGCGCTCGATTTTGCGCTATCTGGGTACCTGCGATGGAGACATGGAGAAGGGATCGTTGCGCGCCGACGTCAACGTGTCGGTGCGGCGGCCGGGCGAGCCGTTCGGTACGCGATGCGAGATCAAAAATATGAACTCGATCAGCTTCATCGGCGACGCGATCGAGCATGAAGCCCGGCGCCAGATCGACATCCTCGAAGAGGGCGGTTCATCGATCAGGAGACGCGGCTTTACGATCCCAACCGGAAAGAGACCCGGTCGATGCGCACGAAGGAAGAGGCGCATGACTACCGCTATTTCCCGGACCCCGATCTGTTACCGCTGGAACTCACCCTGGCTGAGGTGGACGCGCTTAAGGCGGCATTGCCGGAACTGCCCGACGAGAAAAAGGCGCGCTTCATCGTACGCCTTCGGGCTCTCCGCGTACGACGCAGGCGTTCTGGTCGCAGAGCGCGAGACCGCGGACTATTTCGAAACGTCGCCAAAGGGCGCGATGCCAAACTCGCCGCCAACTGGGTGATCAACGAATTGTTTGGGCGGCTGAACAAAGAAGCCGAGCGATCGCAACCTCGCCGGTTCCGCCGCGCAGCTTGGCGGGTACTCGAACTGATCGCGGACGGCACGATTTCCGGCAAGATTGCCAAGGACTTATTCGAAATCCTCTGGAGCGAGGGCGGCGACCCGCGCGCCATCGTCGAGGCGCGCGGCATGAAGCAAGTGACCGATCTCAAGCGCCATCGAAGCAATCGTCGACGACGTCATCGCCAAAAATCCCGACAAGGTCGGCGACGCCAAGACCAATCCGAAGGCGATCGGCTGGTTCGTCGGGCAAGCGATGAAGGCTGTCGGGCGGTAAAGCGAGCCCGCAAGCCGTCAATGCGCTCCTGAAACAAAAACTCGGACTCTAACCTTTGCCGTCCGCGACGTCGCACTGCGCAAAAAATTCGTGGCGCGACGATTCCCGATGATCGTCGACGCGCTCGATGCAAAACTTCCCCGCGGACGTCGAGCGGCGGCGCGAATCACCTGTCACCGATTCGGCGTTTTTGATCGATTTCGACCCTCCGGCGTCCTCGAATACGGTCGATTGTGCAAAAATAATTTGTCGCACCTGCACGCGCACGACGATCGCTTCCGCTGGTAATTCTGTCGCGCATAAACGAAAAGTTTTCGCGTCGCATTTGCACCGATCATTCGATCGCGAACGCGCGCAACTAATCCTTATTTTATCGTCACTTTTTGTAATTTTTTCGATCGTCATTCAACAATGAGCGATGCGCATAATCGCAACGCTTGACATGCGTGAAACGTGAGCGCAGATTGCTTGCGCAAGCGCGCCGAACGCGCGCGGCATATACGTTTCGTTAAGCGGAGACTGTTTTTTTCGTTGTGCTGTAGTAAACGAAATGCAGTGCGCGTCAATTCGCGGCGCGCGCTGATGCGACACCCGCCATGATTACATGGCTAGGAGGGCAGCAATGGCGAAACGTAGAAAGAAGGCAGTGAAGGCGGCGAAGAAGACGAAGAAGCGGAAGAAGAAGCTCTAGTCTAAACGCCACTTGCCGATCTTCGATGTTTTAGCTTTGCGTCGAAGATTGCGTCATACGGGCCGGTGTGCGCCGTGGAGTGATGAGCGCCTAGCAGTCGCTCCAGGGCGCCCCGGTTCCGGATGACAGAGGGCGTCGGCGAGACCTAGACGTCTCGCCGACGCCCTCGGTGTTTTTGGATGCGCCGCGATCTCTGTTGCGGCGCGGTCACAGATTCCTTTGAAATGTGTCACCGTTTTGCGCGCGCACCACCTGAGTCATAGCTTGTCGCTTTGGCGCCCGCACACTTAGGTCATTCGGCGTTCGCATTTGGTCGTTGCCCGGCGGTTTGAGCGGGACTGTGGTGACTTGGCGCGCGCGAAGTACAGAATTGCGGAAGCGATCGAAAGCCAGGCGCGGCAAGGCGAAGGTCAAAGCCAAGGCGCAGGGCGAAATAAGTCAGCCGCAGAGCCCCCAAGCAAAGCAAACAACCGATCGAGCTCTGGTACTGGCCGACGCCGAACGGTTTTAAGGTCTCCATTATGCTGGAGGAATGCCGCCTGCCTTACACCATGATCCCGGTGAACATTTCCAAAGGCGAGCAGTTCAAGTCCTGAGTTTCTCAAGATCGCGCCCAATAACCGCATGCCGGCGATCGTCGACCCGCAAGGGCCGGGCGGGCGGCCAATTGCGATCTTCGAGTCCGGCGCCATCCTGCAATACCTCGGGCGCAAGACCGGCAAGTTCTATCCGGCCGACGAGCGCGCCAGCGCGTGACGTCGATCAGTGGCTGTTCTGGCAGATGGGCGGCCTGGGGCCGATGGCCGGGCCAGCTCAATCATTTCAAACATTACGCGAAGGAGACCTTGTCCTACGCGGTCAAGCGATACGAGGACGAGGTCAACCGGCTTTACGGTGTGATGAACAAGGGTCTCGCCGAGCGCGAATTTCTCGCCGGCAAATATTCGATCGCCGATATGGCCTGCGTCGGCTGGGTCAATCTGTGGAAGCGCCAGGACCAGAACATCGACGACTTCCCGCACTTGAAGCGCTGGCTCGAAGCGGTGAAGGCGCGGCCCGCTGTCGCGCGCGGCATGGCGCTCGGCGCCGAGCTGCGCCAGGGCATCGACATGAAGGATCCCAACGTGCAGGCGGTGCTATTTGGCCAGCGCGCGCGGGCGGGCTGACAAGCTTCCTCGGGTGGTTATTGCGGGCTGAATGGGAGCGGTGAACGATCCGTCACCGCATGCCGTAAAATTGCAAGTTAGCCTAGAAAAACGGGCACTTCTTGGCTTGCGTGATGTCACCGCAGGCGGCGGCGATTCATCTTCGATTCATCGCGGCGCTTAAACGCTCGTTCAAAACTTCTTCCCATAGTCGCACTCGTTCGCACGCGCGTTTCGCGTGCGGCGAGACAGGGACGCACGGCGATCCGAGGGGCGGATCGCGGTGACAACGGGGAGGCCGAAATGGCTAACATCGAGTTGGCGTTTGATGCCGCGGAACCGGCGAACGCGGAAGGCTGCTTTGCGCGCGGGATGATCTATTCAGCCGGCGCGGGCGTTGCGATCGATCTCATCGAGGCACACAAGTGGTTCAACATCGCGGCCATGTGCGGCCACGGTGAAGCGACGCACCTGCGCCGCGAAATCGCCGAACAGATGAGCGATAGCGAGATCGGTTGCGCCCAGCGCGCCGCGCGCGATTGGCTCAAATGCCATCAGCGTCCACAGCAGGCGGCGCCCGCCATCCGCGTCGCGGCTTAAGGCTCGTTAACAAGACGCGCTAGCGCGTCACGCAGCTGAGCGATCACACCCGGCCAGTTGCCGGGTGCGCTCTGGCGGAACAGCCGCAATTGCGGGTACCAGGGGCTCGTTTCGCCGGCGGGCGTCCAGCGCCAGTCCGGCACGAAGGGCACCATCACCCAGGCCGGGCGCGCGATCGCGCCCGCCAGATGAACCGCCGCGGTGTCGACGGCGACCAGTAGATCGGCGATGGAAAGGACCGCCGCGGTATCGGCGAGATCGGCAAGCTCGTCGCCGAGGTGGTGCACATTGCCATGTGCGGCCAGCGCCTCCCGCTCACCGCCACGCAAATCGCGTTGCAGGCTGACGAACGAGACGCCCTCCACTGCCAGGAGCGGCGCGAGCAGGTTGAAATCAATCGAACGGTTGCGGTCGTTGACGTGGGCGGGATTGCCCGCCCAGACCAGCGCGACGCGCTTGCCCGGCAGCGCCTCGAGCGCCGGCCGCCATTTGGTGCTGCGGGCCGCGTCGGCGCGCAGGTAAGGGATTTCCGCGGGAACGGTCGCCCGTTCGGTCTTCATCGCAAAGGGCAGGCTGCCGATCGGGCAATGTACGTCGTAGGCCGGCAATGCCTCGCCGCGTGCGTGCACGGATGCCGCGCCGGCGAGCGACGCGAACAGGTCCTTGAGTGGGGCCTGCACTTCCAGCACCACCTTGGCGCCGGCGGCCGCCAGCAGCGGCACGTAGCGCGCGAACTGGATGGTATCGCCAAGACCCTGTTCGGCGTGCAGAAGGATGGTCTTGCGCGCGGGTGGATATTCACCGAGCCAGAGCCGGCCGCGATAGCTGGAGCGCGTATCGTTCATGCCGCTGCGCTTCCAGCGCCATTCATATTCGGCAAAGCCGCGCGACAATTCGCCGAGCAGGAGTAGCGACGAGGCCAAATTGAAATGCGCGTCGGCGTAGTGCTTGTCGATCGCGATCGCGCGCCGGAAGCAATCAACCGCATCGGCATGGCGATTGATCATCTGCAAGGTGCGGCCTTTATTGTTCCAGGCCTGCTTATGATCGGGCGTACCGGCGATAACGGCGTCGAACGCGGCGCTTGCCTCGTCGATGCGCGCAAGCTCGAGCAGCACGTTGCCGCGATTGTACAACGCGTCCGGATGGCCGGGCGCAAGCGACAGTGCAGCGTCAAAATCCGCGAGCGCTTCGCGTGCCTGGCCGAGCGTTGCGTGCGCGCTGCCGCGGTTTATCAGCGCGTCCAGATGGCGCGGCTGCTGCGCCAGCACGGCATCAAAGCAGGTCACGGCATCCTGCGGTCGCGCCAGAGCCAAGAGCGCATTGCCGCGCTTGCTGAGCGCGTCGGCATCGCCCGGGCGCAGGGCCAGCGCCTTGTCGAGCGCGCTCAGCGCTTCGTCGTTGCGCTTGAGCGCGTGCAGCACATTGGCGAAGTTGACCCAGGCATCGGGCGAGCGTGTCTCGACCTTCAGCGCCGCCGACATGAGCCGGTAGGCTTCGCCAAACTGGCCGCCTTGCGCCTTGGCAAGGCCGAGCAGATGCAGCGCGTCGAAGTTCTGTGGTGCAGCCTTGAGCACGCGCGCGTATAGTTTTTCCGCCTCGCGCAGCCGGCCTTGCTGGTGCAGGCCGAGCGCTTCTTGCATGGTGTCCGCGATGTTGAATGGCCGGGATTGCACGGCGGCGCAAATGCGCATGCGCGGCCGCGCCAGTCAACAACGGCTAACGCTTGCGCCGTGGGGCAGGCTTGCTGGCGGCGGCCTGCGAAGCCGAGGGATCGCGCCAACAGTGCTGGTCGCCGACCAGGATCGCACGCTCGCATTGCTCGCGTGAGGTGAAGCCGCAATGAATGCTGTGATTGTCATTGCCGCGTTGCAGACACCAGGCAATCTCAGGAGCGGCTTGGGCCGGCGTGCGCGCGAATAATGCGGCCGCCGCCACGACGGCGGCGGCGCAGATTTGCAAGATGCGCATGTCGCGCGTTCCTTTAGCGCGCGAGGGCACCGTTAGCGGTGCGCGCGCTTGCGGCTGATTTTACCCGGATTGTAAAACGTATTGATCTCGCAGGTGCCGCCGACGCCGCTAACCGTTAGCCGGCATTGCTCGAGCGTTTTGAAGCCGCAGTTACTGACCCCGCCACTGCGGCCGTAGCCGTAAACGGCGCACCATTTGTAGGGATCATAGGGGAGGGCGCTGTTTTGGGCGATTGCGGATTGAGACGTTCCCAGCGCAATTCCCATAAGCATCAAGGATGCAAGAATAATCGGTCGCATGGTTGGTTTCCTTCTTCGTCAAGGGTTGCATGTCCCCGCGACCCAAGCGTCCCGCAGTTTGCGTGTTTGCACCGGACGATACGATACCAGTCCGCTGCACGCGTGCCGCTCAGCTTTTCGTGAAATGTGCACGCATAATTGTCGCACCTGTGTCGCTCATCACACGCGCACTAGCGGCGGCGATGTCGCGGCGCCGCGCGGCGCGGATTGTAAAGGCTGTTGCGTTCGCAGAAGCCGCCGGCATTGCCGATCGTCAAACGGCACTGCTGTAACGTCAGGAAGCCGCAGTTCGCTGCGCCATCCATGCTGCTGTAGACGGCACACCAAGGATACGGATCGTATGGCAGTTCGCCGGCGTGAGCCGGGTAACCCAGTAACGGCATCACCGCTAG
Source organism: uncultured Pseudomonadota bacterium (assembly GCA_963720835.1). Classification (GTDB taxonomy): domain Bacteria; phylum Pseudomonadota; class Alphaproteobacteria; order Rhizobiales; family Xanthobacteraceae; genus Pseudolabrys. The sequence goes on along the minus strand of CAVRHC010000011.1, from coordinate 100,663 downwards.
AACCGCCACGACTGCAGATCGCATCGCATTCTCCTGACGGCAAATATCTGCGCCGATGATGCGCTCAGTGTGGCGCGGCAAATCGCATTCGCGTGAACGCCCACACCGTTTGACCGCGCAGTGTGGAGGGCATAGTTAGCAACGCACGCGGAGACGTGGCCGAGTGGCTGAAGGCGGCGGTTTGCTAAACCGTTATACGCTCCAAAGGCGTATCGAGGGTTCGAATCCCTCCGTCTCCGCCATGCGACCTGACCATTCGAGCCAGCCATGTGCCCCAAATCGGGCCATCGCGCATCTGGTCGTGCGACCGATGTCACCGCGCAGTCTTTGCAGCTCTGATTCGGCTCTGGCGGCCATTTTCGTTGCCATAAGCGGCTTTGCCGCGATCCGGCGGCGATTAATAAATTCCGCCTTAAATCCATCCCAAACCGCAATGCCTGCAAACTAGGCGGGTGACGCTCGGAAATCGGTCCCAAGTTGACTGAAATGCCGCTTGGCATGCCGCGAAAGGTCGCTATGATTACGCTAGCTACGTATAATTTCGTCTTAAGGTAGCAACGCTAGAATCTCGCAACATATTGATTTATTAAATAAAAATCATTTTGGAGGGGGTAGGGCTTGGGGGAGTTCGGCCAAGCTAGACCGGGCTGCAAATCTGCGTGTTTTTTGCGCAACACTCGGTCGAAAAGCGGCACTAGAGCCTGTGGGAAGGGGTGTTCTTCATTGCGCCTAAGAGCTTATCCGCTAATGTCAGCGAGCGACGGAGGGGGGCATCCCCGTGTCGCGCTGTCCGGCTGACGCCTTGCATACTGCAAACGTTGGTTCGGCTGGCGGGGAGTCAAGGGGAAGTTCCATCGGTGCTGTCGCACTGGGCGGATACGGAACCCTCTCACGAGAAACATATGTTTGGAGGTTCAAGATGAAGATGGTGAAAAGCCTTCTCCTTGGCTCCGCAGCGGGTGTCGTTGCGATCGCTGGGGCACAGGCTGCCGATCTTCCCGTAAAGGCCGCACCGGTCGCATACGTGAAGATTTGTAGCCTGTACGGTGTTGGCTTCTATTACGTGCCTGGCACCGATATGTGCTTGAAGCTCGGCGGCTGGGCCCGTTACGAGCAGGGTTACGGCTACAACAGCAGCTTCACGACCGAGTTCTTCAACAACAACCTGAATAACCGGTCGACGAACGACAATAACTGGCGCGTGAAGGGCGTGATCTCCGTCGACGCCCGCGACCAGACCCCGTTCGGCACCGTGCGCAGCTACGTCGCGATCGGCACTTCGCAACAACAACGTCGGTGGTGGCGATGCCGGCGTGTACATCCCGCGCTGGTTCATCCAGTGGGCGGGCTGGACCTTCGGCAATGCGACGTCGTTCTACGACTTCTACAGCATTGGCGCCAACCAGTACGGCTTCATCACCGCCTCGCTCGGATACCGGCGACGGCGGCTGGAACGTGCTCGGTTACACCTGGCAGTTCGGCAACGGCATTTCGGCCACTTTGTCGGCCGAAGTGCAGCACCAGACCTATATCGAGAACACAGACCACGGCCACTTCTGTTTTCCGCGGCTCGAACGCCTCTGGCCTCAACTACCGCGGCCACGACTATCCGGACTCTGGTCGCCAATATCCACGTCGACCAGGCATGGGGCTCGGCGCAGATCATGGGCGCATCTGCACAACGTGTCCGCCGCCTACTACTCGCCGACCCTTCGCGGCCTGGTGAATGGGCCGGCCATCCCGGCGATAAGTTGGGCTTCGCGGTCGGCGGCGGCATGACGCATCAAACTGCCGATGCTGGGCCAGGCGATAACCTGACGTTCGAAGCCGACTACGTCCAAGGCGCGCTGCGTTACAACAACAACACGGCGCTTCTCTTCGACTTTGCCAAGTATGATGGCAACACCGTCGGCTACGGCAAGAACGACGACGCCATCTATGGTGGCACCGTCAATACGGCACGGCCTCGGCGCTCGAGCTGACCACGTCCTGGAGCGTCAACGCGGCGATCACGCACTACTGGAATCCGCAGTGGCGCAGCACGCTGTGGGGCTCCTATCGTGACGTGAGCTTCAACGGCGCGGCGAACGCCATGCTGTGTTCTTCGAGCGAAGGCTTCGGTACCGGTACTGGCTTGACCGCGGTCGCCAACCCGGGCTGCAGCAACGACTGGACGGCCTGGGGTCTCGGCCTCAAGACCGAGTGGCTGGTCAGCAAGAACTTCCTGATGGGTCTGGAAGTTCTCTACGGCGAGCTCAACTCGGCCACGACGTCGACGGGCACGATCGCCCTGGCTGCCAACGGCACCAAGCCGGCGCAGACCTACGTCATCTCCGATCAGGACCATTGGGCGGTGCGCTTCCGCGTCAACCGCGCCTTCTATCCCTGATCGCCGGATAGCGTCTTAGCGAACAAGACCCCCGGCGGGAAACCGCCGGGGGTCATTCCACAGTTGGACGATGAGTAAGAGAGTTCTGTAGCCGATGGCAGTGCGTCTGGCATCCGACAGTTCCCGTGACCTGGTCGAATTGATCCGGTTGGAGCGGCGCGCTTTTGCCGCCAAGCTTCGTATGGCGCGAGCGGTGTTGAACTGGAGCCAGAGTGAGCTTGCGACGCGCGTCGGTCTTACGCAGCGCGCCATTCACAAGCTCGAACAGGGCAATACCGAGCCCCGGCGTGCTACTGTCCATGTCATCGAAGCGGTCTGGCGGGAACAGGGCATCGAATTTGAGGATCTGGCCGATGGCGGCTTCCGGATTAGCGTCCGCGCACCGGTGATCGATCAGCCGGCCGAGTCGCGGCCACGGCAGAGGCCTGTCCACATTGATCTCGGTGTCACGCGCATCGGTCCGCGTTCGAATTCGCATCGCGCATAAACGCGCGATTCTTCTTTACCTCCGAATTTCACGAACGGTCGGCTCGCGGCCGCATTGCCTGCGCGCGGCATTGCCATTATAGGAACGCACTGCGAGGCCCTTTCGGTTGCGAAAAATGACCGCACGCATCTACAAGCCGGCCAAGACCGCTATGCAGTCGGGTCAGGCCAATACCAAAGCCTGGCTACTCGATTTCGAGCCCGAGGAGCCGCGCCAGGTCGAGCCTCTGATGGGCTGGACGTCCTCCGGTGATATGCGTCAGCAAGTGCGTCTCCACTTTGCCAGCAAAGAGGAGGCGATCGCCTATTGCGAGCGCCATGGCATTGCCTATCAGGTGTTCGAGGCCAAGACGCCGGCGCGCCGCGTCATTGCCTATGCCGACAACTTTGCGTCCAGCCGGCGCGATCCCTGGACGCACTGACCACGGCTCGGTGTAACGGACAGGGCGCGGCGATTTACTGCCGTCCGTAAACCTCTGAAGAAACTGGCGACCCCGGCTGGATTCGAACCAGCGACCCTCAGCTTAGAAGGCTGATGCTCTATCCGGCTGAGCTACGGGGTCGTCGTTATTCAGGTTTACCTGCCGTGCATGACCAAGGAAAGGCGGACGACCTGCAATCGCCCGCATCATTTGCTACGGACTAGGGACGCGTGCGCAAGGCAAAATATACTATATATTTAAGTGGTTTAGAGAAGATTGCTAATTTAGTGAAACCAATTTATGAACTCGTGCCCCTAGTCTTATGAAGACGTGAGCCGATAGCATATTGCTTGTTGGCGGACTGACGCCGGGATCGTCCGCGCCCGCGAAAACTATGGCCATGCCCTCGACACCTTCGCGCGGTCAACTAACGTGAACGAAAAAGAGCGCTCGACGCACCAAGCTATAGCGAGTTCCGTCACCCTTCGGAGGTCTGCCCAATGATTTCGCTGGTCCGCGTCGGCCTTGCCGCGGCGTTGCTAGCTCTTGCTTTTGTTCCCGCCCAAGCCTCCGACAAAGGCGCCGACAAGGCGTTCCAGCGTAGCGATCTCGATCAATCCGCGATCAAACTCGAGGCGCAAATCAAGCAGGACTCCGGCACGGTGACCAAGCCGGTGGCGGTACTTAGCCGCGAAGCCGACACCGCCTTCCAGAAGCGCGACTTCCGCACCGGCATGTTGGTGCTGGGGCAGATGGTCACCGCCGCGCCCAACGATGCGGCGGCCTGGCTCAGACTCGCGCGCACGATCCGCCAGATCGGTCCGCGCGATGCCCGCGAGAAAGCGCTGCTGCTCGACCGCGCTACCACCGCCGCCTACATCGCCTATCAACGCGCGGACAACCGCAATGTCGAAGCCGACAGTCTCGAACTGCTCGGGCGCACGCTCGCAGAGCGCCAGCTCTGGCGCCCGGCGCTCGACGCCATGCGGCTAGCGCTTTCCTTGCGCGAGACCGCGGCGCTGCGCGGCGAATATGAGCAGCTGCGCGTCGCGCACGGTTTCCGGTTGCTCGACTATTCCGTCGATTCCGACGCCGCCTCGCCGCGCGCCTGCTTCCAGTTTTCGGAGGCGCTGCCACGGCGCACAGATATGTCTCCGTTCGTAGCGGTGGAGGGGCAGGCCAAGCCTGCCGTGTCCGCGAGCGACAGGCAGCTTTGCGTCGAAGGTCTCAAGCACGGTGAGCGCTACCAGATCGCGCTGCGGGCCGGCTTGCCCTCGACGGTCAATGAGACATTGGCGAAGTCGGCCGACTTCACCGTGTTCGTGCGCGACCGCAAGCCGTTCGTGCGTTTTTCGGGCAAGGCCTACGTGTTGCCGCGCACCGGCCAGCGCGGCATTCCGGTGCTCAGCGTCAATACCAGCGCGGTCACACTCAAAGTCTACCATGTCGGTGATCGCAACTTGATCGACACCGTTCTCGGCTACGAATTCCAGCGCAACCTGACAAATTACCAGGCTGAGAATCTCGCGAGTGAACGCGGCGCCAAGGTGTGGAGCGGCGAACTCGCGGTCGAACAGAAACTCAACACCGAAGTCACCACTGCGTTTCCGGTTGACAAGGCGCTCGGTGCGCTCAAGCCGGGCGTCTATGTGATGACGGCGGCGCCGAAGGACCGGCTCACCGAGGATTACGGCGCGCTTGCGACGCAGTGGTTCATCGTCTCCGACCTCGGGCTTACCGCCTATAGCGGCCATGACGGTGTCGATGTCTTTGTTCATTCGCTCGCGAGCGCGCAGCCGCTCGGCGAAACGGACGTCCGTCTGGTTGCCCGCAACAACGAGGTGCTGGCGCGCGGCAAGACCGACAGCAACGGCTTCCTGCATTTCGCCGCCGGCTTCACGCGCGGCGAGGGCGGGTCGTCGCCGGCGGCCGTCGTTGGCGGTCTCAAGGATGACTATGCATTTTTGAGCCTGAAGTCGCCGGCCTTCGACCTGAGCGATCGCGGTGTCGGTGGCCGGCCGGCGCCGGCCGGTCTCGATGCCTTCGTCTATACCGAGCGCGGCGTCTATCGTCGCGGCGAGACGGTTCACATCACGTCGCTGCTGCGCGACGCGGGTGGCGTGGCGGCGGCGTCGGCACCGCTGACCTTGGTGGTCGAGCGGCCGGATGGCGTCGAATATCGCCGCGTTCTGGTGAAGGACGAAGGTCTTGGCGGTTATTCTCTCGACATGACGCTTGTCGCGTCTGCGATGTCTGGCACGTGGCGCGCGCGCGCCTTTACCGATCCCAAGCAACCGGCGGTGGGCGAGACCAGCTTCATGGTCGAGGATTATGTGCCCGACCGTATCGAATTCGATCTGAACTCAAAGGAAAACGTCATTTCACCGGACGCGCCGGTCGAACTGAGCGTCGATGGCCATTTCCTTTACGGCGCGCCGGCGTCCGATCTGGCGTTGAGCGGTTCGGTGACGATCGCCGCCGCCAAACAACGCCCGGGCTATGCGGGTTATTCCTTCGGCGTCTTCGACGACGACGTGACCTCCATGCGCCAGGAACTCGACGAGCTGCCGCGCACGGATGCCGTCGGCAAGGCGAGCTTCCCGGTCAGGCTCGACAAGGCGCCGTCGACAACGCGCCCGCTCGAAGCCAAGGTGACGATCAGCATGGCCGAATCCGGCGGCCGCGCGGTCGAATCGCATTTGACGCTGCCGGTGAAGCCGGACGCCGACATGATTGGGGTCAAGCCGGCCTTTTCCGGACGTTCGCTTGCCGACGGCGCCAACGCCGATTTCGATATCGTGATGGTGGCGCCCGACGGGCGCAAGCTCGCGCAGAAGGACTTGCGTTACGATCTGCTTCGCGTTGACACCAGCTATCAATGGTATCGGCAGAACGGCCAATGGCGCTACGAGCCGGTCAAACGCACCGAGCGCATTGCCGACGGCAAGCTCGACGTAACCGCCGACAAGCCGGCGCGGCTGTCGCTGCCGGTGAAGTGGGGCCGTTACCGGTTGGAGGTGAAGTCCGGCGAGCCGAATGGCGCCATTACGTCGCTCAGCTTCGATGCCGGTTTCTACGCCGAGGCGAGCGCGGACACGCCTGACTTGCTCGAAATCGCGCTCGACAAGACCGACGTCAAGCCGGGCGATACGATGTATGTGACGGCGACGGCGCGGACCGCCGGACGCCTCGACGTCAACGTGTTCACCGACCGGCTGGTCGCCAGCAAATCCTATGATGTGAAGGCCGGCACCGCTCATGCTCTGCTGACCGTCGGCAAGGACTGGGGCACCGGCGCCTACGTGGTCGCGACTTTGACGCGGCCGCTCGATGCGCCGGCGCGGCGCATGCCGGGCCGCGCCATCGGCGTGCAGTGGTTCAACATCGACCGCGCCGCCCACACGCTGGGCGTGACAATGAATATGCCGGCGACACTCAGGCCCAATTCCAAACTGACCGTGCCGGTGCATCTGGCCGGCCTTGCCGCCGGTGAAGAGGCGCGCATCGTGGTCGCCGCTGTCGATGTCGGCATCCTCAATCTCACCCACTATAAGCCGCCGGCGCCCGACGATTACTATCTCGGCCAACGCCGCCTCGGCACCGAGATCCGCGATCTCTATGGCGACGTGATCGATGGCATGCAGGGCGCGCAAGGCAAGTTCCGCTCAGGTGGCGATGAGGGCGCGGAACTGTCCGGCTCGCCGCCGACGCAGGCCCCGCTCGCGCTTTATTCCGGCATCGTCAAGGTCGGCAGCGACGGCACAGCGCAGGTAAACTTCGATATCCCGGCCTTCGCCGGCACCGTGCGCGTCATGGCGGTGGCCTGGAGCAAGGGCAAGGTCGGCAAGGCGTCGGGCGACGTCATCGTGCGCGATCCGGTGGTGCTGACCACGACGCTACCGCGCTTCCTGCGTACGGGCGACCGCGGCGCGGTTCAGCTCGAGCTCGACAATGTCGAAGGCGCTGCCGGCGACTACATCATTTCGCTCAGCGCCGAGGGCGGCATTAAGCTCGACGGCGACAAGCAGACGCTCAAGCTTGCCGAAAAGCAGCGCGCTCGCGTATCGGTACCTGTTACGGCGAGCGTGGCGGGGACCGGCGCGATCGACGTCAGCGTGAGCGGGCCGAATGGTTTTGCGCTCGACCGCGCCTATACCCTCGACGTGCGCCCGGCAACGCAGACATTGACGCGCCGCACGGTGCGCGCGCTCAGCCCCGGCGAGACACTCACCCTCAACAAGGACATGTTCGCCGATTTCGTGCCGGGCACGGGCAGGGTGGCGCTGTCGGTCGCGATCTCGTCGTCGCTCGACGCCGCGGCCCTGTTCAACGCGCTCAATACCTATCCTTTCGGATGCTCCGAACAGCTCACCAGCAAGGCAATCGCCTGGCTGTACGTGAAAGACTTCGCCAGCGAAGCCAACATCGTCGGTGCCGATGACGTCGATCAGAAGCTCAACGATGCAATAGCGCGGCTGTTGTCGCGACAGGCCTCGAACGGTTCGTTCGGCCTGTGGTCGGTAGGCGGCGAGGACGTCTGGCTTGATGCCTATGTGACCGACTTCCTCACCCGCGCGCGCGAGCGCGGCTACAAGGTGCCGGCGGTCGGCTTCACGTTGGCAATCGATCGTTTGCGCAACTATGCCGGCAACGCGCCGGATGTGAACAAGAACGGCGGGCGCGACCTTGCATATGCGCTTTATGTGCTGGCGCGTAACGGCGCGGCGCCGGTCGGCGATTTGCGTTACATCGCCGATGTCCAGCTTGCCAAAGTGGCGACTCCGATAGCCAAAGCGCAGATCGCCGCAGCCCTTGCCATGCTGGGTGACAAGCCGCGCGCCGAGCGCGCTTTCGCCGCCGCCCTTAAGGCGATCGTGCCGCAAGCCGCGCCGGATTTGACTCGCACGGATTTCGGCTCGACCTTGCGCGACTTCGGCGGCCCTGGTCTCGCTCGCCTCGGAAAGTAGCGCCGGTGCACCTGTCATCGACGACGCCGTGGCGCGCGTCGATGTGGCGCGCGGCCAGACGTCCTATACCTCGACGCAGGAAGACGCATGGCTGGTGCGGGCGGCCAGCGCGCTGGCAAAGAAACTCAATGCCATCTCCCTCGAAATTGCCGGGACGAAACGGCAGGGTACTTTCTACCGCACGCTGCGTGCCGACCAGCTTGCAACGCCGCTTGCGGTGAGCAACAGCGGCAGCGACACCGTCAAGGCGGTGGTTTCGGTGAGCGGCGCGCCGCTCACGCCCGAACCTGCCGCCGAGAGCGGCTTCAAGATCGAGCGCAACTATTTCACGCTCGATGGCGAGCCGGCCGATCCCTCGAAAGCGACACAGAACCAGCGCTTCGTCGTTGTCTTGAAGATGACGGAGCCGCAGCCGCAATTCGGCCGCGTGATCGTTGCGGATTATCTGCCGGCCGGTTTCGAGATCGACAATCCGCGTCTGGTATCGTCGGGCGACACCGGCACCTTGTCGTGGATCACCGGCGCCGCCGAGCCGGTCAACACCGAATTCCGCGATGATCGTTTTACGGCGGCTTTCGACCGCACGAAAAACTCCACGCCCGTGTTCACGGTGGCCTACGTCGTGCGCGCGGTGTCGCCCGGTCACTACGTGCTGCCGCAAGCCAAGGTCGAAGACATGTACAGCCCCGAGCGTTTCGGCCGCACCGCGACCGGTGCGATCGACATTCAGGCGGCGAAATGAAGCGTTGGCGCTTCATTGCCGCCGGCGTTGCCGGCGCGCTTGCCGTGGGCGTGATCGCGGCCACGGCTTTCGTCTATTCGCTTGGGCCAGCGCCGCTCGGCAAGGGTCTGGACTATTCGCATCTGGTGCTCGACCGGCACGGTCACTTGCTGCGCGCCTATGCCACCAAGGAGGGGCGCTGGCGGCTGCCGGTCAGTGGCGATGACGTCGACCCGCGCTTCCTGAAGATGCTCTTCGCCTTCGAAGACAAGCGCTTCTATCAGCATCATGGCGTCGATCTGGAAGCGATGACGCGCGCGGCGTGGCAACTCATGAGCAACGGAGAAATTATTTCCGGCGGCTCGACCATCACCATGCAGGTCGCGCGTCTGCTCGAGCCGCGGCGCAAGCGCAGCCTGACGGCGAAGTTGCATCAAATGGTGCGCGCCATAGAGCTCGAGCGCGCGCTCAGCAAGAAGCAAATTCTCTCGTTATATCTGACGCTTGCGCCCTATGGCGGCAACCTTGAGGGCGTCCGCGCGGCCTCGCTCGCTTACTTTGGCAAGGAGCCGCGCAGGCTGACGCTCGCGCAAGCTGCACTCCTCGTGGCGCTGCCGCAGTCGCCGGAATTGCGTAGGCCGGACCGCTACACCGCCGCCGCGCGTGCCGCGCGCGACCGCGTGCTTGATCGCGTTGCCGCGGCCGGCATCGTACCGCAAGACGAAGCTGCGCGGGCCAAGCGGCAAGACGTGCCGCATGCGCGCAAGCAGATGCCGATACTGGCGCCGCACAGTTCAGATCGCGTCGTGTCCGAGGAGCCCAACATCCGCGTTCATCGGCTCACGATCGAGGCCGCGTTGCAGAAAGCTTTACAGAAGCTTGCGCGCGAACGCGCCCAAGCAATCGGCCCGACGATTTCAGTCGCGATCCTCGCCGTCGACAATGCAACCGGCAAAGTGCGCGCGCGCGTCGGCTCGGCCGATTTCTTGAATGACGCGCGCGCCGGCCAGGTCGACATGACGCAGGCGCTGCGCTCGCCGGGATCGACACTCAAGCCGTTTATTTACGGTCTCGGCTTCGAAGATGGCTTGATCCATCCGGAGACCTTGATCGACGACAGGCCGGTGCGTTACGGCAACTACGTGCCGGAAAATTTTGACCGCACGTTTGAAGGCACGGTGACGGTGCGGCGCGCATTGCAATTGTCGCTCAACGTTCCGGCCATTGCGGTGCTCAATAAAGTCGGAGTCAACCGGCTGAGTGCGCGGCTGACGCAAAGCGGCGCCGCGCTGGTGCTGCCGACCGGCGAGGCGCCCGGGCTCGCGATGGGACTCGGCGGCGTCGGCATCACGCTCAACGATCTGGTGATGCTCTATAGCGGGCTTGCGCGGCTCGGGCTGACGGTGGCGCTCATCGAACGGGAAGGGCAGGCGGCGGCGAAGCCGCACCAACTGCTCGATCCGGTGTCCGCCTGGTATGTCGGCAATGTGCTGCTCGGTGCCCCGCCGCCGGAAAACGCGCCGCGTGGACGTATCGCCTACAAGACCGGCACGTCCTATGGCTACCGCGACGCATGGGCGGTCGGCTACGACGGCCGCATGACCATCGGCGTCTGGGTCGGCCGGCCCGACGGAGCGCCGGTACCGGGGCTGATCGGCCGCGTCAGCGCGGCGCCGATTCTGTTCGACGCCTTCGCGCGTTCCGGATTGACCCCGGTGCCGCTGCCACGCGCGCCGAAAGGGGTCATCAGGACGACGACCGACCGGCTGCCACCGCCGCTGCAGCGGTTCAGCCCGGAGCTTGCGCCGGGCGAGGCGCGCGCGCGTCCGCGCATCATGTTTCCGCCTGACGGCGCGCGGCTCGAACTGACCGGCGGCGGCGACGCGCCGGACCCGGTTGCCCTCAAGATTTCGGGCGGGCGCGGACCGCTCACCGTCATGGTCAACGGTGCGCCGGTGTCGCATGCGCGCGGCCGCCACACGGTATTTTTCAAGCCCGACGGCCCCGGATTTGTGCGGCTGACCGTCATGGATGGGCGCGGCGAAAGCGATAGCGTCGTGGTGCGGCTGCAATAGGCGCGAACGCCGGTGCGCGCTATTGTGCGCGCGAGAGCTTGCATCCGATCCACCGGACCCCGAAAACCGCAATGAGCAAGGCTGCCGACGACGACTTCATGCCTTCGCTCGTGCCGGCGCGGGGACTGTCCGTCGCACTCGATTGCGCCGTGGCCTCACATTTGCGCGCCGTGGCGTTGCTCGTTCTATTTTGCCTGATCGCCTTTCTGCCAGGCTTCTTCCAGATCCCGCCGGTCGACCGCGACGAGGCGCGCTTTGCGCAAGCCTCCAAGCAGATGATCGAGACCGGCGACTATGTCGACATCCATTTCCAGAATGAGGTTCGCTACAAGAAGCCCGTCGGAATTTACTGGCTGCAGGTCGTCGCGGTGAAGGCGGGCGAGGCGGTGGGCGTGCCGCACGCGCTCACAACCATCTGGCTCTACCGGTTGCCATCATTGTTCGGAGCCATCGGCGCGGTGCTGCTGACCTATTGGGCGGCGCTCGCTTTCATTTCGCGCCGCGCCGCCTTGCTGGCGGCGCTAATGATGGCGAGTTCGGTGCTGCTCGGCGTCGAGGCGCGGCTCGCCAAGACCGACGCGGTGCTGCTGTTCACGTCGGTTGCGGCGATGGGCGCCATGGCGCGGATCTATCTCGCACACCGGCGCGCGCCCGAGCAGGCCACCGGCTGGCTGTACCCGGCAATATTGTGGACGGCGATCGGCGGCGGCGTGCTGATCAAGGGCCCGCTGGTGCCGATGTTCGTCGCCTTGACGGCGCTGACCTTGTCGATCGTCGATCGCTCGGCGCGCTGGATTTTAAAACTGCGCCCGTTTACCGGCTTCGCCTGGATGCTCGTGCTTGTGCTGCCGTGGTTTGCTGCCATCGTCGCCAAATCGGGAACCACATTTTTTACCGATGCGATCGGCAAGGACATGCTGGGCAAGGTGGCGAGCGGACAGGAAGCGCATGGCGCGCCGCCCGGCTATTATTTCCTGCTGTTCTTCCTGACCTTCTGGCCGGGCGTCATTTTGTCGGGGCTGGCTGTCCCGGCAGTGTGGCGGGCGCGGCGCGAACCGGGCGCGCAATTCCTGCTCGCCTGGCTCGTTCCGTCGTGGCTGGTGTTCGAGGCCGTGCTCACCAAGTTGCCGCACTACGTCCTGCCGCTTTATCCAGCGATTGCGGTTTTGATTGCCGGCATTCTGAGCCAAGACGCGCTGGCAACGAAACGCTGGATGGTGCGCGGCGCGAGTTGGTGGTTTGTCTTTCCTGCCATCGTCGCGCTTGTGGTGCTGGTCGGATTTATCGTGATCGACCGCGATCTTGGCCTCATCGCATGGCCGTTTGCCGCGGCGGCGGTTATCTTCGGGCTGTTTGCCTGGTGGCTATACGAAGTCGACGGCGCCGAGCGATCGTTGCTGCGTGGTGCGATGGCATCGGTGTTCGTGGCGATCACGGTTTACGCCATCACGTTTCCATCGCTGCCGGCGTTGTTCCCAAGCGCGCTGATTGCCGACTTGCTGCATGAGAGTGGCTGTGAAGACCCGCATGTGGCGTCCACGTATTATTATCAGGAGCCGAGCCTGGTCTTCCTGGTCGGCACCGACACGCGTTTCACCGACGGTGCCGGCGCGGCGCAGTTTCTGAGCGGCGGTCATTGTCACTTCGCGCTGGTCGACGCGCGCAGCGGCCGCAGTTTCGTCCAGCGCGCCAATTCGCTTGGCGTGCGCTATTTGCTCGCCGGACGTATCGAGGGCTACAACATCAGTATTGGCCGGCCGGTGTCGCTGGCAGTTTATCGCGCGATGGCGAGGCCATGACGACGGCGAATGGATTTCACGATAATCCGGCGATGCCGGCGCTACGCCGCTGCTGGACGAATGTCGGCCTGGCGCTCGCCATTGTGCTGCGGCCGGCGCGCTTTCGTGCGCCATTGCCGGCGACGCCGCGCCAGCTCGCGATCGGCGCAGGCGTCGGCTTGTTTGTTTTCGTGATCACACTCGTGTTTTTCGATGCGGCGGTCGTTCGCGCCGTCACGCACGCGCCGCGCTGGGCAATCTGGCCGTTCGACCAGATCACGGATTTCGGTAAGTCGGGTTGGGTGCTCTGGCCACTCGGTCTTTTATTCCTCGCTTTGGCTGCGCTGCCGAACGACAGGCTGACGAAGTTTTCGCAGTCCGTCTTGGCGGCGGTGATGGTGCGAGTCGGATTTCTGTTTCTGGCCGTCGGCGTGCCCGGACTGTTCGTCACGATCGTCAAGCGCATGATTGGGCGGGCGCGGCCGCTGTCGACCGGTGTGATTGATCCGTACGCCTTCGCGCCGTTCATTTGGCGGGCCGATTATGCCAGCTTGCCGTCCGGCCATGCCACGACCGCATTCGCGATTCTGGTGGCGTGCGGCACGTTGTGGCCGCGTGCGCGCACGGCGCTTTTGCTCTATGCGGTCGCGATCGCCGTGAGCCGCATCATGGTGCTGGCGCATCATCCCTCCGACGTCCTTGCCGGCGCGGTGGTGGGGACGGTGGGGGCGCTTATGGTGCGGCGTTATTTTGCCCTGCGCGGGCTTTGCTTTTCGGTCGGCGCCGACGGCATTTTGCACCAGTTTCCGGGCCCATCGCTTAGACGGATCAAAGCGGTTGCCCGCGAGCTTCTGGCCCCATAAGACAGCGCCAGTCGCCAGGGGCCGAAGTTTTACGTCATGAATACGATCGAACCGGCTGTGTCCGTCGTGGTGCCGGTACGCAACGAAGCCGGCAATATCGCGCCTTTGCTGGCCGAAATCGCCGCCGCGCTCGACGGCCGCTGGGCTTTCGAGGTGGTCTATGTCGATGACGGCTCGAGCGATGGCACGGCGGCGGAACTCAAGCGCCTGAAGGCACAATATCCCTGGCTACGGGTCGTGCATCACAAGCAGTCCTGCGGTCAGTCGGCGGCGGTGCGCAGCGGCGTCGCCGCCGCGCGCGGCGCCATGGTCGTCACGCTCGACGGCGACGGACAGAACAACCCCGCCTTTTTGCCGGCGTTGCTCGGCGCGCTGGAAGAGGGCGCGCCTCGCGTCGGGCTGATCGCCGGCCAGCGCGTCGGGCGCAAGGCGAGCGGATTCAAGAAACTGCAATCGCGCATCGCCAATGCCGTGCGCGGCGCGGTGTTGCGCGACGGCACGCGCGACACCGGCTGCGGGCTGAAAGCGTTTCGGCGCGACGTCTTCCTACGCTTGCCTTACTTTGACGGCTTACACCGCTTTCTGCCGGCGCTGGTCAAGCGCGAAGGCTATGCGATCGGCTATGTCGACGTCGTCGATCGCCCGCGCGGCGCAGGACAGTCGAACTATGGCCTTTGGGACCGGCTCTGGGTCGGCATTCTCGACCTCGCCGGCGTATGGTGGCTGATCCGCCGCAAGAAACAAATTCCTGACGTTTCGGAGGACTAGATGCTGATCGATATCGCGCGTACCGTCGGCGGCTATCTGCACGATGTGTTTCTCGGCAATCTCGATATCGGAATCCTGATCGGTTACATCGCGCAGACCATGTTTGCCATGCGCTTCGTGGTGCAATGGATCGCCTCCGAACGGGCCGGGCGCAGCGTGGTGCCGACGGCGTTCTGGTTTTTCTCGATCGGCGGCGGTGTGATGCTGCTCGGCTATGCGATCTACCGCCGTGACCCGGTCTTTATTATAGGGCAGGCGTTCGGCGTGTTCGTCTACTTGCGCAACCTGCAATTCGTGCTGCGCGGCGGCGGCTCGGGCGCCGCGGCCTAGCTAATTTGCCGACTTCATCGCGGCAAAGCCGCGCTCGAGATCGGCAAGCAAGTCTTCCGGGTCTTCCAGGCCGATATGGATGCGCAGCGTCGGCCCGTCCGGCGCCCATGGGGTCGCGGTGCGATATTCCGTACAGTCGAACCGGATGATGAGGCTCTCGAAGCCGCCCCAGGAAAAGCCCATGCCGAACAGCGTCAGCTCGTTCATGAAGGCGTGCACGGCCTTCTCGGGCATCGGTTTGAGCTCGATGCTGAACAGGCCGCAGGCGCCGCTAAAGTCGCGTTGCCAGATGGCATGGCCGGGATCGCTTTCCAGCGCCGGGTGCAAGACGCGCGCAACTTCCGGCCGCGCGCTGAGCCAGCGCGCGACCGTCAGGCCAGACCGGTAGTGCCGCGCCAGCCGGACGCGCGAGGGTGCGCAACCCGCGCAACGCCAGAAACACATCGTCGGGGCCGACGCAGAGGCCGGTCGCGCGCACGACGTCTTTCAGCTTTGTCACCGTCGCCGCATTGGCCGACACGCAGCCAAACATGATGTCGGAATGACCGCCGATATATTTGGTGCCAGCCTGGATCGACAAGTCGACGCCCTTTTCGAGTGCATTGAAATAAAGCGGTGTCGCCCAGGTGTTGTCCATTAACACGACCGCGCCCTTGTCGTGCGCAACCTCGGCAATGGCCGGGATGTCCTGCATCTCGAAGCTTTGCGAGCCAGGCGCTTCGGTGAACACCGCTTTGGTATTCGGTTTGATCAGCTTGGCAATATCCGCGCCGACGAGCGGGTCGTAGTAAGTCGTTTCCACGCCCATACGCTTGAAAACCCCATCGCAAAACACACGCGTCGGCCGGTAAACGCTGTCGGTCACCAGGATGTGGTCGCCCGCACCCGCAACCGCGAGCAATGCCGTGGAAATGGCGGACAGGCCCGACGGCATCAGCGCGACGCCCGCGCAAGCCTCACCTTCGACCTCGCGCAAGGCACTCTCCAGCGCTTCCGTTGTCGGCGTGCCACGGCGGCCATACTGGTAGCGGGAGCGGTGGGCGATCTGGTCTTCGGCGGTCGGGTAGAGCACGGTCGAGGCGTGATAGACCGCCGGATTGACGAAGCCGTGCTGGCCCTTGGTGTCGCGGCCGGCAGTGATGAGCCGGGTCTCCGGCTTGAGCGGGGTTTTGGGCGTCTTCGCCATGATGAATTGAAAATCCGGTTGGTGGCCGTTGCGGCACGTTGCTCCGGCCATATACGGCTGCGCGGTATGCAAGCGTCAACCCCTTGACCTTGCAGCGTGATCGTTCTGAGATACGATTTGCCGAGGGGATCTCGGGACGAAGGCCAGGAACTCGATAATTCTCCACTGCGGGAGCGGAGCCCAGCGGTGGCACATGCACTTGGCCGTGCTGAAGGGGCACCGCATCCTGCCTGAAGGGGCCGTCAGATGAAACGTATTGCTTGTAGTCTTGCTCTTGCCGTCGCCGTTTTTGCCGCACCGGGGGCTTACGCACAGACCCAGACCCTGAAAACCGTGAAGGACCGCGGCATGCTCAATTGCGGCGCCAACGGCACCTTGGCCGGCTTCGGGCTTCCCGACGCGCAGGGCAAATGGACCGGTATCGACGTCGACGTCTGCCGTGCCATCGCCGCGGCCATATTCGACGACGCCAGCAAGGTGAAGTTCGTTCCCTTGTCGGCGAAGGATCGCTTCACCGCCCTGCAGTCGGGCGAAGTCGACGTGCTTTCGCGCAACACCACCTGGACGTCGTCGCGCGATACCTCGCTCGGCCTCAACTTCACCGGCGTGACCTACTATGATGGCCAGGGCTTTATTGTGCGCAAGGCGCTCAAGGTAAATTCGGCGCTCGAGCTCAACGGCGCCTCGGTCTGCGTACAGCAGGGCACCACGACCGAGCTCAACCTTGCGGACTATTTCCGCGCCCACAAGATACAGCTCAAGAGCGTCACCTTCGCCACCGCTAACGAAGCGCTCAAGTCCTATGATGCCGGCCGGTGCGACGCCTACACCACCGACGCCTCCGGTCTTTACTCCGAGCGGTTGCGGCTCGCCAATCCGGACGACCACATCATCCTGCCGGAGATCATCTCCAAGGAGCCGCTAGGTCCGGCCGTTCGTCACGGCGACGACCAGTGGTTCGACATCGTAAAGTGGGTTTTGTTCGCGATGATCAACGCGGAGGAGCTCAACATCACGTCGAAGAACATTGACGAGATGATGAAATCCACGAATCCTGCGGTGAAGCGCTTCGTCGGGACCGAAGGAAATGCCGGCGAACAGCTGGGTCTGACCAAAGACTGGGCCGTGCGCATAATCAAAGCGGTCGGCAATTACGGCGAATCCTTCGATCGTAACGTCGGCAAAGGGTCGCCGCTGAAGATCGAACGCGGATTGAACAAATTGTGGAACCAAGGCGGCATCCAATACGCGCCGCCGATCCGCTGAGTGAATACCTAAAGCGCCGCGGGCTTCACGGTCCGCGGCGCAACTGTTGAGAGAGGGTGCTGCCAGGGCGCCGTCGAGCGCTGGGACGAGGGGCAATGTCGGCGGATGATTTGGCCGGGCGCGCGCCCGTGCGTGTCGCGCTCTATAACGACCCGAAGGTCCGCAGCGTCGCCTATCAAATCGCGCTGGTCGCCGTCATTTGCTTTCTGGCTTGGGGTGCGATCAGCAATGCCGTCGACAACCTACAGCGCGCCCATATCGCGTCCGGTTTCGGCTTCTGGGATACCACCGCCGGCTTCGATATCAGCCAGACGCTGATCGCCTATTCGGCGGACGTTTCGACTTATGGCCGGGCCTTCTGGGTCGGCCTGCTCAATACGCTTCTCGTCGCCGGTCTCGGCATCGTGTTGGCGACCGTGCTTGGCTTCACCATCGGCATTTCGCGCCTGTCGAAAAACTGGTTGTTGTCGAAAACGGCGACCGGTTATGTCGAGACCATCCGCAACATCCCGCTCTTGCTGCAACTGCTGTTCTGGTACAACGCGGTGCTCAAGTCGCTGCCGGTCGTGCGCGAGAGCTACACTTTTCCAGGCGGTATCTATCTCAACAACCGCGGCCTGATCTTGCCGCAGCCGCTGCTGCAGCCGGATTTTGACTGGGTGACGGCCGCCCTGGCGATCGGTGTCGCCGTCTCCGTCGGATACGCCATTTGGGCGCGGCGGCGCCAGATGCGGACCGGCCAACAGGCGCCGGTGTTGTGGGTGTCGTTGGCGCTGATCATCGGTCTGCCGGCGGTCGTTGCGCTGCTGCTCGGCCTTCCGGTTCAATTCGACTATCCCAAGGCGGGGCGTTTCAACATCATCGGCGGCGTCGGGGTGCAGCCGGAATTTCTGGCATTGCTGTTCGGCCTGTCGATCTATACCGCCGCGTTCATCGCCGAAGTGGTGCGCGCCGGCATTACGGCGGTGTCACCCGGGCAAATCGAGGCGGCTTATTCGCTGGGCTTGCGGCCGCGGCCGACGTTACGGCTGATCGTGGTGCCACAGGCCATGCGTGTGATCGTGCCGCCACTGACCAGCCAGTATCTCAACCTGATCAAAAATTCCTCGCTGGCGGTGGCCATCGGCTATCCCGACCTCGTGCAGGTGTTCACCGGTACGGTGCTCAACCAGACGGGGCAGGCGGTGGAGGTGGTCGCTATCACGATGCTCGTCTATCTCAGCATCAGCCTCATTACGTCGCTCCTCATGAATCTCTACAATCGGCGCGTCGCGCTGGTGGAACGGTAAGGGCTTAAAGCCATGACCATGGCCGAAGGCGATCTTGCCGTCACCGAGCTGCATTTCGTGCGCGAGGCGGTGATCGAGGCGCGACCGGCGCCGATGGCCATGACCGGTGCTGTCGGCTGGGTGCGCGCGAACCTGTTGTCGACGCCATTCAATATTATTTTGACGATCTTGATCGCGTTGCTGCTCGCCTGGTTGATCCCCGAACTCGCCAAGTTTCTGCTGATCGACGCCGTCTGGAGCGGCACCGATCGCGATGCCTGCCGCGAGGTCGTGCAGCACCGCGAAATTGGCGCTTGCTGGCCATTTGTCTGGGAGCGGTTGCCGTATTTCATCTACGGCTCTTATCCGATCCCCGAGCGCTGGCGCGTCGATGTGTTCTTCGCGATGCTGGCAGTCGGTGTGGTCTGGTTGTTGTGGCTGGAGGCGCCGCGGCGCGATATCGGATCCGCCTATTTCTTCGTCATTCTGCCTGTCGTCTCCTTCTTCCTGCTGCACGGTTTCCCGGCGATCGGCCTGCCGGCGGTCGATACGGTGTTGTGGGGCGGCGTGCTGGTGACCATCGTGGTCGCTTCCGTCGGCATTGTCTGTTCGCTGCCGATCGGCATCGTGCTCGCGCTCGGAAGGCGCTCGAGCATGCCGACGGTCAGGCTGCTGTCGACTTTGTTCATCGAGTTCGTGCGCGGTGTGCCGCTGATCACCGTCTTGTTCATGGCGAGCGTGATGTTGCCGCTGTTCGTTCCCGAACAATTTGAACCGGACAAGCTGTTGCGCGCGCTGGTCGGCATCGCGCTGTTTGCGTCCGCCTATATGGCGGAGGTGGTGCGCGCCGGATTGCAGGCGATCCCGAAGGGTCAGTTCGAAGGCGCCATGGCCGTGGGTTTGCCCTACCGGCTGATGATGCGCCTGATCGTCCTGCCGCAGGCGCTCAAGATCACCATCCCGAACATCGTCAATACCTATATCGGCCTGTTCAAGGACACGACGCTCGTGTTCATCGTCGGCATTTTCGATCTGCTGCGCACGATCGAAATCTCACGCATCGATCCGAAATGGGCGACGCCGGTCACCTCGACCACGGGCTATGCTGTGGCCGCCATTTTTTATCTGGTGTTTTGCTACGCCATGTCGCGATATGCGCGCGCGATGGAAGCGCGGCTAGCAACCGGCCACAAACGGTGATTGCCATGTCAGACGCCACAGCAACCACCGCTTCGCCGTTCAAGCAGACCAAGCTCAACACGCCGGTCGCGGTCGAGATCGTCCGCATGAACAAGTGGTACGGAGAGTTTTCACGTCCTGCGCGATATCGATCTGAAGGTGATGGGCGGCGAGCGCATCGTCATCTGCGGGCCGTCGGGTTCGGGCAAATCGACCATGATCCGCTGCATCAACCGGCTGGAGGAACACCAGAGCGGGCGCATTGTCGTCGATGGCGTGGAGCTAGCCAATGACCTCAAAAAAATCGACGAAATCCGCCGTGACGTCGGCATGGTTTTTCAGCACTTCAATCTGTTTCCGCATTTAACCGTGCTGCAAAACTGTTCGCTCGCGCCGATCTGGGTACGAAAAATGCCCAAGGGCGATGCCGAAGACATCGCGATGCATTATTTGAGGCGAGTCAAGATCCCAGAACAAGCCAACAAATTTCCGGGCCAACTTTCCGGCGGCCAGCAGCAGCGCGTCGCCATTGCGCGTGCTTTATGCATGAATCCGAAGATCATGCTGTTCGACGAGCCTACGTCCGCGCTTGATCCGGAAATGGTCAAGGAGGTGCTCGACACCATGGTGAGCCTGGCCGAAGACGGCATGACCATGTTGGTGGTGACGCACGAAATGGGCTTTGCGCGGGAGGTGGCCAATCGCATCGTGTTCATGGATCAGGGTCAGATCGTCGAAGCCAACGCGCCCGAGGCGTTCTTTGCCAATCCGCAACACGAGCGGACCAAACTTTTTCTCAGCCAGATCCTTCGATAGCTGTCGGCGAGTGTGGCGCGGGACCGTCAACTATCACAGTTCCCGAAATCGGTCTTTGTTCGGCTACAAAAAATTGCGCCGAAAACAAAATCCATTTGTTTTTCGTAGTATTTCCCACGAACTCTTAGGTCGAGCGGAAAGCCATGAGCGGCAGTACGCGATGCACGCGGCGCCGAAAGGCGCTAGCCCTCACATCGCGCGAAATCGAAGTGCTGACATGGGTGGCCCGTGGCAAATCGGCTTGGGAGATAGGCGAGATTTTAGATATCGCCAAGCGTACAGTGGATGAACACGCGCAAACGGCGGTGCGCAAAATCGGAGCGGTTAATCGAACGCACGCGGTGGCGATCGCCGTTCGCGACCGCATTATTTCTATCTGATCGATGCCGCAAGTGTGCGGCAGCCGAAAACAACCACAAACAAAAGTCGGCCTATTGCGAGCGAATGTCCTAATCTTTCTCGACTGGGAAATCGGGCCGCGCTCCCCATTCTGACCACGAGCCGTCATAAATCCGCGGCAAGGGCTTGCCGAGCGCGTCGAGCCCGAGCGCCAGCACCACGGCGGTGACGCCAGAGCCGCAAGTCGTGATTATCGCCTTATCGAGATCGACACCGCCTTTGTCGAACGCTTTCTTGATGCGCTCGGGCTCGACCAGTTTGCCATTCTCGACGATCTCGGTAAACGGTACGTTGAGTGAGCCGGGCATGCGTCCGGAGCGCGTGCCAGGCCGCGGTTCCGGCTCCTTGCCGGCGAAGCGGCCGGCCGAGCGCGCATCGACGACCTGCACACTGCCGTCATTGAGCGCCATCTGCACGTCGGTGCGCATGGCCACCGCGCCGGTATCCATGACTGCATCGAAGGATTTCTTGGCGCGCTTGACCTCGCCAGCCTCGATTTTGCGGCCTTCCGCCTTCCAGGCCGGAAAGCCGCCGTCGAGGATGAAGACATCCTTGGCGCCGAAGATGCGAAAGCTCCACCACACGCGCGGCGCCGAATAAAGTCCGACCCCGTCATAGACGACGATCGTGTCCTTGTCGCCGATGCCGAGCGCGCCGACCTGTTCGCCGAACTGGTCAGGGCCCGGCAGCATGTGCGGAAGATCGGTGGAGTGGTCGCAGATGTCGTTGATGTCGAAGAACACCGCGCCCGGAATATGCGCGGCAAGGTACTCGGCATGGGCATCGCGATTTTGGTTGGGCAAATAATAAGAGGCATCGACCACGACGACGTTGTCGAGATTGTCGGCGAGCCATTGCGTCGTTTTGAGCCAGCGGCTGGCGTGGGCTTTGTTCGTCATGGATCCCGTCGTTTCCGTGGTAAGTCAATGCAAACCATCACGCAATCGTTCCAATTGCGCAACCCAGCATACGCGCATGCATAGGTTTTTGATGGCGATAAGGCGTCGCTAGGCAAATACGAGACGGACGCGGCGGTTCTGCTTACCCTTCTTCTCGATTTGCGTCACCCGCACGGCGCCGATTTCGCCGGTTGCGCGCACATGGGTGCCGCCGCAGGGTTGCAGATCGAGGCCGGCGATCTCGATCAGCCGCACGCGTCCGGTGCCCATTGGCGGCTTTACCGACATGGTCTTGACCAGGCCGGGATTGGCCGCGAGTTCGGCGTCGGTGATCCAGCGGCTCGAGACGGTAGCGTTGCGCGCGACCATATCGTTGACTTGCGTGGTGATGGCGTCCTTGTCGAGCCCGGCTTCCGGTATATCGAAGTCGAGCCGGCTTTCGCTTTCGCCGACCGAGCCGCCAGTGACGGCATAGGGCAGCGCCGCCGACAACAGATGCAGCGCGGTATGCATGCGCATGCGGGCATAGCGTTTGTCCCAGTCGATCGCGGCGTTCACGATGTCACCGATGGAAAGGGCAGCGGTGTCGGGTCCCGGCACATGCGCGATTTTACTCTTGGCCGCGTCGGTATAGACCGCGGTGGCAATCGGGACGGTGGTGCCGTTTGCCGTCGTTAGCGTGCCGGTGTCACCCGGCTGGCCGCCGGATGTGGCGTAGAATACGGTGCGGTCGAGCACGATGCCGCCTTGCTCCGTGACCGCGATGACACGCGCCTCGCAAGCCTTCAGATACGCATCGTCGCGAAACAAGCACTCGGTCGCCATGGCTCTTCCCCGCGCATGGTTCTATTGGAAAACTGGTCCCACGTTTCCCGATCACGCGCTACGTCGTCACGAATGGCGGCTCGACGCTCACCTTGCGTTCCAGCCACTCCGGCACCGGCAAGTTTTTTGAGCGCAGAAATTCGGGATTGAATAATTTCGACTGATAGCGCGTGCCGCCATCGCAAAGGATGGTCACGATGGTGTGACCGGGCCCCATATCCCTGGCAAGCCGGATGGCCCCGGCAACGTTGATGCCGGTTGAGCCGCCGAGGCAAAGGCCTTCGTGCTCGAGCAGGTCGAAAATGACCGGCAGCGCTTCTTCGTCGGGAATGAGATAGGGCTTGTCGACCTTCAAATCCTCGATGATCGGCGTCACCCGCCCGAGCCCGATGCCTTCGGTGATCGAGCCGCCTTCGCTCGCCTTGGCTTCGCCGTGCATAAACAGGTTGTACATGCCGGCGCCGCGCGGATCGGCCAGCCCGATGATGATGTTCTTCTTCTTCTCGCGCAGGAAGCTCGATGTCCCGGCGATGGTACCGCCGGTGCCGACAGCGCAGATGAAGGCATCGATGTTGCCGCCGGTCTGCTCCCAGATTTCCGGACCGGTGGAGACGTAATGGGCCTTGCGGTTGTCCAAGTTGTTCCACTGGTCGGCGAAGATGACCCCATTCTTTTCGCTATGTTTGAGTTTCTCGGCGAGGCGGCGCCCGACATGCTGGTAGTTGTTCGGGTTGGCGAAGGCGAGCGCCGGCACCTCAACCAACTCCGCGCCGCACAGCCGCAGCATGTCTTTCTTTTCCTGGCTTTGCGTCTGCGGGATAACGATCAGGGTGCGATAGCCGCGCGCATTGGCGACAAGGGCGAGCCCGATCCCGGTATTGCCCGCCGTCGACTCCACGACGAGCCCGCCCGGTTTGAGCTCTCCCCGCTTTTCGGCTTCCAGGATCATCTGCCGGCCGGCGCGGTCCTTGACGGATCCACCCGGGTTCATGAACTCGGCCTTGCCGAGAATGGTGCAGCCGGTCGCCTGCGAGGCGCGCTGCAGCTTGATGAGGGGGGTGTGGCCGATGGCGTCGACCGTGCCGTCGCGGACTTGCATGCCCGGCTCCACTTGTTCTTTGGGAGGGGTGGACCCTAGTGGACTGGACTTTGCCCCACAAGGCCGCGTTTTTCGTGCCGTGAGAATAGGTTTCTGTCTGTTTTTGGGACAGGTCATTCAATTGCGGCCGCCGGCGGCAACATCCTCGAAACCATAGCTTCGTGTTGATCTGAGGTATCCCGACACATTCACAACTTCTTACCGGGCGCGGTTCTATTCGTAGATTTGGGCGCAGAAAGTGCCGACAACCGGGGCAGGATGAAAGGGACGGGTCCCCCGGCCGAAGTCTGGGCGTGCCACTTGATGAAACTCGACGTCAACACGCTATTCACAGTCACGATCTACGTCGAAGTTATTCTCGGCCTGCTGCTGCTGTTCGCGTGGGCGCAGAATACGGCGATCTACGGCGTTTGCTGGTGGGGTTTTGCGCATCTGGTGCGCGCAGCATCGGTCGTGCTGTTCGGGACGTACGGTTCGGCCCCCGACTTGATCGCAATCGATCTCGCAAATGTGCTGCTGTTCACATCCTATGCGGTGACGTGGACAGGAGCGCGTGTTTTTGACGGGCGACCGGTCGAGCCAGTGTATTTGGTCACCGGCGCGGTGCTGTGGCTCCTGATCAGCCGACTTCCAGTCTTGACCGAAGCCATCCAGGCTCGCGCGTTGATCGCATCCGGCATCGTCACGTCCTATGTGTGGTTGACCGCCTATGAGTTCTGGCGTGGACGCAGCGAACAGCTCGTCTCGCGCTGGCCGGCGATCTTGCTTCTGTTCGCGCATGGCGCGTTGTTTCTGCTGCGCACGCCGCTCGCCGTGCTGCTGCCCTGGGCGCCCAGCAACAAAATGTACGACAGCGTCTGGCTCACCGTGATGAGCTTCGAGGCGCTGCTGTTTACAATCTCTATTGCTTTCATCCTGCTGGCCATGGCCAAGGAACGCACCGAATTGCGTCATCGTACGGCCGCGCTGGTCGATCCGCTGACCGGCATTTCGAACCGCCGCGCGTTCCTCCAGGATGCTTCGCAACTCGCCAAGCGTCATTACGGCAATCCGCGTCCGACCGCGGCGCTGCTCATCGATCTCGACAACTTCAAGTCGATCAACGACCGCTTCGGCCATGCACTGGGCGACCGCGTGCTGGAGATTTTCAGCGATGCCGCCCGCAAGTCAGTGCGCTCGAGCGATCTGCTTGGCCGTCTCGGTGGCGAGGAATTCGCCGCGATTCTGCATGACACGTCACCCGAGCGCGCAGCCGGGGTTGCCGAACGCATTCGCGAAACTTTTGCCCACGCCGCTCGCGACGTCGATGGTCGCCCGGTGCATGCAACGCTCAGCATTGGCCTTGCATACTGCGAGGAGGCGACGCTCGATATTTCCGAATTGCTGGCGCAGTCCGACCAGGCGCTCTATTTTGCCAAAGAACATGGGCGCAACCGGGTCGAAGTTGCCGACGCCACGACGCTCAATGAACATGATCCTGCTGCGCCGCACGCATCTGCGGAATCGATTGCGAGCATCAAGTCGAAAAACGTCGCGGCCTGACGGGAAGCGCTACAAGCCGAATTTCAAGCCATTTATGCGCGCACAAACGTTGACCGGCTGCGGGTCGGTTTGACTTGCTGCGGCGTGGTGGTGGATTGACCGCGGACGCGAAATTGGTCCAGTTTAGGACGATTGGGCCGGAACCCGCTCCTTTGAGATGGTGGGTTTCCAAACTAATTCAGCGACATAGGGAGGAAAAAATGAAGATTCTCCGCTGGCTAGGGGTGACTGCCCTGGCCGTCATGTTGGGCAGCGCCGCTCAAGCGGCCGACATCAAGATCGGCGTCGTTCTGCCGTTTAGTGGACCGAACGCGGATCTCGGCCATCAAATCGACAAGGCGTTTGACCTCTACGTTAAATTGCATGCCAAGGATATCGCGCCGCACAAGGTAACGCTCATCAAGCGCGACGAGGGGCCGCCGACTGGCGCGCAGGCCAAGACCGTCACCACCGAACTGATCACCAACGACAAGGTGCCGCTGCTCGCCGGTTTCGTATTCTCGCCGTCGGCGATCGCGCTGGCGCCGGTGATCAACCAAGCCAAGGTGCCGATGGTGATAGCCAATGCGGGCACCGCCTGGATCACCAACCTGTCGCCTTACTATGTGCGGCTGTCGTTCAGCATGTGGCACACGGCATGGCCGATGGGCGCCTATGCCTACAAGACGGTCGGCTGCAAGACCGCGGCGGTCGCCTATACCGACTTCCCGCCGGGCAAAGATTTCGACCGGCGCCTTCAAGGCCGGCTTCGAGAAAGCCGGCGGCAAGGTCACGCTGTCGATCCCGATGGGGCCGCCGAGCCAGGTGCCCGACTTCACGCCGTTCATGCAGCGCGTGAAGGACGCCCATCCTGATTGTCTGTATGCGTTCATTCCGTCCGGCGCACATGCGACCGGCCTGATGAAAGCCTATGGCGAAGTCGGCCTGCGCAAGGCCGGCGTCAAGCTGATCGGCCCGATGGATCTGGTGCCGGACAACAAGCTGCAGGACATGGGTGACGCGGCCATCGGCACCATCGTGATGAGCCACTATGCGGTCGATCTCGACAACGCAGCCAACAAAGCCTTCGTCGCGGATTGGCACAAAGAGTACGGCCCCAACTCCTATCCGGACTTCATGTCCTCGCAGGGTTGGGACACGATGCATGCCATTTTCGACACGATCAAAAAGGTCAACGGCAACGTGTCGGATGGCGCCAAGTTCGTTGCGGCGATGAAGGGCTGGTCGGCCGACGGGCCGCGCGGTCACGTCATGATCGACCCGCAGACCCGTGACATCATCCAGGACGAGCACGCCATGGAGGTCTATCGTAAGGCCGACGGCAAGCTCGGCCTGAAGGTGATCGGCACCACCAAGGCCGTGAAGGACGAGTGCAAAGTCCTCAAAGTCGGCCGCTGCGGGTCCTGATCGCCCCAGCGTTTGACGTTTGACACAAAAGCGCGCCGCCGCGCATCATAAGGGCGCGGCGGCGTTTTCTTATTAGAGAAGGGGTGGGGACCCGTGCCGCAGTTAGCCAAAATCGTTGTCAGCATTCTCTTCGACGGCTTGGCCTATGCCATGTTCCTGTTCATCACCTCGGTGGGCCTGTCGGTCACCATGGGGCTGATGGGCTTCGTGAATCTGGCGCATGGCGCGTTCGCGATGTGCGGCGGTTTTTTTGTCGTGACGCTCACCCGTTCGTTCGGCGTCAGTTTCGTCCCCTCGCTGATCATCGCCTCGGTCGCGGTCGGCGTTATCAGCATCCCCTTCGAGCGCTATCTTTATCGACGGCTCTACAAATCGACTGATCTCGAGCAGGTGCTGCTCACGATCGGCCTCGCGTTCATGTCGATCGCGACGTTCACCTACTTCTATGGCCCGATCCCCAAATCGGTGCCGCTGCCGGACTGGCTGCAGGGCAATGTCAATCTCGGATTCCGTTCTTTCCCTAGTTACCGCGCCTTTTTGATCGTCCTTGGCGTCATTCTGATTTCGGTGCTGTGGTATGGCTTCGAGCGCACCAATATCGGCGCCAAAATCCGCGCCGCCGTCGACAATCGCCGCATGGCGGAATCGGTCGGCATCAATGTCGACCGCCTGTTCACGCTCACCTTTGCGCTCGGCTCCGGGCTCGCTGCGCTCGGTGGCGCGCTTGCCATCCAACTGTTCGGCCTGACGCCAAGCTTTGCCGTGCTCTATCTTGTGTTGTTCCTGATCGTGGTGGCGGTCGGTGGGCTCGGCAGTTTGAAGGGCACACTGCTCGCCGCATTGGTCATCGGCATTATCGACACCGGCGGAAAGTATGCGTTCCCGGTGGCGGGCAATCTCTTCATCTATGCCATCACGGTGATTGTGCTGCTGATCAAACCGGCGGGGTTCTATGGCCGTGAGTGAGACTGCGCCCCGCGACGCTGCATCCGTCGAAAAACGGTCGAAGGCGGCGGAATACCTCGTCCGCCGTCACTACTTCAGCTGGCCGGAGGTGTTGCCCTGGCTCGTCGCGGTCGGCTGCTTTTTTGTCTTTCCGGACCGTATGACCTTCGGCAGCCAATTGCTGGTGATGGTGATCTTCGCACTCTCACTCGATCTTATCCTTGGCTATGCCGGTATCGTCACGCTCGGTCATGCCGCCTTCTTCGGAGTCGGCGCCTATGTCGTCGCGCTTGGCTCGTTACGGCTCGGTTGGAGCGAACCGATCACCGGCATCGTTGCTGCCGGCATTGTCGCGGGACTTGTCGGCGCGGCGGTCGGCTGGTTCGTTCTGCGCTACCGCGGCCTGACGCTGCTGATGCTGACTATCGCCTTTGCCGCCGTGCTGCAGGAGTTGGGCAATCTCCGCGCCGATATCACGGGCGGCTATGACGGCCTGCCGGGTTTGATGTTTGATCCGCTGCTCGGCTATTTCCAATACGATCTCTACGGCCACACCAACTATCTCTACGCGCTGGCGGTGCTGGCAGTCATGTTCTATTTCGTGCGCCGCATCGTTTATTCACCTTTCGGCCAGGCGCTCACCGGCATCCGCGAAAACGTACGACGCATGCACGCCATCGGTTCGCCGGTGCACCGCCGGCTGGTGACGGTTTATGCGATTTCGGCGGCGATTGCGGGCGTCGCCGGCGCGCTGTTCACGCAGACCAACGCCTATGTGACGTTGACGGTGTTCGACTTCGACAATTCGGCGAAGGTCATGGTGATGCTCATACTCGGCGGCACCGGGCGGTTGTATGGCGCGTTCGTCGGCGCGACGGTCTACATGGTGCTGGAGGACTATTTCTCCAAGCTCTCGCCCACCTTCTGGCAACTCGGCATTGGCCTTCTTCTGGTGCTGGCAGTGCTGTTCGCACGCCGCGGTGTGTTCGGATTGCTCGAGGATGCAGGCGCATTCTTTTCAGGGAGAAAAAAGTCGTGACCGCCGCGCTCGAGGTGCAGGAGCTCAATCGCAGCTTCGGCGCGCTGCATGTCACGCGCGACGTCAACCTCGTGCTGGAACGCGGCGCCCGCCGCGCGTTGATCGGGCCGAACGGCGCCGGCAAGACGACCTTGGTCAATCTGATCACCGGCGCGCTCAAACCGTCGGCTGGCCGCGTGCTGCTTGACGGTGACGATATCACCGCAACCAGCCAGGCCGAGCGGGCGCGGCGCGGCCTGGCGCGCACCTTCCAGATCAATCAGCTATTCCGCGGGCTCACCGTGCTGGAAAATCTCGCCATGACCATCGGCGAGCGTGACGGCAACTGCAACAATCTCTGGCGTCCGGCCGGCGCCAAACGCGCCGTGATCGACGAGGCGCTCGATTATCTCGAGTTGCTGCGTATGGTGGACGACGCGCTCAAGCTGGTGCGCGAACTGCCCTATGGCCGCCAGCGCCTTGTCGAAATCGCGATTGCGCTTGCGCAAAAACCGCGCGTCCTCCTGCTCGACGAGCCGGCAGCGGGCGTGCCGTCATCGGAAAGCCATCTCATTCTCGACGTGGTGGCCGCGCTCGATCCTGACATCGCCGTCCTGATTATCGAGCACGATATGGACGTGGTGTTCCGCTTCGCCAAGCAGATCACGGTGCTGGTGCAGGGCGGAGTCTTCACTCAAGGCACGCCGGCCGAGATTATGGCCAACGAGGAGGTACGCGCGGTCTATCTCGGTCAGGAAGGGCACAAGGGGGCGGGCCATGACTGAGCACGCGCTCGCGCTCGACCAAGTTCACGCCGGTTATGGCGAGACCGTGGTGCTGGAGGACATCCGGCTGACGCTTGAACCGGGCGAGACGCTCTCGGTCATTGGCCGCAACGGCGTCGGCAAGTCCACATTGCTCGCGACCATCATGGGCCATACCACGCTGCATGGCGGGCGCGTGTTCATGCACGGCAAGGATGTCTCCACGATGGAGACGTATCGCCGGGTCGCGGAAGGATTAGGCTACGTGCCGCAGGAGCGCGAGATCTTTCCGTCGCTCACCTTGCGGGAAAATCTGGAAGTGGCGGCGCGGCCGGGTGTCTGGACCATCAACACGGTGTACGACCTGTTCCCGCGGCTCGCCGAGCGCGAACGCAACATGGGCAATCAGTTGTCCGGCGGCGAGCAGCAGATGCTGGCGATCGGCCGGGCGCTGATCGGCAATCCGTCGGTGCTGTTGATGGACGAGCCGTCGGAGGGCCTCGCGCCGGTGATCGTGGAAGAACTGGCGCGCGCGATGAAGAAGCTCTCGCAAGGCAGCGGGCTTGCACTGGTGCTGGTCGAGCAGAACTCGCGCCTTGCGCTCGATATCGCGCCGCGCGTGCTGGTGATGGATCGCGGGCAGATCGTCTATGATGGGGTAAGCGAGACACTGCGCAACGACCCGGCTAAGCTCGAACAGCTCATCGGCGTCGCGAAAGGGTGATTGCCATGCTCCACCGGCCACGCCTGCAAGCCTTCAACTTCCAGAAATGGATCGATGACAACGCGCATCGGCTCCAGCCGCCGGTCAGCAATCAGCGGGTGTTTGAGACGGCGGACATGATCGTGATGGTGGTGGGCGGCCCGAACAACCGCACCGACTTCCACGACGACCCGGTCGAGGAGTTCTTCTATCAGTTCAAGGGCGACATGGTGCTCAAGATTGCCGACAATGGGCAGTTCTACGACGTACCGCTGCGCGAAGGCGAAGTGCTGCTGATGCCGCCGCATTTGCGCCATTCGCCGCAGCGTCCGCACGCGGGTTCTTTCGGCCTGGTGGTCGAACCCAAGCGCTATCCCGGCGACGATGTCGACGGCTTCGAATGGTTCTGCTTCGAGTGCGGCACGCTCGTGCACCGCGCCGAATTCAAGATCGAACATATCGTGCGCGATTTGCCGCAAATCTACGAGCGCTTCTATGCCGACGAGGCCGCGCGCAAATGCCCGAAATGCGGCACCATGCATCCCGGCAAAGAGCCGCCGCCCGGCTGGGTCAAGCTCTAGCGGGCACCGGCCCACCATTGCGTTTTTCGGCAGCGCGTCGCATAGGCTGTTGCGATGAAACGTAGCGACACCCGTATTCTCACGACGCATGTCGGCAGTCTGATCCGTCCACAGGCCTTGCAGGAGTTCCTGCGCGCCAAGCAGGGTTGCAAGCCGTATGACGAAGCCGCCTATAAGACATGCCTGACCGACTCCGTCGCCGAGGTCGTGCGCCGGCAAACGCAAGCCGGCATCGACGTGATCAGCGACGGCGAATTCGGTAAGTCAATCAGTTGGGCGCAATATGCGTTGACGCGGCTTTCCGGCTTCGAACGGCGGCCGATCAAGAGCGATGCCGCCAATCCGTTCAAGCGCGGTGCCGATCGCGCGCGTTTTGCCGAATTCTATGCCGAGCTTGACGCCAAGGAAGCGCCGGCCACCACCATGGAAGCGGTCTGCACCGGCCCGATCAGCTATACCGGCAATGACGAGCTCGAGCGCGACATCGCCAATTTCAAGGCCGCGCTGAAAAACGTAAAAGTCGAAGAAGCCTTCCTGCCGGTGGCGGCGCCGTCGAGCGTTATTCCCGACCGCAAGAACGAATATTACAAGGATGAAGACGCGCTCCAGCTCGCCATCGCCGCAGCCATGCGCACCGAATATAAGACCATCATCGACGCCGGCTTTCTGGTGCAGCTCGACGATGCGCGCAGTGCCGTCACCTTCGACCGCATGGTGCCGCCGGGCAATTTCGCCGACTATAAAAGCTGGCTCGAAAATCAGATCGAGATCATGAACCACGCGATCGAGGGCCTGCCGCCCGATCGCATCCGCTATCACATCTGCTGGGGCTCGTGGCCCGGTCCGCACGTCAGCGACGTGCCGCTCAAGGACATCGTCGATGTGGTGCTGAAAGCCAAGGTCGGCGCTTTCGTGATCGAGGGCGCCAATCCGCGCCACGAGCACGAATGGCAAGTGTGGAAAACGGCGAAACTCGGTCCCGGCCAGATGCTCATTCCCGGCGTCATCAGCCACGCCACCAACGTGGTCGAACATCCGGAGCTGGTGGCCGAACGCATCGTGCGATTGGCGAAAATCGTCGGCCGCGAGAACGTCGTCGCCGGCACGGATTGCGGCTTCGCGCAGGGGCCGTTTTATCGCCGCGTGCACCCCTCAATTCAATGGGCGAAGCTGGAAGCGCTGGCGCAGGGTGCCCGACTTGCGAGCAAGGAGTTGTGGGCCTAGCCTTTCGTCCGACGTCTCGGACGCCAGCCGGAGCAGAGCCCATGAACGTCAACACAGCGCCTTCAAAAGGTCTCGCTATTCCGTTCGATCACGAGCGCCTCGACCGCCTGATGGAGACGGCCGACATCGACGTATTGCTCGCGACCTCGAAGCACAACGTGCAGTATCTGCTCGGCGGCCACCGCGCCAATTTTTTCGACGTGATGGATGCGACCGGCGTGACGCGTTATCTGCCGGTCTTTGTCTATGCGAAGGGACGGCCGGAAAAATCGATTTATGTCGGTCATCGGCTGGAAGGCTTCCAGCATCAAGCGAATCCGCTGTGGACGCCGGTTACCGACACCTCGTCGGCCGGTTCGGTCGACGCCATGCAAAGGGCGCTCGACCACATGAAGAAAGCGGGGCTGAAGCCGAAGCGCATCGCCACCGAATACGGCTTCCTGCCATATGACGCTTCCAATGTATTGCGCGCGGGCTATCCGGACGCCGACTGGGTCGATGCGCTCTATGTGATGGAGCGGCAGCGGCTGGTAAAGTCGCCCGACGAATTGAAAACGTTGAAATACGCTTCCGAAGCGGTGATCGAAGCGATGCTGGAGACGATCGCCAAGAGCCCGCCCGGTTCGACCAAGGCCGACGTGGTCGAAACCTTGCGCAGGCAAGAAACCTTGCGCGGGCTCAATTTCGAATATTGCCTGATCACCTGCGGCAAGAGTTTCAACCGTGCGCCGTCCGACCAGAAGTGGGAGGCGGGCGAAATCATGTCGCTCGATTCCGGCGGCAATTATCACGGCTATATCGGCGACGTCTGCCGCATGGCGATCCAGGGCGAGGCGGATGCTGAGCTCAATGAGCTGCTCGCCGAGATCGACATGATCCAGCAGGCCGCCTTCAAAGCGATAAAACCGGGTGCCAAGGGCGGCGATATCTACGCCGCCGCCGAGCCGCTGGTGCAGACGTCAAAGCACCACAACAATATGGAATTTCTCGCGCACGGCATGGGTATGGTGAGCCACGAAGCACCGCGGTTGACGGACCGCGGGCCGGTGCCGTACCCGGCCGACGATGCCGGCTTGCCGCTCGAGGCCGGCATGGTGATTTCGGTCGAGACCACGCTCAAGCATCCGACGCGCGGCTTCATCAAGCTCGAGGACACGGCGGTCGTGACGCCAACCGGATATGAAATTTATGGCGATGGCGCGCGCGGTTGGAACCGGGCCGGGGCGTAGCGGCTAGCGTCCGACATTGAGCCGGTCGGCTTCCGCCGCCAGCGCTTTCAGCTTATCGGAAATCGTCACCGGATAATCGAAGGCCTCCAGCCGCTTGAGCGGCGTCGGCAGTGTGCTTAATTGCGCCGTCGCGTGCTCGCGGATCTGCGCCAATGTCGGGGCAGGAGAGACGCGTTTGCCCGCGCGCATCACTTGCGTGATCACCGTCTCGCCGGGCTGCGTGTCGCCTTCGACCGAGAGAATGTCGCCGCGCATGCGCCTGTCGGCATCGTAGGCGCGCCACACCTGCTTGCGGCCGGGCCAGGTCGCCTTGCCTTCCGACAGTTTGCGCCGCGGCTTGCCTGCATATTCTTGCAGCTTGTAGGCGCAGTCGAGCGCTGGCACGTCGGTCGAAACATCGAGCGAGACCCCGATGCCAAAGCCGGCGATCGGCGCGTTCTGTTTCATCATGTCTTGCAGCACGTCTTCGTTGACGCCGCCGCTCACCAGAATGATGACGTCCTGACAACCACCGTCGTCGAGAATGCGGCGAACTTTTTTAGACATCTCGATCAGGTCGCCGCTATCGATGCGCACGCCGCGAATGGCGATGCCGTCGGCCTTCAGCTTCGGATAAAGCTCGACCACTTTGCGCGCGCCGGCCTCAGTATCGTAGGTGTCGATCAGCAGGATCACGCCCTCCGGGCGCGTTCGGGCGAAATCCTCGAATGCCTGCATCTCGTTGTCGTGCACCTGCACATAGGAATGCGCCATGGTGCCGACGACCGGAATGCCGTAGCGCGGGCCGGCGAGTACGTTGGCGGCGCCGGCAAAGCCTGCAATGTAGCTCGCCCGCGCCGAATAAAGCCCGGCCTCCGCGCCATGCGCGGTGCGCAGGCCGAAGTCGGAGAGGATCTTGCCGGGCGCGGCCAGCACCATGCGTGCGGCCTTGGACGCAATCAGCGTCTGGAAGTGCATGATGTTGATCAGCCGCGATTCAATGAGCTGCGCCTGCGGCAGCGGCGCCGTAATGCGGATGAGCGGTTCGTAGGGATAGCAGACGGTGCCTTCCGGAATTGCGTGGACGTCGCCGGTGAAGCGGAACGAGACGAGAAAGTCGATCAGCCGGTCGTTGAAGCGCCCGCTCTTTTTCAGCCAATCGATCTCTTCATCCGAGAACTTGATCGTTTCCAGGTATTCAAGCGTGTCCTCGAGCCCCGCGGCGAGCAGGAAGCCGCGCCGGGCGGGAAGCCTGCGCACGAAGAACTCGAATACCGCTTCCTTGCTCTCGTCACGCTCCAGGTAAGCCTGGACCATGTTGAGTTCGTAAAGGTCGGTGGTGAGCGGGCTGGTGGAGGGTGTCATCACGATGTTCTTTGCATTGGCCCGTATCGGATTCAAGATTTCCTGCCGGGGGGCGGCAATGCACGAAAAGTCAGAAAAGACCGCGTGCCGGAAAAGGATTATGCGGGTTCGACAATAATGACGACCGTGTTGTCGGCGCCTGCGGTGACAACCAGCGCGCCGTTCTGGTCGATTAGATAATGGGTTCCCTTGAACTGCGGCACGAGTTTATCGGCCAAAATGTCCGGCATCGGCTTGAGGCCAGCGGCCGGAATCTTGTCGCCCATTTTGAATTTCGCCGCTTCGCCGGCCTTGCGCGCAAGTTTGAAGTAGACGCGCAACCCGTCCACTTCACTCGCGGTCAGGGCAATGGCCGTGCCCGGCGCGGCGGCGGGTTTTGGTGACAGCGTGGAATCGATGCGCGCGAGCGACTTGCCGGTGCGCGCCTGTTCCTGCAGGAGCTTTACGACGCCGGTGGTCGTGCCGCCGACGAGGACGGTGGCGCGTTCGATGCGCTCTTTCAGGTCGGCGGTTGCCCGTTGCAGCGCGCCGACTTTACGGTCTGTGACGCCGAGCTGGTGAAACAAGAAAAAGCCGCCGACGACGACCGCGACAATGATAGCGATGCAGGCCGCGACAGCCAATTGCAGCAGCCTGAGCTGACCATCGATGGCGGCTTTGATGCCTTGCGTGTCGGGGCTGGGCTTGCGGGCGGCCCTCGGTTCCTTCACGGCTACCCCCGGTGCAAACGCGCGCGCATGTCAAAGTGGCTCCCCGGGCCGGATTCGAACCAGCGACCAACCGGTTAACAGCCGGTTGCTCTACCACTGAGCTACCGGGGAACAAGCCGGCGCTTCGGCTCAGCGCGCCTATAACAAAGCTCCATCGCTTTGCAAAGCGCGAAGCCCTTGCGCTAGGCGAAGGCAAGTGGAGGCCACGGCCGGAATCGAACCGGCGTTCACGGATTTGCAGTCCGCTGCGTAACCACTCCGCCACGTGGCCATTGGCGAGGGCGTTTGGCGTCAAGCCGGCCGCCCCAGCGCTCCAGCCCTATATAGGAGGCCAAGCGCCCCGACAACGCGCCTCGATAACGCCGGGGCGTTTGCTTGCCTTTTGCCGGTCCTTGCCGCAAAAAAGCCGCGTACCACCTCTCGTTTTCAGAGGATCACAATGACCGATTTCGCCGCCGCGCGCCGCAATATGGTCGACTGCCAAGTGCGCACCGCCGATGTCACGGACCTGCGCATCATCGCGGCCATGCTCGAGATCCCGCGCGAGCGGTTCGTGGCGTCCGCCGTGGCGGATCTTGCCTATCTCGACCGCGATGTGCCGGTAGGGACGCCAGCGAATGCAGGCCGCTGTCTGATCAAGCCGATGGTGCTGGCCAAGCTCGTCCAGGCTGCCGAAATCGGTGCGACCGACCGCGTGCTCGATGTCGGTTGTGGCTCCGGCTATGCTGCCGCGCTGCTCGCCCGGCTTGCCGGCCGGGTGATCGCCCTGGAGCAAGACCCGCCTCTGGCCGAGATGGCGCGAAACGCCTTGTCCGACCGGTCCAATGTCGAGGTTGCCAAGGGCGCGCTGGCCGCGGGCTGGCCGCAGGCGGCGCCTTATGACGCCATCATCCTGGAAGGCGCGGCCGAGGTCGTCCCGGAGGGCCTGCTGGCACAACTCAACGACGGCGGCCGGCTCGTTTGCGTGCTGGGCGCTGGGCCTGGGGCCAAAGCGACCCTGTTTCGCCGCAGCGGCAAGGAATTTGGCAGCCGGCATCTGTTCGATAGCGCCGCGCCGGTCTTGCCGGGCTTTGTGAAGCCGCAGGAATTTGCATTTTGAGCTCCAGTTGAGAAAGCGTGGCGTGAAAGCCCCAGTTGGCGGCAATTCGATCCCAAACCGCGCCCGAAAGGGTTTCAAGGCAGCCTTGATCCGCCTATGGTTTCCGTTGGTTACGTCGTGCGAGTCGGGTGGGCCGGTCGCGCGGGGTTGGGTATTGGGAATGCTGTCTGTAAGTCGTAGCGGGTGGGCTGCAGGGCTCGCGGTCGCCATGATCGCGTGCGGTGTTGTGGTCTTGACCGCACCGGTAGCGCGCGGGGAAACCCTCGAGCAGGCGCTGGTCGAAGCCTATCGCAACAATCCCTCGCTCAACGCGCAGCGCGCGGCGGTGCGCGTGACCGACGAGAACGTCCCGCAGGCCTTGTCAGGCTACCGGCCAAAAGTCACCGTCACGGCGAGCGGCGGCGAGCAGTCGCTGTCGTCGACCACGCGCGTCGTCAGCCCCAATCTGCCGGCCGATAAGCCGCCCAACAATCCGGCCATCTACGCCACGCAAAGCGGCTACAACAGCCCGTTTAATTACGGCGCGACCATCACGCAGACGCTGTTCAACGGATTCCAGACCGCCAACAAGACGCGCCAGGCGGAAAGCCAGGTGCTGGCTGCGCGCGCGACCTTGGCGAACACGGCGCAGACGGTGCTGCTGAATGCGGCGACCGCCTATATGAATCTTTTGCGCGACAGCGCGATCCTCGATTTGCAGCGGCGCAACGTCGAAGTGTTGCAGGAGCAATTGCGCCAGACGCGCGACCGCTTCAACGTTGGCGAAGTCACGCGCACCGACGTCGCGCAGTCTGAATCGCGGCTTGCCTCGGGACGCTCGCAGGTGCTGACGGCGGAGTCCAACTACAACGCCTCGAAAGCGACCTATCGCCAGGTGATCGGTTCCAATCCGAGCCGGCTCACGCCCGGCGCCCCGGTCGACCGGTTCTCGCCGCGCACGCTGCCGGCCGCGGTTGCCGTCGGCACGACCGCGCATCCATCGGTGGCGTCGGCGCAATACAATGTCGACGCGGCGCAGCTTGCGGTGTCGGTGGCGGAAGGCGCGCTGCTGCCGAACCTGTCGGTGCAAGGCAACTACACCAAGAACTATCTCGCCGTCGGCAGCCTCAACACCATGGAGAGCTACAACGCCTCGGTGCTCGGAACGCTGACCGTGCCGATCTACCAGGGCGGCGCGGAATACTCGCTCATCCGTCAATCCAAGGAACAGCTCGCGCAGCGGCGGCTCGACTTCGACACCACGCGCGACAGCGTCCGGCAAAGCGTCGTGCAGTCCTGGGGTCAGCTCGAAGCGGCCAAGGCCAATATCGACGCGACGCAGGCGCAGGTGCAGGCGTCCGAGATCGCGCTCAACGGCGTGCGCGAGGAGGCGCGCGTCGGCCAGCGTACGACCCTCGACGTGCTCAATGCGCAGCAAGAACTAGTCAACGCGCGCGTCGCGATGGTGAGTGCGCAACGCGACCGCGTGGTGGCATCCTACACGTTGCTGGCCGCGGTCGGCCGGCTGTCGCCGGAAGTGCTCGGCCTGCATGTATCGTCCTACGACCCGGTCGTGCATTACGAGCAAGTGCGTGATAGCTGGGCCGGCGTGCGCATCCCCGACGGAAAGTGAGTCGGCCGCTGGTGTCCACAGCTCATTAGCGTTTCACGCTTTTCCGCTCTGCCAAACCCATACCGCTCTGGCGTATAAATGGTAAGTGGCGCTGATTCGCTGCGCCGCTGTGACGTGCGCGGCTGCGCGCGGGTTGATGAAAGACGGTGGTCGGGATTTCGGAATGAGCCAGACGGCGAAGGCGCAAGAGCCCTCGATGGAGGAAATTCTCGCCTCCATCCGACGTATCATCGCCGACGATGATGGCGGCAAGCCGGCCAAGCCGCCGGAACCTGCGCCGAGCAAGCCGCCGCCTGTGGCGGTAGCGCCAAGCCGTCCGGCGCCTGCACCACCTCCGCCTCCACCTGCTCCGGTCGCCGAGCGCAATGCGCAGAGCGAAATCGACGCGATGCTGGCCGAGCTTGATCCGCCGGAGCCAGAACCCGAGCCAGAACTGGAACCGCCACCCCCGCCAGTAGCCGCCGACGTCCTCGATTTGACCGAAGAGAATGTGGCGCAGCCGTCACCAGGGCCGGCACCGACTTTCCGTACCATCGATGGCGATTCCGATATCGTCTTCTCCGAGCGTGCGCTCGAGCCGCCGCCGCCACCCCCACCACCGCCGCCGCCACCGGTTATGCAGGCGATGGACGAGGAACCGCTTGCGCCGGCGCCGCCACCGCAGCCACAACCACAACCTGACTACGGCCTGATTTCCACCGACACCGCCGTTGCGGTCGACAGCGCGTTCAATGCGCTCGCGCACACTATTCTCGGCCAGAATGCGCGCACGCTCGAAGATCTGGTCAAGGAAATGCTACGTCCGATGTTAAAGTCCTGGCTCGACGACAATCTGCCGGGCTTGGTCGAGCGCATCGTGCGCGCGGAGATCGAGCGCGTCTCGCGCGGCAAGCCTTAGGTCGCTTCGCGTCCGGCGAGCTTTATCCAGATCCAAACCGCGAGCGCGCACCAAAAAAGCGCGACCAGCACGAACAAGGGCGCCGAACCCGTGCGGTCGACGAGCGGGGCGGCAAGCGCAACACCTGCACTTTGCCCGAGAAACAGCGCCGACGAAAATCCCGCCACCGCCGTGCCGCGCGCTTCCGGCAGCATTTGCGTGGCGTTGGTCTGCAACGTGTTGTGCAGCATGTAATAGCCGAAGCCGAGCGCGCCGCAGGCCAGCGGTGCGCTTTCCCATACCGGCGAGAAGGCGAGCACAAGAAAAGCGAGTGCGCCCAAGGCACCGCCGCCGAGCACCAACCCACGCTCGCCGAGTGTGCCGACCAGCCGCTGCACACTGCCGGCATAAAGCAGGCAACCGACGCCGAAGGCGCTGATGACGAGGCCGACGACCGAAAAGCTGATCCCGAAACGCGCATGCAGACCGGCAGCGACGTAAGTAAACCCGCCGAAGAAAACGCCGCCTTCGATGAAAACGGCGATGATAACAAAGCGCGCCCACCGCACCGCGAACAGCTTGCGATAGCCGGACACGAGACCGACGCGCACTGAACCCTCGTGATGCTTCGGCCGCGTCCACGGATTGCCGCGAAATTGCGTGGCGAGCGACAAGGCTACAGCCGCGAACACGCCGGCCAACGCGACGAAAGCCATGCGCCAGCCGAAATGATCGCCAATAATGCCGCCGGCGACCTGACCGGCGATCATGCCGAACATCTGGCCGGCGAGAAAACGCGCGAGCACGGTTTGCCGCCGCGCGTAGGGCACCACGTCGCCAACGTACGCCATGCCGAGCGGCACGATGATGGCCGCGCCCGGCGCGCAGATGAAACGCGCGAGCGCAAGTTGCGGCACAGATTGTGCCGCAGCGCACATCACCACCAAGAGGCAGGAGAGCGCGCAGGCCGCGGCGACGGCGTGGTATTTTCCGAGCCGGTCACCGATGACGCCGGCGAAGATCTGGGTCGAGCCGTAGGGAATGGCGTAGGCCGTGACGATCGAGGAGGCCAGCCCGATGCTGGTGGCAAAATCCTGCGCCACCTGGGGCAGAAGCGGATCGGAGATGCGCAAGGAGGCCCCGCTGCTGAAGGCGGCGAGCGACAACAGCATGATGACGCGGGTGAGCGCGCGGTCGGTCGAAGCGGCGGGGGCGGGGCTGGCTGGCAAGTTGACTCCGGCAGGCGTCGCGGGCTTTCTACCGCCGCAATCGAGCCAAGCAAAATCACGATGATCGATAAGACTTACCAGCCCTCAACCGTCGAGGGCCGCATTTACCAGACGTGGGAACAGGCGGGCGCTTTCCGTGCCGGCAGGGCGGAGCGCGCCCAGGCGGAACCATACTCTATCGTCATTCCGCCGCCCAACGTCACCGGCTCCCTGCATATGGGCCATGCGCTCAACAACACGTTGCAGGACATTCTCGCCCGCTTCCAGCGCATGCGCGGCAAGGACGTGCTGTGGCAGCCGGGCACCGACCATGCCGGCATCGCCACGCAGATGGTGGTCGAGCGCCAGTTGATGGAACGCCAGCAGCCGGGGCGGCGCGAGATGGGGCGCGAGGCGTTCTTGCAGCGCGTGTGGGAATGGAAAGCCGAATCGGGCGGCACCATCGTCAATCAGTTGAAGAGGCTCGGTGCCTCCTGCGACTGGTCGCGCGAGCGCTTCACCATGGACGAGGGGCTGTCCCGCGCCGTTCTTAAAGTTTTTGTGGAACTTTATCGGGCCGGGCTGATCTACAAGGACAAGCGGCTGGTCAATTGGGACCCAAAGCTCTTGACCGCGATTTCCGATCTGGAAGTCGTGCAGGTCGAGACCAAGGGCCACCTGTGGCATCTGCGCTATCCGCTCGAAGGCAAGACGTTCAGCGCCGACGATCCCTCGACCTTCATCGTTGTAGCGACGACGCGGCCGGAAACGATGCTGGGCGATACGGCCGTGGCCGTTCACCCAGACGATGAGCGCTACAAGGCGCTGGTCGGCAAGAACGTCGTCCTGCCGCTGGTCGGACGAAAGATTCCGATCATCGCCGACGACTATTCCGATCCGGAGAAGGGTAGTGGCGCGGTGAAGATCACGCCGGCGCACGACTTCAACGACTTCGATGTCGGCAAGCGGCATGATCTGCCGCAAATCAATATCTTTAGTATCGAAGCGAAGCTCGATCTGAAGGACAACGTTGATTTTCTTGCCGGTGTTGCGCCGTCAAGCGATTTCGATGAAACGCTGAAACTGCACGGGCAGGATCGCTTCGCGGCGCGCAAGCAAATCGTCGCGCGTCTGGAAGAAAAAGGCTTGGTCGAGAAGATCGAACCGAACAGCCACGTGGTTCCGCACGGCGACCGCTCCAACGTCGTGATCGAGCCATATCTCACCGACCAGTGGTACGTGAACGCCAAGGAGTTGGCGAAGCCGGCAATTGCGGCCGTGCAGGAAGGCAAGACCAAGTTCGTGCCCGCCAACTGGGCGAACACTTATTTCAACTGGATGGACAACATCCAGCCCTGGTGTATTTCGCGCCAGCTCTGGTGGGGGCATCAGATCCCGGCCTGGTATGGGCCAGACGGCAAGGCGTTTGTGGCGCTGAGCGAAGAGGACGCGCAGGCCGAAGCCGACAAGCATTACGGCAAGAAGACAGACATCAGGCGCGACGAGGACGTGCTCGACACCTGGTTCTCCTCGGCGCTATGGCCGTTCTCGACATTGGGCTGGCCGGACGCGACCCCGGAACTGAAGCGCTATTACCCGACCTCGGCTCTGGTCACCGGCTTCGACATCATCTTCTTCTGGGTCGCGCGCATGATGATGATGGGCCTGCACTTCATGAAAGAGATTCCCTTTCATGATGTGTATATCCACGCGCTGGTGCGCGACGCCTCCGGCGCCAAGATGTCGAAGTCGAAGGGCAACGTCATCGACCCGCTGGCGCTGATTGATCAATACGGCGCCGACGCGCTGCGCTTCACGCTCGCCGCCATGGCGGCGCAAGGGCGCGACATCAAGCTCTCCACCCAGCGCGTCGAGGGATATCGCAACTTTGCGACCAAGCTGTGGAACGCCGCGCGTTTTGCCGAGATGAACGGCTGCGCAACGCTTGCCGACTTCAATCCGTCGGCGGTGAAAGAGACGATCAACCAGTGGATCATCACGCAGCTCGCCGACACGCTGGCCACGATCGAACAGGCGATCGACGATTATCGCTTCAACGACGCGGCGAGCACGATCTATCACTACGTGTGGAATCTCTATTGCGATTGGTATCTGGAATTCACCAAGCCGATCCTGCTCGGCGGCGACGGCGACGCGAAAAAGGAAACGCAGGCGACAGTTGCCTATGTGCGCGATGAAATTCTCAAAGTGTTGCACCCGTTCATGCCGTTCGTGACCGAGGAGCTGTGGCAGGTCACGGCCAGCACCCCGCGCCAAACGCTGTTGGCTTTGGCGTCATGGCCGACCGAGCAGCCGTATTTCTTGGACGCCCATGACGAGGTCCGGTGGGTGATCGATCTCATCAATGCCATCCGTTCGGTGCGCGCGGAAATGAACATCACGGCGGCGATTCCGCTTGTTCTGGCCGCGACCTCCGCCGAAACGCAACAGCGCGCCGAACGGTGGGCGGAATTCATCAAGCGGCTCGCGCGCGTTGCCGACATTTCGTTTGCTGCGTCGCCGCCGCAGGGCTCGGTCCAGCTCGTGGTGCGCGGCGAGGTGGCGGCGTTGCCGCTCAAAGGCGTCATCGATCTGGCCGCCGAGCGCGCACGCCTGGCCAAGGAAATGGCCAAGGCCGACGCCGACATCGCCCGTGTCGATGCCAAGCTCGGCAACGCCAATTTCGTTGCGCGCGCGCCGGAAGAGGTGGTCGAGGAAGAAAAAGAAAAGCGCGAAGAAGCGCTCGCCCGCAAGACCAAGATCGCCGAGGCTTTGGAACGGCTCAAAGGCGCGGCGTAATAGGCGTGTCGGGCGCGGCCTGACGCTTGACAGCTTGGGCCCGCGCCGCGCTATCGTCGCGCCGCCGTTCTTGAAGGGAGTCGCGTATGCGTGGAGTCATTCTGGCGATAGCGCCCGACGGAACCTACGGGCAGCTCTCCGCCGAAGACGGCCAGCGCTACAGCTATTGGACATCCGAAATTCGCAACGGTCTCGCGCAGGTCGGCCAGGGCGTCGACTTCCAAATGTGGGAAGGCCAGCCGGTCGACATCTTTCTGCTGACGCGCTCGGTGCCGGTGCCGCAGCCGGGCGCGGCCGCCCCGCAAACCGCCGCGTTTAGCGGCGCGGCCACGCAGGCGGCTTATGCCGCCGTGCCCACATCATTTGCGAACGCGTTCTCGTCGCTGCCGCCGCTGTCCTACTGGATCACGTTGTTTACTTCGACGGCTGGCCGCATTTCGCGACTGCAATTCTGGCTGCACGGCGCGCTGCCGATTTTCGTCGTCAGTCTCGTGTTCGGCTGGATCCCCATTGTCGGCTTTGTTGTCTCGCTCGCGCTGTTCTGGGCGAGTGTGTGCATCTGCTTCAAACGGTTTCACGACCTGGGGTTTCCGGGCTGGTGGAGTTTGGTCAACTGGATTCCGATGGCGCTCGCGTCCGCTTTCACGGCCGGCTCGTTTTACGGCTCGGGCTTTGCCTGGCTGTTGGCGGAAATCTTCTGGGGACTGAGCTTCCTCGTCTTCATC
The DNA here is from genome assembly GCA_963720835.1 of uncultured Pseudomonadota bacterium. Lineage (GTDB taxonomy): Bacteria > Pseudomonadota > Alphaproteobacteria > Rhizobiales > Xanthobacteraceae > Pseudolabrys. The sequence continues at coordinate 57,140 of CAVRHC010000011.1, read as the reverse complement.
GTCCAGTTGGCATTCGTCTATCTCCGCGTCGGCGAACGCGGACCCAACGATTACGGCCCCGATCCGTTGGCCGGCATTTAATGCGTGTAGGCCGGCAATGATCGATCCCAACAACCGGCCGGGCGGCGAGCATCTGGTTCTTACCGCCAAGAGCGCCGACAAAGTGCAGTTCTTCGACGCCGATACGCTCACGCTCACGGACGAGATCGACATGCCCGCCTCGACGCACGAGTTGGTGCGCTCGCCGGACGGCGCCAAAGTCTTTGCCTCGATATACGGCGGCGGGATTTTCGGAAAAAACAAGAATCCGGACCGGCGCATCGCGCTCATCGATCTCGCGTCGAAAAAGATCGAGCGCACCATCGACGTCGGCGCCGCGATCGCGCCGCATTCGGTGATGATGGACGCGGGCGGCACGCTCTGGGCGACGGCGGAACTCGCCAACGCGGTGCTGGCGATCGAGCCGGGCAACGACGAGATCGAGCGCATTGACATCGGCGGCGCGCCACACTGGATCGCGGTCAGCCACTCGACCGGCAAGCTGTTCGCCTCATTCAAGACGCGCGATGCGGTGGCGGTGCTCGATCTGGAAAGCCGGAAACCCGTCGATCTCATCACCATTCCGCACGGCGCCGAAGGCATCGCGGTGTCGCCCGACGGGTGGGCGCTGTTTGTGTGCGCGCACGAAAAGGGCGTCGTGCACGCCTTCGATACCCGCACGCATGCGCTGCACCAGACGATTACGATCGAAGGCGCGCCGGGTGAGGCAAGGCAACTGCGTCGCGTACGCGTGACACCCGACGGGCGTTATGTCTGCGTCTCGAGCCACGTCGACAACTATGCGGCCGTCTATGACGCCTATTCGCTCGAGCAGATCGCCGGCTTTCCGACGCTGAAAGCGCCGATGGGCTTCGGCTTCGCTGCTGACGGCGAGCATGCCTATCTGTGTTGTCACGATGCCGCGGTGACGCTTGAATTCACCCTCGCGACGGGCCGCGTGACGCGCCAGTTCGACACCGCCGCCGGCTGCGAATTCGTTATTTCGTATTGAGACGCTCATGCGTGTCTTTCTTGCCGGAGCGGGCGGGGTGATCGGGCGGCGGCTGACGCCGATGCTCGTGGCCGCCGGCCATGAGGTGACGGGCACGACGCGCTCAGCGGACAAGGCAGATGCGATCCGAGCGGCTGGCGCTGCACCGGTCGTCGTCGATGTCTTCGATGCGCCGGCGCTTGGGCGCGCGGTCGCAGCGGCCGCGCCCGACGCGATCATTCACCAACTCACTGATCTCGCTTTCGCACCGGGCACGCCGCGCTATCAGGAAGGCCTCGCACGCAATGCACATTTGCGAATTGTCGGCACGCGCAATTTGGTCGAAGCCGCTAGGACCGCGCAGGTCAGGCGCATGGTGGCGCAGAGCATTGCCTTCATCTATGCGCCCGGTCCCGGTGCGCGCGTCGAAACCGATCCGCTCAATCGCGACCCATCCGTCGCGCGCACCGTTGAAGCGGTCGAGGCGCTCGAACATGCGGTCGCCGCGATGCCGGAAGGCCTCGTGCTTCGCTATGGCTTCCTTTACGGGCCGGGCACCTGGTCGCCCGATACGCCGCGTGCGCCGGCTTTACATGTCGATGCCGCCGCGCATGCTGCCTTGCTCGCGCTGACGCGCGGCCCACCCGGCATCTACAACCTCGCCGAGGACGACCCCGGTCTCTCGAGCGAGAAGGCCAAGCGCGAATTCGGCTTCGATCCGGTCTACCGATTCACGTGAAATTTGCACGGCACGCGCTCGTTACGCGCGCCGTGCCGATCGGGCTTAAAATTCTTTGCTGAGTTTAGCGTCGAGCGAGTAGGGGCCGCCGCCGGCGAAAAAAATCGATAGCGCGATCAGTCCCATGAACAAGGCGTATTCCATGCCGCGATGGGACCAACCCCAGTTTGGCCACAGCACGGCAAAGCAGATGACCGCCATTTCGATGACGAAGGCAAGCGCCACCGCACGCGTCCAGAGGCCTACGATCAGCAGAATGCCGCCGAAGAATTCGAGACAGCCGATGAAGTAGGCCCAGGCTAGCGGATACTCCCAGCCGAACTTCACGAAGTTACGCGAAGCCGGCACTGCGTCGGCCAGAAACACCTTGCCGAATCCGTGCGGAATAAGAATGGCGCCGAGCGCGATCCGAACGAGAGTCGGTGCCAAGGGCGCCAAAGTTTCGTAGAGCCCGGCGACCGCCGGGACATACAGGCGTTTCCGATCAACAACACTTGTCATGACGTTTCCCCCAAAAAAACGTTTGTTGTTACGCAAGCGAGCCTAGCGTTGGCCTTTGGGGCAGACGAGGGGGGTAGCTACCGAAACGGCTTGCTCAGAAATCGCGAGCCCTTGAGCCCGTAGCGCCAGGGGCGCTCCACGGCCTTCGAGATGCCGATGCGCGCGCCGACCGCGATCTCAAGCGCGGCGGCGCGCGCGCGCAGCTCGAACGGCGGCTTATCGAGCGCCAATCCGTTGTGTTTGTCGCGGGTGATGCCGAGCGCCTCGCCGAGTTTGCCCGGCCCCGAACATAGCGCACGCGGCTCACTCGCGCCCCGCCTTCGCCGCATTGCAGCAAGACCGGCCGTCGGCTCCAGCGCGCGGATGAGGACGGCGCTGGCGGAGCCTTCCGCCTCGCAGACGAAGTTCAGGCACCAGTGGATGCCGTAGGAGCGGTAGACATAGGCGGTGCCGGGCGGCCCGAACATCACGGCGTTGCGCTCCGTCAGGCCGCCATAGGAATGCGCCGCCGGGTCTGTGTGGTGATAGGCCTCGACTTCCACGATCACGCCGCCGACCCCGTTAACCAAGAGCGTTGCCCCGATCAGCTCGGGCGCGACCTCATGAACGGAGCGGTCGAAGAATATGCGGCGCAAACGAGGAGTAAGGGCCATATCGGGTCAATGATGGGGCTGTGACCTGCTTGCAACACCCTTAAGGCAAATACGCAACATTTGCTCATGATGTTCGGATGCGCCGCGATTTGGCCATAGGTTTTTCCGACACCGTGGCCACGAGGCGAAGCGCAAGCCGTTGCGTGGCTTCAAGCTTTTGCGACCGGCAGGAACCGCGGATTAAGGCCGGCGCATTATACGGATCGTGATCGGGGCGGGGGCACTGAGGCGGAATGGACGCAAAAACGAACTTGAAGGCACGGTTGCCGAGCCGGCATGCGACGGAAGGGGCGGATCGCGCACCCCACCGGGCCTTCTATTACGCCATGGGCCTGACCGCCGAGCAGATCCATGCACCCTTCGTCGGCGTTGCCACCTGCTGGAACGAAGCCGCCCCCTGCAACATCGCGCTGATGCGCCAGGCCCAGGTGGTCAAGCATGGCGTTGCCTCCGTCGGCGCCACGCCGCGCGAGTTCTGCACCATCACCGTTACCGACGGCATCGCCATGGGCCATGCCGGCATGAAGGCCTCGCTGCCGTCGCGCGAAGTGATCGCCGACTTCGATCGAACTTACCGTGCGCGGCCACGCCTATGACGCGCTGGTCGGTCTTGCCGGTTGCGATAAGTCGCAGCCTGGAATGATGATGGCGATGTGCCGTCTCAACGTGCCGTCGATCTACATCTACGGCGGCTCGATCCTGCCCGGCACCTTCAAGGGCAAGCCGGTCACCGTGCAGGACGTTTACGAAGCGGTCGGCAAGCATTCGGTCGGCGAGATGTCCGACGAAGACCTGCTCATTCTGGAAGAGAACGCCTGTCCGTCGGCTGGCGCCTGTGGCGCGCAGTTTACCGCCAACACCATGGCGACCGTATCGGAAGCCATCGGTCTTGCGCTGCCGTATTCGGCCGGCGCACCGGCGCCTTACGAGATGCGCGACAAGTTCTGCATGCTGGCGGGCGAGATGATCATGGATCTGATCGCCAAGAACATCCGCCCGCGCGACATCGTCACCCGCAAGGCGCTGGAAAACGCCGCCGCGGTCGTGGCCGCCACCGGCGGTTCCACCAATGCCGCGCTGCACCTGCCGGCGATCGCGCACGAGTGCGGGATCGAGTTCGACCTGTTCGACGTCGCCGAAATCTTCAAAAAGACACCTTATGTCGCAGATTTGAAACCGGGCGGCCGTTATGTCGCCAAGGATATGTTCGAGGCTGGTGGTGTTCCGCTGCTGATGAAGACGCTGCTCGATCACGGCTTCCTGCACGGCGACTGCCTGACCGTGACCGGCCGCACCATCGCCGAGAACCTGAAGAACGTGAAGTGGAACCCCGACCAGGACGTCGTATATCCGGCCGACAAGCCGCTGTCGCCGACCGGCGGCGTGGTGGGACTGAAAGGTAATCTCGCGCCGGAAGGCGCGATCGTGAAAGTCGCCGGCATGAAGACGCTGAAGTTTTCGGGACCGGCGCGCTGCTTCGACGGCGAGGAGGCTTGCTTCGACGCGGTCAAGAACAAGAAATACAAGGAAGGCGAAGTGCTCGTCATTCGTTACGAAGGGCCCAAAGGCGGCCCCGGCATGCGTGAAATGCTTTCGACCACGGCGCTGCTCTACGGGCAGGGCCAGGGCGAGAAGGTCGCGCTCATTACCGACGGGCGCTTCTCCGGCGCCACGCGCGGTTTCTGCGTCGGCCATGTCGGGCCGGAGGCGGCGGTCGGGGGACCGATCGGGCTCATCCGCGATGGCGACATCATCGAGATCGATGCCGTGAATGGCACGCTCGAGGTCAAGCTTTCGGCCGACGAACTTGCCAAGCGCAAGGCTCAGTGGAAGCCGCGCGAGAGCGAATACGGCTCGGGTTATTTGTGGAAGTACGCCCAGCAGGTGGGGACGGCGCTCAATGGCGCGGTCACGCATCCCGGCGGGGCGGGCGAGAAGTCATGTTATGCGGATAGCTGAGACCCTTTTGCGCGTGGTTGCAGTCGGCGCCGTGCTGACGGCGGCGCCGGCGTTCGCCTTCGATGGCAGCAAGACCGACGCCAAATCCGCTCCGAAGCCGCTGACCGCGATGCAGGCCTTCCGCACCGGTGCGCACTTGCTCAAGGCCGGCGATTCCGCCAAGGCCGTGACCTCGCTCGAATACGCCGCCGAAAAAGGCCATGCGCTCGCGCAATGGAAGCTCGGCCGCATGTATGCCGAAGGCGACGGCGTCACCCAGAACGATCTCAAGGCGTTCGAATATTTCCGCAGCATCGCGGACCGCCATGCCGACGACAATCCCGATACGCGCGAGGCGCGCTTCGTCGCCAACGCGTTTGTTGCGCTCGGTCATTATTATCTCGAGGGTATCCCCAACACGCAGATCAAGCGCGATCCCGAGCGCGCGCGCGAAATGTTCGCCTATGCGGCGTCCTATTTCCGCGACCCGCAGGCGCAATACTACCTCGCTCGACAGTATCTCGACGGTGTCGGTGCGCCACACGATCCGCGCCAGGCCGCGCGCTGGTTCGGCCTCTCTGCGCAAAAGGGTATGTGCCAGGCACAAGCCATGCTCGGCGCCATGCTGTTCACCGGCGATCATGTTCCGCGCCAGGCCGCGCGCGGGCTGATGTGGCTGACGCTCGCCAAGGATGCCGCCAAGGACAGCGTCGCCACCGATCGAAACTGGATCAGCCGGCTCTACGACAACGCTTTCCGGCAGGCGACCGATGACGAGCGCGCGCTGGCGCTGGTTTATCTGCGGCGGTGGCTGGAGAGCCGGCGCGAGTAGCCGAACGCCCGCACTTCACTCTTCAAGTCTTGGCCGGGCGTGTCCCGGCCATTGTATTTCGGGCGGCCTCTGTCAGCGCCCCGCAATGTCGAGATCGATAAACACCGGCACATGGTCCGACGGCTTGTCCCAGCCGCGGACGTGCTTGTCGATGCCGGCGTCGGTGAGGCGGTCGGCGGCCTGCGGCGACAACAGCAGATGATCGATGCGAATGCCGTCGTTCTTCTGGTAGGCGCCGGCCTGGTAGTCCCAGAACGTGTAAAGGTCATCGGAGTCGCTGACCGCCCTGATGGCATCGGTCAGGCCGAGATTGATCAGCGCGCGGTACTTCTCGCGCGTCGGCCGCAGGAAGAGGGCATCGCTGACCCAGGCCTCCGGCCGCCGGGCGTCGGACGGCGTCGGAATGACGTTGTAGTCGCCGGCCAGCACCAACGGCTCCTCCAGTTGAAGTCGCTCATCTGAAAAGCGAGCGAGCCGGTCCATCCATTTCAATTTGTAGGCGTATTTATCCTCGCCGCCATTGCCGTTGGGCAGATAGAGGCTGACCACGCGCAGCGCCCCGGTCTTGGTCGAGACCAGCACTTCGAGAAACCGCGCCTGCACGTCACCGTCGTCCCCGTCGAGGCCGGACTTCACCTCGTCGATGGGCAGTTTGGACAGGACGGCCACGCCGTTGAAGGTCTTCTGACCATGGATCTTCACGTTGTAGCCAAGCGCCTCCAGCGGCTCGCGCGGGAAGGTCTCGTCGGTACATTTGATCTCTTGCAGGCAGACGATATCGGGGCTCCGCTCGGCCAGCCAAGCGGTTAGACTGTCCATGCGCTGGCGGACCGAATTGACGTTCCACGTGGCTATTCGCATGGATTTTGAGCCTGACCGATAGGGGCGACGTGCGGGGTTTTTACAGCAGGTTTATGCACGGAACCCCGTTTATATGTTAATGAGGCCCATCAGGGCCCCCAAGAGGCAATTTTTTGCCGTTTGCGGCACCAGGGAGCGCGCGCGGGCAGGGTGCAAACGAGCCCGGATCGAAAGTGCTGATGACCAAGCGAAAATGGCTCTTTGGCGCGGTGCTGCTCGTCTTGATTGGCATTGCCGTGCTCGCCCGCGACATGTGGACAAGCGACAAGGTCGCAGCTGCGGGCGGCCAAAGCCAGCGCGTCCGTCCGGTTCCGGTCGAGGTTGCCAAGGCCGAGCGTAAACAGGTTCCGGTGCGCATCGACGCGCTTGGAACCGTGACCCCGATCGCGACCGTCGCCATCAAGGCGCGGCTTGAGTCGGCCATCGTCGGCGTCCATTTCAAGGACGGCGCGCACGTGAACAAAGGCGACCTGCTGTTCACGCTCGACTGCCGCGCTCTCGATGCGCAGATCGCGCAGACGGAAGGCACCCTGGCGCGCGATCGGGCCCAGCTCGAAGGCGCCCAGCGCGATGTAACGCGCTATGAGAGCCTGGCTGCCAAGAATGCAAGCCCGCAACAAATTCTCGACACCGCCAAGACGCAGGCGGCTGTTTATCGTGCGGCGATCAAGTCCGATCAGGGCCTGCTGGAAAATCTGCAAGTCCAGCGCAGCTATTGCACGATTGCCGCGCCGATCTCCGGCCGCATCAGCGCTGCCAATTTGAAGGTCGGCAATTTCGTGCGTCAGGCCGATACCACGGCGATGGCGACCATCAATCAGTTGGCGCCGGTCTACGTCACCTTCACCGTGCCGCAGAAAAACCTGCCCGAGATCCGCAGCGCGCTCACCGCGCAGACGGCGACCGTCGAGGCCGTTATTCCCGGCGAGACCAAGCGGGCGGAGGGCAAGGTGAGCATGATCGAAAATACCGTCGATGCCACGACCGGCATGGCCACCTTGCGCGCCACCATGCCGAATGCCGACGAGCGGCTGTGGCCGGGCACATTGGTCACTATCGAAATGACGTTGCGCAGCGATGAAGGCATTGTCGTGCCGACCAACGCGGTGCAGGTGAGTCAGACCGGCAATTTTGTTTTTGTCATCGACAACAACGTTGCCAAAGTGCGCCCCGTAAAGGTCGGGCGGCAGGTCGGCGGCGAAACCGTTGTCTTCTCAGGCCTCAAGGATGGCGAGACCGTCGTCACCGACGGGCAATTGCGGCTGTCCAACGGCAGCCACGTGAAGCCGCGTGCGCCGAAGGCCAGCGGCGATCCGAAAGCGCGGGCCGGGACCTGACAGCTATGAACCTGTCGGAAATCTGTATCCGCCGCCCCGTACTGACGACGCTGATGACGGCGTCGCTGATTGTTTTCGGCGTCTTCGCTTACCGGCTGTTGCCGGTGGCGGCGTTGCCGTCGGTCGACTTTCCGACCATCCAGATTACCGCGAGCCTGCCGGGCGCTTCACCTGAGACCATGGCGGCCTCGGTTGCCTCGCCGATCGAGCGCCAGCTGTCCACGATTGCCGGCATTTCGACGATGAGTTCGTCGTCGTCGCTGGGCTCGACTCAGATCACGCTCCAGTTCGACCTCGGCCGCAATATCGACGGCGCGTCGCTCGACGTGCAGACCGCGCTCGCTACCGCGCAGCGCCGGCTGCCGGCCGAAATGACCACGCCGCCGTTTTTCCGCAAAGTTAATCCGGGTGATTTCGCGGTGCTGTATTTGAGCCTGCGCTCGGACACCATGCCGCTGTCCAAGATCAACGACTACGCCGAAACGGTGGTGGCGCCGACGATTTCGCAGATGTCGGGCGTCGCCCAGGTGCTGGTCTATGGCGCGCAGAAATTCGCCGTACGCGTCCAGGTCGACCCGGCCGCGGCCGCCGCGCGCAACATCTCGCTCGACGACATCCGTAGCGTCGTCGCCAAGGCCAATTCCTCGACGCCCGTCGGCGCGTTGCAGGGCAAAGACCGCACGGTGTCGCTGCTCGCGACCGGCGCCATGGAAAAAGCCGCCGACTACCGCGACGTGATCGTGGCTTATCGCAACGGCGCGCCGATCAAGCTCAATCAGGTCGCGCGCGTGATCGACAGCGTCGAAAACGACGACGAGGCAAGCTGGTACAACGACAAGCGCGCCATCGTGCTCGGCATCTATCGTCAGCCCGACGCCAATACAGTCGAGGTGGTGGACAAGGTGCGTGCAAGCTTACCCGATTTGCGCGCGCAGGTGCCGACGGCGATCGAGATGTCGCCCTTGTTCGACCGCTCGATCTCGATCCGCGACGCCGTCGCCAACGTGCAGGAAACGCTGGCGATCGCGGTCTGCCTGGTGATCATGGTGATCTTCCTGTTCCTGCGGAAAGTTTCGGCCACCATCATTCCCGCGCTGGCGGTGCCGATTTCTCTGGTCGGCACGTGCGCGGCGATGTACGCCTTCGGCTTTTCCATCAACAACATGACGCTGCTCGCACTCACGCTGTCGGTCGGATTCGTGGTCGACGACGCCATCGTCATGCTGGAAAACATCGTGCGCCATATCGAAGGCGGCATGCGGCCCTTCGAGGCGGCACTGAAAGGCTCGCGCGAAATCGGCTTCACCATCGTCTCGATCACCTTTTCGCTGATCGCGGTGTTCATCCCGGTGCTGCTGATGGGCGGCATGGTGGGCCGCGTGTTCCGCGAGTTCGCGGTGTCGATTTCGGTGGCGATTATCGTGTCCGGCTTCGTCTCGCTCACGCTGACGCCGATGCTCTGCGCGCGCGTGCTCAAGAGCGAACATGAGGGTGAAAAGAAGCAGAATTTTTTGCTGGCCGCGTTTGAACGTTTGTTCGACGCCTCGCTGCGCGGTTATGCGCGCACGCTCGACTGGGTGCTGCGTTACAAGTCGATCATGCTGATGGTGACGATATTCACCATCGCCGGCACGGTCTGGCTCTACATTATTGTGCCCAAAGGCTTCTTCCCGACCGAGGATACGGGGTTCCTCTTCGGCATCACCGAAGCCAAGACCGATATCGGCTTTCAGGCGATGACCGAATACCAGCGCAAGCTGGCCGACATCGTGCGCGCCGATCCGGCCGTTTCCTATGTAAATTCGACGGTCGGCGGCTTCGGCTCGCGCGGGCTCGGCAATACCGGGCGTTTGTTGGTGGCTTTGAAGGACCGCGATCAGCGCGGCTCCTTGCGCGAGATCATCGCCCGCCTGCGCAGCGAAGCCAACGTGATTCCCGGTATCCGCATCTTCTTCCAGCCGATCCAGAACATTCGGCTGGGCGGCCGTCTGTCGAAGAGCCAGTACGAATACACGTTGCAATCCAACGATACCGACGCGCTTTATCGCGTCGCTCCGGAATTACGCGACAAGATCGCGAAGCTGCCCGGCCTGCTCGACGTCACCACCGATCTTTACATCAAGAATCCGCAGATCACGATTGAGGTCGATCGTGAGAAGGCGGCAGTCTACGGCGTCAGCGTCGATCAGGTGCGCCAGGAACTTTACAATGCATTCGGCACGCGGCAGGTCGCCACAATCTACACGCCGGCCAACGACTATCAGGTGATCCTGGAGAGCATGCCGCAATACCGGGCGAGCCCGGCCGATCTCAATCGCCTCTACCTGAAGAGCGCGAGCGGCACCGTCATCCCGCTGTCGGCGGTGACGCATTTCGTGCCCACGGTCGGCCCCTTGCAGATCAACCACCAGGGCCAGCAGCCGGCGGTGACCATTTCGTTCAATTTGGCGCCCGGCGTTGCGCTCGGCCAGGCGGTGGATGCGATCAGCAAACTCGAACGTGATGGCGGCCTGCCGGCGACCATCACCACAGGCTTCCAGGGTACCGCGCAGGTCTTCCAGGATTTGTTGCGCGGGCAGGGCATCCTCATTTTGGCGGCGGTGTTTGCGGCCTATGTGGTGCTGGGCATCCTGTACGAGAGCTTCATCCATCCGATCACGATCATTTCCGGCCTGCCGTCGGCGGGCATCGGCGCCATCCTGACGCTAATGCTGTTCAAGATGGATCTGTCGGTGATCGCCATGATCGGCATCGTCATGCTGGTCGGCATCGTGAAGAAGAACGCGATCATGATGATCGACTTCGCCATCGAGCGCCGGCGCGTCGGCTTGTCGGCGGAAGCAGCCATCCGCGAGGCCGCAAACTTGCGCTTCCGTCCGATTATGATGACGACGTTCGCCGCGATCTTCGGCGCCTTGCCGATCGCGGTCGGCACCGGCGCGGGCGCCGAATTGCGCCAACCGCTCGGCGTCGCGGTGGTCGGCGGCCTCGTTCTGTCGCAGCTTTTGACGCTCTACATCACGCCGGTCATTTATGTCTATCTCGACCGCGTCGACAGGTTGATCAAGCGCCGCATCGAGCCGCAGCTTGAGGAAGTGCCGCAAGCGCCGCCCGCGGTGGCGGCGGAATAGGGCGCTCTCAAATCACGTTATCATTCCGAGGCGCCGCGGAACGGCGAGCCCGGACTCCATACTCCGCAGCCGGGATTATGGATTCCGGTCCCGCGCTTTTGGCGTGTCCCGGAATGACGACTGAGAAAATGTACGCTTAAAGCGAAAAACTCGTGCCGCAGCCGCAGGACGCCGTCGCTTGCGGGTTCTTCACCTTGAACGAAGCCCCGATCAGGTCCTCGACAAAATCGATTTCGGAACCGGCCATGTACTGCACCGAGACTGGATCGATCAGCACGGTCGCGCCCTCGCGCGCGATCACCAGGTCGTCGTCGGCTTTGGCCTGCTCCATGTCGAACTTGTATTGAAAGCCCGAGCAGCCGCCGCCTTCCACCGAGACGCGCAGCATGGTTCCGGCCGGCTCGGCTTTGAAAATCTCACCGATTCGCCGCGCCGCCCGCTCGCTGACCGTTACGCTTGCTTCGCTCATTTGTGGCACCGTCCTATTGGCAGGGCCTGCTCCAACTAGTTAAGTGCGCCGGACGGCGAGGTCAATGCGGGTTCATATGGCCATTTCCACGCCCATTTCGCGCGCAGCTTACGCGGCCGATCCGGCGCAGAGCCGCGGGCGTTTACGTTCCGAGCCGCCAAGCCCCTCGCGCAACGATTTCCGCCGCGATTGCGACCGGATCATCCATTCGAGCGCTTTCCGCCGGCTCGCCTACAAGACGCAAGTGTTCGTCTATCACGAAGGCGACCATTACCGCACAAGGCTCACCCACACCCTGGAAGTGGTCCAGATCGCGCGCTCGCTTGCCCGCGCGCTCGGGCTTGACGAGGATCTCGCCGAAGCGACCGCGCTCGCGCACGATCTCGGCCATCCACCCTTCGGCCATGCAGGCGAACGCGCGCTCGACGCCTGCGCGCGCGCTTTCGGCGGCTTCGACCACAATGCGCAGGCGCTGCGTGTGGTGACCGCGCTCGAGCGCCGTTACGCGCAGTTCGACGGCCTCAACCTCACCTGGGAGACGCTCGAGGGGCTGGTCAAGCACAATGGCCCGCTCACCGACCGTGCCGGCAACGCCACCGGCCGCTATGCCGAACAGGGCGTGCCGGCGCCGATCCTTGCCTATTCACGCATCCAGGATCTCGAACTGTGGTCGTATTCCAGCGCCGAGGCGCAGGTGGCCGCCCTTGCCGACGACATCGCTTACGACGCTCACGACATCGACGACGGCCTGCGCGCCGATCTTTTCGGCTTGGATGACATCGCTATCGTGCCGCTCGTCGCCGATATCCTGCGCGAGATCGACGCGCACTATCCGGGGCTCGACCCGCAGCGCCGCGCGCACGAGACGGTTCGCCGCATCATCACCCGCATGATCGAGGATGTCATCGCCGAGAGCAGGAAGCGGCTCGCCGATTGCAAGCCGCGTTCGTGCGAAGAGGTGCGCATCGCGGACGAAGCGATGGTCGCATTCCCGCCGGCGATGCTCGCGGCCGACAAGGACATCAAAGGTTTTCTTTATCCGCGCATGTACCGACATGCCAAGGTGATGGCGGTGATGCACGCCGCCGAAGACGTAGTGCGAGATCTGTTTGCTCATTTCACCGCCTATCCGAGCGATTTGCCGGAGGAATGGCGCGATGGCGTCGACTTTTCCGACCAAGGCGTGCGCGCGCGCCGTGTCGCCGATTATATCGCCGGAATGACCGATCGTTATGCGCTCGTCGAGCACGCACGCTACTTCAGGGAAACGCCGGAATTTCGGTGAGGGGGCCTGTGAAATTCACCTGCTCGCAACCATGCAAGCGGTTTGGCGCCCAGAACCGGTATCGCGCTCCTCCATTTGCTTGCACCGCCCCTGCCGTAAAACTAGGGTCGAACGTGAACCAGCAAGAACGGAGCGTCTCAAAATGTGCGGCATCTGCAGCCAGCGTGCGATGGGTCGGCGTAAATTTCTCGCATTGGCCGGTTTCGGCATTGCAGCCGGTGGCGCCCTGTTGGCGGCAGGTCGGGCTGTCGCCGCGCACGGTCCGACCACGTCGGTCACCGCGGATCAGGCGCTCGCGAATTTGAAGTCCGGCAACAGCAAATACGTGACGGCTCCGGAGGTGTGTTCGGCCGACCTTGCCAAGCGCCGCAGCAGCGTTGCCAATTCCCAGACGCCGTGGGCGACCATCGTGAGCTGCGCCGATAGTCGGGTGCCACCCGAGTTGCTGTTCGGGGGCCTGGGCGTTGGCGAATTGTTTGTCGCGCGCAACGCCGGCAACATGGTCGATACCGCGACCATGGGGACGATCGAATATGGCGCCGCCGTGCTCGGCGTGCCGCTGATCGTCGTGCTCGGTCACGAGCGCTGCGGCGCGGTGGCTGCCGCGTGCAATGTCGTGACCAAAAAGGCAACTTTCCCCGGTTCGATCGGCCCGATGGTTGCGGCGATCGTCCCGGCGGCCTTGGCGGTAAAGGGTCAACCCGGCGATTTTGTCGATAACGCGGTGCGCGAAAGCGCCAAGCGAACGGCGATCCAGGTCGCGACCAAAAGCAAAATCGTGGCCGATCTTGTGAAGGCCAGAAAAGTGAAGGTCGTCGCCGCGTACTATGACCTCGACAAGGGGCAAGTCGAATATCTCGCCTGAGCCCGGCGCGTCCGGCTTGTGACCGCCGGCAGCGATCCGATGCCCGGGACGAGACCGGGCATGGCGGTCGTTTTCCTTGGCGCGCGATGCGCCACGTCCTTTCAAAACGCCGCCGGACTTGCGATAACGCGGCCCGCGCAAAACGGTGAGCAAAAGGAAGTATCCATGAGCGGGAAGAAGCCGCCCTTCAAGGCGGACGTGGTCGGCAGTCTGTTGCGGCCGCAGGCCATTCACGATGCGCGCGCGCAACGCGCGCGCGGCGCCATCACGGCGGAGGCGCTGTGGGAGATCGAGGAGCGCGCGGTCGACGAGGCGGTCGCCATGCAGAAGAAGGTTGGCCTGAAATGTTGCACCGACGGCGAATTTCACCGCGGCCACTGGTTTCTCGATTTTCTCAAGAAGATCGACGGCGTGGAAATGCACGGCGGTCTGCCGACCAAGTTCCATAACGAGACAGGCGACATCGAGTTCTCGCCGCCACGATTCGAGGTGCATGGCAAGCTCAAGCGCAGCCGCAGTCTCTCGGTCGACGATTTCGCCGCGCTCAAGCCGGTCGCCGACAAGAACGGCCTGGTCGGCAAGCAGCCGATCCCGTCGCCGACCTGCGTGCATTTTCGCGGCGGCCGCAAGGCGATCGACATGGCGGTCTATCCCGACATCGAACAATTCTTCGATGACCTCACGCGGGTCTATCGCGAGGAAATCGCCGCGCTCTATGCCGCCGGCTGCCGCTACCTGCAGCTCGACGACACGAATTTCCCTTACTTGTGCGACCCGAACCTGCGCGATTATGTCCGCACCATGGGCGAGGATCCGGATACGCTGCCGGCGCTCTATGTGCGGCTCATCAACGACGCGCTGCGCGACAAGCCGGCCGACATGACCGTGTGCATTCATATGTGCCGCGGCAACCACGAAAGCTCGTGGGTGGCGGAGGGCGGCTACGATCCGGTGGCCGAGGTCGTGTTCGGCGAAACCAAGGTGGATGGTTTCTTCCTCGAATACGATTCCCCGCGCGCCGGCACGTTCGCGCCGCTGCGTTACCTCACCGGCGGCAAGATCGCCGTGCTCGGCCTCGTCACCAGCAAGAAGCCGGACATGGAATCCAAAGACGAGCTGAAGCGGCGCATCGACGAGGCCGCCAAGGTCGTGCCGCTCGCGCAACTGGCGCTCAGCCCGCAATGCGGCTTTGCCAGCACCATCCTCGGCAACAAGCTCACCAGTGAAGACCAGTGGCGCAAGCTGGAGTTGGTGGTGGAGACCGCCCGCGAGGTCTGGGGCGCGGTCTAGGCTCCGCGAATCCGATTGCCAGAAAAACGACGGCCCGGCAAAATTGCCGCCGGTCCGCCAAACGGGCGGCCGCTGTCGGGGGCGAAATTATGGGAGGCCTGGCGCATGTCGGCGATGTGCTGGCGCTCAATGCGCGACTTCACCCCGACAAGATCGGCGCGCGCGATCTCGACCGCGCGCTGACCTTCCGGCACTGGCATACACGCGCCTGCCGGCTCGCCAATGCGCTTCTTGGGCTCGGTCTCGTCAAAGGCGATCGCGTCTGTGTGCTCGCCTACAACTGCGTGGAGTGGGCGGAAATCTATGCCGCCGCCGCGTTCGCCGGCGTCGTCATCGTGCCGATCAACTTCCGCCTGGTCGGCAAGGAATTTCAGTACATCGTGGAAAATTGCGAGGCGCGCGCCTTCATCGTGCAGGATGAATTGCTCGATGCCGTCGAATCCGTGCGCGCCGATTTGCCGGTGCCGGCGCAGAACTACATTGCCTTCGGCGCGCGCTGCCCGGCCGGCTACCGCGCCTATGAAGACCTGATCGCGCAAGCCAAGGACCGCCGTCCCGAAATCGACGTACGCGGCGGCGATCCGTGGACGCTCATGTACACATCGGGCACGACCGGAAAACCGAAAGGCGCGATCCGCAATCACCAGGGCGGCGCCGCGCTCTCGCTCGTGACCGAAGTCGAGCTGGGCTTGAGCGCACGCGATTTGGCGCTGCTGGTAATGCCGATGTGCCACGCCAACTCGCTCTATTTCTTCGGCGCCTTCACCTATTGCGGCGCCACCTGCAGCATTTACAGCCGCAAGAGTTTCGATCCGGAACATCTGGTGCGCACTTTGGCGGACGGTGGCGCGACCTTCACCTCGCTGGTGCCGACGCATTACATCATGATGCTCGGCCTGCCGGCGCCGACGCGCGCGCGCTACAACGTCGATGCCGTCACCAAGCTGATGATCTCGTCGGCGCCGGCACGCCGCGACACCAAGCTCGCCATCATGGATTACTTCCGCAATACCGGCCTGTTCGAGCTTTACGGCTCGACCGAGGCCGGCTGGGTCACGATGCTGCATCCCGACGAGCAGTTCACCAAGCTCGGCTCGGTCGGGCGCGAATGCGTCGGTTCGCGCCCCATCCGGCTGCTCGATTCGGACGGCAACGATGTGGCCGACGGCGAGGCGGGCGAACTCTATTCGAGCAACGCTTATACCTTCGACGGCTACTGGAAGCTGCCGGAGAAAACGAAAGACGCCTTCCGCGGCGACTATTGCACCGTCGGCGATCTCGCCCGCCGCGACGAGGACGGCTACATCTACCTGGTCGACCGCAAGACCAACATGATCATTTCCGGTGGCGAGAACATATACCCCTCCGAAGTCGAGGCCATGCTCGGCGGCCACCCGAAAGTGAAGGACGTCGCCGTGATCGGCGTTGCCGACGAGAAATGGGGCGAGCGCGTGCATGCCGTCATCGTCACGCATGATGGCGAAGACGTGACCGACGTCGAAGTGCTCGAATGGTGCAAGACGCGCATCGCCGGCTACAAGCGGCCGCGCTCGGTGTCTTTCGTTCGCGAAGAAGACATGCCGCGCACCGCGACCGGCAAGATTTTGCACCGCTCTTTGCGCGAGCGGTTCGCGGTCGACAAACCATAAAGGGCAGGAGACGTGCGCCGATGACCCAGGACTTGAACAGCGACGAGCAATCCTGCGCCGCATGGATTGCGCGCTTTCTGAAAAGTCGCGGCATCGACCGAATCTTCGGTCTGCAAGGCGGCCATATTCAGCCGATCTGGGATCACATCGCGCGTCAGGGCATCCGCATCATCGATGTGCGTGACGAAGGCGCTGCCGTGCACATGGCGCATGCCGACGCCGAACTGCGCGGCAATTTCGGCGTTGCCATGGTCACCGCCGGCCCCGGCGTCACCAACACTGTCACCGCCATGGCGAACGCATCGCTCGCGCGGGCGCCGGTGCTGTTGATCGGCGGCTGCACCTCGCGTCCGCAGGCCAATATGGGCCCGTTGCAGGATATCCCGCACGTCGATTTGCTGCGCCCGGTCTGCCGCGCCGCGCGCACCTTGCGCGTGCCGGATCAGGTAATCCGCGAATTGGATGAAGCGGTGGCGCGCGCTTGTGGCGACAGCGGCGAGCCCGGCCCGGTCTATATGGAAATCCCGACCGACGTGTTGCGCACGCATGTCGCGCCGCAACTGGTGCTGGATGAATGGATGCAGGCAAAGCCGCGCCGCGTGCTGCCGCCCGATCCCGCCGCCCTCAAGGAGGCGGTCGATGTGTTCTGGGGCGCCAAGCGTCCGCTGGTGATGACCGGCGCGGGCGCGCGCGGAACCGAAAAGGCGCTCACACGTCTCCTGGACACGACCGGCGCGCTCTATCTCGATACGCAGGAAAGCCGTGGCCTGGTGCCGGCCGAACACCCATCAGCCGTCGCCGCCATGCGCGCCGCCGCCATGACCGAGGCCGACGTGGTGCTGCTGATCGGACGCAAGCTCGACTATCAAACCGGCTACGGTTCGCCGGCGGTGTTTCCCAAGGCGCGCTTCATCCGCCTTGCCGACAATCCCGGCGAACTGATCGACAACCGGCGCGGCCAACCGGAACTGCTGGCGACGCCCCGGCTCGCTCTGGAAGCGATGGTGGAAACCGCCGGCAACCGCGAGCCGGCGACCGACAAGACGTGGACCGATGGCTTGCGTAAGCGCCACGCCGAGCGTGTCGCCGCGGCCGCCACCAGGAAGGGACCCGCCATCGGCGACGACGGCAAGATCCATCCGCGCATCATCTTTGACGCGATCGCCGAACTCGCCGATCCCGACTACGTTGCCATTGCCGACGGCGGCGATCTGTTGAGCTTCGCGCGCACCGGATTGCAGGCGAAAACCTATATGGACGCCGGCGCCTTCGGCTGTCTCGGCGTCGGCGTGCCGTTTGCGGTTGCCGCAGCGCTGGCGCTGCCCGGCCGGCAGGTGATTTCGGTCAATGGCGACGGCGCCTTCGGCATCAACGCCATGGAGATCGACACCGCGGTGCGTCACGGCGCCAAGGCGGTGTTCATCGTTTCCAATAACGCGGCCTGGAATATCGAGCGGCTCGACCAGGAGATGAACTATGGCGGCCGCGTCGTCGGCACCACGTTGCGCCATTCCGATTACGCCGCGATGGCGCGCGCGCTTGGGCTGCATGGCGAGCGGGTCGAGAAGCCGGAGGAGTTGAAGCCCGCGCTCGAACGCGCGCTCAAGAACGCGCCGGCGCTGGTCGACGTCGTCACCTCGCAGACGGTGATCTCGTCGGACGCGCAGAAGGGCCTTGGCTTCGTGCCGGACTATCAGGCGCTGACCGCCTGGGACGAGGCCGAGCGCAAGCGGCGGGGGATGTAAGTCGTCCCGCGCCGTCGGGCGCGCGTCAGCCCGGCGCGGTTGGGCTCATCCGCTTTGCGACCATGAAGGCGACGGGGATCGCCAGGATGAATCCCGCAACGGCTCCCACCGGAATGAGGCGCATATCCTGGTTGGACAAAGACGGCACGGTGAGAATCGTCATGATGACGACCCCGGCAAAAACGGTTCCGGCCATCATCCAAACCAGCGCGGCGATCTTGAACATGACCTGCTCCTGCCTGTGAACCTGATGCTCATAAACCGCCAGGCGCTGGCGGGTTTCATTGATCTGGCGCAATGCGGAGCGGCTCTTTCGGGGCGCCGCAGAAGGGCGCGATTTGCCGTCCAAGCTTTGACTCACCCTCTAAAATCCCTTACCCGCAAGCCCCACCATGCCCGCCGCCGGCCAATCCAAACATCTTTTCGCCGCCATGCTCGCCCGCGTGCAGGCGGCGACCGCGCCGCTCGTCGGCGGCGCCGATCTCTCCCGCATCGTGGTCGAGCCGCCGCGCGATGCCAGCCACGGCGACATGGCCACCAACGCCGCCATGGTGCTGGCGAAGGAGGCCAAGCAGAAACCGCGCGACCTCGCCGAGAAGATCGCGGCTGCGCTGCGCGCCGAGCCGGCCATCGAGAAGGTCGACGTCGCCGGTCCCGGCTTCATCAATCTCACGCTCAAGCCCCATGTTTGGGGCGAGGAGTTGAAACGCGCGCTGATGCTCGGGCGGGACTATGGCCGCAGCGACATGGGTAACGCCGAGAAGGTCAACGTCGAATATGTCTCCGCCAATCCGACCGGTCCATTGCATGTCGGCCACGGCCGCGGCGCGGTGTTCGGCGATGCGCTCGCCAGCCTGCTCGGATATGCCGGCTACGACGTCACGCGGGAATATTATATCAACGATGCCGGCGCGCAGGTCGACGTGCTCGCGCGCTCGGCTTTTCTGCGTTACCGCGAGGCGCTCGGCGAGGCCATCGGCGACATCCCGGAGGGACTGTATCCCGGCGACTATTTGCGCGAATGCGGCGGAGAACTTGCCGCCGATTATGGCTTCAAGCTCACCACCATGCCGGAGGAGGAGTGGTTGCCGATCGTGCGCCGGCGCGCGACCGACATGATGATGGCGGAGATCCGCAACGATCTCATGGGTCTCAATATCGTGCCGGATGTGTTTTTTTCGGAGCGCTCGCTCATCGACGGCGAGGAGCCCGATCCCTTCGCGCCGGCTCCTGTCGACCACGGGCCAAAGGACAAAGTCGGCGCCACCATCGACTGGTTG
The DNA here is from genome assembly GCA_963720835.1 of uncultured Pseudomonadota bacterium. Classification (GTDB taxonomy): domain Bacteria; phylum Pseudomonadota; class Alphaproteobacteria; order Rhizobiales; family Xanthobacteraceae; genus Pseudolabrys. The sequence goes on along the minus strand of CAVRHC010000011.1, from coordinate 37,535 downwards.
CGCACCCAGGGTCATGTCTATGAGGGGCGCCTGCCGCCGCCGAAAGGCGGCGCCACCGAGGATTGGGAGGACCGCGAGCAGACCTTGTTCAAGTCAACCGATTTCGGTGACGACGTCGACCGGCCGCTGAAGAAATCGGACGGCAGCTACACGTATTTCGCGACCGACATCGCCTATCACAAATCAAAGGTCGAACGCGGCTTCCTTAACCTGATCGACGTCTGGGGCGCCGACCACGGCGGTTACATCAAGCGCATGCAGGCCGCCGTTAAGGCGGTGAGTGGCGGTAAGGCCGAACTCGACATCAAGCTGGTGCAGCTGGTGCGGCTGCTGCGCGCCGGCGAGCCGGTGAAGATGTCGAAGCGGGCCGGCGACTACATCACCTTGCGCGAAGTGGTCGACGAAGTCGGGCGCGATGCCGTGCGCTTCGATATGCTCTACCGTAAGAACGACGCGGTCCTCGATTTCGACCTCGCCAAGGTCATCGAGGCGAGCCGGGAAAACCCCGTTTTCTATGTCCAGTACGGGCATGCCCGGGCGCATTCGATCTTTCGCAATGCCAAAGCGGACGTCCCCGATCTGCCGGAGGAGACGGGCGAGCGGGTGCGGTGGCTCGAGCGGGCTAATTTGGAACTTTTGAGCGAGTCTGGGGAGCTTGCGATATTGCGCCGGATCGCCCTGTTTCCACGGCTGGTGGAGGCGGCGGCGATAGCCCATGAGCCCCACCGGATTGCCTTCTATCTTTATGAATTAGCAAGTGAATTTCACGCGCAATGGACACGCGGAAAGGACTTGCCTCATTTACGCTTCATTATCCAGAATGATCGAGAAACAACCATGGCGCGGCTCGCGCTGGTGCAAGGGGTCGCGACCGTGCTGGCCTCGGGGCTTGCAGTCCTGGGGGTCGAAGCGCCGCAAGAAATGCGATAATTAGGGGTCATCCGGCCGGCGTTGAGTGGTGGCTTCGCGGTCGGAAGAAGCAAAGCGGGCTTCTGATTTAAATTCCGGGGACCGAATGGCGGACGAACAATTCCAGCGAGCTTTCCGTGCTAGCCAGCCGCCGGTGCGTACCGCATCGGGTCAGGCGGCTGCATCGTCCGGCGATCCGTTGGCCGAACTTGCCCGTCTGATCGGGCAGAACGATCCCTTCGGCGAATACGGTCACAATCACGGGCGTTCACCCGGCGTGCCAACGGCCGCGCCGGTCGACAACTACGCACCGCTGACCGCCCGCGACATGCATGAGGCGGCAGTGTCCGCCTACAATCCGACGCCGGCCTACGATTCAGCGCCGGCTTATGACGACGCGCACTACGCGCCGCCGCAGGTCGAGGCCGCGCCTTTCCCGCCGCCGCCCGCGCCGCCACCATCGGCGCAATACGAGCAACAGGACTACGCGGCGCAGGATTACGCGGCCGATGCTTACGCGCAGGGCCTCGTTCCGGGGCAGGGCGCCGAAGCACCGCCGCCCGGCTACGAGCAAGCGCCGTTCTTCCCGAATAACGCCCAGTTCGGCGCCGAGGATGAGCATTTCTACGACGATGTCCCGCCGCGCCGGCGCATCGGTGTCATGGCAATCGCCGCTGTTTGCGCGCTCGCCATCGTCGGCACCGCCGGCGCATACGGTTATCGGATGATTTTCGGTTCGTCCGGCGCAAAATCCGGGCCCCCGCCGGTGATCAAGGCGGAGGCGACCCCGAGCAAAGTTGTTCCAGCGGCCCAAAGCAAGGATCCGCGAAACGGCAAATTGATCTATGACCGCGTCAACAACGGCCAGAATGAAAAGATTGTCTCGCGCGAAGAGCAGCCGGTCGACGTCAAGGACAGGCCTGCCGGCACGGTCATGCCGCAAGGTCAAAACGGCGCGCCGCAGGCCGCGCTCGGAAATGGCGTGATCGGCGTCGAGCCGAAGAAGATCCACACCATCGCCATTCGCCCCAGCGATATTGCCGCACCGGCGCAGGGGCAGACGACTCAAGCCACGCCTGCTCCGGTACGCGTGCAACCAGCGGCGGTGCCGCGAGCTACGTCAGAGTCAATGCCGGCTCAGCGTCAACAAGTTGCGCGCGTAGAGTCCGCGCCGGTCAGACGCGCGCCGCCTCCGAGCAATGCTCCGCTCTCGCTCAATCCGAATACCTCCGCTGCACCTCCGGCGCCCCAGCGGCCGATGCGCACGGCATCTGCCCCGCCGCCAGCGCCGATCGCGCCAGCACGTTCGGCGCCGACGTCGATTGCGCCGGCAACAGCCGCTTCGGGCGGTTATGCGGTACAGATTTCTTCGCGGCATAACGAAGCCGATGCGCAGGCTTCTTTCCACAGTTTGCAAACTAAATTTCCGCAACAGCTCGGCGGCCGCTCGCCGCTGATCCGCCGCGTCGATCTGGGTGCCAAGGGCGTCTATTATCGCGCCATGGTCGGGCCTTTCGGCAGCGCCGAGGAGGCGAGTCAGGTGTGCTCGAACCTGAAAGCGGCTGGCGGCGATTGTATCGTCCAGAGGATTTAGCGGTCCAAAGCTTGACCGTCTCGGTTCGCGCGGGCTAATCCGCCTCAATGCCTGCACGTGCTTTCATTACCGGCTTGGCGGGATTGGCCATCTCCGCCAACGAGCGGGCATTCGTCCGTGAAGCGCAGCCATGGGGACTGATTATCTTCAAGCGAAATGTGAGCTCACCGCAGCAAGTTGCAGGACTTGCAGCTTCATTCCGTGATATTCTTGGTTGGCAAGCGCCTATTTTGGTCGATCAGGAAGGAGGCCGCGTGCAACGCCTGGGCCCCCCCAACTGGCCGGTCTATCCGGCTGGCGCCCGCTACGGCGAACTCTATGACCGCGAACCCGCAGCGGGGACCGCTGCCGCGCGACTGGCCGGCCATCTTATCGCGTCGGATCTCGCTGGCGTCGGCATTGACGTCGATTGCTTGCCGATTGCCGACGTTCCAACGGCAGGCGGCGACCCTGTCATCGGCGATCGCGCCTACGGGAGCGAGCCGGGGAAGGTGGCGGCTATTGCAGGCGCTATCGCCAAAGGCCTCATGTCCGGTGGGGTCTTGCCCGTGCTCAAGCACCTGCCTGGCCACGGCCGCGCCACGGCTGACAGCCATCACCGGTTGCCGACGGTCGATACCGATCGCGAAACCTTGGAATCCACAGATTTCGCCGCATTTCGGCCGCTCGCGGGCTTGCCGATCGGCATGACTGCACATGTTGTGTTTTCCTCAATTGATCCCGTCGCGCCGGCCACGACTTCGGTCAAAATGGTCCGCGACGTGATTCGGGGATTTATCGGTTTCCAGGGCCTGCTGATGAGCGATGATATTTCGATGGGCGCCTTGTCAGGCACGTTGGCCGAGCGCAGCCGTGCGGCGCTCGCGGCGGGCTGCGACGTCGTTCTTCATTGCAACGGCGATTTGGCTGAAATGACCGCCGTGGCTGGAGCGGTGCCTGAGCTTCAAGGCGAGGCGGCTCGACGGGCGGACAAAGCATTGGCGCAACGCATGGCGCCGGAAGAGTTCGATGTAGACCAGGCGCGGGCAATTTTTGCGCGCATGATCGGCGACCAGCCGCAACAGGTGACGGCGTCATGAGCGAAGAATTCGACAACACGCTAGAAGCGGACCGCGCCACCGGCGAGCCGGCGATGATCGTCGACGTCGAGGGCTTCGAAGGTCCGCTCGATCTGCTGTTGATGCTGGCGCGTCAGCAGAAGGTCGACCTATCCAAAATTTCGATCTTGGCGCTGGCCGACCAATATCTCGCGTTTGTCGAAGCTGCGCGCAAGTTGCGGCTCGAGCTCGCCGCCGATTATTTGGTAATGGCGGCGTGGCTCGCCTATTTGAAGTCACGGCTGTTGTTGCCTGAAGCTGCGCCGGCAGAAGGGCCGAGCGCCGAAGATATGGCGCTGGCTTTGGCGTATCGCTTGCGCCGGCTGGAAGCCTTTCGCGAAGTCGCCTCGCGGCTGATGGGACGACCACAGCTCAATCGCGACGTTTTTTCGCGCGGCTCGCCGGAACCAATTGCCGAGATCAAGCAGCCGGAATGGACGGCGACGTTGTATGATTTGCTTTCGGCTTATGCGACACAGCGCTCGAAAACGGCGCTCTCGCGCGTGCAATTTAAGAAGCGCACGGTGTGGTCGTTGGCCGAGGCGCGCGCTGCGCTCGACCGGTTGATCGGACAAACATCCGATTGGGCGCAACTCGACCAGTTCCTCGTTGCGTATGTAGTCGAGCCGTCGATGGCCGCCACAGTATTTGCCTCTTCGTTCGCCTCTGCACTCGAACTGGTGCGCGAAGGCCGCGCGGAAATTCATCAGAAAGAGTCGTTCGCGCCGATCTATATGCGCAAGCGTATTGGTGCGAATGGAAGTACTGCGACGCATGACGCGCAAAAAAACGCATAAGGAGGAAGGGTCCATGCCGAGCGTGGCCAAAAAGCTGGTGGTTGTCCAAAACAACGAGCCGCCGCTGGAGCAACCGGCCGCGCGTGCCGAAGAACTGCGTCTGCTCGAAGCGTTGCTGTTCGCCTCGGCCGAGCCTCTCGATGAGGCGACGCTCGCCAAACAGCTACCCGACGGCGTCAACGTGCGGGAGGTGCTCGCACAATTGAAGGCCGAATACGCATCGCGCGGCGTCAACCTGGTGCGCATCGGTAAGAAGTGGACGTTCCGCACGGCCGACGATCTGTCCTGGTTGTTGACCAGGCAGACGATCGAAACGCGCAAGCTCTCGCGCGCGGCGGTCGAAACGTTGTCGATCATCGCTTATCACCAGCCGGTGACCCGCGCCGAGATCGAAGAAATCCGTGGGGTTGTGGCAGCGGCGGGCACGCTCGACGTGCTGCTGAAAACCGGCTGGATCCGGCCGCGCGGACGACGCAAGGCGCCGGGTCGGCCGATCACCTACGGCACCACGGAAGCGTTCCTGTCGCATTTTGGGCTGGAGGAGGTCGCCGACCTGCCGGGCCTCGACGAACTCAAGGGAGCCGGACTTCTGGAAGGCAATCTGCCGCCCGGATTTGCGGTGCCGATGCCGTCCGACGAGACAACTTTGCGCGACGACGAAGACCCGCTGGAGCCCGGCGACCTCGATTTTGGTCTTGCTCCTAAGCCTGACGGCAGCGAACCGTAACGGCGGCGAAATTAAGGTAAATCCAACGGCTTGGCGTGACAAAGCGGCACGATTTAACGTGCCGAAGTCCTTGTTTTTGCCGTTCCCGGGGCCTAGTTTCTAGCACAAATTAGGCGGGACGAGCGTTGCATGCCCGTCGCTGCGGAGGATTTGCCGATGGGTTCTTTCAGTATATGGCACTGGATCATCGTACTTCTGGTCGTGATGGTCCTGTTCGGCGGGCGAGGTAAGATTTCGTCTTTGATGGGTGATTTCGCTCAAGGCATTAAAGCCTTCAAGAAAGGCATGGCCGAAGACGAAAAAACGGCTGCGGACGAACCCGTCAAAAGCATTGAAAGTGGCGGCGCTGCGCCGAAGGCGGAAGCTGAACGGCAGACCGAGAGCGCTCGATCTTAAACATCACCGCGGCGGCGCGGGAAGGACGGCCGATAAAATCGCGGGAACCGGCGCCGTGGAGTTGACTAATCCATGTTCGACATTGGTTGGGGCGAGCTCGTCCTCATCGGCATCGTTGCGCTGATCGCAATCGGGCCGAAAGAGCTACCGACCGTTATGCGCTCGGTCGGCCACTGGATGGGCAAAATCCGGCGCATGGCCAATGAATTCCAGGGCCAGTTCCAGGAAGCGTTGCGCGAAGCTGAGCTTTCCGATCTCAAGAAGCAAGCCGACGATATAAAAACGGCCGTCACTGACGCGACCAGTTTCGATCCGCTCGCCGACATCGACAACGACGGCAATATGGCGGAACCGGCAAAATCGGAACCGGCGAAGCTCGAGCCTCCGCCGGAGAGCAAAGCCGCACCGCAAGCCGCTGCCAAAGCAATCGCTGAAGCAACTGCTGAAGCGCCGGCACTTGAGCCGACAACTCCCGCAAGTGAAAGCGAACTCGCGACAGCCGACAATCCACCCGCGACTGCGCCCAAGAAAGCATCCAAGAAGGCACCCAAGAAGGCTCCCAAGCAGGCTGGGGGCAAGGCATGAGCCACGAAGACATCGAGGCCACCAAAGCGCCCTTGATGGAGCACTTGGTCGAGCTGCGTTCGCGGCTGATCAAGGCGGTGCTCGCTTTCGGCGCGATGTTCGTGCTGTGCTTCATCTTCGCCAAGGACATCTACAATGTGCTGGTGTGGCCGTTCGTATGGGTGGCGGGTGCCGAAAATTCGAAATTTATCTATACGGCGCTATTGGAATACTTCATCACGCAACTCAAGCTTGCGATGTTTGGCGCAGCGTTCCTGTCGTTTCCGGTGATTGCCGCGCAGATCTACATGTTTGTCGCGCCCGGGCTTTATCGCCACGAGCGCAAGGCGTTTCTGCCCTATCTCGTGGCGACCCCGATCTTTTTCGCTATGGGCTCGACGGTCGTCTACTTCCTCGTGCTGCCGATGCTGGTGCGCTTTTCGCTGCACATGCAGCAGCCGGGCGACGCCACCGACGCCTCGATCTCGTTGATGCCCAAGGTCGGCGAATATCTCTCGCTGATGATGGCGCTGGTGCTTGCCTTCGGCGTGGCATTTCAGTTGCCAGTCATCCTCACGCTGCTTGGCCGGATCGGGATAGTCACCTCCCAGCAGCTCAGGGAAAAGCGCCGCTACTTTATCGTCGGCGCTTTCGTTCTGGCCGCTGTACTTACCCCGCCCGACATCATCAGCCAGATGTCGCTGGCGGTCCCCTTGCTGGTGCTTTACGAGGGTTCGATCTGGTCGGTGCGCATAGTCGAGAAGAAAGCGCGGGCGGCTGCGGCCGCTGCGGCTACCGGCTCGACCGATTCCTCGGCCGGCGCGGCGGAATAGGGCGCCGGACTTGACACCGTCATGCCCGGCTTTATGCCGGGACGACCGCGCCGACCCCCGTGCCCAGGCTTGGGATTGTGTTTGAGATTGGTCAGGTTTTGAGAACGCGCCCGCCATGCACGACATCAAATGGATTCGCGACAACCCCGGTGCCTTCAACGAAGGCCTGACGCGGCGCGGGCTCGATCCCATGGCAAAGCGGCTGTTGGCGCTCGACGAGACGCGCCGCGCCCTGATCGCCAAACTCGAGGAGGCGCAGGCGCGGCGGAATGCGGCGTCGAAGGAAATCGGCCAGGCCAAAGCCAAGAAGGACGAAGCGGCGGCGCAGAAGCTGATGGCCGAGGTCGCGGAATACAAGTCGTCCATTCCGCTGATGGAGGCGGAGGAAAATAACGCCAGCGCCGCACTCAATATGCAGCTCGCGCAAATTCCAAATTTGCCGGCGGACGATGTACCCATCGGCACGGACGCCGCCAGCAATGTCGAGCGGCATAAGTTTGGGAAGAAACGCGATTATACCTTCACGCCCAAGCAGCATTTTGATTTGGGCGAGGCACTCGGCATGATGGATTTCGAGCTTGCCGCCAAATTGTCTGGCGCGCGCTTCGTCGTCTTGCAAAAAGGATTGGCTCGGCTTGAGCGCGCGCTCGGGCAGTTCATGCTCGACGTGCACACGAGCGCACAGCACGGCTACACTGAAATCAATCCGCCTTTGCTGGTGCGCGACGCCACCATGTTTGGCACAGCGCAGTTACCCAAATTTGTCGACGATCAATTCTTCGCCGCCAACACGACGCTCATCAAAGAGCTCGGCACCGACATTCAGCTCTCGCCCATGGCGGACATCTTCCAGGAAGCGTTGTTCATCAAATTCTTCGATGCGTCGAAGTTCTGGCTGATCCCGACCGCGGAAGTGCCGCTCACCAATCTGGTGCGCGAGTCGATCGTCGAGGAAGACAGCCTGCCGCTGCGGCTGACGGCCTGCACGCCCTGCTTTCGCGCCGAGGCGGGGGCGGCCGGCAAGGACACGCGTGGCATGATCCGCCAGCACCAGTTCACCAAGGTCGAGCTCGTCTCCATCACGACGCCGGACAAGAGCAAGGACGAGCATGAACGTATGCTCTCTTGCGCCGAAGAAATCCTGAAGAAACTCGATCTGCATTATCGCGTGGTCACGCTCTGCACCGGCGACATGGGTTTCGCCGCGCAGAAGACCTACGATATCGAGGTCTGGTTGCCGGGACAGAACGCTTATCGCGAGATTTCCTCCTGTTCGACCTGCGGCGAATTCCAGGCGCGGCGCATGAATGCACGCTACAAAGGCAAAGACGGCAAGGTCAAAGGCCATGTTCACACCCTCAACGGGTCCGGCGTCGCCGTCGGCCGCGCGCTGATCGCGGTCATGGAGACCTACCAGCAGCAGGACGGCTCGATCGTCGTGCCGGAGGCGCTCAAGCCTTATATGGGCGGCATGACCAAGATCGAACGGACGTAATGCGTATTCTCATTACCAATGATGACGGCATTCATTCGCCGGGCCTGAATGCGTGCGAGACGATCGCGCGCGCCTTGTCGGACGATATTTGGATCGTGGCTCCGGAGACCGACCAGTCGGGCGTGTCGCATTCGCTTTCGCTCAACGACCCTCTTCGTTTGCGCGAAGTCGGCGAGCGCCATTTCGCGGTTAAGGGCACGCCGACCGACTGTGTGATCATGGGCGCGCGCCATATTCTGAAAGACATGCCGGATCTCGTCCTGTCCGGCGTCAACCGCGGACGCAATTGCGCCGAGGACGTGACCTATTCCGGTACGGTTGCCGGCGCCATGGAAGGAACGGTGCTCGGCATTCCCTCGTTTGCGCTATCGCAGGCTTATGCCTTCTCCACCAGGCGCAGCCCGCACTGGGACACGGGGATCAAGCACGGGCCCGACATCATTCGCCGCGTGCTCGATACCGGCATGCCGCGCGACGTCCTGGTCAATATCAACTTTCCGGATTGTGCGCCGGAGGAAGTGGCCGGCATCGCGGTCGCGGTGCAGGGCAAACGCGATCAGGAACTGCTGCGCATCGACGCGCGGCACGATGGGCGCGGCAATCCCTATTATTGGATCGCATTCGGCCGTGGCGGCGTGGCCGGCGCGGCGAAAGGCAGCGATCTCGCCGCGCTCAACGATAAACGCATCGCAGTGACGCCACTGCGGCTCGACCTAACCGACGAGCCGTTCATGACCATACTAGCGGACCTGTTCGACTAGACGGGGATAACCAATCCGCTGAGCATGGCATCAAGCTGGTTGGCTTGGAACGGCTTCTGCAGCGTCGGACGATCGCGATAGCGATCCGGCAGTATTCGCTCGCCGTACCCGGTGACGAATATGAAGGGAAGGCCGCGTTCTGCAAGAATGTCGGCGACGGGAAAAATTTCCTCGCCATCAAGATTGACGTCGAGAATGGCGGCGCTGAACTCACCCTTGGTCGCGAGGTCGCTCGCCTCGGCGACCGTGCCGACCGCGCCCGCCACGGCGTAACCGAGATCGGCCAGCATATCCTCAAGCAGCATGCGGATGAGATATTCGTCTTCGACCACGAGCACGCGGGTCTGCACTTGCGTGGATTGCGTCATTTAATAGTCCCCGCTTTGCAACGCGCTCGCACGAGTCTGGTTCCTTCCGCCGCTTCCGGCGACAATGCGTCATGCTACAGGAATCGGTCGCAAACGTGCTAAAATTGCGGTGCCGAAGGGGAGGCACCCGCCGCCGTGGGGCAAGACAGTCAGGATGCCGGCCGCATGGAATTCCTGCTGGCATTGCGCCGGCGAGGAATATCCGATCAGGCGGTTTTGCGTGCCATGGACGAGGTCCCGCGCGCGCACTTTGTCGAGAACAAATTTGCCGGCAAGGCTTATGCCGACCAGGCGTTGCCTATTGCCTGCGGGCAAACCATCAGCCAACCCTATGTTGTCGCCTATATGACCGAGCAGCTTGCGGTTCGCCCGCATCACCGCGTGCTCGAAATCGGCACTGGTTCCGGCTATCAGGCCGCCGTGTTGTCGCGGCTTGCCCGAGAGGTCGTTAGCGTCGAGCGTTATCGCACGCTCGCCACACAGGCTCGCGAAAGGCTTTCCGCCCTCGGCTACGACAATGTCGAGGTCGTGATTGGCGACGGCGTCCTCGGTGTGCCGGATAAGGCGCCCTATGATCGAATTTTGATCACCGCTGCAGCCGAGCGGATACCGGAAACGCTCGTCGATCAACTAGCGGACGAAGGCGTCATGGTGCTGCCGGTCGGACCACATGATCGATCGCAACACATTATTAGGCTTACCAAGTCGCAAACGGGATTGGTACGCGACGACCTGATCCCGGTACGTTTTGTGCCGCTATTGCCAGGGCAGGCGAAAGAACTGTGACATTTTTGCAAAACTCGTTTGTGCGCGTAACTGTTCGCTAATTCTTAAAAGCTTGTTTACTGCCGCCTGCTTTATTTCGAACTCTAGTCATTTTGCGTATGAGTGAGTAACCACATGCAGCGCCTCAAGGTGCCGTCTCGCCCGCGTGTTTGGTCGCAGGTTGCAGCCCTCGCTCTGGTCGGTGTTGCCGTCGCCGGTTGTGAGAATTCAGCGCGCTTCAACTCCAATCCTTTTGCATCCAACCGACAGGCGCCCTCGCGTGAGGTGACTGGTTCGGTCGCGTCGCGCCCGGCACAGAGCCGCGCCGTCGTATCGCAGCCTCTGCCGGCGCCGAGCCGTCCTGCGACGGTCGCTGCGACGAATGGCGTTGCCTATGGCGATCGCGGCTACGCCGCTTATCGACCGCCACAAAAAAATTCCGACGTGACCGGCTCGGTGCCGCAGCAAAGGTCGGCCCCTCAATACAACCAGGTGCCGCCGCAACCGCGGGGACACTGGACCTGGGACGGCGGCAAACCGGTTACGGTCGGCTATGGCGAAACGCTCGACACCGTCGCGCGCCGCCATGGCGTACCGCTGTCGGCGCTGATGCAAACAAACGGCATCACCAACCAGGCAACGATCCGGCCGGGCCAGCGATTGGTCATTCCGCGTTACGTCTACGATACCGCACCAGGCGCGGTGGCTTCCGCGGCGCCAGCCGCACCGGTTGCGCCGGCTGCTCCGACGCCGCGCCGGGCTGGTGGAAACGTCCATGTGGTTGCGCAGGGCGAGGGCTTGATGTCGATTGCGCGCCACTATGGAGTCTCGCTCGCCGAGCTCGCGCGCACCAACAAACTTCAGCCCTATAGCCGTCTCAAGCTGGGCGACCGGCTGACGATCCCGGGTGGCCAGGTGGTCGGCACGCGTCAGGTGCCTTCACCGAAAGTCGCGCATCCTCGCACTGTTGCAGTCGAGAAGAAAGTCGCCAGCGTTCCACCAACGCAGACGGCTCGTATCGCCAAACCAGAAGTGCAGCAGACCGAAAGCATCACGCAAAAAACGGAACCTGCCGGCGGCATCCCGTCGTTTCGCTGGCCGGTAAAGGGACGTATCATTGCGGGCTTCGGGCCGCGCTCGAACGGCACGCAGAACGACGGCATCAATTTGGCAGTGCCGGCCGGCACGCCGGTCAAGGCGGCTGAAGATGGCGTCGTCGCCTATGCCGGCAATGAGCTCAAAGGCTACGGCAATCTTGTGTTGATCCGTCACTCCGGCGGCTATGTGTCGGCCTACGCCAACGCCAGCGACCTGTTGGTCAAACGTGGCGATACCGTCAAGCGCGGGCAGGTGATCGCGCATGCCGGCCAGACCGGCAATGTGACCTCACCGCAGCTTCATTTCGAGATCCGCAAACGCTCGACGCCTATCGATCCGACAAAGCTTCTCAGCGGCGCCTGAACTCAGTCTTTCAATGGAACGCCCAGACGTCCGGCAAGTTCCTGGATGAACTGCCAGGCGACGCGGCCTGAGCGCGCGCCGCGCGTGGTTGCCCATTCCAGCGCTTCCCGGCGCAGGGTTTCCGGCTCGGCCGAGATCTTGAAGTGCTTGAGATAGCCGTCGATCATTGCGAGGTATTCGTCCTGGCTGCAGCGGTGAAAACCGAGCCAAAGACCGAAGCGGTCGGACAACGAAACTTTCTCTTCGACGGCTTCGCCCGGATTGATCGCGGTCGAGCGTTCGTTCTCGATCATGTCGCGTGCCATGAGATGGCGCCTGTTCGACGTGGCGTAGAAGATCACATTGTCGGGGCGGCCTTCAATGCCGCCTTCCAGCAGCGCCTTGAGCGATTTGTAAGAGGTGTCATCGGTGTCGAACGAAAGATCGTCGCAGAAGATGATGAAGTGGTAGGTGGAGTCGCGGATCAGCGCCATCAGGTCCGGCAGGCTTTCAATATCTTCGCGATGAATTTCGATCAGCTTGAGCGGACCGTCTTGGCTGCCGCGCGCAAAGCTGCGGTTGACCGCCGCATGCGATGCCTTGACCAGGGATGACTTGCCCATGCCGCGAGCGCCCCACAGCAACGCATTGTTGGCGGGCAGCCCCTTGGCGAAGCGTTCGGTGTTCTCAACCAAAACATCGCGCATGCGGTCGATGCCCTTGAGCAGCGACATCTCGACGCGGTTGACGCGTTTGACCGGCGCCAACCGGCGTCCCTCCGGATGCCAGACATAGGCATTGGCGACCGAAAAATCGGGGGCCATTGCGGTGGGCGGCGCTAATCGTTCGAGCGCGTCGGCAATGCGCGCGAACACGTCTGGAGATCGTACGGCTTTGCCGGCCGATTTTGTCGTGGCGCCGCGCGCCCGCTTGGACTTGGGTTTGGACTTGGATGTCGACTTGGAATTCGCCATGGGAACAGCTCGCGAGACGTGCGCCGCTCTTAGCCGGGACGCGAGCGGGCCGCAAGCTGGCGGTGCGAGAAATGGCCCAAAATGGCCGCTTTCCGCGGCCTGGGCGGCGTTGCAATTGGGCGGGCGGCCGCTATAGTCCGCGCCGAATTGCAGCGCGGACGTGGGGTCTTAGGGGCGCCTCTTGGCGGTCGCGCAACTATTAGCGAGGAACAAGCGAGATGTTCATATCCACCGCCTTTGCTCAAGGGACCTCTGCGCTCGGCGGCGAGGGCGGCATGTTGATGTCGCTGCTGCCGTTCATCCTGATTTTTGTCATCATGTATTTTCTGATTCTGCGTCCGCAGCAAAAGCGCGTGAAGCTGCACCAGGAAATGGTCAAGAATGTACGGCGGGGCGACACCGTTATCACCAACGGCGGACTCATCGGCAAGGTCACCAAGGTGATCGACGACGACCAAATCGAGATCGAGATCGCGGACGAGGTGCGCATTCGCCAATTGCGGCAAATGCTCTCCGAGGTGCGCGCCAAAGGTGAGCCGGTAAAGGACGACGCGGCGGCCGGCTAGCCGTCGCTCATCGTTCTCAACCGAAGTCGGGACACCATGCTGTATTTCACGCGCTGGAGAGTGGTGGCGATCCTGCTCACGGTGTTTTTCGTCTGCTCGTTTGCCGTCCCCAACTTCCTGCCGGCAAGTTGGGTGCGAAAGCTGGCCCAAATGGGCGCAGCGGCAGATCGTGCTCGGTCTCGACCTGCAGGGCGGCTCGCACATCCTGCTCGAGGTCGACAGCGGCGCCGTGCGCAAGGAACTGTTGGGGACGCTGCGCGACGACGTACGCCGCGTGCTGCGCGAGGCGCGCATCGGCTATACCGGCTTGGTGGTGCGCGGCAATAGCGTCGAGGTGCGCATTCGCGAGGGACAAAATGCCGGCGAAGCACAGGAGAAACTGCAAACTTTGTCGCGGCCGCTCGGCGGCATCTTGGCCGCAACCGGCCATAACAACGTTGACATCACCAGCGAGGCGGGCGGGCTCTACCGGCTGACGCTGACCGATCCGGCCATTCTCGAGCGCGTGCGCCAAGCGGTCGACCAATCGATTCAAATCATCGAGCGGCGCATCAACGAACTCGGCACGGTCGAACCGCTCATTCAGCGCGAAGGCACCGACCGTATCCTGGTGCAGGTGCCCGGCCTGCAGGACCCGACCCGGCTCAAGCAGTTGCTCGGCAAGACGGCCAAGCTTGACTTCCGCATGGTCGATACCGCGATTCCACCGCAACAGGCGCTGCAGGGCCAAGTGCCGCCGGACGACGAAATTCTTTATAGCTCATCCGAGCCGAAGATTCCCTATCTCATCGAGAAGCGCATTCTGGTATCGGGCGGCGACCTGACCGACGCGCAGCCGGGTTTCGACCCGCGCACCAGCGAACCGATCGTTTCGTTCCGCTTCAACACGTCGGGCGCGCGCAAATTCGCCCAGGTGACGCAGGAGAACGTCGGCAAGCCGTTCGCCATCGTGCTCGACAACCAGGTCATCTCGGCGCCCGTCATTCGCGAGCCGATCCTCGGCGGCTCGGGCCAGATTTCCGGCAACTTCACCGTCCAAAGCGCCAACGACCTTGCCATCCTGCTGCGCGCCGGCGCGCTGCCGGCGCCGCTGACGATCATCGAAGAGCGCACGGTCGGCCCCGGCCTCGGCGCCGATTCGATCGCGCAGGGGAAGATCTCGTCTTACGTCGGCGCGGCGATGGTTATTCTCTTCATGTTGGTCACCTACGGCCTGTTCGGCCTGTTCGCCAACATCGCCGTTGCCATCAACGTCGCCATGATCTTTGGCGTTTTGTCGATGCTGAATGCGACGCTCACTCTACCGGGCATCGCCGGCATCGTTCTGACGGTCGGCATCGCGGTTGACTCCAACGTCCTGATCTACGAACGCATCCGCGAGGAGGTGCGTGCCGGCCGCTCCGCGATCAACGCCATCGACGCCGGATTTTCACGCGCGCTCGCCACAATTCTCGATTCCAACATCACCACCTTCATCGCCGCCGCCGTCCTGTTCTATATCGGCACTGGCCCCGTGCGCGGCTTTGCCGTGACGCTCGGCATCGGCATCATCACCACCGTGTTCACCGCCTTCACGCTGACGCGCCTGATCGTGGCGTATTGGGTGCGCTGGCGGCGGCCGCAACGCGTGCCGATCTAGGAGGCTGAACCGTTGCGCCTGCTCCGAATTGTTCCCGACGACACCAAATTCGATTTCATGCGCTTCCGGCGCATCAGCTTTCCTATTTCCGCAATCATGTCGATTTTGGCGATTTCTCTGTATTTCTTCCACGGCCTCAATTTCGGCATCGACTTCAAGGGCGGCACGCTGATCGAGATCCAGACCAAATCGGGTCCTGCCGATCTTGCGCAAATGCGGTCTACCCTCGGCGGACTCGGGCTCGGCGAAGCGCAGCTGCAACAGTTCGGTGCGCCGAACGACGTACTGATCCGCATCGCCGAGCAGCCGGGCGGCGATGCCGCCCAGCAGGCCGCTGTCACCAAGGTGCGCGGCGCGCTCGGCAGCGACGTTGAATATCGGCGCGTTGAGGTCGTCGGCCCGCGCGTCTCTGGCGAGCTCTTGTCGTACGGCATTGTCGGTTTGATGATGGCGATCTTCTGTATTCTCGTTTACTTGTGGTTCCGCTTCGAATGGCAATTCGCGCTCGGCGCCATGATTGCCAACGTGCACGATCTGGTGCTGACCATCGGCTTCATGTCGCTGACGCGCATCGATTTCGATCTCACCAGTATCGCGGCGTTGCTCACCATTCTCGGCTACTCGCTCAACGATACGGTGGTCATCTACGACCGTATTCGCGAGATGCTGCGCCGCTACAAGCGGCTGTCGATGCCGGAATTGCTCAACGCCTCGGTCAACCAGACGCTGTCGCGCTCGGTTATCACCCACGTCACCGTCAGCTTGGCGCTGCTCGCATTGCTGTTGTTTGGCGGCCAGGCGATCCATTCGTTCACCGCCACCATGATGTTCGGCGTCGTGCTGGTCGGCACTTATACGTCGGTGTTCATTGCCTCGCCGATCTTGATCTATCTCGGCGTCGGTTTGGGCCGCGAAAACGCCGCAAGCGACAAGGACAATCCTTAAGCCGTGTCCATCGATGCCGCTGCGCCGCATTTGCCGCGACCGGCGCCGATCGACGCTTATGGCAATGGCGGCTTTCGTTTTGGCGGTATGTCCCACCGTGGCTCGCTTTTATGCCTCCCCGACGGGATTTGGGCCTGGCCGGTCACCAGCTTGGCGGAGCTGAACGCGGCGCTATTGGAACCGGCATTCGTACGGGCCGAGCGGCTCGATTTTTTTCTCATCGGCGCAGGTTCCGACCCTTGGGTATTGCCGGAGCCCCTGCGGGCGCGCTTTCGCGCTGCTTCGCTGGTGGTCGATACGCTGGCGACCGGTGCGGCGGTGCGCACCTACAACATCCTGCTGGCGGAAAACCGCCGTGTTGGTGCGGGGCTCATCGCGGTCGCCTGAGTGGCGCGCTAGAGTGGCGGCATGGCGAAGCGTTCCGATTATTGCGCCGCGCTGGTACGGGCGGCAGACCACGACCGCTACTTGGCGACATTGTTTGCGCCGGCCGAGCAGCGCGGCGCTTTGTACGCTCTCTATGCCTTTGCCGCCGAGATCGCGCAGGTCCGCGAGTTGGCACGCGAGCCGATGCCGGGCGAAATCCGGCTGCAATGGTGGCGTGAAGCCTTGACGGGCGAACGCGATGAAGAGGCGGCTGCCAACCCGGTGGCAGCGGCGCTGCGCGAGGCGCTTGTCCGCCACGATATCGCCAGCGATCAATTGGTCGCGGTGATCGATGCTCACACATTCGATCTCTATAACGAGCCGATGGCGATCCCTGAGCGACCTCGAGCGCTATGGCGAGCAAACGCAAGGCGCCGTGTTCGATGTCGCAGGCCGCATGCTGGCGGGGCCGGCGCCGGCCAGCAAATCCTTCTTCCGCCATATCGGCATTGCGTCGACAATTCTTGGTCTATTACGCGCCTTGCCGCGGCATGTGCTGCGGCGGCAACTTTTTGTGCCGCTCGATTTATTGCGAAGGCATGCGGTCGAGCCGGAAACCATTTTTGCCGAAATCGACAGCCCCGCGCTTAGGGCGGCGCTTCGCGCGCTGCGTGAGGAGGCGCGGTCACATCTGGCGGCCGCGCAGGCGGAGTATAGGAGTGTGGCCGATGAAATGCTGCCGGCGCTTTTGCCTGTCGCGACCATTGCGCCAACGCTGAAACTGATGGAGCGGGCAAACAATGATCCATTCAATTCGGCAACATTGTCGCCATGGCGGCGGCAATGGCTGATCTGGCGCGCGGCGCGCAAGCCGCAGCGGATTTTTCACGTGTAGCTATTCGGCAGCATCCGCGTAGGCCATGCTCTCAATCCAGCGCGCGAGATCGGACAGCGCCCGCGCGCTCAATGCTGCCTTGCGCGCCAGGTTTTTGGCCGAGCCGCGGCCGAACTTGCGTCCCTCGCGGTCGAAAGTCGGCGTCTCGGCGAGCGGTGGAAACAGGCCGAAATTCACGTTCATTGGTTGGAAGGAAGTGGGGCCGGCTATCGATCGTTTCGATGTGACCGCCGACAATGTGCGCCAGCAATGCGCCGTGCGCGGTCGTTGCCGGCGGTGGTGCGAGCGCCTTGCCACGACGCTCGGCCGCGGCAAAGCGCCCGACCAGTCCACCGATGGCTGCAGATTCGACATACCCCTCACAGCCGGTGATCTGGCCGGCGAAGCGCCAACGCGGATTGGCTTTCAGGCGCAGCGTGCCGTCGAGCAGCTTCGGCGAGTTGAGGAAAGTGTTGCGATGCAGGCCGCCGAGCCGCGCGAATTCGGCGTTCTGCAAGCCGGGAATTGTCCGGAAAATCCGCGCCTGCTCGCCATGTTTCAGCTTGGTTTGGAAGCCGACCATGTTGAACAACGTGCCGAGCTTGTTGTCCTGGCGCAATTGCACAACTGCATAGGGCTTCACTTCGGGCGCGTGCGGATTGGTGAGGCCGAACGGTTTCATCGGCCCGTGGCGCAGCGTTTCGCGCCCGCGCTCGGCCATGACTTCAATCGGCAGACAGCCGTCAAAGTAGGGCGTCGATGCTTCCCAGTCGTGAAAGGATACTTTGTCGCCCACTATGAGCGCGTCGACGAAGGCCTCATACTGCTCGCGCGACAGCGGACAATTGACATAGTCGGCGCCGGAGCCGCCGGGTCCGGCTTTGTCGTAGCGCGACTGGAACCAAGCCTGTCCGAGATCGATCGAGTTGCGATGTACGATCGGCGCGATGGCGTCGAAGAAGGCAAGTTGATCCTCGCCGGTCAGCTTACAGATCTGCGCGGCGAGATCGGGTGAGGTGAGAGGCCCGGTCGCGATGATCACGCTTTCCCAATCGTCCGGAGGCGATGCGACTTCGCCGCGCGCGAGGGTGATCAGCGGGTGGCTCGTCAATGCGGCCGTGACGGCCGCGGAAAATCCGTCACGGTCGACTGCAAGCGCGCCACCGGCAGGCACCTGGTTCTGGTCGGCGGCGCGCATGATCAGCGAGTCGAGCCGGCGCATTTCTTCGTGCAGCAGCCCAACGGCGTTGTGTTCCTTGTCATCGGAGCGGAATGAGTTCGAGCAGACGAGTTCCGCGCAACTTTCGGTCTTGTGCGCGGCGGTTTGTCGTTGTGGACGCATTTCATGCAGCACGACCGGCACGCCGCTCTGCACGAGTTGCCAGGCGGCTTCGGAGCCGGCAAGGCCACCGCCGATGACATGGACCGCCGCTATGTTGGACGTTATCATGGCTCATTACCTAGGCGACCGGGCGAAGTGTGACAACGGCTGTTGATCTGCTTTGTATAGGACCAGCGTTGTGCGGTTACGGTGGGTTTTGCGGGTAGTTGCGTGCGTCGGGCTGGCATTAGTCAGCGCGCAAGCGTCGGCGACTATAAAAATTACCGAAGCCATGACCTACCTGTATTCGTCGGTCGGGATATTGCCGCCGACGGCGACGCAAATGACGGTCTGTTATGGCTTTGTTTGCCGGCGCCGGGCGGAACTCGGCTTTACCGCCAGGGATCGTGCGGCGCTGAAGGCCATTCTTGCCCGGGGGAGGGCGTCGCCGGCGGCCGAACGCAAGGCGATACAACGGGCTTTCGTCTGGTTCGACCACCGCATAGCGCGGGTTATTGGAACCGATCAACGCGTTGCGCGCGCGGATTTCCGCACGTTCGACGCCGAGCATAATTTCGATTGCTGGGATACGACCCGGAACAGCACCAGTTTTCTGTTAATTTTGCAGGACTGGGGCGCGTTGCACCACCATCAGGTCGGTGATCCACGCTATCGCGGCAATATCCTGTTTGGGCAATTGCCGCATAACACCGCCGTCATCGTAGAGAAGAAGAGCGGGTCGCAATGGAGCGTCGACATGTGGACGACCGCTTACGGCAAACCGCCCGACGTCATGCCGCTTACGAAGTGGCTCAGAGAAGATTGACGGGCACCCGCCAAAGCGAAACCGCCCGCGGCAGGCGCGGGCGGTTGCTAAATCTGATTGTCGGGGAATTTAGCGCTTGTGCGCGGCACCCCAGGCAACCCGCGGGATTTCCGAGCGGCTGATGCCGATATCGGCGAGCTCACGGTCGCCAAGGCGGTTCAATTCGCCGACACTCTGATTGTAGCGGCGCCACTCGCTGACGAAGCGCACGATCGATGCAAACATAACGAGCCTCTTTTCTGCTTCCAGCGTTGCCGCTGGTGAATCTGCTTTTCGCTAAAATAGGGATGCGATGGCGCGTGAAAACAGTTTATGTTGCGCTGCAGCTAAGCAATAAACGCATAGCTTAAGTTACTGATAATTAATAAAAACATTGGATTCGTGGCCATAATCGGCCCAAAAAGGAGCTGTCTCCATGCAGGACGGGCGGCCGCAGTTCGTCGGCGTTCCGTCCGCACCGGCAAAACGTGTAGATTCAACTTTACGATAGCCGGGAACGGGACCATGCCCAAAAAGCAGATGGTTGCCGCGGAGCGGGCAAGATAGGGCCGGTTCCGTTGCACGGGGACGCGACGCCGCTGCGGCTCGATCGCCGCATCGTAATTTCCGCACTCGGCGTCAGCCAAATCCTGGCCTGGGGCACGTCGTTCTATTTTCCGGCGGTCTTTGCCCAGACGATTGTGCGGGAGACCGGATGGTCGCTCGGTTTCGTCGTCGGGGGAACGTCGCTCGGCCTGTTGGTCGCTGGCCTGATTTCGCCGCTAGTCGGCAAGCTGATCGACCGCCATGGCGGGCGCCCGGTGCTGCTGGCGAGTTCGCTGTTTTATGCCGCGGGCCTCGCTGGTATCGGACTTTCGCCAACATTACCGATCTACCTGATCGCTTGGGTCCTGATCGGCCTGGGCATGGGCACCGGGCTTTATGACGCTGTCTTTGCCGCGCTCGGCCGCATGTATGGCAGCGGCGCGCGTGCGCCGATCACCAACCTCACACTGTTCGGCGGCTTTGCCAGCACGATTTGCTGGCCGCTCAGCGCGTTCATGATCGATCATATTGGCTGGCGTAGCGCCTGCTTTGTCTATGCGGCCTTGCACCTGGCCGTATCGCTGCCGCTGCAAATGTCGGTCGTGCGCGCGGTGCCCACCGGTGAGGCGACGAGATTCGAGCAAAGCGATGAACCGCAAGGGACAGAACCGAAGCGCCTACCAAACGAGGCCTTGATTTTCGGCCTGCTCGCGATCGTGCTGTCGCTCGCCGCCGGCGTCGGCTCGATTGTGGTGGTGCATCTCTTGATCTTCTTACAGGCGCGTGGCGTCGACTATGCCCTCGCTGTCAGCCTCGGCACGCTTTTCGGGCCCGCCCAGGTCGGCGCCCGCGTTGTGGAGCGTCTGTTCGGCAGCCGCTATCACCCGATCTGGACGATGGTCGGCTCCTGCGCGCTGATGGCCGCCGGACTGCTGATGCTGGCCGGCGGCTTTCCGATTCTGATGTTGACGATTTTGATCTACGGCGCCGGCTACGGCATTTCGTGGATCGGCCGCGGGACGTTGCCGCTCGCACTGTTCGGGCCTGTGCGGTTTCCCGCGGCTGATGGGCCGGCTCGCCTTCCCAAGCCTGATCGTGCAGGCGCTCGCGCCGTCCGCGGGCGCCTTCTTGATCGACGCGCAGGGCGCCGAGATCACCGTGGTTGTTTTGACCGCGCTGGCGCTGGTCAATCTGGCGCTGATCGGCCTGCTATGGCGGCTTTGCCGGATCGGCGCGCCTAGCGAAGCGTGACGACCTTGGCAGTTTCCGTCGGCTGGCTATGAGCTGAACTCAGCGAGAAGGCCATGCCGAGGAGGGAGAGGGCGAAAAGGCTGATAGCGAAGCGGACCAAAATCATGACACAACCCTGCTCTGTTTGACGTTGTTGAGCTTCATAAACACCCGCGGGCATGCCGGGTCTGTGATTCCGGTCACGTTTTTGCTGTTTCCCGCCGAGCCGGAGGGGCCGATGGTTCTGCCGCTGCAAATGCTGTTTTTCGAGGATCTCTCGGTCGGGCTGACTGAGACCCTCCGTAAAACGATCGAACTCCTCAGATGTTGTGGGTTTTGCCGAGGTCACCGGTGACCGCAACCCGATCCACCTGTCGGAGCATTTCGCCGCCCAAACCCCGTTTGGCACCCGAATTGCGCATGGTCTTTACACCGCAAGCCTGATTTCGGCGGTCCTTGGTACTCGATTACCGGGACCTGGTGCGGTCTATATTTCTCAGACGCTCAACTTCCGCGCGCCGGTTAAAATCGGCGATACGGTCGAAGTGACCGTCAAGGTCGCCGAACTGATGCCGGAAAAGACACGCGCGCGGCTGGAATGCACCTGCGCGGTGGACAGTGAGGTCGTGCTCGACGGCGAGGCTTGGGTGAAAGTGCCGTCCAAGCAAGCCGGTGGCCGCCCGCCGCCGCGGGTCTAGCCTTCAGTGCCTGCTACGAAACCGTCAGCTACCGGACGGCGGCGCGAAAAAGCAGCGCGGGGTCCCGTCAGGCCGCTTGCAGCGCCAATAGGCACCGTCCGGCGACGGGAGCGCCTGGCTGTAGGGGATGACCTCTTTGACATGGTCCTGCGTGGTTGGACCGTCTTGCGACATTGCCGGTGATGGCTTGGCCGTATGTCACCGTACCAGCGACCGAATAGCCGCCGCTGGTGGCGTGGACGGCCTTCGGCGAGACGACGCCGCAGTCTTCGGCACCACAGCACCATTCGCCGGCGGGGTTTTTAAAGGCGCCGCGATTGATCCACATGTCGTGGGCAAAGGCGGCGGAGCCGCAAAGGATCAGCAAGATTGCGAGAGCAGAGCGCATGAAAGTGCGCGGCATGGGTGGCCTCCATCAAAACCTCCCGGCGCGGCGTCTTTTCTTGCCTCTCCCACCTCCCGTAATGGCTGGCCGCAGGTTTAGTTCCTGCTGGCCGGCTCCGTTGCGCCCAACCTTGTGAACGGTTGTGACGAATCGTTCCAACCAAATAATGCTACCACGCTCCTGCGCATGGAATAGGTACAATTGTGCGGTGCGGTATAACTGTTATGCGGAGGCGGCAATGGACACGAAAAACTAAATGGATCAACCAATTAGCGCGTGTCTTTCGAGCAACGGCCGGGCGCTTTCAACATTTTGCCTGTTCAATGGCCGCCTCAGGGAGAGGCAGGGCTAATGAATGGCTCGTGGCAACTTTGGCGCGACAAGCGTGGCCGGCTCTCGCCGCTACGGATCGCCACGCTGCTGCTGCTGCTGTTGCCGCTCGCCAAGGCTGTATTCGATGCTGACGCGATATTGCACGGCGCGCGTCCACTGAACGACCTGATCCACCGCGCCGGTTTCTGGACGCTTGTCGTTTCTGGGCGTCACTCTGGCCGTGACGCCGTTCCGGCGCATTGCCCGCTACGGCAACTTGGTCGATGTGCGGCGCATGCTCGGTGTTGGCGCATTCTGTTACGCGGTCGTGCATCTCTCATTCTATATCGCCGACCAAGACTTCGATCTCGGCAAGGTTGCCTACGAAATCACCCATCGCTGGTATCTGATCGTCGGCGGCACCGCCTGGCTCGGGCTTGCGGCGCTGGCCGCAACATCGACCGATGGCATGGTGCGCAAGCTTGGCGGTCTGCGCTGGCGCCGGCTGCATCAGATCGTTTACCTCATCGCGTTGTTGGCACTGATCCACTATTTTCAGCAGACCAAGGCCGACGTGACCGTACCGGCGCTCGCCGCCGGATTGTTCGGCTGGCTGATCGCTTATCGGCTGGTCGCGTGGTTGTTCGGAACAAGCGAGCTGACAACGCTGACGCTTTTTGTCCTGACGACCATCGTATCCGCTTTGACATTCGTCGGCGAAGCCATCGGCATCGGCATCGCGTTTCATGTGTCGCCGCTGCGTGTGCTCGGAGCGGCCTTCAACACAAGCGCCGGCATCAGACCGGGTTGGGTGGTGCTGGCCGCCGGACTCGTCGTCGTCGTCGTTGACGCCGTGCGCGCGCGCTGGAACAAACGGGCGGCACGGTCGCGGACAGTCGCGGCCGGATAGGGAAGGCGGCAATGGCTCTCTTTGTCGTGGCGCATGGCGCCTGGTCGGCCGGCTGGGCCTGGAAGAAAATGCATCCGCTGATGGCCGCGCGCGGCCACACGCTGGTGACGCCCACCTATACGGGGCTTGGCGAACGTGCGCATCTGGTGCGGCCGGACATCGATCTCGATTCGCACATCTCCGACCTCACGGCAGTGCTCGAGTTCGACGATCTCGTGCAGGTCAACCTGATCGGCCATTCGTACGGCGGCATGGTCGCGACCGGCGTTGCCGACCGCGCGCGCAACCGCGTTGCGCAGCTCATCTATCTCGACGCTTTCGCGCCCGAAGACGGCGACAGCCTGATGTCGCTCCTGCCGGACGCCTCGCGCGCGCAGCGGCAGGCGGATTCCAACGGACTCATACCACCAGGTCCGATGCCGCCCGACACCGCGTCGGACGACATCGCTTGGTGCAAGTCCCGGCGGCTACCGCAGCCGGCCGAGACCTTCGCGCAGGCGCTGTGCTTGCAGAACGGCTCGCTGACGCTGCCGCGCCACTACATCTATTGCACGCGGCGTCCACCTGACGACCGGTTCGGGCGGTTTTATGAGCGCGCCAAGCGCGAAGGCTGGGGCGCGCACGAGATCGATTCCAGCCACAATCCGCACATCACCTGTCCGGATGTTTTGGCAACTTTGCTCGACCGCATAGCGAGCTAGATTTTTCGGCTGTCGTAGGCCCAGTGCAGAAGCGCCTGACGCTGGCGTTTGCGGCAAGTGAGATCGCCTGGTTCGCAGTTTTTCTGGATTTGCCGGGCGTGGCGGCGGATCGCCTTCCAGCGTTTGATCTGGCGTGCGTCTTCTTCTGGCGATCGTCGGCCCATGGTGTAGCGGCAATACCACTGAAACCAGCCGCGCGGGTCGTCGGGATGAATCCAGCCTTTGCGTTTCCATTCCGAGAGCGGCTGGCTGGCGTCGACGCCGAAGAAGTTGAGTTTGCAGTCGCGTTTGCCGCGCGCGAGTTTGGCGCGCGTGAACCAACTCTTGGGAAACTCGCGACCGCAATCGGTCATGTACTTGCCGCAGAAGACACCGAGCTTGAGCATCTCGGCTGGCGTCAGCTGTGGCTTGAAGTCGGGGTCGAAGCTCCGCCCCACGCCCGCGACCAGCGTGTAGCGGTAGCCCTTTTGCATCTTGTCGATGACGGTAACCGTGCGTCTGCGCATGGTGCCGTTTAACTACGCGCGGTCGCGCTTCGCAACCGGAACCGGGGACACATCGGGTGTGCGTTTCGGCAGCAACGGCTTGAGGTGGCCGGCCGCTTTAATAACGGGGTCAATCAGCTCACCTTTGACTGTGTGCGCATCTTTCGAGTGCCCGGGCACGCCGAAGATGAGCGGCTCGCGTTCTTTCCGTGGAACATAAAGCGTACCGAACATCCAGTCCCAGAGCGCCAGGCAACTGCCGAAGTTTGTGTTGAAGTGCTTTGGATCGGCAGAATGGTGCACTTGGTGGTGCGCCGGGCTGATAAAGACGCGGCCGAATACGCCTTGAAACGAGATCCACAGGTGTGTGTGCTGCAGATGGACATAGGCGTGAATGAAGATCACCAGAAGGAGATTGGTGTCGGTGAAGGCGTATTGATAGGTGGTCGCGCCGAACATGTAGTTGCCGAAGCCGCTGGCGGTGGCGGTCGCGATGGCGAGAATATTGGCGAATATCCAACCATAGACCGGATGGACACGAAAATTGGTGACCGGCGTGAGCACTTCCGCTGTGTGGTGCACTTTGTGGAATTCCCACAGCACCGGCACCTTGTGGCTGAGCCAGTGGTTGAACCAGTAGCCGAGTTCATAGGCCAGAAACATCATTACGGTGACGGTGCCGCGTGAGACAACGACCGGCAGCGTCGACGGTGTGACCGGCCCGAACAGGTTGACCAACATTGCAATAATGCCGTTGGTGACGAATTGATAGGCGAGCACCGCCCAGCCGAACAGAAGGCCGGCCGAGAAAACGTTCAGGAACAAATAGAAGATGTCGATCTGGTTAGAGCGGTGGCGCATGATGCGGTCGGGAAACAGCGCCCGCCAAATCGTGCGCCAACGCACGCGGCGTCTGCGCTTCATGCGCTGCCAGACGAGGAATGACGTTGCCACAGTGAAGGCGACGGCCAGCGAGGAGGCGGAAAAATGCGACCCCAGCGACACCAGCAGATTGGCAAGCTGGTCGAAAAAGAAACGAACGCCGGCAAGAATATCGAACTGCAAGGAGCTGCTCCCACGATGAGAGGAGCCCAATGTCTTACCGGAGAGTAAATTTTGCGTTAGGCTGATCTGCGAATTGCGCCCGTTTATCCCGTCAAACCAGAGGAAATCCCATGCCGGAGCTGACGCTCTATCACGCGGCGCCGTCGCGCTCGTCCATTACGCTGTGGATGCTGGAGGAGTTGGGAGAGCCCTATGACATCAAGCTGGTCAAGCTCAGCGAAGGCGAAAACCTCAAACCCGACTACCTTGCCATCAATCCAATGGGCAAGGTGCCCGCGCTCAAGCATCGCGACACCATCATCACCGAGGTGGCGGCGATCTGCACCTATCTCGCCGACCAATACCCGGACAAGAAGCTTAACGTTCCGATCGGCACGCCTCGCCGCGGCGTCTATCTGAAATGGCTGTTCTTCGGGCCGAGCTGTATGGAGCCGGCGGTGATCGATCGCGCGGCACCGCGCAAGGAGGAGGCGCGGCGCGCCATGCTCGGTTACGGCGATTTCGACACAACCATGGATGTCGTCGCCAAAGCGGTGGGGAAGGGACCCTGGCTGATGGGTGATCAATTCACTGCCGCCGACGTCGTCATCGGTTCCAACATCCGGTGGGGCACGATGTTCAAGCTCATCCCCGAGCGCAAGGAGTTCACCGACTATGCTGCGCGTATTGCCGCGCGAGCGGCGGCACAGCGCGCAGAAGCGAAGGACAAGGAATTGGGTGCGGCTTGATTGCCGCAACGGCAAGGCGCGACTCGAAAGCCATGAACAAATTTGCAAAGGTGAGCGTTACGCTCGCTGTGTTTGTGTTCGCTGCGGGCATTCTAACGTGCTTTGCCGCAACGCTCGAAGACGACTATATCGCCACGCGAGATGCCGCGATTGCAAGATTCGCTGCCTCCGATAAGGCAGGCCAAGTCGACGATAAGACGATGGACGCCGAGAAAGCGGTACTCGCCGGGCTCGAACATCGATTGCGAACCATCATTGGACCGGTTGCCATTAGAGATGCTCCAAAGTCCAGCACGATCAATCTCGACACGCTGTTTGATTCCAGTGAAGGATTCGGTCTACTCGATGGTTTGGTGTTTGGGGCCGACACCGACAAAACCCACATCATCGTTACCACCGACAATCTATTCAAACTTTGGCTCATACAGCACAGGAATTGGTGGGGGCCGAAGTCCGCCGACATTCCGCAGGAAATGGGCAACGCAGTTCGCGCCGACGCCTTCTATACCCAGGCGATCAGCACGGATGCGGCGGTTTCACTCTATGGCGATCTGCGGCTGCGCAAACCGGCGGGTGTGGAGTTTGTCTTTGCGACGCTGGCAGCGCGCAGCCAGGATCGTCCGCCTTCTGCCGCCAATGAGCTGTTTGTCGTGGCGGGCCGCGGAGGCCGTGTATTCGTGATCTATACGAACGACTTTGCCGCAGTCGGGCCAATTTCTGCTTGCGATGCCATCCGACGCAACTATGACGAAAAAGCACAGGCAGCCTATCGAGACTCGTCGCTCAGTCGTGAAGAGCAATCGAGACAATCTGACCTGCTCAGCGAAAAAAGTGACACGGAATTTATACGCTGTTTCAAAGAACATGCGCCGCAGCAAATGGAATTCGCCGGTGCCATGAAGGCCGCGCAAGCTTTGCTGGAGCGTCTTGCGCCGCGCTGACGGACGCAATGACTCCTGTGACTAACTCAACTCTCGCTATTTCCTGCGGCGCAACGTTAGTTATGCTCACGCTCCTTTCTATCGCGTTCCGTCCCGTCCAATGGTGTCGGCCATGAAACTTTTCGCTTACCTGCTCGGTGTCCTCTTGATCGTGATTGCCGCAATCTATTTCGTGCTCCCCGCCGATCAGCTCCCAAGTGTCTTCCCCGGCCATGAAGCAGGGGTAAGTTGAATCCACGTCAAGCACGGCGTGTTGGCCGCAGTGGCTGGGGTGGTGCTCCTGGCTGTGGGGTGGTTTGCCGGGCGACGCTAAAAGCTGCGCCCTTCGTCCGGGATGTTGAGCAGGACGCCGCAAGCCTTGCAATGGACGGCGTCGAAATCGTGGCGCAACAGTCCACATGTCGGGCAACGAAAGCGTACCTTGCTTGGACTGATCAAAGCGCGCGCCAGGTTGAAGAACAGCGTCACGCCGAAAATCATGATGGCCACCGAGATCAGCCGGCCGACGGTGCCCGGCAGCGTGATATCGCCAAAGCCTGTGGTGGTCAGCGCCGTGACAGTGAAATAAAGCGCGTCGGCGTAATTGTGAATATGTGGATTGCTGTAGTGCTGGGTTTCATAGACCGCGCCGGTGGTGATGAAAATGAAGACCGCAAGATTGGTCACCGCGATGATGACTTCCTCATGGCGTCGGAAGAAACGGCTGTCGGCGCGCAGCTGCGACAGCAGATGATAGGTGCGTAGCAGACGCAGGGTACGCAAGATGCGTAGGAAAGCGACGCCTTCCCCGAAGATTGGAGCGAGGAAGGAGGCGATCGCCGCCACGTCGGCCCAGGTCGAAGGATGGAGCAGCTCACGCCATCGCTGTTTGCTGATTGTCATGCGGGCGGAGAAGTCCGCCAGGATGACAAGGCCGAATGCGATATCGAAGGCGAACGTAATGGTGCCGTGAGGCAGGAACGACGTCACGATGATGAAAAGGATCGTGATGAAATCGAAGACGAGCAGGCCATAGCGAAACCGGTGGCTGCGCGCGGTGTTGGCTTCGTAAAGGCCGCGCAGCCATGCCTTCAAGCCCTTGCCGCGGTTGTGTTTTCGTAAGACCTTGGCCACTGCCACCCCTTCAATCAATATTGTCATTGTGGTCGGCACGTTGGCCCTGATCCACATCAAACGCCGATCATGCTGCACTGCATTATCTACACCATCTGCGCGTCATCGCGCGTGTGCGGCAATTTGCTTAACTCGACGGCGTAGGACTGCGACGGTATATTGATAATGTGGAGATGAGCTAACGTTGGGGGGAATTTGTTTCGCATCGTCCTAGCCGGTGCGCCACGGCGTGCGGGGATTTGTCTGTCAGCTTTCGTCCTGATGGCGGGCATCGGCGCAGCGCAAGCTGCGTCATTTGCTATTCGCGATCAGAGCGCCAGCGCTCAAGGTCAGGCATTTGCGGGAGTGGCTGCCGGCAGCGGCGGCCTCTCGTCGATGTTCTGGAATCCGGCGACAATGACCAAGCTGCCGGGTTGGCGAACGTCAGGGATCGTCTCGCTGATTTTCCCTTACGCCAATCTCACGCCTCAAGGGGGCACGTTTCCGTTCTTTCTGACGCTTCAACCCGCCGGAAACATGGCGCCGGAGGCGCCGTTGCCCGCACTCTACAGCAGTTATCAGCTCAGCGACCGGGTATGGTTGGGTGTCGCGTTGAATGCTCCGGACGGCCTGGCCAGCAAGCCGCAAATGCCGTCGTCGTCTCAACTCTACGGACTCAAGTCGGGATTGAGATCGGGCGAGGGCATGATCACGCTCGCTTACAAGGTCAACGATATGGTGTCGCTCGCCGCCGGTGTGCGCGCGCTCTACATGGATCTTAACGAGGAAACGGCGCTTGCGGTGAGCGCCGCGCCGCCACTATCGAAACTGCAAGGGAGCGGTTGGGATATCGGATACATTTTGGGCGCGACGATTACGCCTTTTCCCGGAACGGAGATCGGCATCGGCTATCGTAGCCGCATGACGCCCACGATCAATGGGGCGCTGTCGTTTGACGTTCCTCTGCCTGGGCCGATTGCGGCGGGCTCCTACGATGTCAATTTAAAATTCCCCGTGCCGGAATCGCTCAACGTCGGCATCAGGCAGCGCATCGGCGATCGATTCACGCTCGCGGCGACGTATGAATGGACCCATTGGGAAATCATGACAAGCTTTCCCATCGTCGGCTCACCTATCCCCGGCCAAACGGCGCCGTTTTTCTATGGCAAAGGCTGGATGGTTTCACTTGGCGGTGAGTACCAATGGAATTCGCGCCTGACGTTGCGTGCCGGTATCGGCTACGAGCAGTCGCCAATCACCGATGCGATCCGCGAGATCCGCAATCCTGACACCAACCGCCGATGGGGTGCCATCGGCCTGTCCTATGTGTTCAGTGACAAACTGACGTTCGATCTGAGCTATGCGCACTATCTCCCGGGCAATGTGACGGTTGCCATCTTACCTGGCAATCCGCACTTTGCGGCGGTCGGGCTGCCTTTCGTCGGCACGGTCACGGGCGCGCTCGACGTTGTGTCGTTCGGTTTGAACTTTCGTTGGGATGACCCGGCGAAAATGAACTGACGACCGCGCCGGAATTGTTCATGACCGCCGCTCGGATTACGTCGGCGCTGCGACGCGGTAAACGCCTATTTTTTTGCGGTGATCAGCGTAATGGCGTTGAGGGCTTTGTCGAGCGCGTTGGCCTCGACGGGGTTCATTCCGGGTTGCGTCACCGTCCATACCTGCGCCCATGTGTTCGGCGTCAGCTTTATGATGACGATCTTGGCTTTCCGTGCGAAGCCACGTTTTTCCGGCATCTTGCCGTAGTAAGCGGTGCCTCGAAAAATCGTCCTGCCGTCGGAGATTCGTGCCGGTTCATGGCTGTCAATCAACTCGATGCCGACGATTTTTGCCTGCTTGGCGGCGACAACGGAATTTGGCTGGTTACGCAATTTGTCGTCGACGATGATGGACAGGTAAACCACTGCATATTGATTGGGTGGAATCAGCAGCATTCCGCCGAGTTTGTCGGTCTTGGTGGTCCAGCCCCGCGGCAGGTCGATGCGGAACGCGTATTTCCCGGTCGGTGGAAAGCGAAACCTTTCGGCCTGGGCCGGAAGTGCCAAAACCATGCTGCCAATCAGGCAAAGAAAGATCGAAAGACGCCGCATCGTTGTGCCCGCCAAGTTTCTGTCCGGCGCCATGATCCTCAGTTTTCCGCGATATGTCCAACGCCGTTCATGTTCGCGGTGATTATGCCGCTATGCGCAAAATTATGATCGTGTCCGGCGGGCAAACGGGCGTCGACCGCGCCGCGCTCGATGCGGCGATCGCGCGGGCCATTCCCTATGGCGGCTGGTGCCCGCGCGGTGGCTGGGCGGAAGACTGCCCGGAACCGCCGGGGGTGCGCCGCCACTATCCCGACCTCGAGGAGACCCCGCTTGCCGACCCCGCGCAGCGCACCGAATGGAATGTACGCGATGCTGACGCGATCTTGATCTTCGTCGATGGCCGCGGCACCGCTCCCTCTCGCGGAACCGCACTGGCTGAGCGGCTGGCCGGACGCTTCGGCAAACCGCTAAAGGTGGTGGACGTTGATGCACCTAATGCGGCCGACGACGTGGCTGGCTGGTTGAATGAACTGTTGGCCGCGCCCCAAGACGCAACCTTCCGGCTTGCGGTTGGAGGCCCGCGCGAGAGCGAGGCGGCGGGAATTTATGAGAAGTCGAAGCATATGCTCGCGGTGATTTTTGAGCGGCTGCGGCTCCCATCTGAATAAGCGGTGATCGGTTTGTCTCGTCTTACTGCTTGCATCGTTCGAGAACGCCGCGGATCGGCGCCTGCGCGCACATGATGCCACCCCACTGATAGCCGGTGCGGCCGTCGTGGTAGCGGATGCGGAACCAGTCGTAGCCGTCCATTGCGTCCGCGCGCGAGAGCAGGACGATGGGCTCCCCCTCTTGCAGACTGGCGACTTTCGGCGCCTGCATGGAGGGTTCGCGGCGGACGATGCCGCCGAGCGATCGGCCGGGCAATGGAAAACGGCCTTGCGCGTGCATCGGCCGCGGCCGGGCGGGCGGGGGCGTAACCCCGTTTGGCGCGCAAGCGTCGGTTTCCGGGATTTGATGGAAGCCAGGGCCGCAGGGGTCCTCGTGGCCGAGTCCCTTGCGGCTGGCTGCCGCACCGGGCCGGAAGCGACAGACGGTGACGCCAAAGTCTGGAATATCCACCGTCGCCTTGGTCTGGTCCGGCGAAATCGTCAGCGAATAATCACCCTTGGCGAAATAGAACGGATTGCCGCCGGTCTGCCGCATCGTCATCGCGGTGCCGTCGATCGGCGAGGCAGTGATGGTGCGTTTGTTGATCACGGTGACCGTGATCGCGCGGTTGTTCGGGCAGACAAAGCTCCGGGTCTGCGCCGATGCAGGCGAGTGAAATGCAAGGGTCAGCGGGATCAACGCGAGCAGTACCCGCGCGCAGATATGTCTCATGCGAATGAACCTTCCTGGGCCGCGCCCCGACAGATATTTGGTGATAGAATGCAACCCGTAGAGGTCGTCCAGGACAGGGGTGTGTCATGGTACGTTTTGTCCCATCGTTTCATGCGAAAGCGTTACAGACCAGATTGCGCTCTGCGGCATTGTGTCAATGCGTGCTCGCCGTTGCCGCGGTGCTCCTTTTGGCGGGTAGCGTCGTGACGCCGGCCGCCGCGCAGATGAGCGAGCGGCAGATTATGCAGAAGCTCGGACCGATGATGCAAAGTGAGGACTTCAACGAACAGCTCGAGGAATTTGCGGAGGAGAATGATCTTGACCCGAATATGCTGCGCGCGTTGGTCGCCAAGCGCGGCAAGGGCGGCAAGAAAATGCTGAATCAAATGCAACCGCAGCAAATGCCGCAGCAGCAAATGCAGCAGCAACAGCAGCCGGAATGGATGCAGCGCTGACGCCGTAACGGCGGCGCAGCGTCGCGCGCGCCTTAAATCGTCTTGGTCGGCTCGCTGGCGAGCGGCGACTGTTCGGCCAGCACCTTCTTGCGCCAGGGCTCGGGCAGGATGCACTTGCCCAGGCACCAGGCGAACGGCGCCGTCACCGCCAGGCACACCGCCATGATCGCCGCCAGCCAGAAACCCGCAT
The DNA here is from genome assembly GCA_963720835.1 of uncultured Pseudomonadota bacterium. Taxonomy (GTDB): domain Bacteria; phylum Pseudomonadota; class Alphaproteobacteria; order Rhizobiales; family Xanthobacteraceae; genus Pseudolabrys. The sequence continues at coordinate 5,130 of CAVRHC010000011.1, read as the reverse complement.
TCGGCGTCAGCATCGGGAAGATCGTCACCGCATAGACCGCGGCGGTGAACAGGATGATGTTGACGGTGGTGTAGACCAGCAGGGCGATCTGCGCCCGCATGCTCATTTTCGCTGCCATTGGCCCAAGCCTCTCGTTTCGTCCCTTCGACGGCGCGGGGGCAGGCCCCCCGTTACGCGTTTCTTGTGCGTTTCTTTTGTGTTGCTTGCCCGTTTCTTGCGCCGACTTGCGACGCAAGGCGATATTTTAGCCCATGATGCGGGAAAACATAGCGGAAATGCAATATGTTTTGTCGGGCATCCCCGGCCCGAATTCGCGCCCCGCGTCAGACACGGCCCGACGCACTAGCCGACCAGCAGCGACGGCCAGAAGGCTTCCACGGCGTCCTTGGCCGCCTCCGGCGTGACGTCGGCGGCAAGCTCGGTGCCGAACCGGTTGCCGCAATGCGGGCAGGTCCAGAGATAGAGCACGAGCCCTTCCTCGCTGAAATGCTCGGCGTAATCGGGCGCGGCCGGCGAGCCGCCGCATTGCTCGCAGATCACCGGGATAACAGGGCCGCTCGCAGGCGCGACCGTGGTCATGACAGCCTCCGTCTTTTTTATGAAATGCAGGCTCGCCGACAATTGTTCCGCGCGCGTTGCGTTGGATCAAACAGCGATGCTGACGTGTTTGTCAGCGGGCCGTCATGGGCGGTCTCCTGAGACCGGCCCGCGCGAAGCCGCCCGCACCAGGGCCGATCCAGCGTGTTGGGGCCGATCCAGCGATCGTTTCCTATTAAATCATATTCGAGCCTGCCGGCCCGGCCCGCGTTAAGGCCCTGCGCTTTACATCGTCCGCACGCCGATCGCCGCAAACGCCGTCACCAGGCGGCCAGGCTTCGGTGGTCCCGGGTGCAAGGAGCAGGGTGATGAACAAGCGTCGGATGATGTGTTTTTCGGCTTTGGCTTTGACGGCGCTCGCCGCGCCGTTGCTGTTCGGCGCGGCCGCGCCGGCGCAGGCCCAGCAGACGTGTGCGCGGCTGGTGATCACCGGCCATCCGTCCTATCCGCCGGTCGCCTGGGCGGCGCAGGGCAAAATCGTCGGCGCCGCGCCCGCGCTGGTGCGCGCGATCGCAAGCAAACTCGGCGTCAAGGACGTGGTGTCGACAGACTTCGGCTCGTGGGAGGGCGCGCAAGAAGCGGCGCGCAAGGGCGAGGCCGATGTGATCTTCGGCATCTACAAGAATGACGCGCGCGCGCAGTATCTCGACTTCATCGCGCCGCCTTTCATGCCCGACCCGGTGGCGATCGTGGTGCGCAAGGGCGAGAGCCTTGCCTTCGCTGAATGGAGCGACCTCAAGGGCCGCAAGGGCGTGACCAACGCCGGCGAAAGCTACGGCGATGTGTTCGACGCCTTCATGGCGAAGAACCTGACGGTGGCGCGCGCGGCCGGCGTCGACAAGGCTTTCGCGGCGCTGCTCGCCAAGCAGGCCGATTACCTGATCATCGGGCTCTATCCGGGCCGCGACGAAGCCAGCAAGCTGGGGCTTGCCGACAAGATCGCCTTCCTGCCCAAGGCGCTGTTGTCGTCGCCGATGTATGTCGCCTTCTCCAAGCAATCCAAGTGCGGCGCGTTGCGGGCGGGCTTTGCCGATGAGATCCAGACCGCGGTCGACAACGGGACGGTGCGGCGATTGCTGGAAGCGGCGAGCGAGCGCGCGGGGGAGTAAGGGCAAGCGGCATTGGGCGCGAGATGCGTCAGCGGATCAATGCATCATAGTCGGCATGCGAGCCGATCCAGAACCAGAGCAGACTGCCGTCCGCCTCGACGGCAAGCGCGCGGTAACGCAGGCGACGCGAACCGATCAATACCGGCCGGCCTTCTTGAAATGCAGCGAAGGATGCTGCGGATTGTCCTTGAGCAACCCGTAGTTCCGGTCGGCCAGAGCGCGAACGTTGTCGGGCAGCTTGGCGTAAGCTTGCCGGAACGCCGGGCTGGCGAAGCGCCTCATAGTTCGCGCGCGCGGCCTTGGCGGAAATCGGCGAGGGCCTGTTCGGCCAAGCCGTCGAGCTTGCCGCTCGTGGCGTCGCGCTCGATCTTCTCGTCGAAGCGCGCGGCATCGAACACCTCGAACCAGGCGCGGAATTTCGCGAGCTGGTCGGGCGGCAAATTCGAGACGGCTTTTTCAAGGTCTGAGAGGGTTATTTAATTAAATTAGCATCCGCATCCGGCCCTGTCATGGCCGGGCTTGGCCCGGCCATCTCGCTGAGGAGGGTACAGTGCGCCCCTGAGCGGGATGCGCGGGTCAAGCCCGCGCATGACGGAGACTGTGTTAGGCTTGCACCATGAAACAACCGTCGTCAGGAATTGCCGAGACCGTGACCGAGCCGCGTATTCCGTTTCGCGATTTGCCGTCCGCGCGCCAGCAGCAACTGCGCGACGGCTGGGCTGATGAAATGGCGAAGCAGGGGACGACCTGCGACCTGTCGCAGAAGATCGCCCGCTTCGACGCCTGGCTGGCGCAATACGGGGTGAGCTTCAGTGAGGAGGATATTCCGCGCGATAAAAAGGTTTCGGGCTGAGAACATTTGCGATTAGCTGCCGGTCCGGCTTGACGCCGATAACTCGACGCAACCGGTTCGCGCCCACGGAGGGTCAAGTATTGTAAAATATAGTTTTAGGTTGGCGGGTAACGAAAAATTTTCAAGGGGATACGAATAAAACCCCCAGAAACCTATTGGATTCGAATTGAAGCTGGCCGGAGGAAGCTAAGTCGGCCGGTGGTTCAGTGTGATAGAGGAATTTATTATAACTGATCGGTTCTAGTCATTCGTGATACGACTATCTGAGCTAGTGCCCAAAAAAATAATTTATGCTATGCATTCAATCAACTAATTCTGCTTCTAGGCCGATAGAGAGCTTATCTGCTCAGGGTAGCTAGCGATACAATGACAACTCTGTCTGTAAAAAATTTTCATGTCTTGCCGAAGCGAATATCAAGCTTTCTAAAATTACAATTCTGATCGGACCTCAAGCGAGCGGAAAAAGCATAGTATCAAAACTGATATTTTTCTTTTTTGACATCCTCTTTCGTCAATTCCCTTCGATTGAGGATGAAAGGACGTTTGACGAATTTCGCAATGATTTGGCAGAAGATTTTGCAAAATGGTTTCCACCTAGCGCATGGGGAAACAAACAATTCCGGATTGATTTTAAGTCTGGTCCGTACGCCGTTTGTCTAACCCGGTCCCGCAGAAAGGGAAGGAGGCCGAGCGAAAAGCTCAATATTAAATTCTCTCCATTTTTTGAAAGAGAATACAAAGTTTCTCTCAAGGCGTATTCGCAAAGCCGCTCGAAGTTAAAGAAGCGAACCGAACTAGACCCTAGTCGCGAATTTGAATTGATCTATCGCGTGCGAGATGCCGCTGAAAAGCGATTGAAAAAAGCTCTCGGTCGGGACTATGTAACTCGCAATTGTTCGTCCCTGCAGGGAGATCATTTTTTACCAGTATTGGCAAAGCTATAGCCGCGTTCGAACGCGGCGGTATATTGGACCCAGTAACAGTCAGATTTGGTAGATTTTTCGCATCAATACGTGAACGAGGCCTAATTCGCCGATACAACTGGGATGACGAAGACAAGCTGGGCTTCCAAAAACGAAATCTTGTTCAGCAATTTTTTGGTGGGAAGTTTGTTATTGGCCGAGATCAAGAGTATGTCGAAACCGATGACGGCAGAAAAATTCCTTTCGCCATGTTGTCATCCGGTCAACAGGAGTTCCTGCCATTATATTTGGCTATCCGAAACAATCGGCATCGAGAAAGAAGTCGTCTGTATATTGAGGAGCCAGAGGCGCACCTTTTTCCGACAGCGCAAAGTGATTTGATTGACTATTTAGTGCAATCAGTAGAGTGGCCGAAACTCGGAGCTTGTTTATTACGACGCACAGCCCGTATCTGTTGTCGAGATTGAATGTATTGCTGAAAGCTGGGCAAATGGCGACGACCAAATCGCGTCAGACAAGAATAAAGATTGCGAGAATTATTCGAGGGCCAATGTTACATAATCGCAATTCAGTTGCCGCTTATTCAATCGTCGATCAGAATGCAGCTTCGCTCATAGGCAGCGACGGCTTAATTAACGCGGAGTATCTAGACGACGTGTCAGACGCTTTGTCTCGTGAATTTACTGAATTGCTGAAGATTGAATTTTCGAAATGAGTATTGCTCACTGTCAAGAAGTTACCCGAGTGAAAAAAATTACGGTCGCAGAATTTGGGAGAAAGGCGACTTTTATAAATGAACAAAAGCACAAGTATATCAAATCTAGAGTTGATGGATGTGTCGTAAGAAATTCCCTTGCTGCGGATTGGGTGCTTACAAAGACGAATGTCGGTGACGTTATTATTGAGCTTAAAGGCAAAGACCTCGAGCATGCTGCGAAGCAGGTATTTGCGACTGCCGAATTATGGCGACAAAGAAAATACAGCCAAGGAAAGGTCGCTGGCTTAATTGTATGTAGCCAATATCCGAAGGCGACAACGAAAATTCAAAGAGCGCAACAGGCGTTTGCAAAGAAGCATTCTGGTATTTTATATGTATTGACCAAAAACCGAGAGTATAGCTTCAACAAACTATTGGGATTGTAATTCATCGCATCGGCAGCGATTTAATATATGCCGAAACAGTTTTTGGACCCAATCGGAAAATTCACTCCGCCGCCTCGATCCGCTTCTTCCCCGCCCGCGCCTCCGGCCGCTCCAGCACCGCCTTCAAGAACGCCCCGTATAACTCGCTTCTCCTTGACGATCTCCTCCGGCCTGCCCTCGCGACGATCTCGCCGCCGCCGTCGCCGCCCTCCGGGCCGAGGTCGATGATCCAGTCGGCGGTCTTGATCACTTCCAGATTGTGCTCGATCACCACCACCGTGCTCCCCTGGCCGACCAGCTCGTGCAGCACCTCCAGCAGTTTGCGCGACGTCGTGGAAATGCAGGCCGGTGGTCGGCTCGTCGAGGATATAGAGCGTGCGGCCGGTGGCGCGCGTCGACAGCTCCTTGGCGAGCTTGACGCGCTGCGCCTCGCCGCCCGACAGCGTCGTCGCCTGCTGGCCGACATGGATGTAGTCGAGGCCGACGCGGTGCAACAGCGCCAGCA
>CAVRHC010000010.1:0-75837 GCA_963720835.1 uncultured Pseudomonadota bacterium | reverse complement strand
CGTCGCGCTGGACCCAGCCATCGCAGATATAGGTTTCGAACGCCTCTGCGATCGAAACGCTGTGCGGCACGAACGGAAGCGTCGATGAGGTCTTGCCCGGGTCGGAAATCAACAGTGCGCCGGCGCTGTTCGTCACCTCGGCCACGGTGGCCATGGCGGCGTCCCAACGCGTCGGATCTACGGCGGCGTCCGCGAACGCCCGCTCGATCAGCCGAAAGCCACGCCCTCCCACGGCATCCGCCCCTCCGGCGGATATATTACAACACTTGGCACTTTCGGTGCACCGGCCGAGAAGCGAGCTTCAGCAGCGCCAAGGCGGCTCTCCTGCGATACGCATTTGTAATCGTTTGGTTTTTTTAATCAATCAAGAGGCACTCGGTGAAAATTGCACCTCTTAGGGCTCCCTGGCCCGCAATACAGCCTCGATCGACACAAGCGACCAAGGCGCCGGTGTCTTTCGGAGATTATCCAGGGACGGCGCGCCGGCCGGGCGCGGCAAACGCAGGCCAAAGCCTTCGACGGCGGTCCAAAACGGTCAAGCCGGCTCGGATCGTGGCCAAGTCGGCACGAATGCAAGCGCGCAGGGGACAAAACCTGCGAGAGCATCGTGTCAGCATTGCAGGCGCTGCAAGTTATGGTAATTTTATGCCGTGGCGGGCGCGCTTTTCGGGCGCAAACCGGCTTGAAAAATCAAGCGGTCAGATGGCGTGAAACGCAGGGGTAAGCAGTCATGAAAGTAACGAGTATTTTAGCAGTCGCGCTGGCGGCGGGTATGGGGGCTTTCGCTTCGGCTGCGAATGCGAACCCGGTCAACGGCACCGGAAACGTAACGTATGAAGTCATCTACGGAAGCGGGAATGCCAACGGGTCTTACACCGGAGACACGAGCAACGGCGTCGAAGTCGGCCTTCGCGCCCATGTCCGTTACGGCTCGGGCGGACAACCGCAAAACACGTTCAATTACGACGGTGACCACACCTATACGTTTGATTCGACACTTTTCACGGCCCCCGCAGGGCGGTCGGGCTGGAATTTCGACTGGTCGGTCAACACCGATCCTACCGGTACCACCGGCAAAACGATCAGCGATTATACCTATCAGCTCACGGTTACCGGGCCGGGCGGCGTCTACAGAACCCCGTTTGATCCGTATGATGGGAGCACCAAGGTCGGCCCCGACGACTTCTACGACCACTCCTTCGGCAACAACGGCACCGCCAATAGCGCCGGCGTTGAAGCCACGAATTCCACCGAATTCGCGACCTACAAGGGTACTTACAATCTCTCGCAGCAATCCTGGAATCTCGGCTTCGAAGACCTCCTTACACTTGCGATGGTGCAGAGCACCGGGCTGTTCACGATCACGCTCGATGTGATCGACGGCGGCAACACTATCGCGTCCGCCAGCATCAACGTCGACATTGAGCCGACCCCGTTGCCGGCGGCGCTGCCGCTCTTCGCTTCGGGCCTCGGCGCCCTTGGCTTCGCCGGCTGGCGGCGTCGCCGCAAGCGCGCCGCAACGGCCTGACGGCAATAGCGGCGGCCATCTCGCCGAAAACAGAAGTCGAAACGGCGGCCGAAAGGCCGCCGTTTTCTTTCACGTGTCGTCGCCGGCCCGGGATCCGATGCCCGACCGCGTGCCATGGCCGCCGCGTGCTCACGCAACAGCGTTGACCTGAAACCGCTTCACGCCCCGCGCGCGCGCAGCACCGCCTCGATCGACACCCGCGACCAGGGCGCGGTGCGGGCGCGGAACGCCGTGTAAGAAGCGTGGATTTTTGTGGTGATGGCGCTGCGCCGCGCAAGCTCGCCCAGCACGTCATTGGCCTGTTTGCGCGCGGCCGCGATGAGATCGGCGGGAAACGCCGCGAGCTTGACCTTATGGCGCGTGGTGAGCGCTTCAAGCGCCTGCGCGTTGAGGCGCTCCATCTCGGCGAGCGCGAAGCCCGCCTCGGTCGCGCAGGCATGCGCGACGATCGCCTTCAGTTCGCCGGAGAGCGCGTTCCATTGCTTGAGCGCGACGATGCATTCGCCGGTGCCGTTCGGCTTGTTGAAGCCGGGGTAGTAATAGAACGGCGCCACGCGATAAAGACCGAGCGCGATGTCGGTGCCGGGACCGACGAATTCGGCGGCATCGAGCACGCCCGATTGCAGCGAGGTGAGGATTTCCGCCGGCGGCGTGGTCTGCGGCGTGGCGCCGAGCCGGCGATAGACCTCGCCGCCAAGGCCGAGCGAGCGAAGCGTGAGGCCGTGCAGATCGGAAAGCGATTTCAATTCATGGCGAAACCAACCGCCCATGCAGACGCCGGTGTTACCGCCCATGAACGGCTTCACGCCGAACGGCGCGTAGAGCTCGTCCCACAGCGCCTGCCCGCCGCCGGCCTCGATCCAGGCGACATGCTCGGCGGGCGTGAGCCCGAACGGCACGGTGGTGAAGAACGCGGCCGCCGGCATCTTGCCCTGCCAATAGAAGGCCGCCGTATGGCCGATGTCGGCCACGCCATTGCCGACCGCCTCGAGCACGCCGAAGGCCGGCACCACTTCGCCCGCCGCGTAGACGGTGATGTCGATGCGCCCGCCGGAGAGATCGCGAATGCGGCTTGCGATGCGCTCGGCCGACATGCCCGGCCCGGGCAAGCGCTTCGGCCAGGAGGTGACCATTTTCCATTTCAGCGTCTGCGCGCGGGCGACCGACGGCGCGGCGACAAGTCCGGCGGCGGCCGTGCCAATGAACGTGCGGCGCGTGGTCATGACGCGTCTCCTTTCTTTGGCGCATGATCTTTCCCGAAAACCGGTTCCCACTTTTCGGGATCATGCGCTTGCGCGTAAAAATGATGCAGCGGCCCATGGCCGTGGCCGACCGCAAGCGTGTCGGCACCGGCGATCGCAGCGGTGACGTAAGTTTTGGCCTCGCGCACGGCTTCGGCGAGATCGCGCCCCTTGGCAAGTCCGGCGGCGATCGCCGAGGACAAGGTGCAGCCGGTGCCGTGCGTGTTCTGCGTGGCGATGCGCTTGGCGGCGAAGCGTTGCGTGCCGCCCTCGCCGACCAGAAGATCGACGCAGTCGGCGCCCTCACCGTGGCCGCCTTTGATCAGCACATTGCGCGCACCCAGATCGAGCAGCGCGCGCGCTTGCGCTTCCATCTCGCTTTCGTCGCGCGCGGGCTGCGCATCCAGCAGCGCCGCGGCCTCCGGCAGGTTCGGGGTGATGACCAACGCGGCAGGAAACAGCGCGTGACGCAGCGCGGCGACCGCATCCGCCGCCAGCAGCCGGTCGCCGGAGGTGGCGACCATCACCGGATCGAGCACGATGTTCTTGGCGCGATGGCGGTCGAGACCGATGGCCACGGTCTCGATGCTGGCGGTCTGCGACAGCATGCCGATCTTCACCGCAGCGACGTCGAGATCGGAAAACACCGCGTCGATCTGCGCCGCGATGAACCCGGCCGGCACGTCGTGAATGGCGGTGACGCCGCGCGTGTTCTGCGCGGTCAGCGCGGTGATGACCGACGCGCCATAGACACCGAGCGCGGCGAAGGTCTTCAGGTCCGCCTGGATGCCGGCACCGCCGCTCGAATCGGAGCCGGCGATGGTGAGCGCAATCGCGGTCATGAGCCGACCTTCGCGCGTGCGGTCAATGTTGCCGCGTCGAGCGTATAGAGCGCGTCGAGAATGCCGGCGGCAAAGCTCCCCGGCCCTTGCGCCTTGCTGGCGGCCACTTCGCCGGCGACCCCAAGGATGACGAGCGCGGCGGCGGTCGCGAGCCATGCATCGTCTTCGACCGCGAGACAGGCGGCGACCAGCGCCGAACCGGCGCAGCCCATGGCGGTGACGCGCGCCATCAGCGCATGACCGTTGGCAATGGTCGCAATGCGCTTGCCGTCGCTGACCAGATCGGTTTCGCCCGACAGCCCGATGACGATGGCGTTGCTGCCGGCCGCCGCCGCGACCGCTTCGCGTGCGGGCTCGGCATCAGCGAGCGCGGCGAATTCGGCATGATTGAGCCGCACGACCGTCGGCGAGCGCGCGATCATCTGGCGCGCGAACGCCGCGCGCGCCGGCGCACGGTCGGCGAAAACGGGATCGAGCACCCAGGGCACGCCTTCATCGGCCGCAGTAGCGACCGCAATCTCGGCGGCCTGCCGGCGGCCGGCATCGAAGGTGCCGAGATTGACCAGCAGGCCGTCCGCGCCGGCGACGAAGGCGGCGATCTCTTCCGGCGAAAGCGTCATCGACGGCACGCAGCCGGCCGCCAGCAGCACGTTGGCGGTGAAGTTCTGCGCCACCGCGTTGGTGATGCAGTGGACGCGGGGGCCGCGCGAGCGCATGCGCGCGAGCAGCGTGCCGGCGGCTTGCATCACGTCGTCGCGCGCGGTTGCAGGAGACCGCATCTCTCTTTCCCTCCGCCGGCATGACCCGGATCAGGTTCGTTGGGTTGGCCTGGATAGCCTCTCAGCCCGGTTGCGCCGGGCACCCCGCGAGATTGCCGGCAAATACCTAATCCGCGGCGGTGCTCGAGGCAAGGGCGCCAAGTGAGTGCCAACGTGGACGCCAAATTGGCGCGATGTGAGCGCGATGTAGGCGCCTTGCCAGCGGAGCCTGATTTTGCTGGATTGCGGCCTTAGTTCGAAGGCTTGCGGAGGCTTGCGCGATGACCCCCTTTTTCATCCAGATCAAATGCGAGCTCGGCAAGTCCTATCAGGTGGCGAATGCGCTGGCGGAGGCCGAAATCGCCTCCGAGATCTATTCGACCGCGGGCGATTACGACCTGCTGGTGAAGTTCTACGTCGATGCCGACACCGACATCGGCCACTTCGTCAACGAGAAGGTGCAGTGCATTCCCGGCATCCGGGATACCTACACGATCATCACCTTCAAGGCGTTCACGGGCTGATCGAAGCGCGTGCGCAAATCCCCGGGATATTGCATCCACCGGTAGCTATTAGCATGAAGGAACATTCGGTGGCACCCGCGCGTTGAAAGGTAGCGGGGCGGCGCCGGTTGCGCCTGCATGGACCGTTCTCAAGCGGGAGTTTGATCATGTCGTTCAATCGTTCATCCACGGCAATGTTGGCTGCAATGTTTTTAGCGGCGACATCGGTGCCAATTTTTGCGCAATCGGACCCGCCGCAGGAAAAAGCGACGACCGGCGAGGCCAACGAAGCCTGGACCAAGCCCGAGATCAACAGCCCACCGCCGACGCCCAATGGCGGCATGAGCAGCGGTACACATAAAGGTAATGAATTGCCGACAAGGCCCGGCATTTCCGCAGGGGACCAAGGGATGAGCGAACAGTCCGAGGAAAACCTGAACCGCACACCCTCCGGTAGCCGATAGGCGCTATTTCTTCTTCGGCGGCGTCGGGCCTTCGACCGCCGGCAGCGATTTGATGTAGGTCGCGATCGCCGCGCGGTCGTCGTCGGTGAGCAGCGAGGTATTGCGAACGACTTCGGTCATGGTGGAGCCGACCGAATTGCCGTCCGGCGCCATGCCGGTCTCGAGCAGATAGGCGATGTCCTTCGCCGACCACTTGGCCAAAGCATACTGCGTGATATTGGGCACCCAGCCTTTGCCGTCGGGATTGGGGCCGCCAGCGAAGCGTTCGCCGGCGATGATGCCGCCGAGAAAATCGCGCGGGCTGTGACACTCGGCGCAGTGACCGGGACCGTTGACCAGATAGGCGCCGCGATTCCAGTCGTCCGGCCTGGAGGGATCGGGCTGGAACGGCTGACCGTCGAGGAACAGCAATTTCCAGCCGCCGACGAGCCGGCGGATGTCGAAGGGAAACGCCAGGTCATGTGCACGGTTCTTCCCCTGCACCGCCGGCAGCGTCTTGATGAACGCAAACAGATCGCGCAGGTCGCGATAGCTCATGCGCTGGTAGGAGGTGTACGGAAATGACGGGTAGAGATGCTCGCCCGAGGGCGACGTGCCCTTGACCATCGCGGTGACGAACTGCGCCTCGCTCCAGCCGCCGATGCCGTCGTTCGGGATCGGAAGAGATGTTCGGCGGATAGAAGGTGCCGAACGGCGACTTCAAGTGCCATCCCGCCGCCGAGCATGGTGCGGTCCTTCTGACCGGGCGTGGCGTGGCACGACGTGCAGCCGCCGATGTTGAACATCGTCTTGCCGTTGGCGAGATTGGGCTTGTGCGGCGGCAACGCGCTTTCCGGCACCACCTGCGGAATCGTCATCACCCAGAAACGCGGCGATGCCGAGCGCGGCGGCCACCACCGCCACGGCGATAATCTTGCGCAGCATGATGACCCCTTCCTGCGACGCCTGGCGGCAATCCTACGCATCCGCCGCATTCAAGCACAAGAGCGGCGCGCCCTCGCGGGCGGCCGCTCTTGAAAAGGGTCGTTGACGGCCGAACTAGTTCTTTTTGACGCGGTAAGTTTCGTGACAGCCGCCGCAGTCCTTGCCGATCGCGCTGAAGGCGGACTTGAAGCTGGCGAGATCCGTCACCGTGGCGCTGGCCTTCTTGGCGTCGGCGCCGAACTTCTCGAACTTGCGCGTCGAAGTCCAGCTTGTTCTCCCAGATCTTCGGCGACGCGGTGGTGTCGCCACCGGTCTTGGAGTTGGGCGGGAACAGCCCCGGCATCTTCTGCGCCGCCGTCTCGAAGGTCGCGAAGATTTCCTTGGCCTTGGCGAGATCGAACGGCTGCTTCGCCCTTCGCCATTTGCGCGCAGCGCATCTTGGCGTGCTTGCCGTTCTCCTTCATCAACGCCTGCCGCGCCTCGATCGGGTTCTGCTGCGCGCTGACCACCGTAGCGCCCAGGGCGACGGCCGCGGCCGACTACGACGGCGAATGCCAAAGCAATTCTCATGACGTAAATCCCCTTTGTATTTTCTCCAATTCCAGCGAACACCAACGTAACGCCTTATTCCGGCATTCCCGCGGGCGCGCTTTGCCGCATCCCATCACGAAATGCGTGATACCCCGCCCAAGCGTCAGGCAGCTCGCTGCTTTCGCGCAGTTCCTGATCGCCTGCCAGACCTTCTCCGGCGTCGCCGGCATGTCGAGATGGCGGATGCGGTGGCTGCGCCAGAGCGCATCGAGAATGGCGTTCATGACCGCCGGGCAGGAGCCGATGGCGCCGGCCTCGCCCGCGCCTTTGACCCCGAGCGGGTTGTTCTTGCACGGCACATTGCGGGTTTCGAACTGAAAGTCGGGAGCATCGCTCGCGCGCGGCAGCGCGTAGTCCATCAAGCTCGCACTCAGCAGTTGCCCGGAGGACGCGTCATAAACCGTGTCCTCCAGCAACGCCTGGCCGATGCCCTGCACTGTACCGCCATGCACCTGGCCGGCGAGCATGAGCGGATTGAGCGTGGCGCCGAAGTCGTCGACGATGACATAGGTGAGGATTTCGGTGGCGCCGGTGTCGGGATCGACTTCGACCTCGGCAATGTGCGTGCCGTTCGGAAAAGTCGGCTGGTCGGGGTTGAAATCGCTTTCCGCGCGCAAGCGGTCGGGCGTCGCCTGCGGATGCGCTGCGAGATCGGCAAACGAGACGATCCGGTCGGTGCCAACCACGCGCACGGCGCCTTCGGTGATTTCCATGTCACCGGCGGAGCTTCCAGCGCCTCGGCGGCGAGCTGTTTGATCTGGTCGGCAAGCTTCCTGCCGGCGCGGTCGACCGAAACGCCGCCGACGGGAATCGAGCTCGATCCGCCGGTGCCGGCGCCGGTCGCGATCTTGTCGGTGTCGCCTTGCACGACACGCACTTTCTCCGGAGGCAGTTCGAGCTTGTCGGCGACGATCTGCGCGTAGGAGGTAGCGTGGCCCTGCCCGGTCGATTGTGAACCGATAAGCACGGTGACGCCGCCGTCGCGGTCGAGATTGATGGCCGCGGTCTCCGGGCCGTTGCCGCCGCAGGCTTCGACATAGGTCGCCAGCCCGATGCCGCGCAGCTTGCCGGCGCGTTTGGATTGCGCGGCGCGTTTGGCAAAGCCGTCCCAGGAGGCCAATTCCTGCGCCCGCACCATGGTGCCGGCGAAATCGCCCGAGTTGTAGGTCTTGCCGGTCGGTGTGCTGTAAGGCATCGCCTTCGGCTTGATGAAATTGCGCTTGCGCAGCGCGTCCGGCGCTATGCCGAGGTCGCGGGCGGCCGCTTCGACCGCACGCTCGATCAGATAGGAGGCTTCCGGACGGCCGGCGCCGCGATAGGCATCGACCGGCACGGTGTTGGTGTAGACGCCGCGCAAGCGCACATGCGCGAGCGGAATGTCGTAGGCGCCGGTCGCCATGCCGACACCGAGCCACGGAATATACGGCGCATAGCAGGACAGATACGCGCCCATGTCGGCGACGATATCGAGTTCGAGCGCGAGGAAGCGGTTTTTGTCGTCGAGCGCCAGCCGCGCCGTCGAGATGTTGTCGCGGCCGTGGCTGTCGGCGAGAAAATGTTCGGAGCGTTCGCACACCCATTTCACCGGCTTGCGCAGGCGTTCGGCCGCGACGGCTGCAAGCGCATATTCGCGATAGGGAAACAGCTTGGTGCCGAAGCCGCCGCCGACGTCGGGCGTGATCACGCGCATTTTCTCCGGCGGCAATTTCATCACCGCGCCGCCGATAATATCGCGGATGATGTGGCTGCCCTGGCTGCCGAGCGTCAGCGTATAGCGCTCGCCGTCGTATTCGGCGACGACGCCGCGGGTATCCATGTAGTTGGTCACCAGCCGCTGGTTGACGATGGTGAGTTCGACGATGCGCGCGGCTTTCGCAAACGCCGCCTTGGTCGCGGCAGCGTCACCGACTTCGGTTTCGAATGCGAGATTGCCCGGCCGGTCGAGCCACACGAGCGGCGCACCGCTCGCGAGCGCAGCCATGGCGCCGGTGACATGCGGCAGCGGCATCCAATCGATGGAAATGGCTTCGGCGGCGTCCTTCGCCTGCTCCAGCGTATCGGCAACGACAAAGGCGATGCTGTCCCCGACGTGGCGCACTTCATCAAAGGCGAGGATCGGATAGACCGGCACCGGGATGTCGACGTCTTCGAGCACACCGGGCGTCGGCAAGGGTCCGAGATCGGCCACATCTTCCCCGGTCAACACCAGGCGCACGCCGGGCATGGCCCGCACGCGGTCGATCTCTTCGATCGCAAACTGCGCATGCGCGTGCGGCGAGCGCAGCACGACCGCGTGCAATGTCGGCTGCGGGCTGACGTCGGCGACATAGCGCCCCTGCCCGCGCAGCAATGCCGCGTCTTCCTTGCGTTTGACCGCCTGCCCGAAGCCGAATTTCATCGCAGCCTTCCGTCCACTTTACTCGGCCGGCTGGTGACCATGCCGCCGCCGCTTCCTGCGATCGCCCAAACGGATCGCCAGCCAGCGGGTAACCACATAGAACACCGGCGTGAAGATAAGACCGAAGGCGGTGACGCCGATCATTCCGGAGAACACCGCCGTACCCAATGTCTGGCGCAATTCGGCGCCGGCGCCAACCGCCCAGACGAGCGGCGTCACGCCAAGAATGAAGGCCAACGACGTCATCAGGATCGGCCGGAAGCGCAGATGAGCGGCTTCGACCGCGGCGGCAAAGCGATCGCGGCCGCCATCTTCAAGCTGCTTGGCGAATTCGACGATCAGGATTGCGTTCTTGGCGGCCAGACCGATGAGCACGATGAAACCGACTTGAGTCAGCAGGTTGTTGTCCATGCCGCGCAACACAACACCAATAATCGAGGCGATCAGGCACATCGGCACGATCAGGATGACGGCCAGCGGCAGCGTCAGGCTTTCGAATTGCGCGGCCAGCACCAGGAACACGAACACGACCGCCAGCACGAAGGCGAAGATCGCCGTATTGCCGGCGCGCAACTGCTGGAAAGCAAGCGTGGTCCATTCGTAAGAGAAGCCTTCCGGCAGCACCCGCTGGGCAAGCTGCTGCATGATCTGGATGGCCTGGCCTTGCGAATAACCGGGTGCGGCCGCGCCGTCGAGCTCGGCGGCGGGATAAAGGTTGTATCGCGGCACCCGGTAGGGCCCCGCAATATTCTCCACGGTCGTGAATGCGCCGAGTGGAACGGTCGCGCCCTTGTCGTTTCGCACGCGGATGTTCAAAATATCCTTGGTATCGTTGCGGAACTGGCTGGCGGCTTGCGCCATCACGCGGTACGTCCGGCCGAGGATATTGAAGTCGTTGACATAGGCCGAGCCCAGATAGATCTGCAGCGCGCCGAACACGTCCGGAATGCGGACGCCCAGGAGCTGCGCCTTGGTGCGGTCGATGTCGAGATAGATCTGCGGCGTGCTCGTCTCGAACAGCGAAAAGACGCGGGCCACGCCGGGCGTTTGCGCCGCCGCCCCCATCATCGCATAAACCGCGCCCTGCAAGGCCTGCGACCCGCTGTCGGCGCGGTCCTCGATCATCATGCGGAAGCCGCCGGCATTGCCAATGCCGGACACAGGCGGCGGCGCGACCACCAGGACAAGGCCGTCCTGGATGACGGACAGGCGCTTGAACAGCTCGCCCTGAACGGCAGCCGCGGACAAGCCCTTCTTCGCGCGTTCGTCAAACGGCGACAGCGTCACGAAGATTGCGCCCGAATTGGGCGCACGGGTGAAGGTCGCACCGGAAAAGCCGACGATGTTCACCGCATGGGCGATGCCCGGCGTCTGCAAGGCGATGTCGACCACGCGCCGGTTGACGTCGTCGGTGCGGGCAAGCGAGGCCGCCGGCGGCAACTGCGTGACGATGATGAGGTAGCCGCGATCGAGCTGCGGAATGAACCCGACCGGCGTGCGCCTAAACTCGTTGAGACCGAAGGCAATGACGCCGGCATAGACCACCAGCATCAAGACCGCGATGCGCACCACGCGTCCGGACAGCCAACCATAGCCGCGCGTGAGGGCGCCGAAGGAGCGGTTGAACAGGCGGAAAAAGCTGTGCAGCGGCGCGTTCCACCAGCGCGTACGCCCGCGCTCGCTGTGCGGCTTGAGCAGCAATGCGCAGAGCGCCGGCGAGAGCGTCAGCGAAACGATCAGCGAAAAAACGGTCGCGCCGGCGATGGTGAGCGCGAATTGCCGGTAGAACTGGCCGGAAATGCCGGTGATGAACGCGGACGGAATAAACACTGAGCACAGCACCAGGCTGATCGCGATCAGCGCGGTGCCGACCTCGTCCATGCTTTTCCGCGCGGCGTCGCGCGGGCTGAGGCCCGCTTCAATGTTGCGCTCGACGTTCTCGACCACGACGATGGCGTCATCGACCACGATGCCGATGGCCAACACCAGCCCGAACAGCGACAGGTTGTTCAGCGAGAAGCCGAAAGTCGACATCAAGAAGAACGTCCCGATCAGCGATACCGGGATAGCGACGATCGGAATGACGGCGGCGCGCCACGTTTGCAGGAACAAGATGACGACGAAAACGACCAGAATAATCGCCTCACCCATGGTCTCTTCCACCGCCGTGACCGACTGCGCGATGAATTGCGTCGGGTTGTAGACGATGGTGTATTTCATGCCCGTCGGAAACCGCTGCGACAGCCTTTCCATCGTCTTTTGGATGTTGTCGGCGGTCGAGAGCGCGTTCGAACCGGGACGCTGAAAGATGCCGAGCGCGATGGCCGGATCGCGATCGAGATAAGAGTTGGTCGTGTAGTCCTGCGCGGCGAGTTCGACATTCGCCACGTCTTTGAGGCGAACGACCGCGTCGGCGGTCTGCTTGACCACGATGTTGGAGAACTCGGGCACGTCCGTCAGACGGCCGAGTGTCTGCACCGAGAGCTGGAAGGCGCGCGGATGACTGACCGGCGGTGCGGCCAGCGTACCGGACGCGACTTGCAGGTTCTGGCCTTGTAATGCGGTGACCACGTCGCTTGCGGTCAAGCCGACAGACTGCAAGCGGTCGGGGTCGAGCCAGACGCGCATCGCATAGTCGCGGCTGCCGAACACGGCAATGGTACCGACACCGTCGATGCGCGAGATCGCATCGGTGATCTCCAGGGTCGCGTAGTTCGACATGAATAGCGTGTCGCGTGATTTGTCGGGCGAATAGAGGTGCACGACCATCATGATGTCGGGCGAGCTCTTGTTCACCGTCACGCCAATGGCGCGCACGTCCGCCGGCAAACGCGGCAAGGCGACCGAGACTTGGTTCTGAACCTGCACCTGCGCAATATCGAGATCGGTGCCGATGTCGAACGTGACCGAGATGTTGAAATTGCCGTCGCTGGTCGAGTTCGACGTCACGTAGATCATGTTCTCGACGCCGTTGATCTGCTGCTCGATCGGCGTCACCACCGTGGCGGCGACCACGTCGGCGCTGGCGCCCGGATACTGGCCTTGCACCGTGATGGTGGGCGGCGCGATTTCCGGATATTGCGCGATCGGCAGGCGCGAGAATCCGACACCGCCGAGGATTACGATGATGATCGAAACGACGGAGGCAAAAATCGGCCGGTCGATGAAGAAGTGCGAGATCCGCATGACGGCGTGCCGCTGCTAGTTCCGCACGGACGATTGCGCGCCCGGTTTCGGTGGGCCCGCGGGCTTTGCACCCTTGACTTGCGGCGTCACCGGCTGGCCCGGCCGCGCACGCATCAGCCCGTCGACGATCACCCGGTCATCCGGCCCGACTCCCGACTTGATGACACGCATGTTGTCGGCCGTCACCTGCCCAAGCTTTACGAACTTCTGCGCCACCTTGTTGTCCTTGCCGACCACGAGAACGTATTTGCGCGTCTGTTCGGAGCCAATGGCGGCATCGGGCAACAGCAGCGCCTCGTAGGCCGCCGAAGCGGGCACGCGTACGCGCGCGAACATGCCGGGCGTAAACACGCCGTTCGGATTGTCGAACTCGGCGCGCGCGCGAATGGTGCCGGTGCCGCTATCGATCACGTTGTTGACGAAATCCATTTTGCCGGTGTGCACATATTTGTCTTCGTCGATCAGCTTGAGCGCAACCTTGACGCCCCCGTCGCGGCTGGCGACGTCGCGGCCATCCTTGGAAAGCCGCTCGTAACGCAGATACGAGGCCTCGTCGAAGGTGAACTCGAAATAGATCGGATCGGTCGACACAATCGTCGCTAAAAGGGTCGGGCTCGGAATGTTGCCGCCCACCACCAGATTGCCGGGCGACACCTTGCGGTCGCCGATGCGGCCGCTGATCTGCGCGTGCAATTCGGTGTATTCGAGATCGAGCTCGGCCTGTCGCAGCGCGGCCTCCGTTCCGGACACGGAAGCCTGCGCGTTTCGGAACGCCTGGGAACGCTGCTCGAAAATCTGCTCGGTGATCGTCTTTTGCGTCACCAGCGACCGGCCGCGCTCGAGGTCGGACCTGGTGTATTGGAGATTGGACTTTGCGGTCGTCAGATTGGCGCGCGCCTGATCGACGGCGTTCTGAAACGACCGCTTGTCGATCGTAAAGAGCAGATCGCCCTTCTTGACCATCTGCCCGTCTTTGAAATGCACCTTCTCGAGATAGCCGGATACCCGCGCGCGCACGTCCACCGTATCGACCGCCGTGAAGCGGCCGACATATTCGTCGACATCGGACAGCGTACGCTTGATGGGTTGGGCCACCGTGACCGCCGGCGGGGGCGGCCCACCGCCTTGCTTCTGTTGCTGGCCGTCGCCGCAGCTTGCAACCAAAGTCGCAAACGCCAGCACGGCAGCAACGCGAAGCGGTCGGGGGCGCAAAAACAGTCGCATGTAGTGGCTATATTGGTAGTTTAGGCGGGATTGCTAGCCGCCCCCCATAACGTTGCTGCGCAGCAATGTCCACTCTTCGGAAAGTGTCGAAAACGAGCGAAATTAACATTCAACGGCGTGTGGTGCCACGAAACCTTTTCAGCCAATCGCGGCCAAATGTGGTTAAAACAATCGCGCCATAAACGCCGCCGCCAATCACCATGAGCGCTCCCAACGCCGCCAGATCGTGAAACCGATGCCAGCCTTGAAATAATGTCATGGCTGGATCGCGGCACAGCCAGAGCACGGCGGCCAGCGCGAGACCCGCGCCGGCCAGCTTGATCGACGACCATTTGAGCCGGTCGTCGATGCGCAGGTGCCCGGCCCGGTGTGCAAACCAGACCACGAGCGCAAGGTTGATCCATGCGCCGATGGACGTCGCGAGCGCCAGGCCCACTTGCGCCAACGGTCCCATCAGCAGAACCTTGAAGGCGATGTTGATGGCGGCGGCAAACAATGCGGCCTTCACCGGCGTCGCCGTGTCGCCGCGCGCAAAGAAGCTCGCCACCGCGCTGCGGATCAAGACGAACGGCAAGAGGCCGAAGGCGTAAGCCGCAAGCGTGCGGCCGGCGGCGACCGCATCGGCATCGGTGAAAGCGCCGCGCATGAACAGCGCGCGCATGATCAGTTCGGGCACGATGAAGAAGGCGGCAAGACAAGGCACCGCCAAAAGCAGCGTGAACTCGACCGCGCGGTTCTGCGCCGCAGACGCGCCCACCTCGTCACCGCCGGCGATTCGGCGCGACATTTCCGGCAACACAACAGTACCGGCGGCGATGCCGATGACGCCGATCGGCAACTGATTGATGCGGTCGGCGTAATAAAGCGCGGAGATGGCGCCCGCCGGCAGGAAGCTGGCGATGATGGTGTCGGCAAACAGCGCAAGCTGGACGCCGGCGGAGCCGACCGTCGCAGGTCCGAGCGCGCGAAAGAATTTACGCACGTCGGCATCGAGCTCGGGCCAGCGCAACGATGCGAGCGCATTGGCGCGGAAGGCGTCGCCGCCAACCAGCAAGGCCTGCAACACCCCGGACACAAGCACGCCCCACGCCGCCGCATGACCGGCGTCCGGAAAGAACGCGGCGAGCAAGAGCGCGACGATGATCGACAGATTGAGCAGAATGGGTGCAGCGGCAGCGGCGGCAAAACGCTGCAACGCATTGAGGATGCCGCCATAGAGCGTGACCAAAGTGATCAGCAGCAGATATGGAAAGGTGATGCGCGTGAGTTCGACCGCCAACGCGTAACGCTTGGGATCGTCCGAAAAACCTGGCGCCAAAACATCGATCACCGCCGGCGTGAACGCCAACGCCACCGCCAGCAACATGACCTGGCTCGCCAGCAATAGCGTGAAAATGCGATCGGCGAATAGTCCGGCGCGTTCGGCCCCGCCCTGCTCGCGAATGCGCGCATAGGCCGGAACGAAAGCCGCGTTGAAAGCGCCCTCGGCGAAAATCGCGCGGAAATGGTTCGGCAGGCGCAACGCGACGAAAAACGCGTCGGCCATCGGCCCCGCGCCGAGGATCGCGGCCAGCACGATATCGCGGACAAACCCGGTCGCCCGCGACAGCAGCGTAAAGCCGCCGACCGTGAGGATGCGCTCAATCATCGGCTTGTGGTACCATAATCAAGCCGCGTGAAACGGCTTCGAAACCGATTTGTGCAATACAAAAGGCCGACCCGCCGAATTGCCTTAAGACGATTCTTCACCCGAACATAGCCCGGACCAGCCGCACTTAAGCCATGCCCTTGCCGATCATTCCCATCCTGCTGGCCGGTGGCGCCGGGACGCGGCTCTGGCCGATGTCGCGCGACGCCCTGCCCAAGCAGTTTCTGCCCCTGGTCGGCGACCGTTCGACCTATCAGGAAACGCTGTTGCGGGTGAAGGACCCGATGTTCGCGGCACCGATCGTGATCACCGGGCCGGATTTTCATTTTTTCGCGCGCCGTCAGGCCGAAGACGTCGGCGTCGACGCCACGGTCGTGATCGAGCCGCTGCGGCGCGATTCGGGGCCGGCGATCGCGGCGGCAACGGTGGTCGCCCGGCAGCGCGACCCGGATGCGGTCGTGCTTGCGCTGGCCGCCGACCACATCATTCTCGACGTCGAGAAATTTCGCGCGACCTGCCTGGCCGGGCGCGCCGCCGCCGAAGAAGGCTTCATCGTCACCTTCGGCATCAAGCCGACCGAGCCGAAGACCAGCTACGGCTACATCCTTCCCGGCAAGACGATCGACGGCACGCATGTGCACCGGGTCGAGCGGTTTGTCGAAAAGCCGGATGCCGCCACCGCGCTGAAATATGTCAAGGACGGCTACCTGTGGAATTCCGGCAACTTCCTGTTCCGCGCCGACACGCTGTTGTCCGAGCTTGCCAAGCTCGAACCGGAAATGGCGCAAGCGATCGATGCCGCGGTCAAGAACGCCACCACAGATCTCGACTTCCTGCGGCTCGCGCCCGACGCCTTCGCGCGCGCGCCGCAGAAGTCGATCGACTATGCGGTGATGGAAAAGACCGAGCGTGCCGCTGTCGTGCAAGGCGACTTCCGCTGGTCGGACATCGGCAGTTGGGATGCACTGATCGACATCACGCCGCGCGACGCGCAGGGCAACGTCGTGCAGGGCCCGGCCTTCATGATGGACAGCCACAACTGCATCGTCCATTCCGACGGTAAACTGACCGCCATAGTCGGCGTCGAGGACATGGTGGTGGTGAGCACCTCGGACGCGGTGATGGTGGTGCCGCGTGCCCGCGCCCAAGAGGTCAAAGAGTTGGCCGCCCGCCTCAAGGCCGAGAACCGGCCGGAAGCGACCGTGCACAAACGCGTGCACCGGCCCTGGGGCTACTATGAATCCATCGACATGGGTGAGCGCTTCCAGGTCAAGCGCATCGTCGTCACGCCGGGCGGCACGTTGTCGTTGCAGAAGCATCGCCACCGCGCCGAGCATTGGGTGGTGGTGCGCGGCACCGCGGAAGTGACGATCGGCGAGGAACGCAGACCGGTGCACGAGAACGAGTCGATCTATATTCCGATCGGCTGCGTCCACCGCCTCGCCAACCAAGGCAAGATCCCGCTCGAACTCATCGAGGTGCAGACCGGCAGCTATCTCGGCGAGGACGACATCGAGCGGATCGAGGACGTGTACAAGCGCACCTGAGATGCTGTCACGAGAGTTACGGGCATGATGATCGGCATCGGCGCGCTGTTGTTGGCCGTGCTGACCGCGTTGCTGATTTGGCGTACCGCGCAACGCGCGTGGCACGTCCTCTTTATCGTGGTGCTGGCCGCACTGCTATTCCCCGCCGTCGCCACCTGGCTCACCGGTGACGTATCGCGCTATTTGCCGGCCGGCACTTTCGCACAAGGAGTCGAGGGCGAAGGGCAGATCGTGCTGGCGAGCGCGGCGGCGACGATCCTGCTCGCGCTAATTCTGGCCGCCTGCCTCTGGGGTTCTGCGACCGCGGCGTGGCGGCGCGTACGAAAGGTCTAGCGGACTTCGCCTCGCCCACTCTTCAGCGCGTCAGCGCACGGCGCACCGCGGTAATGACGCGCTCCTGCGTCGCCGCGTCGAGATAGCCGTGCATGGGCAGGCTGAGCACCTCGCCGGCCAGGCGCTCGCTCACGGCCAGACCGCCCTCGCCCGCCGGATAGTGGCGGTAGGCCTGCTGGCGATGCAGCGGGATCGGATAGTAGATCGCCGTCGGAATGCCTTCCGCCTTGAGCTGCGCGGCCACCGTGTCGCGCCGGCCGCCATCGATGCGGATCGTGTACTGCGCCCAGACCGAGGTCGAACCGTCCGGCACCGTGGGCACCGTCGCCAGATCGCTTAAGGCCTGTGCATAGCGCTGTGCGGCTTCGTTGCGGTTGGCGATCTCGTCAGGAAAGACTTTCAGCTTTTCGATGAGGATCGCGGCCTGAATCGTGTCGAGCCGCGAGGTCAGACCGATGCGCACGTTGTCGTATTTGTCCGAGCCATGACCGTGCATGCGCAGGCTGATGAGCGTCTCGGCGAAATCGTCATCATCGGTCAACACGGCGCCGCCGTCGCCATAGCAGCCGAGCGGCTTGGCCGGAAAGAAACTGGTGGCGGTCGCGTCGCCGAGAGTCCCGAGCGCGCGGCCTTGATAGGTCGCGCCGAAAGCTTGCGCGGCGTCGTCCAGAACGAACAGATTGGCATCCTTCGCGATTGCCGCGATGGCGTCGAAGTCCGCCGGCAACCCGAACAGGTCGACCGGAATCACCGCCTTGGGCTTGAGACCAAGACCTTTGGCGGTCGGCAGCGCGGCCGCCAGCGATTTGGGATCGATGTTGAAGGTCTCGGCATCGACATCGACATAGACCGGCGTGGCGCCAAGCAGCACTACGACTTCGGCCGTCGCGCAGAACGTGAAAGACGGACAGAACACCGCATCGCCAGGGCCGATGCCCTTGGCCATCAGCGCCAGCATCAGCGCGTCGGTGCCGCTTGCGCAGGTGACCGCGCGGCGCGCGCCGCAAAACTTCGCGAGTTCGTCTTCCAGCGCCCGCACCTCTGGACCGAGGATGAACTGACAATGCGTCATCACGCGCGCGACGGCGGCATCGATCGCGGGCGCGACGCGGCGACGCTGCGACGCGAGGTCGATGAACGGAATGGGCGGCAATTTCGTGTGCTGGTTCATGGAATGGCCAAATAACCGGTCAGCCGGCCACTGCGCGCGGCACCCGCCGCGCATCGGCCGTTGGCGTGCCCCAGGCCCGATCGGTCAGGCACTGGATGGCGATCTCGAGACTGGCGACACCTTCCTCGCCGGTGACGGCAGGCGCTCCACCCGTGCGCACCGCCTGCACAAAAGCAAGCAGCTCGGAGCGAAGCGGCTCGTTATGGCCGACGGAAAGATGGCGCATGGAATAGCTGCCGTCGGGTTGGAAACCGAAACATTCGGTCACCTGCCGCGTCAACAGGTCGGCCATGATGTATTTGCCGCGGGTCGCCACCGTGACGCTGCGCGCCTTGAACGGCGTCAGCCAGTTCGTGTTGATGTGCGCCAGCACGCCGGACGCCGTGCGAAACTGCAACAGCGCGATGTCCTCGCGCTCGGCGACCGCGCTCGACAGCTGCGGCTGCACCTCGATGATTTCGGAATCGGTGAACCAGCGGATCAGATCGATGTCGTGCACGGCGAGGTCGATGACGACGCCGACATTCGACATGCGCGGCGGGAACGGGCCGACGCGGGTGATGGCGATCGAGAGAATATTTTCGTTGCGCAAGGCTTCCTTGACGGTCTCGACCGCCGGATTGAAGCGCTCGACATGACCGACCATCAAGGTGACGCCGGCGCGGCGCGCGGCCTCGATGATCTCGCGCCCCTCCTGGACCGTCGACGCAATCGGTTTTTCCACCAGAACGTGGATGCCGCGCGCGATGCAGGCGAGCGCAATGTCGTGATGCAGATGGGTGGGCGCCGCGATCGTGACGGCGTCGAGACCGAGGTCGAGCAACTGCGGGAAATCGGAGACGGCGGCGCAGCCGAGCGTGCGGGCAACGAAGTCGGCCTGCTTGGCGTCCGGGTCGGCGACCGCGACGAGTTCGAACTCCCGGCACGGTGCTGAAGACACGCGCGTGATTGCTGCCCATGACGCCGACGCCGATCACGCCGACCCGCAGCGGCCGCGCCTCGCCCGAATTTGCCCCTGAAGTCATAGTCTTATCGTCATCCCCAGGCCGTCTCGACCGTCTTTCACTTTCCCTAGCATGCGGCGCGCCGGCAGGCGACGGCCCCGGAAAAACACGGCGAACACGTTTTGAGTCAATGCGTTACAGGTGACGGCCAGCCAACGGCGTCGGCTATTCGGCCGCTCGTGACGCCGACGCGTCGAGCCGCAGGCCGGCGGCAATGGCGTCTTCGCGGAAGGCCTGTACGGCGGCGAGCGACAACTCGGCGTCTGTTTTCGTGCCGAGCGCGGGCAGCTTCTTGAGCACATCGGCCGGCGCGGTGATGATGTGGCAACCCATGGCGTCCGCCTCGACCACGTTGAAGGCTTCGCGGGTCGAGGCCCAGATGATCTCGATGGTCTTGGTCTTGCGCGCGCGCGCAACGGCATCCTGCATGAGCGGGCGATAGTCGATGCCGAAATCGGCCAGGCGTCCGGCGAACACGGACACGCAGGCCGGCGCGCCGCCATCGAGCGCGTCGATCGCGCGGGCGACCTGGTCGGCGGTGAAGATGGCGGTCATGTTGATCTTGACGCCGTCGCGGGAAAGCGCGCGCACGGCATCGAACAAGGGCTCGCCACGCGTATTGGTGACAGGCAATTTGACGTAGATGTTCTTCCCCCAAGCCGTAATTACGCGCGCCTGCGCCACCATTTCGGGGATGTCGTCAGAGAACACCTCGAAGGAGATGTGGCGATCCGGCACGGCGGCGACGAGGTCGCGTGCATAGGCTTCGTAATCGGACACGCCGGCCTTTTTCAGTAACGACGGATTGGTGGTGAAGCCGGCGATCCAAGGCTGCTTGGCCATCTCGACAATCTGCGCCTTGTCGGCGCCATCGGTGAACAGCTTGACCTTCAGCGTCGCCAGTGTCGGGGTAGCCATGGGGTTTCGATCCTTCGCAGTCCGCATTTCGCGGCTACTATAGGGCCGCGGCCGACCTGATCAAATGCGGAAACTGACGTTTTGCGCCAGCAGCTTGACTCCGAGGCACCGACCCGGCACCGAATTGCGTCCCAGGCGAAGCCTGCACGCAATTCCAGGAACCGCTATGCGCAAGGCGCTTTCCCTGCTGATAAAGGCCGCCGTCTCCGGCCTGCTGCTTTACCTCGCTCTGCGCACGGTCGACGTCGCTGCAGTGGCGGGACGCCTCAGCCAGATCGATCCCGGCTGGATTGGGCTCGGACTCATTTTGCTGTTCGTTCAGCTATTCGTCTTATCCGTCCGGTGGCGCCAAATCATCCATCGCTGCGGCGCGGAACTCGCTTTGCCCGAAACATATCGATTCAATCTGATCGGGGCCTTCTTCAGCCAGACGCTGCCGTCGAGCGTTGGCGGCGATGCGATGCGCATCTGGCTGTTGGGCAAGAAAGCGAATTGGCGGGCGGCGGGCTACTCGGTTTTCATCGATCGCGTCATCGGCGTTTTCGCGCTGGCCGTCCTGGTGGTCGTCTGTCTGCCGTGGACACTCAGGCTGATCAGCAATCCGGTCGGCCGGGGGGCTTTGCTGTTGATCGGGTTCGGCGTCGTGGCTGGCGGCATCGTCTTTGTTGGTCTGGCCTCGCCACGGTTGCACATCCTGCAGCGCTGGTCGGCGACCCGCCACCTCGCCGCCATGGCGTCTGTTGCGGCATCGATGCTGCGCTCACCGCGCCTTGCCGCTTCGATCTTCACGCTGTCGATCGCCATCCATTTGATGAGCGCGCTGGCCGGCTGGTGCGCGGCACGCGCGGTGCACGCGGATTTTCCGCTCCTCTACAGTGTATTCCTGGTGCCGCCGGTCATCCTGGTGACCGTCGTGCCGATCTCGGTCGCCGGCTGGGGCGTGCGCGAAGGCGCCATGGTCGCGGCATTTTCCTATGCCGGCCTCGCCCAGAGCGACGGCTTGATCATCTCGCTGTTGTTTGGCGCAGGCTTCCTGACGGTGGGCATGATCGGCGGTCTCGTGTGGATCCTCACCGTCAACCGCACCGAACGCAAAGCGGGCCCGGTCCCCGCCCTCGACAGCTAGCCTGCGGCTTGCGCCGGCTTCTTTTTCAAATGGTGGAGTTGGCCTTCCGCAGCGAGATCGGCTTCCACCATGATACGGACAAGCTCGTCGAAACTGGTACGCGGCTGCCAGCCCAGTATCTTGCGCGCCTTCGATGAATCGCCGAGCAGCGTGTCGACTTCGGTCGGACGCAAGTAACGGGCGTCGAATTCGACATAGTCGTTCCAGTCGAGGCCAACGGTCGAGAACACCTTGTCGACGAAGCTGCGCACGCTGTGCTTTTCGCCGCTCGCGATAACGTAGTCGTCGGGCTGGTCCTGCTGCAGCATCAGCCACATCGCTTCGACATAGTCCTTGGCGTAGCCCCAGTCGCGCTCGGCATCGAGATTGCCGAGATAAAGCTTCTTGTCCTTGCCGGCGAGAATGCGCGCGAGGCCACGCGTCGTCTTGCGGGTCACGAAGGTTTCGCCGCGCCGCGGGCTTTCGTGATTGAACAGGATACCGTTCGAGGCATGCAGGCCATAGGCCTCGCGATAGTTCTGCACCTGATAGAAGGCGAAGACCTTGGCGCAGGCGTAGGGGCTGCGCGGGTGGAACGGCGTCGTCTCCGTCTGCGGGCTTTCCTTGACCTGCCCGTAAATCTCCGAGCTCGACGCTTGGTAGAACCTGACGGTCTGGATGCCGCCGACATTGCGGATGGCTTCGAGCAAACGCAGCGTGCCCATGGCGACGATGTCGGACGTGTAGACCGGCTCATCGAACGACACGCGCACATGGCTCTGCGCGCCGAGGTTATAGACCTCGTCCGGTTGCGCGATCTCGATCAGCTTTTCCAGACGGCTGCTGTCGGCGAGATCGCCATAGTGCAGAAAGAACCGCGGATCGCGTTCATGCAGGTCCTGGAAGATATGGATGATGCGGCCGCTGTTGAACGAGGATGAGCGGCGGATGATGCCGTGCACCTCGTAGCCTTTTTCAAGCAGGAACTCGGCCAGATAAGAGCCGTCCTGGCCGGTGACGCCGGAGATGAGCGCCCGCTTCACAGCGCGATTTCTCCTTGCGCGGTAACGACGTGGGCGTGCGGCATGGGAATGAGAAGCTTGCCACCTTGTTCCAGATAGCCGCGCTCGCGTGCCACGATTTCTTTCTTGAAGTACCAGGGCAACACCAGCATCGTACTGGGTTTGAGTTCGCGCGCACGCTCTTCCGAGACAAGCTCGAAATCGGTTCCGAGCGTGCGCAAGCCCACTTTCTCCGGATTGCGTTCGCTAATAAAGGGCATCATTTCCTTGGTGATGCCGAACAGTTGCAGGAGCACGTTGCCCTTGGTCGAAGCACCGAGACCGAACACGCGCTTGCCATCTTTGAGCTCGGCGTCGAGATAGCCGCGCACGCGGCGCGACAAATCCTCGATCTTTTCGAAATAGGCGCGGAAGGTCTGCGGATCTTCCAGCTTCAATTCCTTCTCGGCGGCGGCCAGTTTGGCGAGATTGTCGCGCCCGGCAGACGTCTGCATCGCCGGGTTCTCGGCATGCGCAATAAAGGCGCGCAAGCTGCCACCATTGACGGCGTTGGTCGAGGCATCGACCACCACGAGCCCGTTGCGCTCCATCAGTTTCTGCAGCGCGGCAAGCGAGTAATAGGAAAGATGCTCGTGGCAGATGTCATAAAAGTTCATATTGGTCAGCATGAACGGCAGGTAACTGAGCTGAATGCACCACAGACCGTCCGGCGCCAGGATGCTTTTGACTTCCGCCGTAAAACCGTTCGGGTCCGGCAGGTCGTAGAACATAGCGTTGCAGCCGACCGCGCGCGCCTTGGCATCCCCGAACTGGCGACGGAACGCGGCGGCATTGAAATAGTCGTTGATGATGGTGATGGACTTGTCGACGCCCGACCAGTCGATGTTGCGCGCCGGCTCGAAGCCGACGCGCTTGAGGTCCGCGGGATAAAAACCAAGCGTGGTGCAATCGTTCGCGCCAATGTCCACAACGATGTCGCCGGCCGTGAACGCGAGGCGCGAACGGATGTCGGCGATCACCTCGCGCAAGTCATTCTGCATCGTCTCGCTGGTCGCCGAACGGTAGAAATAGCGCCGATACAGGAGGTCCGGCTCGACCTCTTCGCGCAACTGCAACAATCCGCAGCCGTCGGGGTTCTTGCCGCGGTCGCACAACGTCATGGTCAGCGGCACGCGGATTTTTGCGAGCTCGCCCTCCTCGGCATTGTCGCGCGTGAAAGTGGGCGAGAGGAACTGCGGCGCGATCGCGATGACGTCGGTCAGCGCCGGCGAACCGCAAACCTTGCAGCGCTGCAGCAGCTTGTAAGGCTTTTCGATCAAGGCGCCGGCGGCGGACGACATGCTAACTCGCTTTTTGCGGCCGGAAGCCGACAAAATCCCTGAGAATGAGTTTGACGATTTCCCAGCCCGTCTTGAACGGCCGCATCTTCCGTTCGCCGCCGATCCGGTTGGGTTCGTTAGCCGGAATTTCGCCCACCCGCAACCCGGCGCGGGCAAAGCGCATGGAGCTCTGGCAGGGCCAGCTGAGCCCGGGCGCATCGAGATCAAGTTTGAGAGCGGCCTCGCGCCGAAAGGCGCGGAAGCCAACCAGCACGTCGGTGTAGCGCGCGCGGAACAGGATATTGACGGCGGCGGTGAACAGCCGATTGCCCAAGGCGGTGAGCCAGTCGTCGTCGTCGCTGCGTGCGCCTTGGAGATAACGCGAGCCGATGACCAAATCGTAGCCTTCGTTGATCTTGGCGATAATGCGCGGGATGTCTTCAGGGATCGAGTTACCGTCCGGTGTGAACTCGACGATGATGTCGCCCTTGGCCTGCGAAAGCCCGTGGGCCATGGCGCGGCCGTAACCGCCGCGCCCCTGCGTCAAAACGGTGAGCCCCTGCCCGCGCATGAATTCGATGGTGCCGTCGGTCGAGCCGCCGTCGAGCACGAGGATTTCATCAACCCAGTCGCGCTTGATCCGCGGAATGACGACCCGTGCCGCTTCGATTTCGTTCAGCGTCGGCAGCAGCAGCGTGCTCGTCAACCGCGCGGTCATGGCGGCCCCGCTTCGGCAGCGACGTTGTGCAGGAACCAGTCGTAGGTAAGCTTTAGCCCTTCGGGAATTCCCACTTTAGCGCGCCAGCCGAGCCGGGCCGCGCGCGACACGTCCATCAGCTTGCGCGGCATGCCGTCCGGCTTGCTGGCATCGAAGGCGATCTCGCCGGAATAGCCGACGATGTCCTTGATCGTCGTGGCGAGATCTCGGATGGCGATGTCTTCGCCGAGACCGATATTGACGAAGGAGCCGATGGCATCAGCATCGACTTCATTCATGAAAAAGAGCATGGCGTCGGCAAGATCATCGACAAACAGGAGTTCGCGCCGCGTGGTGCCGGTGCCCCAGACTTCGACGCCGGTAAGGTTCTGCCGCTTGGCTTCGTAGAATTTGTAGATCAGTGCGGAAACGACGTGCGATTTTTCCGGCTCGAAGTGGTCGCCATAACCGTAAAGATTGCACGGCATCAAGTTGATAAAATTGGTGCCGTATTCGCGGTTGGAGTATTCGCACAGCTTCATCGCCGCGACTTTGGCAATGGCATAGCCCTCGTTGGTCGGTTCGAAGGCGCCGGTGAGAATATCGTCTTCCTTCATAGGCTGCGGGCACTCGCGCGGATAGACGCAGGAGCTGCTGAGATAAAGCAGCTTGCTCACGCCGGCACGGCGCGCGGCGTTGATGCCGTGCAAAGAGATCATCATGTTCTCGTACAGGAATTCCACCGGGTAAGTCACGCTGGCGCCGATGCCGCCGATATGGCCGGCGAGATGAAAAACGAAATCAATTTTTTGTTTGGAAAAATATCGCTCGACCGCCGCCTGATCGCGGAAATCGACCTCGCGCGACGACGGCGTCAGCAGCTTGTCGTAGCCGTCGCGGCGCAAGCGCGCGACCAGCGAGCAGCCGACCATGCCGCTCGCCCCGGTGATGAGAATTTGGGCCTGCTGGTCCATCATGGCCGCAATTAAAGCGCTAACGCCCGCCGCGTTCAAAGAACGCATTCACAATGCCGATGGCCGTATCAACGTCGCCGTCGGACATGCCCGGATGCGGGCCCCAATAGATGCCGCAATCCATCACCCGGTCAGCGCCGGCAAGGCTCCCGCTCACCCGATGCGGCAGGTGCCTGAAGGCGGGCTGGCGCACCATATTGCCGCAGATGATCGGCCGCGTCTCGATGCCGGAGGCCTCCAGATGTTGGCGGAAGGATTGGCGCGCCTTCGGCGTGCGGCACAGCACCGCATAGCCGAATGGGGCCGCCAGGCAGCGCGGGTCGGAACGGACGAGCTGCAGGTCGCCGCTTTCCCGCAAGCCGGCGAAGCCGCGGTCGAAACGCGCCGCGATCTCCCGCCGCCGGGCGTTGAAGCCGTCGAGGCGTTTGATCTGCTCGAGCCCGATCGCGGCATTGATCTCGCTCGGTCGCACATTGAAGCCCGTGGTCACGAACAAAAAACGTGGATCGATGTCGGGAAATTGCGCGGCAAAATCGTCCGCATTGCTCATGGCGCGCGACCAGCCATGCGAGCGCATCGACCGCAACAAATCGGCAAGCTGCGGATGGTCGGTGACGACCATGCCGCCTTCGATGGTCGTGATGTGATGGGAAAAATAGAAACTGAAGGTGCCGATATCGCCGCAGGCGCCGACTTTGCGGCCGTCCCAGGCAACGCCCAGCGACTCACAGGTGTCCTCGATCAACCAGAGCCCCCGCTCCTGCGCGAGCTGGCCGATCTCAGCCACATTACAGGCGCCACCCAGCACGTGCACCACGACGATCGCCGCGGTCCTGGGGGTGACGGCGGCGGCGACGGCGGCAGGCTCGAGTTGCAGCGTCTCCGGATTACAGTCGACGAAGACCGGCGTTGCGCCGGCCTGCAGCACCGGCCAGATGGTGGTCGACCAGGACAATGCCGGCACGATCACTTCGTCGCCCGGCGCCAGCCGGCGGCGGCCGCCGTCCGGCGCCAGCAGCGGATTTGCGAGCGCGAACAATGCCAGCAGATTGGCCGAGGAGCCGGAATTGACCATGACCGCGTGCTTGACGCCGAGATAGGCCGCGAATTCCTGCTCGAACCGGGCACACAACTTGCCCATGGTGACAAAACCGGAATCGAGCACGGCCTTGGCGGCGGCAATCTCCTTTTCGCCGAGCAAGTTCGCCGTCAGCGGCAACCGGAAGGTCATGGAAAACTCATGCCGATGTTCGTGACATCACAAGCCGTGATAGCGGCGATACCATTCGATGAAACGTGCAACGCCGGTTTTGATCGGCGTGGATGGCCGAAAATCGACATCGTGCATGAGGTCATCGACATTGGCATAAGTCGCCTGCACGTCGCCGGGCTGCATCGGCAGCATTTCGGTGATTGCCATTTTGCCGATCGCCTGTTCGAGCGTGCTGATAAGGTCCATCAACTGGATCGGCTTGTTGTTTCCAATGTTATAGATGCGCCACGGCGCATTGCTTGAGCCTGCATCAGGCGCATCCGCGTTCCATTGCGGATTTGGCGCCGCGATACGATCGACAAGCCTGACGATCGATTCCACGATGTCGTCGATATAGGTGAAATCACGTTGCATCTTTCCGTGATTGAAAACCTTGATCGGCCTGCCTTCGAGAATGGCGGACGTGAAAAGCCACATCGCCATGTCGGGCCGGCCCCATGGCCCATAGACGGTGAAAAAGCGAAGGCCCGTCGTCGGCAAGCGGAACAGATGCGCGTAGGCATGCGCCATCAGTTCGTTCGCCTTCTTGGTGGCACCATAGAGGCTGAGCGGATGATCGACATTGTCGTGCACCGAAAAGGGCATGTGCGTGTTGGCGCCATAGACGGATGACGACGAGGCAAACAGGAGATGCTGGCAGCCGTGATGCCGGCACCCCTCGAGAATGTTGGTAAAGCCGACCAGATTGGCGTCGACATAGGCGTTCGGATCTTGCAGCGAATAGCGCACGCCGGCCTGGGCTCCCATATGCACCACACGGGAAAAGCGGTGCTTTGCAAACAAGGCGGCCATTCCGGCGCGATCGGCAAGGTCGAGTTTGACGAATTGAAATCCGCTCGATTTTTCGAGCTCGGCGCGGCGCGCTTGTTTCAATTTCGGATCGTAGTAGTCGTTCAAGTTGTCGAGGCCGACGACGGGTCGACCGTCGTCCAAAAGCCGGCGCGAAATGTGAAAACCGATGAATCCGGCGGCACCGGTGACGAGGATGGGGCTGTCAGACATGCTTCAGGTCCGTGCCGGACTGGAAACGACTAGAGCCGCCACAAATCGATCCCTTCCGATTTGTGCGTACGGTCAAGCCTTGACTTGATATCGAACACGATACCCTCCCCCTGCTTGAGCAGCCGCTTAATCAGTGACCAGCCTTCTGCCACATATTCCTTGTGCGCGACGGCCAGGATGATGGCATCGCTCGGACGCAGCGATTCCATTGCCGTCAGGGTGACATCGTATTCGTGGAAGGTTTCCTCCGGCGAGGCGAGCGGATCGTGCACTTGCACGTTGACGCCGACGCGCCCCAGCGCGCGCACGATATCGATCACTTTCGAATTGCGGATGTCGGGCACGTTCTCTTTGAAGGTCATGCCGAGAACCGTCACCGTCGGGTTGGCGCATCCGCGCTGCAACAGCGCGCGCATGCATTCACGCGCCACCCGCTCACCGATGCCGTCGTTGATGCGCCGGCCCGCCAAGGATGATTTCGGGATGATAGCCGGCCTTCTCGGCGCGGTAGGTCAGATAGTACGGATCGACGCCGATGCAGTGGCCGCCGACCAGTCCGGGCTCGAACTTGATGAAATTCCATTTGGTGCCGGCGGCGGCAAGCACGTCGCCGGTATCGACGCCAAGCTCATGAAAAATCGCCGACAGCTCGTTCATGAAGGCGATATTGAGATCGCGTTGTGTATTCTCGATGACCTTGGCCGCTTCGGCCACCCTGATCGAAGGCGCGCGGTGAATGCCGGCCTTGACCACCGAGCCGTAGACATCGGCGATGATATCGAGTGTGCGGGCATCCTGCCCGGCGACGACTTTAGTGATCGATTCGAAGCGGTGGATCTTGTCGCCCGGGTTGATGCGCTCGGGCGAATAGCCGACGGTGAAGTCGCGCCCGCCCGCGAGGCCAGATTTCAACTCAAGGGCCGGAAGGCACTCTTCTTCGACGGTGCCCGGATAGACGGTCAATTCGTAGACGACGATGTCGCCGCGCTTGAGCACGCCGCCAACGGTTGCCGTCGCCGCCATGACGGCTCCGAGATCGGGCTTGCGCGCGCTGTCGATCGGCGTCGGCACGGTGACGATGTAGAAGTCCGCTTCTGTAAGACCGGCTGAATCATCTTCGTAGCGCAGCGTCGGCTGTTTCAGGTCCGCCGTCTCGACCTCGCACGTACGGTCATAGCCGCTACGCAGCTCCTCGATGCGTTTGCGGTCTATGTCGAAGCCGATGACCGGAGCGCCCGCGCGCGCGAAGGCGACGGCCACCGGCAGGCCGACATAGCCGAGGCCAATCACGGCAATCTTGCGTTGGTGAGTACATTCAGGAGGCAAGTATCCGGTCGCGTGCTGCTTCCTGCGATGCAAGCGTTGCCATGTCAAGCGCGCGGCGAACAATGCGGCGTCGGTGCATTTCAGGGTCCCCAGCGCACCGACCAGCTCGCCGCCTTCGGTGCGCGTAAAGACGTGACCGCAACTGCGCTTGAGGGCGGCGAGGCAGGCTGGCCGTTGCGCGTTTGTTTTCTGCCAGGTGCCGGCCCGTGCCGCCGGGAGATAGTTTGGCGGTGGCGAGCGGACGCCGACATGTTCGTGAAGCGGACAAAAAGCGCGAGGACATTGGGTGATCGGGACCGCACTCGCAATACAACGTTCCGAGCGGGCCGTAGTTGATATTCGAACCTGGCAACGAACGTATCGTCCCGTCGACGAGGTCGGCTGTGACTGGGATTCCGCTGCGGCAGCACGCCGGCGCGCCGCGCCTCGGCAGTCAACGCCTTGATCGGAAATACGATGGGTGAATCGTAATATTCGACGAAATTACGCGCCGCTGGCCGGACCGGCCGCGCGGGCGATTGCGGTATAGGCGCTCGGTGCCTGCAGCAACAGGATTACGGCGGCAAGCACCAGCGCCCAGCGCGGCTGCACGGTCTCGCCAAGCAACATGACACCGCCAGCAAGAAACGGCATCGAATACATATAAAGCGGAAATAGCCGGCCCATCGCAGCGAGTTTGCGTCGAACGCGAACAGCAACGCGATCAGCAGCCCGCGAGCGTGATGCTCGCAAGCGCAAGCCGTCGTCCCGCGGACGCCACCACAACATAACGGCAATAAGCAAGCAAGGCCGCGACCGCCAGCAACCCGCTCGATCCGGAAACGCGATGCTCATCTGCTTGGCAAACCCGCTCATATATCGTTCAAGACCGGTCACCGACACCGCAAGCTGCAACCGAGCGATTGCTTTCCATGTCCGCGAGTGGGATGCTCTTGCGCGCCGCGAAATAAATCACGAATGGCGACGCCGGCGGCGACCGCGGCCGCGGAAAGCCGCACGATTTCGCGCCATGTGCACCGCCAGGGCGCACCCGCCAGCCACATAAATGGCAACGCCAGGATGAACGGCTCTTTCACGTCGCCGCCGCTCCAATGAGCAAACAGGCCATCGGCAGCCGCTTCGTCCCCTTCTCGAGCAAGACCTCGACCGCCAGCAACGCCAAGACGATGCCCCACGGCTCGAGATAGACGGAATCGAAATAGTAGATGATGTCCTTCTGCCAAAACAGCAGCAACGCCACCGGCAAAATACGGAGATCCGGCCAGCGTCCGATCAGCCAAGGCCGCAGCACAAAAAGCCAGCATAGCGCCGCGCAGACATTCGACAGCCGGCCGGCCAATTCGATATCGTGCAAGCGCAAAGGCCGGGCCAAGAAACGGCAAATCGATCAGGTAACGCGCCCGGATAGCGCAAGAAGATCGTCGCCTCCATGCAGCCCCACGCAACGATCGCGCGGTGGCAAAGACAAGCGCGACACTACGCCAACGGCGATAAAGGACCGCGGTCACGCCAGCAATTGCCGCCAACAGAACGGCCCGCGACGTCAGCAGCGCCAAAGGATACGCTCAAGAGATTGCGAACGTCGTCAAGCGTCGGCACTTTCACGACTTGCGCTGGCGACGCGGCGACAGCCACCAGAACGCCATCCGATAGCTTTGGCCGACGTGAAACCAAGTATCGCCACTGAACGGAAATTCCCGATTCCAGCCGAGGACGAAAGCCGGCCAGCAACGGCCCCAACACGACAAGCGCGATGAACACATTGACGGCGCGGAGCGGCTCCAGCGCGGCTGACCGCCCGGTTTGTCGAATTGCGGCGCAAGCCAATACAACGATGCAATCGTAACAGTAGAATCGAGCGCCCACACAGGCGACATGGCGCCGAGACGGAACACCGCCTGGTTGGCGACGACGGCGGCGAGACAGAACAAAGGCAGCGCCAGATTGGCGCGGTCGCGCGCCGCCATGAACGCCGGATAGACCACGTCGCGACCTATTCTAGCGCCCGGAGACAAAGGCGCCAGCAAGCGCCGGCCAAACGCGATACGCCGCAAGAGCTCAACCAGCCCCGCGGCCGCGAGAATAAGCACGATCGGCTCCAGCGGAATGCGATAACGCACCGAGCCAATTGTGACCATGTGAACCGCGGTGAGAAAAGCGAAGTAGACAAAACACGGCAGCAGCGGCACCCAATGTGTCCGCAATGTGAACGTCACGCCCAACAAAGCAAGACAAAAGGCCGTCAGCGCACTCGTCACCGAGACAAAGATGAGCCAGCCGTTTTGATACTCGTCGGCATAAGGCCACGGCCGCCAAAGCCGCGAAAATTTCACCGGCATCATAGCGACCATGCGCCAGGATTGATCCTTCGATATATTTGATCGCCGCGCGCTCGAATGCCTGATTACGCGCGACGGCGTCCTTGATTTTCGAAAAAGGGCATAATATTGGCATCGTTCGGCGCGACGCCGCCGCCGCTGACATTCATCGGATTGTTGCCGGTGTAGAGCACCATCCCGCCCCCCAGATCGAGCCGCACAAACTGGCCATAGCGCGCGTAATTATAGATCCACCACGGCGACATGAGCGCGACGTAGACGACCACATAGGTGAGCAGCCTTTTGGCGACGATGCCGAGTCGCTCTTTGTGAAGCACGGCCGCAAAGACCACGATAAGAACCGGCGCGAGAAAATCGATCGCCGGCCGCGTCAATATTCCCAAAACCAGGAACACGCTGCCGAGAAAAAAACGTTGATCGTAAAGGCACAAGAATGCCGCAAGAACCAAAGCGATGAACAACGTCTCCGTAAGTCCAACCGCCGCAAAGAACGCAAAATGCGGCCATAACGCGCAAAACAACGCGGCGACCAGCGCAATCGTCTCATCGCGATAGATGCGCAACGCTATTGCATAAGCAAGCCAGACCGCCGCCACCGACAGCGCAAGATCGGCAAGCTTTTGTCCCCAGCCGTCGCCGACGATAGCGACCAGCAGCGGATAGAGCGGCATGATATTGCTGTTTTCCATCAACTGCCAATGACGGAATTCCTCGCCGGCCGTCCGATAGGAGCCGCTATCGGGAAAATGCTGATCTGGCAGCAACAGGATGACAAGCAGGCGCACGATCAGTGCGAGCGCAAGGATCCAGAATAGTTTATTGGTTTTGAGGGGCGCGATCACCGCTTTCACCAGACTGCCCTTATATGCCGAGGTCTCGAGAGGCCCCGGCGTAGAGCTGAAAATAGCGATCGATCGCCGCACCAAGATTGAAGTGTGAGATAATCCGCTCCCTCGCCGCCGCACCCTTCTGCGCGCGCTGCCTTGGCGAAAGCGACGCCATTGCGGCAAGCGCCTGCGCGAACGCGTCGGGGCTGGCCGGCGGCACGACGGCACCGGTGTCGCCGACGATCCGGTGCGCGTCGCCAACGTCGGTGGCAACCGGAACGAGGCCTGCACACATGCCCTCAGCGATGGCGTTAGAAAATCCTTCACCGAAGGCCGACGTTGACGCGATGATGTCGGCGGCGGTCAGCAGTTGCGCGATGTCGTCGCGGGGTCCGAGCGCGCGAACATTGTTCGGTAGGGCAAGCGTCTGCGTCCCGCTGCCAACCAGGATGGCCTGCACCTGCGGTAACCGGCTCATGGCAGCGAGGAAATTCGCGTGATCCTTCATGGGGTCAACGCGCGCGATATGAATGACAACGACCGCGCCGTCGGCAATGTCAAACGCGGCGCGCAACGTCTTGCGGACCGCCGCATCTGGCTTGAACTTCGTCGTATCGACGCCGTTATCGATCACCTGGAACCGCTTCGGATTAAACCCGCGTTCCCGATGAAATGCGGCGCCGGCTTCTGAATTCGCGATGATAAGCTGCGGCGCGCGCGACAACATTTTGCTCAGCCACAAAATCCGCCCGTAGCGCTCCTCATCCATATTGGAGGCGCGCAAATTCCAGAACAACTTACGGTCAATCCGGCCGGCGCAAGCATAGTGGGACAAAGTCGCGGCGATATTGCCGTGATACATCCAGCCCTGAAGGATCGCCGGCCGCATTCGATTCACGGCCCGCGCCAGTCCGGCGATTGCACCCGCCAGCGACGCCAGAGACCGCGCGTTCAACATCGTAAATTCGACACCGCCCGCTCGCAGATCGGCGGCAAGCGCATCATGCGCGGTCAAGCTCACCACATGCTGCGACTGGCCTCGGGCCTGCAGCGCAACAGCGAGTTGCACGAGCATCGTCTCGGCACCGCCCGTTCCAAGGCCGGTAATGACGTGCATGACACCCGTCATGCCGTTGGACCGACAACAAGAGCAAGCTGCGTTGATAGCGTCAGGTCATCGTAACGCTCACGCCACCATGGATGGATGGTGCTGTCAGGCCGGCCGGGAAGCACGCGGGACGCGATCGATTGAGCGGGAATACCCTGGCGCACGAACAGGTCCAGAACGTCCGGTGCGCGTTTCAGATTGATCGCTTTGCCGCGCCGCGCAATATAATCGTGCGGCGGTTGCGCATAGAGGCCCTCGAATGGATTGACCGTCGGGTAATGATTGCCGAAATCGACAAGATGCAGAAAGCGCGTCTGCGGCGTCTGGATTGAAGCCAGCTTTTCGATCGTCGCATCGAGCGGAAAGACGTGTTCCAGACAAGATTGCGACAGTACAATGTCGACCGGTCCGGCAATCGGCGAATCTTGAAAGCCCGAGCGGTGGATTGACAATCGTTCCGACAGTGCTTGCTTGAAATCCGCAAAGCTCATGCGCTCACCATAAAGCGCGACGAGATCGGCGTGAAAAACCCGCAGATATTTTTCCGCGACGGCGTCGCTGAAGAACAAGTTGCCGTCCCATTCCGGCTCCGCGCTTTCAAAGCGCTGGCGCCGCAGAAAATCGCCAGAGGACCGAAGCCGGCGAGCGGACCGCAGCCGACTTCGACGACCCGGCGGCCGGAAAAATCGAGTGGCTCCCAAGGCCTGTGCCGGCGGACGACGGCTTCCTGCCGCAGCAAAAGCTCGGCGAAGCGAATGCCGCGCGCGTATTTGGCGGACGACAAAAGCTCATCGGCCGTCCAGGCCGGCCCGCCGCGAAGAAGCGGGAGGCGGTGGCGCGCAAGCCGCCAGGTTTCGAGCGGAGTGAGGGTGAGGAGATAAGAAAGTTTCGCCATATCAGGCCGGCGCCACCGCCACGCCCACCAAGAGCGCGGCAAATTCTGCCACCGCGCTATCGAGCCGGTAGCGCACCGGCAGCAGGCTAGGCCGCGGTCCACGACGGTCTTCGCCAGCCGCAACGCTGGTCAGTGCGGCTTTGAAAGCCGCGCCCATCGGCGCGATGGTCACTGCCCCGGGCGACGCGTCGACCGCCACCTCGTCGAGTTCCGCTTCCATCGAGGCGATGACCGGAGTACCGAGTGCCAGGGCCTCCAGGCTGACATTGGACAAGCCTTCCCAGCGCGACGGCAGCACGAAGACATCGGCGCCCGCGAGCGCCGCCGGCAGCGCCGTGCTGTATCCCGCCAAGGTCACGCGCTTTTCAAGTCCAAGCGCACCGATCTTGCGCGACAGCGCGGCGCGGTCCTCGCCTTCGCCATAAATGACAAGCCGCGTATCGGCGGGAAGCGATGGCATGATGTCGAGCAGACGATCGAAACCCTTCTGCGCGGTCAGGCGTCCCGCGCCGACCATGACGACACCATTCCCGCGCGGGCTAAGCGGGCCACTCGCACACTGCCGCAAGGCTTGTTCGTCGACAGGATTGGGAATGACTGAAATTGTCTTGGCGCGCGGAACAGCGGCCTTGAGCTGAGCCTGCACGGCTGCCGTGGGTGCGATGATCGCGGCAGCGTGTGGATACAACAAACGATACAGCCACTGCGCCGGTAGCCAGCGCGGCAAAGTTTGCGCGGTCGCTGACAAAGCGTTCGCTTCGCGAATAACGAAACGCATCGACCCATTCAGTAACGGTCGTGCCGCCAGAAGCATCAAATTCAGATAGCCCATAACCGAAACGACAATGCGCGGCTTGAGCCGGTTCAACGTAGCGACCAGTTTCGGCAAACCGCGCAACAGGCGCGGAGCATCGAGTTGCGTGACGCGAAGATTCGGCGGCAAATCGAGCGCCTGTTGTCCCGCCCTGCAAACGATGATGACATCCACGGAGAACTGTCGCGGGTCGAGGGCAGCGGCAAAATTCAACATGACCCGCTGCGCCCCGCCTGCATTGTTGTCCGGTAGAACGAAGACAACGGTGATCGGTTCACTACCGGCATATCGCAGTTCGGTCATAATGCTGAGATTGCGTTCTAGGCCGCAACGTCCGCGGTCTGGCGGACGAGCCGCTCAACGACGATGGTAAATTGTTCGGTTTGCTTGCTACCGCCGAAGCGCGCGCGGCCGAGCTCCTGCCCGGCATTGCTCATACGTGTCCACAACTGCGTATCCGAGCGCAAGTAATCGAGGCGCGCGGCAAACTGATCCGCATCGAAGGGCTCGACCAGATAACCATTGACCCCTGTCTGCACGACACCCTCGAAACGACCTGTTGCCAGCACTGGCACGCCGGCCATGGCTGCCTCAATGACGTCGCGTCCCCAGGGATCGCTCTCGCGCGAGGGCCTTAACAGCGCGAAAGCGCGCGCCAGTATTGGCGCTGGGTCAGCAATCTTTCCCCGCAGTTCGACCCAATCGCCAATGTTTTCGTTCTTGATCCGACGCGCGATCTCAGCCTCGAAGCGATCGCCAAGACGCGAATTCACCGTAGATTGCGAACGTCAGCGGCGACATTCCGCGCTTCCTGCAAGCAAGCGCGACATCGATCAGGCGGTCGGTGCCTTTCGACCAGGCGATGTTGCCGAGGTAAAGAACCTCCGGCCGATCGGGGAAGGCCTGCCGCGGCAGCGGATCGCGCGCGATGTTCCAAATCACTTCGCCGGGCACCTGCGCACCCGCGAGCTCGGCCCAACGCTGCTCTTCCTGCGGCGAAATGAAGAAGACGTAGCGAATGTTTTGAGCGAGCTTGCGCGCCAGCCACCGCCCCCAGGGACTAACCGGCAGATGCGCGCGGGAATGACTGACGATCGGCACATCGATCAATGGCCGTAGTTTATCGGCGAGCAAAAATAGGCCTTCGTAGTTGAGATGAACGAGCTTTGCGTCATGTTTGTGCACGATGTCGGCGATCTGCCGGGCCGCGCGGTCTAGATGACGCATTCGCGGCAAGGTTGCGATGAAGTTCTTCAGCGCCTTGGTGCTGCGCGGGACGAACGAGCAGATTTCGGTCACGTGATAAGTCGGAATGCCGAGCTCGCGGTACCATTCCGTGACCGGCCCCGCCTGGCGGTGCACGACCACGGGGCTGATGCGCGTGCGATCGAGCTGCTTGAGCAATTGGTAAAGACTGATCGACGAGCCGCCATGGCCGCCTTCAATATCGATGTGCAAGGTGACGATCGGCATTTTGCTCGTCAGTGCCGCGTCGGCCAAAGTGCGTCCACCGCGACACTATGCTCGATGAGCCGGTCGAGCGAGCGAAAGGCGTTGGGGCCGCGTGCGCCGTGCTTGTCGAACAGAACGTCGCGGTAGGGCCGTACGGCATACGTACCGAGCACGACCGTCCAATAGGAAAACACGCGGTGGTCGAATTCCAACCACATGCGGCGCGGCAAAGGCGCGAACAGGGCCTTGGCCAGAAGGCGAAGGGCCATCGCGGCCGGCGGCAGATGCCAGCGCCGCTGCGGATTGAGCGGGATCGACCGCCAGACGCCGCCCCAGTCGGAGTTCAGAAGCGTGTCGCGGTACAGCTTTTGCGCACGTTTAAGCGCGGGTGGAACCGCCTGCCAGAACGCGAGATAGTCGTTGTCCCAAAGCGGTAAGCGCCAGCCATAGCCGAAATGCTCGTAGATGCGCTGGCCATTGATGACGAAACGCGATTGCCGCGCATCGAGTTCGAGCGTTTCCCAGATGGCATAGTCGAGATTTTCCGGCAATGGCGCAGAACTATCGCGTGCAATCAGCCGCGCGAGTTCGGCGCCAATAGTCGCAACATTGGCCGGCGAGCGCAGGTCGCGCCACAGCGAGAAGTGTTTGGCCGAGAACGCCGCAATGATGCGGTCGGCGCGTGCATCCCATGAAACAAGTGGAGACGCGTCGTAAATCTTGGTGGGGACGTGATTGCCCGAAATGTAATCGCCTGAATTGCCGTTGATGAAAATGGCACCGTCGGGAACAAGTCCCTGCTTGCGCAAGCTCGCAATCGCGGCGAAGTCTTGAAAGAACGGCAGCGCGGCACCCGTATCGCTGGTCTCGACATAATTGCGGAAATCATCGCTGGCGAGTGTCTGCCGCACCAACGAAGTATCGTGCTCGATGAAGTACCAGGGATAGCCGAGCTTCTCCGCCACCTGTCGCGCCGCTGCGGCTTCGAAATTACCGGCATGGCCATAGGAGAAGCAGGTAACCGCTCGATGGCCGTGACGATGCAATGCCGAAGCGACCAGACGGCTGTCTAAACCGCCGGACAGCGGAAGCATGACAGGGCGTCCGTCGAGCGAGCGCACCAGCTTGCCAAAGAGTGCATCGTTGCAGGCCAGCAAGCTCTGTTGCCAGTCCGCTTGCTTGGGATCGACGCGCCAGGGTTGATAGCGATACCAGCGCCCCTGCCGGGCCTCGCCGTCGGCCGCGATGAAACGCCATTCGCCTGGCTGAAGGATATGGACGTTCTGATAGATTGTCCGGTCATCGAGCGTGTAGCCGGCCATGGCGTATTGCAGGACGCCAGTCGGGTCGTGGCTGGTGATGCCGAGATGACGGCATAACGCGATTATGCTGCCACCGACAGCGCAACGCGCGCCGTTTCGAGCAACCAACAGCGGAATGCTGCGCACGCGGTCCGTGACCAGCAAGACGCCTTCGGGCGAGCGGATGACGAGTGCGAAATGGCCGTCAATCGCCATCAGAAGCCGTTCGCGCTCGGCAATATCCTTTGCGCCAGACAGGCGTTGCGACAGCGCCAGC
Source organism: uncultured Pseudomonadota bacterium (assembly GCA_963720835.1). GTDB lineage: Bacteria > Pseudomonadota > Alphaproteobacteria > Rhizobiales > Xanthobacteraceae > Pseudolabrys. Next base: position 37,826 of record CAVRHC010000010.1, on the reverse strand, counting down.
GCATCGGCGGCCGCGCGGATTGCGGCTCCTTCGAACGACCCATGGCCCGCCCATCGGACATGGAGATCCGGCGCGGCAGCGGCGCTCCAGCCGGGCCTGGCGTCGAGTAGAATGTCGATGCTCACTTCGGGGCTGTCACCTCGATTGCGCCCACGATGCCCAGTCTCGCTCTCTCGAGCCGATTTCAATCGCTGCTCATCCATACCGGTTTGCCGGCCCCCGCTACGCCACTTGATTGCGGTAGGCGCGCAGCGTCTTAGCGATGCCGCCGCGCAGAACGAGATCGACCGTCAACATGAGCCAGTCATAGAGGCTCGGCAGCGGATCGCGCCAATCGACATCGGTCATGCACGGACGATGCCGGAACCGGTCGAAGAAATCCCGGATTTCCAACCGCAAGCGCGCCCTGTTGTCCGGAACCGTGAGCACGGTGCGAATTTCCTTTACCATCCAGCGCAACATGAGATCGCGCCGATAGGGCGCAACGTCGGGCTCGACACCTTCGTGCAGCCCGACCCACCAGGCCGGATAATCGAGGCCGGCCGAAATGCTCAGCTGGGTGGTGCCCCAGAATTTAGGATTGGCTTCGAGCAGAAGAAAGCGTCCCGTTCCCTTTTCCTCCAGCCATTCGAGCTGCAACGGCCCGTCCCATTGCAGGCCCGCAAGCAACCTGCGCGACGCGTCGCGAATTTCCGGCAGGTCGTTGGTCACGTTGACGATACCCGAGCCGCCATCGAGCCAATCGGTCAGCTGGCGCAACTGACTGAGGCTGGCGATCTCGCGTCCCTGGTGCCACAGTGTCGTGACGTCGTGGACCTTGCCGCGAATTCGTTCCTGGACGATGGCCGGCGCCGGTTTGCCGACCGCAACATCAGGATAGCGGCGCAGGAATTCAGCGCAAAACACCTCGCCGCCTTGCGCGCAAGTCCATAGGCCGCGTGACGCGAAGCTATCGCGCAACTTGACGATGACGGGGCCATCGATTTCGGCGGCGGCGCGGTCAAGATCGCCGCGGCTGCCGATCACCCAGGTTCGCGGAACCGGCATCCCTTCGGCGACGGCCAGCCGCATGAAGTCAGCTTTATCGTGCAACCGCACCACCATGCTCCAATCGGCAACCAGCGGCTTGGTCAGCGCGCTTAGCTCGGATTTGAGCTGCGAAAGCCGGTTATAAGCGCGCGTTCCCGCCGCCATGACATAGTCGTAGTGACCGGCGCTCACGATGTCGCGCAGCGCTGCCAGATAGGAATCGGCCGCCTCGTCGAGGTCGAGTTCATGCACGGCGTGCATGAATCGGGACCGCAAGGCCTTGCGGAGAAAGCCTCTGATGCCGCTGTTCGGGCGCGCGACGATGCCAACGTGGTGTCCGGCACGACCCAACGATCGGCTCATGGCGAGACCATTCTGCGTCATGCCGTCGAGGATGAGCACACGCCGCGAAGGGACAGGCTGTTCCGAACGCATGCGCCCTGCCCGGTTGGCGGCTAAGCTCGCGCCGCAATTCGTGCGAAGGCTGCGCCAATTCCAGGATCGAAACGCTTCGCAAGCCCGAAGCGCGCTAGAAATCCATCGATCTCATAGCCGCCGCCGGCGTAATCAGCGGCTGGCGCAACATAGCCAACCATGCCATTGGCATAGCCAACAGCGATCGTGTCCGCCGCCGCCGGCGCCAGCCCGCTGAGCATCTCCGCGCTGGCGAAAATCAACCGCACGTCGTCCGAAAACCGCCAGACCGTCACGTCGAGGTCCCGGCCCGTCGGCGCATAGTCGATACCCGTAAGTGCAATCCGCTCACGTAATGCTGTAAACGCAAGAGATCCGACCGGTTTGGCCTGCCCGATCGCGGTGTCGACGCACGATGCTAGTTGCGCACCGATGCGGGCAGCATCCTCACGCCGCGCAGGACGAAAGCGGTCTCCAATCACGAGCTGAACCAGCCAGTCTTTGAGTCCGTGTGGCCGGTGCAAAAGAGCGGGCCGCACGTCGCCGCAAAATCCTTGCAGATATAGAACCGGCGTCTCCACGCCGAAGCGGCGGCCAAGTTCCTGCCGCAGGAAACCTGGAAAGTCGGCACCTCGCCGGTCGGCAGGGTCAGCCACCGGATGGCAGGAAAAGTGGACGGCGAGCGCGACCGGTCGGTCGTGGGTCTCCGACAAGAAAGCGAGCACGGTGACGCGATCATCGACCGGCCGGGCTGGATTGGGCAGGTTCTGCACCCGCCGCCGCAAGCGTAGACCGTCGCGTAGCCACGCTGCTCGGCGCCGGTTGATCGCAATACCCGGTGCGGCGGCCTGGCCGAGAACGATGTGCACCGGCTCGGCTTTGACCGCGAGTGCCCGATCGACGGCCTCCAGAACCCGCGCATTAATAGTTTCGACCAACGCCGCGCTCCACTCTCCGTATGCAAAACGCCGATCGGGATTGGGCGTGCCGTGCGTATGGGTCGCGCAGAGGACGACCCTTTCCTCCGCCGCTCCGGTGCGCCGGGCAATCTCTGCGCGCAAGACCCGCGCCTGATCGGACGCAAACCAGATCAGGTCGGCGCCGACAAGGACGACGGAGCCATCACCCGCCGAAAGAAGTAGGATCTGCACTTGTGTCGGCGCTGCATCGCGGGCTTCGCCGCGGGCACCGTTGACCGCTTGTTCGGATTGATGTTCCAAGCCGAGCGAAACGACTGCGGTCCGTAATTGCGCGGGCGCGCTCATGTGCGGAGCGAAACGTCCGGCTTCACGTCCCGCAACAGACACAATGCTTCCGCCGCGTCCAGCCCGCACTCGGAACCGCGCAGATGCGCAAGCGCTTCCACGGCCTGCGTCGAACGTGGGTGCGGCCAGGCGCGAACTTCACTCCCGTAACACTGCAAGGCGGCGCATTTGCGCGCGAGATGCTCCGCAATCCCGACATAAGTGTTCGGCGCGAAGCGCCGCTGCGGAAACGAATACTCGCTTGATGATATCACCTCGCCGCTATAGATCGTGCGGGCGCGCACGCCCGGTAAAGGACGGCACGCTGTCATCACGGCGCGGGCCGTCACTTCGTGGTCGACGTTCAAATCATCCGGATGATGCGTATAGACGACAGCCGGATCGACCTTGTCGACGAACGCCTCCACCCGCTTAATGACGTCGAGCAACGGCATGCTGTCCATGCGGTTGTCCGGGCAGTCGGAAAACTCAACGTCTTCCACACCGACGACTTTGTTCGCCTTGCGCGCATCATCTTGCAACCTTTTTAACGCAGAAGCGTCGGCTTTCCCATCTGCGCTGCGGGCAGCCAACCCGGTCGCGAGAAACAGAACGCTCACCGACTCGCCTGCCTCGGCGTGCCGGCACATGACACCGCCAAAACCGAGGATTTCGTCGTCCGGATGGGCGACAATGACCGCGATGCGTCTTTGTTGCGTCACCATGCCGACTCCTTCAGTTCATATAGACGAGATGGTCGGATTCGCGCCGCGCCAACCGAAACCCTGCGCTTTCGAACAGCCGGCACGAAGCGCGATTGTGCAGCATGATGCGCGCGACGACGACCGCATCGTTTAGATCTTTGCGCAGCGCGTCGATTGCCAGACCAATCGCTGTGCACGCAACCCCGCCGCCGCGATGTTGCTCGACGACGTAAATGTCGACTTCCCAGCCTTCCAAATCGCGCGTCATCCGGACCTGCCCGATGGGCTCGTCGTCTCCCATCACTATCCACATGCGACATTCTGGATCGTCCAGGCGGCGGACGAACCACGCCTGATGCTCCTCCCACGGGATCGGTCCCTTGGTGACACGCTTGTTGGCGAGCGAATCTGGCCTGTTCACAAAATCGTGGAACAGGCGGCTGTCGGACGCTGTCGCCGCACGCAAGCCAACTTTCATCGGACGGAAAAAGTCGGCTGCACGGGGGCGCCGCGCAAATGCGCCGCCGGATCGGAACTGTCCAAGGCCTCACGCACCGCACCGGCTGCGCCGTCGATTGCGGTAATCGTTTCGGCGACAACGGCTTCATTGTCATGTGCCAGGCAGAGATTGAAGCTTGCGCCGAGCAGCAATCCCCTGGCGCAGAATTCCTGCCGCATTAGGCTGACCATCAGGTCCTTGTCGACTGGCAACTCGCCAAATTTGATGCGCGGCCACCATCCCTCGCCGCCGAAGGAGACAAGTTCGCCAAGCCCGCGCTGGCTCAGCGTGGCATTGGCGGCGTCACGCAACATTTCACCGCGCCGCCACAACCGCGGCACGACCTCATCCCGCTCGAGCTTGTCCAATGTCGCGATCGCCGCAGCGATCGACAAGACTTCGCCACCGAACGTGGCCGAGAAAAAAATGTCCTCCATCGTCTTCATGATCGATGCAGATCCGACCAGCGCCGAGATCGGCATGCCATTGGCCATGGCCTTTCCGAAGCAGGCGAGGTCGGGGATGACCCCATAATGCGCCTGCGCACCGCCCATATGCATGCGGAAGCCGGTGACGATTTCATCGAAAATCAGAACGACGCCGTATTTCGTCGCCAGTGCACGCAACCGTTCCAGAAAACCCGTCGCCGGCGCTTGCGCGCCGCCCGCCTCGAGAATGATGGCGGCATAGGCATCCGGCTCCTTCTTCAGCAGGGCTTCGAGCGCATCGGCATCGTTGTAAGGAAACGTCTCAGAAAGCGCTTGCACCGCTTGTGGCACACCGAGCCGCCTCGTGGTCGTGCCGATGTACCAATCGTGCCAGCCGTGGTAGCCGCAGATCGCAACCTTTTCGCGACCGGTATGTGCCCGCGCAAGCCGGATCGCGCCGGTGGTCGCGTCGGAGCCGTTCTTCCCGAACCGCACCATTTCCGCGCAGGGAATGAGACGCACGAGCCGTTCGGCAAGTTCGGCCTCTTTCGGATGCGCCAGTGAAAACACAATGCCGTCGTCGAGAGCGGCGCGAATGGCTTCGTCCACGTCGGGGTCGCCGTAACCCAGCACGATCGGCAACAGGCCGAGCACATAGTCGATGTAGACGTTCTGATCGAGATCGGTGACGCGGCAGCCGCGGCCCGACGTCAGAAACAACGGCGCGGCTCCCCGCACCCACTGCTGGTAGCTTTTCGAAAACGTCTGGCTCGCGAGCGGAATGGTTTTCGAGGCGCGCTCAAAATAGGCATTGGACGCCGCATAATTGCGCGGCTCGTTGGAGCGGCCTTGTGTCTTGGCCAGATCGCGACCAGCGCCTTCGTTCAGCCCGTGACGGTGGTTGATGCGCAGCAGGCCAGGCTCGCGCGTCAGCAGCGCGATGACATCGAGCCAGCCGAAATCCTTTGGCAGGCCGGGCAGCAGCCGGCGAAAAAATGCCAGATCCTCCGGCTCGTCGAGGGTCCAGCGCAAGTGACTGAAATCATTTGGATTTATCACTTGAGCCGTAGTGAATTGACCCCACGGTAGCCGGTCTTTGAGGCGGCCGTGGATGTAGGGCGTGACGTGCATCCGCAGGAACGGGTCGCGCGCCTCGCGATCAGCCCGTTCGAGCGCCGCGCGTGAGAACACCTCGACGTCGAGACCATCCGGATAGGTGCGCGTCAAGGTGTTGGAGACGAAGTCGACATCGCCCTTAAGAAACCGCGCAACGACGTTGTCGACGATCTCGGGATCGACGAGCGGGCAATCGCCAGTGAGCCGGACCACGGCATCGGCGCGCGTCTTACCGGCCACGGCCGCAAAGCGGCTGAGGACGTCGTTTTCATCGCCTCGAAAGACGGGAATTTTTAGCGTCTCGACCGCCTCGACCAGCGGGTCGTCCGCCGCCTCTCGGCTGCACGCGAGCCAAAGTTCATCGCAGCGCTGCGCTTTCCGCGCCCGCGACAAAGTCCAGGCGATGGCTGGCTGGCCCGCGATGTCGGCAAGCACCTTTCCGGGCAAACGCGTGGAACTCATGCGGGCTTGCACGATCGTGACGACGCGGGTCATTTTTCTCGTTCTTGATGCATTTGCACGACGGACGTCTGATCAAATGCCGGATTGAAACAGGCGACGTACACCTTATTGGACAGCACGAGGCGTCCATTTTCCTCGTGCATGAATTGGTCAAGCAATGTCGCTTCGATCGCGAACCCCGCTGCGGTGTAGGCCCTGATCGAACCGAGATTGCCGGAATTGATGCTGGCGCTGAGCTTGCGCAGCTTTAACTCGTTGAACGCAATCTCCATTGCCATGCGAATCGCGTTGCGCGCATAGCCTTGACCCCAGCTCGCGCGATCGCCAATGACGGTGACCAAATCGGAATACGAATGACGGCGATTGATCGGCCCGATCTTGACGTTCCCGATGTGAAGACCATCGGCGCGGCAGATCGCATAGAGCCGCCATTTGTCGCCCGCCTGCCCTTGTCGCAAATGCGCGATCGCATCCTCGTGCGTGATATTTGACGCTTCGAGAAAACGCGTCACCTGCGGATCGCGGAACCACGCCAGATAGCGTTCCGTGAAATCGTCTTCGGTCAACGGTCGAAGCCGAGCACCAAATTCGTTGGCGGTTTCGGACTTTCATGCGAGCTTATCGACCGGCACAAGTTTGCAATCGGTATAAGGAATGACCGCGATCTCGCCCGGCATGGTGATGGCCTGCAACGGCTCACCTTTCGCCACGGAAATCAGATCGTCGTAGAACGGCACACCGGCGAGAATGGCGGCTGCAATCGAGCCCGATGGTCGGGGATTGAGCTCGATTGGCACGGGCATGCCGGCGCGCGTCGACATCAGGTCGTAATCGTAAAGCCAAGACAAGCCGAGCGCGGCAGTGATGCGCTCGGCCAGCGCCAACAAGTCCGGCTGTGGCACAAGCACCCCTCCCGTGAATGGAATGCCCGCCGGATTGAGCCGCCGCCGCGGCATAGCGCGAAGCATGATTCCGTCCTTCGCCAGCACGTCGATATCGAAAGCCGGTGGAAACAGCCGCTCCATCACAATGGCCGGAAGCGCGACGTCGCCCATATAGTCGCGCCGGAAGGCGTCAAAATTCATGTGCAGTTCGCGTGACCCGAGATAGTGCTCGGGCTCACTAGACGTCCGAACGGACAACAATCGTGCCGCGATTGCCGCGCGCCACGCTCGGCTTGACGACAAAGTCAGACATGTCTTTGGCATAGCGCTGCACGGCCGACTCAAGTTCCGCCGCGCTGTGAGCCTGTCGCCAGGTCGGCATCGCGATGCCGGCGCGATCCAATAACTCGTAAGTTTTGGCCTTGTCGCTCATCGTCTCGAGTATGCCGAGATCGGCACAAGCGAGTACTGCGCCGGCCCTTTCGACCCGCGCACGCTGCGCAGCCAGCGCGAGTGCCTCTTCGTCGGACCACGGTAAAACGAGATCGATGTCATGTCGTTCGATTTCACGCACGATCGCATCGACGTAGCCGCTATCGTCTCCCGCCGGCACCTGCGCAAATGCGTCGGCAAAATAGCGGCCACCGGCATCGGCGCGGCTATCGACGGCGAGTACCCACGCATCATGCCGACGCGACTCTTTCATCAGCCGGATATTGAGCGGCGCCAGCGTTCCACCGCCTGCCGTGACCAGAACGCGGTAGCTCACGCTGCCCCCCCGACCATGTCGTCGGTGAGCCCGGTGAGCCGCGAAATGGCGCGCGCCGCCCGTCGCCCCACGACCTCGTTCAGGCGTCGGGCCGCGATCGCGTTTTGCCCAGGCGGCAGCCGCATCAGAAACAAATCGCTGTCCGTTATGGTCTGCCCGACGGCGATATTGCGCGCCGCAACAAGCCTTCGGTGCCGCCCGTCCCGCAGCGCTAATTCGGCAGCGACGGGCTGCTTTTCGGCGCTGCCGATCATCGCTTCGACGGAGCGGATCGCACGGACCATGGCCGAAAACTCATCGGGCTCCAATGAAATGGCATGGTCTGCTTCCGGCAGGCTGGCATTGAGCGTGAAGTGCTTTTCGATGATGGTCGCTCCGCGCGCGACTGCGGCGATGCACGCCATATAACCATCATGATGGTCGGAATATCCGACCGGACAGCCGCCAATCTGCCGGAGTTGCTCCATGGCCCGGAGATTGAGCGCCTCCGCAGGCGCGGGATAAAGCGACGTACACTGCAACAACGCGTACTCACGGCAACCGCCCCTGACGGCTGCGGCAACCGCTTCTTCCACTTCTTCGCCGCTGGCCATGCCGGTCGACAGGATCAGCGGCTTGCCGGTGGCCGCCGCTAGTTCAATGAGAGGCAGATTGGTCAACAAGCCCGACGAGATCTTGATCGCCGGGAAATCGACCTCGATAAGCAGCCGCAACGCAGTAGGATCGCCCGGCGTCGAAAACAATTGCGTGCCGCAAGCGCGGGCTTTCTCCTTGAGTTGCAGCAAATCGTCGCGCGACAGCACCGAGCCCTTGAACACCCGGTAGCTTTCTGTGTCGGGGTGGTAGCTTTCCTCCGGCGTGACCGTCTGCAGCTTGACGGCGTCGGCGCCGCATTCGGCGGCGGAGGCAATCATGTCAGCGCATAGCGCGGCGTCGCCGCCGTGATTGATGCCGATCTCGGCGATGATGAAGCAGGGCGCTCCATCACCGACGCTGCGGCCGCCGATCGACAGTGTACTAATGGGCATGAATGTCTGCGAGAATACGCGCGGCGCGGCGTCCGACCGAGCCCGGGGGGCCGGCGATGCCATCCATAATCAGCCGACGGCGCGCAGGCGCTTTCCGATTCCATTCGTCTTTCAATTCGACGATATCGCGATTGAGCAGCGTTTGCAGCGCCTGGGGCCAATCATCGCGGTCCATATCGATGGCAAAAAAGGCCGCGGCAAATTCGGCTCGCAAGTCGTCATTGACCAGCGCATGCACGTCCCTGGAACCGAGATGGACGAGCGGGACATCCGCGCCGATGCACCACCCGAGCGTGCTCGAATGGGCTTGCGTGACGATGATGTCCGCAGCCGCACGCACATAGCGAAAATCGGCGCGGTCAATGAGACGCACATTGGGCGCCAGGTCGAAAAACTCGGTGTAACTCGCATGGTGAGGAAATCGCTGGGTCGGATAGGGCTTGTAGAGCACCGTCTTGTCGACGCTCGGATAGACTTTGGTCAACAACGCAGACTCGGTCGCGTAAACATAGTGCTCGACCGGCGTATCGTCGCCTGGACGCATGTTTCCGCCATATAAAAGAGTTGAGACATGGATGACGGTCCACTCACGTGGCTTCAGCGACAGCACTTGACGCGCGCGCCAACGCTGCAGCGGACGACGCATGACATTGCGGGTCTGGTCGGCCAGTCCGATGACCTCGATCGATGGACTATTCCCATTGGCCCGCGCAAATGACCGTGCCGCCCGCGCGGAAGACGCCATCTGAACGTCGCAGGTGCTTGCTTCGCTGACCTTCAGCCGCCGCTCGGTCGTGTGCGCGATCCCTGTCGTCGCACCATGTTCGAAATCGACAAGCGTGATTCCCTTGTCGCGGCACAGCGCGTGTAACTGGGTTCCGGCAGCGCCGAAGACGCCACTGGTCGCCAAAATCCACGGCCTCTCGACGCCTGCGAATGCTTTATCCAGCGCTTCGCCGATCGCATTCGTGGATGCTTCCAGCCCGCTCAGGCCGGCCCACAAATGCTGCAACACGACCCTGGCGATGCTGCGTGCCGAATGATCCTGAAAGACGCCCATCGCCGCGATCCCACGGATCAGCTCCGGCTCCACGAGGTCTCGCAGCCACGGGTCGATTTGAACAGGAGTTCCGAGATCCGGCGGGTTCGGCCCCGCATAGCGTGGCAGCTCGAATCTGCCCAGATCGAAGCCGCGGAGCGCCAACCAGGGAAGCGTCTCATCCAGCGTCTCGCTTCGCTTGCCGTAGACGATGCTCCGGCCGCCGTTCGCCTTTGTCAGATGGCACCGTTTCGCCAATTCGAATACCGCGACGGCCGCCGGGATGAGAAGGACGCGCAGCCAGAGATCTTCGGTCGCGGTATCGTTGAAATCCTTTGGCGCGTCGAACGGAACCGAAACCCATTCCATCGGCCGGTTGTCGAAAAAGCCCTCTTCAGCCAAAGCGCGGTAGGGGCAAGCAAATCTCGGCATATTCCATGGTTGCGAGGCTTGCCAGCGCGGCTGGTCGGGTACGATGAAAATCAATTTGCCGGGCCCAAATGCGGCAAGCCCGCGTTGCAACATCAACCCGCGATGGACCAAGGTGGAGAACAATGCACGCAAGGACATCGTGACATTGAGCCGGCCGGGACGTCCGCCGTAGCGCGCCGCGACACCTTCACGGTCAATCAAATCGTCGAGCGCCAGCAGGATATCGATCGCCGCATGGCCAAGTCGGGCCGCCTCGGCCTGACCCAGATAGACACTCAGGTCGTTGAGCTCGGCGCCCGCGCGCGGATCATGCGCGAGCAAGGGATTATCGGTGCAGACGATCGCCGGATCGCGTTCGCGCGGCCTTTGCGAGAGCAGCAAGCGTATCGACGTAAATGAACTCAGCGTTCATCGCCGCTAGTGTGCGCTGACGACGTCGCGGATGCCGGCCGCGATTGTATCGACGTCGCCATCGGTCAGGCCGACATACATCGGGATGCTCAACGTCCGCTCATAGTAGGCGATCCGCGTTTGGTGTCTCGCCGTTTGCACCACCGCGATAATAGGGCTGGCTGTTGACCGGAACATAGTGGACTTGCGTTCCGATGCCGCGCGCTGCGAGCTCCGTCATCACCTGCCCGCGCGTCTTGCCGATTGCGTCGAAGTCGATGGCAACGGCATAGAGATGCCAGACATGGCCCTCGTCACGAATCGGCAAGGTGAGATGATTCAGGCCCGACAGCAGCGCGTCGTAGCGAGCTGCAATCTCACGGCGCCGGCGGATCCCGCTCTCCAATCGCGACAGCTGACTCAACCCCAAAGCGCACTGCATTTCCGAGGCGCGATAGTTCCAGCCGATCTCGTGCATTTCGTAGTACCACGGCGCGTTCGGCTCCGGTGCGTTGCGCCACTGGCGCGGATCGCGGATCATGCCGTGATTTCGGAACAGGCGGGCACGCTCGGCAAGCACGGCATCATTGGTGAGGACGGCGCCGCCCTCCCCCATCGCGACATGCTTGATCGGATGGAAGCTGAACACCGCAATATCTGAATGCGCGCAGGCGCCGACCGAAAATTCTTTTTCACTATCGGTGTAAGTCGCTAGCGGCGCATGACAGGCATCCTCGACGAGAGCGATGCCCTTTTCCGCCGTAACACTCCTGATTGCGGCCATGTCGCAAGCCCTGCCGCCAAGGTGCACGACGCACAACGCGGAAATGCGCTGGTTGGCCGCATCGAGCGTTCGGAGTACGGAATCGGCAGTCAGGTTGCCGGTCGCGGGGTCGACATCGGCAAACACGACGTTTGCACCGCACGTGCGCGCTGCATTGGCGGTGGCGAGAAAGGTGATCGGGCTCGTCAGCAGGGCGCCGTCGGCGTCCGAGTTGCAACGCGAGATAGGCAAGATGCAACGCGGCCGTCCCGGAATTGCAGATAACCGCATATTTTGCGCCAAGCGTGTCGGCGAGCGCCGATTCGAATTCCGCGAGTTTCGGACCTTGCGTGAGGAACTGACCCCGCAGCGACTCCGCGACGGCCTGAATGTCCGCCTCGGTCACGTCAGGACGTGCGTAAGGATAGCGGACTGACATTCAGTGCACTCTTCGTCGATCATTTAGTTCGGCCGCGAGCCGCGCTGCACCGTTTCCATCAACGAGAGACAAGCAGCGTTCACTCATTTGCCGCAACCGGTCTGGGTCGCGCAGCACGGCCGCGACCGCATCCGCGATCGTCGTCTCTGTCGCCTCGCAAGCGAGCGCCGCGCCGCAGTCTTCCCAATTCCTGGCCAGCGGCGCCTGCTTGGCATTCTGGGCCACCAGTACGGTCGGTAAACCGCAACACGCTCGCTCGAATTGCGAAACGCCTGGCGCGCCAATGGCAAGCGCGCATTCGGAATAAAGCGAGCCCAGATCAACCGCTTCACTGACATATCGAACCCAGGGAAGGCCCTTCGACAGCGCGGACAAGTCCGCAGCATGCGGAGCGGTTGCCGGAAGCAGCACGGTTACATTCTGATTTGCCGGAAGCCGCATCAGCGCCTGAAGCGCCGTCACGGTTCTGTTCGCGCTGTCCCTAGCCCCGAAGGCAATCAGAATTGATCCTGTGCTCGCCGCCCGATGCATCCGTATATCGCGGTGCCGTGCGGCAAAAGCCGGCGCCAAAGGCATATAGGCCGGTCCGCCCAAAACGATCGACGCCTCTATGGCGCCCGGGTTGGGATCAACGGTGAGACTCTCCGCCCCATAAGGCGGCCCATCGCGAAAAGCGACGGTAAAGCCGCTCTTGACCGCATCGCTCACGGCCGTCTCGGGGACCGCATAGCTGTCGACGATTAAGCCTGCGATCTCGCCATCGTCCAGGGCTTTAATTGCCATGCTTGCGCTTGCGCTCGAGTCTTCGCGCGTGACCGTCCCCGGCCACGCAAACGCGTTCGCCGTTTCTGGATCCGCGAATAGAGCCGCCGGTTCGGTCAGTGTTGCTGCGAGCAAGCGGCTACGCGTCAAATGGCCAGCACCGTTTTGGGGATCGGTAGCTACACGAAAGCCCCAAGCGGCAGTCACCGGGGCTGAACCGCGCACACTAGGTCTTCCAATTCCTTCGGCGAGACCCACCAATCGTTGGTGTTACTCGCATATTCAAAAGCAATGTCGATCGGTTTGCCGCGATCTTTCACCCTTTCCAGAAACTTGGACACGTTCCACCAGTGGTGAGAGGGCTGCAACGACGTAATATCTGCCCATATCGATGCAGTTGCGCGACTCTTCGCCCGGAATCATAACCTCATGCAATTTCTCGCCGGCTCGAATGCCGACGACGTCAAAGGTCCCGCCTGGAACGATGAGGGACACGAGATCGATGACTTTCATGCTCGGCAGCTTTGGAACAAAAATTTCGCCGCCCTGCATCTCGGCCAACGCATTGAGGACAAACGCCACGCCCTGCTCGAGCGTGATGACGAAACGTGTCATCTCCGGATGGGTGATTGGGAGCGTCTTGGCACCGTCCGCGGCCATCCGCTTGAACAACGGGATGACGCTGCCGCGCGATCCGACCACATTGCCATAGCGCACAACCGCAAACCGGGTGCGGTGCTTACCCGCGAGGTTATTGGCTGCGATGAAAATCTTGTCGGAACACAGCTTTGTGGCGCCATAGAGATTGATCGGGTTGGCTGCTTTATCAGTCGACAGGGCAACGACATGCTCGACATCGTTCTCGATTGCGGCGTCGATGACATTCTCTGCACCGATGATGTTCGTCGCGATGCATTCGGTCGGATTGTATTCAGCCGCCGTGATGTGCTTCATGGCCGCGGCGTGAACGACGATGTCGACCCCGGCCAGGGCCCTAATCATTCGCGTCCGGTCGCGCACGTCGCCGACGAAATAGCGCAGGCACGGATATTTCAATTCCGGATATTTTTGCGCCATTTCGAATTGTTTGAGTTCGTCACGGCTGAAGATGACAAGCCTGCGCGGATTGTGGTCTCGCAAGACGGTCTCGACAAATTTATGGCCAAAGGATCCAGTGCCGCCAGTTACAAGGATCGATTTTTCGTCCAACAAGTCGTTCATTACGGAGAATTCCAAATATGCCGGCTAGGCGATGCGTATTCGCATTTCACGGAGCAACCGACGTAAACTTCCGCGAACGAAACGTTTAATTCCCATGCTTTCGTGGGTAAACGCACCGCGAAATATTTCAAGGTGATCAATATTGGCGATACGAGTTGGATCATCGATAGCGTGACGCAGGTCCCAGACTGGAAAGCGGTTCGTGCCGGTCAGCATGACCGTCCCGTGACGGCCGGGCTCCAAAAGGCCTTCCAAAGGGAAATTGACCGCGGAGAGTGCCGGCACGCGCTGCTTGGCCGCACGACCCACGTCCGACACCAAGCGCGCCGTCAAAGCCTTGCGATACGGATTGACGAAGAAGAACGAGTTGCCAGCATTGCGTTTCGGATCCCACAGACAAGCCGGATGCAATAGGCAAAAGCGGCCAATTTCGCGAATTTGTTGAATGACACCAGGACTGGCAAATTTCTCGTCGTGAAGGACATTGAGCGTTCCGAAACCCGGGCGCATCAACAGTCCATAGCCGACTGACAGGTTTAAGCTTGAAAATACGGGGCGATCGGCGCGTATCGAAATCTGCACATATCCATAGTCGGTGCCAACGAACCGACGGGTGAAGAAGGGCTCGCTCAGCACACCCTTGCGCACGGCGAGTTCACTGACATCGTCGGAGATCAATTCTCCGCTGGCGTAGTGTTCCACGGCAATCGTGCATTCGAAATCTAACTTCGGCGGCGTACTTCGATCGAAAACGGTTTGCAAGTCGAGGCCGACGACCAGAGCGCCGGTGCGTTCGGGAAAGATCGGATAGATCAACGGCGTAATGTATCGATGTAGCGGCATCGTCAGAAGTCGTTCGGAAAATCCGGAAAGTGATCGACGCTCCAAGATGCGTCCGCATGAAAGTTTATAATCATCTTTCGCGTTGGCTGTTCGCTGAAGACGCGAACCGAAAGAAACTCCGCCTCGGGTGCGGGACTGAAGACATCACTCAATACCATCAGCTCGGAGCCATAGGCGGGCAGTTGCAGAGTATGCCGGTCGCGATATCGCCCGTACAGATCGATGAGGTCAACGTTTACGGCAGTCGGTTCGGTCGCACCGTTGAATATGGATAGAAGGGAGTCCATACGGCCACCGGCCTCGCGCGTGAGGAAATGCACGTTGCGCACGCCGCGGCGTGACGCCATTGCGTGACGCTGCATATGTACCGATGCCGTCCAGGACGGCCCATTAAATGTCACATAAGGACGGTTCGATCCGCGGAAACCACGCGCCTTCGGATAGAGCGACAGCAGCACCCAGCCATGAGGCGCGATGCCCGGAATGGCGCCCAGATCGATTTCGATATCCTCGAACGGCGCAATCCTGCCACCCCGATGCGCACACAATTTCCCCTCGTGGGAGAAGACGAACATACTGTAGTCATACCCGACGACGGTCGACTCGGTTTCGAACATGATACCGCGATTGGCAACACGCACGACCGTATTGACCTTGTCGTCGCACACATAAAAAATCGAGTTTGTGAAATCCACTGGCGATGTGACAATGCCCTTACCGCCGGCACCGGCCGTGCTGTCAGCCTTTTCTTCGACCGCTCCATTCAGCGACCGATGACACAACTCCAAAACAAGATCGAGGTCGAGCAAACAGGCCGTACACTTGGTCCCGATTTTTGTATCGCGCACCAGCCCATCGACCGTCGCGCCTTCATTCTGGAAATAGCGCCGAATGTCAGCTTCGGTTATGTCGAAACAGTAGCAGAGCGGCCGCCCGCCAGCGTCCGCCATTTTGGGTTTACTCACGGATACACTCGACATCTTAACCGCCATGTTGCGGTTGCCGCTCGTTCTCTGATACCGGCCGAAGCAGAAGCGACCGAATGGTGTCGTGGCGGAGGTTTGGCGGCAAATCGTCTTCCCAGTCGGTCAAGACGGAAAACGTGAAGCCGGCATCTGTGACCAGGCGCTCGAACACCGCCTCCGGATAATAATAACCGCGGATATTGCGTTTTTGCACGCCGTTTGCGCTCGTCGTATCATAGTCAATGATCGCCATTCCATCTGACGAGAGGACTCTGGCGACCGACTTCAAGACGCGAGCCGTGTCCTGCTCCGGCATATGCGTAAACACCGACTGCGCCCAAACGACGTCGATCGAGCCATCGCCCAGGTAACTCAAATCGACGTCATCACTGACGATAAATTGCGGTGCGCAACTCTCTAGCTTTTCCCGCGCTACATATTGCTTTGCGATGCGGATGCGCTCGGCGGACAGTTCGACGCCAATATAGCGCCCACGATCAAGAAAACGCAGCAACGGCACCGCTGTACGTCCGTAGCCGCATCCAAAATCGAGAACCCGATCGGTTCGCTTCAGGCCGCGCCGTTTGAGGAAGCCAAGGTGGTATTCGCCGCGTTTAACGTCGTAAAGCGATTGACCCGTTCCTGCCTGGGCTCTCGGCTTGGCTAGAATTGTTTCGATCGTGTTACCGCGTTCATCGCGATCGAGCATCCACGCATAAAATTTTCGCCATGGACGGCCTGACGCGGCATTGCAAAGCTCAGCCGACTTCAGCGCGAATTGGCGGAGAGACATGCGCATCTTAAGCCGAAAATAAAATTCGTCGATGGAGGTGACCACAATTCATCAGGTCGCTCATGTTACGATCGCGTTGAGCCGCCAATCCGTCCCGTCCCGATCCCAGACATTGGAAGCATCGCGGTAAGTGTCCATCACGCGCCAGAATTCTTCCTCATTGATCCCGAGGTAATCGAGAAACCAGGGGAAATGCTCGGAGGGGAATTCATGGTCGAAACGTCGCACCAAACGAACGCCTTCCTCGCGGGTAATATGGCCGCGGCGGATGTCCTGTTGAGCGTCACGCGAGCACCGACCAAGGCCGAATTTCATATACGCAAGATAAAAATGAAAGCCGTCGGCCTTGTCGTCGAGGCTTGCATATTTGGTATAGGTGCTTTCCGTACGCCCCTTCGGATTCGGGAGCATGCCGCAATGGCGGACCGCGTAGTAGTAGTTCTCCTGCGGTGTCCATTTCTTGTAATAGGAAAACCAGTGCATTTCGATGCCGGCCTTTTGCACGGCATCCGGTGACGGCGGCTTGTACCAGGATATCGTCTGCGACTTTGCTTCCTTCGGCGTCAGCAGGCCCCGCTGCAACCCGATATCGACCAAGGTGTCGACCGAGGTTCCTTTGTAATAGTGCTCGGTCCACTCTTCCGGGCCTTCTTTGCACTTGTTTTTATATTTGTCGGAACCGCCATATTCGAGCTCGCCGTTCTCGCCGTACATAATGAGCTGCACGCCAAACCGCAGCGCGATATGAAAAGCCCAGGCTTTTTGCCCGTAGGCGAAGGGCTCCCAAGCGTCACCCTTCAATTCGAAGGCCAATCTCGCGAGTTTGCGGTGAATTTGCCCGTCCGGCTGCCCGATGATCAAATCATAGCCCGAATTGTGGAACGCCCGCAGATTTTGCCAACCGATCTCGGTCCATTCAAACGGCGTCCAGGTCACGCATAGCGAATTCATGCCGTAAACGTGTTTGAGCTGGTGCGCGACGAAACCGGAATCCTTGCCGCCGCTGCCCGGGACGACGACGTCGAAACCGCCGTCATTCCGACGATACCGATCACAAAGCGCGGCCAGTTCCTTTTCCCGCTTCGTCCAATCGATGACGTAGTCCTTCTCGAAGGACCATTGGCACGCCGTGCAAACGCCGCTTTTGTCGAAATCGGTTCTCGGGCGCTGGTTAGAGACGACGCAATTGCGGCAGAAGACGACCTGTTTCGGAAGGGCGTCGAATTGCCGGTCGAGAATTACAGACACTGTTGATCCTTCCGCTAGATCATCGCAATAAAATTGCTTAGCATTCGCAGTCCTACAGAACCGCTTCGCTCCGGATGAAATTGGCAGCCGAAAACGTTGTCGCGTCGGACAATGGCGGGAAATTCGTCGCGGCCATACCGACATTGGGCAAGCGCATCCGCCCTGTCGTCGAGGTCCACGATATAGCTGTGCAGAAAGTAGAACTGCGAGGCCGGGGCAATTCCGGCCATCAATGGATTGTCCCACGTCGCTCCCGGTCGTGGATAAATTTCGTTCCACCCCATCTGCGGCACCTTGAACCTTGCGGCTTCATCATTGGGAGCATGAAGCCGCCGGACAATGCCGGGTATCAGATCCAGTCCTGGAAAATTTCCGCCTTCGCTCAATTCTGTTGCAAGCAACTGCATCCCCAGGCAAATTCCCAGGATCGGAACGCCTGTGACTGCGGCCCGTCGGATCACTGGGACCAGCCCACATTCACGCAAGGTGTGAACACCCGAGCCAAATGCGCCGACGCCCGGCAGCACGATTGCCCCGGCGTCGGCCACCGCCGCCGGATCCGTGGCGACGTTGGTGGTTGCACCGACATATTCAAGCGCGCGATGCAAGTTGAACATGTTGCCCATGCCATCATCGACGATGACCACGCTCGGCCGGCTCATACGCCTACTCCGGCGCGAGCTGCGGTAGTGGGAACACGGATCGGTAGACCCTGCTGCAAAAGGTATTCTTTCACAGCTTCGATTTTAGTCGGTTTAACCTGCAGCGCGCGGACACCGCCATAGCCACCGTTGAGGAATTCGACATTGCCTGCATCGATGGGTTCGCCATTGCGAAGGCCGGGCCCGTCGTAAGACATCCAGGTCCGGCCGTTGGGTTCGGCCACCGCATAGTGAAAGATCGAAGCCGCGGCGACCGCATCGGCCTGACCATGCTCGATGACCTCGCGGAAGTGCTCGGGAGTGCCTGCTCCGCACGCGGCAACGACCGGCACAGGCGAGAAAGCAGCAATGCGTCGTGTCAGCGTGACGTCGAAACCGGTGCCGAGCCCGTCGCTATGCACCGCGGAAACAATGATCTCGCCCACGCCCAGTTCAATCGCCTTTTGCACCCACTCGATGGCGTCGATGCCGGTTCGCTGGCGCCCGAATTCCGTCCAACATTCGTAGCCGCCGTCGCCGCGCCGATGGGCTTCGACCATGAGCGAAATGCACTGCGAGCCAAACCGGTCCGATGCGACCTTCAAGAAGTTGGGATTGGCGATAGCGGCGGTGTTGATCGCCACCTTATCGGCGCCGGCACGCAACACCGACTGGATGTTTTCAATCGTGCAAATACCGCCCGCGACCGTCAATGGAACAGTGGTTTCAGCCGCCGTGCGGCGGATGACGTCGAGTTCCGGCGGACGTTGATAGAGGCTGGCGACCGTGTCGATATACAGAAACTCGTCGGCACCGGCCGCATTGTAAATGCGCGCAAACGTCTCAGGATGACCGAGCACACGGAACCCATCAAAGCAAAGCCCCTTGACCAGATTGGGGCCCTTCACTTCGATTCGTGCGATAATGCGAATGCAAAAGCTCATTTGGCGGCGATAGCTCCAGCCCTGACCTTTTGAAAGGCGTAGTTTTTCAACAACGAGCCGAGCGCCTCATCCGCTTCTTCGTCCGTGATCGCAACACGATTGCCGTTCAGCGGCGGGGTACCGGGCGCCTTGAATGACGCTGCTGCAACAGCGGCGTGATAAGTCGATCCGGCACGGCGCACCGCATCGATTTCGGCTTCGCTGCGCGGGCGCAGCGCCTCCCGAATAATAGCTGGCAGATTGTCGAACGAATCAACACGATGCACGTTCGGCAAAAAGCCGTATTCAATATGCCGGCCGATGATGACTACCTGTTTGCCGAGGAGCGTCGCTTCCACTCCAGTCGTGCCGCTCATGGTCGCAACAGCTGCGGCCCGAGCAGCAAGTTCAATTCCGGATAGCAACCGATGCGCAAGAACGACATTCGGAATGCGGAGTAGATCTTCGTAGAACGTGCGCCTGCGGCCGGTGAGGATGGCATGCTCTTTGATGACAAGTCGCACACCGGGAGGAAGGCACATTGCGAGTTGCTGAACCACTGTGAACGTGTGCGGAAACTCGCGGCAGAGCGACTGGATCGCGAATTCTGGCTCTTGGGGCAGCAAGAACAAAACAAACGGTTGCTTCACGATCGAATCGATGGACTTGTCGCCTTTTTCATCGATCCAGCGCCCGGTTCTGTGAGCGCTGATAAGCTGCTTCAATGCACCGCGATAGCTCAAGCGGCGGCCTGGGCGCACACCGGCGCGGAGATCGCGGTAAAGGAAGTTGGCGTGAATTATCGTTTCGACTGCAATTTCACGTAGGGTGTTGCGCAACGAATAGCGATTGCCCGCCTGCGACCACCGCAAATCGGAACCGCCGGGTGGCACGAGTTGATCCTGCGGCGTTGGCTCTTGCTGCGGCACCTTCGAATAGACCGCCGCGAGATAGTCACTTTCGGCGTAGGGTCCGCATGCCCAGCCGAGATAATCCTTATAACGGATGCCCTTACCGAAGGTGACGGGAATGCCGCGGGCGGATGCCGCGTGGACGCAACACAATGTTGCCGGACCGATGTCCGGTCGGCTGATCACAAGATCGACGTCATTCTCCCTGAGCAACGCGTCGAAATACGCAAAAAGCTGATTGAGCTGATGCACCGTGCAATTCCACGGCGCGATATAGCTGCCATCCTGGCGGCTCACCGGCGCACTGGCAAAGTAGTTCACGGATATGGTTCGGATCTGTTGAGCTAAATCGCGCAGGTAGCTAACACCAAATCGTTGCTCGTTTTGAGCAGCTAGCTGCATGGCGGCCACAGCATCTGCCGGTTCCTGCAACATCGACGCTTCGAGCGCCACGATATCAATAACATCGTCGCCGGGAGCCAGCACATTCGCCCTAAGATGCGCGACCGCCGATCCAGGAGCCAGCACAATAAATTTCGTCCCGAAATCACGGCGCATGCGCGCCATCAACGCCTCATAAAGCCAGCCCCACATCTTCTGATGGAGCAAAACCACACATTTCGGCGCAGGGGCTTCGACTGCCGACCGATCTTTGGCTGCGATCGCTGGCCTGCTGTTCATCACAATACTCGATTGATCCACACGATACTCAGCGTCACACAGTGGCCGTTTGGGCATCAACCATGCGCCGATACCAGTTGTCATCCCGGTGCAGCACCGAGGGCGCACCGGCTTGAATGACTTGACCGTCTTCGAGCACGATCAAATGATCGGCACCGTAAATCGTCGACAGACGATGAGCAATGACAACCAAAGTCATATCCCCGCTTTTGAGGATGTCGCTAAGCGCGGCCTGGACTTCTCGCTCGGACTCGAAATCAAGCGCGCTGGTCGGTTCGTCCAGCACTAGAATTTTCGCACCGGAAAGAAGCGCCCTCGCCAGCACAAGCCGTTGGCGCTCGCCACCAGACAATCCTTGACCGTCCTCACCCAAAACCGTGTCATAGCCGCGCGGCATTTTGCGTACAAAGCTATCGGCGTGCGCCACCCGGCACGCCTCGATCATCTCGCCGTCGCTGATGGATTCCTTCAAATAACGGAGATTGTCGCGAACGCTGGCCTTAAACAAGAACGGGTTCTGCGCTACGAACGCGATATGCCGGCGCAACGATGTCAGCCTGTAATCGTTAATCGGCAGCCCGGCAATGGAAACAGTACCGACTTGCGGCACTTCCAACCGCAGAAGCAACGACACGAGAGTTGATTTTCCTGCCCCCGACGGGCCGATAACGGCTGTCATCTTGTTGGCGGGAATGATCGCCGAGATGGCCTTCAACGCATCGCGCTCGGCGCCTTCGTAGCGGAATGTGACCTTGTCAAAGAGGATGCCGTTGCCGATGCTCGTAAACGCCTCAGTCCCGGCATCTCTTTCAGTATGCGTATTGCATTCGCGCAGAACCTGCTGGATACGGTCGAGTGACGCGCCAAATTTCGCGATGGCCTGCCGTTGCGCCGTCAAACTTTGCGCAACCGGAATTAACCGCAACAGCACCAGAATAAATAAAGTGATGACCGACGTCGTCAAAGCGAGGAATTGCACAGCAACGTAAAGACATCCAAGCGTAATCGCGACCATGATCGGACTGACGATTAGAGCCACCATACCTTCATTCTTTGCGATCGCCATGCGAGCGCTCACAATAAGCTGCGCGGCCTTCCGAATTTTTCCGGTTTCAGAGCCGAGACTGTTGGCAAGCTTGACAAGCAGCCAGCCGCGGTAGCGTTCGGCGATCAAGCCGGAATACTCCTCACGCAGCAAGAGAGCGCCGCTCGCGAGTTTAGCCGCGGTACGAACGAAGTGATTGAGCGCGAACGATACCGCGCCGAAAATGACGAAAGCGAGCAAGCTGGCCAGCGGCGCCACGACTACGACAAGGGTCGCATAAGTCGCGAATGTCACAATCAGAGCGAACATCGCCGAATAGGTATTCAGGAGCGCGGCGACAGACTGCGCCTCTTCGTTCAAAACAGTCAAAAACCGGCCTTGTCCGAAATTTTGGATGTACCGGGAGTCTGCAGCCAATATCGACTGAAAACATCGTACGCTGACATCGCGGCCAGCATTTTCTTTCCAGACCGCGACAGTGATCGTCCGCACGAACATCGCGAACTGCCGCAAACAGATCAAAACGACGACGGCCACGCACAGCGACGCCAGCGAGATATCCAAACCGACCGCACGGAATGTGCTGCCGATGTACATCCACAAACGCGATCGCGACATCAACGCCTGAACGTCGCCATGATGATTCACAAAATCCAGGATCGGCAGCACCATTGCCACGCCGACGGTCTCCAAAATGGCGCTGATGATTGTCAGGCCTCCGACCATCAGCGCATCGGGATAGCGCAACACGCCTAGCCGGCGGAGCGCCAGCAATTGCTGGCGCCAGCCATTCGGCAAGAACCAGCCGATCGTCTTGCGAATGGTGCGCATTGGGACGAGCGAACTCACGACACGCGATATCGCAATTGCCACTCGTTGCCGCACTTCCGCCAGAGATGCGGCGAGCGATTGCCGTCGGCAATGTCGAAAAACTCGTCTTCTGTCATGCTGAGATATTTGAGAACTTCTTTCAAATATTTACGCGGCAGTTCGCCGTCATATTTATGCACCAAGGCCACGCCTTCTTCGCGATCGATATGAAGATTTCTAATCTCTTGCGAGGCGTCGTACGTGGCGCGGCCGATGCCAAATTTTATGAATATCGTCCAATAGTGATACGGATCGATCTTGTCATCGATGCTGGAGTACTTCGAATAGGTACCTTCGGTGCGTTCGGTATTCGCTTCAAAGCTGGTGACATCGACTGCGTAGTAATAGCATTCTTGCGGCACCCATTTGAGGTAGTAACCGAGGTAATGCACTTCGACGCCAGCCTCCGTCAGGTAGTCAATATCGGCAGGCAGATAGGCGTCCATATGACACAGGTCTATTCCGTACTGAGGCAGATCAACCAAGGCCACCCCGCCAAAAAATAGTTGGGAGTTCGATTGCCGCGAACGCGCATAGAATTTCGCGTCCTGCCGCGTCGAATAGCTTTCCGCGATGGGGCTACCGTAGTCGGCCTCGTGCTCGCCGTAAAACACGAGCGGTATGTTCAGCCGTGCCGCAAGCTTGGGTGCGAAGTTCTTCTGGCCGATGACGAACGGCTGAAACGGATGGAGTAGGTTTCGATAAGCCAGTTCAGTCAATTTCCGGTGGACTTGGCCGTTTGGAGTAAAGAGATAGTTGTCGAACCCGCCCTCATGCACCCAGCGCTGAAAATTTCGCCAACCGACATCTGTGTAAATGTGCGGCGCCCAAGTCACCGTCAGCGGGTTCATATTGTATTTTTTTCGCAAAACGTCGGCGGCATAAACCGAGTCCTTGCCTCCGGAGCCCGGAACCAAGCAATCGTAGCTTCCGTTGCGCGAACGATACTTCTCGCACAGTACGGATAATTCGGCGGAGCGCTGCTCCCAGTCGATTTCACGGTGCTTGCGCTCCGCGACACGGCACGCGCTGCACACGCCCTCGCTGTCGAATTCGATGAAATTGCGGACCGACTTTTTGGTGTTTTCGTGCTCGATCGAAGACGACGGACGCTGGTTTGAAATGACGCAACGCGTGCAATACCTCACCTCGCCCGGCAAACCATGCTTGATCTCGAGCGGCCCCTCCTTCGGATCCAAGACGTATCGTTTGCCGCCACGTTGTTCGACGTGCACGCTCATGCCTTGATTCCTTGGACCGTCATTTGAACCGAAATTCGACAAATCGCTTCAGAAGATCGAGCCCGACGGGCCCGCTTTTTTCCGGATGGAACTGATACCCGACAACATTTCCTTTGCGGATAATCGCAGCGACATTGCGACCATTAAAATCGATGCTCGCCACAACGTGCTTTGGCTCGTTCGGAAAAGGGACATATGAATGGACAAAATAGACCATCGATTGAGGGGCCAAATCGCCGACAAGGTCATCGGCCGGGTTCGGCTGCAGAATGCGCCAGCCAACATTGGGAACACGGATGGCGGTCTCCCCAGCACCGTCCGGCAGGCGCGTGACGCGACCGGGAATCAGACCAAGACCGCTATGCAACCCAAATTCCTCACTTTCACTCGCGAGCATTTGCATGCCCAAACAAATTCCGAGCACGGGAATGCCGCGCGCGGCCGCCGATGTGATCGGCTCCTTCAAGCCACGCGCCTCGAGGCCTTGCATCGCATCGCCGAACGCCCCGACGCCGGGAAGTATGATTTGCTCGGCGTCGTCGAGACTGCGCGGATCCTCGGAAATCTGATGGCGGGCACCAAGGTGGCGCAAAGCCTGGCCGAGGCTGTAGAGATTGCCACGGCCATAATCGATGATCGTAATCATACGATTTCGAACCGATGCGCCCGACTTTGCCAGGGCTTTCTTCAGGGTCCGCACGTCGCATGTGCCATAGTGAAACAGCGACGCGCAGCAGACAGCATCAGCCCGCGGCAGCTCAAGCAGCGTCGTCACATCTTTTTCGGTGCCCGCCCCGCCCGACGCGATGACGGGAATGCGCACCCGCGCCCGTACATGCTCGTAAAGCTCGAGATCGAAGCCTTTGCGGGTCCCCTCGGCATCGACTGACGTGAGCAGGATTTCACCCGCTCCCAGTCGCTCGGCTTGTACCGCCCATTCTACCGCATTGACGCCCGAACGCTCACGGCCGTTGTCGTAGTAGGCTTCCCAATAGTCCGGGTACCATTTCTTTGCTTCGATCGAAATGACGATGCATTGGCTGCCGAAAACCCGGGCTGCTTCCGTTATGAATTCAGGCCTTTTGAGCGCAGCCGTGTTGATCGTCACTTTGTCGGCGCCGCGACGCAGAGCTGCGGTTATATCCTCAATACTGCGAATGCCGCCGCCGACGGTCATGGGTACGAAAATGTCACGTCCGGCCTCTTCCACAATTTCGAAAATTTGATTGCGTCCGTATAGTGAGGCGACAGTGTCCATATAGATGATTTCGTCAATCCCTTGCTGGTAATAGCGACGCGCCATCTCTCCCGGCTTGCCGACGATCCGCAGACCTTCCAGACGAATTCCCTTGATGACGTTCGGTCCTTTAATGTCGAGGCGTGCAATCACGCGAACCGGCGCCGCAACCTCTACAGCGGGCACATCAAAAAGAGCCTGTGTGTTCATTTGCAAGCCGCCCACGGCGCTTTGAAGGTAGCCGCGCTACCGTCCAATCGCTTAGCCAGAAGCGTCTGCCGATCCGGAATAGCCGCAAGCGCAACCGCAATGCGAGACGCCGCGTGACCGTCGCCGTAAGGGCTCACGCCCAATCCCGCCGAACGCTTTTTGGCGAGAACGCTGCGCAGCGCGCCGCCGATCTCCGCGGCGTCGGCCGCTACGTCGATAACATTATCGCCACGCAGCCGGCCCTGCTGGCGTGAACCGACATTAACAACGGGCAATTTAAACATTGGCGCTTCGATCAAACCGCTCGACGAATTTCCGACCATGACATCGGCATGCCGCATGGCGTTGGCGTAGAGTTCGGTGCCGAGCGTGTCGAGCCTGATGACATTGGGTTTGCGCGCAGCAAACAGTTCGATTTCCTTTGCGATTTCATTCGCGCCCGGATCCGAATTCGGCGCCGTAAAAAGGATCGGCGACGAAACCTCCCTCAATGCCGTGATGATGGGGTGAATAATCCGCGCATGGCATTGCGAATTTGTTTCCGGATGAACGGTTGCGAGGATCAGTCCCGCGACCGACGGTACCCCCAAGACGCGCGCGAATTCGGTCGAAGTCATGGCGGGAACGCCGCGCAAAGCATCGAGGCCTGGCGCACCGGTTATAGTGATCCGCCATGCTTCTTCGCCCATGAGACTGAGCAACATCGCCGCATCTGCCGTTGCCGTAAAATGCAAGTGGGCAAGTTTTGACGTGGCGTGTCGGATGCGATCGTCGATGGCGCCAAATGTTTGCTCACCGCCGTGCAAATGCGCCAGCGGCAGATTGAAAGGTAAAGTGGCCGCTACCACCGGGAACATGTCGAGGCGATCGCCGATAACCATGACAATGTCAGGCATAACCCGCGCTAACGCAGCGCCTGCCAATTCCATGATCCGCGCCGCGGCGATGCTTGCCTTTCGCGCATCGTCCCCACCGAGATCCTCGCCGACCGTCAACGCCTCGACGCCCGGCGGCAAAGCAGTCCGCGCGCCACTGTCATCGCGTGTCTGCATGCCCGTCAACAGCACCGTCAATTCAAGATCGCGATTGGCATCAATCGCCTGCCACACCGGCGCCAAGAGGCCGTGATCGGAACGACCAGTCGACACGCTCAATACCCTTATCATGCAAGATCTTGATCGCGAATTGGGTCGGCGGTCTGCCGTGCATTCGCAAGCGTCCTGCCGACGGGACTATCGCCGGGCGCTAACCCCTCGTTGGGCCGCATCAGCGCGATATCGTCGCTTTGGATGCGTTGTCCGGCGGACAAGGCACGCTTGGCGTGCCAGGAACGGCGCACGACTTTGGCGGTTTCCAACTCCTCGGGGTCGGCCTTTTGACGCCGTCGCCCAACGCCCCACGAACCGCACGTAAATGCGTCACCATCGACTTGAAGGACGACGGCTCGAGCGAGCAACTGTGATCTGGACCCGGCAGCTTCGTATCGAGCGTGAAATGCTTTTCGATCACCGTGGCGCCGAGGGCAACGGCCGCAATCGCCGCATGCTCGCCGAGACTGTGATCGGAATAACCAACCGGCAGACCGAAAGCGGCCTGCAGCGTCCCGATAGCCTCTAAGATTCAGCGATTCCAGCGGCGCCGGATAAAGCGACGTACAATGAAGGATCGTGACGGGTACGTGCGCTACATTCTCAATGACCTGCAAGGCGGTACCCACCTCATCCAGTGTCGCCATGCCGGTCGACAAGAGGATGGGGCAATTCTGTTTGGCCGCGAACGCGAGCGCCGGAGCATTGGTGATCTCGCCCGACGCGATCTTGATCGACTTCATGCCCAGCCTGATCAACTCCGGCAGCATCGCGCTGTCAAAAGCCGTACAGAGAAATTCGATATTGCACTTGCGGCATTCGCTCGCCAACTCGCCGAAGGCTTCAAGGTCGAGTTCGAGACCCTTCAGCAGTTCCCGCTGACTGGCCTTGCCGGTGTTTCGCTCCTGATACGGCGCAGCCACGGCTGTATCGGAGACGAGATCTTCTGTCCTGAAGGACTGAAATTTGACGATATCCGCGCCGGCTTCAGACGCAGCGTGAACAAGCTCGCGCGCCATTCCGACGTCGCCGTTATGATTGACGCCGGCTTCAGCAATGATGGACAGACCGGGGTCGGCCATTCTCAACTTGGATAACGGGTCATGGAGGGCACGACCGTATTTGCGGCGACCTGCACTTCGGGCAGCACCACCGCCCCCGCCCCGATCATGCAGCACGAGCCGACGGTGACGTTCCCCAATAGAATAGCTCCCGGTGCCAGATGGGCACCCGCACCGATACGCGTGTCGTGTTCGACGACTGCTCCGCTATTGACGATTACGGCGCGATCGACCTGAGCACCGGAATTCACAACACCGCCGGAAAGGACCACGGCGGCCGGCCCAATCTCGGCCGACTCGCCGACAATCGATTTCGGATGAACGATGGGCGGCGCGACATGGCCGCTGGAGAGGTAACGATCAAGCAGCTCGAGCCTTCGTTTCAGTGCTTCTGGTTTCATGCCGCCAATTCCAAATGCGATGGTTGAATTGGGCGGAATATCAAGATCGTCAATGCGCGGCGCCTTTTGCCAAGAACTTACAATAGGATCGACGTAAGCAATAACGCTATCGCCCGCCGCGGCGATCGCGTCGCACACCGTACGCGCATGACCGCCTGCCCCGATCAAAACGTAGCGCCGGCGCTCAGCCGTCAAGCTGCGGCCCCCGCCATTCCGTCAATGCGGAGATCACCGATGCGCGATCCCTGGCCGTCAAATTGCTGCTGGATGGAATGGTCACGACCTGGCCCGACAAGGTTGCCGTGATAGGTGTTTCGAGCGAGATGGCATCCACGTAGGCTGTTTGCTGTGAAAGCGCGCGCCAAAATGGCTTTGCCTCGATTCCACGCCGGGCGAGGTGATCGACGAGCGACCGCGCTGCGTCGGTCGATGCCACCCGCACGCCGTAAAGCCAATGGCTGCTACGCGACAGATTCGTCTGCGGCATGGGCCGCATATCGTTCCGATCGGCGATCGCCTGGTCGTACGCAAGCGCCGTCTCGCGCTTGGCCTCCAGCATCTCCTCAAGCCGCTCGAGCTGCGCCAGGCCGACGGCGGCGTTAAGGTTCGTCATACGATAGTTGAAGCCGACCTCATCGAAAGAATATTCGGCCGTCGCGCGTGCCTGAGTGCTCAAATGCCGAGCGTGCTGCGCCCAGTCTTCACGATCAGTCAAGATCATTCCACCGCCGCCGGCGGTCACGGTCTTGTTGCCATTGAAGCTGAATACACCGATGTCACCCAGCGCACCCACAGAGCCGCCCCGGTATGTCGCACCGATCGCGCCGGCGGCATCTTCCACCAACGCGACACCTGCCCGCCTGCAAACAGCCTTGATCGAATCCATATCGGCAGGTTGGCCAAGCACATGCACCGCGATCACCGCGCCGACAGAGAGCCCGCGCTTGCGCGCGAAGGTCATCGCATCCTCGATACTGTCCGGTGCCAACGTCCATGTTTCGGACGACACATCGACAAAAAGCGGCCGCGCTCCGGCGTGATAGACAGCGTTTGCGGTCGCGGCAAATGTGAAGTCCGGCACAATAACGTACTCGTCCTCACGTACGCCCGCCGTCACCAGAGCAAGATGCAGCGCGGCTGTTCCGTTCATCGTCGCGACCGCATAGCGGCAGCCGGCAAGCTTGGCCATTTCCGATTCGAGCTGAGTCACAAAAGGACCGGCGGAAGACACCCAATTATCCTCAACGCAACGCGCAAGATATTCGGCCTCACGACCGCGCAAATCCGGAACGCTGAGCGGAATCATCAAACCACTCTCTACCAAGCCGTCATGCCGCCATCGACAGCAAGAATTTGGCCGGTCATATAGCTGGAGGCATCGCTGAGGAGATACAGCAGGCTTGCGCTGAACTCGTCGCGATGTCCCATGCGGCCTAAAGGCACACGGTCGCCGTAGGCTGCGGCGAATTTCGGGTCATGGTCGTTGTAGACACCTCCTGGCGCGAGACAATTGACCCGGATACCGTCTTTCGCCCACCACGTCGCAAGCCAGCGCGTGAGCCCGATGATGCCGGCCTTACTGGCCGAATACGCCGCGAAAGACTTAAACGGTTGTTCGTCGTAAATGCGGTGATCGGGAGCGAGAAGCCCATAGATGCTCGACACGAGCACCATACTCCCCTTGCCACCGCCGCGCTTGAGCACGCGGCCCCCTTCGCGGGCCACCAAAAAACTGCCGGTCAGGTTGGTGTCGATGACACGGCGCCATACCGCGAGCGGATAGTCCTCGAATTCCGCAAAGGCATCGCCCTCCGCCGCGAGCCGTTCGCCGGTGACCGCCGCGTTCGAGACCACGCCATCGAGTCCGTTCCAGCGTCCGGCGGCCGCAGCGACCGCATCGCGTACATCCGATTCTCGCCGGTGATATCGGCTTCAACCGCGTGACAATTCTCGCCAAGGCTCTTCGCCAAGGCCGTTACATCGGTGCTCTTGAGATCGACCAGAGTAAGGCGCGCGCCTGCGGCGACCAAGGTCGTCGCGTGCACTCGGCCCAGTACGCCAGTCGCGCCGACCATAAGTATGCGCTTTCCTGCGACATCGAATTTCGGATCAATCGGCACGCGCGGCCTCCCGATCACGCAAGATCATTTCGACGATACGGAAATCAAGCTCGTCGTCGATATCGAACGCCTGTTCGGGCTGCATGATGTAGCCTTCAAGTCTCCCATCGAACAGACCTTTCGCCCGTCGCACGAAGTCGGCGTCGAGGACGTAGATGCTAGCGATCGCATCAAAGCACGCCGGAGCATCCTGACGGCGCAAGACGTCATTCGCGACCGACTTCGCCGGCTTCAAACCGCCGTCGCCATTCGGCTCGAGCAAATTGAAATAGGGATTGCGGCGTGCGGGCGCGACAGACATCACCGCATCGGTGCCGCCGGGCCGGCCTTTTTCAAATTGCGTGCAAGCCGCCGAGATATCCTGCACTGTGCGCACGGGCCCAGTGCAATCGAGGTCGACAAGAACACCGAACCGTTCGCCGAAGAACTGCTCCGAGGCGGCCAGTGCATGTTGCCAAACTACAAACTTGCCGCTTTCCGACGTGGCAAGCTCCGCTGGGCGGACGAATGGCACCGTCGCGCCAGCCTCACGCGCAACCTCAGCTATGGCTTGGTCGTCGGTCGAGACCACAACACGATCTATTTCCGAGGTATCCAAAGCTTGCTTGATCGACCAGGCAATCAACGGGCGCCCGAGCAGCGGTCTTATATTTTTACCGGTCAAGCCTTTGCTACCGCCGCGCGCGGCGATAACGCTAAGCACTCGCTTGTCACCGAGCATCGATCACCGAACCGGCGTTACACGCGGCGACGGACGCGACGGTCGGGCCGTTTCCAGGTCGGTCGGCCTGCCGAGATCGGTCCAGTATTCATGGATCGGATAAAGTCCGATTTTGAAGCCGGCAGCGCGGCCGCTGTTGAGAAGATCGGGCATGTCGAGATGCTGGCCGCGCGGCACCAGGCCGCGCATGCTTGGCGACAGGACATTAATGCCCGCGCTAACGTAATAATGGTGCGACGGCTTTTCCGAAATACCTTCGAAAGCGCCATGCTCATCGTGACGGATGATGCCGAACGGCACTTCATGCCGATAGTGCGCAGCACCAACGGTCGCCTCAAGTTCGTGGCGCTGATGAAAGTCAAGCATGCCCTGCAAATTGACATCGCTCAACACGTCTCCGTTCAACACCAATAGCGGACCGTTTCCCATCGCCGGCAGCAGGCCGATCGCACCGGCCGTTCCCAGCTCTTTGCTTTCCGCCACGATTTCAATCACGCAACCGCTTTGGCGACGCGCGATATAGTCCCTAATCTTTTCGGCGAGATAATTGACCGAAACGAAGATGCGCTTGATTCCCGCCGCTTCGACCCGTTCCAGCACATAGTCGAGCATGGGCCGCCCGCCAACGTCGAGCAACGGCTTGGGCGTCGTGCGGGTGCGCTCTCCCAGCCTTTTGCCTTGACCGCCAGCCATGACGAGAACCGCGGGTTGGTCGAAATCGGCCGGTTCGAGAACGAGAATTCGAACGAGTTGCTCTTCGGCATCGACTAGCGGCATGAAAACGTTGCCCGTACGAAGCGAACTCATCTGAACGATTTTCTGTTCGATATCCGCTTCGTTCCCATCAACGGCGATGATTGGATCGAATTTCATCGCATGGGTTACTGGACTGGAAACGACCTCGCCGCGCAGCAAAGCGCGTCGGATGTCACCGTCGGTGACAGTGCCAAGGACTTTGCCGTCGGGCGTTACCACGATCTGGAACAGATAAGGTGTGACGCGATCCATGCGCGCCATGGCGTCCAGAATTGTGGTTTCTGGGCTGCAGCTATGAGTGGCCGTTTCGCGGTAGAACCTTTTCCAGGCCATTATCAAACATCCATCGCTAAAGCGGCTGTGTTCCGCACGGGCCTAGCATCGCGCGGCTGAATGTTGGTATGTATCATCGTTCGATCGCAATAAAGTGGCGAGCAATGGTCACGTCCAGCAACCCTGTCGATTTCTACCGCGGCAAGTCAGTCCTGGTTACGGGAGCCGATGGATTTATAGGATCGCACCTTGCGGAAGCGTTGGTATCGGCCGGGGCACGGGTCTCGGCGCTGAGCCTCTACACTGCGAACGATACGCAAGGCTGGCTGGACACGCTGAGCGAAGACGTTCGCGGCGCGATGAACTTGCATCGTGGCGACGTCCGCGACCCGGGCTTCATGCTTCGCCTCGCTGAAGGCCAGCAAATCGTCTTTCATCTGGCTGCTTTGATTGCCATTCCCTATTCTTATCGGGCTGCGCAATCGTATGTCGACGTCAACATGACCGGCACCCTCAACGTTCTCGAAGCCGCGAGAGCACATGTCGTACAGCGCGTCGTGCATACCTCTACCAGCGAAGTGTATGGCACCGCACAATTTACGCCGATCACGGAATTGCATCCGATTTCCGCGCAATCGCCTTATGCGGCGAGCAAAGTCGGCGCCGATATGATGGCGGCTGCCTATGCGCGATCTTTCGAAACTCCAGTGGTAATCTTGCGACCATTTAACACCTATGGTCCCCGCCAAAGCGAACGCGCTGTGATCTCCTCGACCATCCGGCAAGCCCTCGATCCGGGCAGCGCGGACATTCGTGTCGGCGATCTTTCCACCGAGCGCGATTTCACTTTCGTGCGCGATACCGTTTCGGCATTCCTCGCTGCGGGTGTCGCCGACACAATTACATTCGGCGAAGCCTACAATTGCGGCAGCGGCCGCACCGTGAGCATCGGCGACATCGTGGAGCTTATTCGTAAAACCGCTGGCACGAACAAACCGGTCACGCCCGAAGACGCGCGTTTCAGACCCGACCAGTCGGAGGTTCGGCTGCTGCAAGCCGATAGCAGCCGATTTCACGAGGCGACGGGATGGACGCCAGCCGTTGCGCTGGAAGACGGCATCGCCGAGACCCTGCAGTGGTGGCAACGGCGACTTCAGTTCGGCAACGTCAGGCCAGGCACGGTATTTCTGCCTTAGATACAATGCCTTATAAAAATAGTGACTTAAAGCTACCGCAGTCCGGGTGCCGCTTTACCCGAACCACAAAAACACGATTGAATGTTCATCGTATGAACGTAATTGTCAAGCAGCGCTTGAACCCACCGTCGAACATGGTATCCGGCGCTGCCGAGTGCCGACTTTGATACCGCACGGCTGACGGCGCGCATGCGCCAAAGCCTCGCCAGCATCAGGGACCACGAGACTTGAAACAAGTTGATACAAGCGCTCTGGACGGTGCTTCGCAGTCTTTGATGCGCCCATTGATATTGAGCGGCCCGCCCCGCTCCGGCACGACCCTGTTTTCGGCGCTGCTCGACGGCCATAGTGAGATCAACTGGTTCATCGATGAGGGCTTTTTTTTCGAACACTTGTACAAGATCGGTGCGGCCAACTTCCCGATTTTCGTAAAATCGGCGCTGCTGAGCGCTGATGGCTTGGTCGAAGGCCTGCGCGATCGCTTCATCATGCCGCCGACCGATGTGACAAGCGATTTCCCGTCATTGACGATCGCATGGTCGGAAGAAAATTTCAGGCAAGTATTGGAGAACGCCATAGCCGAAACGCCTCGCGATCTCTGGGGCATTCTTCGTGATGCCTATATGGCGGGGTTTGGCTATCAGCCGCGCCGCTTCGTTTCAATGAAAGCGGCCGACTACGGCCGCTCAGTATTCGGCGCGCTCGAATATTTCCCGGAAGCCCGCGGCGTTATCATCGTCCGCGACCCGGTTGCCGCGTTCAATAGCCTCAAGGTCTACCGGCAAAAGGCCGGCCGCAGGCTGTTGACATGGCCGACCCTCACCGAGGCGATTATCGACCTGAATACCATCGCCGCGCGTGTCGACCGATATGACGATGCGCGGATGAAGATCGTTCGTTTCGAGGATTTTGCCGAAAAGCCCGAACCAGTGATGCGTTCGTTTTGCGACTGGCTTGGACTTGCATTCGACCCAGTGTTGACAAAGCCCAGCATGATGGGCGCGCCGTGGTCGAACAATTCAAGCTTTACCGACCAGCCATCAGGCGTCGATCCACTGCCGGCGCGCAGAAACGCGCTGACCGCGGAAGAGCGTGACTTCATTTACGAAGCGACCGCGCCGTTTCGTAACCGTTTCGGCTACGGCCGCCGCTAAAGCCCGCTTCGCAAAACGCACCGCATATCAACCCGTAACCCGCGCGTAGGCCTCTTCGGTCTGGGTGATTTTCTTCTGCAGATCGTTCGGCAACTGCGCCGTCCAATTTTCACCGGGCGCCGATCTCGCCTTCGTTTGCGCGATAAGTTCAGGGGTGCGTTCGCCGAATTCGAGACCGAGCCGAGCCGCGAGGCCGCCGACGACACCTACCGGGTCCGTTATGAGCCGATCGTAAGACACATAAATGGCATCCTCGATTGCCAATGCACCTTCTGCGGATCGACAAAAGTAATAGGCGGCCCGCTCGAGCTCAGACCACTTTTTCCAGTGGTCGACGTCATCGGCCTCGACCCATGCCGGCGTCGTGAAGCCGGCGGTCCGGGTCGGCCAGGTAATTTCGGGGCGCAGAAGTAGATCGTCGCTGAACCAGCGCTTCTTCAGCACGGAACTGATCACGGGATTGGCATGACGATGAATAACAACGAAATTCATACCCGGATAAAGCCGCTTTAGCGCAGGAAGAAATACCGTGACATCGGGAATCTTAATCGCCAGACGCGAGGCTGCCGCCGCCTTGACCGCGTCCGATTTCGACCACACGGTCGCAATGCGATTTTCGATTTCGGCGAGCGATCTGACGATATAGATACAACTGTCATCATTGCGGTTGAGATTGAGCGCCCGCCCCGTCACCTGGCCCATCAAGAGATCTTCATAGCAACAAGTTTCGAACAAAAGTCTGAAGTCGTGCACGTCGAGCGTCGAAACGAGTGGGAGCAATGAAACCAGGGTTGGCGGCTCAAAAACATATTCGACGCGATTCATCGAATGGATGAGCTTGCCAAGAATGGTGGTTCCGCTCCGGCCGTTTCCGGAAATGAAGATTGCATTGTCGCAGGTACGACGCGCAGCATCGTGCAATTCAAGGTTTCTGGCTTTTGATGCACTGCGTGACATGATGATTCGTAAATGCGCGCTAGCCGCGGCGAAGCCATAGTCGCGGGTCGGTTACCGCATCGGGCAGACCGCGCCCCGCTTTAAACGCTGCATCGACGAAGCTTTGGTCGAGCGCCGGTGTGCCGGCGGCGCTAACCAAATCTCTCAAATGCTCAACCGAATCAACGCCCAACACCAGAGAGGAAACACCGGTTACGCCGCGAACCGCTCCCATCAGCAGCGTGAGCAGCGTCACCTTCGCTTCATCAGCCACTGCGCGTAGCTTCGTTATCGTGGGCCGCAATGGCTCGAGGTGTGGCGGTAGCTGCGCATGCTCCATCAGCAGGGCCCCTTGCAGAAAGACGCTGCGAACAAAAACGGTCACGCCCCGATCCCGGGCCTGCGCGAGAAATTCACCATCACGAAACTCCGGATTGACGACACTCATCGGAATTTGCAACGCGCCGATACCCTCGACCTGAAGTAGCGCGGCGGCCTCCTCGCGGGTATAGGCGGATCCTCCGAATTGCGAGATCGAACCCGAAGCTTTTGCCTGCCTCAGCGCCTGCGCAACAGGCATACGCAACAAGTCATCCGGTCGATGGGTCAAGCAGATATCGACCGATGAAATGCCAAGAGACTTGAAGCTCTCCGCAAGGGAGGTTTTTGTCGCGGCCGCTGCATCTGCATCGTCGACAGCCGCCAGCGATCGGATTTTGGTGACGATGTGGAAGACCGGCTTGTGTCCACCAAGCCAATGGCCGATTTGCTTTTCGGATTTGCCATAGGCCCGCGCCGTGTCGAGCCAAACGATCCCGGCGTCCGATGCGGCGTCGAGAATCGCCTGCGCCCCACCGTCGACCGTTGAAGGCTGCACAGCGCCGAGACCGTAAACGGTCCCGAGTTGAACGGTGCCCAACGTGAACGGGCCAGCGATGGGCAACGGAGCGTTTAGTGACACGCGAGGATGACGACGGTCTAGTCCGCCAACGCCGTGGCCCGGCGGTCGTTGGCTATGACGACCTCGCCGCTATCATTTATTGACACTGGAAACGCTCGCAACGCCATAAAGGTACACTCAGACTGACCGGTTTTCAGGTCGAAGGCGACGCCATGTCCCGGACAATAGATCGCGGAACTGTCGCTGAAACCATCGAACAAATTGATGCCGATATGCGGACACGTCGCCGACAAGGCGAACCAGCCGTTCTCCGTACGAAACAAAATGACTTGTATATCCTCAAACACACAAGACACTTTTCGCCGACCGCGAGGTCGAACGTGCTGCACACGGCGCACAGTATCTTCCTCACGCAATCGCCGGTTGATCGTAATCCGCTTGCTGTTGGTCAGGCGACGCCGGTACGCAGGCCGCCCCGCCACGCCGAAGTTTTCGCGCCGGGGAAAGTTCTTGATGATACCTGCGTCGCCGGCAACAAATCGTTGGCAAGGTGCCAGTCCGGATATTCCGCCGCTATGGTATTGCGATAAAATGTTGGCTTGTTCGGATTGATGCGGCCGGTGAATACTATCAGCGTCGATCGGAAACGTTGAGATGCGTGCCGTGCAGATGATCGGCATTAAACACGAGCATCTCGCCATCCTGCATCGCGGTTTTTTGCGGCTTCGACAGCGGCGTACCGGGTGCAATATAGGCGGGTTTCGGCAGGTGCGGAAAATCGAGCCCGAACATGTCCGGAAAAAAGATGACACCAGTCTGTTCGGTCACCGCCGCGAGCGACCACCACAGATTTATCGCTTCGAACGTGTGACCGAACCAGGTGTCCTTATGCGGCCCATGCACCCAAGCCGGGACCGGAAGATTGCGATGATAGCGGATGGACTCCCGCGTCGTCCGATGACGCCTCCCCGTTGCGGTACTGTTCGTAGACGCGCTCCACTTCCTCGCGTGCATTGTCGATATTGTCGAGGTTGAGGTGACGGTAGATTGGCCGGCGTAATTTCGACCGCCGGCTGACCTCATGGGGAAAATGCACGCGAAAGACGACAGCGTCATCGACGTAGAAGTCTTCGGCCATGCCGAGCACCGAGCGGCCGAATTCCGCGACGAGACCAAGATAGGCGTTCTTGACGTCCGACCTGTTCAAGAAGCGGTTGACGAAAGGCAGGAAATCCGGATCGACAAATTTGTGATACTGGTCGATCCCTTCCCGCTCAATGCCTTTTTCCGCTTCCGGCCCGGCGCAGCGACGCGCGGCTTCGAGCAGCTTCTCGCTGGCGAGCACGATCGTTTCGTCTTTCTTCGGGAAAGACGAAAATGTCATAATTTCCCCATCCTCGATGATGCAGCGATATGGAGCCTTTTCCGATTTTGCGGTCTTGGCTAGCTGCAACATCATTATCCTCGCGCCGTATGGTTAGGTCCGAGGCGAAAAAGCACCATTGGCTTTTTCGCGGCGGAAGGTCAATTGCCGAGCGCCGCCCGCGTCAGAATTTGGCCGCGACGCAAAGGCTCCCGCAATCGCTTGCCGACGACTTTGTCCAAATCGGACGAACTGAACTCCGAAGCCGGACGCGCAAACATCAAATCGTCACGCCCGAGAACCGTGCCGGCAGCGAGATCGCGCGCGCCGACTAAGCCTTTTCGGATTGTGATAACAATGTCTTGCTCGCAAGGCGCCGGGATTTTTCCAAACGTCCCGAGACCCTTGCGCACGCCAACCAGGCTTTTTACGAGGACCGCCAGTTCGCCAGGCTCAAATGAAAGACTGTGGTCGCGAAACGCTCGGCCTTCCTTCCGGTCCGTAACATGAACTTCAACCACCACAGCGCCTGGAATGCGACCGCTGCGATACAGTCCTCGGTGTCCGGTCCAATAACGTGGTTAGACCAACCGATGGTCAGATTGAAGCGCTCGCGGAGAAAGGG
>CAVRHC010000009.1:0-60357 GCA_963720835.1 uncultured Pseudomonadota bacterium | reverse complement strand
ACGCGTCGATCACGCTTTCAGCTTCGCCGAGTATCTGGAAGTCGCACGCCTTATAGACGTAGGGATGCGAGCTGACGTCCGGCCCGCCGACCGCGACCGGTTTGCCGAGCGCGTGGGCCATCGCCGTGATGCGCAGCAGTCGGCCTGCTGGAACAGCATGCCGCCGGTCATCACCATATCGGCCCATTCCAGATCGCCCTCAGCCAAGTCCTCGGTATTGCGATTGACGAGCCGTATCTCCAGTCGGACGGCAACATGGCCGCGACTGTGATCATTCCGAGCGGAGCCGTCGGATAGCGGGCGCCCACGATTTCGCACGCCCCGGCGTATAGACCCAAAAAGAGTCCGACGCGAAGCGCGGATAGACCATCAGAACGCGGGTCGGGCGATGTGTCATTCTGCGGGAACCCCCTTTGAAGGTCACACGTATAACAGTATCGCAATAACAAAGAAACCGTTGCAATTTGGCCGTTTCGGCAGGTGTTTGCCCGAACGAAACGGGGTTCTCGGCGGAACACCTGCGGTTCAGGGTGG
The DNA here is from genome assembly GCA_963720835.1 of uncultured Pseudomonadota bacterium. Classification (GTDB taxonomy): domain Bacteria; phylum Pseudomonadota; class Alphaproteobacteria; order Rhizobiales; family Xanthobacteraceae; genus Pseudolabrys. The sequence goes on along the minus strand of CAVRHC010000009.1, from coordinate 59,823 downwards.
ACGCGTTCAGGCTGCGCGGTTCCGCAGGCGTGTCGCCATGATCTCGCGCGCCAAAAGGATGGATCCGAGCGCCAAGCCGGCGACGTCGGTCCATTCGCCGTGCGGCAAAGCGTCGGCCGGGATGAACAGCAGCAATCCAGCCAGTCCGAACCCGATGCGCATCGGCATGCTCAGCAGACGGGTCGCGTAGCCGGCAAAGGCCGCGCAGATCATCCAAACGCCGATCAAGGCGGTGATGAAGGCCGTCACCACCGACGTCACGGTGCCTTCGAGCAGCAGCGACGGCGCGCGCACGAACAGGAATGGAATGATGAAGGCGATCCAGCCGAAGCGCACCGCGGTCCACCCGGTCTTCATTGGATCGGTATGCGCGAGCGAGGCGGCGGCGTAGGCCGCCAGCGCGACCGGCGGCGTGATCATCGACATCATGCCGAAATAGAGTACGAACATATGCGAGGCCATGGGCGATAGGCCGATCTTCACCATCGCCGGCGCGACCAACGCCGCCAGCAGCACATAGACGCCGACGGTCGGCATGCCCATGCCGAGCACGATCGACACCAAGGCGGCAAGCACCAGCAACAGCCACAGGCTGTTGGAGCCGACCTGGACCAGCATGAGGGTGAGGGCGAAACTCAGTCCGCTGATGTTGAGCACGCCGATGATGAAGCCGGCCGCTGCGGTGATCATCAGCAGGTCGAGCGAAACCAGGCCCGTACTCTTCAAGGCTTCGAAGATGTCGCCAATGCGAAGCTTTTTTTCGCCGTAACCGAGAGTCGTGCCGGTCAGGATGAGAATGCCGGAGGCCGCCAGCGCCGCGAGTTCCGGCGACCAGTTCAGCCAGAACAGGCCGTAGATCAGCACGCCGAACGGGATCAGGAAGTGCCAGCCCTGCTTGAGCACCTGCCTTTTCGGCGGCACGTCCTGCAGATCGAGCGCGGCGAGCCCGGCGCGGGCCGCCAGCAGATCCGCCTGAACGAACAGCGCATAGTAGTAAAGCAGTGCCGGCAGCGCGGCGGCGATGGCGACGTCGCGATAAGGGACTTGCAGGAATTCCGCCATCAGGAAGGCGGCCGCGCCCATCACCGGCGGCATCAATTGCCCGCCGGTCGAGGCGACGGCTTCGATGGCCGCGGCGACGTGCCCGGGATAGCCGCCGCGGCGCATCAGCGGAATCGTCAGCACGCCGACCGAGGCGACGTTGCTCACCGCGCTGCCGGAGATCATGCCGAACAGACACGAAGCGGTGATCGCGATCTTGGCCGAGCCGCCGCGGAAGCGGCCCATCAAGGTCAGTGCGATGTCGGTGAAGAAGGCCGAGCCGCCGGAGGCAAACAACAAGTTGCCGAAGAACACAAAAGCGATGACGATGGTCGCCGCCACCAGGACCGGGAGGCCGAGCATGCTGCCGGGGTCCCAAACCAGATAGAAGGCAAGGCGCGGAACGGTGACCGGCAGGCCGGCCAGCGCGCCCGGCACATATTGGCCGAGCGGCGCATAAACGAGAAAGACCAGCACCACGATGGTGAGCGCCCAGCCGACGCTGCGGCGCAGCGCCTCGATAATCATCGGCACCGTAATGAAAGCGACGATGAGGCCGTCGAGCGGCCGCGCGGTCATGTCTTCGGACAGCGCCGGATAGCGCAGCACAATGAACGTGCCGAGCGCGATGCTCAGGGCCGCGAGCGCCCAGTCGTACCAAGGGATTTGCGGCCGCGAGGTTTCGCCACGCATGGGCTGGGTCAGATAGACCAGCGCCATTGCGAGCGAGACCATGCCGGCGAGGAACTGCTCGTTGTAGAGCCGCAGGCCGACGCTGCGATAGAATTGGAGCGCAAAGGCGATCGACGCGAGTGTGAGCAGGCTCGCGCCGACAAAGATCAGCCGGCGAGCAAATGCCAATTGCGGGCCCGCCGGCGCCTGGTGAATGTCGTCAGCCACGTAGTTTTGATCCGGTGGAGCGTGCGCGGTTGAGGGGCGCCTTAATCAGTTCTCGCTTTTCGGCGGCCACTGGCCGATTTCTTTGTAATACTTGATGGCGCCGGGATGGAATTGCACCGGGCCCAGGTCCTTGGCCATGCGATCGGGATCGAAGCCGTTGAGCGCGCCGAAATTGGCGGCCAATTCCTTCTTGTGGTCGTGCATCAACTTGGCGAGCTTGTAGACGACATCGTCGGCAATCTTGTCGTTCGCCAGCACCAAATAGTCATAGGCGTAAACCCAGGTCGGCGCTTCGATGCCGGTGCGGCCCTTACTGGGCTTGAGTTGCGTGGCATAGGCGACCGGGATGAACTTGCGCAAGCGGGCCATCGCCTCCTTGGAGTGATCGATCTCCAGCACGCGCACGCCGCCGACCTGCGCGTCGACTTCCGACACTTTGCCGGAGCCGAGCGCGAACAGGAACACGTCGGCTTTGCCTTGCGCGAACTCTTCAGCGCCGCCGACCACGTTCGGCACCGGCACCTGGGTGACGTCGGCATAGCTCAGGCCGCCATTGGCGAGCGTGCCTTTGGTCAGCACGTCGATCACGCGCTGGCTGGCATAGCCGCTTGGCACCCGCTTGCCCTTGAGGTCGGCAATGGTCTTGATCGGAGAATCCTTGCGCACGAAGAATTCGGAGTAAAGCGGAGTGAGGATGGCCACCACGCGCAAGTTAGGCTGCGGTTTGCCTTTGTAGATGACGTCGCCGGTCACGGCGTAGTGCGTCTCCAGCTCGTTGGCGAGGCCGAATTGCTGCTCGCCGGCATTGACGCCCGGCACATAGGCGCTGGTGCCCCCGAACGGACTGAGGCGCAAGTTGAGCCCGCCGTCGGCCGCGACCTTGGCAATGGCGGCGCCCGCCGAATAGGTGAAGAACCCCTGCTTGCCGGTGCCGAGGCTGTAAATCTGTGCGCTCGCTGGCGTCGCCAGCGCGAGCACCGCCGCAATGGCACTTGTGGCTACGAATCCTTTGCAGGCTGTGGTCATCGAGTTCTCCCTGATATTTTTTTGCTGGGCTGTCAGATTACACGGTGCGCGCATGTTAGAATAGGTATGGGTGGCTGCGGGCTAAATGCTGGCCTGCCATGCGGTCACGCCCGTAAAATCGGTGTATCTTTTAGCGCCTTGTTCAGCGGTGCATCAGCGTGCCCACGCCGTGGTCGGTCAAAAGTTCCAGCAGCACGGCGTGCGGCACTTTGCCGTCCATGATGACCACGCCCTCGACGCCCTGATCGAGCGCGTAGATGCAGGTCTCGACCTTGGGGATCATACCGCCGGCGATGGTGCCGTCGGCGATCAGCCGGCGCGCGTCAGCAACGGACAAGTCCTCGATCAGCGTTTTCGATTTGTCGAGCACGCCGGGCACGTCGGTCAGCAGCAGCAGCCGCTTGGCCTTGAGCGCGCCGGCAATTGCGCCGGCGAAAGTGTCGGCATTGACGTTGAAGGTGGCGCCGCTGGCGGACGTGGCGACCGGCGCCAGCACCGGGATCATCTCCTTGCCGAGCACATGGTTGAGCACGGTGAGATCGACCTTCTCCGGTTCGCCGACGAAGCCGAGATCGATGACCTTCTCGATGTTGGAATCCGGATCGACCACGGTGCGGGTCACCTTGCGCGCCTGCACCATGTTGCCGTCCTTGCCGCAAAGCCCGATGGCCTTGCCGCCGGCGGCGTTGATGTAGCCGACGATCTGCTTGTTGATCGAGCCGGCCAGCACCATCTCGACGATCTCCACGGTCTTTTCGTCGGTGATGCGTAGGCCGTCGACGAATTCCGATTTGATGCCGAGTTTCTTCAGCATGGCGGCGATCTGCGGCCCGCCGCCGTGCACCACCACGGGATTGATCGCGGTCTGCTCCAGCAGCACCACGTCGCTGGCGAAATCGCGCGCGGTCTGCTCCTGGCCCATGGCGTGGCCGCCGTATTTCACCACGACGATTTCCTCGTCGTAGCGCTGCATGTGCGGTAGCGCCTCGGACAGGATGCGCGCCTGGGTCTGCGGATCGATTTTGGGGGCTTTGCTCATGGCCGCGGTCTTCCGTGCTGGGTGCGCCTTTTTAGCGGCCGTCGCCGCCCGGCGGAAGGGGTAGGATTTTTCGAAACATGGGCACTCCAGTCTGGGACCATCCCGAAGCCGATCGCGCCCAACATGAGAATTATATGTTTTGAAGAATCGGAACCTTCCAGCGCCCCATCACACGTGTGAATGCTGCCGCTGCGAAGGTGATGAGAAACGGCTCTAGCGGCAACCGATATCGAACCGAGCCGACCAGTACCATGTGAACGAGCGTCAAATAGCCGATAAACAGAACTAACGGCACGATTCTGACAAATCTTTCGCGCGAATAAAATAAACAATAGGCGATCGCCAGGACCAGTATCGGTACGAAGCTTACGACCGAACCGACGATATATAACGGGGTCCTGTATTCTTCGGCGAACGGCCATGGCCGCCAGAATCGCGAGAACTTCAGGCCGGCAAGCTTAATAAAGCGAATCGGGTCTTCCGTGATGTATTTGATCGCGGCATCCTGAAACGCGCGGTCGCGAGCGATCGGATTTGCAATCTTGTCGAATTTGGAAAAGTCTTGATTGACGTCGCTTACGCCTCCACTCTGATTGTGCGGATTGTTGCTGCCGTACAATATGAGGCCTCCTCCCAGGTTCAACCGGACGAATGTCCCGTAGGCGTGGTAGTTATGCACCCACCACGGCGTCATCATCGCAATATAGACTGCGGCGTATGCGGCGAGCTTCTTCGCGGCGGCTGCATACGTCAACCGGTGAATGAACAGAGCAAAATAAATCACCAGAACGGGCGCCAAGAGATCGAACGACGGCCGCGTTAATATCGACAGGACTGCGAAGATAGCCGCTGCGACGAACCAGCCTCGATACCAACAGACATAGGCGGAGAGAAGCAGCGCGATGAACAGTGATTCGGTCAAGCCAACGACGGCATAGAAGATGAAGTTCGGGTAGATCGCCATAGCGAGCGCCGTGAACAGCGCGGTCGTCTTGTCGTCGAAAAGAGCAAGCGACAAGTGATAGGCCAGCCAAATCGCTGCGCTCGACAACAATACGTCAAGCACAAGCGAGCCCAGTCCCGGACCGGTCAAGGCAACGAGAACCTGATAAAGCGGCATTCGATAGGCATCATCATACGTATGAAACTGCCAAAGTTGCATTGCCTCGGCCCGATAGGCCAGGGCGTCTGGAAAATTCTGGTTTGGTAACAGCGCCGCGGCCGCAAGCCGAAGCCCAAGCCCGGCGATCAGGATAAAGAAGAGGACTACTCGCGCCCTCCGGTTCACGTCATCAGCCATCGTTTGTCCTCGCCCGCCAGACGAGCGCCGCATGATTCAGACGATAGCAAGTCACCAGACCGCGCGCACCTCGAAACCTCGCTTCTACTCGTGTGCCTTTAAGGATAACCATTTTGGTGCCTTACGACCCGGCGCATTTAGTGCGCGCGGGTGAGTCGCGGTGGCTGAACTGAGTTTTCGCAGGATTGTCCGCATCGAAAGAGGTTATAATGCGCACGATCTCGGCGATAATTGTTGCTGGAGTAATGCTTTAATACGTCGGTGCCGGGCATGGCGGCAAACGAATGACGAAATAGTTGCGAAGCTGCGTTGCGCAATTTGCGTGCAGGCGGCGACACCATGCATGTTCCGCCCGGGGGGACAAATGCTGGTTAACCGACGCGCAAGGCGCCAAGCGCCGCCGCGATCAGGGCCAGCCAGCTGACGATGAGGATGACCCCGCCTGTGGGCGCGGCAAACGGAAACAGGCGGCCGCCCAAATACGCGCGCGCCGCCACGTCCGCGGCGAACAGGCCGGAGCCCAGGATAAAGCCACAGAGCACAACAAGGCCGGCCGAACGCAGGATGACGCCGTAACGGGCGGCGACCGCGCCGGCGAGCACCGCGACCGCGTGAATCAGCAAAAGATAACCGGCGCTGTCGAGGCCGGCGCCCGGTTTGCCGTGGGCGCCCGCCGCGGTCAGCATGATGCCGGCGGCGCCCATCAGCCCGGCCAGCGCGATCAGAATCTGTTCCATGACCGATGCTAGCGCGATCCGTTCCGATGCAGAAGCCTGCGGGGGTCAGATCGCGCAGACCAGAATGTGTCCGGCCCTTGCGGATGAATCTGCTAGTCTCGCGCCACCTTTGAACGGAGACGGGTGGGCATGGGAAAAGAGCGGCTGGCAGCCTTTAGCGACGGCGTCATCGCCATCATCATCACCATCATGGTGCTGGAATTGAAAGTGCCGCATGGCGCCGATTGGTCGGCGCTTAAGGCCATCGCGCCGAATTTCGTCAGCTATGCGCTGAGCTTCATCTATCTCGCCATCTACTGGAACAACCACCACCATTTGTTGCACACCGTGGCGCGCGTCGACGGCCTCATTCTGTGGGCCAACGCCAATCTGTTGTTCTGGCTGTCGCTGGTGCCGGTCTCCACCGCCTGGCTCGGCGAAAACCCGCTGGCCGCGGTGCCGACTGCCATGTACGGCGTCGTTCTGTTCATGCCGGCGATCGCCTATAACCTGCTGCAGCGGGCGATCCTGCATAAGCAAGGCAAACATTCCGTGCTTGCCCACGCGCTCGGGGCCGATTTCAAGGGCAAGATCTCGCCGCTGCTCTATCTCACGGCGATCGGGCTGGCCTTCTATGTGCCGTGGGGCTCGATTGCGATCTACGTGCTGGTCGCGATCATGTGGCTCGTTCCCGACCGCCGTATCGAGAAAGTGCTGCCGGAAGCCTAGGACGCGTACTTATAAAGCAACGCCGTGCTGGACGTCCGCATTTCCCCCCAAAACGGGCATGCAACGCGTGGGTCGAATCGTCCCCTAAGGGCCACAAGCGGACTTATGCCGCGCAGCAAAAAGATCGCCACTCGATCGCATCGTCGGTGCGCACTAACTGCGAGAATGGGCTTGCCGTCACTAGCACCGGAGACCCCAGATTAAGCATTTGTTTACCAATATCTGACAAGAACTTTTTGGATTAATCATTTTGTAACAAAGCTTTTTCCTATCGGAGCGACCCATGGGATGGAATTTGGTCAGACCAGTTAGTCGTACTGGGCACCAGGTAGTGCCCGATTCGGCCAATGAAGTTCCGAATATCGATTTCGCTTCCTTGCTTGCCGAGATGGGTGTGACAGCCGATTTGGCCAATGAAGTTCCGAATTCCGATTTCACCTCCTTGCGCACCGAGACGGAGGGTGTGACGGCTATCGACCTCGTGAATCAAGCTGCTGAAATGGTCCAGAGCATTGAAGACCACGCGGCTGAAACCACGGCGCGTGCACACGGTCTCGCACAAAAAGCCTCTGAACAGCTGGAGTTTGCACATTCGAGAATTCGTGCATTGGAGTTGGCGCAAAGCGCGACGGAAGACCGATGCAAAGCGGCGAACGCCCGCGCCGCTGAAGCAGAGCAAATGGTTAGACAAAGCAAGGCGGAGATTGCCGCCATGGAAGAACGTTTATCCGCTGCCGATCACCGTGTTAGAAATGCAGAAGCGCGGGTCATTGAGGCAGAGAAAGTATTAAAGCGAGTTGAGGACTCGATCCGGAATAAGCTGCTTTCGAAACGGCAACCTTCGGCGGACAGAGTGGTCGCGGCGGCGTGACGTTGAACGACACTGATCGGCCTCACTCGAAGCTCAAAATGCCAAGCCTCACCCGGTTCGCCGGGCGGGGCCTGCTATTATTGGGTATCCGGATAGCCATGCGTCATTAGGAGTGACGCACGTCAGCTTTGGGTCATTGGCATTTTACCGGGCGCCGCGCGATGTCCGCTTTACCGCCGATAGCGGACATTCGCCGGCGGCTTGCAGATCACCCCGCGCGCCGCTCCGCCAGCAGCCGCGCGATCGCCGCGCGCAACTCAGGCGTACCGCTGCCGTCGTGCGCCGAGGTCATCAGCACGGTGGGGAAAGCGGCTGGGCGCTTGGCCAGCGCGGCCTCGACCTCGTTCATGCAGCGCGCCAGCTCGGCGGGCTTGATCGCATCGCATTTGGTGAGCACGATTTGATGGCTGACCGCCGCCTGGCCGAGCGCGTCGAGCGTCGGCACATCGGTGTCCTTCAGCCCGTGCCGCGCGTCCACCAGCACATAGACGCGGGCGAGATTGGCGCGCCCGCGCAGATAGGCGTGAATCATGTCGGTCCAGGCGGCGATCTTGGACTTTGCGGCCGCCGCATAGCCGTAGCCTGGCATGTCCACAAGATTGAGCCCGGCGCCGCCGGTAAAAAAGATCAGCTCCTGCGTGCGCCCCGGCGTGCGCGACGTGCGCGCCAGACTTTTGCGTCCGGTCAGCGCGTTTAGCAGGCTCGACTTGCCGACATTGGAGCGGCCGGCGAGCGCGATCTCGGTGCCGCGCATTTTCGGCAGCGAGGCGGGCGAGCCCGCGGCGGCGACAAAGCGCCACTCGCCGGCGAACAGCTTGCGGCCGGCCTCGATTTCCGCACGGGTGAAGTCGTCCGAACTCATTATCGATCCGTCATGGCCAGGCAACCGGGTCCGGCCTTTGGCCGGCTCGTTCGTGGCACTTGACCGGGCCATCCACGATTTCATTTTTGTGTTAGGCCAAAGGCGTGGATGCCCGGCACAAGGCCGGGCATGACAGGGCAGAGTTACACCTGCGTCTTCTTTTTTACAAACAACGCCTTGATATTATCGATCAACTCGATCTTCGCCCCGTGCTTGCGCATGATCACGCTCTGCTGCGCCACCGACAGCGAGTTGTTCCAGGCCCAATAGATCACCAGCCCAGCGGGAAAGCTCGCCAGCATGAAGGTGAAGATCAGCGGCATCCAGTCGAAGATCATCTTCTGCGTCGGATCCGGCGGCGCCGGGTTGAGCTTCATCTGCGCCCACATGGTGATGCCCATGATCACGCCCCAGGCGCCGACATGCAGGAAGTGGCCGACCATTGGCACGGTCGTCGGATCGAACGGGATCAGCCCGAACAAATTGAAGATATTGGTCGGGTCGGGCGCCGACAGATCCTTGATCCAGCCGAAGAACGGCGCGTGCCGCATCTCGATGGTGACGAACAGCACCTTGTAGAGCGAGAAGAACACCGGGATCTGGATGGCGATCGGCAGACAGCCGGCCAGCGGGTTGATCTTCTCTTTCTTGTACAGCGCCATCAGCTCCTGTTGCTGCTTGGCCTTGTCGTCGGGATAGCGCTCGCGCAACGCCGCCATCTGTGGCTGCACCGCCTTCATCTTCGCCATTGAGGCGTAAGACTTGTTGGCGAGCGGGAAGAAGGCGCCCTTGATCAGTACGGTGACGATGAGGATGGCGAGGCCGAAATTGCCGACCAGATGGTAGAGATAATCGATCACCAGGAACAGCGGCTTGGTGATGAAATAGAACCAGCCCCAGTCGATCAGCAGGTCGAAGCGGTTGAGATTGAGCTGCTTCTCGTAAGCGTTGATGAGACGCACCTCCTTGGCGCCGGCGAACAGGCGCGCGTTGACGTTCGCCGTGGCGCCCGGCGCGATGGTGCGCGCATCGAGCAGATAATCGGTTTGGTAGGTTTCCTGCGTGCCCAGTTTGCCGGCGGTGAAATGCGCCTTAAGATGCGCGTCGGTGTCCGGCAGCAGCGTCGCCGCCCAGTATTTGTCGGTGATGCCGAGCCAGCCGTTGGTGACGTCGAAATTGATGTTCTTCTTTTCTTCGAGCTTCTTGTAGGTGATCTCCTGCAAGCCGTCGTTGCCGAGCACGCCGATCAGGCCTTCGTGCAGGATGTAGTAACCCAGTGTCTTCGGCGTGCCGTGGCGCGAGATCAGCGCATAAGGATAAAGCGTCACCGGCTTTTCGCCCTTGTTCACCACCTCGTCCTTGAGCGTGAACAGATATTTGTCGTCGACCGAGATGGTGCGGCGGAATTGCAGGCCCTGGCCGTCGTCGTAAGTCAGAGTCACCGGGTGGCCGACGGCGAGCCCGCCGGAAGAGGCTTGCGTCCAGACGGTTTCGGAGGTCGGCAGCTTCACATTGGTGCCGGCTTCGCCGGTCCAGCCGAATTCGGCATAGAACGGCTCGGGGCTGCCGGACGGCGACAGCAAGACGATCGGCGCCGACTTCGGATCGACGGTCTCGCGGTATTTGATCAGCGCCAGGTCGTCGATGCGCCCGCCCATGAGCGCGATGGAGCCTTGCAGGCTGGGCGTGTCGATCGGGATGCGCGCCGAAGCTTTAAGCGCCGACTCCCGCGTCAACGTTTGCGCGGGCGCGCCGGCTTGGCCTGGCGCCGCGGCGGGAGGGCCGCCTTGCCCCGGCGCCGGTACGGCTCCCGGCTGCCCGGGTTGCGCCGTCTGTCCGGGCTGCGCCGTCGTCGGCTGTCCGGGCTGGCCTGGTTTTGCGGGTTGCGCCTGCTGCTGCGTCTGCTGCTGCTGCCGCGCCTTCTCCTGCTGCGGAATCCCGACGAAAAACTGCCAAGCAATCAACACGATAGCCGACAGCACGATGGCGAGAATTGTGTTCTTATTGTCGGTCATCGCATTTCTTTTTTTCCGCCGCGCCCCGCAAACAAGCGCCGCAGCGCTCCTTCGAAGTCTTGCGCCATCCGCGTAAATGGCAATTTAAGCGCGGCGCGCCGGCCGATCAGCACGTAATCGTGGCCGCGCTCCATCTGTTTCGCATCCGAAAGCCGCACGATCTCCCGCAGGCGCCGGCGGACCCGGTTTCGCTCGACCGCATTGCCGACTTTCCGCGACACGGTGAAGCCAAAACGGATAGGGCCGTCATCCGTCCGCTTGCGCGTCTGCAGTACAAACGCAGAAACAGAAACCCTGCTGCCCTTCGCCGCGGCCAGAAAGTCCGCCCGTTGCTTCAATCGTTCCATGAAAGCAATGCGCGCGGCCTCGTCGCCGCCATCAGGCGGAAAGCCGTTTACGTCCGCGCGAGCGCCGTGCGGCCACCACCTTGCGTCCGCCTTTGGTGGCCATGCGCGCGCGGAAACCGTGACGACGCTTGCGTACAAGCTTGCTCGGTTGATAGGTCCGCTTCACGATTCCATTCTCCGCCAGTCGCGGCGTGTTGGCCGGAGCGTCGAAAACGCCCCCAAATCCACCATGAAAAGCCGCATTTCTCTTGGGCCAGCACGCGATTTGCGCGGCTTATAGGGGAGGGGGTAGAGCGCGTCAATGCGACCGGCGGCTCTTGGTTGCGCGTGTTTCAACCCATGTCACGAGAGGGTCACAAGACGGTGATTCCGATCCGCCGGCGCCGAGGCTCGTGTATATAGCGCGCTATGGCAAAGCACGCGCCGCCGGCGGAAAAACCGTCCAGCCCGATGCGCCGGCTTGCGCCGTTCATCGCCGTCGTAGTGCTCGCCGCCGTCGCTTACGTCGTCATCGGTAGAAGCGGAATTTCGCTCGAGGCGCTGGTCAGGCATCGCGCGGCCGTCGCCGATTTCGTGAGTGAACATCACCTCCTGGCCGTGCTCGCCTATATTGGGCTCTATATTGTCACGGTCGCGTTGTCGCTGCCCGGAGCCACCCTTTTGACGGCTACCGGCGGCTTCCTGTTCGGCCTGGTGATGGGCACATCGGCCGCCGTGATCGGCGCGACCGCCGGAGCCACGATTATTTTTTTGGTGGCGCGAACCGCACTTGGCGAGCCGTTGCTTAAACGCGCCGGCCCGCGCGCTACCCAACTTGCGCAAGGCTTCCGCGAAGACGCCTTCAGCTATCTGCTGTTCCTGCGGCTGGTGCCGGCCTTTCCCTTTTTCCTGGTCAATCTGGTGCCGGCCTTCGCCGGCGTGCGGTTGGCGCCATTCATTGCCGCCACCGCGCTCGGCATCATCCCGGGGGCGCTCGTCTACGCCTTCGCTGGAACCGGCCTCGACAGCGTCATCGCCACGCAACGGACGGCCAACCAAGACTGCCTCGCCGCCGGCCGTGCCGATTGCCATTTTACCTTTGATGCGAAGGACGTGTTGACGCCGCAGCTCATCGGCGCCTTGGTCGCGCTCGGGCTGCTTGCCTTAGTGCCGGTGGTCGTGAAAAAACTGCGCGCGCGTTCACGCGCCGTCGGATGAAATTTGAGTTATTGTCGGCATAGAATAATGAGACATGGTGGAAATCCTTAAACCGGATATTTGCGTCATCGGCGGCGGCTCCGGCGGGCTCTCGGTCGCGGTGGCGGCCGCCGCCTTCGGCGTAGCGGTGGTGCTGATCGAACGGCACAAGATGGGCGGCGACTGCCTCAACACCGGTTGCGTGCCCTCGAAAGCCTTGCTGGCGGCGGCCAAGCGCGCCGATGCGATGCGAAGCTCCGCGCCCTTCGGCGTGACAACACAGAGTATCGACGTCGATTTCGCCAAGGTGCACGACCACGTGCAAGGCGTGATCGCCGCCATCGCGCCGATTGACTCGGCGGAGCGTTTCACGGGTCTCGGCGTGCGCGTCATTCACGGGCAAGCCAAATTCGTCGACCGCAGGACCGTTGCCGTCGGCGAGGACATCCAGATTTGGGCGCGGCGCTTTGTGATCGCGACCGGATCGGCCCCGGCGTTGCCGCCGATCCCGGGCCTCGACAGCGGCCCCTATCTCACCAACGAGAGCGTCTTTGATCTGACCAATCTGCCGAAACAGCTCATCGTCATTGGCGCCGGACCGATCGGCTTGGAAATGGCGCAAGCCTTTCGCCGCTTAGGCAGCGAGGTTACGGTGCTGGAAGCCGCGACACCGCTCGCCAAGGACGATCCGGAATGCGCTGCGATCGTGCTCGATCGTCTTACGCGCGAGGGCGTCGTTATTCGAAGCGGGGTGAAGCTCATCCGGGTCGCGTATCGGAATGGCAACGTGGCGGTCGCGTTTGAAGGCCCGAACGGCTTGGAAACGATCGTCGGAACGCATTTGTTGGTTGCTGCCGGCCGCAAGCCGATATTCGACGGGCTCGATCTCGAAACCGCCGGCGTGCGCTATGACCGTTCCGGCATCCGCGTGAACAGGAAACTGAAAACCTCCAACCGGCGCGTCTACGCCATCGGCGACGTTGCCGCCGGACAATTGCAGTTCACCCATGCGGCCAATTACTACGCCGGTCTGGTGATCAGGAACGCGCTATTCCGTCTGCCCGTTCACGTGAACAACGACGCAATCCCATGGGTGACCTACACCGAGCCGGAGCTCGCGCAGACCGGCGTCACCGAAGCGCAGGCCCGCGATCGCAAGGTCAAGTTCCGGATCCTGCGCTGGCCCTATCACGACAACGACCGCGCCCAGGCCGAGCGCGAGACGCGCGGTCACATCAAAGTCATTGTCGAACGGGGTGGTAAGATTATCGGCGCTACCATCGTTGGCACACAGGCTGGTGAACTGATCACCACCTGGACCTTGGCGATCGCGCAGGGCCTCAATATTCGCGCTTTTACCGGCATTGTTGTGCCTTATCCGACGCTATCGGAAATCGGCAAGCGCGCCGCCATTGACTTTTTTACGCCAAGTTTGACGAGCCCATTGCTGCGGCGCATCATCAAGTGGTTGCGAATTCTGGGTTGAATCCAATTGGAATTGAGTACCGAGCGAACGGGTGAGATCGGAACACGGGCGCCGCCGCGCGCGGCGCGCGGTTTGCGCATCGGTCTCTCCGGCAAACTGCTGCTCCTCACCATCGTGTTCGTGATGGTGGCGGAAATTCTCATCTATGTGCCGTCGATTGCCAATTTTCGGATGAATTGGCTCAACGACCGCCTGGCTGCGGCGCATACCGCAGCGTTGGTGCTGGATGCCGCGCCGAGCGGCGCGGTGCCGGAAGGCTTGGCGAACAAGATTTTAATGAGCATCGGCGCCCGTGCGGTGGCGATCAAGATGGGCACCGAGCGCCGCATGCTCGCGGCCTCCAATGTGCCGTCCCACATCGCCCAGGATGTCGACACGCGCGACATTCGATGGTGGCGCGCCATCATGGACGCTTTCGACACGTTGTGGTTCAGCACGCCCGACGACGTGATGCGGGTGGTGGGGCCGGCGCCGATGGTGCATGGCGAGTTTCTCGAGATCGTTCTGGACGAAGCGCCTTTGCGCAATGCGATGTGGACGTTCTCAGTCAACATTCTGCTGCTGTCGTTATTGATCTCCGGCATCACCGCGATGCTGGTGTTTTTCGCGCTGCATTACATCCTGGTGCGCCCCATGGGACGGTTTACCGAAAACATGGTCGCGTTCCGCGCCGATCCGGAAAATCCCACCCGCATCATCGCCGGCTCAGGCCGCCGCGACGAAATCGGCACGGCCGAAGAAGAGCTTGCCGCCATGCAGCGCGAGCTTGCCTCGATGCTGCATCAGAAGAACAGGCTGGCCGCGCTCGGCCTGGCTGTGGCGAAGATCAATCATGACTTGCGCAACCTACTGGCGTCGGCGCAAATCTTTTCCGATCAATTGTCGACCTTGCCCGACCCAAAGGTGCAGCGCTTCGCGCCCAAGCTGATGCGCGCGCTCGAGCGTGCCATCGACTTCTGCCAGTCGACGCTTTCCTACGGCGCTGCTCAGGAAACCCCGCCCGAGCGCAAGACGATCGAAGTCGAACCGCTGATCGAGGAGGTGCATGAAGCGCTCGGCCTCGGGCTCGATGTGCCGATCCGCTGGATCGTTTCGGTCGAGCGCGGGCTGACCGTCGAGGCCGATCCCGATCAGTTGTTTCGGGTTCTCGTTAACGTTGCGCGCAACGCGGTGCAGGCGCTGGAAGCGCGCGGCGTGCGCGATCCGGCGCGCGATCAGATCCGCATCACCGGCCGCCGCGAAGGCAGTGTGGTCGTCATCGAGGTTTCCGACACCGGGCCGGGCGTACCGGAAAAGGCGCGGGCCCATATGTTCCAGGCGTTTCAGGGCTCCGCCCGTACCGGTGGCACAGGGCTCGGGCTGGTCATTGCCGCCGAACTGGTGCGCGCGCATGGCGGCGAGATCGGTCTGGTGCCGGGAACCATCGGCGCGACCTTCCGCATCACGATTCCGGACCGTGCCGTCGACCTCGAAGCGCGGCGTGGCGTGCGGGCGCAGGCCTAGGGGTCGAGCTTGCCAATAGGGTGTCGAGACGATAGCTATGCGCCCTGTTCCGCGGCGCTATTTTTCGTCCGCGGTTGCAGGCGCCCGTAGCTCAGCTGGATAGAGCACCAGACTACGAATTTGGGGGTCGGGAGTTCGAATCTCTCCGGGCGCGCCAGCAACTATTTGATTTTGATTCAGAATTTCTGCGCGTTTTTTTTGCCCCTTGACAGTTCCGTCTCACGGGGCAGCGCCGGGGCAACACCGGAGCGGATTTAGCAGTCGAGAGGGGGCGAACGAGCGCCTACTTCTTGTCGGAGAAGAACCGCCGGAAATAAGGGTGACCTGACCTGGCTTTTTTAGACCAAGCGATGTGAGAAAATGAGCTTGGAAAGGAGCTTGGGTCATGCCGAAGAAGAGGTTCAGCGCGGAGCAGATCGTGACGCTGCTTCGTCAGATTGAAGTTTTGATGGCGCAGGGCAAATCTGCCCCGGAAGCCTGTCGGGATGCCGGCATATCGCAGCAGAACTACGCGATGAGCTGCTCAACGGCGAAATCTTCTACAGCCTGAAGGAGGCGCAGATCGTCATCGAACACTGGCGAAGACACTATAACACGATCAGACCGCACTCCGCGCTCAACTACAGGCCGCCGGCGCCGCAGACATTCGCGCCCTTGCCTAACCACCTAGATGAGATCATGCCGATGCAGTAATCTCTCTCCCGCTGGTACAAAAAAGCCGTCAGGTCAGCCGCTTCGGCCGAAAACCTCACCACGGATCTCGGCCAGTACGTTGGAGCACAAGTATTCACCACTTTCTACCTGCCATCATCTTGGCAAGGCGCGCGTGGGCGCATTAGGATCGGGGCCTATGACAGCCGCCGCGCAAGGGGCGACGCGCGACCACGGCCCTCTCTCTGGCCTCGACGCGTTGCGCGGCCTTGCGATTATCGCCGTGCTGCTGGCTCATTTTTGGCCGCAGGCAGAATTTCCCGCACCGCCCGCGGTCACGATCCTGATCGCCCAATTCGGCGTCATTCTTTTCTTCTTCCTGTCGGGCTTCTTGATGGACCTGACCTATTCGGCCGAGCCGCGGCTCTTTCCTTACGCCATCCGCCGGTCGTTTCGCATTCTGCCGATGTATTGGCTGTCGATCCTTTTGGTCGTCATAACCGAGCCCGGCTGGATGTTGCGGGACGTGCTGACGAACGCATTGTTCGTCACCGGGCCGCTACACGTCACCCGAATGTTGGGCGTGTATTGGACGCTCTATATCGAGGTGCTGTTTTATGCCGCGGTGCCGGTGCTATTTGTCCTTGGCTGGCGCGCGATCATGCTCAGCCCCTACCTCGTGCTTGCGACGTTCGGAACGCTATGGCTGTTAGGGATGCGCGGTGCTGTTGCTCCGCACTATTTAGTCTATTGCTGCCTCGGCCTACAATTCGGCGCGTGGCAACGGAAGCTCATCGGCGTCCGCGCGTTGCTCATGTCGGTCGCCTTCGTCGTCATCGTCGTGACGGCTCTGCCGTGGATTGTGCCGTTTCCCGATATTGTTTCGCCGTACCTCGGCGCGGCACCTTTGCTATGCGCGGGATTGCTCTATCTGGCCTTGCGCCTTCCGTTTCGGATGCGGCTGCTCGGCTTCTTCGGCAAAATTTCCTATAGCCTCTACTTGCTGCACTTCATCGTGTTTGCTGCAGTCGCGCCCCGGCTCTTGTCCTTGCGCTATTCGAGCTGGCTTGTTTCCGTGATCGTGATTGGCCTTTCCATCGCCGGCTCCATCGTTGCGTTATCGACCGTCGAACGGCCCATGATCGCGCTCGGCAAACGGATCAATCGCTTGTGGAAATCAAGGGCCTTTCGCGAAACGGGCGTGAGCGCCGAGACGTCACGCCGCCTTTGGTAGCACCAGCGGCGCGGCCCCTGCAATTCAGCCGGTATTTTTTGCTGCGGTGCATGAGTCTCTTCATGGCACTAAACGGACAAGCCAACTACGCCCACGTTTGTCCGTAGGAAGAGCCGGCTCAACCGATCGACGCAACACAGGCATTAAACCTTTCTGCTGGGGTTTCAAATTGCAAGGTCTCACGGGGTCGTTCGTTTAGCTGACGCGCCACTTTGTTCAAATGAGCTTGCGAGTGTACCGACAAGTCGGTTCCTTTTGGAAAGTACTGTCTCAGTAGACCTTTGGTGTTCTCATTGGACCCGCGCTGCCATGGGCTCTGTGGATCGCAGAAGTAGACGTAACAACGAAGTCTTTATCGCTCAAGGAAACTCTAAGAATGTCAGGGAATTGGATAAAATGAGACTACGAATTTGGGGGTCGGGAGTTCGAATCTCTCCGGGCGTGCCAGCAACCAACTGAAGATAAGGCATGCACGGTCACGATACTGCGTGACGAAATCGTCGCCGACTTTTTAGGCGACGAATTTTGTATGTTTTTCGGTGGGCAATTGGTTCGGAAGGTTCTATAGTTTTTCCAACATGGAGCCGGAAGATTTTGGCGCCGTCCCTATTGGCCTCGGTAGGGTTCTCCCCCAGCTGGGGCCATTTTTATGTAGCGGTGCGGGTAAGCGATCAGGCCCAGCGCTCACGCCAAGCTTCCAACATTAGCACATCCCATAGCGGGTATTGCCAGTTGCGCTGTCTGGATAAATGCTCCGTCCAGTGTTGCCGTACGGTTTTAGCGTCGACCAGGCCGCCTGAATGCAATCGCTGTTCGTTGAGTAACGCTTCCGCCCAGTTCCGCAACGGCCCGCGTAGCCATTCTCCGATCGGAATACCGAAGCCCATCTTCGGTCGCTCCACGAGGTCGGGCGGCAGGTGGCGGTAGAGAACCTGCCGTAGAGGCCACTTGCTGACATTGTGCCGGATCAAAGTGTCTCGTGGAATGCGCCAGGCAAATTCCACCACCCGATGGTCGAGAAG
Organism: uncultured Pseudomonadota bacterium; assembly: GCA_963720835.1. Lineage (GTDB taxonomy): Bacteria > Pseudomonadota > Alphaproteobacteria > Rhizobiales > Xanthobacteraceae > Pseudolabrys. Next base: position 41,905 of record CAVRHC010000009.1, on the reverse strand, counting down.
CGGAACGCGTGCCTCCAGCGATACCGCCATGCTGGCACGATCGACCTTGGTGAGAATGTCATCGGGCAGATAGGTGACGAGGTCGAGAAATTGCATGCGTTCGAGCAGACCGGGAAAATCGTTGCCGATCGTAGTGTCCCACAATGGGCCCCTCGGCTCAGGGTCGGCGGGCATGAGAGTCTCCGGTTCCCAGTGGGTGACCAGCCGGCGGTAGAGCGCGCCGGCATCGTCGAGGGCGAGCACGGAGGCAAGTTTGTGCAGCTTGTCGCCGGCCTGCACCGGTCGCAGCCGTCCGGGCAGAACGGAGAAGAGGCTGGACCAGCGGTCGGCGGGCAGGGCCTGCAGGGTTCGCGCCAGGCCGTGGCGCATCGGTCGAGGCAGCAACGACAGACCGCGCCAAAAGCGTTGTGCCAACTGATAGCGGTTGTAGCCGCCGAACAACTCGTCGCCGCCGTCGCCGGAGAGCGCGACAGTGACATGCTGCCGGGTCATTGCAGAGACGACGTAAGTAGGGATCTGAGAGGAGTCCGCAAATGGCTCGTCATAATATTCGGGGAGGCGGGGAATGACGTCGAAAGCTTCTTTGGCAGTAACGGTGAGTTCGGTATGTTCCGTTTGCAGATGGCGAGCGACCGCAGCGGCATGAGGGGCTTCGTTGTAGCCGGGAATGTCGAAACCGATCGAATAGGTGCGCACCGGCCCCGCATTGGCGGCCTGCATCAGAGCGACAACCGTGGATGAATTGACGCCGCCCGACAGGAACGCTCCGACCGGAACGTCAGCCACCATCCGCCGGCGCACAGCGTCCTTGAGTAGGGTCTCTAGTTGATCGATCAGTTCATCATCGTCGACGCGCAACGGATTGGAGAGACCGGCCAGCGCGATCGCGCGTGGATCCCAGTAACGTTCGATCTGCGGTTCTCCGCCCCAGGGCAAAGTGAGCATGCAGCCAGGCTCGAGCTTGCTTACGCCTTGATAGATCGAGCGCGGAGCCGGAATATAATTGTGCCGGAGGAAAGCCGCGACCGCGCCGCGGTCGATGCGCGGCGCCCATCCCGGATGGGCGCGCAGCGCTTTGAGCTCGGAACCGAACAGGAAGAGGCCACCGAACTTTCCCCAATACAGCGGCTTGATACCGAGGCGATCGCGCACCAATGTCAGCGTCCGCTCGCGGCGATCCCAAATGCCGATGGTGAACATGCCGATCAGCCGTTTGACGGTCGCCGCGATTCCGTACGCGGCAAAAGCCTCGAGCATGACCTCGGTATCGGAATGGCCCAGAAATTTCGTCCCGCACGCCTCCTGTTCCGTGCGCAGTTCTTGAAAATTATAGATCTCACCGTTAAATGTGACGATGAAGCGGCCGTTGGCGGAGATCATCGGTTGATGCCCGGCCGGCGATAGATCGACGATAGAGAGGCGTCGATGGGCGAGTGCGATGCCGACGTCTGGATCGCTCCACAGGCCGTGATCGTCAGGGCCGCGATGGACGAGACTCTCGGCCATCGCCCGGGCGGTAGGCTCAAGCGTCGCGCGCGGGCCGCTGGCTGACGTCATCACACCTACGATGCCGCACATTGCCTTGCCTAAAAGTCCGGGCAATCCCCCGGAAGCTCGCTTTGTGCTTAACGCAAAAGAGCGCATTCGACAACGTCGGCAGAAACTTACGACGTGGTCTGCTTGGCTTGATGCTTGCGGATCCGGCAACCAATTTCAATTGACGGTTCTTGTTTGCCAAGCAATTTCATCGTACGTGAAAAGTCAGCCACGATGATGCTATCAAGGCGCCGTTGAGATGACCAAGCCGGATGCAATTCTAATTGCTCATACGCTGCGCCGCTGGGCAATTGAAAAGGCGCTTCCGTTGTGGTCGACGAAAGGCTTCGACGCCAAGCGCGGCGGTTTCCAGGAACGGCTAAATCCGGATGGTTCGCCTGACGTGAATGCGCCCCGCCGCTTACGTGTGCAGGCGCGGCAAATCTATGTGTATGCCCATGCGGCGGCGCTCGGCTGGTTTGGTGATGGCCGGCGTTTCATGATGGACGGCATTGCATTCATGGTCGAGCGCTATCGGTCGCCCGACGGAAAGCCTGGATTCGTGTCCATCCTTGCGCCCGACAATTCGGTCGCCGACCCGCTGCGCGATACGTACGATCATATGTTTGTCTTGTTGGCGCTGACCTGGGCTGCGAAAGTAAGCGGCGACGCGCAGATCCGAGATTATCTCGACGACGCCATCGACTTTATCGATGGCCACCTCACCGCGCGCGACGGCAGCTTCATCGAAGGGATTCCCCCAAGCCAGCCGCGGCGGCAAAACCCGCATATGCATGCTTTCGAGGCGATGTTGGCGATGCACGAAACAATCGCTCACCCGCAGGCGATGGCGCGGGCGCAAAAGCTGCTCACGATGATGCAAGAGAAGTTCTTCGACCCAAAAAGCGAAACGCTTGGCGAATATTTTACCGATGCGTGGGAGCCCGTGCCTGGCGCGGACGGCGATTGCGTGGAACCGGGCCATCAAGCCGAATGGGCCTGGCTACTACGAAAGCATGAGCGCTTGCGCGGTTTGCCGCCGGGGCCGCTCGCAAGCAAGCTTTTGCGATCGACGCTGCGTTGGAGCGATCCGAAGACCGGCTTCTTAATTGATGAGGCCGATCGCAATGGGCCCGCGCTCCGTACCTCGCGCCGAACCTGGCCGCAGACCGAATTGGCGAAAGCGTGGATTGCGGAAGCTGAAATTGGCGAGCCCGGCGCCAATGTAAAGGCCGCGGCCGCTCTACAGGCGCTCAGCGAATACTATCTCGACAAACCCTATGTCGGTGGTTGGACGGACCAGTTCGACGAGAATGGGCATCCTTTAACAGTGCATATGCCTGCAAGTACATTTTATCACGTGTTTTGCGCCATAGCGGAAGCTGACCGTGTCTTGGCGGGTGAAAGGTCGGGATCGAAATTGACGCCACAATAATTTGCGTCGAGGATCAATGACCGGCTCCTCGATCAGCTAAGATGGGCGCCGTTCTACAAACAAGTTGTGAGCGAACAGCTGGGCAACGGTGCAATCGGACAGCGACAGCAGGCTACATTTTGACGATTTGTCGGAAGGTACTTCACGTCATCACGGATCTCGGCACGGGCGGCGCGGAGATGATGCTGGTGCGTCTTTCGACCGCAACCACGGATCTCGGCCACAACATGGTCGTGAGCCTGACCCCGGGCGGACGGCTCGCCGCTCAAGTGCGAGATGCCGGCGTCGAGGTTGTTGAGCTGGACTTCCGCACACCGATCGGAATTTTTCGTGGCTTGGGTGCGTTGTCTCGCACGATTTGGAAGTTCCAGCCCGACGTCGTGCAAGGCTGGATGTATCACGGCGATCTTGCAGCCCTGGTCGGGTTGGCGCTATCGGGCCGGCGGCGGCAAACGAGCTTGGTATGGGGCATCCGCTGCTCCAACCTCGATTTCAGTCGTTACCGATGGCAACTGCGTCTTGTCGTGAGGCTGTGCGTTCTTTTGTCGTCATGGCCCGATGCCGTCATTGCCAATTCGGTGGCGGGCATGGCCGTACATCGGTCGATCGGCTACCGTTGCCGGCGCGAAATAGTGATTACCAATGGCGTTGACCTCGACCGCTACCGGCCTGATCCGGCCGCGCGCCGGGCGGTGCGCGGTGAGCTTGGAATTGCGGAAGACGTTGTTTTGGTTGCGCATATTGCGCGCGTTGATCCAATGAAAGATCATGGCTTATTTCTTGAGGCGATAAGCATGCTTCCGGACATTCAGGCGCTTTTGATCGGTGCCGGGACCGAGCACTTGGACGTTCCAAATAATGTTCACCGGCTTGGCTTGCAAACCGAAATACCGCGTTTACTAGCTGCAGCAGACTTCGTCGTGTCGAGCTCAGCCTTTGGGGAAGGCTTCTCAAACGCCCTGATGGAAGGAATGGCGTGCGGCCTTCCGGCAATCGCAACCGATGTCGGAGACGCGAGGCTCATTCTGGGAACGACCGGGAAGACCGTACCGCCGCGTGATGCCAAAGCGCTTGCAAACGCGATCTTTGCGTTCGTCCATGAGGGGAAAATTGAACATGAGGCTCGTTCTCGGGTTGCCCGCAAACAAGTTTCCGACAATTTTTCGCTCGAACATACGGTTAATCGATTCAATTCGGTTTACGAAGAAATATTGTTGGCTCGGGCGCCGTGATGACTATTTCCACTAAATGTTTCTTTAGGGGCGTCTGGCAGGCGAAGCGCTTCGGGAATTGCAGGAAGAAATGGGCGCGAGCGTTTCCGAGTTGACTGCGCTGGGGATCGTCTACACCAGCACGGAAAACTTAAAGATGTTCGTTGCTAGGATTACGACGATGGGAGCCCCGCAGCGCAGCGAGGGCGTTGAAAGCCTGCACGTTATTGCAGAAAACGAAATCGAGCCCTTGGTGGCCGATGGTTCCATCTGCGATGGGCCGACGATATCACTGATCGTCCGCGCGCGTGTTTACGGCTTGTTATGACAGGGAGCTGACGGGCTTGGGCAGACGCGGTTGGGATGTTCCCGCACTTCATGATTCCCTTACTTTTGCGCCAACGGGAATGCCCGCGCATTTTTCAGTTCGCATATTTGACGTGTATATCGGCCAGAGTCGCTCTCATTATATTTGATATTTGGTTGCAATATCGGCGTTCGGCCAGAGTTTAACTTCGCAGAAGCATTCCAAGATAGCGAGTTTCCATGACTGCTTCGCGCTCCAAGCCGGCCTTCGCGAATAAATATGAAAGGGACGCGACCAAATCACGCTTACCCGTAAGTCGCGGCATACGCACCGCTTGCACAGCCGTTAAAGACATTTGTTAGACTATTCATGCGCTTTGCACCCAAGCCCAGAAAAATAGCCTCTTTCAAACATCCATCACCTACAGTAGACATTTTCGCGTCTTGACGTTCACTCGGTGAACAAGGTATGTTCATGCTGTGAACGCAATCGCGGTTGTAAGGGAAAATGGGGACGGTATGGCGGCGGCCGACAAGACCTCTTCCGAACAGGCGATTTTGCTTGGGCTGCTGGACGCGGTAGAGCGGGGCGACGTCACGCAGCGGCGTTTGTCGAGCGAGCTCGGAATTGCGGTTGGGCTTGTCAACACATACGTCAAACGCTGTATCAAAAAAGGTTTGATCAAGGTTCAAGAAATCCCGCCTCGCCGTTATGCCTACTACTTGACGCCGAACGGATTTTTGGAAAAGTCACGGCTTATTGGCAGCTATTTTGTACATTCATTCGATTTCTTCCGGCGCGCGCGCTCTTCCTGCGCGACAACACTGTCGGCCGCGTCTGCCGAAGGCTTTAAGCGCATAGGTTTGGTCGGCGCGAGCGAACTTACTGAAATCGCGGTCATTGTCGCGACCGAACTCGACGTCAATATCGTCGCCGTAATCGATGCTGGCACGAGCAAAGCGCGGTTTCTTGGAATTCCGGTTATTGCAATGCTCAAAGAGGCATCCGAAAAAGTCGATGCGGTGATGATTACAGATCTTTCCGAACCGCAGCGGGCATACGAAGCGACCGTCGTAAGCCTCGGTAAGAAGCGTGTTTATATGCCATCGATACTGGCAAATGTCGTCATCAGCAAATCGCGCTCGCGGGCGGCAAAAGGCAGGGTGCGGAAGTGAGCGTGATCGACAAACCGCTTTGGTATGCGGTCCAAATCCGCGCGCGTGATGAAATCAAGGCGCTCGGTCATCTCGTTCGACAAGGTTATCGAATCTACTTGCCGCGCTATGCTAAAAGAATCAGACACGCGCGAAAGACTGAATTGGTCCCGCGCCCATTGTTTCCAGGCTATCTCTTCGTCCGTCTGAATCTTGCGGCCGACGGCTGGCGATCGATCCGTTCAACCGTCGGCGTCGCCGGTGCTGGCATTGTATGCTTTGGGGGGCAACCGGTGCCCCTGCCAAACGGAATCGTCGAAGGCCTCAAGGCGCTAGAGGATGTTGACGGATTAATCCAGTTCGAAGATCGGTTTTCGTTTAAGCGAGGCGATCAAGTGGTCATTTTGAATGGCCCGTTTTCGCGTCAGCTTGGTCTCTGCGACGGCATCACGGAAAATCAGCGCATCGCAATTTTGCTCAATTTATTGGGTCGCAAAGTGCGGGTGATGCTCGATGTTGCGGCGGTAGAAGCGGCCTAGCGGGCTGCCGCTGTGATGACGATCCTGTGAATGGGTGCTGTTTCACCCGTTCTGCGGCAGCTATTCAGCTTCAATGATTCTAGCGCCCTTTACCAATTTGCGAGCCATCCGCGTCCTCGATCTATGAAAGTTCGTCCGTTCTTCCAGTACACAGAGTCTCGACAGTTTACTCTCGTCCCGTCCCGACCGACAATCTTTTGAAGGGTTACGTCTGGATTCGCCATATCGAGTCTGAAGGAAGATCCTATGCAAGAAAGCCTTTCACCGCCGGCAAAATCCGACGCGGCCCACGTGTCGAAATACTTCGGCCAAGTCGCCGAAATTGCACGAGAAATCGACCATGCGCAAATTGTCGGTATGGTGGATGGCCTTTCCGCGTTGCGCGAGCGAGGCGGGCGGCTTTTCTTTATCGGGGTCGGCGGCAGCGCTGGAAATTGTAGCCACGCCGTCAACGATTTCCGCAAGCTTTGTGACATCGAATCTTATGCCCCAAGCGACAATGTTTCCGAGTTGACCGCGCGCACCAATGACGAAGGCTGGGAGACGGTCTTTAGCGAGTGGCTGGTCACCAGCCATGCAGACGAGGACGACGCATTGTTTGTAATGTCTGTTGGAGGCGGCAATCTCGAAAAAAACGTCAGCGTTAATATCGTTCGCGCTCTCGAGACTGCGAAGGCTCGGGGAATGACCGTCTTTGGCATTGTCGGACGCGATGGCGGACACACAAAGCGTCTCGGTGACCATGTCGTGGTGGTGCCGACGGTCGATCCGGATTTACTGACTCCTCACACCGAAGCGTTCCATGCCGTTGTCTGGCATTGCCTTGTTTCGCATCCGCGCCTGCAAAAACAAGCCACCAAATGGTAAAAATAGGGCCCATCGTTGGGTTCGCTCGCTAAGCTGCGTGTCGGAACAAAGAATCATGCCGCCGCAATACAGTCCCGCACCATTCAATAATAGAGAGGCATTTTTACAGGGCGGTTGCGAGGGTAACTGGATTGGCGCGACGCGGGGCTTGGTTATCAGCGCGCCATAATTGATCTATTTAGGGCGGCACTCAGCCTTGGCATCTTCTTCGTCGGCGTGATGGGAATTCTACGAACGTGGCTGAGCGCGCGAAATGATTGGTAAACGATCGGCGCGCGCCGTGTTTCTCGACCGCGATGGCGTGCTCAATCGTTCCGCCGTCGTGGATGGAAAGCCCTACGCGCCACGGCAGCTTTCCGAGTTTCGTCTTTTGCCCGGAGTTGCTCGGGCTGTGGCCGATTTGAAATCAGCGGACTTTCTTGTAATCGTAGTTACCAATCAGCCTGACCTCGGCAATGGTTTGATCAGTCAAACGACACTCGACGCCATGCACAGAAAGTTGCAGAGCAAGGTTTCGGTCGACGCCATCATGTATTGTCCGCATCGCCAGGACGCCGACTGTTTCTGCCGAAAGCCTAAACCGGGCCTCATTCTGGAGGCGATGCAGCGTTGGAAAGTCGATCCGGCGGGGAGCTTCATGGTCGGAGATCGGTGGAACGACATTGCCGCGGGAAAGGCGGCCGGGCTTTTTACGGTTTTCGTCGATCGCGGTTATGCCGAGGGTCCTACCACGCGACCCGATCTAACTGTTCGGTCGCTGAGACAAGCCGCAATCAGCATACTCAGGCATTAAGAAGCAGGGGAGCGCTCGATGACTACAATCGACAATCTAAAGGTGAAGATCTTTGCCGATGGCGCTGAGATCGACGGAATTCTTGCGCTGGCAAAGAAGCCCTACATCAAAGGCTTTACTACCAACCCGACTCTCATGCGTAAGGCCGGCATCGAGAACTATGAAGCGTTCGCGCGTAAACTGGTCTCCGCGGTTTCTGACCGGCCCATTTCTTTCGAGGTGTTCGCTGACGAGATCAACTCGATGACTTCGCAAGGGCGCGTCATTGCGTCGTGGGGCAAGAACGTCAATGTCAAGATTCCGGTTACGACAACGACCGGCACTTTCACCGGTCCGGTCATTAGTACGCTCGCCCACGCCGGTGTGGTTGTGAACGTCACTGCTTTGATGACAGCGCAGCAAGTCAGGCAAGTAGCTGGATGTCTTGATCCGGACGTGCCCGCGATCATATCGGTATTTGCTGGGCGCATTGCTGACACGGGTCGCGATCCGATTCCGCTAATGCAGGACTGTCTGCGCGCTCTGGCAAGTCGTCCCAAAGCCGAACTGTTGTGGGCAAGTCCGCGCGAACTGCTCAACATCTTCCAGGCAAACGACATCGGCTGCCATATCATCACGGTCAGTCACGACGTGCTTGCAAAGCTATCGCTAGTCGGGAAGGACCTCGATGAATATTCGCTTGAGACGGTGAAAATGTTCTATCGCGATGCACAGGCGGCCGGCTATCAGATAGCAACGCCTCTGCGCAAGGTGGCCTCGTAAGTCCGGCAGGCCGTCACGAAATTATGCATCCCAAAATCCGTTCAGCAGTTGGAGGCGCACTTGCCGACCAAATTCTCAAACGTGTTCATCACCGGGGGTGCCGGCTATGTCGGTTCTCTGCTCATTCCGAAGCTGCTCGATCGCGGTTACGGGGTCACAAGCTACGACATCAGCTACTACGGTGACGATTTTCTTCCGAAGGAAAATCCGAACTTGCGCGTCGTCCAAGGCGATATTCGCGACGCGGTGAAGTTGTCCGACGCCGTCCGTGGCCACGATGCCTTCGTCAGTCTCGCTTGTATCTCGAACGACGCGAGCTTTGAGCTCGATGAAAATCTTTCCACTTCGGTCAATCTCGACGCTTTTGAGCCAATGGTGGTTGCGGCCAAGAAGGCCGGCGTCAAGCGCTTCGTCTTCGCGTCGTCCAGCTCGGTATATGGCGTCTCCGACCAGCCAAACGTAACGGAAGATCATCCGCTCGTGCCTTTGACCCTCTACAACAAGTACAAGGGAATGTGCGAACCGCTGCTGCTGAAGCATACAGATGCGGACTTCGTCGGCGTAGTCTTCCGGCCGGCGACGGTGTGCGGATACGCGCCCCGCCAGCGTCTTGATCTGAGCGTCAACATCTTGACCAATCACGCTGTCAACAACAACAAGATCACGGTGTTTGGCGGCGACCAGCTACGTCCGAACCTCCATATCGCCGACTATTGCGACGCGGTCGAGCTGCTGCTTGAAGCACCAGATGAAAAGATTGCCAACCAGATCTTTAATGTTGGCTACCAGAATATGTCGATCCGAGACATCGCCCTCCTTGTGAAGCGTGTGGTCGAGGAGGAGTTTCCGGAGAAGGGCAGTATTCCGATCGAGACGACGCCGAGCGACGACAATCGCTCCTATCACATCAATTCGGACAAGATCCGGCGCGTGCTCGGTTTTACGCCCAAGCACTCCATCGAAGAAGCTGTGCGTGATCTTTGCCGCGCATTCAAGGGCAGCAAGCTGATCAACTCGATGGCCGACGACATTTACTATAATGTTCGCAGAATGAAGAACTTGCGAGCGGCATGAGCATGCCTCGCTCTGTGGTAACCGGTGGTGCGGGCTTCATCGGCAGCCACATCGTCGACCTACTGTTGTCGCGTGGCCATTCGGTCCGCGTGATCGACAGTCTGGTCGGTGGCCGCGAGGAAAACCTCGCGCATAATTCGCGCGAATCAAGGCTCTCGCTTGAGCGCAAGGACATTCGCACTTTACGCCCCGATGATCCGTTGTTTCGTGACGCCGACTACGTGTTCCATTTTGCCGGCATCGGCGACATCGTCCCGTCGATCGAGCGCCCGATCGATTATATGGAGGTCAACGTCCAGGGTACCGTCCGGGTGCTTGAATGCGCGCGTTTCGCCAAGGCTAAAAAGCTGGTCTATGCAGCCTCTTCATCGTGCTACGGGCTTGCCGACGTTCCAACCCGCGAAGACCATGCGATTGCGCCTGAGCACCCTTACGCACTCAGTAAATACGAAGGCGAACTTGCCGCCATGCATTGGTCGCGGGTCTACAAGCTGCCGGTGAACTCGATTCGGATTTTTAACGCCTATGGACCGAGAGTCCGCACGACCGGGGCCTATGGAGCGGTGTTCGGGGTATTCTTTAAGCAGAAGCTTGCCGGCAAGCCTTTTACCGTCATTGGTGACGGCGAGCAGCGCCGCGATTTCCTTTACGTCACCGATATTGCCGATGCATTTCTGCGCGCCGCTCAAACCGAGCAGACTGGTGAAATCTGGAACCTCGGCGCCGGCAATCCACAAAGTGTGAATTCCTTGGTTGCCCTTATCGGCGGCCCCGTGGTCTATATTCCGAAGCGGCCGGGAGAGCCCGACTGTACCTGGGCCAACGTCAGCAAAATTCAGCGCGACCTGGGCTGGAAGCCGACAGTGCCATTTCGCGAGGGCGTTCGTCGGATGATGGACGACATCGAACTGTGGCGCGACGCGCCGCTGTGGGATCCGCAGTCAATCGCGCAGGCAACCAAGACCTGGTTTGAGTACCTTGGCAAAGGCGCATGACCTCATGGATTCGCTGGGCACTCGATTTGGTCACAAAATCCTGACGGCGGAAGACATCGCGCGCCGAATCGGTGACCACCCGCGCACGAAGAAAGTCATTATGTGCCATGGCGTCTTTGACGTGGTGCATCCTGGCCATTTGCGGCACCTGCTATACGCTAAGAGCAAGGCCGATATCCTCATCGCCAGCCTCACCGCTGATGCATATATTGCGAAAGGCAAGTACCGGCCGCATGTGCCACAGGATTTGCGCGCGGTAAATCTTGCGGCCTTCGAGATCGTCGACTACGTCTTGATCGATCGCGAGCCGACGCCGCTCAAGAACATTGCCCTGATCAAGCCTGATATCTTCGCCAAAGGCTACGAATACCAGGCGAGCGGATTGCCGCTCAAGACACAGGAAGAGCTCGACGTCGTGCACTCATACGGCGGAGAGATTATCTTTACGCCCGGCGATTATATCTTCTCATCCAGTCAGCTCATCGAAGCTGCTCCGCCGTCACTGCGGATCGAAAAGCTCATTATGCTAATGGATGGCGCGGGCATCGATTTTGATGCACTGCGTCGGGCCGTCGATTCGCTCGGTGGACGCAAGGTGCACGTGGTCGGCGATACAATCATCGACAGCTTCACGCATACCAGCATGATCGGCGGCCAAACCAAAACTCCAACGCTGAGCGTCCTGTTCGAGAATCAGATCGACTACATCGGCGGCGCCGCCATTGTCGCCGAACACTTGCGCGCGGCAGGTGCCGACGTGACTTTCTCGACCGTTTTGGGAGACGACAAACTTAAGGACTTTGCCCTTGATCGGCTTGAGGGAGCCGGCATCAACTGTAAGGCCATCATCGACAAGACGCGCCCCACCACCAACAAAAACGCGATCATCGCCGGCGGCTATCGTCTGCTCAAGCTCGATACCCTCGACAACCGCTCGATTTCCGACGACATCATGCTGGCGATGAGTAAGACAATAGCGACGACGAAGACCGATGCGCTTGTTTTCAGCGATTTTCGTCACGGTGTCTTCAATCGCCGCACCATCCCAACTTTGGTAGCATCGATTCCCGACGGGGTGTTCAAAGTAGCCGACAGCCAGGTCGCCAGCCGCTGGGGCAATATCACCGAGTTTCAGGACTTTGACCTGATTACACCAAATGAGCGGGAAGCGCGTTTTGCTCTTGGGGATCAAGACTCGGGAATTCGTCCGCTCGCGGCTTCACTCTACGATCACGCCCATTGCAAGACGCTGATTTTAAAGCTGGGAGACAAGGGCGTCCTAACCTGCCGGCACGGGGATCATCAGGCGCTCGATTCTTTTTTCGTCGTCGACAGCTTCGTCGATCGTCTCTTGGATGGCGTCGGCGCTGGCGATGCATTGTTAGCCTATGCGACTCTTTGCATGTTGGCGACAAATTCCGACATCGTCGCAACGATCATCGGTGTCATGGCGGCGGCCTGCGAGTGCGAAGTCGACGGCAATATCCCCATTCGCGTAGACGACGTCCATCAGAAGATTGACGCTGTCGAGCGAGCAGCCAAGTTCAATTGAGCGTCCGCAGCCGATGAGAGCCATAGTCGTTGGGCTGGGCGTACAGGGCCACAAACGGCAACGCTTCGCCGGCGCGGATTTCGTGGCATCCGTCGATACTCGGAATCCTCAAGCTAATTTCCCGGATATTCGCAGTGTGGCGCTTGATTCGTATGATGCCGCTCTGCTTTGCGTTCCCGATTCCGCCAAGGTTGAGCTTCTTGACTATCTCGTCGAGCACGGCAAGCACGCACTCGTCGAAAAGCCACTCGTTGCCGATGGCGGGGAAACGCTTAGTCGCTTAGAGCAGCGAGCGCGTTCGAAGGGCGTCGTAATCTATGTGGCCTACAACCATCGCTTCGAGCCGCATTTCGTGCGCATGCGCGAGCTCGTCGCATCGGGCACGTTGGGCAAGATTTATCGTTGCCGCATGTTCTATGGCAACGGTACCGCGCGTTTGGTAAGAAATTCCGAATGGCGGGACCGGGGCGCTGGCGTTCTCGATGATCTCGGATCTCACGTCCTCGACACGGCGCGTTTCTGGTTCGGCGATATCGGCGATGAATTCTCTCTCGTGTCGGTCGATTGCTTCGAAAATCGCAGTCCGGACCATGTTGTTTTTGCGGCGCCCGAAGCGTCACCGCGCCTCGAATTCGAGATGACCCTGCTAAGTTGGCGCAATCATTTCACCTGCGACGTCTTTGCAGAAAACGGCAGTGCGCATATCAATTCGTTGTGCAAATGGGGACCGTCCGAATTCACGTATCGCATGCGCATTCTGCCCAGTGGTCGCCCGCCAGAACAAGCCGTCACGCTGGTACAGGACGATCCAACCTGGGCTTTGGAATATGAGCATTTCAAGAAGTTGTGCCACGAGCGCCGGCCTACTGACTTGTCGAACGACATCTGGCTCAATCGCACCCTGCGTGCGCTCGGCGTTGCGGCGGAAAAAGCGGTCGCCAGGTGACCAAGCCAGTCATCGGGTACGCCGGGATGACCCATCTCGGACTGGTCTCTGCGAGCGCGGCTGCGGGTCAAGGATTTCGCACGATCGCCTTCGATCCCGATGCGGTGCTGGTCAGCCGCCTCAGCCAAGGCGACCTTCCGGTCAGCGAGCCGGGCCTTAGCGCTTTGATCGACCGGCATCGGCAGAATATTGTGTTTACCGCCGATGTCGACTCGCTGGGGGAATGCGGCGTTGTTTGCGTTGCGGTCGATGTCCCGACCGACGACCAGGGGCTGAGCGATCTGGCGCCGATTAAGGCGATGGTCGATCGCGTTCGGCCGAAGCTCGCGGCCGGCGGATTGCTAGTGATCTTGTCCCAGGTCCCGCCCGGTTTCACACGCGCTTTACCGCTGCCGCCCGAACAAGTTTACTACCAAGTCGAGACGCTCGTGTTCGGCCGCGCCGTCGAGCGGGCCACCAAGCCGGAACGATTTATCGTTGGCTGCGCCGACCCGCGCGCCACGCTGCATCCGTCGATCAAGATGTACCTCGAGTCGTTTTCATGTCCGATCCTGCCGATGGCCTATGAGAGCGCCGAGCTGGCCAAGATCAGCATCAATTTCTGCCTAGTCGCGTCGATCTCGGTCGCCAACACACTTGCCGAGGTCTGCGAGCGCGTCGGCGCCGATTGGTCGGATATCGCGCCGGCGCTGAAGCTCGACAAGCGGATCGGCCCGGGCGCTTATCTTAGTCCTGGCCTCGGCATCGCCGGCGGCAATTTGGAGCGCGATCTACGCACTGTTATCAACATCGGAGAGTCCGAGAAAACCGATGTCGGCGTGGTGCGCGCGTGGCTTGAAAATTCGGCCCATCGTAAGGATTGGCCTTGGCTCGTGCTCCGCGGCGGCGCCTTGAATGGTAACCCGGACGCCCACATCACCGTGCTCGGTCTTGCCTATAAGGAAAACACCCACTCGACAAAAAATTCTCCGTCGCTCGTTCTGCTCGAACACCTGCGCGGCAAGTCTGTCACCGTTCATGATCCTGTAGTTCCGGCGTCCGTGGCTCCTTGGACAAAGGGCGCGGCCAACCCGATGGCGGCAGCAAAGGATGCCGACGTTCTCGTGATCGCGACTCCCTGGCCGCAATATCGCGAGTTGCGCCCCGCGGAATTGGCGCGGGTTATGAAGGGCCGGACGCTGCTCGATCCATATCGAGTTCTCGACGGCCGCGCCTGCGCCGCCGCGGGGTTTACCTATCATACGCTCGGCACGTCGCCGCTCGCACCGTCGGCTTGATGAATCATGTTGCTGCATCATAACGCATCGCTGGCTTTGCCCCGCCGCACGGTTGTTCTCGGATCGGGTGGCTTTATCGGTGGTGCAATCGCGCGCAAGTTGAGCCGTGCGTCCGCGCCGATCTCGGCAATCGGACGCAAGGAGATCAATCTTCTCGATCACGATTCCGGCGAACGGCTAGCTTCACTGCTGTATGCAGATGATGCGGTTGTGATTCTTTCCGCGCGCGCGCCATGCAAGACGCCCGGCATGTTACTGGACAACGTTCGTATGATGGCGTCGGTTTGCGATGCGCTGGAGCGGCGGCCCGTTGCACACCTTGTCTATGTCAGCTCCGACGCCGTTTACGTGGACGGCCCACTGCCGCTTACCGAATCCTCGCCTGCGGCACCGAGCAGTCTCCACGGGGCGATGCATCTTGCCCGCGAACAGATGTTGATTGCTGTGGCCAAAACCGTGCCGCTCGCTATCCTCCGGCCGACGCTGGTCTACGGCGCCGACGATCCGCATAATGGCTACGGGCCGAACAAATTCCGCCGTCAGGCCAATTGCGGTGAAGACATCGTTTTGTTCGGCGAGGGCGAAGAACGCCGCGATCATGTCGATGTCGAAGACATCGCCGAGCTTGTTCGGCTCGTTTTGGCTCACCGTTCCGCCGGAATCCTCAATGTGGCGACCGGGAGCGTGGTGAGCTTCAAGGCGCTAGCCGAACAGGTCGTTGCGCTGTCGCCACGCAAGGTCGCGATCAAAGGCTCGCCGCGTCGAGGGCTAATGCCGCATAACGGCTACCGCCCGTTCGATCCGACCGCAACCTACAAGGCATTCCCAGGCTTTGGATACACCGAGCTTGATGCCGGGCTGGCCCGCGCTCAGGTGCAGGAGTTTGGCTGATGCCGCTCGTCGACCTTCTGCGCGCCCTGCCCAAAACCAAGCGCAATATCCAGAAGCGCGCCGAAGCGAAGGATCCCGCGGTGGTCGCCATTGCCAAACAATACGGCGAAATGTATTGGGACGGGCCGCGCGAATACGGCTATGGCGGTTATCGCGACGACGGCCGCTGGCGTCCGGTGGCGCGCGACATCATCGCGCATTTCGATCTGAAACCGGGCATGCGGGTGCTTGATGTCGGGTGCGGCAAAGGATTTCTGGTCAAGGCCCTGCTGCAGGAATGCCGTGGTTTAGAAGTCTTCGGCCTCGACATTTCGCTTTATGCCCTCATGAACTGTTCACCCGAGGTCGTGGGCCGGATTCATCTCGGCACCGCGGAACAGCTGCCGTTCCCAAATAGCGGCTTCAATTGCGCGCTGTCGCTCAACACCGTGCACAATTTCCCGCGGCCGCGCGCGATCAAGGTGATGCAGGAAATTCAGCGGGTGTCGGGCGGCAAGGCCTTCGTTCAGGTCGACAGCTATCACACGCCGGAGCAGAAAGAGATTTTCGAGAGCTGGGTTCTCACCGCGGAATTTCACGACTATCCGGACGAGTGGAAAAAGCTCTTCGCGGAAGCCGGCTATACCGGCGACTACTACTGGACGATCATCGACTGAGGAATCGGGAAGGACGATAAAAGCATGGCCGGCAAAACATATGCGATCCTGGGCGGCGGCGGCAGCTTCGGCATTCACGCGGCGTTCTATCTGCTCGATCACGCGAACCCCAAGAAGGTCATCGGCATCGGCCGCGCCGACCTTCGTCCGGAGCCATTCTCGCTCAACATCCAGAAACGCGACGGCTATCAATATTACGCCCGTCACGTGACGCATGAGCTCGATCTCCTGCTCGAACTGCTCGACAAGGAGAAGCCGGAAATCATCGTCAATTTCGCCGCGCAGGGCGAGGGTGCCGTTTCCTGGAAGAATTCATGGCGCTTCTTCGAAACCAATTCGATGGCGCTTGCCCGCCTCACCGAAGAGCTGATGAAGCGCGACTGGCTTGAGCGCTTTATCCAGATAGGCACTTCGGAAATGTACGGCTCGGTCGATCACGCGGCGAAGGAAGACGAGCCGATCAAGCCGTCGAGTCCCTATGCGGCCTCGAAGGTCGCCTTCGACATGTATCTGGAGTCCGTGCACAAGTTCCTCAAGTTCCCGATGAACATCATCCGGCCGTCGAACGCTTATTGTCCCAGCCAGTTGCTGCATCGCGTGATCCCGAAGGCTATCTGGTGTGGGCTCACCGGCAACAAACTACCGCTGCATGGCGGCGGCCGCGCGGAGAAGTCCTACATTCATGCGCGCGATCTCGGTCGGGCGATCCATCTGGTCGCGGAAAAGGCGCCGCTCGGCGTGATTTACAACGCGGGTCCCGCCAAGCCGACCTCGATCCGGGAGGTGGTGGAACGGTGCGCGAAGGCGCTCCGCATGTCGTTCGAGGAATTGTGCACCGTCACCGGAGACCGGCTGGGCCAGGATTCGCGGTATTGGCTCGATTCCAGCCGCATCAAGAATGAGGTCGGCTGGGAGGCGCAGATTGGTTGGGACGAGGGACTCACCGAAATGGTCGCGTGGGGAAAGAAGTACCTCCCGCAGCTCAAGGATTGGCCGACCGACTACGTGCTTCGGGCGTGATGCTGCAATATTACAAATCTTGTAGCTTGCTCGGAGATAAGAACGGCGATGGCAAGCATATTGCGATCCGGAGCCCGGTCGTCAGTTCGCTGAGCTCTCCGTCAGCGGCACCGTCCCTCATATGCCTTGTGCCGTGCGGACGAGAGCATCTGGACGATATCGACGAAAACGAGTTGTTCGAGCGCATTCGCGATGCCATTCGCGACGAGAACGACCATGTTTATATGTGCCTGGAGAATTTCCTGCCGGACGAGCTCTACAAGGCTTGTGTGGCGCATTGGCCGCTGTCGGAATAGTTCGAGCAGAGAGAGCACAGCCGAATCCGTATTGTGTTGAACTGGCTCGATCAGGCTCCGGTTCCGCAGGATGTCCGCGAGTTCTGGTCGTGGTTTGGCCATGAGGTGATCAACAAGACTGTCAAACCCTACCCTGCGAAGGCTTTCATGCCCTATCTCGAACGGAAGATCGACTTTCTGCCGAAATCGGAAATTGACTGGGCGCGCGCCAACATCAAGTTTACGGACAATCTCCACGAGGGGCTGAACCTCGACAGCGGCTTCGCGATCGGAGTTCATGTCGATCAGTATTGTATTTTTGTGACTTCACTGCTCTACATGCCACCCGACCGCAGCCGGCGCCATATGGGAACCATTCTGTTCCGTCCCAAGTTGCCGGCGCTGCGGACGCTCGACACCACCTACGTCGGCGTTGAGGAACTTGAGGAATCAGTTTCCCTTTCTGCCGAACACGTTGGCGTCCTTCCTGCAGACGCCGGTTGCGTTCTATGGCCTCGTCAATAAATTTTCCTACAAACCGAGGCGCTCCTATCAGTTCAACGTCGCTGTCGAAAACAGTGTCCTGGAGCGTCTCTACAAAGACCAGCCTGTAAACTAGCCGTCGTCCAAGCGAGAAAATCTGACGTGCGAAATTCCTTCGATCTTGCGGCTTCGCGGCTGCGCTGCCGGAGCTACCGGCGGCGCATTCTCGACATTTCCCAGCAGGTGACTGCGCTGCATGTCGCGCCGGCGTTCTCCTGCACCGAAATCACCGACGTGGTCTACAACGGCCTGATGCGCCGCGACGCCGGTGGCGCCGATCGCGACGTATTCCTGATGTCCAAGGGCCACGGCTGCATGATCCAGTACGTGATCCTCGAGGAGCGTGGCATCCTCGGCCGCGAGGATATTGATCTCTACTGCAAGCCGAATGGCCGGCTCGGCGCGCATCCGGATTACGAAACCCCGGGTGTTGCGGCCTCGACCGGCTCGCTCGGCCACGGCCTCGGCATGGCGACGGGGCAGGCCTATGCCGAGAAGCTGAAGAAAACCGACGTGCTCGTCTATTGCGTTCTGTCGGACGGCGAGTTCCAGGAAGGCTCGACTTGGGAGGCCGTGATGATGGCTGCCAACCTCAAGCTCGATAATCTGATCGCCTTCATGGATTACAACGATTTCGGCGGTCTCGAGCGCATGAGCGATGGGCACCAAGCCTTCTATCCGCTGGTCGAGAAGGCAACCGCCTTTGGCTGGGACGCTGTCGAGGTCGACGGCCATAACGGCGAGGCGATGTTCAACGCCGTCACCTCGCGCTCCGGCGGCCGGCCGCTGCTCGTCGTATGCCGGACCGTGAAAGGCAAGGGCGTCTCCTACATGGAGAACGTGCCGATCTGGCATTACCGTTCACCGAACAAGGAGGAATACCAGCAGGGCCTTAAGGAACTCGACGAGGCCGCCCGATGAGGAACCGCTTCGCCGATACCTTCTACGAACTGGGCAAGGTCGACTCGCGGCTTTGCGTGGTGGTGGCCGACATTTCGCCGGCCGGCTCAATTGCGAAATTCCGCAACGAGTTTCCGGATCGCTTCATCAACACAGGCGTTTCCGAGCAGATCATGATCGGCATGGTGGCGGGCATGGCGCAGCGAGGCCTGCGGCCGTTCGCCTATACCATCGCGACCTTCACGCTGTACCGCCCCTTCGAGATGGTGCGGGACGACCTTTGCTACCAGAATCTGCCGGTGACAATTGTCGGCATTGGCGGCGGCGTCACCTATTCGACGCTCGGCGCGACGCACCACGCGCAGGAAGACGTTTCGATTGCCTGTTCGATCCCGAACATGAGTGTCATCGCGCCGTGCGATCCGGCCGAAACCGAGGCTGCGACCCGCTGGTGCGCCACCCAGAAGCAGGGCCCGGTCTATCTGCGGCTTGGCAAGGCCGGCGAGCCGGATCTGACCAAGGCGGCGGCATCGCCGTGGACCTTTGGCAAGATCAGGCAACTGCGGCCGGGCAAGGATGTCTGCATCCTGTCCTATGGGCCCATTATGAAACGGGCGTTCGAGGTTGCCGAACGCTTCGAGGCAACCGGGCGCAGCGCCGCCGTGTTCAGCGTTCACACGCTGAAGCCGCTCGACCGCGAGGGAATCGCGCGGCTGCTGCGCGACTACGCCCATGTCGTCGTGATCGAGGAATGCGCGCCGAACGGAAGTCTTGCAATGCGCGTCAAGGAACTGGCGTGGGATGCGCAGGCACGCTGCCGGCTCGACACGTTTACGCTGCAGGATGCCTTCATTCACTGCTACGGCAGCCATGACGACCTGCTGGCCGAGCACGGACTTTCGACCGCCGGCATTTGCGGGCGGCTGGGGCTTGCCTGAGCGGAGGGATCGCGGCTGTGCGAATCCTGATTGTCGGTGCGGATGGTGCGATCGGCACGGCCCTGGCCGAGATGCTGCGCGCTGGCGGTCATGCGGTCGTCGGCACAACGCGCCGTCCGGACCGCGCCGGGCAGCCTGGCGCGGTGTTTCTCGATCTCGCGGCGCCCGAACTCGATCGGCTGCCGCAGGCGGACGTCACGGTGATCTGCGCGGCGATGGCGCGCTTTTCGGATTGCCGGACGAAGCCCGACCTCGCCCGGCAGGTGAATGTCGCGGCGCCTACCGCAATTGCGGAACAGATGCAGAAGGCCGGCAAGCGTGTGCTGCTGCTGTCGTCCAGTGTCGTGTTCGACTGTCTCGCGCCGAAGCGCAAGGCGAATGAACCCTATGCGCCGCGCAGCGCCTATGGTGGTTTCAAGGCCGATGCGGAGCGCGCGGTGCTTGCCTTGGGCACTGGAATGGCAGTGCTGCGGCTGACCAAAATCCTGCGCGCGAACGACGGTATTTTCCCGGGCTGGATCGCCGCCTTGGCGCAGGGGCGCTCGATCGCGGCGTTCGGTGACCACGCGCTTTGCCCGATGACAATGGACGCCGTCACCGCGGCGCTGGCCGTCATCGTCACGCGGGGCGGTGACGGCATATTCCAGGTTTCCGGTGCCGACGACATGACCTATGCCACGGCCGCGCGCGAACTTACCGGTGTGCTCGGTGTCCCGGCCGAGCGCGTCACGGAGGTTCCGGCGGCGTCCGCAGGCCTGCCGGCGGACGAGGTCACGCCGTTCACCTCGCTCGACACGGCGCGGCTTTCCGCGCTGACCGGATTTGTTGCGCCGAGGGCGCGCGACGTCCTGCGCGAAGTTTACGGGCCGTTGCTGTCACGCGGCGCGGCATCCGCGGTGGCGCACGGATGAATGACCACTTTCTCACAGGCGACCACGATCTGACGCCGGCTGATGCTGCCGTCGCTCTCGTCGTGCTCGGCGATGGCCGCTATCTGATGCAGTTGCGTAGCCAAAAGGCCGGAATCTTTTATCCGGGGCACTGGGGCCTGTTCGGTGGCGCGCTCGACCAAGGGGAAGACTTCGATACGGCGCTCGCGCGCGAACTGAGGGAAGAAATCGGCAGCGACATCGAGGGCGGCCGGTATTTCACTGAGTTCATTTTCGACTTCGGGTTCCGCGGCTTCGGCAAGGTGGCGCGGCGCTATTTCGTCGTTCCGCTGGATGCGTCGCGACTCGACGGGCTTGTGCTCGGCGAGGGCAGCGCCATGAAAGCCTTCGCCGCCCGCGATCTTCTGACCGAAGAGCGCGTCGTGCCCTACGACGCATTTGCGATCTGGCTGCACGTCACTCAGGCGCGCGCATTGGAATCCGCAAAAAGGAGCTGATACGCGTGTCCGAATTTCACTGCCGCATTTGTTCCGGTGACCGACTTGAAGAGGTTGCGGCCTATGCGAAATTGCCGCGCGTTACCTCGGATTGCAAGCCGTGGCCGGCCGGCGGCGCGCTGACCGTCTGTGCTGATTGCGGGGCGGCACAGAAACGCCCCGACAAGATATGGTTCGATGAGATCGATCGGATATACAAAGCATATCAAATCTACGAATTATCAAGTGGGTCCGAGCAAGTGATCTTTAGCGAAGATGGCGGCGCGAAACCGCGCTCCCGCACGCTGGTCGAGTTCGTTGCTCATGAAGTGAATCCGGGGCCGACCGGATCGCTCATCGACATCGGCTGCGGCAATGGCGCCGCACTGGCGAATTTTTCGACGGCTTTGCCGGGCTGGTCGCTTTATGGCACCGAGTTGACCGACGCGCCGCTGGCGGCGCTCAAGAAGCTGCCGAATTTCGGCGAATTTTACAGCGTGCCGCCGCGCGACATCGACAGACGCTTCGATGTTGTCACGATGATTCATGCGCTTGAGCACATGCCGGAGCCGCTGGAAACCTTGCAGGAATCCGCGGGGCTGCTGAAGGATGGCGGCCGGGTCTTCGTCGAGATTCCGAATGTCGAGACATCTCTATTCGATCTTCTGATCGCCGACCACATGATGCATTTTTCTCCAGCGCATCTTGGCTATCTGGCGGGCCGGGCCGGGCTAAAAGCCGAAATTCTTCGTGACAACGTGCTGCCGAAGGAAATCACCATGCTCGCCTCGCGCGGCGAATCCAACGCGGCGCTGCCGGACCCGCGCCGCGGCAAGGCTCTGATAGCGCGGCATATCGACTGGCTTTCGCGGGTGATCGAAGCAGCGGGCGCGGTGGCGGAGCAGACGACATCGTTCGGAATATTCGGGACGTCGATCTCGGGAATGTGGCTCTACGGCGCGTTACGCGACCGGGTGGACTTCTTTATCGATGAGGACGTCAGCCGGATCGGTGGAGTTTTTGAAGGCAAGCCAATTCTGTGGCCGGAAAACGCGCCGGGCGGGTCGATGGTGTTCATGCCATTGGGCCCATCAGTTGCTGCCAACGTGTCGGCGCGGTTGAGCGCGCGTAGCGGAGGGCGTTTCGTCCAGCCGCCGCCCATTGATGCCGTAGGCGTGCCGGCATGACAGCTGCGATGAAGACAGCAGATCTGGCAACGATGATTTCTTCCAAGACGTCCGCACCGCATGGTCATGATGGGCGGCTGACCGTGGTCGTTCCTACGTACAATCACGCCCATTTCATCGGACAGGCGCTTGATAGCGTTTTTGCACAGAGCCGGCTGCCTGAGCGGGTGCTGGTGCTTGACGACGGCAGCACAGACGATACCGCCGGTGTCATTCAGCCCTATCTGGCCCGAACGCTGCCCGTCGAGTATGTGCGCATGAC
The DNA here is from genome assembly GCA_963720835.1 of uncultured Pseudomonadota bacterium. GTDB lineage: Bacteria > Pseudomonadota > Alphaproteobacteria > Rhizobiales > Xanthobacteraceae > Pseudolabrys. The sequence goes on along the minus strand of CAVRHC010000009.1, from coordinate 19,419 downwards.
GACAAACCGCGGCGTCGTTCCCACGATAAACGCGGGCTTGCGCATGCTGGAAAGTGAGTTTGTGGTATTCCTCGCCGCGGACGATATTCTGGCGCCGGCTGCGTTCGAAAAGAGCCTGGGTGTGTTGACGCAAAATCCGCATGCCGCGCTGTGTGGCATGTTTGTGCAATTGATTGACGAAGACGGCGGAATATTGAAACGGCCGCGTGATTTGGATTTCGGCTCTCATGCCCGTTACGTGTCGCCTGAAGAGTGTCTCGCACGTCTCCATCGTGACGGCGGTCTGTTTGGCGGCAACGGCGTGATTTACCGGACGCGTCATCTGCAAGACGGCGGTGGTTTTTCCCCTGACCTGATGGCGTTCTGCGACGGATTCCGTATCCAGGAGCTCGCTCTGCGCTATGGCGTGTGTATTGTTCCCGAGCCGCTGGTTACATGGCGGCAGCGCACGACGAGCTACGCGGCCACGAGTCGGTCCGATCCAGGTGTGAGTCTTGCGATTCTCACCGCCGTGCGGGGTCAGCTTCAGGCACCGTCCTCCGTTTTTCCTCGCACCTACGGCCTGCGGCTGGAGAAACGCTTGCGGTATGGTGCGGCCGCGGCGACATTGGCGGTCGAGCAATTCGATCCGTCATCAGTGCAGACGGCAATCGGGGCGGCGGGTCTATTCTTGCCACGCTTGTTCGTGGGGCTACGGCGGGTTTTTGGAGCGAGGGCCGCAAACGCCGCGCTGCTGCTCTATCTCCGTCCCTTCGACATCGTGCCCGGCATATTGCGGCGCGTCCGCAAAATTCGCTGAGACGCAATCATAGGCAATTCTTGCTGACCGCGGTGTGCGCCAAATTTGGTATGGAAAGGCAGTTCGATGACGACTCAAGAAGAAGTGCAAGAGTGGACGAAGGTGATCGAGTCACGCCGCCCGTTGGTAGACTTGCGGCTTGGAGAATTGTGGCGTTACCGGCACCTCGTCGGGATCTTTGTGCGCCGCGATTTCGTTGCCGCATACAAGCAGACAATTCTTGGCCCATTCTGGATGATATTTCCTCCACTCATTTCTACGGTGGTGTTCACCATCATCTTTGGGCGCGTTGCACAAATTTCGACGGACGGGATTCCGCATGTCATTTTCTATATGGGCGGCATCATAATGTGGGGTTACTTCAATGCTTGTATAACGTCTGGCGCCGGCGTTTTTATGAATCAGATCGGGTTGTTCAGCAAAATCTATTTCCCGCGAATGACGGTTCCGATCGGAAATACCATCTCTGCACTCATAGCAACTTGCATCCAGCTTGTGATTTTCGCTTGCTTCGTTGGCTATTTTTGGATCACGGGTCGGATTGCCGGCCCCAATTGGGCTATTTTACTGGTGCCGGTACTGTTTGTGTTGATGAGCATGCTGGCGCTGGGTGTCGGAAGTCTATTTTCGGCGCTGACGATCAAGTACCGCGATCTCAGTTTTCTGCTGGGCTTTGGGATGCAATTGTGGATGTACGGCACGACTATTATCTATCCATTGAACGTCATACCCGAAAAATACCGGACTATCGCATTGCTCAACCCGATGACATCGATCGTTGAGACATTTCGCTATGCCTGGATCGGAGCCGGAGGCATTCCAATAGAGGGACTGATTTACACGAGCGGCCTCTGTCTTGCTTTTCTTCTGATTGGCGTAATGGTGTTCAACTTCGTTGAACGTACTGCGATGGATCTGGTGTAGTCGATGACCCTTTCTCTTTCTATCGAGAACGTCAGCAAACGCTATCGCCTCGGCACGTTCAGTACGGGATCGGCCGCGGATGATCTTCGTCGCTGGTGGACGCATACAGTTCTGCGTCGGCCGCAACTGGAACCGAAGGTCTTCCAGCTTGATCATGGCAACAGAGAGGGCAACGAGCTGTGGGCGCTAAGGGATGTCAGCTTCAAAGTCAATGAAGGCGAGGTCATCGGAATCATCGGCAAGAATGGATCGGGCAAGTCGACGCTCTTGAAAATCCTGTCGCAGATTACCGCACCGACATTAGGGCGCGTTCGCGTAAAGGGGAGGCTGGCAAGCTTGCTGGAGGTAGGCACCGGCTTTCACGGAGAGCTCACGGGGCGCGAAAATATCTTCTTAAACGGTTCGATTCTCGGAATGACTCCGCACGAAATCAGACGCCGTTACGACGAGATCGTCGAATTTTCCGAGATCGAGGAATTTATCGACACTCCCGTCAAGCGTTACTCAAGTGGAATGTTTGTACGGCTGGCTTTTGCGGTCGCAGCGCATCTCGAAACAGAGATTATGGTGGTCGATGAAGTGCTGGCGGTTGGCGATATCGGCTTCCAGAAAAAATGTCTGGGCAAGATGTCTGATGCCTCATCCGCGGGGCGCACCGTCCTCTTTGTAAGCCACCGCATGGATCATATTACGGCTCTTTGTTCCCGTTCGGTCGTGTTGAATGCTGGAAAGCTGATTTTTGATGGAAAAACCGCTGTCGCATTGTCCCGCTACTACAGCTTGTTCCAAGGTGAGCGACAAACGGATCTTGCAGGAAGAGTTGACCGGCGTGGCCTTGGTCGTGGGCGAATTGTCGATGCCTGGATTGAAGATGCCACCGGTAACCGGACTGAAACGATCAATACCGGACAGGACGTTCGATTCAAATTGCGCGTCAAGAATATGAGCGGCAAGGCGCTCAAGAATCTGAATGCAGGCGTGGCAATTTTTTCTTTGAATAGCCAGTTTATTGGAAGTCTTAGCACAACCGAGTCTCGTATTTCAGCCTTTGACGTCCTGGACGAATGCATCGTGTGCATTGACGTCCCGCGCTTCCCGTTAAATCAGGGCCAGTACTACTTCAATGCCGTTCTTCGTGCCGCCAATGGCGCATTTGAGTATGACGACCTCATTGAAAATGTCAGTTCGTTTTCCGTCGACTTCGGCGATTTCCATGGCATTGGCCAGTCCTCGGGTGGATTGTTGTCCATCGAGCAGACTGCGGAAATCGCTGAGGTCGAGTTGTCGGCATCGTTATCGACCTATTCAAAAGACGCCTCAGCCCGGGCGTGAATGAAAATGCGGAGGCTCGATATTGCGATTGCTGTTTGGGGCGCAGCCTATGTCGACGCAATGCTGACATGGGCCGTGCCGACCTTTCTCGCTCCGGGGAACCTTCCGGCGTGCTCTGCAATAATGCCAATTCGAGTGACGATTGTGACGCGCCCGGAAGATGCAAACGTCATTCTTGAGCATCCCGTTGCCGACGCCCTCAGGGACATTGGCGAACTCGCCGTTGTTCCGCTGCTTACGATAGAAACTTTTGTCGGGGCTAATCGATACGATGTCATGGCGCTGAGTCATCGCCATTGCCTCGCGGCGAGCTTGCGCGACAATGCAATTATAACGCTCTTGTCGCCGGATTGTCTGGTGGCGGACGGTTCGCTGTCGCATGGACTAGGAAAGATTACGGAGGGAAAGGGTGCCGTACTCGTGGCCGGTCCAAGAGCGACGTTCGAAGATGTTACCAAACGTCTCCCGCGCTACAGGGATGCCGGCGCTGTCCCAAGCCTAAGTATACCGGCCCGCGACCTCGTATCCCTGGCAGCCAGATTTCCACATGAGATCAGCCGGCTGCTCTTTTGGACTGACCAGCCGTTCAGTCGTTTTCCTAGCGCAATCTATTGGCGTGCCGGTGAAGATTCGTTCTTGGCGCGCTATTTCCATTTGCATCCGCTCTTTGTCAATTTGGCCGTTGCAAGCCCGGATGCCGCGAATTCCGGGACGATCGATGGCTCTCTGTTATCGCTTGCAAAGATCCAGCCAGAAGACGTTTATGTTGCCGAGCAATCGGACGAGGTTTGTATTATTGAGCTTAGCCGGATCAATCACGATCCAATGGGTTCTTTGCCATTGCACGTGAAAAACAAGACAAAGTTTGTGGCCAAATGGGCAATTCAAGCAACGGATGCAACTCATCGCGGGCAATTCTCGCGATATGTTTTCAGGTTTCAGGGAAAAGAAAAAGCTGATTGGGACTTGGCGATTTCGAAAAGCCGACGCGACACGCGGACGCTCGAATTCCTGCTGAATTACGTCGAGATTTACAAGTTGCCTGCCGCGCTGCGGAGATGGTTTCGTAAATTGCCCTTCGGCAAAAAGTGGGCCGCTCTCCGCAACCTTTCGCTTAAGGTGATAAAGTGAGCGCCAGGAAAATTCTAAAGCTCGTTCTCCCTCGGTTTGCGGTAGACGCGCTCCGGAATCTTCAAAACCGGAGTTATCGCCGGGTTTCTCCGCGCGACATTTTTTTGCGTCTTAGGCCATCGGAGGCCGAAGTCCTGATCCGACGTATGGACGCAGGCGACTATAATTTTGATCCTGATACCGAAAAAAGATTGTGCGAAGCGTGGCGTCAGGATCCCAACAGCGTTCCCTATCCGACGGCACTTAAACTGGCATATGAAAGCCAGGATGCATTCGCGATGAATGCAAAAGCATTGATGGAATTGACCTATCAATTACCTTACAGCCACGCCTACGAACGCACTCAACACGAGAAATACGAGAATTGTATTGATGCCTGTTCAGATGTCGGAGTTGACTTCGCCGGCGCCCATGTCGCCGACATTGGTTGCGGTTACGGTAGCTTACTCGAAATCGTGCGAGAAAAATATCCTTCAGCGCAGCTATATGGCGTCGAGTGTGCTGCGTCCGCAATCGACTATATGACGCGAAGACGCCCCCACATCACGGGAGTTCTTGCGGATATTGAGGCACCAACGAATGAGTTTACGACGAAAGTCAGTGTCAAACTTGACGTCGTGCTTTGCACCGAAGTTCTTGAGCACCTTGCGCGGCCGGAACATGCGCTCGCCAATCTGTTGGCACTGCACCCCAGTCGCGGAATCGCGATGACTGTCCCAAATGGTCGCATTGACACGGCGGCACAACATATCAATTTTTGGTCTCCGGAATTGTGGAAGCAGTTTGTTACGCAGAATGCGGCTGGTTGGCGTGTGATCGTGGGGCGTTGCAGCAGCCCCGGATCCCCCGGCGGCTTTGACAATTTTGCCGTTTTGTTCCCCGGCTGAACAATCTTGGTTTGATGCGTACACTTTCATCAGTCAAACGATCCATACAATATCGCGCTTCGGTCTTCCGGCGGCGGCAACAAAGCGCCGTAAGGCATGGCATGCTGGTCGTCATGCATATCCGGGAGCGTATGCACAATTGGTATTTTAATCGACATTTAAGGCGCCAAATTCTTAGCGATGGCTGGATAAAGAAAATTGTTATTTCATTGATGCGACGTCAGCGCATCCGGGTTTTGTTCAACGTCGTCCCCGGTCTTGGCCACAACACCGTAGAACTCGATTTATTTTTCCGATTGCAGGAGCTCGGGGAGGTGCGCAGGGATGAGCGAATAGCATTGGTGCGGCGGTCGAATAATATTCACGATGATACGCTGTCGTTATATCGATGGCGCTTCTGGCTTGCCACGAAAAGCAACGTGCTATTCGACCTTCTGGTGCCGGCGGCAGCGAGCGCCAGCGATCTGCGTATCGACTGCGGATTGTCCCGGCTGAAATGGCACTATGAGCCTGGCCGGCCGCTTGCAGTTCCGTACGGCGGGCAGAGCTATTTGCACCAAGTGAGCAAGGCGGAGAACCGGGACGCGTGGATACGCTATTATGATATCAGACGCAGAACTGCCGCTATCAATCCGCTTAAAGAAGGTGTTGGCGTTGATCCATCCCTGCGTAAGTTTCTGCGGCACTTTCAGAAGCCGATCGCACTGGTTCATATCAAATACCGTGTCGCAAACGCCACAGCAGCGCCGACAAACCCGGCGTCCTACGTTCCGGCCATCGAGTGGCTGAAGAGCCAGGGTTATCTGGTTGTCCAGGCTGGCAGAGAACCGTTGCCGAACGAGTTCAAAAGATTGGGCGTGCTGAACTACGCCCAAAGCCAATTCGCATCTTACCGACATGACCTTCAGCTTTTTGCCCACGCGGCTTTGGCCGTTACGGCCGGCTCAGGAATTGCGATGATCGCGGACTGCATGGGAACACCATTGGTGTATCTCGATTCCTGGCATCTCGGGATGCCAATGGCCTCAGCGCGCTGCGTTATGGTACCCTCGCTTGTTCGAGAGCGGTCGACCGGCCGTTTGCTGACGTTTCGGGAACAATTCGATCTCTATTTTTCATTGGAAGATAGCGGAGCCGAAGATTTCCCAAATGATCGCTTTGCCGGCCGAAATGCTGATGCAACCGAATTATTAGAGGCGGTAAAAGAGACCTTGTTGACGGATGACAAGGTCCGAAGTCTTTCGCCGCTGCAACAAAAATACCGGCACCTCGACCGAAACGGTCTTGGTTCCATGTCAGATGCGCGAATCAGCGAACACTTCATTGAGCGCCACGCCGATTTGCTTGCGGACTGATCTCGTCCGCCAGTAATGCGACGCAGCGATCTTAAAGAGCAGCGATCTTAAAGAGAGGACAGACGGATATGGCCGAGCGGGAAGGTGAGCCGCAATACGAGGAAGTCATCGCCGAGATGCGCAGGCGCGGCCCGGAGAAGCTCGGATTGATGTCCGGATGGGGCTGGTATGATGATCCTAAACGCCTAGCGTTCACGCTGTCACGGTACAAGTTCGTATCGAAGATGCTTGGGGGCCTGGAGCGTGTCCTTGAAGTGGGATGCGGCGACGGGTTTGGCAGTCGAATAGTGGCGCAAGCTGTCGGCCATCTGACGGCCGTCGATATTGATCCGGAACTTCTCGAATCAGCGGTATCCATCGCCAGCGACCGCTACCGCATTGAGTTCCGCCGCCACGATATGCTCAAAGGGCCGGTGGATGGCTCATTTTTGGGGCTTTACAGTATGGACGTGGTGGAGCACATCGAACGCCACAACGAAGACGTGTTTTTGAGGAATCTTTTGGCGTCGCTCGACCGAGAGGGCGTTTGCATCATCGGCACCCCGTCTGTTGAGTCGCAAGTCTATGCCTCGAAGTTCAGCAAGATGGGTCACGTGAACTGCAAGTCGCAGGATGAGTTGAAGGCCCTGATGCGTCGCTATTTCCGCAATGTCTTCATGTTCTCCATGAACGACGAAGTTGTGCATACCGGCTACAGCAAGATGTCCCACTATAACCTTGCACTTTGCTGCGGTCGGAATTGAGTTGCGTTCAGGGGAGAAACCGAGGCTTTAATGGGCGATCCGCAAATCTCAATATTTCGGAGAACCGGACTCCTGCCCCGAAAGATTAAGGAACAGGGCTTCCGATGGTTCGTGGGCAGAGCCCTGGAATTTGTCCTCGGATCTTACGCCACGAGAATTTTCAATGCCTTGCGCTCGCTTCCGCTCAAGTTGGTGCCATTCGCAAGTTCGTTTGGCCGGGGCGTGCTGGTCGTCCATTACGATCTGAATGTCTATCCGGTTTCGTATGACATTCTCTGGTATCTTGCGTTGGCCGATCTGGAAAGGAAAAGGCAGTCGCTTTCCCATCTTCACTGCGTATTCATTCCGGTCGAAGATCATGAGAACCGGACTTTTCCGCCTGGGTATGACGCGGTAGTCGATTTGACGTCGCGCCGCTGGCGATTCCAAAATATCTGTGTACCCGCGGCGTCACTCATTCCTGCCTGCGAAGGCTTCACAGTATGCAGCACGCGTGCGCAGCTGAATTCCCTTGATCTGCTTGCGCCCGCATACTGGCCTCAGCCAAACAGCGTGGGCCGGCATCCGCCACTGTCTTCTGTCTACCAGGAGCTCATGACGCGCCTGGGTAAGAACGCAGAAGACTGGGGTGTCAAAGCACCGGAGCAAGGGCTGCGGTACATTAAGAGGTGGCTGGAAGAACGCGCGCGCGGTCGCAAGCCCGTCGTTGTGACGTTGCGGCAATATCAGGTCGATCCCGAACGCAACTCCAATATCGCCGAATGGATCGCGTTCCTTCGCGGGCTCGATCAGACACAATATTTTTCGATCTTGGTGCCGGACACCGATTATGCCGTGGAAGTCAATCGAAGTTTTGAGGGTTTGACCGAGTGTGCGGAAGCAGCGTGGAACCTCGGCTTACGAATGGCCTTGTATGAAAGCGCCTTCATCAACTTGTTCGTCAATTCCGGCCCAGCATCGCTTTGCGTTCTCAATCCCCGATGCCGATATCTGTTGTTCAAGATCGTGGTGTCAGGCGTCCACCTGGTTTCGGAAAATACACTGCGTGAAATGGGGTTCGAGCCCGGGACGACGCCTTCGTTTGCTACAGCCCTTTCAACGGTGGATTTGGGAAGACGACAGCCTTGATGTGATCCGCCGCGAATTCGAGGCGATGACGGAACTTATAGAAGGGCCCGCGGATCGCCGGCCCAGAATTTCCGCTGTAGGCTGATCGGAGGCGGGCTTTGGGGCTTGCGCGTGGTGCTGCAGCGTTGCTGCTTGAAGAGAGCATGCGGAAGCCGTTTTCCGGCCGCATTGCGACACTCGGCGTTCAGACAGTTTACATGACGCCGGCCGATCTCGCCCGCCAGTTCGAGCGTTTTGGCGTCAAGCCCGCCGTTCCGATGAACAGCGGTGTACCGCTCGACGACAAACTGCTGTTCAAGATGATGGGGTTCGAGGCGATCGAAACGCTGGACTACAGCGACTTCGAAGGCGCCGATCATGTTGTCGATCTTAATCAAGAGAGGCTGCCTGAGGACTTGCGCGGCAAGTTCGATGTCGTGCTGGACAGCGGTACGCTCGAGCACGTGTTTCATGTGCCGAATGCGTTGAAGAACATCGTCAGCCTGGTGAAGGTCGGTGGCCGCATTATCTTCCTGTCTCCGTCGTCCAACCATATGGACCACGGCTTCTACATGTTCTCGCCGACGTTCTTCGCCGACTATTTCCTTGCGAACAAGTTTGAGATCAATACCTGCTACGTCGTGCGTTACTCGCCCAATCTGGACGAATTGTGGGACGCCTATCAATACGATCCCGACCGATGGCGAGACCTGCATATTGGCGGGCTCGACGACAAGCCGTACGCAATATTCTTCGTCGTAACGCGGACGCCTGAGTCGACGGCCGGCGTTATCCCGCAACAGAATTACTATGCCGACACCGCGGCGATGTATGCCGGCGCCAGGCTCGCCGAGGGAGACAAAAACAAGGCTGAGCCCGATGCCGTCAAGAGCTGGACGCCGCGGGAAGCTGTTCCGAGCCTCACGAACGACAGCTGGCGCATCCTCCGCCGTACCATCGGGAAAACTCTTCGCCGCGTCCCATTTGTCTATCGCATCGCGCAACGCGTTGCGCTTCAGGCCGACAAGAAACACCTCAGCAAGAAGCTGGTCGGCCGCTACTAATCCGGACTTTGGCCCGACCCGCGCAGGGTTGGGCTTCCGTATCGCCGGATCCTCCCCCCGAAAGGCACGATTTCGCTCCAATGTGCGGCGTCACTGGTTATTGGTCATTTGATGCCCCGCCGCTGGCGGAAGCATGCTTTCGCGCATTCACCCTTGCGCTCGCCCACCGCGGTCCTGATGGACAGGGTGTTCAGCATTTTTCCGGTGAGCGCTTGTTTCTCGGCCACCGCCGACTCTCGATCATCGATATCTCCGATCGCGGCGTTCAACCTATGTCATATGGCGACGGCCGCTACTGGCTCACCTATAACGGCGAGGTCTACAACTACCTTGAGCTTCGCGAGGAACTTCGCGGCCTCGGCCACAGCTTCCGGTCGGATACCGACAGCGAAGTCATCCTCGCCGCCTATGCGCAGTGGGGCATGGCCTGCCAGTTGCGCTTCAACGGCATGTGGGCCTTCGCCATCTGGGACGCGCGCGACCGTACGCTGTTCATGTCGCGGGACCGGTTCGGCATCAAGCCACTGCACTATTTTCACCGGAATGGCGTCTTCGCCTTTGGGTCCGAACTGAAGGCGTTTCTGGTGCTGCCCGGCGTTACCGGTGCGCTCGACGAGGCGGTGCTGGCTGGCACGCTTGCCAACATCAACGGGCAGGAGAGCACCCCGGAGACGCTGTTGCCGGGCGTCAAACGGCTGCCCGGCGGATATTCGCTGACATTCGACGGGCGCGATCCACCGAAGATCGAGCAATGGTGGCGAACGCTCGAACATCTCCCGCGGATTGGCGATACGTTTTCGAGCCAGGCCGGCCAGTTCCGCGACCTGTTCCTCGATGCCTGCCGGCTGCGGCTGCGCAGCGACGTCTCGGTCGCGACTTCCTTGAGTGGCGGTCTCGATTCGAGCGCGGTCGCCTGCACCATCGCGGAGCTTGGCCGCCGCGGCCACGTCGAGCACGCGCCGGCCGACTGGCAGCGGGCCTTCATCGCGCAATTTCCCGGCAGCAGCCTCGATGAGACGGTCTATGCCGACGCGGTGGTGCGGGCCACGGGGCTGCGTGCACATTATCATCCGGTCGACGACGCCGGTGCGCTGAATAATATCGAGCAACTTCTGTTCGATTATGAGGGCGTCTACTGGGTGCCGCTGCTTGGGCCGTGGGCGATCTATCGGGAAATGCGCACGAGTGGCATCCGGGTCAGCCTCGACGGACACGGCGCGGATGAATTGCTCGGCGGCTATCATTTCTTTGTCGAACGCGCGCTCGATGCGGCGATGGCCGGCCGACTCGATCTGCGCCGCTATCTCGATCTCAAGCGGGTTCTGGCCGGGCTGGTCGGCGGCAGCGGACAGGTGACGCGCGCCGGTATCCTTGGTGACATTGACTGGCTGATGAAAAAACAGTTGCAGCGCTGGCACCTGATAGAGCCGCTGCGCGGCGCTGCCTTGCGCGCCCGCGCGCTGTGGCACCGGCTGGCGGCGTCGGCTGCGGCGCGGCCGGACGCCGATGCGGGCGTGCCGGATCTGCCGCCGCCGCCGGTCGAGCCGGCACTGCGGCCCTATGCCGGCTCAGCCAGGCTTTACGACGAGGCATCCGATCCGCGCACCGCTGGCATGACGCCGCTCTCCGCGATGCTGTTCACCTGGTTCCATGGCAGCGTGCTGCCCACGATCCTGCGCAGTTACGACCGCGCCTCGATGGCGCATGGCATCGAGGTGCGCATGCCGTTCATGGACTGGCGACTGGTGTCGCTGGGCTTTGCGCTGCCGGAGACGAGCAAGATCGGCGGCGGCTACACCAAGCGCGTGCTGCGCGAGGCGATGCAGGGTCTGATGCCGGAAGAAATCCGGCTGCGCACCAACAAGATCGGCTTCACCTCGCCGCTCGACCAGTGGGGGCGTGGCGCGCTAAAAGGCTGGCTGCTCGATACGGTCTCGAGCCGCAGCTTCCTTGAATCTGCGGTGTGGAACGGCCCGGCAGTACGAAGCACGGTTGAACGCGCCGTTGCGGGCGCCGGCAGCCTCAATCCGGTCTGGCCGATCATCAACGCCCATGTCATCGGCGAAACCTTTGCCGCCGCGGCGCGCCGCCATGCGGCGAACTGAACGTCAAACGGGAATTACGCAATGAGCTACCGCGTCTTTCGGCTTTGTATTTCAGGGCCGTATTACAAACATTTCTTCGCCTTCGCCGACACCATCTCGGAGCTGTCCTTCGACGAATTGATGCAGCGGTGCCGCGAACAGGGCTTTCTCTATCCGGGCCGTTTCAAGGCCGAGATGGAAAAACACGGTGCCGAGGTGTTCGAATGCCTGGTCGACGTACCGGCGTTCCAGAAGAAATGGATGATGGAAAACGGGCACGGCGAGGATGTGTTCGACCGCAACGACGTGTTTTTCCGCCAGATCAAGGCCTTCGGGCCCGACATCGTCTACTTCCAGACCTTTCTTGCGCTATCGCCCGAGGTCCGTAAGCGCATCAAGGCCGAATGCCCGAGCGTGCGCATCGTCTGCGGCCACCGCGGGTTTCCGATCGACGACTGCACCGGTTACGAGGACGTTGACGTCGCGTTCCTCGGCTATCCACGGCTGCACGAGCCCTGGCACAAGGTCGGCGTGAAGACCTATTTCCACCTGCATTGTTTCGATGAGGGGCTGCTTCCGGCGATCCGCAAGCGTGCGGCGGAACTCGCACCAGAAGATTTTACCTTCATCGGCACGACCGGCTGGGGCTTCCCGCCTCATGACGGGCGCTATTACGATCTGCGCAAGGTTCTCGAAGAAACCAATCTCACGATCTACGGCAACGAGCCGGAAAGCGTGCCCTCGCCGATATCGATGCTGACGCAAAACGCGCGGCCGCAGGTTCGCAGGGCGCTGATTGAGATAGCCAAATATTTTCCCGATATCGCGCTCAAGGGTATCTACAAGGGCGGGCAGGCGTTCGGTGTCGGCGTGGCCATGCGCGGCGCGGAAGCCGCGTTGCGGCGAAAGAAATATGGGTCAGAAGCGCCGCTGTCGGTCACGCTACGGCCGCAGGAATACTGGTTTCATAAGGAAAAGCCGATCCGCGAGCTTTATCCTGACCGCATCCATCCCTCGCTGTTCGGCGCCGAGTATTTCGCGCGGCTTGCCACCTCAAAGGTCACATGGAACCGCCATCTCGAGATGGACGGCGCCGGCGCGAATATGCGGCTGTTCGAGGCCTGCGGAGCGGGTGCCTGCCAGCTGGTCGATCTGCGCGACGAGGTATCGGAAGCCTACGAGCCCGATAAGGAGATCGCCGTCTACCGCTCGGTCGAGGAGTGCATCGAGAAGGCGATGTGGCTGATCGATCATCCCACCGAACGACAGGCGATTGCTGAAGCCGGGCAAGCGCGGACCCTGCGCGACCATTCGGTGGCAAAACGCGCGGAGGTTATCCACGAGCATTTCGCTGAACTGATGCGGTCATAAGTGGCTGTGATGCTGATGAGGTGCTTCACGGTGGCCGTGACGCTGTCGGCGGCAAACGCTTCGAGCATCGCAGATTTTCCGCGACTTAATGGGTGCGCCCAAGATTTATGGTGCAGCGATCTGTTTTTGCGGCGCGGACTAAATTAAACGTGATGCTACGCCACTCCATGATGTGACACCTATGGAACTCGAATTGTCACAAACGTCCTAATGCTGACATCGCGGCCATGTCCGCTTATGGACCAAAGCAGACAATTGCGATCAGACCGCTGTCGCAGAAACACGCGATAGGGCTGGGCACCGTTGCTCAAGAATATGTGTGCGGTACGAAGCAGTTCAGGGAGGTAACTATTTTGTCTGGACACTTTTAAGCCGGTCAATCAGGCTTAGGGACATGTTTTCGATTTCCTATCTCAATACGATTCGTCACACAGAACTGCTGGCTATCTTGAACTTGTTTCCGAAAGGTTGCCGGGTGCTTGAGATCGGCGCTGGAACGGGGCAGCAGGCTGTTGATTTGAAAACCGCCGGGTTCGAAGTCGCAGCTATTGACATGCCGAACTCCGGCTACTCCGAGCATCGTATTTTTCCGGTACTTGATTATGATGGAAGAACAATTCCCTTCGAAGATTCATCATTCGACGTTGTCTACACATCGAACGTCCTCGAACACATTCCGGACCTCACTGCGACGCATGTCGAAATCAAACGGATACTTCGGCCTGACGGTTTTTGCATCCATGTGGTGCCTACACATACATGGAGATTTTGGACAAGCATCGCCGCGCTTCCGGCGATATTTCTGCGCGCTATTGTCGCACTACGAGCGCCAACACGAGCAAATATGTATTCTGTCGTTCGGCAGTGCGGCATTTTAGTGCTGCAGCCACGTCATGGCGAACGTGGGCATGCGATAACCGAATTATGGACTTTCCATCCGCGCCGTTGGCGAGCGCATTTCGAGAAGTATGGTTTCAGGACTTTGATGGATGTGCCAGCCGGGCTGTTTTATACCGGCGAAATGATCCTCGGCCCAGGTCTTGGGATCGAGCGCCGTGCAACGCTGTCGCGATGGCTTGGAAGCTCGAGCCATGTTTTTAAACTTAAAGCATAAGTGCTCAACTGGGAGTTCATAAGCGCGGCCAGCTAATGTGGAGCTCGCGAGCAAGACCCGCTCTAGACGCAACATGCTTCACCCTACCTGTCAGTCTGCCGATGCGCGTTCGCAATCTAGCCGACAATTAAGGCAGGACGCTATGCCCCAGCAATTCGCACGAAACCAACATTTTTGCTCGGAACTCCATCACTCGCTCAAACCGTCGCTCAAAAATTGTTTAGCGGCACGCCAGAAGAACGAGCTGCCTGCGGCCGCGACGTTCGAAAGTTCTGCCGCCACATCAAAGCCGATGCAGGCAATGACGCGTTTCTTCAGTGCCTTCAGGAGCATCGGACGAAACTAAAGCGGACTTCGCCGAAGGGCTGGCGCTATGGCGTCACAAGCGATTTTTGCCTACGCGCCGTTTCCACAATCCAGTTTCGATAGAGCGAGATCGGCGTCACGCCGGTAAGGCCGCCGCAGCCGGCGCTGTTGTTCGGGCCAGTTGACCAACTCACCACCCCGATCAGGTGATCGCCTTCGAACACGGGCGCGCCGGAATCGCCGGTGCAGGCGCCAATCCCGGCACGCGTGCCGCCGGTCGTCGGATCGAGCAGGCGGATTTGCAGATTGCTCGGCTTGCCGGTGACGCTGAGCTTGGCCGCGCGTAGCGTGCCACCGCTTTTTCCGTCGCCGCGAATGGCGAGGCCGTAGCCGTAGACCGTCAGGGTTTCGCCCACTTGGGGCGTGCGTTTACCGTCGCCGAGGATGGCCGGCACCACCGCGGCCGGCAGCGGCTGCGCCATCTTCAACAGCGCGACGTCGGCGGTAGCGCGGTGCGCGAACAAAGTCTTCAGATTGAACTGCGGATGGCGCGCGACACTGCGCACGTCGAGCAATCGCGGCTCGTGCGCCGCGTCGAACTCGACGATCTTGTAGGTCGTGTCGGCTTCAATGCAATGGCCGGCGGTCAGCACCAAATCGCGCGCGATCGCCGCTCCGGTGCAGAAGGTGCCGTGCGAGCCAACGATCATTACGGCGTGACGCGGATCCGATGCGCGCGGCGCGTTGCCGGTGATGGCGCCGGCGGGCGCGGTCGCTAACAGCAGGCAGACGAAGGCGATGACAAGGTGCATGGGCGTCGATAAGCTTTGGGCATTCGAGCTTTGTCAATAATGACCGATTTTCCGCCTTTGTGGCCGGCGCGATCTCGAAGATTCCGCTGTGTAGATTCGACCTTAATACCTATTATGGCGGTAGGCAGGGTGCCCTTAAATGAGGGCGGGGGAAGGATCGTGCGCAAAATAGTTAGATCGATCGCAGGGCCGATCGCATGCGGACTGGCGGCTTTGGCAACGAATTACGGCGTGCAAATGGCTTGGAGCGCAGAAGGTCTCACCGGACAGATTCGCGCGACGTTTTTCGAGGCGGCAGCACGTAGTTGCCTCAGGGCGCAAATCGACGCCGCGGCCAACAAGGCGATTCCCGTTTCGGCGCTGTACGACTATTGCAAATGTTACTCAAATGGGATGGCCGATAAGTTGTCCGACGATGAGGTCAGGTCGCTTGAAGCGACTGGAGACGAGAAAAAATATGCCGAGGCATTGCATGATCGAGCGGTGGTTATCATCAAGCAATGCCAGGAAGCGACCCGCAAGAGTCTAATGAAATAATAAAGAACCGCTACGTTCGCTGCTGGCCCAAAGCGCAGCGTTTCATTGTCTGTGCCCCTTGCAGACCTTCTGTAGTCATTAGCGGCTGCTAAGCATGGTCGCTAGGACCTTGGTGGTTTTCACTGATCATCATGTCCTTGACGTGGGTCGTGGCCCAAAGTCCCTTCGCAATTTCGAGAGGGTCGATTTTGACATTCACCCACCACGCTTTCTCGTTGCCAACTTGGTGAAGCTGACGATGGTGTGTACGGCATAACGGCACGGTGAACTCATCGCTTACCTTCTTCCCGAGCGCTCGTGGCTGGGCGTAACGGACGTGGTGGGGGTCGGACGGTTGACGTGCACAGATGAGGCACGGCTGCGAGGCCACGAACTTCAGATGGGCTTTATCGCGTAGCCGCTTGGGCTCGCCAATGGTGAGTTGGCTCTTGTCGATGCGGCCAGAAGGGGCTTCCGAGCCTGTCGGCACAAGGGGCGGACCGATGGGGCGCGACAGATCGGTTTTGAGGGCCTTGTCCGCGGCCGGGTTGTGGCGACGGCCGTAATAGGTCGATGGCCTGGGGATTGGGGTGGAGTCATCCGGATGGAATCCGGTGCGCAGCTGAGCATCGGGAAGGGCAGGCTGGGCGATCGAAGGGCTTTCGACCACCGGCGGTTTGCCACCCCGATAAAGCTCGAGTCCGAACGGCCGGCCAAAGGTCGCCAGAGCTCGTTTGGTGGCATCGGTCTCGGCGGCCTTCAGGGCGATGTCATGCACCTCGCCGGGAGACGTGCCGCGGCCCTCGCCGCTGCCATGGCCCTCCCTGACGACTGTGGCTCCTTCGGCTTGCACGGTGATGCGAACGCGGGCGACGTAGACGGCCAAAAAGCTGCCGCGGTTTTCCCGGGCGAGGGCGCAGCGGGATTCCAAGGTCTCCCGGCTCCAGCCGTCGAACCCGAAGATGCGGTTGGCCTCGGAGATCGCGTACCAGCCCTCAAGATAGGAGAGCCGGCGACCATGGGCCTCGCGGGTACGGATCCGCCGATGATCGGGGTTACGCCGCAGTGCTTGCAGCTGTTTTGCTGAGAATCCCATCACTTGGTCCTCACGCTCAAGACGGGTTCCGGATTGGTGAGGGCGGCGCCAGTAACTTCGGAGCCGTGCTTGAGGTCGGTAAAGAGCCCTTGCCGGTTCAGGCGCGGCTCTTGCGGCTGCCAGTAGATGCTGGGCACCGCCGCCTCATCGATAACCATGAGGGCCGGCATTCCGGGCCGAATGGAGGCGGTAAAGTCCGGGGCCGCAAGCTTCTTCAAGTCAAGATCGACCATGGTGTCTTTGGCAATCTGTCGCCGCTTAGCCGCCCGGTCCTGCATGCTCTCAAGCCGATCCTGCATTTCGGCGATGCGAAGCTTGAGCCCTTTGGCAAGCGCCTCATCGGCGAGCGCCGCGCGGATGATGGCCATCAGGATGTCAGGCAGTTCGGTCAAACCTTCGACGGTGTCGGCGAGGGTTTGTTCGTCGATTTGTGGGTCTTCCGCCCTGATACGGTCGCGGATGCTTGCATAGTGGATGGCAGCGAAATCGAGGTTCATGACACAACTCCAACATTTGATAGCTGCTGTGCTAATATCCTTGTTCTTTCATCACATGTGACAATAGCACAATATAATGGCTGTGACAAGTGCACAAGTAAGGATGGCTCGAGCTGCTCTAAATTGGACCGTGCGGGATCTCGCCGAGGCAGCAGGATTGCACCGAAATACGGTCACCAATTTGGAAATCGGTCGCTATGCGGGCGATCCAAAGACGCTAGCAATCATCGAACGAGTGCTTAAGAAAGCTGGGATTGATTTTATTGAAGAAAACGGCGGTGGACCGGGCGTTCGCTTGCGTAGCGTAGCAAATGAAAAAAAACGCAAATGACCGTGCGTATGGCTTTACGCGATCTGATACGCGGCCGAGGACACATTGCCAGCATCGACGTATCGGCGAAAAAATTCAGCTTTGGGCTGCTTTGGCGGTTCGTCCTGACAGCCGGCTAATCCGATTCGGGACCTGCGTGAGCAGTGAATCGAAACAATTTATGAGAGTATATATTCATAGTACTCGTTTACGAGTAGTTTGGCAGAACGAACCCAAAATTATCCATCGCTACAATGATCACCGCCCCGCAAAATCCGGCAGACGCCGCTCGGCCATTGCCTTGACGCCTTCCTTGAAATCGTCGGTCTTGCGCAGCCAGGTCTGTTCTTTCAACTCGTGTTCGGTCGCCTTGCGCACGCGTTCGGCGAGATCGCCGCGCAGCGTGGCGCGTGTCGATATCAGGCCGAGCGGCGCGTTCTCGGCGATCTCTGCGGCCAGCGCCATTGCCGCGGCGCGCACCTCACCTTGCGCACCAGCACGTCGGCAAGCCCCATGGCATAGGCTTCATCACCGCGCACGCGCCGGCTGGTGTAGAACATCATCGCGGCTTTGCTGGCGCCGATCACCGCCGGCAGCGTCACCGTCAGGCCGAAGCCGGGATGAAAGCCGAGCCGGGTGAAATTGGCACAGAAGCGTGTCTCCGGGCAGGCGACGCGGAAGTCCGCCACCATGGCGAGCCCGAGCCCGCCGCCGACCGCTGCGCCATGCACCGCGGCGATAATCGGCTTCTTCGTTTTGAACAGCCGCACCGCTTCGAGATAGAGGTGCTGCACCGCCTTGTCGCGGTTGAGCTGCTGGCCCTCTTTGTCGAGCACCGAGCCGTCGCCGAAATTGGCGCCGGCGCAGAAGGCCTTGCCTTGCGCGGCCAGCACCACCGCGCGGCAGGCGACGTCTTCGTCAAGCGCCTCAAGCGCGCCGGCGATTTCCTGAATCAGCCCGATGTCGAAAAAATTATTCGGCGGCCGCCGGATTTCGATCAGCGCTACATGGCCGGTTTTATCGACAGCGATATCTTTGAAGGGGCCCATAGGTTCCTCTCGATTTATTCGGCGGCGCTGCGTTGCGCCTGGCGCGGCTGCTTGACGATCAGGGCGTCGACCAGCGAAACGCCCTGGCCTTGCGGGTGTACAATGACTGGATTGAGATCGATTTCGGCGATGTCGTTGGCATGATCGGCGGCGAATTGCGACAGCCGCACCATCAGTTCGATCAGCGCGTCGACGTCGGCGGCAGGCTGGCCGCGATAGGGTCCGAACACCCGCGCGCCCTTGAGGCGGTGGAGCAGGGCGCGCGCCGCGGCATGGTCGAGCGGCACCGGCGCCAGCGCGACGTCGCCGAGCGCCTCGACCAGCACGCCGCCGAGGCCGACCATCAGCAGCGGACCCCAGGTCGCATCGCGGCTGACGCCGAGAATGACCTCGCGTCCGGCCGCGGCCATCGGCTGCACGAGTACGCCGTCGATACGCGACCGCGGCACATGGCGCGTCGCGGCGGCCAGCACGCGCCCGTAGGCGGCGCGCACGGCATCGGCGCCGCTGACATTGAGCTCGACGCCGCCGACCTCTGTCTTGTGCAGTATTTCAGCGGCTTGAATCTTGAGCGCGACCGGGCCGGTAATCTTACGTGCTGCCGCGTCAGCCTCGGCGACCGAACGCACCAGCACGCCGCCGTTGCCGCCGAAGATGCCGTAGGTGCCGACAATGGCCGCGCCTGCCATTCGCAGAGTACGTCGCGCGCGGCTGCCAAAAGCTTCCGCGCCGCCGCTGTTCCGGCGTGAACGCATTGCCGGCCGCAGCCGTTTCGCGCGGCTGCTCACGCCGTGCCCGGTAGTCGGCCATCACGCGCATGGTGCCCGCGCAGCCGTCAGCAGTCTTGAACAGTGGATAGCCGGCCTCGTTGAGCACTTCGATGCTTCGCTCGGCGGGTAAAGTATAAGTCCACATGAATACC
>CAVRHC010000008.1:0-190280 GCA_963720835.1 uncultured Pseudomonadota bacterium | reverse complement strand
CATTGCTTTCTGTCGACATTATCGTCGGCACGCATGCGCTGCTCGGCCGCGGCATCACGTTTAAGGACCTCGGCCTGCTGGTTGTCGACGAAGAACAACATTTCGGCGTCGCTCATAAAGAAAAGCTGAAGACGTTGCGCAGCGAGGTGCATGTGCTGACGCTGACCGCCACGCCGATTCCGCGGACCTTGCAACTGGCGCTCACCGGCGTGCGCGATCTCTCTATCATTGCCTCGCCACCAGTCGATCGTCTGGCGGTGCGCACATTCGTGTCGCCGTTCGATCCGATTACCGTACGCGAGGCGCTGTTGCGTGAGAAATATCGCGGCGGACAGGCGTTTTATGTATGCCCGCGCATCGAGGATCTGGCGGGCGCGAAAGATTTCCTCGACAAGACCGTGCCGGAGGTGCGCGTCGCAGTCGCGCACGGGCAGATGCCGCCGACCGTGCTCGACGACATTATGAGTGCCTTTTACGACGGCAAATACGATGTTCTGCTGTCGACCACCATCGTCGAATCCGGCCTCGATATTCCGACCGCCAACACGCTGATCGTGCACCGTGCCGACCGCTTCGGGCTGGCGCAACTCTATCAACTGCGCGGCCGCGTCGGCCGCGCCAAGCTGCGCGCCTACGCGCTGCTGACGCTGCCGTCGCAGGCAAAGATCACGCCGCAGGCGGAGCGGCGGCTGAAAGTGCTGCAATCGCTCGATACGCTGGGTGCCGGTTTCCAACTTGCCTCGCACGATCTCGATATTCGCGGCGCCGGCAATCTTCTGGGTGAAGAGCAATCCGGGCATATCAAGGAAGTCGGCTTCGAGCTTTACCAGCAAATGTTGGAAGAAGCCGTGATGAGCTTGAAAGCCGGTATTACCGCGCCGGTTGCCGACCGCTGGTCGCCGCAGATCACCATCGGCACAGCGTTGCTCATTCCGGAGGATTACGTCGCCGATCTCTCGGTGCGGCTCGCGCTTTACAGGCGGCTTGCCGAGATCGAAGACGAGCGCGAAATCGACGCCTTCGCCGCTGAACTGGTCGACCGTTTCGGCAAGCTGCCGGCAGAGGTTGAGCACCTGTTGCAGGTCGTGGCGATCAAGGCGCTCTGCCGCCGCGCCAATGTCGAGCGGGTGGAAGCCGGACCGAAAGGTGTGGTGCTTGCCTTCCGCGACAATGTCTTCGCCGATCCGGAGGGCCTCATTCGCTTCATTCACGAGCAGGGGCAGGCGGTGCGTATGCGAAACGATCCGAAAAACGCCAAAGCCCAGCAGTTGGTCTTCTTCGAAGACTGGCAGCGGCCGGTTGAGCGGCTGAAAGGCACGGCCGAAATATTGCGCAAGCTCGCGGCAATCGCCGAACCGGCGATCGCGGCCTGACCTCATCCAATTGCAGGCACGCTTGCAGGCGTTTTTTGGACCGGATAGAGTTGCAGCCGTGCTTCGGGGGCGACGCGCGCATGAAATTCGATTATCATATCTTCAAGTCGATGGTGAACGGTTATCTTGCGTTGCACTTCGACCGGCGGAACCGTCCGACTTTTTTCAATATCGACGAAACGTTTCCCAGGCTTAGCTATGTGACGCATGCCTTTCCGGCCATTCAACGAGAATTCGAACAGATGGTGGCGGAAGGTCTGGCGTTGCCGCAATATCACGAAGTGGATTCCGGTGAGCGCGCGATATCCTCTACGACGCCGAAGCGCTGGAACGTGTTCATGCTGGAGTGTCTCGGCTACCGGGTAGGTCTCAATTGTCAGCGTTGCCCGGAAACCGTACGTGCCCTCGACCATGTTCCCAATCTGATACAGGCCTTTTTCTCGATCCTCGAGCCCGGCAAGTCGGTGCCACAGCACGAAGGACCGTATCTCGGGTATCTGCGCTATCATCTCGCGTTACGGGTGCCGAAGGACAAGCCGCCCAAGATCGTGGTCAACGGGCAGGACTATGTCTGGAAGGAAGGCGAGGCCGTGCTGTTCGACGATAGCTGGCCGCACGAGGTGATCAATCACAGCGACGAAATGCGCGCGGTGCTGATTATCGACGTGCGCCGGCCGCTGCCGGTCACCGCCGACGTGATCAACGGCTTTGTGACCAATGTGATTGGCCGTCGCTTCTATGGCCGTCCGGTCGCGCGCAAAGCGGAGAAATATGCGCGTGGGGATTTCTCCGAAGCGCTCAATGTGCACTGAAGTGCGCGCCGCTTAAGACATCAGCGGATGCATTTTGCGTGGTCTCGTTCGAAAACGACAATCAATTTTCGGGATCGTGCGGCCTATTCGGTTGCATCGTGTGCGGCCTGCGCCGAGCGTTCGATCGCTTCGGCAAGATACTCCGCCGCTTGCGCGCCCGAAACGGCAAACTTGCCGCCGAAAATGAAGCAGGGCACGCCCTGTATACCCGCTTCCTTGGCTGATTGTGCCTCGCGCTCGACTTGCTCGACATCTTGATCGCTTGCCAGCGCCTCGTTCACGTCGTCGCCGTCGAGACCGATATCGGTGGCCGCCTGCACCAGTACCGCGCGGTTGGAGAGGTCGGCGCCGTCGGTGAAGTAGAGATCCATCAGCCGCTGCTTCATCTCAGCCGCCTTGCCGATGCCTTCGGCCCAGCGGATCAGGCGATGCGCGTCGAGCGTGTTGGGCTGACGGCCGATCTTGTCGATGGCGTAGGTGAGGCCTTCCTCCGCGGCGGCGGCCGAGACGCGTTGCGCGATGTCGGTGTAGCGCTCGGGCGAGCCGAACTTGGTGGTGAGGTAATCATTGCGCGCGATACCTTCGCGCGGGATCCAGTCATTGAGAAAATACGGATGCCAATGCACCTCGACCGGAATGTCCGGCTTGAGTGCCAGTGCCTTTTCCAAACGGCGCTTGCCGATGAAGCACCATGGGCAGACCACGTCGGAAACGACGTCGATGCGAACGGGGGTTTTGTCGGGCATGGCTGGCTCCTTCGCGAAGCAAGCCTAGGCCGCCTGCTATTCGGCGGCAACCACCCGGTCGCCGGCCACGCGCAGCAATAGGCTGTCAAGCGTGTCGCCTGCTTTCAGCGTCGCCAGCGTGACATGCGCGGCAATGTCGTCCCGCGGATTAGCCGGCGCCACCATGCTCTTGAGCGCACCGGCAATCCGGCGGGCGACCACATGGGCGCTTTGCAGGTCGGTCTGTGTGAAGACGATGAGGATCGAGCCATCGCCGTCATGCGTGGCGAAATCGATGTTACGCGTAAGTCGTGTCACCAAGCGCGCACAATCGACGCTGGCGCGTTCCTCGACCGGGCTGCTGAAGGAAAATCGCGCAATCGACAAAGGCAGGCTGCGGTCGCTTGCCGCTTCAATCGCCTTTTGCAAATCGGTCCAGAACGCGTCGTGGGTTAGCAGGCCGGTTTGCGGATCGAACATACCGTCGGCGTCGAGTGTCTTGAGTATCCGCTTTAGCCGGGCCTCGAAAGCATGCATGCGCACCAGCGGCACCATGCGGGCGACGACCCGCGTCGGGTCGCCGTCGACATGATCGATATTGGGTAGCGTCTGGGCGAAATCGGGTGGTGTATCGCCGATCACGGCCACCGGTATATCGCGGAAGCGAGTGTCCTGTGCGAGCACCGTCAGGAAGGCTTCCACCATGCGCGGCGAGAAACCGTCACCGACCACGATTTCGTCGATGTCGCGCGTATTGAGATGGCGGGCAGCGGTTTCCACGCTCAAGCCGCCAAGCATGTTGACACGCTCGCCGATGGCAACACTGAGGGCCGGATAGAGCCGTCCGCGTCCTGCGATCAGAACCGTCGCGTCGTCGAGCGCATCGCCGGTCGGCATCGGCGGCAGCTTGCCGCCATGAGTTTTGAACATCTCGGTGCGGCGCAACACCGTCTCATGCAAAGCGCGCACGCGCATGGCCGATTGCAGGCGCGCGATCAGGCGTTCCATCGGCATGGCGGCATCGGCCGGGAGCGCGATCGGCACAGCGGCGTCCTGGTCGCCCAGGACGCGCGCAAGCGTTGGCACAATCGGTCCGCTGGCGGTCGCGATCTGCAGGCAGAGCATGCGTGCCGAGGATTCAGATTTCGGCGGCCCCGGTTCGGCGATAATGACCGCGGCGGGCTTAACCGAGATGAAGGCGGTCGGCGCTTCCGACCAGGTCGCTTCGATAATGGGAAAGGCGCCGGCTGCGCCTAGCGCCTCGGTCAAATCGGTCGCCGGAGTTTCGGCGACCACGACGATGGGACCTTGCAGCGACATGGAACGCACGCAACGGAGTTAATGGCGCGCGACCTTAGCGGCAGGGCTATTAACGTTGCGTCAACGTCGATGGCGGTCAGGCGGCTTCGGCTTCACCGCGCGGCCGGAAGGCGCCGGCCAGGAGCGGATTGACGCCGCGAGCTTGCAAAGCCGCAATCACGGCCCGGGAGTCACCAGCGGCGCCTGCGAGGCGCTCGCCGATGATACCGTCGGGGACGGCGACGATGGTGGCGTGGGGATCGACACGCGCCACCTCCGTCTCCAGTTCAGAGCGCGCGAAACGATAGCCGCCGATGACGGCAAGATTTGCAGGCGAGGCGGTGACGGTCAGCGCATTGCCATCCCAGCGGCAGGAGAAGCCGGTGTCGACGTAGCCGGCCGGATCGGGAGCAAACTCGTTGCGGTGTTCTGCGCCGGGCGGAAAAGCATGCATAGGCACCATCGGCCCGCGCATCGCCAGCGTCCCGTTTTTGTAGCGAGTGGTATCAGCGACATTGACCGCGCCGGAGGCGTCGCGCGGTGCCGTGACGGGACCGCAGGGGATCGACCGAGGCATGCCGTCAGCGGCGCGCCGCGCAGCCAAAAAACCGATCTCGCCAAATGCCGCGACATCGATCAATGCAACGCTGCCGTGCCAGGGGACGCAAGTCTCCAACCGTTCTGGTGCGCGCCACAGCGCAAGCACAGACTTGACCGAGGTGTCGAATAGGCCGGCATCGCAGGCCAGCGACGCAACAGGGCCCGGCAAGACAACGACCGGCCTGCCGAGTGTCGCGCACCGTGGGCCAAGTCCCTTCAGGTCGTTGCCGTGGTGCAAGGCGAGCGTGCCGCCAGACATCAACCATGGCACGACGCTGACCGACAGCCCGGCGAACGAGGTCGGCGGGATGGTCGAGATCAATGACGCGTCCTGCGCGAGCCCGGCTTCCAGGAAAAGCACGCGGCCTCCGGCCAAGAGCTGCGCGTGATTGCGCGGCACGGGGACGACGCCGTGCGCGGTGACGTCGAAGGTGAGCACGGCGACATGCGCTGCGGCGGCGCCCGGCCGCGCCAGGCCAGGCAGAGCATTAGCCGGTGCTTCCTCAAACACCTCGTCGAGCCGCACGACGCCGTCGGGCAAATCCTCGCCGAAAGCGCAGATATGGCGGATCGGGAACAACTCGGCCGCTGCCAACACCGCTGAGCGTGCCGGCGCGAGCTTGCCGGCGCGCGCGCAGGTGACGATCGCCTTGGCGCCGATTCCGCGCAGCGCGTTGATAACCTCGTGTTGCCGCCAGAGTATCGGCAATGGCGCCGCGATCATGCCGGCACGCAGCACGCCAAGCAATGCGATGACGCCTTCCACCGTATTCGGCAGTTGCAGTGCGATGACAGCGTCAGTGCTTAATCCGAGTCCGCGTAGGCGCGCCGCGAATGCAGATATTGCCTGATCGGAGTTGGCGTAGCTGAGCTGTCGCGGCGCGTTATCGGTGAAACTCTCGCGATCGGGCGGATCGATCAATGCGATCGAACCGGGGCTGCGTACGCCGGCACGCCGGAAGAGCTCGTCGAGAGTCGCGGCATATCCATCCGTTCCAGCGTCGTCATCACCGAGGATCATGACAGCGTTCTCATGTTTTGGCCTCTTCGTGCCACCAAGTTTCGGGCAGGTAACCGAAGAGCGAGGTCCGTGTTGGATATTTGATTCTGGTCCAGCGTGCGAGCCACTGCACCGGCAAATGGTAGAGCGGTACGACGTAGAAACCTGACAGCAGCACGCGGTCGAGGGCGCGGGTGGCGGCGACAAAATCCGCACGCGCCTTGGCGGAGAGCATGGCGGCAATCATGGCATCGACCGCTTTCGATTTGATGCCCATGTAGTTGCGGCTGCCGTCCTGGTCCGCGGCCTCCGAACTCCAGTAAAAAAGCTGCTCGTTGCCGGGCGAAAGCGATTGATCCCAGTGATACTCGACCATGTCGAAATCGTAGGTAAGCAGGCGATGCTCGAACTGGCTGCCGTCAACATTGCGCACGGTCGCGGTGATACCGGCGCGTTTGAGGTTGCGCGAGAACGCGAGCGCGAGGCGCTCCTGCTCACGTGTGGTGGTGAGGATTTCAAAGACAAATGGCCGACCGCTTTCGAGATGGGCTAGCTGGGTGCCCTTGAGCCCGTAGCCGGCTTGCTTGAGTAATGCGAAGGCGCGGCGCAGACCGGCGCGGTCACGGCCGGAGGCGTCGGTCTTCGGCGGTGACCATTTGCCCTCCATGATGTCTTCGCGGACTGCGCCGGGAAACGCCTTGAGCAATTCGCGCTCGCGCGCATCGGCCGGTACGCCGTGCGAGGACAGATCGCAATCGTCGAAATAGCTGGCCGTGCGCGTGTACAGATCGAAGAAGTAGGTGTGGTTGAGCCATTCGAAATCGAACAAATGCAGGATCGCTTCGCGCACGCGAATATCGGCGAAGATCGGCCGGCGCATGTTGAAGGCGAGGCCCTGCATGCCCTTGGGCAGACCGAAAGGAATATCGTTTTTGACGACGCGGCCGGCCCGCAGCGCCGGAAAGTTGTAGGCGGTCTGCCAGCGGGTCGGATCGGTTTCCGTCCGTACGTCGTAGAGCCCTTTCTTGAAGGCTTCGAAGTGGGTGTTGCCGTCGCGGTAATAATCGTAGCGAATTGTTTCGAAGTTCCACAGTCCGCGATTAATCGGCAGATCGCGTCCCCAATAATTTTTATTGCGCGTGAATGTGACGCTTGTGCCCGGCCTAACGGTCGTGACCGTGTAGGGACCGCTACCGAGCGGAGGATCGAAGCTCGTGTTTTCAAAGGTCTCGGGATCGATAGCGTGCTTGGGCAACACCGGCATCAAACCCATGATCAGCGGCAGTTCGCGGTCGTCGGCGCCGGTCAGGTCGAAACGCACGCTGCGTTCGCCGACAATGTCGGTCTTGGTGACCTTGGCGTAATAGATACGATGATTCGGTCGGCCATGGTCGCGCAGCAATTGCCAAGAAAACACGACGTCATCGGGAGTCACCGGTTTGCCGTCGGAAAAGCGCGCGCCGGTGTTGAGAGCGAAGGTGACGTAGCTGCGCGCCGCGTCGGTTTCGACGCTTTCGGCGAGCAGGCCGTAGAGCGTAAACGGTTCGTCGTAGCCGCGCGCAAGTAGGCTCTCGATCACGTAGTTGCGGATATTGGCCGCAGGCAGGCCCTTAACGATGAGCGGATTGAGGCAATCGAAGGTCCCGAGCACGCCCTGGACCAGCGTGCCGCCTTTGGGTGCTGCCGGATTGGTGTAGGTCGGATGGCCAAAGCCTGGCGCCCAGGCCGGCTCCCCGTGCATGGCAATGGCATGGTGTGCCGTGTCGGCACGCGCCGGGCGCAAGGCGATCCCTGCGCCGGCGGCGAGCGCACCGCGCAGCACCGCGCGCCGCGACCATTGCGCTTGTGACGGGCCGCGCCGATTGAAGGGGTGTGTGGGCAGGCGTCGAATTGCGATTCGCTCCGGATTTACGTGACTTTATCACAGCGCAGAACCGCCCCCGGCTCCGCATTTTCGGCACATTCGTGGCTTTATTGCAGGCGCAAGATCGGCTATCAGGCAGCGGGTAAACGTCACGCTCTCGCCGTATTTGACGGGGAGAGAGCCGAGTTAAGACGGCCGCCGCTCAGTTCAGGGCGAATGGCGCCGATAAAAATAAAGGACAGGTTGGATGGATCATCGTATCGCATCGGCCCGGCGGAAGGGCCGGGCGCGGACCGCCACCATGATCGCGTGGGGAATGGCTGCGGCGGTTTCGCTCGCGGGCCCCTCTGCGCTGGCGCAGACACCGCAGAAAAAGCCGGCCGCGCCGCTGAAGCAGGCTCAGCCGACGCAGCCGGCACCGCAGGCGGGCGCCGCGGCAGCGCAGCAATCGCCGCCGGCACTGATGTATTCACCGTGGATGAAGGTCTGCGGTAGCGGCAAAGACACGAACGGCAAGAAAGTTTGCGTCGTTACCAAGGACGGCCGCTTGGAAAACGGCATGCCGGTTGCCGTGGTTCAGCTCTTCGAGCCTGAAGGGCAACCCAAGATCCTGCGCGTCACTGTTCCGCTCGGCATGCAGTTGCAACATGGAACGCGCGTCATCATCGACCAGGGCCAGCCGGTCAATGAACCGTACAAGATTTGTTTCCCGGTCGGCTGCATGTCGGATTATCCGGTCACCGACGACATGATCAAGCAGATGAAGAAGGGCAAGCAGATCACCGTACAGGCGATCAACATGCAGGGAACGCCGATCAGCCTGCCGCTGCCGCTGGCGGATTTCGCCAAAGCCTATGACGGCCCGCCAACCGATCCGAAAGTGTTCGAAGAGCAGCAGCGCCAGCTGCAGTCGCAGTTGCAGAAGAAAGCGGAAGAAGCGCGCAAGAAGCTGGAAGCGCAGCAGCCGCAAGCCCCGGCACAGAATAAATAGTACCCTGCGCAATCGGAAACATGAAAAGGCGCGGTTTTGAGCCGCGCCTTTTCATTTGAACAACGTCAGTTGAACTGGCTGCTACGCGGCCGATAGCTGCCGCTGTCGTCGCGCTCGAACACTTCTGCGACTTGAGGATGGCGGACCGGCTGGCCGGACGTGTCGGGCAGAAGGTTCTGCTCGGAGACGTAGGCGATATATTCGCTTTCGTCGTTTTCAGCGAACAGATGGTAGAATGGCTGGTCTTTGCGCGGGCGGATTTCGGCCGGGATCGACTCCCACCATTCCTCGGTATTGGCGAACTCCGGATCGATGTCGAAGACGACGCCGCGGAACGAAAACAGCCGGTGTTTCACCACCTGTCCGAGTTGGTATTTGGCCTCGCGCATTTTTTCCATCGTGCGATCTACCTAAGCGCTCTCTGCCACACTCGCCAGTCTCGTTAAAGAGCGTAACGCGCGCCCATTTCCGGGTCTTTTGCCGCTACCAATTTGGCAAGATCGAGAAGAACCTTGGCCTGCTTCCAAGTTGCATCATCTTGCATCTTGCCGTCGATCATCACGGCGCCGGCGCCGTCCGGCATGGCATCGACGATCTTCTTGGCGAAAGCCACTTCGGCTGGGTCGGGCGAAAACACTTTCTTGGCGATGGCAATCTGCGAAGGATGCAGCGACCATGCACCGAGACAGCCCATCAGAAAGGCGTTGCGGAATTGCACCTCGCACGCGGCGCCATCGGCAAAATCGCCGAACGGGCCGTAGAAAGGCTTGATGCCGGCGGCGGCACAGGCATCGACCATCTTGCCGATGGTGTAGTGCCACAAATCTTGTTGATACGCCGCGCGTGGAGTGTCACCTTGCGCGTCCGCCAACACTTTGTACTCCGGATGACCGCCGCCGACGCGCGTCGTCTTCATCGCGCGTGAAGCGGCAAGATCGGCGGGCCCGAGGCTCATGCCGTGCATGCGTGGGGAGGCGGTAGCGATCGTCTCCACGTTGTTGACGCCTTGCGCCGTTTCGAGAATGGCGTGAATGAAGATCGGCTTCTTAATGGCGTGGCGCGCTTCGAGCTGCGCCAGCAATTGATCGAGATAATGAATGTCCCAGGGGCCATCGACTTTGGGCAACATGATGACGTCGAGCTTGTCGCCAACGGCCGCCACGATCTCAGTCACGTCATCGAGTGCCCACGGCGAATTGAGCGCGTTGATGCGCGTCCACAGGCCGGTACTAGCGAAGTCGGTCGCCTTGGCCATGGCGATGAAGCCTTCGCGCGCCGCCTGTTTGGCGTCGATCGGGATTGCATCTTCCAGGTTACCGAGCACGACGTCGACCTGTGCCACCAGGTCCGGCACCTTGGTGCGGACCTTTTCCACGTGCGGCGGAACGAAATGGATCATGCGCTCGAGCCGCACGGGTAATTCGCGCAGTGGCGCCGGTGCTCCGAGGGCGAGTGGGGCGAAGAATTGCCGCGGGGACTTCACGGGGGCTTCTATCCTTCCAAATGGGCCATGCGTCGTTTAGAGCAATGCAAAGGCCGCGCCAAGTAGGCGCGAAGTTGTGGCCGCCTCCCGAAAGCCGCTCTTTATCGGCTATGTCGCGCTACGGCCTTTGTGACGCAGCGGGCGCCACGCCTTCGCGCATCAGTAAGCGCCGAAGGGGACCGACGCGGCTGAGCAGATAAAGCCCAAGGCCGCGCACGCTCTGCACGGGTAAAAAATCACTGAGCAGGCTGCGGTTGAGAATATCGACGGCAAAGGCGCGCGCGCCGATATCGGCGCGACGCATGCGATCGTAGGCGGCTAGCGCATTGATGCCGCCGATATCGCGGCCGGCGCGGTTGGCCGCAATCGTGATTTCACAGATCGCGGCAGCGTCGCGCAGACCGAGGTTGAGTCCTTGCGCGCCGATCGGCGGAATGACGTGGGCGGCTTCCCCAACGAGCGCAATGCGATTTGCGGCAAAGCGGCCGGCGCGGGCAAGCGACAAGGGGAAACGTCCGCGTCCCGGCTCAACCGCGATCTTGCCCAAAATCGAATGCGAAGCACGCTCGATTTCGACCGACAGTTCGGCGTCGTCGAACGCGGCAAGCTCGTCGGCGTTGAGCGGATCGAGTACCCAGACCAGGCTCGAACGATTGCCCGGCAGCGGCACCAAAGTGAAGGGTCCGCCTTGCGCGTGAAACTCGGTCGAGGTGTCGCGGTGAGAACGTGTGTGCGCGAAACAGACGGTCAGTGCCAGCTGCGGATAGCTGTGCTCTTTGAGCGCGATCCCGGCTGCGGTCCGGCACAGAGAGCGTTTTCCATCGGCCCCAATGATGAGCGGCGCATCCAGCTTTTCTCCGCTTTTGAGTGTGACGGCAACGTTTCTGTCGCCCGGTTCGATAGCGATGACATCGTCCTCGATCGCTCGCAAATTGGAATGCGTGCTCGCGCGCTGTACGAGCGCCGCGACAAGGTGGCGGTTTTCGATATTGTAGCCAAACGCATCGAGCCCGATTTCGGCCGCATCGAATTTGACCTCCGGCGCGCGCCATAGCCGGCCGGTGTCGTCGACGATGCGCATGAACCGCAGCGGTGCGGCCTGCGTAGCGCAGTGCTTCCAGACGCCGAGCGTCGAGAGCGCCGTGACCGAGCCAGCAAGCAAGGCCGTGGTCCTGTTGTCGCTTGCCGCAGGCCGCCTGCCAACGAGCACGGTTTCGATGCCGCCGGCGGCGAGGCCGATGGCGGCCGTGAGGCCCGCCGGGCCGGCACCCACCACGATGGCATTTGCAGGTTTGTCAGACATCAAAAGGCCCGGGCGTTTAATCGGTTATTGCCCCTAGCATGTGCCAGGTATGGGCGGAAACCTTGGGGAAAAGCACCCGATAGGCCGGCCGCGTGCAATGCGCTAACAACGTGCCCGAAACCTTCAAAATACGCGCCATGAGCAAGACCGCCCACCACGATTTCAGCCATCTGCCGTCACTCGCCAGGCGGCTGGGCGTAGCCTTTGCGCGGCCCAAGGTGCTGGCGGCGGCCTGCGTCGTCGCTCTGGCCGGGCTCGGCTGGTTGTATCTCGCATTGCTGGTTGCCCATATGGGCGGCACGCTTGACGCGCTCGGTCCAGGCATGGGGGCGCTCGACCTGGTCCCGCGCGCCATTACCGCGCTCTGCCGGCCGACATTCGGCCTTGCCATGCCAGAGGGTGTGTGGGGTACGAGCGGCTTTTTCGTCGTCGCGCTGATGTGGGCGGCCATGGTGCTCGCCATGATGCTTCCGAGCGCAGCTCCGATGATCATGACTTACGCCGAAATCGCCGATACCGCCGCGCGCAAAGGCGAGCGCATCGTTTCGCCGCTGACGATTGCCGGTGGCTACACCGCAGTCTGGCTCGGATTTGCCGCGCTCGCGACGGTCGCGCAATATCTTCTCACCCGCGCCGCCGTCCTGGACAGCGCGATGGCGTCAGCGAGCAGCTTGTTCTCCGGCGCCATCTTCGTCGGAGCTGGCCTCTATCAGTTTTCCGCGCTCAAAGATGCCTGTCTTACGCAATGCCGCAGGCCGTTTCCATTTTTCTTCGCTCATTGGCAGACGACGCAGCGCGGCGTGTTTCGGCTCGGATTGCAGCAGGGATTTTATTGCCTCGGTTGTTGCTGGGCGATGATGGTGGCGATGTTCGCAGTCGGAATCATGAACGTGGTCTGGATGGCGGTGCTCGGTATCGTGATGACGCTGGAAAAGATGACAACCGGTAACCGCTTTTCCTACTTCGTTGGCGCTGTTTTGATTGCAATCGGCGTCGCCTTTATCGCGACCGCATTTTTGGCCCATTGGCCGCAACCGTTACGATGAGCTAAATAAATACAAAGCCGGGGAGTGGACACTTGACTGAAGCATGGACGTTGAAAGGTGAAATGACTTTGTCATGCAGTTGCACGGTGTTCTGTCCGTGCGTGCTGTCGCTTGGCAATCATCCTCCGACCGAAGACCGCTGCCAGACCTGGGCTGGCATTCGCATCGACGATGGTCAGTTTGATGCCGTCGATCTTTCGGGTATCAAGCTCGGCCTGATGATGGATTTACCCGGGATCATGGCGCGCGGCAACTGGACTGCGGCGCTGTTCGTCGACGATAAGGCACCAATCCAGGCGGTGAAAGGGTTAACACGCATTTTTACCGGCCGCGCCGGCGGCACAACGCATTTGCTGTCGATTCTCGTAGGCCAGTTCCTCGGCGTGCATCAGATTCCGATCACTTACGAGACGCAAGGCGACACGCGCATCATCAGCCTCGAAAAATACGGCGGCGGCGCCGTCACGCCTGTCGCCGGCAAGCAGAAAGGCGAGAACGTCGTCATTCGCAATAGCGAATACTGGATCGGCCCCGATGTCATCGTTTCGCGTGCGGACAAGTCGCGTTTTCGGGGCTTCGGCCGCAACTGGAATCTTGCGGGGCGCTCGGCCGAGATCGTCAAGCTCGACTGGGGCAACGGCTAGGTGCCCACGTTTGAGAACGCACGTGCGTTTGCCGTTCATGTCTTTACGGCCAGCGGCGCGGCGTTGGCCCTGCTGGCGCTTGTCTTTGCGACCGGCGGGCAGTGGACGGCGATGTTTGTCACGCTCGGCGCTGCTTTAATCGTCGACGGTGCCGACGGCCCGCTCGCGCGCAAGCTGAAGGTTGCCGAAGCTCTGCCGCGCTGGTCGGGCGAGACGCTCGATCTGGTGGTCGATTTTGCCACATACGTTTTTGTCCCGGCCTATGCCATAGCCGCCTGCGGAGTGCTGCCGCAGGAAATGACTCTTCCGGCTGGTATTGTCGTCGTGGTTACCGGTGCGCTTTATTTCTCCGATCGCAACATGAAGACGGTCGACAATTATTTTCGCGGCTTTCCGGCGGTATGGAATCTGGCGGCGTTTTACTTGATCCTGTTGAAGCCTGACCCATGGCTGGCCCTGCTGCTTGTTGTCGTGCTGGCGGGGTTGAGCTTTGCGCCAATCAAGTTTCTGCATCCGCTTCGGGTTAAGGACTTGCGTGCCCTTAATCTTGTGGTGCTTGCGGCCTGGGGAGTTCTTGCGTTCATCGCCTTGCTCTACGATCTCGCGCCTGGGCCTTATGTGATCTGGCCGTTGATGGCGATTGCGGCTTATTTTTTCCTCGTCGGCTTTCTGCCGCGGGTTGAACGCTGATGCTTAATCTTCTGACCGACGTGAATGCATGGGCGGCGCTACTCACGTTGAGCGCGCTGGAAATCGTTCTCGGCATCGACAATCTCGTCTTTATCGCGCTGTTGACGTCGCCGCTTCCGCCCCAGCAGTCGCGGCGCGCGCGCGCGATCGGTCTTTCGCTCGCTTTCATTTTCCGCGTGGCGCTGCTGGCCTCGCTCAACTGGATCATGGGGCTGACGCAGCCGGTCGTCGAACTCTTTGCCATCACGTTGTCGTGGCGCGATATCATCCTGGTTGCCGGCGGCCTGTTCCTGATCGCCAAGGGTACGCATGAAATCCACAGCGAGGTCGAAGGAGATGACGGCGAGGCGGGTGGCGCGGCCAAGCGCAAGCGTTCGCTTGTTGCGGTGATCGCGCAACTGACGGTGATCGATCTGGTCTTTTCGGTCGACTCCATCGTTACCGCGGTGGGCCTTGCCGACGATCTCGAAGTAATGATTGCGGCTGTGGTGATCGCCATGATCGTCATGTTTTTTGCGGCGAAGCCCGTCGGCGACTTCATCGAGCAGCATCCGACCACCAAAATGCTGGCACTGGCGTTCCTCTTGATGATCGGACTGGCCTTGCTGGCAGACGGCTTCAATTTTCACATTCCGCGCGGCTACATTTACTCGGCCATGGCATTTGCCGCCCTGGTTGAATTTCTCAACGTGTTGGCGCGTCAGCGCCGGCGGAATCAAAAGTAACGACTAATCCGGAGCAAGGTCATGGCGCGACCGATTCTGTTGATCGCGGGCGGAAGCCGCGGCATCGGCGCGGCCACCGCGCTTATGGCGGCGGCGCGCGGCTATGACGTCGCGGTCAATTACGTGAGCAATGTAAAGGCCGCCGAGGGCGTCGCCGAAGCGGTCAAGAAAGTCGGCGGCAAGGCCGTTGCGCTACAAGGCGACATGGCGAAAGAAGCCGACATCGTGCGGGTCTTCGATGAAGCCACGCGCGCACTTGGACCCGTCACCCATTTCGTGCACAGCGCTGGCATCATCGGTAAAATGTCGAAATTTGTCGATACGCCGGCCGAGGTGTTGCGCGAAGTGATCGACGTCAATCTTTATGGCGGCATGCTCTGCGCGCGCGAAGCCGTACGGCGCATGTCGACCGCAAGGGGAGGTGTGGGCGGCGCAATCGTGATGTTGTCCTCGATCGCATCCGTCACCAGCGGCGCCGGCGAATATATTTTCTACGCGGCCGCCAAGGCCGGCATCGACGCGCTTGTCGTTGGTCTTGCGCGCGAGGTGGCGAAGGAAGGCATTCGCGTCAATGCGGTCCGGCCGGGGCCGACCGATACGGAGATCCACGAGCCGGGACGGCTGGCGCGCGTGACGCCGATGTTGCCGATGGGACGGGCGGGCGAAGCCGATGAAATCGCCGAATCAATCCTGTTTTTGCTGTCGGACGCCGCTTCCTATATTTCTGGCAGCGTACTCAACGTATCCGGTGGGCGCTAACGAGATGCCCGCCTTGCGCTCGGCGTTTGGCTGCCTATGATCGCCGCCGACGACAGACCCCAGAACAATTGAAATTTCAGGGAGTGAACAATGGTAGCGGCAGTGCGCGTGCATAAGACCGGCGGCCCGGACGTCCTGACCTATGAAAATGCCGACGTGTCGGCGCCCGGTCAGGGCCAGGTCAAGATAAAAACGCATGCCGCCGGGATCAATTTCATCGACACCTATTTCCGCACAGGCGCTTATCCCTCGCCGGTCGGCCTGCCGTTCACCGCGGGCAACGAAAGCGCCGGCGAAGTGATCGCGGTCGGGCCCGGCGTTTCTGATCTGAAAGTTGGTGATCGCATCGCCTATGTCGGTCCGCTCGGCGGCTACGCCGAAGAGCGTCTGGTGCCGGCAGACCGTGCGGTGAAGATGCCGGACAACATTAGCTACGAGCAGGCCGCCGGCATGATGCTTAAGGGCATGACGGCGCAGTATCTGGTCAACCGCACATTTAAGGTCGGCAAGGGCTCGACTGTTTTGATGCATGCAGCCGCCGGCGGCGTCGGCCTCATTCTGTGCCAGTGGGCCAACCACCTCGGCGCCACGGTTATCGGCACCGTCGGCTCTAAAGACAAAGCCGAACTCGCCAAGGCGAACGGCTGCCATCACACCATTCTCTATCGCGACGAGGACTTCGTCGCGAAGGTGAAGGAAATCACCGGTGGCAAACTCTGCGACGTCGTTTATGACGGCGTCGGCAAGACCACATTTCCGGCCTCGCTCGATTGTCTGCACCCGCTTGGTTATTTCGTCAGCTTCGGCAGCGCCTCGGGGCAGATCGACGCCTTCAACATCAACATTCTGCAAACCAAAGGCTCACTGTATGCCACGCGGCCGACGCTGAATCACTACGTCGCCAAGCGCGAGGACCTTGTTGCCTGTGCCAAAGATCTGTTCGACAAAGTTGGCTCTGGCGCCGTGAAAATCCCTGTAAATCAGACCTACAAACTCAAGGATGCGGCGAAGGCGCACCAGGATCTGGAAGGGCGGGGCACCACGGGCGCATCGATTCTGGTTCCGTAGCAGGACGTTGCAGCGATCTGGCCGCGCCCGGTAACGCTTTGGAAAATATTGGCGGCGCAGGGTGGCGCCGCCATGACCTCCGCTGAAGGCAATCCTGTGACTGGCGACCAGCAAGCCTGGGGACGATGGGCGACGCTCGGCTTTGCCGTGTTGGCTCTGCTCGGCAGCCAGGCGGCGGCGCTTTTGGCGCTGACCAAGTGGTATGGCGTCAACCTGATCAAATTACCGGACTTTAGCGGCGACGGCGTCGCGGTGAGCCTGGTCATATTTGTCTCAATCCCGCTACAACTCGTTTTACTGTGGTTGTTGGCGCAAAGTCGTGGCGGAAATGCTGCTGAATATCTCGGGTTGAAGCTGCCAAGTCGCGGCGAACTCGGTTTCGGTATTGCCGTTACGGTGGCGATGATCGTCGTCGGCAATGGCGTCAGTTGGCTGATCGGTCACGATATCATCACGCCGTTCCAGGTGAATATCTACCGCACAGCCGCGGCGGCCGGTTGGCTGCCACTGTTGTGGCTTGCGGTGGCGGTGTTGACGCCGATCGGTGAGGAAACGCTGTTTCGTGGATTTCTCTTTCGCGGCTGGCTCCGCAAGCCGGGCGACGCCTGGCCGGTAATTGTGATCACGTCGCTTTTGTGGGCGATCGTGCATGTGCAATACGATCTCTACATTATCGTGCAGATTTTCGTTTTCGGCATGGTATTGGGTTGGCTGCGCTGGGCAAGCGGCTCCACCATTTTGACCATCGTGTTGCATGCCATGATTAATTGTGAAGGCATGCTGGAAACGATTTTCAGCTTGCACAGATAGATCAGAGCAGCGACGCGATCTGCGCGAAGGCTGGATGCTGGGTGATGCCGGCCGGCAAGCGAGGCAAGCCAATCACTTCGACCCCGTTGGAAAAACGCGCGATACTGGCGACGGTATCCTCGAGTTCAACCGGGTTGCGCTCGCTTTCGCTCACCACAATCGCCGTAACCGTAAGTCCGCGTTGGCGCAGCACGTTGAATGCTGTCAATGTATGGCTGATGGTGCCGAGATAGCCGCCGACCACCAGCAACAGTGGAATATCGAGCGCCGCCATCCAGTCGAGTACGGTGCGAGTGCCCTCGAGCGGAACCATGATGCCGCCGACGCCTTCTATGAACAGGATGCCGTTGGTTGCATCGATCATCTTGCGGCTGAAACCGATCAACTCGTCGAAGGCGACGCTACGCCCCTCACGGGCGGCGGCAAGATCGGGAGACAAAGGCGCGCGAAAGCGCCAGGGCGCAATCTGTTCGATTTCATTGGCCGCTACCGGACGCCCGAGCGCCGATAAAAGCACGGCCGGATCGCTGGTCTCGACCACAGAGGAGTCGTAACCGCTGACCACGGGTTTCAGCGCCGCCACGGGGTGATTGGACGCGCGCAAGGTGCGGATGAGGCCCGCGGTGACGAAGGTTTTGCCGACATCCGTGCCGGTCGAGGTGACGAAATAGGCGGCCATCACGCGGCCAAGACTTTGTCGCGCACGATGCCGGCGAGCCGCGCAATGTGATCGTCCGGATGTTGCGCGGTGAAAGTCAGCCGCAAGCGAGCCGTGCCGGCAGGAACCGTCGGCGGGCGGATGGCCACGCCGAGATAGCCTTCCTCCATTAAGAGCTGCGATGCGGCAAGCGTTGCCTGCTCGTCGCCGATCAGCACCGGCACGATCGGGCTTTGGGCCTCGGGTAGCCCGGCGGCCTTGGTGAAGGCCTTGGCTTTTTGCACAGGCAACGCGGCGTAGCCTGGGTCGCGTTCGATCACATCGAGGGCCGCAATGGCACCCGCGACGATTGCCGGCGGTAAACCGGTCGAATAGATCAGCGTTCGCGCGCGGTTGCGCATCAGGTCGATCACCGGGGTCGAGGCGCACAGATAGCCACCATAAGCGCCGATTGCCTTGGACAGCGTGCCCATTTGCAGCGGCACCGGGATATGCGCATTTCCGATAAAGCTTGAACCACGCCCGCCGCCAACGACGCCAAGGCCGTGTGCGTCGTCCGACATCAGCCAGGTATCGTACTCGTTGGCGAGCACGAGAAGATCCCCGAGCGGAGCGAAATCGCCGTCCATGGAAAACACGCCGTCGGTCACGATCAGCGCTTGGTCATGTTCGCCCCGGTTTGCAGCGAGCAATTCGCGTGCATGGATAAGATCGTTGTGGCGGAAGGTGAGTAGCTTTGCGCGCGACAAATGCGCGCCGGCATAGAGGCAGGCGTGCGACAACTCATCAAGCAACACCAGGCCGTCGCCGCCGATCAACACCGGGATGATCCCGGTATTGGCGAGATAGCCGGAGCCGAATACGACCGCCGCTTCGGTCTGCTTGATGCGAGCAAGCCGCGCTTCCAGTTCGGCGTAAAGCGGGTGGTTACCGGTGACGAGCCGTGAGGCACCGGAGCCCGCGCCGTAAGTCTTGAGTGCCTCAAGCGCGGCCTGTTTGACCGCCGGATGCTGAGTGAGGTTGAGGTAGTCGTTGCAGGAAAACGACAGAAGCCTGCGCCCGTTGTGCTCGACCCATATGCCGTCCTCGCGATAGGTGTCGCTCAAGGTTCGGCGCAGATGCCGGCGCTCGAGCGCGTCGAGCTTGGCTTTGGCGAATTGGTCGAGCGTGTTCATTAGCGTGACTTTACCCCACGATTACGCAATATGCCCGCCGACTGACGTAGCCGGGAACGCATCGAATGGCGGATAATTCCAATAAAAACAAGGCTTTCCCGGACTGGTCCCAGGCCGGCATTGAGCATGTCTGGCTGCCCTATGCCCAGATGAAGACGACCGCGCCGCCGTTACCGGTGGTGCGCACGCATGGGACGCGCATCGTGCTTGCCGACGGGCGCGAGCTGATCGACGGTATCGCCTCGTGGTGGACGGCCTGCCACGGCTACAACCATCCTCATATTCGCGAAGCTGTCAGCCGTCAGCTCGAACAGATGCCGCACGTCATGTTCGGCGGACTCGTGCATGAGCAGGCGCTGACACTCGCGAGGCGGTTGACCGGATTGCTGCCCGGTGACTTGAGCCGCGTCTTTTTTTCCGAATCCGGTTCGGTCGCGGTCGAGGTCGCGCTCAAGATGGCGCAGCAATACTGGATCAACCGCGGCGTGGCGGCGCGCACACGCTTCGTCAGTTTCAAGGGCGGGTATCACGGAGATACCTTTGGCGCGATGGCGGTCTGCGATCCCGGCGTTGGCATGCACGGGGCGCTCGCGCATTTGCCGCCAAGCCACCCGGTTGCCGAGCTGCCGCGCGATGAGGAAACGACAGAGGCGTTAGACCGTGTGCTCGGCCGCTACATTGACGATCTCGCCGGCATTGTCGTCGAGCCGTTGGTGCAGGGCGCCGGTGGCATGCTCTTTCACGAGCCGGAAGTTCTGCGGCGGCTGCGCGCGCTGGCCGACAAGCACGATCTGTTGCTGATTTTCGACGAGATTTTCACCGGCTTTGGCCGCACCGGAACGATGTTCGCGAGTGACGCTGCCGGGATTGCGCCGGATATCGTCACGCTCTCGAAAGCGCTCACCGGCGGCACTGTGCCGCTTGCGGCAACTGTCGCCAACCGCAAAGTGTTTGACGCTTTCTGGTCGGACGATCCTGAGAAAGCATTGATGCACGGCCCGACCTTCATGGCCAATGCGCT
Organism: uncultured Pseudomonadota bacterium; assembly: GCA_963720835.1. Classification (GTDB taxonomy): domain Bacteria; phylum Pseudomonadota; class Alphaproteobacteria; order Rhizobiales; family Xanthobacteraceae; genus Pseudolabrys. The sequence continues at coordinate 170,234 of CAVRHC010000008.1, read as the reverse complement.
CGGCTGTGCCGCCGCCAATGCTTCGCTCGATTTGTTCGAGCGAGAGCCGCGGCGCGACCAGGTTGCGCGCATCGCCTCCGCACTGGAGCAGGGACTGGCCCCATGCCGGGGTCTGCCGCGCGTCAAGGACGTGCGGGTGAAGGGTGCAATCGGCGTGGTCGAGATGGACCGTATCGATGACTTGAACGCACTTCGTTCGGCATTCATTGAGCAAGGCGTATTCGTGCGGCCCTTTGGCAATGTGGTCTATCTCACGCCTGCCTTCACCATCGCAGAGGATGAAATGGAGGCTTTAATGACTGCCGTCGTCAACGTAATGCGTGCGAACGGTGAATAGAAGGAACTCAAGTGTCATGAGTCTCAAAACTATAGTCGCGTTTGCAGCGTTGCTGCTGATAGGAGGCGAGGCGGTGGCGCAACCGATGGTGTCGCCGGAGCGCGGCAATCCGTTGCGCGCAGAAGTGCTCAATGCGGTGCGGCCGACCATCGAAAAGGAAACCGGCGGTCCGGTGATTTTCGTCGTGTCCGTCCTCAATGTGAAGGGCGGTTGGGCTTATGCCGAAGTGACTCCGCAGCGTCCGGGCGGCGCCTCGATCGATTGGCGGCGCACGAAGTTTCGCGAGGCCTTTGAAGCCGACGCGTTCTCGGGTCTGGTTCTGGCGTTGCTGCGCAAACGTGACGGCGCCTGGATCCTGCTCGATCACTTCACCGGCCCAACCGACGTTGCCTGGCTGGAATGGGTCGAAAAATACAAGTTGCCAGAGGCTCTGTTCCGCCGTCCGGAATGATATCGCAGAAATCGGTGTGACGTGGATTAGTGACGGCTAGAAGCCGACCGCGGTCCCGTGCAGATCATAGTCGTCGGCGCGTTCGATCTTGACGGTTGCGATCTCGCCGACGCGCAAGGGGCGGCGGCTGGCGACATAAACGGCCCCGTCGATTTCCGGCGCGTCAGCCATTGAACGGCCTTTGGCGACGTTCGGTCCGGCGTCGTCGATGATGACCTGCTGGCGGCTGCCAACTTTTCGCTTCAGTCGTTGCGCCGAGATTTTCTGTTGCGTTTGCATAAAGCGATGCCAGCGCTCGTCCTTGATTTCGTCCGGCACCGCGACGGCCAAATCGTTGGCGGCTGCTCCGCGCACCGGTTCGTATTTGAAACAACCAACACGGTCGAGCGAAGCTTCCTTCAGCCAATTTATCAGCATCTCGAAATCGTCGTCGGTCTCGCCAGGAAAACCGACGATGAAAGTCGAGCGCAGCGTCAGGTCGGGGCAGATCTGGCGCCAACGCGCAATCCGCTCGAGCGTCTTTTCCTGCGCCGCCGGGCGCTTCATGCGTTTCAACACGTCAGGCGCGGCGTGTTGAAACGGAATGTCGAGATAAGGCAGCACCTTCCGTTCGGCCATCATCGGGATGACCTCGTCGACGTGCGGATAGGGATAGACGTAGTGCAGCCGCACCCAGACGCCGAGTTCGCCCAGCGCGCCGGCGAGATCGATGAATTTGGCGCGCACCTCTTTGTCGCCCCATTGACTCGCCGCATATTTGAGGTCGACGCCATAGGCGGACGTGTCCTGTGAGATGACGAGCAACTCCTTCACACCCGCTTTCACCAGCCGCTCGGCTTCGCGCAACACATCGGCCGCCGGCCGCGACACCAGATCGCCGCGCAAGCGCGGGATGATGCAGAAGGTGCAGCGGTTGTTGCAGCCTTCCGAAATCTTCAGATAGGCGTAATGCCGCGGCGTCAGCTTGATGCCTTCGGGCGGCACCAGATCGACGAATGGGTCGTGCTTGGGCGGCAGCGCCTTGTGCACGGCGTCGACGACCGTTTCGTATTGTTGCGGGCCGGTGATCGCCAGCACGTCGGGATAGGCCGACGAAATGCTGTCGGGCTCGGCGCCCATGCAGCCGGTGACGATGACCTTGCCGTTCTCCTTCAGCGCCTGGCCGATGGCCGAAAGCGATTCCGCCTTGGCGCTGTCAAGAAAGCCGCAGGTGTTGACGATGACCAGATCGGAACCTTCGTGCTCCCGCGTGAGCTCGTAGCCTTCGGCGCGCAGGCGCGTGACGATGCGCTCGGAATCGACCAGCGCCTTGGGGCAGCCGAGCGAAACGAAGCTGATTTTAGGGGCCGGTTGATCGCTGTCAGGGACGCGCATAGGCAAACGGAGCTAATGGCGAATTCGTGCGAAAGCAAGGTGGGCCGCAGGTGCGCGACAAAAGCGCCCGCCTCAGGCGCTGGTCTGACGCGCCGGTACACGCTATCCTTTCGTCATGAGGCGGATTTTTGCCATTGCTGTGGTTCTGATGGCTGGCTTTGCCCCCATCATGGGAGGTGCTGCCACGGGAGCCGAAATGCGCGTCTCGCGCTACGCGGCGCCTGCCGTAGTCGGACCCCACCCGCCCGTATGGCGCTACAATGCGCCCAATCCACCGCCATTTAGCCATAGCGTCCGGTCGCAACTGGTCTGGGACTCTGGCGCCTGCTGGAGCGAATGTGGGTCCTATTGCGCCTGGGCTATGAACGGCTGCCTCTATGAAGACACGCAAGGGCGGTGCCTCGCCACGACCGACGCCTGTGACCGGTATTGCCAGCGCAACTGCCGCAGCTATTACGGTGGGCCGTTTCTGCCCATTGATTAGAAATTAGACGCGAACCGGGGGCGAAACATGCAAATCAGAACAGCCGCGATGCTCGGCATCCAAATCTTATCGGCGATTGGTGTCTCTATTCTCTCGACTGAATCGCTGCGCGCCGAAGAAGGCACGGCGGTGCAACGAGAGGCGTGCACGCCGGACGTATTTCGGTACTGCGTCATGCAAATCCCAAATCATGACGCAATTGCAAATTGTCTCCAGCATAATTCGTGGCGACTTAGCAAGAAATGCAAATTGGTGATGGACGGCAAACTAAAATAGGCGATGTGACGCCAGACTGCCGCGAAGCGTCGCGTTCGACACGATGCGGCTTGATGGATACCCAGTTTGGATGACGCGCGCGCCACGTATATCCCATCAATACGCTCAAGCACGTCACGAATGACGTCTGGATCGTCGATGGGCCGGTAATCCGCTTCGGTTTTCCCTGGCCGAAAATGCCGTTCCCGACGCGCATGACCATCGTGCGGCTCGGCAACGACGATTTGTTTATTCATTCGCCGACCGAATTGACCCCATCCTTGCGGGCGGAGGTCGAGCGGGAGGGTAGGGTTCGTTTCCTTGTTGCGCCGAACCGCATCCACTATTGGTGGATGCCGGACTGGAAAGCGGCCTTCCCGGAGGCCGAAGCCTATCTCGCCCCCCGTATCAGGGAACAGGCGAAAGGCCGTATCGATTTCGACGCCGGCTCGCTTGAGGCGGTGGACGGCTATCCGTGGGATGCCGAAATCGCAACTTTGCCGGTCGTGGGCGACTTCATGACGGAGGTGGAGTTTTTCCACCGCAACAGCCGCACGTTGATACTGACGGACCTGATCGAGAACTTTGAGCCGGAAAAGCTCGGCTCAATGTTGCTCCGTTTGCTGATGCGGATTGGTGATGTCGCGGCCCCGGACGGGAGCACGCCGCGCGATCTACGCCTGACGTTCACGTGGCGGCACAAGCGGGCGTTGCGCGCAGCGGTCGAAACGATGATCGGTTGGGACCCAGAGCGTATCATCATCGCGCACGGACGCTGGTTCGAGCACGCTGGAGCGGCTCAATTGAAGCGCTCGTTTCGCTGGTTGCTCACGGAGTCAGCCTAATAAATAGGCAACATTTCCGAATTGTATGCAATTCAGTTTTGGACACTACGCGGCCAAACGAAACAGAAAAATATTTTTTCGAGCAATTCAGTGACTTAGCGAATGTAACGGCGCCAGCGACCATTGGCATGAAGTCTTGCGGAAATCTCTCCAGGCATTCGTTCGGGAGGTTTCCATGAAGCGACGTGATTTTCTGAAATCGGCCACTGCGCTGGCTGCAGGTACTGCGATCTCCGGCCCCGCTATCTGGGGCGCCAAGGCGGCATCTCGCAAAGAGACGCTGCTGCTCATCACCGAGAACGGTCCCAACAATCTCGATATCCACGGAGTTGGCACCAACCGCCCAGGCTACGAGGCGTCGTGGAATTGTTACGACCGGCTGGTCACCCATCCGACCAAGACCCTGCCGGACGGCTCGCTCTCCTACGATAAAGACAAATTCGTCCCCGAACTCGCTGAAGACATGAACGTCGGCGACATGTCGGTCACCTTCAAGCTGAAGAAGAGCGCCAAGTTCCAAGATGGCACGCCGGTCACCGCCAAAGACGTGAAATGGTCGTATGACCGCGCCATCGGCGTCGGCGGCTTCCCGCGCGTGCAGATGAAAGCCGGGTCGCTGGAAAAGCCGGAGCAGTTCGTCGCCGTCGACAACTCCACTTTCCGCGTCGACTTTATCAAGAAGAACCGTCTCACCGTTCCCGATCTCGCGGTGATCGTGCCCGGGATCTACAATTCCGGTCTCCTCAAGAAGCATGCGACCGAAAAGGATCCGTGGGCGCTCGCCTACACCAAGAGCAATACGGCGGGCTCGGGCGCTTACAAAGTCGTGAGCTGGAAGCCGGGCGTCGAAACGATCTACGAGCGCTATGACGGCTGGGTCGGCGGCAAGAAGCCCGAGCTGCAGAAAGTGATCTGGCGCACCATCCCGTCGTCCGGCAACCGGCGCGCTTTGATGGAGCGCGGCGATGCCGACATCTCCTTCGATCTCCCGGCGAAAGATTTCCAGGAGATGAAGAAGGAAGGCAAACTAAAGATGATCTCCAACACGATCGGCAATGGCATGTACAGCCTTGAGCTGAACGTGGTGAAGCCGCCCTTCAACAATGCCAAGGTGCGCGAGGCAATCGGCTATGCGATCCCTTACGAGAAGATCGTCACGGCAGCGATGTTCGGCCACGCCAAGAAACTGTTCGGCGGGCCGTCAAACGACGTCAAAGATATCGCCTGGCCGCAACCGACCGGTTACAAGACCGACATCGCCAAGGCCAAGGCGTTGATGGCGGAATCGGGCGCCGGTTCGATTGAATCGGTCATTTCATTCGATCTTGGCGACGCCGTGAATTCCGAACCGATGGCTGTTCTGATCCAGGAAAGCCTCGCCGAGATCGGCATCAAGCTCGCGATCAACAAAGTGCCGGGCGCCACCTGGCGCAGCGAAATGGCGAAGAAGTCGATGCCGATGATGGTCAACTTCTTCTCGGGTTGGCTCGACTATCCGGAATACTTCTTCTTCTGGTGCTACTCTGGCCAAAACGCGATCTTCAACACGCCGAGCTACGTCAACAAGGAGATGGATGCCTTTATCGACGGCGCCTACGCGGCCGCCGCGATCGGCGACAAAGAAAAGTACGCGACCGACGTGAAGGGTTTTATTTCCAAGGCCTATCACGACGTACCGCGCGTCCCGATCTTCCAGCCTTATCTCAACGTGGCGACGCAGAAGAATATCTCCGGCTACCAGTATTGGTTCCACCGGCAGGTCGATTACCGCAAGCTCGTGAAAGCATAAACATCATGGATGGTGTGGTCCCCGCGTCGGCGGGGACCCAGTCATCGCGGGACATTGTCGGACGCGAATTGCATTCGACAAGCACTGTGAACACTGGTTGCCCGCTTCCGCGGGCATGACACCCGAAGGGAGCGTCGAACGATGCTCGCGACCATCGGCAAACGGCTGGTGACCGTGATCCCGACCTTGATCGGGGTCATCATCGTCACCTTTTTGCTTACGCGCGTCCTGCCGGGCGACCCGGCGGTCTATTTCGCGGGGCCGGCGGCGACGCCGCAATCGATCGCCGACATCCGCAAGAGCCTCGGCCTTGACCGACCGCTACCCGAGCAGTTTGTGCGTTACGTCAGCGATCTCGTGCACGGCAACTTCGGCAACTCTCTGTCGACGGGGCGGCCGGTGGCGACCGAGATCACCAGCCGGCTGCCCGCTTCCGCCGAGCTCACATTGCTCGGCCTCATCCTGTCGCTGGTCATCGCCGTGCCGCTCGGCATATTGGCGGCCGTCAAGCAAGGCTCGTGGATCGACCATACCTGTCGCGTCGTGGCAACGGCCGGTGTGTCGCTGCCTGTGTTTTTCACCGGCCTGCTGCTCGTCTACGTTTTCTACTTTCAGCTCGGCTGGGCGCCGGCACCCGTCGGCCGGCTCGATGCGTTCGCCACCGCGCCGCCGCAGATCACCGGATTCTATCTGATCGACAGCCTGGTGACCGGCAATTTCGAAAGCTTCCTCGCCGCCCTGAGCCAGCTCATTCTGCCGGCTTTCACGCTTGCGATCTTCTCGCTGGCGCCGATTGCGCGCATGACGCGCGCCTCCATGCTGGCCGTGCTTGCCTCCGACTTCGTGCGCACGGCGCGCGCGTCCGGTCTGACCGACCGCACCGTCATCCTCACTTACGCATTCCGCAACGCCATGCTGCCGGTCGTCACGACACTCGGCATGGTGTTCTCGTTCCTGCTCGGCGCCAACGTGCTGGTCGAAAAAGTGTTCGCCTGGCCCGGCATCGGCTCCTATGCGGTCGAGGCGCTGCTGCAGTCGGATTTTGCCCCGGTGCAGGGCTTCGTGCTGGCCATGGCGGTGCTCTATGTCGCACTTAACCTCGTGATCGACATTCTCTACGGCGTCATCGATCCGCGCGTGAGGCTGGAAGGATGAACGAAACGCTCGCCACGATCGAAGCCGCGCCACCGCAGTCACCGATGCCCGCCGAGACGGCGTCAATTCCCGCGCCTGCGTCCGCGCTTTCCGCGGCGCCGAAGCCGGCCAGCAACTCCATGTTGCGCCATGCACGCTACGTCATTTCGGAGAACCCGGTCACCGGGCTATCCTTCGGCCTATTTCTGTTGATTGCGCTCTGCGCGCTCGTCGGTCCCTATGTTGTGCCCTACGATCCGCTGGCGAGCGGCCCGGATACGCTTGTGGCGCCGAACTGGTCGCATTGGTTTGGCACCGATCAGACCGGCCGCGACATTTTTAGCCGCGTGATCGTGGCAACCCGGCTCGACTTCATCATCGCCATTACCTCGGTGGTGCTGGTGTTCGCGGTCGGCGGGCTCGCGGGCATCGCCGCCGGTTTCTTCGGCGGCTGGACCGACCGCATCGTGTCGCGCATCGCCGACACCATCATGGCGTTTCCGCTGTTCGTGCTTGCCATGGGCATCGTGGCGGCGCTCGGCAATACGGTGACCAACATCGTCATTGCCACTGCCATCATCAATTTCCCGCTTTATGTGCGCGTGGCCCGAGCCGAAGCGAACGTGCGGCGCGACGCCGGCTTCGTGATGGCGGCGCGGCTATCCGGCAACGGCGACTTTCGAATTCTGCTCATGCACATTCTGCCCAACATCATGCCAATCATGATGGTGCAGATTTCGCTCACCATGGGCTACGCCATTCTCAACGCCGCGGGCTTGTCTTTCATCGGTCTCGGCGTGCGGCCGCCGATGCCGGAATGGGGGATCATGGTGGCGGAGGGCGCCGCTAACATCATTTCCGGCGAATGGTGGGTGGCGTTATTTCCCGGCGCCGCACTGATGCTCGCTGTGTTCTGCTTCAATCTGCTCGGTGACGGCCTGCGCGATCTGGTCGATCCGCAGCGGAGGACCTGAGGATGTTGAAACCGCCAGTTCCACCGTCCGACGCCGGCGAAAGTCTGCCGCTGCTCGATGTGCGCGATCTCACCGTCGAGTTTCACACCCGTCGTGGCACCGTGCGCGCGGTCCAGCACATCAATATTTCCGTCGCAAAGGGCGAGACCGTCGGCATCGTCGGCGAGTCGGGATCCGGTAAGTCCGTGACGTCCTATGCGGTCATGCGCATTCTCGACCGCGCCGGCCGCATCGCCGAAGGTTCGGTGCATTTCTCCGGGCTCGATCTTCGCGCGGCGCCGGAAAGCGACATGCGCGATCTGCGCGGCCGTGAAATGTCGATGATCTTCCAGAGCCCGCGCCTCGCGCTCAATCCGATCCGTAAAATTGGCAAGCAGATCGAGGACGTGCTGTTGCAGCACGCGCAAGTCGACCGCGATGTGGTGAGCGAAAAGGCGGTCGAGATGCTCGATCTGGTGCGTATCGCGCGCCCGAAGGAGCGCTACCACGCCTATCCGTTCGAGCTGTCCGGAGGCATGTGCCAACGCGTGGTGATTGCGCTGGCGCTGGCCTGCCGCCCGCAATTGCTGATCGCGGACGAGCCGACCACCGGTCTCGACGTAACCACGCAAAAGGCGGTGATGGACCTCACGGTCGAACTCACGCGCGAGCGTGGCATGTCGATGATCCTCATTACGCACGACCTTGGTCTCGCCGCCGCCTATTGCGACCGCGTGGTGGTGATGGAAAAGGGCCACGTGGTCGAAACCGCGCTATCTGAAGCGATCTTCAGGGACCCTCAGCACGCCTATACCCGCAAGCTGATGCGGGCAACGCCGCGCCCTGGCGTCACGTTGCGGTCTCTGCTGCCGGAAGGCGAGGCGGCGATCGCCAGCGCGAAAGGGGCGACGACCAATTTGACGCCCGACAAGGCTGCGTTGCTGAAGGTTGAAAACCTGATCAAGGAATATCCGCGCCAAGGCGCCACTGCGTCGTTGTCGACACTGTTCAAGGCGAGTGAGCCGGTGCCGGAAAACGCCGTGTTCCGTGCGGTCGACGGGATCAGTTTCGAAATCGCGCGTGGCGAAAGCGTCGGCCTGGTTGGGGAATCCGGTTGCGGCAAGTCGACCACCTCGATGATGGTCATGCGCTTGCTCGACAAAACATCCGGAACCATCACATTCGACGGCGAGGACATCGGCGCCATTCCGGCAAGCCGGTTCGCCAAGCTGGCCTTACGCAAGCGCATCCAGATGGTGTTTCAGGACCCGACCGACAGTCTCAATCCCCGTTTTACGGCGGCACGCGCCATCGCCGACCCCGTAATGCGGCTCGGCAACGTCCCCCGCGGCAAGTTGCGCGCCCGATGCGAGGAACTCGCGGAGCAGGTGGGTCTGCCGATCGAGCTGCTCGACCGCTTCCCGCACCAGCTTTCCGGCGGGCAAAAAGCGCGCGTTGGCATTGCGCGCGCGATCGCGCTTAAGCCGGATCTTATTATTCTTGACGAACCCACTGCGGCGCTTGATGTTTCAGTGCAGGCTGTTGTCCTTAATCTGTTGCAAGATCTGAAGGACTCGCTGGGGATGAGCTACCTGTTCGTCTCGCACGATCTCAATGTGGTGCAGCTTTTGTGCGACCGCGTCATCGTGATGCGTACCGGGCAGATCGTGGAGCAGGGACAGACAGAGGACGTGCTGGTCAACCCGAAGGCGGAGTATACGCGCGATTTATTGGCTGCTATTCCGCATCCGCCACTTTAACCGGAGCGCGGAAGACACGGATGACCAACACAAATTTAGATGATTTCATCGAGGCAGGAGCGTCCGCGCTGGGGATTCCGCTCGAAGAGGCCTGGAAGGCGTCGGTGAAGGCCAATCTTGCAGTCACGCTCAGGCTCGCCGCCAGCGTATCTGAATTCAAGCTGCCGGACGATGCCGAGCCCGCGCCCATCTTCGAGGCGTAAGCCCATGGCGAAGGAGTGGGCTACGGCAACGGCATCTTCGATCGCCGCGGCGGTTTCGGCGGGTCAGACACGTGCGATCGACATCATCGAAGATGCGCTCGCGCGGATCGAAGCGCTCAATCCCAAGCTCAACGCGTTTACGGCGATCACGGCGGGGCGCGCCCGTGCCAAGGCCCGCGGCCTTGATGCGAACCCGAACAAGGCAAGTCTGCCGCTCGCCGGCGTGCCCTTTGCGGTCAAGAACCTGTTCGATATCGAGGGAGTCACGACGCTCGCCGGCTCCAAGATCAACCGCAGCAATCCGCCCGCGAAGCGAGATTCGCCATTAATAGAGCGGCTGGAGGCGGCCGGCGCTATTCTGGTCGGCGCGCACAATATGGGCGAATACGCCTACGACTTCACTGGCGAAAACGTCCACGACGGCGCGTCGCGTAACCCGCACAATCTCGACCATATGAGCGGCGGTTCGTCGGGCGGTTCTGGGTCTGCGGTCGGCGGCGGCATGGTGCCATTGGCGCTCGGTTCCGACACCAATGGCTCGATCCGCGTGCCATCGTCATTTTGCGGCATCTTCGGCTTGAAGCCGACCTATGGCCGGCTGACGCGGGCGCGGACGTTCCCGTTCGTAGCGAGCCTGGATCACCTCGGACCCTTCGCGCGCTCGACACGCGATCTGGCGTTGAGCTACGACGCCATGCAGGGGCCGGATGCCGACGATCCAGCATGCACCGCGCGAGCGATCGAGCCAGTTACGCCGCTGATCGACCGCGGTCTCGATGGCTTACGCATCGCGGTCGCCGGCGGCTATTTCAAGAAGGGCACATTCCCGGAGGCCGTCGAAGCGATAGCACGCGTCGCTAAAGCATTGCGCGTATCCGATGAAGTCGAAATCCCGGAAGCCGCGCGCGCCCGCGCCGCAGCCTATGTCATCACTACAACGGAAGGCGCCGCGCTCCACCTCGATCGTCTGCGCAAACAAGCACAAGATTTCGACCCCGCGGTGCGCGACCGGTTGATTGCGGGCGCCATGGTGCCCGCCACGCTGGTCAGCAAGGCGCAGATTTTCCGTCGCTGGTATCGCGAGCAAGTGCTCAAGGTGTTCGAGCGTTACGACGCCATTCTGGCGCCGTCGACGCCCTGCGTGGCGCCAAAGATCGGCCAGCAGACTTTCGTGATCGACGGCGTCGAATTGCCGGTGCGGCCAAATATCGGCATCTACACCCAACCGATCTCGTTCATCGGCTTACCGGTCGCGGCGGTGCCGGTGCCGCTCGAGCCGCTGCCGATCGGCGTCCAGATTATCGCTGCGCCCTGGCGCGAAGACTTGGTCTTGCGTATTGCCCACGCGCTGGAACAAATGGGTATCGTGACGGCTAAAAGATCGAATGTGCTGGGAGGATAGGAATGGACATCGACCTGCCGGAGGTCGTGGCCGAGGTGAGGGACGCCTTCGAGAAATACGAACAAGCCTTGGTGTCGAACGATGTCGCCACCCTCGATGCGTTATTCCGCAACGATCCGCGCACCATCCGCTATGGCGCGACGGAAATTCTCTACGGCTTTGGCGAAATCAAATCGTTTCGCGCCGCGCGCTCTCCCGCGGGATTAGCGCGAACGCTTTCGCGTACCGTCATCACCACTTTCGGGCGGGAATTCGCCGTCGCCTCGACTCTTTTTGAAAGGCCCACGAGCCCGGGCAAGATCGGCCGGCAGATGCAGACTTGGGTCAAATTCGAAGAAGGCTGGTGCGTGGTAGCAGCGCATGTAAGCCTGATCGACGCGCCGGCGGGGCAAAAGCCATGAGCGTCCCGTCGTCGGATAACGAGACCCGCGTCGTGGCGTTCCGCGGTACGCGCGCCGAAATTCTGCGCGCGCAACTTGCCGACGAGATCGTGGGTGGTCAGCTCAAACCGGGTTCGCCGCTCGACGAAATCGAACTTGCGCGCCGCTTCAGCGTGTCGCGCACCCCGGTGCGCGAGGCGATCCGCATGCTGGCGGCGAGCGGTCTCGTCGAAGTGCGCCCGCATCGCGCCGCCGTCGTTGCGCGGCCCAGCCACGATACGCTGATCGGCATGTTCGAGGTGATGGCGGAGCTGGAAGCGCTGTGCGCCGGTTATGCGGCCGAACGCATGACGCCGGCCGAACGCAAAGCGATGGAAGACGTGCACGAGGAATTGCGCGTATTGATTTAGAGCGGCGATCCGCAGCGCTATCACGAAGTCAATGAGGCCTTCCACGCCACCATTTATTCGGGCGCGCACAACGCCTACCTCACCGAACTTACGTTGATGACGCGTGCGCGCGTGCGGCCCTTCCGCCGCGCACAATTCCGTATTCGCGGCCGACTGGCAAAATCCCATATTGAACACGACCGGGTGGTGCAGTCGATTCTGCGTGGCGAGCGGGTGATGGCGGCGCAGACCATGTATGCGCATATCATCACCGTCGGCGAGGAATACGAGCACTACCGCGAAACGTTGTGACTCAAGCCGGCGCCGCCGCCGGCTGCGCCTCTTTCAACGCACCGAGCGGCAATTTCGTGTCGGCATGAAACACGGCGCCAATGCTCGCAAGCAGCGCGTCCTGACCGCCGGGCGCCAGCAGCGTGATGCCGAACGGGATGCCGTTCGGCGTGACGGACGCTGGCAACGCCAGACCGCACAAATCGAGCAGGTTGACGAAGTTCGTATAGGTGCCGAGCCGGCTGTTGAGTTGGATCGGGTCAGCCAGCATTTGCTCCACGGTGTAGGCGGTCGGCGCTGTCGGCAGCGCCAGCGCGTCGATCTGGCTGAAGGTCGTGTCGGCGACGCGGCGTAATTCTTCGAGCTGATAGAAAGCGATGAAGGCGTCAATGGCGGTCGGACGCAAACCGTCGAGGATAATCTGGCGCGTGATCGGATGAATGGCGTCGGGATCCGAAGCGAGCAGCGAGCGTACGGTGATGGTGCGCTCCGCCACCCACGGACCCTTCATAAAGTAGCCGCGCGGTCTCGTAGAACGGCTCGATGGCGATTTCTACGATCGTACAGCCAAGTTTAGCCAACCGTTCGAGCGATCCGCCATAAGCCGCTTCGAAATGTTTGTCGCCGAAGAACAGCCGATCGCCGACGCTCGGGACGCCGAGCTTCAGCGCACCGGCCGCTCCGGGCTGTCCCGAGCGGGCGCTTGCGCGAATACGGATCGTTCTGCATCCGGCCCGGCCATGGCGGCGAGCGCCATCCAGGCATCCTCGACGGTGAGCGCGAAAATTGAAACGCAGTCGAGCGTGCGGCAGGCCGGCACCACGCCATAGGTTGAGACGAGACCGAGGCTGGGCTTCAAGCCGACGATGTTGTTCAAGCCGGCCGGCACGCGGCCTGAGCCCGCGGTATCGGTGCCGAGCGACAAAGGCACAATACCAGCAGCAACAGCAACAGCAGAACCGGAGCTCGATCCGCCGGGGACCAGGCCGTCCTTGAAGGCATTGCGCGGCGTACCATAGGGCGAGCGCGTGCCGTTCAGGCCGGTCGCGAACTGGTCGAGATTGGTCTTGCCGATCGGGATGGCACCGGCCGCGCGTAAACGCGCGACGCTGGTCGCATCGTGTTGCGCCTTGTAGCTGAAGGCGGGGCAGGCGGCGGTCGTCGCCATGCCCGCGACATCGATATTGTCCTTCACCGCGACCGGCACGCCGTAAAGTGGCAAGCTCGGATCGCTGAGCGCGCGCGCCTCCGCGACCGCGTCGGCCTCCTCCCGCAGGCTGATGAACATAGCGGGGTCGTTGCGCGCGCGCAGACGCGCGTATGAGCGCGCGATCGTGTCGGCTGGCGTCAGTGTCCCGGCGCGGTGCGCGGCGACGATGGCGGCGGCGGTTTCGGCCAAGTCATATCCTCGCATTGCAGGCGGCGCCACCTGGACAAGCCGCACGTGCGGCAAGAATGGCGGCCCCTTTTGGACAATCAAGCGTGCAGGAGCATTTAGCGGCTTGGCTTTGCATGCAGTTCGGCGGCGGTGCTCGCACGCCAGCAATAGAGCATCAAGACGGCCGACAAGACAAAGCCGGCGGGGCGCAGCGTCAGGTTGACGGCATCGAGCGCGAGCGGGGCGGGAAAGACGAGCAGCAGCGCGGATACGAGAAATCCCAGCCGCTCAAGGAGGGTCAAAGGCCGCACGAGCCAGCCGGCAAAGCTCACGGATAACGAAATGACCGCTGCCGCGGCGAGGAACGTAGAGACCGCGACCGTTGCGTTGCTGCCAAGCATCAACAGTCCGGGCATGGTGACGAACAAGAAATGGCACCAACAGTTTCACGAAGCCGAGCCTTACCGCTTCGATCCCGGTCTCGGTGGTGCCGGCGCCGGAAATCCCGGCCGCGGCATAAGCGGCCAGCGCGACCGGTGGCGTGATAGCGGAGACGAGGCCATAGTAAAAAATGAACATGTGGCTGACGATCGGCGGTACGCCCATCTTCTCCAGTGCCGGCGCGACCAAAACGGCGAGCAAAAGATAAGCCGCCGATGTCGGCAGACCCATGCCGAGCACGAACGAGGCGAGCGCGGTCAACACCAGCACCAGCCACAAATTGCTGCCGCCAATCTGAAGGATCAGCCCCGACAGCATGAGGCCTAGGCCGGTCAAGTTGAGAACGCCGATTACGACTCCGGCCGCGGCGACCGCAGCCACGATCGGCAACACCGAAATCACCGTTTCAACGCAAACCGCCAGCAGCTTTGCCGGTCCGAGCCGCGTGTCGGGCGACCACGGCATCAAGACAAGCCGACGCCAAGCGAAATCACGGCCGCGCGCATGGGCGTGACGTCGAGGGTCAGCAACGCAACCAGCGCGACCAGCGGCAACAACAGATAGCCGCGACGCCACAGCACCGCCCCGACCACGCGCAAGCCGCCGGCATCGTCGCGAGCGAGATTGAGCCGGCCGGCTTCCAGCCGCACCGCGATCAGGAGTGCCAGCACGTACAGCGCCGCCGGGATAATGGCGGCGATGGCGATCTGCGCGTAGGGCACGCCCATGATTTCGGCCATGAGGAAAGCGGCCGCGCCCATGATCGGCGGCAGGATTTGGCCCGCGGCGGATGCCGCCGCCTCGATCGCGCCGGCGGTTGCAGCCGTATAACCGACGCGTTTCATCAGCGGGATCGTGAAGGTTCCGACAGTGACGACATTGGCGACCGCGCTACCGTTGATGGTGCCGAGCATCGCGCTTGCCAGCACGGCGCTCAAACCCGGGCCGCCTTGCGTGCGGCCGGTGATGGCGCGGGCGAGGTCGACAAACAATTCGCCGGTGCCGGTCTTCATCAAAAAAGTGCCGAGCAACGCGAACAGGAAAATATAGTCGACCGCCACGCCCATCGGGATGCCGTAGACACCCTCGGTCGACAGGAACAACGTGGCTGTCAGGCGCGCGAGATCGTAACCGCCATGGCCATAGCGGCCGGGAATGAGATAGCCGAACACCGCATAGAGCAGAGCGGCAACGGCCAGCACGACCAGCGACCAGCCGATGGTCATGTAGGTGAGGACGATGAGGACGACGATTGTGACGACGAACAGCACGCGATCGGTTGGCGTGGAGAGGCCGCCATTGCTGACAATGTCGAAGAAATTTTGCTGCAGATAAGGGCCGGGCGGCAACGCCAATACCGCAAGGATATAGAAGAATGTCCGAACGACCCGGTTGTTGAAGCGCAGCCCAATCAGGAGAAGGCCCGCGCTCGCGATCGCCGAAAAGAATTCCGAGCGCACGACCAGCGCGGTAATCGTGCCGAAATAGGCCTCATAAAGCACGAGGCCCGTGGTCAGCACCGCGAGCAATGCGGCGCTCCATCCGACCACACGCCGCTCGACCGGCCCGACGGCCGGGTCGGCGGCGAGGAGCTTGTCGAGCGTGCTCCACATGGCCGGATTGGCGCTTGCTCAGCCGCTCGCGGTCATTTCTTTGCTTCGTCGTAGAAGCGCTTGGCGCCGGGATGGATGGCGATTGGAGTTTTTTGCGCGGTCGACAGCAAGATGTTCTTCGCCTGCTTGTGGATCGCGTGGATCTCGTCAATGTTGGTGAAGATGGTCTTGGTGATGTCGTAGACCAATTTGTCCGGCGCATTCGCGTTGGTGAACAGGATGGCCGGGTCGTTGATGACCTTCACCGCGCTGTCCTGGCCCTTATAGGTGCCAGCCGGAATCTCGCCGATCTGGTAGAATTTGTACTCGCTCAGCATCGCCTCGACCTTCTTCGGGTCGAGCGAGAGGAAACGCGTATTGCGCTGCGTGGCGAGATCGATGAGCGCCGCCGTCGGCGCGCCGGCGAGCACGCAGGTTGCGTCGACCGTGCCGTTCATGATGGCCTTTGTGCCTTCCGTGTACGACAGAAAGCGCGCCTTGCTCTTGTCGAACACGCCATAGGCGGTGAGCAGACGTTCGGCGAGCACAGCCGAGTTGCTGCCGGGAGGGCCGAGATTGATGGTCGCGTCTTTGAGATCCTCGATGCTCTTGAACTTGCTATCGGCCAGCACGGCAACCTGCAGGACCGCGGGGTAGAGGTAGGCGATCGCGGCGACCGGCAGTTTCTCCTTGAATTTTTTCATGCCGTTCTTGGCTTCATAAAGCGTGCTGGAGCTTGAGAAGCCCATCGTCTCCTGGCCTGCGGATACCCGGCGGATGTTCTCAACCGAGGCGCCAGTGACTTCGGCGCGCGCTGTGGCGCCGGGCAAGTGTTTGTTGATGGCTTCCGCGATACCCGCGCCAACGACGTAAAAAAGGCCACCGGTGCCGCCGGTGCCGATGGTGATGCGCTCCTCCGCTTGTGCCGTTACGCTTCCAGCCACCAAGATCAGCGCGGCCGTGGCGCTAATAATCGAACGAAAAAACATGCGTCTCCTCCTTTGACTGAGCATGGCATCCTCCCTGGCCGGTGACGCTTTGGTCCCCGTGACGGCGGCAGGACCGGCCAATTCAGGTTTTTGTCGAATACGGTAACGCCCGGACAGGCCCGCTTCCTTACCTTTTGCGCAGAAAAGCGAGACCGCGCAACCGCATCGCTGCCTATCGGACGAGCTGCTGATACGCATGGGAAAAAGGGGAATGGTCAATTATCAAGCGGTCTGCCTAAAAAATAGTCGTCGACAATTGGCTAAGCGCCGCGCCCAACATTTCAAAAAGTAGCCCGTAATCAGCCTGTTACCGCATCTGCGTGGTTCTGGCACAAGCCTTGCGACTGTCATGAAGCGCGGAAAGCGGCCGATTCCGCTGCGCGCGTCTCATGCAGGGGATTTGTTCATGATCAAAAACAGCAAGACGGCCGCTCTGCGGCCGAATTTTCGCAGGTGGCTGTCCGCCGCTGCGGGTTTAGCGATTGCGGCAACTGGTGCGGTTCACGCCGCCAAAGCCGCCGATACCATCAAGGTCGGCATCCTCCACTCGCTCTCAGGCACCATGGCGATCAGCGAAACGACGCTGAAAGACGTGATGCTGATGCTCATCGACGAGCAGAACAAGAAGGGCGGCCTGCTCGGCAAGAAGCTCGAAGCGGTGGTCGTCGATCCGGCCTCCAACTGGCCGCTGTTCGCCGAAAAGGCGCGTGAACTGATTACCAAGGACAAGGTCGCGGTCGTATTCGGCTGCTGGACCTCCGTGTCGCGCAAGTCGGTGCTGCCGGTGTTCAAGGAGCTGAATTCGGATCCTGTTCTATCCGGTGCAGTACGAAGGCGAAGAATCGGAGCGCAACGTCTTCTACACCGGCGCCGCGCCGAACCAGCAGGCGATCCCTGCCGTCGACTACCTGATGAGCAAGGATGGCGGCTCAGTGAAGCGCTGGGTGCTGGCGGGCACCGACTACGTCTATCCGCGCACCACCAACAAGATTCTCGAGGCCTATCTGAAGTCCAAGGGCGTCAAGCCCGAGGATATCATGATCAACTATACGCCGTTCGGGCACTCCGACTGGCAGACCATCGTCGCCGACATCAAGAAGTTCGGCTCGGCGGGCAAGAAGACGGCCGTGGTCTCCACCATCAACGGCGACGCCAACGTTCCGTTCTACAAGGAACTCGGCAACCAGGGCATCAAGGCGACCGACATCCCGGTCGTGGCGTTCTCGGTCGGCGAGGAAGAACTCGCCGGTCTCGACACCAAGCCTCTGGTCGGCCATCTCGCCGCCTGGAACTACTTCAAGTCGATCAAGACCAAGGCGAATGCCGACTTCATCAAGAAGTGGCACGCGTTCACCAAGAAGCCGAAGCGCACCGACCAACGACCCGATGGAAGCCCACTACATCGGCTTCAACATGTGGGTGAAGGCGGTCGAGAAGGCCAAGTCCACCGATCCGGACAAGGTGATCGCGGCGCTGCCCGGCATCCAGGCGCCGAACCTGACCGGCGGCATGTCGACCATGCTGCCCAACCACCACATCACCAAACCCGTCTTTATCGGCGAAATCCGCGGCGACGGACAGTTCGACGTGGTGTGGAAGACCAAGGGTCTCGTGCCGGGTGATGCCTGGTCCGATTACCTGCCGGGCTCGAAAGACCTCGTGTCCGATTGGGTTAAGCTCAAGTGCGGCAACTACAACAAGGTCACCAAGAAGTGCGGCGGCCAGGGCTCTTAAGCGCCTGTTGACGCCATCCATAGGGAGGCGGCGGCAGTCGCCGTCTCCCAACATGCCAACTGATGCCGGGACATGATTGCAATGCGTAGCTTATGCGGCCGCATTTCCGCGATCCTATTGGCTTTTGGCCTTCTGCTGCACAGCGTGGCAGGCGCCAAGGCTGACGCCTACACGGACGCGCTTCCTGGTTTTACCGAGGGATCGCTCAGCGACACCGGTGAGGCGATCGGTAAAGTTGCCGCAAGCGGCAATCCGCTGGCCGCACAAGTTCTGGAAGCGTTGTCCGAAGCGCGTCTGCTGTACAGCGCCGAAAAGAAGCTAGTCTTCATCAAGACGAAGGCACGACAAGCTGCTCGACGCCGCGACCGGCAAGCCAATCGTTGGCGACCCGCCGGCCGATATCGACACTGTCATCGTGAACAACCGGCTGCGCAACGTGATTGATGCCGCCGTCGGCAGCCTCACCCTGATGGCGCCCGATCCCGACCGCCGCTACGACGCTGCACTTTCGGTGTTCAAATCCCGAAATGAAAGCGCATTGCCGGCGTTGGAGAAGGCCATCGCCGCGGAAAAAGTGCCGCGCGTGAAATCGGCGCTCGAGCAGGCGCGCGCCGCCATCATTCTTTCATCGAGCGATGCCAAGGCGGAAGCCAAGATCAAAGCCATCGGCGTGATCAGCGAACGTGGCGACCAGGATGCGCTCGGTCTTATTAAAGGTTTGCCGCCAAGCGAACCAGCCGAGGTGCGTACGGCGGCGCAGTCGGCCATTTCAAAGATCCAGACGACGCTGTCCATATGGGCGGCGGCGCAGAACGCCTGGTACGGACTTTCGCTTGGGCTCTGTTCTGCTGCTCGCGGCGATTGGTCTGGCCATCACCTTCGGTGTCATGGGCGTCATCAACATGGCTCATGGCGAGATGGTGATGCTCGGGGCTTATACGACGTATGTCGTGCAGGCGCTGATCCGCGCCTACAATCCGGGCCTGTTCGACTATTCGCTGCTGATTGCTTTGCCACTCGCATTTGGCGTCGCCGGCGCGGTTGGCATCGCCGTTGAACGCAGCATTATCCGTTTCCTCTATGGTCGCCCGCTCGAGACGCTGCTTGCGACTTGGGGCCTGTCGCTGATCCTGCAGCAGGTGGTGCGCACCATCTTCGGGCCAACCAACCAGGAAGTCGGCAATCCGTCCTGGATGAGCGGTGCCTTCCAGCTCGGCCAGATCACGATCACCTATAACCGGCTGTGGATCATCGTCTTCACGCTCTTGGTGTTCGTGGCGCTGCTTGCAATGCTACGCTTCACGCGGCTCGGCCTGGAGATGCGTGCGGTGACGCAGAACCGGCAGATGGCGGCCGCCATGGGCATCCGAACCGCCCGCATCGACGCGCTCACCTTCGGTCTCGGCTCCGGCATTGCCGGCATTGCCGGAGTGGCACTGTCGCAGATTGACAACGTCTCGCCCAATCTCGGTCAGGGCTACATCATCGACTTGTTCATGGTGGTGGTGTTCGGTGGCGTCGGAAATCTGTGGGGCACGCTGGTTGGCGCCTTTACGCTCGGCATCGCCAACAAATTCCTCGAGCCCTATGCCGGCGCGGTGCTCGCCAAAATCGCCATTCTGGTGCTGATCATCCTGTTCATCCAGAAGCGCCCGCGCGGGATGTTCGCGCTCAAGGGCAGGGCGGTGGAGGCGTAATGGGGGCCTTTCCGCTCACCGCGCCTGATCGACCGGGCCTCCATCATTTTTCTGGTGCTGCTCGGCGCCTTTGCCGTTGCGGTTCCGGTGCTCAATCTGCTGGTGCCGGCGGATTCGAGCTTCCACGTTTCGACCTATCTTGTGGCGCTGTTCGGCAAATATATCTGCTACGCGCTGCTTGCACTCTCTATCGACTTGATCTGGGGATTTGCCGGCATCCTCTCGCTTGGCCACGGCGCCTTCTTCGCGCTCGGCGGCTACGCCATGGGCATGTATCTGATGCGGCAGATCGGCACGCGCGGCGTCTATGCCAACCCGATCCTGCCCGACTTCATGGTGTTCCTGAACTGGCACGAGTTGCCGCTCTATTGGTACGGCTTCAACTGGTTCATCTATGCCGCGGTGATGATCCTGTTGGTGCCCGGGCTGCTGGCTTTCGTCTTCGGCTGGTTCGCGTTTCGCAGCCGGGTCACCGGCGTCTATCTCTCGATCATCACACAGGCGATGACCTACGCGCTGATGCTCGGCTTCTTCCGCAATAATTTCGGCTTCGGAGGCAATAACGGCCTCACCGACTTCAAGGACATCCTCGGTTTCAACGTGCAGGCCGAGAGCACGCGCAACGCGCTGCTGGTCGCTTCCTGTCTTGCGCTGGCGATCGGCTTTCTCATCTGCCGCGCCATCGTCACTTCCAAGTTCGGCAAGGTGCTGGTCGCGGTGCGCGACGCGGAATCGCGTACGCGCTTCCTCGGCTACCGGGTCGAGAACTACAAGCTCTTCGTGTTCACGCTGTCGGCCTGTCATGGCCGGCGTCGCTGGCGCGCTTTATGTGCCGCAGGTCGGCATCATTAACCCGAGTGAATTCACGCCCGCCAATTCGATCGAGGCCGTGATCTGGGTTGCGGTTGGCGGCCGTGGCACGCTCACCGGCGCCGTACTTGGCGCGCTCGTCGTCAATTATGCCAAGACCTATTTCACCTCCGGCTTTCTTGCCCCCTACTGGCTGTTCATGCTTGGCGGCCTGTTTATCGCGGTGACGTTGTTGTTGCCGCGCGGGATCATCGGCACGCTCCAGTACGGTCTTGGCCTGCGCGCCGACGCGAAGTCCGCCGCCGCAGAGGAGGGGATCGAGATGGAATTGACGCAACCAGATAGCGCACCCCACGCCGCGGAGTAGCACGATGAGCGAAACGCAAACCGCTTCGGCTCCTGCGAGTTCGGCGGTCCCGCCGACGGCGCATATGACCAGTGCGCTACTTTATCTCGATGGCGTCACCGTCTCCTTCGACGGCTTCAAGGCGCTCAACGAGCTGTCCTTCGTGATCGAGCCCGGCGAGATGCGCGCAATCATCGGCCCGAATGGCGCCGGCAAGACCACGATGATGGACGTGGTCACCGGCAAAACCCGGCCCGATGCCGGCGACGTCTATTTCGAGGAAGGCAAATTCGACCTCTCCAAACTCGACGAAACGCAGATCGCTGAGCTCGGCGTCGGCCGCAAGTTTCAGAAACCGACCGTGTTTGAGATGCACTCGGTGGAGGACAATCTGTTGCTGGCGCTGAAAAACGACCGCAGCGTACGTGCGACGCTGCTGTGGGAGAGTTCGGTGCCGCAACAGAAGCGCATTGACGAGATTCTCGATACGACCCGGCTCAAGCTGCTGCGGTCGCGCGTCGCCGGCAGCCTGTCGCATGGGCAAAAGCAGTGGTTGGAAATCGGCATGTTGCTCGCACAGGAGCCCAAACTCTTGCTGGTGGACGAGCCGGTCGCCGGCATGACCGACACCGAAACCATGCAGACCGCCGATCTCTTGAAGGAAATCAATCGCGATAAAACGGTCGTCGTGGTCGAGCACGACATGGCCTTCGTGCGTGAGTTGGGCGTCAAGGTGACGTGCCTGCACGAAGGCTCTGTACTGGCGGAAGGCACGATCGACCAGGTCTCGAACAACGAGCGCGTGGTTGAAGTGTATTTGGGGCGTTAGCGCATGATCTCGAAAAATGGGGACCGGTTTTCGGAAACGATCATGCGCCAAGGAATTTGATGATGCTGGATGTGAACGCTATCGATCTGCACTACGGGGCCGCGCAGGCGCTGCGCGGTATTTCGTTGAAGGCGGAATTGGGCAAAGTGACATGTGTGCTCGGCCGCAACGGCGTCGGGAAGACCAGTCTCCTGCGTGCCATCGTCGGCCAGCATCCGGTGAGCAAGGGCAATATCACACTCGATGGTTCTGACATCACAAAGCTGTCGACGGTGCAGCGCGCGCGCAGCGGCGTCGCCATCGTGCCGCAGGGCCGCGAAATCTTTCCACTGCTGACCGTCGAGGAAAACCTCGAGACTGGATTTGCGCCGTTGTCGCGTGACAAACGCTCAGTGCCGGATGACGTTTTTTCGCTGTTTCCGGTTCTGCGCAGCATGCTCGGCCGGCGCGGCGGCGACCTCTCCGGCGGCCAGCAGCAGCAGCTGGCGATCGGACGGGCACTTGTGATGCGGCCAAAGCTCTTGCTGCTCGATGAACCGACCGAAGGCATCCAGCCCTCGATTATCAAGGACATCGGCCGCGCCATCGACTATCTGCGCTCGCTGAAGGACATGGCGATCATCCTGGTCGAACAATATCTCGATTTTGCACAGGAACTCGGCGACCACTTGGTCGTCATGGATCGCGGCAGCATCATCTACTCTTGCGACAAGGCAAACCTGGACGAAGGCGCGCTCAAGCGCGCGATGGCCATTTGAGCCGGAGCCATCTAGAATTCCAGCCAGGACTTCGGGGGAGGGCGTAAAGTCGTGTCAGTGGCTGTTGTCGAGCAGCGCGCGAGCGACATCTTCGCCGCCAACCGCGCCAGCGGACGAATTGCGCTGAGCGTTGCCGCTGCGGACGGCCGCACCCACCGCACAAAAGTCTACGAGGACGGCTCGCTGCGCGTGCGCTTCCCCAAAACGCCGGGACAAGCGCTCGAAGCGGTCATCGTCAATACTGGCGGCGGCATGACCGGCGGCGACCGCTTCGGTCTCGAATTGGAAGTCGGAAGTGACGCCGAACTCATCGCTGGTACCGTGGCGGCGGAAAAGATCTATCGCTCGACAGGACCGGATGCCGGGATGGCCATCCGTCTCGGCGTCGGTGCTGGCGGCCGGCTCGCCTGGCTGCCACAGGAGTCCATTTTATTCGACGGCGCGCGTCTGTCGCGGCAGATCGACGTCGACCTGGCGGACGACGCCTCACTCATCATGGCGGAGGCTGTCGTGTTCGGCCGTGCCGCCATGGGCGAAACAGTGCGGACCGGCCTGTTCGCCGACCGCTGGCGCTTGCGCCGTGGCGGAAAGCTGGCCTTCGCGGAAAACACCCGACTCGACGGCGCCATTGCCGACAAGCTTGCTGGACCGGCCATTGCCGCAGGTGGCATCGCGCTGGCTACCATCCTGATTGCGCCGGGCGGGGAAGCAGAACTATCCGCGGTGCGTGCGCTCGATTTTGCCGGGGAAGTCGGCATTTCGGCCTGGAATGGTATTGCCGTGGCGCGGCTCGTCGCGCGCGATGGCGCCCTTCTGCGCCATGACCTGATTGCGCTGTTGGGCGCGCTCGGACAGAGCGTGCCGCGGCTGTGGTTGCAGTAGCTCGATCGACAAGAGGCCTGAATGAATTTGACGCCACGCGAAAAAGACAAGCTGATGATTGCGACCGCCGCCATGGTGGCGCGCCGCCGTCTCGAGCGCGGCGTCAAACTCAATCATCCGGAAGCTGTCGCGCTGATCACCGATTTCATCCTGGAGGGCGCACGCGACGGCCGCAGCGTCGCCGAACTGATGGAGGCCGGCGCACAAGTTCTGACGCGTGCGCAGGTGATGGAGGGCATCCCCGAGATGATTCACGACATCCAAGTCGAAGCGACGTTTCCCGACGGCTCCAAGCTCGTCACCGTGCACAATCCGATTAGATGAGGCCCGACCGATGAAAGCGTTCTTTTCATTTCTGTTTCTGTTGGCTGCGGTACCCGCACAAGCGCACCCCTCGCTGGTGCCGCATCATCATCCGCACGGCGTCAGCATGCTGCCGGATCTCGATACGCTTGTGGTCGGCTTTATTTTCTTGCTCGCTGTCGCCATGGTCATTTACACGAAATTCACTCGCGGGTGATGGCCATGATCCCCGGCGAGATGTTTATCCAGGACGGCGAGATCGAACTCAACGCTGGCCGCAAGACGGTGACCCTGTCGGTCGCCAATTCCGGCGACCGGCCGATCCAAGTCGGTTCGCACTATCATTTCTTCGAAACCAACCCGGCGCTCAAATTCGACCGCAAAAAAGCGCGCGGCATGCGGCTCAATATCGCCGCCGGCACCGCGGTGCGTTTCGAGCCGGGGCAGACACGCGAGGTCACGCTTGTTTCGCTCGCCGGCAAGCGCACGATCTACGGATTCCGCCAGGACGTGATGGGCAAGCTTTAATACGGGGATGAGAACCGCAACATGTCATTTAAAATGAAGCGCGCGGCCTACGCCGACATGTTCGGGCCGACCACGGGCGACAAGGTTCGGCTCGCCGACACCGATCTGGTCATCGAAGTGGAAAAGGATTTCACAGTCTATGGCGAGGAGGTGAAATTCGGCGGCGGCAAGGTGATCCGTGACGGCATGGGGCAATCGCAGGCCACCAGCAAACAAGGCGCGATGGATACGGTCATCACCAATGCGCTCATTCTCGACCATTGGGGCATCGTCAAAGCCGACGTCGGCCTGAAGGACGGGCGCATTGCCGCCATCGGCAAGGCCGGCAATCCCGATATCCAGCCGGGCGTGACCATCATCATCGGCCCCGGCACCGAGATCATCGCCGGCGAGGGCAAGATTCTCACTGCCGGCGGCTTCGACGCCCATATTCACTTCATCTGCCCGCAACAGGTGGAAGACGCGCTGATGTCCGGCGTGACCTCCATGCTCGGCGGCGGCACGGGGCCGGCGGCGGGCACCAACGCCACCACCTGCACGCCCGGGCCGTTTCACATCGGCCGCATGATCCAGGCCGCCGACGGCCTGCCGGTCAATCTCGGTTTTGCCGGCAAGGGCAACGCGTCGCGCCCGGCCGCGCTCGACGAGCAGATCAAGGCCGGCGCCTGCTGCCTCAAGCTGCACGAGGACTGGGGGACGACGCCCGCCGCGATCGACAATTGCCTGAAGGTTGCCGACAACGCGGACGTGCAGGTCATGATCCACACCGACACGCTCAACGAGAGCGGCTTCGTCGAGGACACCATCAAGGCGTTCAAAGGCCGCACAATCCACGCCTTCCATACTGAAGGCGCCGGCGGCGGCCACGCGCCCGACATCATCAAGGTCGCCGGTTTGAAGAACGTGCTGCCGTCGTCGACCAATCCGACACGGCCGTTCACCCGCAATACCATCGACGAGCATCTCGACATGTTGATGGTGTGCCACCATCTCGACCCGTCGATCCCGGAGGATCTCGCTTTCGCGGAAAGCCGCATTCGTAAGGAGACGATCGCGGCCGAAGATATTCTGCACGATCTTGGCGCTCTCTCGATGATGTCGTCGGACAGCCAGGCCATGGGCCGTGTCGGCGAGGTCATCATCCGCACCTGGCAGACGGCCGACAAGATGAAGAAGCAGCGCGGCTCGCTGCGCGAGGAAAAGGGCGACAACGATAACTTCCGCGTCAAGCGCTATGTCGCCAAGTACACGATCAACCCGGCCGTCGCGCACGGCGTCTCGAAACACATCGGCTCAGTCGAGAAGGGCAAGCTTGCCGATCTGGTGCTGTGGTCGCCGGCCTTCTTCGGCGTCAAGCCGGAGGTGGTGATCAAGGGCGGCACGATCATCGCGGCGCAAATGGGCGATCCCAATGCCTCGATCCCGACGCCGCAGCCGGTGCATTACCGGCCGATGTTCGGCGCCTATGGCAAGGCGCTCACCGCCTCGTCGGTGGTGTTCGTATCGAAAGCGGCGGCGCGCTCAAGTTTGCGCAACAAACTCGGTGTCGAGAAGCAATTCGTGGCGGTGCAGAACACCCGCAAGATCGGGAAGAAGAACATGATCCACAATGGCGCGACGCCCGAGATCGACGTCGATCCGGAAACCTACGAGGTGCGCGCTGACGGCGAGCTGCTCACCTGCGCGCCGGCGGAGGTGTTGCCGATGGCGCAGCGGTATTTCCTCTTTTAGGCGGACGCGATGAAACATGTCGTCACGATCAAGGCCGCCGGAGAGTGGACCGGGGCAGCCGACCGCGTCGTGCTCGACGCAGAGGACCGCCATCGCCGGCGCATTGCGTTGACCGGCGATAAAGGCACCGAATTCCTGCTCGATTTCGCCAGACCGGTCGCGTTGCGCGACGGCGACGGGCTGGTGCTCGATGACGGTTCGATCGTGCAGGTCGTCGGCGCGCCGGAACCGTTGCTCGAGGTCTCGGCCGCCAACGATGTCGAACTGGCGCGGCTCGCCTGGCATCTCGGCAACCGCCACACCGACCTACAGATCGCCGGCCACAGCCTGCGCATCCGCCGCGACCACGTGCTGGAGGACATGTTGCGCGGTCTCGGCGCCACGCTCACGCTGCTGGACGCGCCCTTCGATCCGGAAGGCGGCGCGCACGACACCTCCGGGCACAGCCACTCCCACAGTCATTCAACGAGCCGCTCAACCAGCCATTCGCACAGCCATTCCCATCATCACGACAAGAGCGATGGCTAAGAAGCGGCCAGCCCTGCTGCGCCGCTCGTCGCCGCGCAAGCGGGGGCCCAATGCGATTGGGTCTGAAACGTTGGAGCCCCGCTTGCCCGGGAAAGACCGGACGACGGATTCGACCGCCCTCTACCGGCTCATGGCCTGGCTGTCGCCGGCCTACCCGGTCGGCGCGTTTTCCTATTCGAGCGGCATCGAGTGGGCGGTGGAAGCCGGCGATATTCACGATGCCGGCAGCTTGCAGGACTGGCTTGCGGTCATGCTGGCCGACGGCGCCGGCTTCTGCGACGGCGTCTTGTTGGCGCACGCCCATCGTGCGACGGAAACAGGCGACATGACGGCATTGCGCGACGTCGCCGAACTCGCTGCGGCACTGGCACCGTCGAAGGAGCGCCACCTGGAAACGACCGCGCAGGGCAATGCCTTCGTCGATGTCACGCTGGCGGCCTGGCCATGCGACGCGCTCGCGCAATTCAAGCAGACTTGGAGCGGCGCCGTCGCCTATCCAATCGCAGTGGCGGTCGCAACCGCGGGCCATGGCATTGCGCGCGAACCGGCGCTGGGCGCTTACTTGCAAGCGCTCACGGCCAATTGGGTCTCGGCCGGTGTGCGGTTGATCCCGCTCGGCCACAGCCAGGGCCAGCGCGTCTTGGCCGCGCTCGAGCCGACTGTTACAGAGACCGCGCGGCGCGCGCTTGGGACGCCGCTTGACGACATGGGCAGCGCCAGCTTTCGCGCCGATCTCGCCAGCCTGCGGCACGAGACGCAGTACACGCGGCTGTTCCGGTCGTGAGCCAATCTTGACTATATTCCTAACTTGTGCTTGCTTGCGACAGCCGGTTTCGCTGCCGGGGTGCCGTCGACGCATCCCGCAAGCCCAGCCTGGCGGCGGCGCGCCGACAATGCGCGCCGCGCGGATGGAGCGCCGGGAGGCGCAGCACCCCGATCGCAAGGGGTGCGCGCGCCTTCGCACGGCGCGCGGGGTGCCCGATCGCAAGGGCATCCCAAAGGGGTCTCGCAAGCCCCTGGCGCCTCCCGGCGCTCCATTCCCCGTTTGGGGGAAAGGAAAAAGGGACACATGCGCACCCGCGCATCAAACAATAGGGACGATGACGCTCGTCTTGAGCGCACTCGTCTTGAGCGCAGAGGATAGCAACATCCCATGACCAATGCTCTCGGCTCCCATCCCCATGGCCCCAATTCGCATGGACCTTTGCGCGTCGGCGTCGGCGGCCCGGTCGGCTCCGGCAAGACCGCGCTGATGGATGCGCTGTGCAAATACTTGCGCGGCAAATACGAGATCGCCGCCATCACCAACGACATTTACACCAAATGGGACGCAGAATATCTCGTGCGCTCCGGCGCGCTGGCGGCCGAACGCATTGCCGGCGTCGAAACCGGCGGCTGTCCGCACACCGCGATCCGCGAGGATGCCTCCATCAACCTCGCGGCAATCGCCGACATGCGCGCCAAGTTTCCCGATCTCGATCTGGTGCTGATCGAATCCGGCGGCGACAATCTCGCGGCCACCTTCTCGCCGGAGCTCGCAGACTTGACCGTCTACGTCATCGACGTTGCCGCCGGCGACAAGATTCCGTCCAAGGGTGGCCCCGGCATCACGCGTTCCGACCTGCTCGTCATCAACAAGGTCGATCTCGCCCCTTATGTCGGCGCATCGCTCGAGGTGATGGAGCGTGATGCCAAGAAGATGCGGGGGCAGCGCCCCTTCGTCTTCACCAACATGCGCACCGGCGAGGGCGCCGAGGCTGTCGCGCGGTTTATCGAGAAGAAGGGCGGGCTGGCAGGGTGAGTGTGGCGGACAGTGCAGGATGAACTGGAGCTATTGCCAGCTTTACACTTTGTCCTTTGATTGTCCATTCGAGTCCGACTTCTGTTCAAAACAATTGTTTA
The DNA here is from genome assembly GCA_963720835.1 of uncultured Pseudomonadota bacterium. Lineage (GTDB taxonomy): Bacteria > Pseudomonadota > Alphaproteobacteria > Rhizobiales > Xanthobacteraceae > Pseudolabrys. The sequence continues at coordinate 141,739 of CAVRHC010000008.1, read as the reverse complement.
TCTCCATGCCCGTTCTGCTTATCAGGTCCGACTAAGTATCTTCACCATCGACATTAATCTCGATAACGAATGTCGGGGCCCGAGTTCGAAGGAAGTTGACCTGACCTAGCTTTTTTGAACCAAGCGATGTGAGAAAGTGGCTTGGAAAGGAGCTTTGGTCATGCCGAAGAAGAGGTTCAGCGCGGAGCAGATTGTGACATTGCTTCGCCAGATTGAAGTGTCGATGGCACAGGGAAACGCGACGCCGGTTGCCTGCCGGGCTGCAGGCATATCGCAGCAGAGTTATTATCGCTGGCGCAAGGAATACGGCGGGCTTGAGATCGATCAGGCGAAGCGGATGAAGGACCTTGAGCGCGAGAATGTCCGCCTGAAGCGTCTTGTTGCCGATCTGTCGCTTGAGAAGCAAGTGCTCAAGGACGTTGCCTCGGGAAACTTGTAAGCCCCGAACGGCGCCGGCAGGCGGTTGAACGCATTCGGGGGAAGTATGGTCTCTCGGAGCGTCATGCCTGCCGGATTGTGGGTCAGCCGCGCGGAACGCAGCGTTACACCACCATTGTCCGTGCTGATGAAGACGCGCTGACGCAGGCCATTATTGCGTTGGCATCGCAGTACGGCCGATACGGCTATCGTCGGATCAAGTCATTGCTGGACGAAGCCGGGTGGAAGGTAGGCTGCGATCGGGTACAGCGGATCTGGCGTCGCGAGGGGCTCAAAGTACCCAAGAAACAAAGGCCACGGGGCAGGCTCTGGCTCAACGATGGATCCTGCATCCGGCTGAGGCCGGAGCGGCGCAATCATGTCTGGTCCTACGACTTTGTGGAGGCGCAGACCCATGATGGCCGCAAGCTGCGGCTAATGACGTTGATTGACGAGTTCACCCGCGAATGCCTGGCCATCAGGGTGGCGCGTCGGATCAACAGCTTCGGCGTGCTTGAGACGATGGCCAATGTCATGCTTATGCGCGGTGTGCCCGAGCACATCCGATCCGACAACGGCGCTGAGATGACGGCAAAGGTCGTCCGCAACTGGCTGACCCAGGTTGGAGCCAAAACCCTGTTCATCGAGCCCGGCAGCCCCTGGGAGAACGGCTACTGCGAGTCATTCAACGGAAAACTACGCGATGAGCTGCTGAACGGTGAAATCTTCTACAGCTTGAAAGAAGCACAGGTCGTCATCGAGCAATGGCGAAGGCACTACAACACAATCCGACCGCACTCGGCACTCAACTATCGGCCGCCGGCGCCACAGACATTCGCGCCCGCGGCAGCCCATCTAGATGAGATCATGCCGATGCAGTAATCTCTATCCCGCTGGTTCAAAAAATCCGTCAGGTCAATCATTTCGTCAATCGATCTGAAGCAATACAGATTGCTCATTGAAAATGGTTTGAAAAAATAGACCGCTTCAAATTGTATATATGAGGCTGGCTACAATAGCTTAGATCCACGACCGCAATATGCGCCTATAGACCCCCGAGCGCACTTTCTGATCGCTGAATTGGTCCGATAAGTCGCGAACTATTGTGACCACCTGGCCGGTTTGTTTCGCAGAAGCGATGCATTTGACGATTAGAAAAACAAATCTTGTGTCCTCTAATCATCAATGTAATTAATGTCGTATGGCTTTGGATCTCGAGCTTTCTCTCCTACGAACGTTCACGGCAATTGTGGATGAGGGTGGTTTAACTGCCGCCGGCAAGATCGTTGGTAGAACGCAGCCTGCGATAACCCACCAGCTCAAGCGTTTGGAGCGGTTGGTCGGCCAAAAGCTTATTCTGGTCGGACGACGAAATGTCACGCTCACTCATGAAGGCGAAATGCTGCTTCAGTATGCGCGGCAAATGCTTCGACTCAATGATGAGGCGCGCGCCCGCGTTTCGGCGTCCGACGTCGAGGGGCGCGTTATTCTTGGCGTGCCGGATCTCTATGCGTCGATCTTGCCCGACATTCTCCGCAGCTTTGGCCACGCGTACCCGCGGATTGAAATTGAACTTCGGTTTACGCGCAGCGTTCACCTTCATGCGGCCCTCAAGCGGAAAGAAATTGATCTCGCTTTGGTTACACGTCTGCCAAAAGTTGAAGGCGGCCGCTTGGTTGGCCTACAGCCGTTGGTATGGGTCGCTGGAACGCGCGACCACCCCGAAATGGCCGAACCGTTACCCGTAGCGCTGCTACCGATCGGAGCGATATCGCGAGAAATTGCGCTCGACGCCTTGAAAGAGCAGGGGCGACGTTGGCGACTGGTTTCGGTAGCTGACAGTGCTGCGGGATTGCAGGCCGCAATCTCGGCCGGACTTGCGGTGACCGTTCTCCCGCAGTGCGCAGTTACGCCAGATCTGAGAATCATTAATGTCAGTGCGAAGCTTCCGATGCTGCGCGCCGCAGAACTGCGCATTCATTATCGTACTGGTCCGGTATCGACAGCAACAACTAACCTCGCCGATTTTATCGCCCAGCGCCTATCTTCGACGCTTCAATTTGAACTAAAGCGGTCTGTTGTGCGCAAGAGGAAGCGACGGCTTTAATCTTGTGCCAACAATGTGGCCTCGCGATAGGCTCGTGTTTCAAAATGTCTTCTGATCAGGGATAAGGCGACCGCACTGGCCGCTAAAAATAGAAAAATAGCGCTGATTGGTCGAACAACGAACACCATTGGATCGTTATGATAACTGATCATGGTCTGCATAAAATGGCGCTCAGCGAGTGGGCCGAGGATCACTCCGAGGACCAGCGGCGCCACCGGAAAATTGAAACGACGCATCATAAAACCCAGCACGCCGAAACCCACCATGAGCCAGACATCGGACATGTCTGATCGAAGCGAATAGGCTCCGAGAACCGTAAATACCATGATGAGTGCGGCTATGATTGGTTCTGGCATCTGAAGGATTTTGACGTAAATGCGCACACTCAAATAGGTGAGCGCTAAAACGCTGGCCAAAGCAATATACTGTGCAGCGAAGATTGAATAGACTAAGACATTGTCACTGCTGAAAATATTGGGCCCAGGCTGTATCCCTTTGATCAGAAATGCGCCCAGAATAACCGCCGTGGCGCCGCTGCCCGGGATACCAAGCGTAAGTAGTGGCACAAAAGCACCGCCGACGGTGGCATTGGCGGCGGCATTCGGTGCGGCAAGGCCTTCCGCAATGCCGGTGCCGAGGAGATTTCGCCGGCGGCAAAAAAGCTTTTCGACGCCATAGGATACGAATGCGCCCACTGTTGCGCCTGCGCCAGGAATTGCACCGATCACAATACCCGTAGCGGTCGCGCGGGATAGTGTAGGCCAGAGCCGGAGCAACTCACGCACCCGTGGCAATTTAGCGGCGACGCTGCTGCTGCCAGCGAAACCTGCCGAGGGATAAAATTGCGACAGCCGTTCCAGCACTTCGGCCATCGCATAAACCCCCATCATAACGATCTGGAAATCGATCCCGTCGCGGAGAATTGATGAATTGAATGTAAACCGCTCCTGGCCATAGATGTCGTCGAGTTCAACCATGCCAATGAGCAATCCAATGGTCAGTGAAATTAACGCGAGCCGCAATGAGCTCGCCCCAAGCGCCGTGACGCTTGTCAGCCCAAATACAATGATTGAGAAAAATTCCACCGAGGAGAATTTGAGCGCGACCCGCGCGAATGGCTCGGACAGGAATGTCAGCATGATGGCGCCCGCTAGGCCTCCGATTACAGCGGAGAAGGCTGCAATGCCGAGCGCTTTGCCGGCTTCTCCCGCACGCGCCATGGGATAGCCGTCCCAAAGTGAAGGGACGCTGTCCGGATCGCCAGGGATATTGAACAAAATCGCGGTGATAGTCCCGCCAAAGGCGCCGCCGATATAGGCTCCAGTCAGGAATATCAGCGCGGGGATTGCCGCCATCTTGTAGGTGAGTGGCAGCATCAGAATCAGAACCATGATTCCCGTGATGCCGGGTAACACGCCGGCGATCATGCCAATCCCAACACCGACAATGATCAACAGCAAATAAGGCGGATATAATACCTGCTGGAATCCACCACCAAGCTGCTGAAAGACATCTATCATCTCAAAAAATTCCTAAGAGGCGATAGAGAGCAACGTTCATTTCGATGAACGGCTCTATTCCAAGCGGCAAAGAGATGTAAACGACACGCACAAAAAGATAAAGCAACGCGACTGTTGTCCCGAACGCCGTCAACGTAAGGACCACAAGACCACGATAGCCGCCTAGATAGGCAAAGGCGACAACGAACACTACAGTGGCGAGCGGGAAGCCAATCAGCGCCATAGCGGCAGTGTAGGCCGCAATGTAGGCCGTGCCGACTATGACGAGATAGAGATTTTCTGGTGGACGTTGTGTCTTGATACTACGTCTTCCGATACGTGATTTCGTTAACTCGCTGGCACAGTCGATTGCAGCAAGAAGGAGCAACACGCCAAGCCAAAGCTGCGGCCAGAAATAAGGACCGAGTTCTTTGCCGAAGGACTTGAAATCGCTCTGAGCGTTGAGAATGAGTAGCAGAACCAGGGCGCCCAGAAACAAGAAAAGCGACCAAACGCCTCGGCCGGCTCGAGCAAAGAAATCAAGAACGTTTTGTTTCATGCATTTGCGAATGCAATCCGCCTCCTGACCGGGAAACGTGGGAACAGCGCCAGACAATCCGCATCGCGTCGCTGTCCCGAATGATGCTCGGCGGCGCTACTTGATGTTATATTCTTTGAAGTATTTGGCCAGACGATCGGTCTCTTCCGCAAGAAAGGTCTTGAATTCTCCGGCCGGAAGGTAACTGTCGGCGGCAAGCATCTGCTGTTTCGCAAAAACCTTCATCTCGGGCGACTTGAACATGGCGCCGAAGGCGTCGGACAGCGTTTTTATAGCGTGGTCAGGCGTCCCCGCTTTTGCAACGACCCCCCGGAACTCAGGAAGGAATATCTCGAAGCCCTTTTCGCGCGAGCAGGGAACATCGGGAAACTCTGGCAACCGGGTTTCGTTAAAGACGAGAATAGGGCGCATCTTCTTGGACTCGATGAACTGGTGCACGTCGCCAGCTTGTTCGTAGAGTATGTCGGCGTGGTCACCGAGGATCGACGAGTAGCGCTGACCGGGCGAAGCAAAAGGCACGACGGTCGTTTTGAAGCCGTTGCGCGCCATGAATGTGAGAGTAACGTCGTCCAGGCTTCCTTTGCCCAAAACCGCCGTCTTTAGTTTGTCGGGATTGGCTTTGACCTCAGTAGCGAGTTCGTCGAATGTTTTGAAGGGACTATCCTGTTTAACAAAGAGAAATGACGGGATTTTTTCAAGACGTGCTATCGGTGCGAGGTCTTTAAGTTTCCAGGCCGCGCGGCCCGAAGAGACCAGGGCGTTCATGCTCGCGACATAAAGTCCAATGCTATAGCCGTCAGGGCGGCCGGCGAGCAACTTCGCCATCGCGACAGCGCCAACCGCGCCCTGCACATTTAGGACAGGGCATGGCGTCTTGAGTTCCTTTTCAAGCAGCGGCGACGTAAATCTGGCAAGTTGATCCACCCCGCTGCCGGGGCCTGACGGCGCAATGAAATCAATCGGTCGATCCGGGTACTTACCCTGTGCTCGCGCAGGCAAGGTTCCGATACCTGCAGCCAGAATGGCTGGCCGAGGCACCATGCAGGATGTCACGACGAGTTAAGCGGTCATGGTCCAAGTATGCGCGGGTCATGTTTCTCTCCCCTCGATATTATTTTTTGTTGGTTGTCGATCTGTCGCACGATTTGTGTCCGACAGTTAGGCATCCTGTACAGTCGCAGGCAAAATCGCCGTCAAGACATCAATTGTGGGTAGCTGGTCACAATCAGACACTTTTTGACTGATCTCATTGGCTCGCGTTTCGCCAATGATTGGATCAACCAGCATGTGCCATTTGTCTTGCAGTTCGCTTGGTGTGACCGGGTTTTCCGGTTCGCCTTTTGGATGCATTACGGTCGCCGTCAAACGCTCTCCGGAACGACGGACGATTTCGACCCGGCAGGCCAGACTTGTTCCAAACTCGGACGCCTCATGCATGAAAGTCCGTTTGCTCAAATCCATTACGGCCGGATTTTCCCAAGCGGTCTTAAAATCATGGACGCTGACTTCGGGTTCGTCCGAGGACGACCGCCGCCGCTACGCCAAACGGCGTGCTAAACGCGCGGGCGTCCACCAACGTCTTCGGTTCGCGTTCGGACGTTTGCCGCACTGACAATGAAGCGGCATAGATATCGATGTGATCAACATCGGCAAGTTTAACTCCGGTACGTTGAACGATCTCGGCAACGGCGTCGATCGCCCCGTGTGCCCAACGGCACGCGGCATGCGGCTTGTAACCAACTTCCAGAATTCGATATTCGTCATCGAGACCACGACTGATCTCGTCGAGGCGGACGTTATCGGTAAAGGCACGGAAGAAGCCTTCGGCGCTTTCCAGGACATTTATTGGCCCGGTAAAGCCCTCGCGAACCAAGTAGGCCGAAAGCAGGCCATTGTAGACTGCTTTGCCGACATTGAGTTGTTTGACCATTGATGGATAGTTTTGAAAGGCCATCAAGCCGGCAGCTTGCGTGCCCGCCACGCCAAAAGCGTGAGCGAGCTTGTTGCCGTCAAAACCGAAAAGCTTTCCTCCTGCGGTAGCTGCGCCAAATGGGCCGAGCGTACCGGTGCTGTGATAGCCGCGCATTCGATGACCGGGGTTGACCGCAAGTCCGATGCGAATGGTGGTCTCGTACCCCGCAACCATCGCTGCCAGGAACTTCTTACCATCGGCGGCAGTGGCTTCGGCCATGGCAAGAGATGCTGGCACAATAGCCGACCCGGTTTTGGTCAAGGCTCCATGATGGGCATCATCCATCTCGACGCTGTGCGCTGCTACACCATTGATAAACCCCGCCAAAGGTGCGGGCAACATTTCGCGCGTCGCCACAGCGGACGCTTCACGTTGGCCGCCCCAGCGGGTAAGAACCCGCGCCAGTATTTGTGCCGGCTGCTCAAGTGAGCCGCTGATGATGTTACCTAAGCTATCGAGTAGCAGCTCTTTTGCCTTTGCAACTACAGCAGTTGGCAGATCGGAAAACTGGATCGCCGCCATTCGATCAGCCAGCTGCTGTGTGGCGGCCGAATGTTCGATACCGGTCTTTTCAAGCATCGCGTAACTCCCTGTCGAACTCTGCATAGGCCGATGATGGTCGTAATTTTGCGAACCACAGTTTCACAACGGCAGGTCCGTCGGCATGCGATCAAATATGGCCAACGTTACCGCTCAAGAATCGGATTTGAAAAATAGATAATACGCATCTTTATCATTAATATTATGAATGATGCGCTTGTTGCGCATGGGAAGATGTAAGAAAAATTACCGCGCGACAGATATGGCGTATGGCAGATTTGGAAATTGCATCTTTGATGTGTGCTGTCGAGGCAAAGCCGAAGTTCGATAGCTTCCGAGAATGGCATTTATTGGAGGTCACGCCCTTCATGATTGTTAGAAACTATTTGAACCACTAAATCGAGGGCTGTGCAGCGAGTCCGATGATGCGCGGCCTACCGTGTCCTTTGCAGCGCGGACAACGCACATCACTCAGAGCGACGTGGACTGATGCCTCGGGATCACGCGGTTTCATCCGCAAATCTAAATCAGCAACTGTTTCGCAAGCCCCGCATAAGATTGCGAGCCACGGATGCGTTGCGATAATTGCAGCTGTGATCTTTGGTCACCACCATGTGTAGCCATTTCCTGAGATCGTCGCATTGAACCGGCGTACCGTGATCAATGCAGCGCGCTCTGTTTGCACCCGTTCGTGGTGATGAGGACGGCGATATTTTTCGGGCATGGTGCGAGCCAGGGTGTCTAGGTGGTTAGCACAGAACAAGATGCGAACTTTTGCTACCGATTTGCTGCATAATCGATAATGCGAGTCAGGATCGATGGACTTAGCTTCGCAGAATTGAGGGGTCTTGTGTGGGGGCGAGGTCGCATTTTCAAGATAACTTTTTTGATTACAACAACTTGGCAGAAAATTTGGCGGAAGGGGTGGGATTCGAACCCACGATACCCTTGCGGGTATGCCGGTTTTCAAGACCGGTGCCTTAAACCGCTCGGCCACCCTTCCGTAACCCGCGTGCACTACCATTGGCTGCTTCGGTACGAAACCGCCAGTCCTCAGGTCCGGAAGGTCTTGGCAGAAGGCGGTTACGGCCTCCTTATTCGTGCCGCACAAAGGCCAAATTTGGCGTGCTACCAGTAAGTTACTGTTTGGCCGGCGAGATTGGTGGACGGCAGCCGGGCAAACTGGTCTAAACGACCACTCACGCGGGGATGAGCGGCGGAATGGGTGTGGGCGGGGAAACCCTCAATTTGCAGCGTCTCGCGGGCTTTCTGAGCCTGCTGGTGTGCAGTCTGGCGCTCGCCAACTGCTCCAGCAACGTCGCCGGCAAAGTCGATCCCCGCTATGGCGTGGCCTCCAGCGCGCGCGTGATCCAGCCGGGCGAGGCGGTGCCCAAAGGCGGCGGCGTCTACCGCGTCGGCAAGCCCTATACGGTCGCCGGCCGCACCTACACCCCTGGAGAAGACAGCCAATACAGCACCGTCGGGCTCGCGTCCTGGTACGGCGATAAATTCCATGGCCGCTACACGGCCAATGGCGAAATTTACGACCAGAACGCGATATCCGCCGCGCATCCAACCCTGCCGCTGCCCTCTTATGCGCGCGTGACCAACTTGAAAAATCACCGCTCGATTGTGGTCCGGGTGAACGACCGTGGCCCCTATGTGGGCAACCGAGTTATCGACGTCTCGGTGCGAACCGCCAAGCTGCTCGGTTTCTACGGCGAGGGTCTCACCAAAGTGAAGGTCGAATATGTCGGACGCGCGCCGCTCGCCGGCTCCGACGACCGCAAGCTTGCCGCCACCTTGCGCGACAACGTGCCGGGCTCCAGCGTGCAAGTGGCCGCCGCCAATTCATTCGCGCCGACTTATTTCGATGCGCGGCCGACGAAAGTCGCGGTCCCGCGGCATGCGCCGGTGCCGCCGAGCCGGCCCTACACTGCGGAACGACCGGCAGCGGAACCGGTGCGGACCGTGGAATTGGCCGCGGCCGGGAGTCCACAGGAAACCATGCCGCAAGCTCCGGCCGTTTCAGCCTATGCCCCAGTGCGTTATAATGGGGCTGTAGACTACATGAGCGGCCGCGGCCTTTACTGAGGCCGCAAAATTCCGCCAGATCGCCGTGATCCGGGACGCCCGCGGGGACCTTTTTGCCGCTCGGGCAGCGAGAAAGCATTGGCCATGGCCCTTCGGAGCGTGACGCTTCGGCGTAACCTATTCGCGGCGCTTCTGGTGGCGTCGGTCGGCTGGCTGCTATTGCCGTCGGCAACGCCGGCGCAAAGCCAGACAAAGGCCGACGAGCCCAGGATCAGCGCGCCGCACGCCATTCTGATCGAAGCAAAAAGCGGCAGCGTGCTTTATGAGCGCAACGCCGATCAGCTTATCTATCCCGCCAGCCTCGCGAAATTGATGACGGCCGAATACGTTTTTCATCTGCTTGCGACCGGCAAGATCAAGCTCACCGATGAATACCGCGTCAGTGAAAATGCCTGGCGCAAAGGCGGTGCACCGTCGCACGGCTCCACCATGTTTGCCGCGCTCAATAGCAAAGTGCCGGTCGACGACCTGATCCACGGCATGATCATTCAGTCGGCAAACGATGCCTGCATCATCCTGGCCGAAGCCATTGCCGGCAACGAGGCCGAATTCGGCGTTCAACTCACCAAGCGCGCGCGCGAGATCGGATTGACGAAATCGGTCTTCACCAATTCCAACGGTTTGCCCGACCCCAACGAGAAGGTGACGACGCGTGAACTCGCGATGGTCGCGCGCCGCATCGTTCTCGACTATCCGGACTTCTACAAAATATTTGGAAAGCCGGATTTTACATGGAACAAGATCCATCAATACAACCGCAATCCGTTGCTCGGCTCGATGGACGGTGCCGACGGCTTGAAAACCGGCTTTACCAAGGAGGCTGGCTATGGGCTCGTCGGCTCGGCGGTGCAGGATGGCCTGCGTTTGATCGCGGTGATCAACGGCGAAAAAACCGCCAATGATCGCGCCCGCGACGGCAAGCGGCTTCTGGAATGGGGCTATCACAATTTCGAAGAGCGTCTGCTGTTCGCCGATAACGAGACCTTGGGTTCCGCCAAAGTCTTTGGCGGCGCCGACGGCTACGTGCCGCTCAAGGCCGACGGCCCGGTCAAGATTATGGTGCCGAAAGCTGGCGGCGAAAGGCTGATCGCGCGCATCGTCTACAACGGCCCGGTGCCGGCGCCGGTGCGGGCCGGGCTGCCGGTCGGAAAACTCAAGGTCTGGCGCGGCGATAACGTCGTCCTGGAAACGCCGCTGCACGCTGCCGGCAATGTGGACAGGGGCAATCTGCCCCAGCGGGCCCTCGACGCTGTCACCGAAATGGTAATCGCACTATTCCGCGCCGGGGCCGCGCGGCTATGATTGCTCGCCAGCCTAAGGGCCAGTGACACGGCGGAAGGATCGGTCTTTGCGCGGACGCTTCATCACCTTCGAGGGCGGCGAGGGCAGCGGAAAATCGACCCATGCCAAAATCCTGGCCGAAAGGCTTCGCGCGGCCGGGATCGATGTTGTGACGACGCGCGAGCCGGGTGGATCGCCCGGCGCCGAGATCATTCGCCACATCATCCTCTCCGGCGCAGCCAAGCCGCTCGGTCCTGAAACCGAAACCATTTTATTTGCGGCGGCGCGTGACGATCACGTTCGCGAAGTGATCCGTCCGGCATTGATCGATGGCAAGTGGGTGGTGTGCGATCAATTCATCAACTCCACGCGCGTCTACCAAGGCGTGGCCGGCAAGGTCGACGCCAAGCTGATCCGCGGGCTGGAACGCGTGACGGTTGGCGCGGCCATGCCGGACCTGACATTTATCGTGGATGTGCCGGCTTCGGTCGGTCTTGCGCGCGCCTCAAGACGACGCGGGCGAGACGATGCCGACCGCTTTGAAGGAGAGTCGGTCGAATTTCACGAAGACTTGCGTTCCGCCTACCGCGATTTAGCCGAGCAGGAACCGAACCGCATTGTGGTGGTCGACGGCCGGCCGCCGCGTGACATCGTGGCCGAGCGCATTTGGGCAACGGTGGTCGAGCGTCTGCATCCTGAACGTTCGTCTGTGGCCGAAAGTGTGCAACCGTGAGCGGCACTGACGACAGCAGCGTCAAGCTGCCGAACGAGACTGATGGACTATTCGGTCACCACGAGGCCGAGCAGGCGCTACTGGCGGCCTATAAAGGCGGCCGGGTGCCGCACGCCTGGCTGATCGGCGGGCCGCCCGGAATCGGCAAGGCGACATTGGCTTTTCGCTTTGCCCGTTTCGTCTTGGCTCATCCCGAGCCAGCCGCGCCGGAGGTGCAGAGCGCCACATCGCTCACGGTCGATCCTGGGTGTCCGGTCGCACGTCGCATCGCGGCCAAGGCGCAAGGCGATCTTCTCGTGGTCGAGCGCGTCGTTAACGAGCAGACCGGTAAGCTCTATACCGTCATCCGCGTCGACGACGTGCGACGTACCATATCGTTTTTCGGCTCGACCGCCGCGGAGGGTGGTTGGCGCATTGCCATTGTCGACAGTGTCGACGATTTGCAGCGCGAGGGTGCCAACGCGCTGCTCAAGGTGCTGGAAGAGCCACCGGAGCGTGCATTGCTGCTGCTCGTCAGCCATGCGCCCGGGCGTGAATTGCCCACCATTCGCTCGCGCTGCCGGCGGTTGCTGTTGCGCCCGCTGGCCGAAGCCGACGTCATCCACGCGGTCGCCGCCGCTACCGGGCGCGGCGAGAACAAATCGGGCCTGCGCGAGGCGGCTGCGGCCGCTGGCGGCAGCGTCGCGCGTGCCCTTGCTCTTCTCGGAGACGATGCGCGCGGCGTGCGCCAACGCGTCCTCGACCTGATTGGCCAATTGCCCGATCCTGATCCGCGGGCGTTGCACGCACTCGGCGACGCGCTGGGAACGAGCGACCCGCAGACGCTCGCCACCTTCATGGACCTGGTCAATGGCTGGCTGGCGGACCGGCTTGGTGACGGCACACGACCGAAGCCGCAGCTCGCGGCGCTGAGCGAGGCATGGACCAAGGTCAACCGTGCGGCTGCCGAGGTCGACGCCTTCAACCTTGAACGCAAGCCTTTCGCGTTTGCTGTTTTTGGCGCGCTGTCCGAGATTTCCAGGGCCTGAAACGCGCGTCACGGCCGGCGTTTACGGCAAATTTTACCGAATGGCCGAAGATTCCGTAGCGGAATTCCCGTTAGAAACCGGTGCCATGAGCCCCGTGAGCGCCATCGCGACGACCGGAATTCGCGCCGCCTCTACGCGTTTGCAAGCGGCCGCGGGCAATATCGCGAAGGCCGGGAACGTTACGGTGACCACGGGACCGAAACCCGTAACGCAAGACACCAATTTTGATCCAGCCGCGCGGGCATCGGAAGCCTGGCATTTCCGGGCCAATCCATACGTCACGCTCACTAACGAAATGGTCCAGGTGCTGGTGGCACGTTTTGATTTGGTCGCCAGCGCTCACGTTCTGCGCATCGACGCGCAAACGTCAGCCGCGTTGCTCGATGTGAAGATCTAACGCGGCTGGCGGGACGCCCCGAGCACCGTGCGCTTACGGTGGAATTCGAGGATTTGCTTGGCGATCGGTTCTTTCAGCCGCTCATAGGCCGCCATACCCTTGTCGATGCCAATAATCGAGCGGCGATAGCGCTTGGCCGCCAAAATGAGCACCGCCCTGGTCGTCTCCCAGGGCAGGGAGACCGCCTTGGCAAGCACCAACAGCGACTCGTTGTGATCGTCGTTGACCATACGCTCGACTACCGCCGGCGGCACTTTAGCGAGAATAGAAAGGCCGGCGAGGATTTCCTCGAATTTGTCGTTTTGCGCAAATTCGTCGAGTTTTGCGACATTCATTTGGCCGGCGCGGTTCAAGGACTCCGCCAGCACCTGAGCGGCCGCATAGGACTGCGTCTGGGTCACAGATTTCTTTTCGATGTCGCGCGCGACGGACTTGACGGTTGCGGCAATCGCCTCGAGCGCATGATTGCGTTCGGCTTCGAGCGTGGCACGCACGGTTTCCGACGCCGCATCCAAGAGCTTCGTAAACAGTGGCTGCGGCAGATCCGGACGCACGCCGACGCGCCGCGTTAAAAGATCGTCGCCCTCAGCACGGCCGATCAAAACGTTAAAACCGTGGTCGGAAAACTTGGCGCCGGCATTGATGGCCGTGCTCAGAACCACCTGCTGATCGCCTCGCTCGACCAGAATATCGGTGACCGGCTCCGGAATGAGCTTGCGGCGAGAAATCGCCAGCATGTGCTCCTGGCTTTTGGTCTTGGCGCACTCGACCAAAGTCGAAGTGTCGAGCGATTCCGATTGAGTGAGCACGGGTGAGGCAACGTCGATGGCGTCGTCGCATGCGAGGATGCGCACCACTTTGGGCGGCGCCTTGGCGATCGGACCGAGCCGGATCGACAATAGCGCGCGCGAGGATTCCTCGATCGTATCGACGAGCCGAACGAACACATCATCGATGAGTTCGATTTCTTCGTCGGAATACTGGTCAGCGCCGATCAGATAAAGGTCGGTGAGCTGGCGCAGCATCGCCGCCCGCCGCATGTCGGTGCTGTGTGATATCGAGCTGTCAAGCTCGCGAATAAGTGCGAGGGAAGCGCCCATGAGCCTTGGAAAACCGTTCTGGTTGGCCAGGATGGCATGCACCGATTCACTACCGGCTGTTTAGACAATATGCAGAATTGTTTTAGCAATTGGTAAAGCACCGGCGCGCGGCCACAAACACGGCAATATCGCCATAACCCGGCTGAGCCGGCGCGCAACGAATGCCTTAATTATCGCGCCGCGCGGACAAGGTCCCCCAGGCCCCGTTTTCACCTTCAGGTCGGGCGATTGGCCGGCGGGAATTCCCCTGAGCCGTATCGCTCCAGTGCGGAAAGAGCTTTGCTCAGGATGGCCCGGATTCGATCGGCGGAACCGGCCGTGACCATGCTCGGGTCCAGATAAAAATCGAGACCGGTCATGTGCTCGCTGAATATCTCGATCTTGTTGCCATGCGCATCAAGCAGGCCCTCGACCGCATAGGGGATTACCTCGTGACTGATGCCTTTCATCGTGATGGAATCCAAGGCGTGAGCCTGGATAAGGTCGCGCACAAGCGCGTAGGTTTCATAGCTCACGACAATACAGCCGGGATCCGCAATTGACTGCAGCCGCGCAGCAAGATTGGCTTCAGCGCCGATGATCGTATAGTCCATCCGGTCCACGCTGCCGAAATTTCCAACGTTGCAGTAGCCTGTGTTGATTCCCATCCGTACTCGGAATGGATACTCGACGCCTTCGTTCCTCCATTTCACGTTCAATTCGGCGATACGACGCTGCATCTCAGCCGCCATGCGCAAACACGCCTTGGCGTCTTCGGCTTCGCCACTGGTTTCGGGATCGCCAAAAAAGATCAGGATCGCATCGCCGACGAACTTGTCGATCGTGCCGCCATGTCTAAGCGCGATCTCGGACATCTCTGTGAAGTACTCGTTGAGCAGAGCGGTGATATGTTCGGGCTGAAGCCGCTCGGTGATCGCCGTGAAATCCTTGATGTCCGAGAAGAAGATCGTAAGTTTTTTTCGCTCGGTTTGGATGATGACGTCTTTCTGGCCGCTGAAGATGCTTTTATAGATCTGCGGCGAGAGATAACGAGAAATCTTCATCGAAAGCCCAGCGAGGAACTCATTGGCAGTCTCAAGCTCGCGGTTCATCGTGCGGATTGTAAATGTTTGACGGTGCTGCATGCCGATAAAGACGAGACCCGATGCGCCCATAAACAGGAAATAGGCGAGGAGATATTTGAACGAAAAAATATTGGCCGCGATCGGCTGACTAATCGATATTTCCTGAATGCCGCGCACATCGCCGACCTTCCAATCGCGCTTCGGGCTTTCGGCATGTGAGTTGTGGCATTTAACGCAAGCCGCGCCCATGATTACCGGCTCGACCAGCCGTACCTGGTCGTGGAACAGCGAGGAGGTCGCTTTCGATATTGCTTGCTTTGGATTTTCACGCAGAAGCTTGAGTGCGTTTTTTTCGAACGCATCAAGTGAATGGGGTGCGCGATCCAAGAACGCGTAGTCGGACACGAAGCGGTAGTTGATGTTGTGCTGCTGTTCCCGGATTACGCGACCGAGCTCGAGGGACAACGTTGCGGGGATCGGAATCGCGCCCGGCACTTTTGCATAATTATGCAAGACCGTTGTGCTGTACGGGGAGGCGAGAACCCGCGCGACGACGTTGCTTGCGTAGTAGCCGCGAACGCTTGAGATGACGGAGTTCAGGTCGTTCGCCTGCCGCCGCAACGCCGTTTCCGTCACGTTCCGTAAATCGAGCCACACCGCGACCGGAAGGCCGGCCAATAGGGCCGCGACGAGCAAGATCACGAGACCTCGCGATTTTGTCCCCACGAACTTGCGGCTGGCCATTGGACTATCTCCCTACTACCGGCAAAGACATCGGCTCACGCGACAATCTTGACAATCTTATGATATGGCAACGGTGCGAGCCATCGATTCGTCCGACTTGCCGCGAGCACAGGTGATTGATACGTAAGTCCGGCGCGGCTGCGCTATCGCAACTTTTATTGAAAATGCAATGTCGGCCACTAAGCCCTTCTACATCACCACGGCGATCTCCTATCCGAACGGCCCGCCGCATATCGGCCACGCCTATGAGGCGATCGCGACGGACGCCATCGCGCGCTTCATGCGCCTCGACGGCTACGACGTCTATTTCCTCACCGGCACCGACGAGCACGGCCAGAAAATCCAGCAGACCGCGGCGCGCGAGGGCCTGACGCCGCGGCAACTGCTCGACCGCAATGTGCCGCGCTATGAGGCCATGGCGAAACGGCTGAATTTGTCGAACGACGACTTCATCCATACCACCGAGGAGCGCCACCACCGCTCGTCGGAGGAAATCTGGCGGCGCATGGAAAAAAACGGCGATATTTATCTCGACAAATATGCCGGCTGGTACTCGGTGCGTGACGAGGCCTATTACGCCGAGGACGAGACCCATCTGAACGAAGACGGCAAACGGCTCGCGACCAAAACCGGCACGCCGGTCGAATGGGTGGAGGAGGAGAGCTATTTCTTCCGTCTCTCGGCCTATCAGGACAAGCTGCTCAAGCTCTACGAGCGGCCGAACTACGTGCTGCCGAAGGAGCGCCTTAACGAAGTGGCGAGCTTCGTGCGCGGCGGCTTGCAGGACCTGTCGATCTCGCGCACGACGTTTGACTGGGGCGTGCGTGTGCCAGGTGCTGACGGCCATGTCATGTATGTTTGGGTTGACGCGCTTACCAACTACATCACCGGTGTTGGTTTTCCGGACGACAACAGCGCGATGTACAAGCGCTATTGGCCGGCGGCATTGCACGTCATCGGCAAGGACATCGTGCGCTTTCACGCGGTCTATTGGCCGGCCTTTTTGTTGTCAGCCGGGCTCGAGGCGCCGCAGCACATCTATTCGCATGGCTTCCTGTTCAATCGCGGCGAGAAGATGTCGAAGTCGGTCGGCAACGTGATCGATCCGTTTGCGCTTTGCGATGCCTATGGCGTCGACCAGTTGCGCTATTTCTTTCTGCGCGAGGTGCCATTCGGACAGGACGGCAATTACAGCCACGAGGCCATCGTCAACCGCATCAACGCGGACCTTGCCAACGATCTCGGCAATTTGGCGCAGCGCTCGTTGTCGATGATCGCCAAGGCTTTCGGCGGCACGCTGCCCGAGCCGGGCGCCTTCACGGAAGCCGACAAGACGATCCTTTCCGCCGCCGATGCCATGATCGGCAAGGTCCGTGCGCTCATGACGACGCAGCAGCTCCATCAGGTGCTCGCCACGATCTGGGCGGTGGTCGCAGACGCCAACCGATACTTCGCTTCCGAAGAGCCTTGGGCAAAAGCCAAGACTGATCCGAAGCGGCAAGGCACCATCCTATACGTGACTGCCGAAGTGCTACGGCAGGTCGCGATCCTTGCGCAACCTTTTATGCCGGCGTCGGCAGCGGCCATGCTCGATCAACTGACAATTCCGGAAGACGATCGATCATTTGATGCGCTCGGCGCAGCTGCGCGAATTAAACAGGGCACCATATTGCCGCCACCAAAACCGGTTTTCCCCCGTTACATCGAAGCGGAAAAAGAAGCCTCGTGATGCTCGTCGACAGCCACTGCCACCTCGATTTTCCGGACTTCGCCAGCGAGCTCGACGCTGTCGTTGCGCGCGCGCGCGAAGCCGGTGTCGGGCGCATGGTCACGATCTCGACCCGGGTGAAGACGCACGCGCAAATCCTGGCGATCGCCGAAAAATATCCCGATGTATTTTGCTCGGTCGGTGTCCATCCGCACAATGCACAAGAAGAAATCGATATCACCGCTTCCGAACTCATCAAACGCGCGCAGCACCCGAAAGTCGTTGCCATCGGTGAAGCCGGCCTCGACTATCACTACGACAACAGCCCGCGCGACCTGCAGGACAAGAGTTTACGCGAGCACATCGCCGCCGCGCGCGAAACCGGACTTCCGCTGGTGATTCATTCGCGCGATTGTGATGACGACATGGCGCGCGTTTTGGTGGAGGAAACAGGGAAGGGCGCCTTCCCGGCCGTGCTGCATTGCTTCACCGGCGGCCGTGGCTTGGCCTTCAAGGCAATCGAATTAGGCCTCTCCATTTCATTCACCGGCATTCTCACGTTCAAACGCTCGGATGAGCTGCGCGCCATCGCCAGGGAACTGCCCGCCGATCGCGTCCTGGTCGAGACCGACGCGCCTTATCTTGCGCCACTGCCACACCGTGGAAAACGCAACGAACCCGCTTACGTCGTGCATACCGCCAAGGTGCTGGCCGAGACGCGCGGCGTGACATTCGACGAGATGGCGCGGCAGACGACGGAGAATTTCTTCCGCCTGTTCTCGAAAGTGCCGCGGGTGCTGGCCGACGCGGCATGAGTTTGACCTTCACCATTCTCGGCTGCGGCTCATCCATGGGCGTGCCGCGCGTCGCGCTCGGCTGGGGCAACTGCGATCCGAACAACCCGAAGAACCGCAGGCGGCGCTGTTCGCTGCTGGTCGAGCGCAAGAGCCCGCAAGGCACAACGCGTGTATTGGTCGATTGCACGCCGGACCTGCGCATGCAGCTCCTGGAGGCCGGCGTCGATTGGATCGATGGCGTCCTGATCACGCATGAGCACGCCGACCACACCCACGGCATCGACGATCTGCGGCCATTGTTCGTTCACAAGCGCCGGCGCGTGGCCGTCTATATGGATACGCCGACCTCGCGCATGATGCACGCCCGCTTCAGTTACTGTTTCCAGTCGCCGCCGGGCAGCGAATATCCGCCGATCCTGCACGAGCATCACCTGGAGCCTGGCCAGCCGGTTTCCATCGAGGGTCCGGGCGGCACGATCGAAGCGCTCCCGGTCCTGCAGCAGCACGGCGATATCCCGTCACTCGGCTTCCGCTTCGGCGGCGTGGCTTATTCGGCCGACATCAAAGCACTGCCGGAGCAAAGCCTGGCGCAAATGGCCGGGCTCGACGTCTGGATTGTCGATGCGCTGCGCCACGCGCCACATCCCAGCCACATGAACCTCGACGAGGCGCTGGCTTGGGTTGCCAAGGTCAATCCCAAACGCGCGGTGCTGACAAACCTGCATGCGGAGCTCGACTACGAGGCGCTCCGCAAACAATTGCCAGCAAATGTCGAACCGGCTTTCGACGGAATGCAGTTTGCAAATGGCTAAAGTGGCGACTCCGCAATGATCTTCAATTCTTTGAAATACAACGATTATTGTTCTGTTCCGAAATCTAGGGTTTTCCTAAGATATCAAGAAATGTTCCATAATATGTCTTATGCGAATTGGCTATCCGCGATCGTCGAACGCGACCACCAGCCCGGAAGCCAAGCCCTGTGAAGCCGTCTCGTGATATTGCCCGGCTGATCGAGATCATGGCGGCGCTGCGCACGCCAGGGTCCGGTTGCCCGTGGGACCTCGAACAGAACTTCGAGACGATCGCGCCTTATACGCTCGAAGAAGCCTATGAGGTCGCCGACGCGATTGCGCGCGGCAATCTTGCCGACCTCAAAGACGAACTCGGCGATCTCTTGCTCCAGGTCGTCTTCCACGCGCGCATGGCCGAGGAAGACAAGACCTTCGATTTTGGCGACGTGGTCGAGGGCGTCACTGCCAAGTTGATCCGCCGTCATCCGCACGTCTTTGCCAACGCGCAAGGCCACACCGCTGAGGCGGTCAAGGGCCTGTGGGAACGCATCAAAGCCGAGGAAAAGGCCGAGCGTGGCGCGACTCCGGACCAGGGTGCCCTGGCAGGCGTGCCGGTTGCCTTGCCCGCATTGACCCGCGCCCTGAAGCTTCAGGCCAAGGCTGGCCGCGTCGGTTTCGACTGGAACGACGTGCGCGCGGTGTTGGCCAAAATCCGAGAAGAAACTGACGAAATCGAAGCGGCGCTCGATGCCGGAGATGAGGCACATGCGGCCAAGGAGACCGGCGATCTGCTGTTTGCCGTCGTAAACATCGCGCGCCATCTGGACGCCGATCCGGAGGGCATCTTGCGCGAAACCAATCTTAAATTTGAACGCCGCTTTGGTTTTATCGAACGGGCACTGGCTGCGCGCGATAAGACCCCGAAGGACGTAACGCTTGCCGAAATGGAAGCGTTGTGGGACGCGGCGAAAGCGACCGAGACCGCAAACAAATAGTCAGTCAACTCGCGAACTTCGCTCGCACCCGCGCGGCCTTGTCCGGATCGGCGCGCACCGTCACGGCGAGCTGGCCGTCCTCGCGCAGATGCCGCTCCAGCACTTCCGAATGACGATATAGCCAGCTGAGCCCCGCGCCATCCGACGGGCTTAGTGCGACTTCGAGGGTCTGGCGGTCCTCGGCCAGTCGCGTTTCGATCGCCGCGACAAGGCCAACGATCCCCTCACCCGTGACGGCGGACACCGGCACCGGCCGCCGCGCCGTCTGTTGTCGCTCGATGAGATTGGAAAGCTGGACACGTGCTGAGGCATTGAGGCGGTCGATCTTGTTCCAGACCTCGATCAGACGCGGATCGGTCGCGGCGATGCCCAGCTCGTAGAGGACTTTCTCGACGTCGCGTGATTGCGCGGTCGTGTCTTCGTGCGAAACATCACGCACATGCAGAATAACGTCGGCCTCGATCACCTCTTCCAGCGTGGCGCGGAAGGCAGCTACCAGCGTGGTCGGCAGATCCGAAATAAACCCAACGGTGTCGGACAAGATCACGCGCGTGCCATGCGGCAGATCGACCGCGCGCAAGGTCGGATCGAGCGTGGCAAACAGCATATCGGCCGAGAGTACTTCAGCCGCCGTCATGCGGTTGAACAGCGTTGATTTTCCGGCATTGGTATAGCCGACCAGCGCCACGATCGGATAAGGCACACGCTTGCGGCTCTCGCGATGCAGCGCGCGTGTGCGCTTAACTTTGTCGAGCTCGATTTCGATGCGCGCGATGCGTTCGTCGATGGCGCGGCGGTCCGCTTCGATCTGCGTTTCGCCTGGACCGCCGAGGAAGCCGTGGCCACCGCGCTGACGCTCGAGATGCGTCCAAGAACGCACGAGCCGGCCCTTTTGGTAAGATAGATGCGCGTGCTCAACCTGCAGCGCGCCTTCCCGCGTGCGTGCACGCCGGCCGAAGATTTCCAAAATCAAACCGGTACGATCGATGACCTTGGCGCCCCAGACTTTCTCCAGATTGCGCTGCTGGACCGGTGACACCGGGCAATCCATGATGACGACGGAAGCGGACAGGCTTTTCACCAGGCCGGCGATCTCGTCGACCTTGCCCTTGCCGATATATGTTGCCGGCCGGATCGTGCTGAGCGTCACCAGGCCTTCCTGCACCACGTTGAGGTCGATGGCACGCGCAAGGCCGGCCGCTTCCGCAAGCCTCGCCTCCGGCGACCGCACGTCCGACTCACGCAGCGGTCCGCCCCGCGAAGGAGGCCGCTTGACCCACGGTTCAATGACGATAGCGCGACCGGTTTCGCCACCCGTCGTCGTCGGGATGAGGAGATCAGCGTCGTTGTCGCGCCGGCGTTGTTCCAATCACGCTTTCTCTGTGGCCGGCTCTTCGCTGCCCTCGAACAACTGGATCGGATGTCCAGGCATGATGGTCGAGATTGCGTGCTTGTAGACGAGTTGGGAATGTCCATCCCGCCGCAGCAGGACACAAAAGTTATCGAACCAGGTCACCACGCCCTGCAATTTTACTCCGTTGACCAGAAAGATGGTGAGCGGGATTTTGCTTTTGCGGACGTGATTAAGGAAAGTGTCTTGTAAGTTTTGCGCACGTTCGGCTGCCATGGCCGTGTTTCCATTTTTTTGCTCGCGTCTGACGCGCGAGACCGTCATTTCCCGAGACCCTTCACATGCAATTTTTTGCATGCGCCGCCATGCCCCACGCAATGCGGTGCGGGCTCAGGAGAACACCATTAGATGGCAGGTCGGTTCAGGGTGCAAGACAAGTTTGCCACAATGCCGCTAACCAGTTGAAATAACGCGTATTTACAATCAAAAACGGGTCAGCCCATTTCGGCGTAGCGGTGATAGTCGCGCCGCAGACTTGTGGTGATGAGTCCCGGCGCTCCATTGCCGACTGGGCGACCGTCGATTTGCACCACCGGCAGGACGATTTGGCTCGCCGACGTAATGAAGGCCTCACGCGCCGCATAAGCTTCCTCAGCCGTGAAGGCGCGTTCCTCGAAGGCAAGCCCCTGCGCCTTGATAACCTCGATCACCACGGAGCGGGTGACGCCCGCCAGGATATCGGCGCCGAGCGGGCGGGTGACGAGCTTGCCGTCGGACGCAACAATCCAGGCGTTTGATGAAGCTCCCTCGGTGATCCGGCCCGCGTCGTCGACCAGCCAGGCCTCGCGCGCGCCCTCGTCGCGTGCATGCTGCTTAGCCAGCACGTTGGGCAGAAGCGCAATCGATTTGATGTCGACACGGCCCCAGCGAATGTCGGAGACGGTCACGACAGCAATCCCCTTGGCGGCGATCTGTTCGAGGCGCGCCGCGTCGTTGGTGCGCGCCGTCACAACGACGGTCGGTTTTGTATCGACCGGAAACGGAAAGTCACGCCGCGCTGCGCCGCGCGTGATCTGCACATAGACGATGCCGTCGTGTACCCGATTGCGACGGACGGTTTCGCGGAGAACGATGCCGAGTGCGGCAAGCGTCATCGGACGCGCAATACGCAACTCGTTGAGCGAGCGTTCGAGCCGCGCCATATGTCGGCGTTCGTCTACAAGGCGCCCTGCCCGTACCTCGCAGACTTCATAAACACCATCGGCGAACTGAAAACCGCGATCCTCGACCGACACGCAGGCCGATGCGCGCTGCAGGTAACGACCGTTAACGTAGGCAATGCGTGACATGGGCCGCGCGCTACCCGATCCCCAGAGCCTTTAGCTTGCGGTGCAACGCCGAGCGCTCCATGCCGACGAACTCGGCCGTGCGAGAAATGTTGCCGCCGAAACGGCTGATCTGCGCCACGAGATATTCGCGCTCGAAGACTTCGCGTGCCTCACGCAGCGCGAGCCCCATCAGATGCTCGCCGCCATTGCCGTTTGGCATGCTTGGCACCATCGAGCCAACGTCGGGCGGCAGCATCGAAGCATCGAGCACGACATCGGGATCGCCGCCGGCCAAAATCATCAGCCGTTCGATATTGTTGCGTAGTTGGCGCACATTGCCGGGCCAGTCGTGGCTCTGCAGTACCGCCATCGCGTCATCGCCGATACGGCGCTTGGGTAGACCGGTGGCAAGCGATATCTGATCCATGAAGTAATCGACCAGGCCCGGGATATCCTCGCGACGCTCGGCGAGCGGCGGCACGCGGATCGGCACGACCGAGAGCCGGTGATAGAGGTCTTCGCGGAACTTACCTTCCGCGATCAAGGCTTCGAGATTGCGCGAGGTCGACGAAACGATGCGGACATCGACGGCGACTTTTGTGCTGCCGCCGACGCGCTGGAAAGTTTGATCGACGAGCACCCGCAGGATCTTGTTCTGCGTCTCGCGCGGCAGGTCGGCGATGTCGTCGATGAACAATGTGCCGCCATGCGCCTCCTCAAGCGCTCCGGATTTGCGTGCCTCGGTGCCGTTCGACTGGTCGACGCCGAACAATTCGCTTTCCATGCGATCCGGCGTGATCGCCGCCGCATTGATCACCATAAAGGGACCGCTGGCGCGGCCCGATGCTTGATGAATGGTGCGCGCCGCCAGTTCCTTGCCGGAGCCGGACGGCCCGACAATGAGAATGCGGCTGTTGGTCGGAGCCACCCGCTCGATCATCTGACGCAATTGCGCCATGGCAACCGATTTTCCGATCAGCGATGCCGGCAGCGGCGATAGCTGCTTGAGCTGTTTGACCTCGCGCTTGAGCCGCGAGGTTTCCAGCGCCCGCTCCGCCACCAACACCAGACGGTCGGCCTTGAACGGCTTTTCGATGAAATCGTAGGCACCGTGCTTGATCGCCGATACAGCCGTTTCGATATTGCCGTGACCCGAAATCATGACGATCGGCAGCTCGGTATGCTCCTGTTTGATGGCGTCGAGAAGTTGCAAGCCGTCGAGTTTTGAGCCTTGCAGCCAGATGTCGAGAAAGACCAGGGACGGACGACGCGATGTCACGGCGGCGAGCGCCTCGTCACTGTTGCGCGCAGTGCGCGGCTTGTAGCCTTCGTCTTGCAAGATGCCGGCGACCAGGTCGCGGATATCGGCTTCGTCGTCGACAATTAAAATATCAGCGGGCATGCGATGGCTCGTTCATTTTTTTGTCATTGTCGGATGAATTTACGGGTGCCCCGGCGGCGGCAAATCGGACACGAATCCAAGCGCCGCGCTGGCCGGGCGTCTTTTCAGCAGCATCATGAAGCTCGAGTTCGCCGCCATGTTCTTCGATGATCCGGCCGACGATCGCGAGACCTAATCCCGTCCCTTTCTCGCGCGTGGTGACGTAAGGTTCAAGCAGCCGGCCGCGGTTTTCCTTGGGCAGGCCGATACCGTTGTCGACGATGTCGATTGTAATCGCATCGCCCTCGCGCGCTGCACTGACTTTGATCGCGCCCTTGCCGAGTTCATCCGCCGGCACCGCCGAGATGGCTTCCGCAGCGTTCTTAATCAGGTTGGTCAGTGCCTGCGAGATCAGACGGCGGTCGAAACGCGCCGGCATCGGCGTTTCCGATATCTCCGCTTCGAGATCGATGTCGGCATTACCCACGCGCATGAGGAAGACGGCTTGGCGTACGGTGTCGGCGACGTCCTCGTCCGCCATCACCGGCTTCGGCGTGCGAGCGAAGCGCGAGAACTCGTCGACCATGCGACGAATATCGTCGACCTGACGCACGATGGTGTTGGTGCACTGGGCGAAAACCTCATCGTCCTCGCCGATCACCTTGCCGTATTTGCGGCGCAGGCGTTCGGCGGAAAGCTGGATCGGCGTAAGCGGATTCTTGATCTCGTGCGCGATGCGCCGGGCGATATCGGCCCAAGCGGAGGTACGCTGGGCGGCAACAAGTTCTGTCATGTCGTCAAGCGTCACTACATAGCCGTGTTCGGATTCCCTGGATTGCTCGCTGGTGATACGCACCGACAAATTGCGTTCGCGGCCGCTGCGGGTAATTGTGACCTGGTCATGCGTGCGTGCGCCGCTTTGCGCGGCCGCCAGGATATCGGCAAGCTCAGGGAACACCTCGGTTAGTGGCTTGCCGAGGGCGTCTGTTTCGGCGGCGCCGATCAGCTTTTCCGCCGAGCGGTTGAGGATGCTCACGCAGCCTTTGTCGTCGACGCCGATGACGCCGGCGCTGGCGCCCGCCAGCACGGCTTCGGTGAAGCGACGGCGGCTGTCGATGACGTCATGGGCGCGCATGAGGTCGTCGCGCTGGCTACGCAATTCGGCCGTCATGCGATTGAAGGTTTCGCCGAGCTGCGCGAGATCGCCTTCCAATTCACGCACCGGCACTCGCACATATAGATTGCCAGTGGAGACCACATTGGCGGCACCGATCAGCCGCCGGATCGGTGCAACCAGCACGTTGGCGAAATTCAACCCGATCCAAACCGCGGACAATAAGACTGTCAGCGCGATGACCGTGTACATCAACGCAAAGGCGACCTGCACGCCGAGGCGCCGCGCTTCGAGTTCGGCGTATTCCTCTGCGCTCGCCCGCATCGCCTGCAGCTGCGGCACGACCCGCGGATCGAGCAGCCGCGCGAGGTAGAGATAGTAGTCGCTATATTTCTGCAGCTTGACGACCGCGACGACGTAATTTGTGTCGGGCAGCAAAACGAGCTGCGGATTCTTATCGCTGATGTGAGGTAGCGCATCACGCGGCGGCAACGCGAAAGTTTGATTGGTCTTCACCTCGGCACGGGCGACGATGTTGAGGTCCTTGTCGATGACCAACGCCGTGGCGAGCCCGCGAACCGACGCCTGGAAAGTCAGGAATTGTTTGAGCTTGGCGCTATCTTCCTTAAAGACAGGCTCGGCCCGCGCCATATCGACCGCCATCACCAACGCATCGGCGCGAACGATTTGCGCATGATCACGCAAATAGGCTTCGCCGACGATCTGCGAGTTTTCGATCGCCGCGCGCGTGCGCGTGGAGAACAGTCGGTCAAGACCGCGGTCGAGCGTGATGCTGGCAACGACCGCAACCACGATCGCAGGCAATGCGGCGATAAGCGCAAACAGGCCGGCGATCCGTATGTGCAGCCTCGCGCCGGCACGTCCGGCGCGCTTTGCCTGCACCACCAGCCAGACTTCGCGCACAATGATACCGAGCAGCAACAACACCGTCGATGCGTTCACCAGCAAGAGCGTGACGACGACGTAATGCGTCGGCGAAACCGGCGTGAGATCGGCGAGCACGACGAAGGTGGCGAAGGCCGACAGCATCGCCAGCCCGACGGCCAAGGGCCAAGCAGGCGCGTTTCGCGCCGTCTGGACGGCGTAGTCGCAAGCACGGTTTCCGCGGCAGCCTGATCTACGCTCATGTGCCCCTAGCTGCGGTTTTCGGGGCAGAATGCGCCCCCGGACGTGCGCGCGAGGGTATCCCCTCCCCGCCACTGCGGCTTTTATACAACAATGTTGCTGAATTGCGACAAATCCGCGGCCAAAAAAATTTGCCGCAAGGATCGGGACGTTAGTTGCTGCCGCCGCGGAAAAACTGGATGTCGAGGTCGCGGATTTTCTTGCGCAACGTGTTGCGGTTGACCCCTAGCAGGTCGGCGGCCCGGATCTGATTGCCGCGGGTCGCGGCAAGCGCCGCCATCAACAGGGGATATTCGACTTCGCGCAGAATACGGTGATAGAGGCCGGCCGGCGGCAAGCCGCTGTCGAATCCGGCGAAATAGGCGGCCAGATGCCGCTCGACCGCGGCGCTGAGGTTTTCATTCACACGCGGCTCTTCACTCGAGGGTGGCAACGCCGGCTGCGCCAGTTCGGCGTCGATCACCGCTGCGGTGATAACTTCCTGCGGATAAAGTGCCGCAAGCCGCCGCCCCAAATTCTCCAGTTCGCGTACATTGCCCGGCCAGCGGTGACGCTTGAGGCGGTCGAGGCCGGCCTGGTCGATTTGTTTCGGCGGCAGCCCCTCCCGCTCGACCTGCGCGAAGAAGTGACGGATCAGATCGGGAATGTCTTCCGTGCGCTCGCGCAGCGGCGGCAGCCTGAGCGGCACGACATTGAGGCGGAAGAACAGGTCTTCGCGGAACAGACCCTGCTGGATCAACAAGCGCAGGTCTTTGTTGGTGGCGGCGATGATGCGAACGTCGCTCTTGATCGGCGTGCGACCGCCGACGGTCGTGTATTCGCCCTGCTGCAAGACACGCAGCAATCGAGTCTGCGCCTCCATCGGCATGTCGCCGATTTCGTCGAGGAACAAAGTGCCGCCTTCGGCCTGTTCGAACCGGCCAGACGAGCGCGTATTTGCGCCAGTAAAGGCGCCTTTCTCATGGCCGAACAATTCCGAACTCAATGAGGTCACGCGGGATCGCCGCCATGTTGATAGCGACGAAGGTGCCAGAGCGGCGTTTGCCGTAGTCATGCAGCGCGCGGGCGACCAGTTCCTTGCCGGTTCCCGATTCACCGGAAATCATCACCGTTAAATCGGTCTGCATCAATCGCGCCAAGACGCGGTAGATTTCCTGCATGGCCGGCGAGCGGCCAACCAGTGGAATGGCGTCGAAGTCTTCGCCTTTCGCTGCCTGTGCCGGGCGATCTTTTGGCTCCGACATCGCGCGCCCGACAATACCGATCAGTTCCTTCAGATCGAATGGCTTCGGTAGATATTCGTAGGCGCCGCGCTCGGACGCGCGGATCGCAGTCATGAACGTATTTTGCGCGCTCATGACAATGATCGGCAAATCGGGACGAGCCTTGCGGATGCGCGGGATGAGATCGAAGGCGTTTTCGTCCGGCATCACCACGTCGGTAATGACCAGATCGCCCTCGCCCTGGCTGATCCAGCGCCACAGTGTCGCGGCATTGCCGGTCGAGCGCACCTCATAGCCGGCGCGCGATAGTGCCTGATTGAGCACCGTTCGGATTGCGGCGTCGTCGTCGGCGACCAGAATGCTTCCCGAGGGCATGGCCATCACCTCACGGGTTCTGCACCGACGGCGCGTCGTCGGCCAGCAAATCGTTTTCGCTGTAGATCGGCATCAGCACGCGAAACACCGTGTGCCGCGACAGCGATTCACATTCGATGATGCCCCCGTGGTCGCCGACGATTTTGGCCGCAAGCGCAAGGCCCAGACCGCTACCGCTTTGCTTGGTGGTGACAAAGGGATCGAACAGATGCGGCATCAGATCTTCCGGCACGCCGGGGCCGTTGTCCTTGACGCAGAACTCCAGCGGCAACGAGACGCGCGTCTTGCTGCCCGGCAGCGACAACCGCACGCCCGGGCGAAACGCGGTGGTGAGTTGGATTTCTCCGTCGATAGCATCCTCGCCAATAGCCTCGGTCGCGTTTTTAACCAGATTGAGAAAGACTTGAATGAGTTGGTCGCGGTTGGCGAAAACGCGCGGCAGTGATGGGTCGTATTCTTCGACGAATTTGACGTGGCGGGCAAAGCCCGATTGCGCCAGACGCTTCACATGGTCGAGCACGACATGAATGTTGACCGGCTCGCGCTCGACCGGCCGCTCGTCGGCAAACACCTCCATGCGGTCGACCAATTTCACGATGCGGTCGGTCTCGTCGCAGATGAGTTTGGTGAGTGAGCGGTCGTCGTCGCTGGCTGATTGCTCAAGCAATTGCGCGGCGCCGCGGATGCCCGACAGCGGATTCTTGATCTCATGCGCGAGCATGGCCGCAAGCGCGATCACCGAGCGCGCGGCGCCGCGGTGGGTGAGCTGGCGGTCCATTTTGTCGGCGATGGTGCGTTCCTGCAACATGACGATGACGTGGTTGGAATATTCGGGCAGCGGCGCGACGTGCAGGTCGACCAAGCGCTCGCCGGGATTGCGCGGCGTGGCGAGATCGACCTTGTATTCGTTGACGGCGGCGCCGGTGCGGCGGACCTGCTCGATTAGCAAGAGCAATGGCGAGCCGAACGGCACAAGATCACGCACCATGTGCCGACGCAGCACCGGAATCGATGCTTCGAAGAATTGCTCAGCCGCGACATTGGCGTCGGCGATTTTACCGTCGGGCGAGACCATGACGACAGGGTGCGGCAGTGCGTTTAGCACCGCATCGGCCGGCGAATTGACGGTTGTTGTGACGGCGTGTGCGCGGCTCATGCGGCGGCTCTCCACGCGAATGCGTCGTAGGCTTCGGCGAGCCGACGCCGCGCGAGCGACGGTTCGTCCGCCGTTAGGACGCGTGTTCGGTGATCCTTCAGCAACGAAATGGAAGCGCCGGCGGTCGCGCCGGCGGTGTCGAGCGCCCACCCAAGATGCTTGCGGGCGTGACGCGTGCCGATGCGATCGCCGTGATGGTCTATCATTTCGTCGTAAAGCGTTGCCGTCATCGCGTGCTGCTCGGCAAGCAAGGGCGAAGTCTTGCGTTCGCCGGTGGCGAGATAGTGCGCGAGCTGTCCGGGAAACCAGGGTCGTCCTTGCGCACCGCGCCCGACCATGATGGCATCGGCACCGGATTGTGTAAGTGCGCGCTCGGCATCGTCGAACGAAACGATGTCGCCATTGACCACGACGGGAATGCTCACTGCGCGTTTTACCGCACGCACAGCACACCAGTCGGCAGCGCCGCCATAGAACTGGCAACGCGTGCGACCGTGCACGGTGATCATTTGCACGCCGGCGGCAGCGGCGCGGCGCGCAAGCTCCGCCGCGTTGATGCTGTCGCGATCCCAGCCAAGTCGCATCTTCAGCGTGACCGGCACGCGAACGGCGTTGACCGTAGCTTCGATCAGCCGTACGGCATGATCGAGATCGCGCATCAACGCGGATCCTGAGCTGCCATTGGTCACCTGCTTGGACGGGCAACCCATGTTGATATCGACGATGGCGGCGCCATGCGACTCCGCGATACGAGCGCCATCGGCCATGAATTTGCTTTCGCAGCCGGCCAACTGCACCACGCGCGTCGTAATGCCGAACCCGTCGCTGCGCACTTTCGCCTCGCGCTCGCCGCGCACCAGCCCGGCGCAAGCCGTCATTTCCGAGACGACCATGCCGGCGCCGAGCCGCTCGGTCAGGCGACGAAACGGCGTATCGGTAATCCCCGACATGGGCGCCAAAATCACGCGATTTGGCAATGTCACGGGTCCAATTTTTAAAGGACCGGCCAAAACAGCTCCAATTGGGCTTCGCGAAGGGCGCGTGCCTAGCATTTAGGCGTCCTTATTCAATGCCCATAGTTTAGCCAAACCATAACAAGGCGCAAGTGCTGCACTGCAAAAAAATGTTCATACCCCTAATGCGCCGAGAGTGGGCGAGATTTGGGGCGCAATAGCGCGATTTCCTTCCACAGCACGGACGCGCTAAAGGCAAGGCGCTATTTGGGAGCGTAAGCAGCATGCCGGGAATTGCAGCCGTTGTTGTTGCCGCGGGGCGTGGAGAACGCGCCGGCGGCGATCGGCCGAAGCAATTCCGGCGCATCGGCGACGATATCATGCTGCGCCGGACGCTTTTAACCCTCGTAGAAGCACCTGAGGTCGGCCTCGTACAGCCGGTGATCCGGCCCGACGATGCCAAGCTCTTTGAAGACGCATCGGCGGGGCTCGATCTGGCGAAGCCAGCCTTCGGAGGCGCCACCCGGCAGGCCTCGGTACGGGCAGGACTGGACGCGCTTGAGCCGCATCGGCCGGATATCGTCCTGGTGCATGACGCCGCCCGCCCCTTCGCGACGCTCGCGCTGATCGCGCGCGCGATCGACGCTGCCCGGCGAACAGGCGCCGCGGTGCCGGGGCTCGCGGTAACCGATACGGTCAAGAGCGTCGACCGCCAAGGCTTCGTCGATAAGACGCTCGACCGCAAATCGCTGCGCACCATTCAAACGCCGCAAGGCTTTGCTTTCGCAACCCTGCTCGCGGCACATCGCAAGGCCGCCGCCGCCGGCCGCGAGGATTTCACCGACGATGCAGCGCTGATGGAATGGGCGGGGATGAAAGTGAACGTATTCGAAGGCGAGACCGGCAACATCAAGATCACCAACCCGGAGGACTTCGCGCGCGCGGAGGCGATGCAGTTTGCGAGCCTCGCCGACGTGCGCACCGGCACCGGCATCGACGTGCATGCCTTCGGTCCCGGCGATCATGTCATACTCGGCGGCTTGAGCATCGCGCACGACCGTGCACTGACCGGTCATTCCGATGCCGACGTCGTGCTGCACGCCCTCACCGATGCCATTCTGGGTGCGTTAGCCGACGGAGACATCGGTTCGCACTTTCCGCCGAGCGATCCGCAATGGAAGGGCGCATCTTCCGATCGCTTTTTGCAGTTCGCGGTTGGCCGCGTCACCGCACGCGGCGGACGCATCGGCCATCTCGACGTGACGATCGTGTGTGAAGCCCCAAAGATCGGGCCGCACCGCGATGCCATGCGCGCGAAAATCGCCGAGCTGGCCGGCTTGGCGCTCGAGCGCGTGGCGGTGAAGGCGACGACCAGCGAGAAACTCGGCTTCACGGGCCGTGGCGAAGGCATCGCCTGTTACGCGACGGCGACGGTCAGGCTACCATTCGGCGCTTAGGTTGAGGGGCCGAAAATGAACGAAGACCTGCACGCCGCCGCCGCCATCGTGCTCGATGCCTGCCGCACGCGCGGCTTGAAAGCCGCGACGGCGGAATCATGCACTGGCGGTCTGGTGGCGGGCGCACTCACCGACATCGCTGGCTCCTCCGCCGTGTTCGATCGCGGCTTTGTCACCTACTCGAACGACGCCAAGGAACAAATGCTGGGAGTTTCATCCGAAACGCTGCGCGATCACGGCGCGGTCAGCAAGGAAACCGCAATGGAAATGGCGCGCGGGGCCATTGCACATTCGGATGCCGACGTGGCGGTCGCCATCACTGGCGTCGCCGGCCCGACCGGCGGCACGGCGGAGAAACCGGTCGGTCTCGTGCATTTCGCCGCTGCATCTCGCTCAGGCGCCCTCACCCACAAGGAGATGCACTACGGCGCGATCCGTCGCGCGCAGGTGCGGCAAAAGTCCGTGCTCGAAGCGCTGGCGCTGCTGCGGCAGATGGCGGAAACTAGTGCTTAGATGGCAACTCTCGTGGCGGGGCAATGAAAGCATTGATGACAATAGTGCGACGGCTTGTTGCGGCCATGTGCGTGTGGGCGTGCGTCGCTGCCTCGCCGGCGGCGGCCGACGAGGCAAAGATCGCGATCTGCCATGCCGGCCTAGTCACGCTGCAAAGTTTCGCTAAGCATCTCAAGCTGCTGCGTGCGTCAAAACGCTACAATCCTGAAAAGATCGAGCGGCTGATTGCGCGGCAACGCAAGGGAGGACCTGACTTTTTCTCATCACAGATCGTCGTTCAGAACGAACAGTCAGGCTCGGGAACGTTCGATCTGCGTTTGTTTCATGGGCTGTCGGAAGCTGAAAAATACCGTAACGTTACGGCTTGGGCCTGCACCTATGATGATTATCCAATCGTCTACTTTATCGGTTTTCGCGTTCGTCGGATTGAAAACGGAGAGATCCAGGTTGCGCGCGAGAGAGATATTGTAAACGTGATCTCGCTTAAAGACCTCGATCCAAAATTGAATAAGCACCTCAAGGTTACTGTGTTCGAGACCAACAAGGCACTGTGTGCCGACCTCGCAGAGGGTTGCGTCGATTCCATTTTCTATAGTCGTGAGTAACAAAGTCCGAGATCGAAACGGCCTCGGAATGGACGTACAGTTCTGCTTTTCTTTCTGTCTCAGATGCCAGCTCGGAACTAACAATGCGTATCTTGCTCGTGATCGTCGCTGCACTAGTCGTCACGAACGTTGCACACGCGCAAACCGAAAAGACCATTTCTGCCGTTAAAGGCAACATCGTAGTCGACATTGGCGGACAGCGCCGGACACTGACTCGGCTTGGCCGCGACGCCGACCCCGCGCTGTCGCCGGACGGCAGGTTCATTGTCTACACGCGCACAAACGGCAAGCCGCCCTCCGACGATCCGCAGGAATGCAAGACGGGTCCGGACGGCGATCAGCTGCGGCAAATCGCAATTGACGGCAGCGGCGACCGGTTGTTGCTTGCCGCGCGCACTGGCGACAAGCCGCCGCAACAGCTCTGCGGCTTCGACCGCAAGCAGTTCAGCGCGGATGGCCGCAGGCTTTATTTTCTCGCGCCGGCCTGGGCGACGTCGAGCGCGCTGCATGTTTACGATTTCGCCAAGCAAAGTGTGTCGTTCGTCGCGCCGGCCAACGACCTGGTGGTGCTGAATTTCTGCAAGGGCGAGCACCGCGACCAGTTGGTGCTCAACCAGCACCGCTACTTCATCGGCGGCGGGAGTTATGACTGGTACTGGTTGTTCGACCGCACGGGACGCAAGGAAATCGGCCCCGTCGGCACGGATTCGGACACGCACGAGGCCATCGTCGAGAAAGCGCGCGACATGATCTGCGCGCAATAGGCGCCACCATGCGGCTGGGTTGTCATTGGAAACCACATGGCGAAGCCCGCACCGAGCCACCGCGCGGGAAGCTTCCGCGCCTGTGCGTTAGCTGTTAGCATTGCCGGTGGCGGGATATTTTGGGGGAGCCGGCAAGCCGTGCGCTTGCCGGATAAGTAACATGCACGGAACGGTTGGGCGGCGCGGCAATGAGCCCGATCTGCGGCGGATCGGGCTGAACCCGGATTTCTGGCACCCAATCGCGCAATCGAAAGACCTCAAACGCGGCAGCGCAATTGCAGCTTCGTTCGCCGGCGAGCCGATCGTGCTGGTGCGCACCGAAAGCGGTGACGTGTTCGCGCTGGAAGACCGTTGCGCGCACCGGCAGATGCCGCTGAGCCTCGGCGTCGTTTCCGGCGAACACATCAAGTGCTGCTATCACGCATGGACCTACAACAAGTCCGGCCGCTGCACCGTGCCCTATCTGCCCAAGGGCGCGCCGATGCCGCGCGGCGTTCGTACTTACCCCTGCCGCGAAGCCTCCGGCTTCATCTTCGTCTTTCCGGGTGATCCCGCGCGCGCCGACGAGGTGCCCTTCCCCGACCTGCCGGCGCTGGAGTTGCCGACCCACCGCTGCATGATGTTTGCGCAGCAGACCAAGTGCCACTACTCGTTCATGCACGAGAACCTGATGGACATGAACCATCAGTTCCTGCATCGGCGCGTGACCGGCAACATCAAGGCAACGCACCTTGCAACGCGCCAGGGCGAAGGCTACGTCGAAGTCGATTACAATTTTGACGATCCGGAAGGATCGACCATGCCGATGGCCAGCCGCCTCATGCAAGGCGGCGCGTCCGACACCAACCCGACCGGAACGGATCGCATCACCATCCGCACCCAATACCCCTATCAGCTTTTGACGATGCGCTACGGCAACAGCGACGAGCCGCTCGTCAGCCTGTGGGCGGCTTACGTACCGGTCGACCGCGAGCAGCGCGTTAATTACACGGTCGGACTGCTCGCGATCCGCAAGCCGCGGTTTTCATGGCTGTTGCGTCCGGCCTGGCCGGTAATCCGCCATTTCACGGAAAAAGTGTTTGCCGAAGATCGCGTGGCGGTCGAGGCCGAGCAGCGCGCCTATGATGCGCAAGGCGGTGACTGGAACAACGAGGTGTTGCCTTACATCTTGGATCTGCGCCGACTGCTCAACGACGGCGGCGTTCCGATCGCCGCACCGCCGGCGCGCGACGAAGTCATTCCTGCTTAAGTTTTACGCCTTTCCGTAAACTTGATCCGCGCGGCGCTCGAAGGCGACGGCCATGCGGCGGAACACGGTATCGAACACCGCGCCCATCAGCGCGGCGAGCGTCCGGCTCCTGAACTCGTAATCGATGAAAAACTCGACGTCGCAGGAGTTCTCACTGACGGAATGGAACGTCCAGCGGTTTTGCATGCGCTGGAAGGGTCCATCGAGATATTCGACCAGGATTTTCAGGTTCGGCCGGTCGAGGGTGGCGCGGCTGGTGAACGTCTGACGGATCAGCCTGTAGGCGACCGTCATGGCGGCAACCATGACGGTGATGCCGTCGTCTTTTTCCGTCACGCGGCGCACGCGCATGGCGGTGCACATTGGTACGAATTCGGGGTATTTCTCCACGTCCGCCACCAGGTCGAACATGTCTTGCGCGCTGTGCGAGACGCGGCGCTTCGTCGAGAAATGCGGCATCAGGTCAAGTGCGCGCTTGGCGCGCCGCTTTCAGCCGCGCGAAGTCTTCGCCGGCATGATGCGAGGACCGCGTCAACGGCGAAGCCGAGACCATAAGGAAGCCTTTGGCATAGGCGGTGGTCTCCAGCGCCGTGAATTCCTCGGGCGGCATGAAGCGTATGACTTCGGCGTGCTTTGCGCGTCGGCTGCAGATATTGTCCGACGGTGAGGAAATCGACATCGGCTGAGCGCAGGTCATCCATCACCTGCACGATTTCGTTCCGCTCTTCGCCCAGCCCGACCATGATGCCGGACTTGGTGAACATCCGCGGATCGATTTCTTTCACCCGCTGCAACAGCCGCAGCGAATGGAAATAGCGCGCGCCGGGACGCACGGTGAGATACAGCGAGGGTACGGTTTCCAGATTGTGGTTGAACACGTCGGGCTTTGCCTCGACCACGATCTCGAGCGCGCCGTCCTTGCGCAGGAAGTCGGGCGTCAGCACCTCGATCGTGGTCTGCGGGCAGGCCTTGCGGATGGCACGGATGGTCGCGGCCATGTGCGCGGCGCCGCCATCGGCGAGGTCGTCGCGGTCGACGGAGGTGACAACGACATGAGCAAGACCGAGCTTGGCGGTCGCTTCGCCAACATGCTCGGGCTCATCGGTATCGAGTGCGCCCGGCAGACCGGTTTTCACGTTGCAGAAGGCGCAGGCGCGCGTGCAGGTGTCGCCCATGATCATGAAGGTGGCGTGCTTCTTCTCCCAGCATTCGCCGATGTTCGGGCAGCCGGCTTCCTCGCACACGGTATGCAGGCCGTTGGCGCGCACGATCGCTTGCGTGGCGAAATAGCCGGGTGTCACCGGCGCCTTGACGCGGATCCAGGCGGGCTTTTTCGGCTGCGCCGAATCCGGCCGATGCGCCTTTTCCGGGTGGCGCGGGCGCGGGTTGTTCACCAGGTCGAGAACGACAGCCATGAGGGATACTTACGGCTGCGAAGGCGCCGCCGCAAGGCGTCGTCAGCGCCGGCGGATCAGGATGCCGATCGCCACAAGAACGATGGCGAGCGCGACCGCGCCACCCAGGCTGCCAAAGAAACTCGGCCGCGCCGCTGTGCTTAAATGGGTAAAGAGATAGCCACCGATTAATCCGCCGACCGCGCCGACCACGAGATTGCTCGGCAGTTCGCCGCGCCGCCGAACCAGACCCTGCGCGATCCAGCCAATGAGCAGACCGATAAGCAGCCAGATGAAAAAAGCCATAGTGCGCCCCTCTAGGGACCGCCATGCCCGCAGCTCGGGCCGGCGTCCTTAAGTTTCACTCAAGCCAAGCATGAATAACCGGAACAAGCCCGGCCCTCAGGACAAATCGTCACGCCGCTTTGGGGGGCATGCGATGATTCGGTGTCGAGCCGGAAATTTTCATTTCCTCTTCGTTCATGTCGGCCGCGATATCGCCGAAAAGCGGCGTCGAGAGATAGCGTTCGCCGGTATCGGGCAGCATGGCAAGCACGGTCGCGCCGGGCGCCGCGGACTTGCAGACCTCCAACGCGCCGGCAAAGCGTCGCACCGGCGGTGATGC
Source organism: uncultured Pseudomonadota bacterium (assembly GCA_963720835.1). Lineage (GTDB taxonomy): Bacteria > Pseudomonadota > Alphaproteobacteria > Rhizobiales > Xanthobacteraceae > Pseudolabrys. The sequence goes on along the minus strand of CAVRHC010000008.1, from coordinate 105,279 downwards.
CGACGAAAATGCCTTCCTGTTGCGCCAGCGCTTTTGACTGCTTCATCGCGTCGGGACCGGCAATGGTGATGAGCTGGTCGATGGCACCGGCATCGACTGCTTCGGCCGTGATCTTCGGAATGAAGTCCGGGCTCCAGCCCTGCATCGGGTGCGGCTTGAAGGCGGCGTTGGGCGCCGATGGCGAGCCGTCCGGGTTGCGCTCTTGCGGTGTCTTGCTCGTCAGCATCGGCGCATCGGCCGGCTCGCAGACAATGATCTTGGTCTCGGGGCGCTCTTTCTTCAGCACGCGCGAGACGCCGGTGAGCGTGCCGCCGGTCCCGAAGCCGGTGACCCAATAGTCGAGCCTCTCGCCCTTGAAATCGTCGATGATCTCGCGCGCGGTGGTGCGCGAATGCATGTCGGGGTTGGCCTCGTTCTCGAACTGGCGGGCAAGGAACCAGCCGTGCGCCTTCGACAATTCGACCGCTTTCTGCACCATGCCGAAGGCGCGCTCGGCGGCGGGCGTGAGCACCACCTTGGCGCCGAGGAAACGCATCAGCTTGCGGCGCTCGACCGAAAAGCTTTCCGCCATCGTGACGACCAGCGGATAGCCCTTGGCGGCGCAGACCATGGCGAGCCCGATGCCGGTATTCCCGGAGGTGGCTTCGATCACCGTCTGCCCTGGCTTGAGCTCGCCGGACTTTTCCGCCGCCTCGATGATGCCGAGCGCGAGCCGATCCTTGACCGAGCCGAGCGGATTAAAGGCTTCGATCTTGACGTAAAGATTGATGCCCTTGGGCGCCAGCTTGTTGATCTTGACCACCGGCGTGCGCCCGATGGTTTCGAGAATGTTGTTAAATTTGGCCATCGCTGTTTCTCCCCCGGCGTTTGCCGTGACGCCTTACATATTCAACACACGCCCATAGGCGTCGAGCACCGCTTCCTTCATCATTTCGGATAATGTCGGATGCGGGAAGATCGTGTGCATTAATTCTTCTTCGGTGGTTTCCAGGTTCATCGCCACCACATAGCCCTGGATCAGTTCGGTCACCTCGGCGCCGACCATGTGGGCGCCGAGCAACTGGCCGGTCTTCTTGTCGAAGATGACTTTCACCAGACCCTGGTCCTCGCCCAACGCAATCGCCTTGCCGTTGCCGATGAAGGGAAAACGGCCGACGCGGATATCGAGCTTTTTTTCCTTGGCCGCCTGTTCGGTCAGCCCGACGGAGGCCACCTGCGGCGAGCAATAGGTGCAGCCCGGGATCATCAGTCTGTTCATCGGATGAGGATGCAGGCCCTTGATCGCCTCGATGCAAATGACGCCTTCGTGCTCCGCTTTGTGCGCGAGCATCGGCGGACCGGAGACGTCGCCGATGGCGTAGATGCCGGGAACCGTCGTCTTGTTGAATGCGTCGACCTTGATGATGCCGCGCTCGGTCGTCACGCCGAGCTTTTCCAACCCTAGATTTTCGATATTGCCGACGACGCCGACGGCGGAGATGACGCGCTCGACTGTGAGCGTCTGCGATTTTCCGCCTTCCTCGATGGTGGCGGTGACGCTGTCGGCTTTCTTGTCGAGCTTGGTGACCTTGGCATTGGTGAGGATCTTGATGCCTTGCTTCTCGAAACTCTTGCGGGCGAAGGCCTGAATTTCGTGATCTTCCACGGGCAGGATTTGCGGCAGCACCTCGACCACCGTGACTTCGGACCCAAAGTTGCGGAAGAAGGACGCAAACTCGATGCCGATGGCGCCGGAGCCGACCACCAGCAGCGATTTGGGAATCGACGTCGGCACCATCGCCTCGAAATAGGTCCAGACCAGCTTCTTGTCCGGCTCCAGCCCCGGCAGCACGCGCGGGCGCGCGCCGGTCGCGACGATGATGTGCTTGGCTTGGTACGAGCCGGGCGGAAGCGCCCCTTTCGGCGCCTCGCTCTTCGATGGCTTCACCGTCACTTTACCGGGCGCGTCGATCGCCGCCTCGCCCCAAATGACCGACACCTTGTTTTTCTTCATCAAGAAGCCGACGCCGTCGTTGAGCCGCTTCGACACAGCGCGCGAACGCTTGACGATCGCCTCCGGGTCATAACCGACATTGTCGGCCTTCAGCCCATAGTCTTTGGCGTGCTGCATGTAGTGGAAGATTTCCGCCGAGCGCAGCAGCGCCTTGGTCGGAATGCAGCCCCAATTGAGACAGATGCCGCCGAGCCAGTCGCGCTCGACGATTGCCGTCTTGAAACCGAGTTGGCTGGAACGGATGGCGGCAACGTAGCCGCCCGGCCCGGAACCGATGATGAGGACGTCGAAGGAAGTGTCGGCCATACAACGGGCTTTCGCTGGTCATGAAACGGAAATGCGGGGCGGTCGACCGGCAGGGAACAGTCTGCAGAAATACCGAGTGGCCATGTTTTTAACCGCGCCGGGGGCGGCGACCAAGTCATAATTCCTTATCTATAGACGCCGGAAAACCGCCCTTCCACGCGCCACTATGCCACGCTCGCGGCCCTGTGAAAGGCTTCGAGCGGGAACCGTGGCCATGATGCAACCGCAAAGCGGAAGCGATCTCTTGGACTTTATCACGTCGGCGCAGGGCGGCGCCGGCGCTGAGTCAAATACGATTCAACGTGCCTTGCAGGTTATTCGCACGCACCTCGGCATGGAGGTGGCCTACGTGTCGGAGTTCGTCGACGATACATCGGTATTTCACCATGTCGACGCACCGGGCTTTGAAGCTTTGATCAAACCGGGCGACTCGATGCCGCTCGACGACATCTACTGCCGGCACATCCTCGAGGGACGCCTGCCCGAACTGATCGCCGACACCGCGAACGAGCCGATCGCAAAGGCGCTGCCCATCACCGCGGCGGTGCCGATCGGCACGCACATCAGTGTGCCAATCCGTCTCCCCGACGGCAGTGCCTACGGCATGTTCTGTTGCCTCGGCCGCGAGGCCAACAACTCGCTCAACGAGCGCGACTTGCAGATGATGCGCGCCTTTGCGGAGCTCGCCGCCTTTGAGATCAGTCGCGAGGTCGCATCGAAAAATGAGATCCAGCAAAAGCTCTCCCGCATCAAAGATGTCATCGTCGCCGAACGCATGTCGATTGTCTATCAGCCGATTTGGCACGTCGCCAGGCGGATCCCGCTCGGGCTTGAATGCCTTGCGCGCTTTTCGGCTGAGCCGAGACGGACACCCGATCTCTGGTTTCGTGAAGCCGCCGATGCCGGCCTCGGCGTCGAGCTCGAGCTCGCGGCCATGCGCATGGCGTTTACGGCATTTGCCTCGTTGCCGAACGAAGCCTATCTCGCCGTAAATGCCTCGCCGGAAACAATCCTCAGTCATGAATTCCTGGACGTGCTCGCTCCGCTGCCGCTCGATCGAGTTGTCATTGAAGTCACCGAACATGCCCATGTCGCTGACTACGATGGCCTGCTCGCGGTGTTGCAGCCGCTGCGCCAGGGCGGCGTTCGTCTGGCTGTCGACGATGCCGGCGCCGGCTATTCCAGCCTCCAGCACATCCTCCACTTGCGGCCCGACATCATCAAGCTTGACATGGGTCTCACTCGGCATATCGACCTCGACCCCGCGCGCCGTGCGCTTGCATCCGCGTTGATCATGTTCGCGCGTGACACCGGCAGCAAGCTGATCGCCGAAGGCGTGGAAACCGCATCCGAGCTCAACACGCTGAAGACGCTCGGTGTCGAAAAGGCGCAAGGATATTTTCTGGGCCGGCCGGCGCCACTCTCCAGTGCCGTCCAATTGTTCAACGGCGAGCCGCAGCGTGGCGGACTGGTCGCCTAGTTCGTCCGCTCGCTCAAACCGGCTTGACCAAAAGCACCCAATCTCCGCCGTGCGCGCAGCCGGGAAATTGCACCGCCGGCGCGCGGGCGTTTTCGCGGTAGCCGGAACGCGCATATAGCCGTATCGCACCCGCGTTTTCGCTGGCGACAATAATGCTCATGGATGTTGCGCCTTGCGCACGCGCCCGCTGCTCGGAAAATGCGAGCAGACGAGCCCCGATACCGTGGCTGCGAAACTCGGGAAATACGGCGAGGACATTGACGTACCAGGAACCCGGCGCCTTGGCCTCCAGTTCGATGAGCGGGCGCACGACATCAGGCAAGGCGCTCAGATCGCCGGTGTCGTAGGGATCGTCGAGCCGGTAGTCGACCAGCATGGCCGCAACCTCGCCGTCAACCTCGGCGACGGTGGCATTGCGGTAGGAGAAACCACCTTCCTCGCGCGCCGCCCGCGCGCGGCCGACTTCGAATGCCGACTGGCCGCTTTCGCGCATCCGCGACCATATGTAACTCGGCATCCCCTCGCCGGCGATGTCGATCAGGATTGCCAGCGCCGCGGCGTCCGATTTTTGGGCGGGACGAAACTCGAATTTCATGTCAGCGACCCGCGATTTTGCCGCGGTGGCGGCGCAGATAAAACTTCACCGTCCATTCCAGCAACGCAACCACGGCGACGACCGCCAGAACGATCCCCAGCAGGAATTGCGAAAGGCTGTTGGAAATCGTCTCGCTGGACAGGAAGGCGCCATAGAACAAATCGATGCCAAAAGGGCTGACGAAAAACAGCACGGCGGCAATGATGGTGATGACGGGAACGTGACGCATGGTCGGACCTTTCGCCCTGGAGCCACGTGCGATGCCACGTCCTAGACGATCATCATAACCGGGTTTTCGATCAACATCTTGAAGGCGCCGATCAGTTCGGCACCGAGCGCGCCGTCGACCGCGCGGTGATCGCAGGACAAGGTCACGCTCATAATCGTCGCCGGCACCAGTTGCCCTTTGCGCACGACCGCGCGTTCTTCGCCGGTGCCGACCGCCAGGATCGACGACTGCGGCGGGTTGATCACGGCGGTGAAGTCCTTGATGCCATACATTCCGAGGTTCGAGACCGACGAGGTGCCGCCCTGGTATTCGTGCGGTTTCAGCTTCTTGGCCTTGGCGCGGGCGGCCAGGTCTTTCATTTCATTCGAGATGGCGGACAGCGACTTGCTCTCGGCCTGTCGGATGATCGGCGTGATCAGACCGAACGGCAACGCGACCGCAACGCCAATGTCGGAGTGCTTGTGCTTGAGCAGCGCCGCTTCGGTCCAACTGACATTGGCGTTGGGAATGCGTTGAAGCGCGAGCGCGAGCGCCTTGATGACGAAATCGTTGACCGAGAGCTTGTAGGCTGGCTTGCCGTCCGCGCCTTTGGGTGCGGAGGCGTTGATCTCCTCGCGCGCGGCCATCAGTTTGCCGATGTCGCAATCGACCGTGAGATAGAAGGTCGGCATCGATTGCGTGGCGGCCGTAAGCCGCTGGGCAATGGTGCGGCGCATGCCGTCATGCGGGATGAGCTCGTAGGAGCCCTCCTCGTAGAGCGACATAATCTGCTGGTCCGACATGGCCGGAGCGATTGCCGGCGCGCCGCCGGCGGCGGGTGCAACCCCGGGCGCCCGCAGACCCTTGCCGGATTTTGCCTGTTCGATATCGCGCGCAATGACGCGGCCATGCGGGCCGGAGCCTGAAACGCGCGACAAATCGATACCGGCGTCTTTCGCAAGGCGGCGGGCGAGCGGCGAGGAAAAGATGCGGTTGCCCGGCGGGCGAGGTCCCGGAGCAGGCGCCGATATTGGCGCAGGCGCCGGCGCTGCTGCGGGTTTCGGCGCTTCTGCTTTCGGTGCAGGTTTCGCCGCTTCAACCGCTTTGGGTGCTTCGGCCGGCTTCGGCGGCGCGTTGGCGGCGCCTGCGGCGGCCGCCTTCACATCCTCGCCTTCGCTCGCCAGCACTGCGATCACCGAATTGACAGCGACGTCCTGCGTTCCTTCCGGCACCACGATCTTGGCGAGCGTGCCTTCGTCGGCAGCCTCCACTTCCATCGTGGCCTTGTCGGTCTCGATCTCGGCGATGACGTCGCCGGATTTCACCGCGTCGCCTTCTTTCTTCAGCCACTTGGCGAGATTGCCCTTCTCCATGGTGGGCGACAGCGCCGGCATGAGGATGTTTGTGGGCATAACGCGCGCTACCGATAAGTGACGGCTTTGACCGCCTCGATCACCTCGGCGACCGATGGCAGCGCTAGCTTTTCCAGGTTGGCGGCATAGGGCATTGGCACGTCCTTGCCGGTGATGCGCAGCACGGGCGCGTCGAGATAATCGAAGGCGCGCTCCATCACTTGCGCTGCAATCTCGGCGCCGACGCCCGACTGACGCCAGCCCTCTTCGACCGTCACCAGGCGCGCCGTCTTCTTAACCGACTCGACGATGGTGTCGATGTCCATCGGCCTGAGCGTGCGCAGGTCGATGACTTCAGCGTTGATGCCGTCCTTGGCGAGTTCGTCGGCCGCCAATAGCGCATAGGTCATGCCCATCGACCAGGCGACGATGGTGACGTCTGAGCCGGCTTGCGCGATGCGCGCCTTGCCGATCGGCAGGACAAAGTCATCGAGCTTGGGCACCGGCGAGGAATGGCCGTAGAGAATTTCGTTTTCGAGAAAGACAACCGGATTGGGATCGCGGATCGCCGCCTTCAACAGGCCCTTGGCATCGGCGGCGGTCGACGGCGCGATTACCTTCAGTCCTGGCACGTGCGAATACCAGGACGAATAATCCTGGCTGTGCTGGGCGCCGACGCGGGCGGCCGCGCCATTCGGACCGCGGAAGACCATCTGGCAGCCCATCTGTCCGCCGGACATATAGAGCGTCTTGGCGGCGGAATTGATCAGATGGTCCATCGCCTGCATGGCGAAGTTGAACGTCATGAACTCGACGATGGGTTTCAGACCGGCCATCGCCGCGCCGACGCCGAGGCCGGCGAAACCATGCTCGGTGATCGGCGTGTCGATCACGCGCTTCGGCCCGAACTCCTGTAGCAACCCTTGCGTGACCTTGTAGGCGCCCTGATATTCGGCGACCTCTTCGCCCATCACGAACACGTCGCCGTCACGGCGCATCTCCTCGGCCATGGCGTCGCGCAAGGCTTCGCGCATGGTCATGCTGACCATTTCGGTGCCTTCGGGTATGTCGGGATCGCTGGCCGCATGGACTACGGGTGCCTCGGGCGCTTTCGCGGCTTGCGGCGCGGCGGGTGTCGCCCTCGGCGGTTCCGCATTGGCGGGCGGCGCCGACTCGGCGGCCATTTGCAACGGCGTTAGCTTGGCGTCCTTGATCGCGGACTTGTCTTCACCATCGCCGAGGATGACGGCGATCGGCGTATTCACCGCGACATCGGCGGTCCCTTCCGGAACGAGAATTTTGCCGAGTGTCCCTTCATCGGCGGCCTCCACTTCCATGGTCGCCTTGTCGGTTTCGATCTCGGCGATCACATCGCCCGATTTAACCTTATCGCCCTCCTTCTTCAGCCACTTGGCGAGGTTACCCTTCTCCATCGTGGGCGAGAGCGCAGGCATGAGAACTTCGGTCGGCATGGGCGTCAGGGCGTCCTATACGCGGCTGCAATTTTTACGTTGCGCATGATCATATCCGTAAACCCGTTCCCACTTTTCGGGATCATGCGCGGTAGACGTCGGTATAGAGCTCGGACGGATCGGGCTCCGGGTCGTGGGTGGCGAATTCGGCGGCCTCGTTGATGAGGTCGCGCACTTCGCCGTCAATTTTCTTCAGCGCATCTTCGGTCGCGAGTTTCTTTTCCAAGATACGATGGCGCACCATGTCGATCGGATCGTGATGTGTGCGTACCTCGTCCACCTCCTGGCGCGTGCGGTACTTGGCCGGGTCTGACATCGAGTGCCCGCGATAGCGATAGGTGAGCATTTCCAGAATGAAGGGGCCCTTGCCGGCGCGGCACCACGCGGCGGCCTTTTCACCAGCGGCTTTCACCGCGCGGACGTCCATGCCGTCGACCTGCTCGCCCGGAATGTTGAACGACAGACCGCGCTTGGACAGATCGGTCGTCGCCGAGGAACGCGTGATGGCGGTGCCCATGGCGTAGCGGTTGTTCTCGATGATGTAGATCACCGGCAGTTTCCACAGCTCAGCCATGTTGAAGCTTTCGTAGACCTGGCCTTGATTGGAAGCGCCGTCGCCGAAATACGTGAGCGAGACGTGATCGTTGCCACGATAATGGTTGGCGAAGGCAAGGCCGGTGCCGAGCGGTGCGGGCGCGCCGACGATGCCGTGGCCGCCGAAGAACCCTTTTTCGACGCTGAACATGTGCATCGAGCCGCCTTTGCCCCGGGAATAGCCGTGGGTGCGGCCGGTTAGTTCCGCCATCACGCCCTTCGGGTCCATGCCGCAGGCGAGCATGTGGCCGTGGTCGCGATAGCCGGTGATCACCTGGTCGCCGGGCTTGAGCACCATCTGCATGCCGGTGACGACCGCTTCCTGGCCGATATAGAGGTGGCAGAAGCCGCCGATCAGCCCCATGCCGTACATCTGGCCCGCCTTTTCTTCGAAGCGGCGGATGGTCAGCATGGCGCGGTAGGCGGCGAGGTCCTGCTCTTTGCTGAATTCGGGCACCGGCTTGCCGTCGATAGCGACCGGTTTGCCGTCCGCGCTCGCGCTTTTCTTCGGGTTGGACCCAGACGAGGACTTGGGCGCTGACTTTGGCGCTGATTTGGGCGAGGCCATGGGCACTCCTGGGCGGGGCGCAGACTGAAAGGCTGACCCCCATAGCTTATATCGCCAACCGGAGGAAGCGCGAGGGCGCTCCTGCGCCCTGCGGCGAACGCTCGCAACGGCTTGATCACGTGATCGGATCGCTCCGCCGCAGGGGCATAACGCCCTGCCCGGAGCCGGGTTGCTATTTCGGGTGGAGGAACAGCGTCACATCGCGCGGGTCGACATAGCCCAGCAGCAAGCGGGCGCGCTCATCCAGCATATCGGGGTCGATGCGGTCGGTTCGCAACAGCGATACGCGTCGCTCCCACAGCGCGCGTTCGGCTTTGACATCTGCGAGCTCTTTTTGCATGACGACCATCTCGTGTTCGAGGCTCGCCTGCGCGCGCAGACCGTGGGCGCCGGTAAAGGCATTGACGCCGAAGAAGCCGACGTATAGCGCCGCAAAGCTGTAAAGCCCGAGCACGGTCAGGATGGTGCGGCGTCGGCGGTGGGTGACCATGGTCGGCGAAGATGCGCCATCCACGTTAAAGCGGTTTTAATGGCGCCTAAACCCGCTGGCGGAACTCGTTGAGCACGAAATTGCCGATCCGCTTGCCGCGATTGCGCAGGATCTTCAGCGCGCCCTGGTCGACAAAATAGGTGAGCAGGATCGAATCGCGCGTTTTCACCCGGTCGTGCACTGCATCGGCCGAATGCCAGGTGTCGGAACCGACGGCAAAGGCATAGCCGGTGTTGGGTGCAAAGCGCATCTGCGCCGCCTTCGGCTTCGAGCCATCGGGCATAACGTCGTGGAAGATGGTACCGATGTCGGTATTGGAATCGTCCGCCGGCAGATAAAGCTGGACCGTGATGCCCTTCCAACGCGTGTCGGTATGCGGCGTGATCAGGTAACCCGGAATGTCGCGCGTCAGGATCGGGATCGGATACATGCCGACCTTGGCAAAATCCTTGCCGAACCGTTTTTCCAGACCCGGCGCCAGACGCCGTATGAAGGCCTGCTTCACTTTTTCGGATGTCAGCGCGCGACCCACCACGTCCCACAGTGCGCGCTTCTGCGGCGGCAGGTTGCGGATGTATTCGGGGAAGAGATCGATCTTCACGCGCGTATGCGTGCCGTCTTCGAGATCGTGGCCTTTGCTGCGCCCGTGCATCGGCCGGTAGTCGGACGAGTTCGGCATCAGCGCGAGGATCCACGCATAGACGTCATCGGGAAAGACGTGATCGAATTCGAGATGGAAAAACGGCTTCTCGACCGCGCGGGCGGCGTCAACCGATTGCGCGATCTCATCGGCAAGACGCGCGGTGGCGCGGCGGCGGTCGTTGATGGCAGGAACAGTCGCTTGATCCATAGCTGCACCCCAATGTGCCCGCAGATTTTGTGCCGTCTTGCCGCGCAAGGCAAGTCGCCCGAACGACTTTAGCATATTCGAATAATTGCAGACCGCGCCGGTCAACGCGCGATTTTAAACGCCGTCTTGCCGGCATATTTCGCCTGATCGCCCAGTTCCTCCTCGATGCGCAGGAGTTGATTGTATTTTGCGGTACGGTCGGAGCGGGCGAGCGAGCCGGTCTTGATCTGGCCGCAGTTCGTGGCGACCGCGAGATCGGCGATGGTCGAATCTTCCGTCTCGCCGGAACGATGCGACATCACCGCCGTGTAACCGGCTTTGTGCGCGGTTTCGATGGCGGCCAGCGTTTCGGTCAGGGAGCCGATCTGGTTGACCTTGATCAGGATCGAATTGGCGATGCCGTCCGCAATACCTTTGCGCAACCGATCGACGTTGGTGACGAACACATCGTCACCGACGAGCTGGCATTTGTCGCCGATCAAATCGGTGACGATCTTCCAGCCGTCCCAGTCGTCTTCGGCCATGCCGTCTTCGATGGAGACGATTGGGTAGTTTTTGATAAGGCTCGCCAGATATTCGGCTTGCTGTTTCGGCGTGCGTGTCTTGCCCTCGCCTTCATAAACGTAGGCGCCGTCCTTGTAGAATTCGCTCGCGGCCGGATCGAGCGCGATAAAAACGTCGCTGCCCGGCTTGTAGCCGGCCTTGCCGATCGCCTTCACGACAAAATCGAGCGCTTCTTCCGCCGATTTCAAATTCGGCGCGAAGCCGCCTTCGTCGCCGACATTGGTGTTGAAACCTTTGGCCTTCAATTCGGCACGCAACGTGTGAAAAATCTCGGAGCCCGCGCGCAACGCCTCGGCGAAGCTCGGCATGCCGGCCGGCATGATCATGAATTCCTGGAAGTCGATCGGGTTGTCGGCATGCACGCCGCCATTGACGATGTTCATCATTGGCGTCGGCAATAGCCGCGCGGCGGTGCCGCCGACATAGCGGTAAAGCGGCGCGCCTTGCGAGACCGCCGCCGCCTTGGCCACCGCAAGCGAGACGCCGAGGATGGCGTTGGCGCCGAGCCTAGCCTTGTTGGGCGTGCCGTCCAGCGCGATCATGATGGCGTCGATCTTGGTCTGCGCGGTGGCGTCCATGCCGCCGATGGCGTCGAAGATCTCGCCATTGACCGCGTCGACCGCCTTGGTCACCCCCTTGCCGCCGTAGCGCGCCTTGTCGCCGTCACGCAGCTCGACCGCCTCATGCGCGCCGGTCGAGGCGCCGGACGGCACCGCGGCGCGGCCGAAAGCGCCGTCCTCCAGCACCACGTCGACTTCAACGGTGGGATTGCCGCGGGAATCGAGGATTTCGCGGCCGATTATGTCGGTAATTGCAGTCATGGCGAGGTCCGGCGATTTTCAAGAGGCGCATGACTTGTCCGAATACCGGTATGCATTTTTCGGGGTCATGCGCGCGGGTCTTGGCCGCGCTTCTACAGGATGGACAACCCCCTTGTCATGTCCCGCCCCGCCGGGGCATTGCATGGCCATGGCGAAAAAACGGCTTCAGCTTGGGCGCCCATCGCCCCTCCCGGCCTCGCCCGATAAGGCGGTGCTCGACCGCGTGCCCAATCCGCACCCGGACACAAATTACGTTGCGCGCTTTACCGCGCCCGAGTTCACCACGCTCTGCCCAATCACCGGCCAGCCAGACTTCGCGCATCTGGTGATCGACTACGTGCCTGGGCGTTTTCTGGTCGAGTTCGAAGTCGCTGAAGCTTTATCTTGCGAGCTTCCGCAATCACGGCGCCTTCCATGAAGACTGCACCGTCGCCATCGGCAAGAAACTGATAGCGCTGCTCAAACCGAAATATTTGCGCATCGGCGGTTATTGGTATCCGCGCGGTGGCATGCCGATTGACGTGTTTTGGCAATCGGGACGATTGCCAAAGGACGTGTGGCTGCCGCCCGACCAGGGCGTCGCGCCCTATCGCGGGCGCGGCTAACATTTATCGTCGTGTGATTTTAACCGAGAGCCGGTTCCCTCGTGTCGGGATCATACGCCCGCGCCCATGGGATCGGGCCTGCGCAGCCAGTGCGCACAGATGAGGCCGACGCCGAACAGCACGACGGCGCCGACCACGAGCACCGGCCGGATGCCGATGCTGGACGACAGCCCCGCGCCGTAGACGATCGGGCCGGCCGCTTGGCCGAGAAAGAAAAAGAAAGAGTGCAGTGCCATGGCCGAACCGCGCGCTTTCGTCGACAATTCGCTGGCGTAGATTTGTACGACCGCGTGCAGCATGTAGAAGCCGAAGCCGAGTAGCATAAAATTGGCGAATTCGATCGGCCAGACAAATGTGCCGGCGATCACCAAGAGACAAAAACCCATCGTGGTGCCGCCGATGCGCATCATGCGCTGCTCGCCAAGCATCGGCAGCACCCGCGACACGACTCACGCCGTAGACCGCGCCGCCGATGCCGAACGCGGCAATGACGATGCCGGCAATGGAGGCCCGCGTCTCACCGGCCTCGTGCAGCATGGTCGCAATATAGGGAAAGCAGCCGTACATGAACACACGCTTCCAGAAACACCGCGCCAAAGCAGATCTTGGCCAGCGGGTTGCGGAATATCGAGACGTAGTTCGGGACCAAAGTCGACAGATCGAAGCGTCCCGCATCTTCCTTCATTCCGAGGAAACCCGGCACCGCCGCCGCCAGCACCAACAGGCCGAAGGCGCCAGTAGCAAAGAACACGCCGCGCCAGCCGACCATGTCGGCGATCACCCCGGCCAGCGCCGCGCCCAGAAGATTTCCGGTCATGATCGCAAACAGCAGCCGGCCCATGGCGACCTGGCGCTCGGCGATCGGAATCTTGTCGCCGACAAACGCGAACGAGATCGGGATCACCCCGCCGGCCGCCAGCCCCGCTATCACGCGGGCGATGATCAGGATTTCGAAATTGCCGGCGAACCCGCATACCAGTGTCGCGACGGAGAGGATCAGCAGGCTGAGCAGCATCAGCCAAGCCTTGCTGAACATGTCGGCAAGCGCGCCGACAAGCGGCTGCACCAATGCGTAAGGCAAGGTCGCAGCGGTCGATAGCAGCGCAGCAGTCGCAGGCTCCACATTGAGCCCGGCCGCGATCTGCGGAATAATCGGGTCCGTGGTGCGCATGAACAGCGCGCTCGCGAACACCACGAACGCGACGAGATTGAGCGTGCGGGTCATTTAACTGGTTCGGTCGGTCAACGTTTGGCCAGCCGGTCGAAATCGACGAGGTCGCGCAGCAGCCCTTCCATCTGTTTCAGCGGCAACATGTTGGGTCCGTCGGAGGGCGCGCGATCGGGATCCTGATGCGTCTCGATGAACACGCCGGCGACCCCGACCGCAACCGCCGCACGCGCGAGCACGGGAACGAATTCGCGCTGGCCTCCGGAGGACGTGCCCTGACCGCCCGGCTGCTGCACCGAATGGGTGGCATCGAAAATCACCGGTGCGCCGGTGTCGCGCTTGAGGATCGGCAGCGCGCGCATATCCGAAATCAATGTGTTGTAGCCGAAGGACACGCCGCGCTCGGTGACCAGCACATTGCGGTTGCCGGCGCCGGTGATTTTCTCGACCACGTTCTTCATGTCCCAGGGCGCAAGGAACTGGCCCTTCTTGACGTTGATCGTCTTGCCGGTCTTGGCGGCGGCGATCAACAGATCGGTCTGCCGGCACAGGAAAGCCGGGATTTGCAACACGTCGACGGCTTGCGCGACGGCGCTGCACTGCGCGGCGTCGTGCACGTCGGTGAGCACAGGGATTTTCAATGTCTCGCGGATCTCGGCGAAGATCGGCAGCGCGGCCTCGAGACCCATTCCTCGCGCGGAGCGTGACGACGTGCGGTTGGCTTTGTCGAACGAGGTTTTAAAGACGAGCCCGACGCCGACTTTGCCGGCGATCTCCTTCAGCGCCCCCGCCATTTCAAGCGCATGCGCGCGCGATTCAAGCGCGCAGGGGCCGGCGATCAGCGCCAGCGGCAGGTCGTTGCCGAACCGGACGGCGCCGACCGAGACGGCGGCATTGGGAAGCAGGCTTTGGTCCACGGTGTATCCTCGCGGGGCGGACCATGAAGCGGGCCACCGCCTCGGTCAACGGGAAGGTTCGAACACCAGCACCGCGCCCATCGCATCGTTGGCGCCGACGATCGCGGCATTTTCGGCGTAAAGGCCGGCAATGCCCGCCAGTTCCGGCACGTCCTGCATGAGACCGGCATCGGCCACGCTGAAGCGGATGGCCGCAAGCCGCATGCCATCGGCGCAGTCCGGTGCAGCAACGCCGAAGCGCGCGACAAACGCATTGGGCGTGACGACCTCGATCGTGCCGCGCGGCGTGGCGATGCGAAAACCATCGCCGCTCATGATCGCTTCAGCGCCGGCGAAGGCCTGCATGAAAATCTTGTGGTGCGATGGCTCCTCCGCCACGGCCACGACGCCGGCAACACCCAACGCCCCATTGGCGTGTTTCTGAAAGGCCGGGTTCCAGAAGTTTTCCGGATAGTGCTGCTGGCAGGTGGCGAAATGGATGTCGGGTGCTTGCTTGTCTTCGGCGAAAGCAAGCGAGAATGCGACCTTCACGGGCGAGCCATCCGGCCGTTTGCCCTCGCGCTCAAAGCGCATAGCCTCGGAGGCCGCGATTCCCGCCGTACGGTATGCCGCTTCGTCGGCTTGCGCGTCTTGCGATTCAAGAATGAGCAGCGACAGCCCTTCGTGCCGTTTGAGGAACTCGCCAGTATAGGCACCGAACATTTTGGAGAAGCCGTCGTCGCCGAGCTTGTCGGGCTCCGCCAGCGTCAGGATTTCGATGAAGACACCGGGCATCTGCACAAGGTAGTTGTGCGTGCCCCAGGAATGCTTGTTGCGTGCGCCGACGGTAAAGCCGAGGCTCTTGTAAAGCGCGGCCGCGGCGTCGAGGTCGCGCACGGCGTGGACGATATGGTCGAGACCGCGGGCCATCGTTTCCAGTCCGCTCAACGCGTGGCGGTAATGACGAAGGCGCGGATACGGCCGTCGACAGCGCCGTCTCCGAACTGACGCGCTATCGCTTGCGCGGCATGAGCGGTCGCCTCTTCCAGGCGTGATGCGTCGCGCGCCTCGATTTCGTTTCTTAGCGGCGTGCCCTGACAATAAGCAACCGCAGGATGCCTCGGGGAGGACGCTTTGCTTCTATCGTCCACGGCATCGACCGATACCGCAGAAAACCCCGCGGCAATCAGCTCCGCGCGGATTTGATCGACGTCGTAGTAGCCGTGCGGCGTGCGTGCCAGAAACTGCGGCGGATCCTGCGGAAATAGAATTGCCAGCGCCTGCGTCACGACATCGGCGAACTCGTTTTCGGAAATCCGGTCCCAGACGTTGAACACATAACAACCGCCCGGTTTGAGCATGCGGCGCGCTTCCCGGTAGCCTTGAACCTTGTCCGGAAAAAACATCGCGCCGAATTGGCAGACAACCGCGTCGAAGCCTTGATCCTCGAACGGGAGCTTGAGCGCATCGGCCTGTTGCCACACAATTCTTTTATCCGGGGCTTGCTTGGCCTTCGCATGGTCGAGCATCGGTTGATTGAGATCGGTCACCACGATGCGCGCATCCGCGGGAAGCCGCGACGCCATCGCTCGGGTCACGACACCGGTTCCAGCCGCGGTCTCCAGCACGTCGTGCGGCCCGATTGCAGCGATGCGGTTCGCGAGATCGCGTGCATAGGATTCAAAAATAAGCGGAACGATAAATGTTTCATAGAGCTCGGGAATTGAGCCGGCAAACTCTTTATCGGTTGCAGACACTTTCGACACCCCGGCGGAGGCCAATCGAGCTGAAAGTATAGCATGGTTGCAAACGCCCGGCAGGAGCCCGCCTCTAGACCAGCCGGCTCTGCTCCACTGCCGCGCCAACGAACGAGGCAAACAGGGGATGTGGCGCGAACGGCCGCGATTTCAGCTCGGGATGGAATTGCACGCCGACGAACCAGGGATGGTCGGCGTATTCGATGATTTCGGGAAGGATGCCGTCCGGCGACATGCCGGAGAACCGCATGCCGCGTTGTTCGAGCCGGCCTTTGTAAGCGGTGTTGACCTCGTAGCGGTGGCGGTGACGTTCGGAAATATCGGTCGTGCCGTAAATCTCTGCGACGCGGCTTCCGCGCGTGAGCTTGGCCGGGTAAGCCCCGAGCCGCATGGTGCCGCCGAGGTCGCCATTGGCGGCGCGCAGCTCCTTTTCGTTGCCCTTGATCCATTCAGTCATCAGGCCGACCACGGGCTCGCTCGTCGGTCCGAATTCGGTCGAGTTCGCCTCTTCGATGCCGCACAGATTGCGTGCGGCTTCCACCACCGCCATCTGCATGCCGAAGCAAATGCCGAAGTACGGCACATGCCGCTCGCGCGCGAACTGTGCCGCCCTGATCTTGCCTTCGGCGCCGCGCTGACCGAATCCGCCGGGCACCAATATGCCGTTGACCTGCTCAAGGAAGGGTGACGGATCCTCGTTTTCGAACACGTCCGAACTCGATCCAGTCGAGATTGACCTTCACCTTGTTGGCGATGCCGCCATGCGAGAGCGCCTCGATCAGCGATTTGTAGGCATCCTTCATGCCGGTGTATTTGCCGACGATGGCGATGGTGACGTCGCCTTCCGGATTGCGGATGCGCTCGTTGATCGTGCGCCAGCGCGTGAGGTCCGGCCCCGCGCCCGCATCCATGCCGAAAGCGGCGAGCACTTCGCTGTCGAGGCCGGCATCGTGATAGGCCTCCGGCACCGCGTAAATATTGTCGACGTCGCGCGCCTCGATGACCGCGCTTTCGCGCACGTTGCAGAACAGGCCGAGCTTGCGCCGCTCGCCCGGCGGGATCGGCCGGTCGGTGCGGCACAACAGAATATCGGGCTGGATGCCGATCGAGCGCAGTTCCTTGACCGAGTGCTGGGTCGGCTTGGTCTTGAGTTCGCCGGCGCTCGGAATGAACGGCAGCAGTGTCAGGTGAATATAGACGGCGTGGTTGCGCGGCAGCTCGTTGCCCATCTGCCGGATGGCTTCGAAATACGGCAGGCCCTCGATGTCGCCGACCGTGCCGCCGATCTCGCACAAGACGAAGTCGAAACCGTCATTGCCCTCGCGGATGAAGTCCTTGATGGCGTTGGTGACGTGCGGGATGACCTGGATGGTGGCGCCGAGATAATCGCCGCGCCGCTCGCGCGCGAGAATGTCCTGGTAGATGCGGCCGGTGGTGATGTTGTCCTGCTTGGTCGCGGGCCGCCCGGTGAAACGCTCGTAATGGCCGAGGTCGAGATCGGTCTCCGCGCCGTCGTCGGTGACGAACACCTCGCCATGCTGGTAGGGCGACATGGTGCCGGGATCGACGTTGAGATAGGGGTCGAGCTTGCGCAGGCGCACTTTGTAGCCGCGCGCCTGCAGCAGCGCACCGAGCGCCGCGGAAGCGAGACCCTTGCCGAGTGAGGAGACCACGCCGCCGGTGATGAAAATATACCGCGCCATGGGAGCCAACCTTTAGCCCTCCCCGTTCGATTCGACGAGCGCGAAAACCTCAGAGCCGCCCTGCGCCTGTGCGTAGCTGTGGACGCACGCCAAGTCTTGCAACAAACCGCTCCGAACTTTCCGGTTCCTCGTAAAGCGAAAGGGCCGGTTGCCCGGCCCTTGAAGTCTACTTCGACTGCGGTACTGCCGGCCCGGAAGGAACCGGCGTGGCCGGCGCCTGCGAGGCAGGTGCGCCCTGCTGCAACTGCTTGAGCAGACCGCCTCCGCCGCCGCCCAGGGGTGGAGCGGAACCGGGCACCGCCGGCGCCGTTGGCGCGCTCTCGCCGCCCTGCAAGATCGAGGTCGGCTTGCGGTTGATGCCCGCCAGAATCGACAGGAGCAAGCTGGTCACGAAAAACAGTCCCGCCAGAATAGCGGTCGCGCGGGTCAGCACGTTGGCCGTGCCGCGGCTGGTCATGAAACCGCCACCGCCGCCAATGCCAAGCCCGCCGCCTTCGGAGCGCTGCAGCATCACCACGCCGATCAAGGCGAGCACCAGCATCAGGTGAATGACGATGACGACGTGCTGCATCAGATCCAATCCGTCCAAAACTCAAGGCGCACCGGGCGTCCGGCCCGGGCAGCACTTGCCCGCATATAGGAAGTTCGCGGCGGTCTCTACACCATCGTTTCCAGCTTTTCCACTGCGTCGCCGCTAGCGGTAAGCCCTAGCGATCCCGAGAAAATCGTCGGCTTTAAGGCTGGCGCCGCCGACCAGGGCGCCGTTGACCTCCGCGACCCCGAGCAATTCCTTGGCATTGGCCGGTTTCACGGAGCCACCGTAGAGAATTCGGATTTTTGGCCCTTCGCTACCGAACCGGGCTCCGAGGCGCTGGCGTACAAAACGGTGTACTTCGGCGACATCCGCGGCGGTCGGGGTCAGCCCGGTTCCAATCGCCCAGACCGGCTCGTAGGCGACGACCAGGTTAACCCCGGTCGCGCCGTCCGGCAGCGAGCCGTCGAGCTGGCGGCGAACGATATCAAGGGTCCGTCCCGCCTCTCGCTCGGCCTTCTGCTCTCCGACACAGACGATAGCCGTCAGCCCCGCCCGCCAGCCCGCCTCCGCCTTGGCACGCACCAGTTCATCGGTTTCGCCGTGATCGGCGCGGCGTTCGGAATGACCGACAATGACGGCGCTGGCGCCGGCATCGGCCAGCATCTCGGCCGAAATGTCCCCGGTATGGGCACCGGACGCTTGCGGATGGCAGTCCTGGCCGCCGATGGCGACCGGACTGCCTTTGGCGGCCTCGGCAAAGCCCACCAGCAGCGTCGCCGGCGGGCAGACCATCAACTCGCATGGTAAATCGGCAGCAGCCGCGACAATCTTGCCGAGTTCGGCGATCGAGGCCAAAAGTCCGTTCATCTTCCAATTGCCCGCCACCAACGGGCGGAGATTCCCCTCGGCCATATGTCCAACCCCTTTTTTCGTGCGGTTATCAGACCCAACGGACCCACACCAGAGCGCCCCTGATGGCCTTCCGGGGACGGCTCTTGAGTTGCAGCGCCTTGGCCCCGTCCCTATAACGCGCCTTACCGTCAGCCTGACCGGAAAAACGCATGCTCCGTGGCATCCACAAAGCGTCCTCGACCTGGCTCGGCAAGGGCGTCCTTGCCGTCATCATGGGTTTTCTCGTCATCAGCTTTGCGATCTGGGGCATCGGCGACATCTTCCGCGGCTTCGGGCGCAATGCCGCCATCACCGTCGGCGGTACGGAAATTTCGCTCGAACACTTTCGTGAGTACTACACAGACCAATTGCGGCAGGTGAGCCGGCGCCTCGGCCGAGCGATCACGCCCGAGCAGGTGCGCACGCTCGGCCTCGACCGCCAGATCATCGGCCGCCTGGTGGCGGAGACCACGCTCGACGAACAGGCCCGCGCGCTCGGCCTCGGCATCAGCGATGCCGAGATTGCCAAGCGCATCACTAGCGATCCGAATTTCCGGGGACCGAACGGCCAGTTCGACCGCATGCGCTTCGAACAGCTCATCCGCGACGCCGGCTATAACGAGGCGCGTTTCATCGACGCGCAACGCAAGGTGATTCTGCGCCGGCAGATCGCGCAAAGTTTCGCTGGCGAGTTGAAGATCCCTCAAGTGGCCGTGCGGGCGCTCAACCAATTCAGCAACGAAAAGCGTACGATTGAATATGTCCAGCTGAACGAAGCGCAGGCGGGCAACGTTCCGGCACCGGGAGCGGACCAGCTCAGCAAATATTTCGACGAGCACAAGGTTCTGTTCCGCGCGCCCGAATATCGCAAGGTCGCGTTGCTGGCGTTATCGCCGGCGGCGCTCGCCAAGCCGGGCGACGTCACCGACGCCGACGCGAAGACCTATTACGATCAACACAAAAGCGAGTTCGGCACGCCGGAGCGGCGCGAGGTCAAGCAGATCATTTTCCCGAACGCCGAAGAAGCAAAAGCCGCGCGCGAACGCATCGAGAAAGGCGAAAGCTTCGCCGACCTCGTCAAGCAGCGGGGCCTCAAAGCTTCCGATACCGATCTCGGCATGGTGACGAAAAAACAGATCATCTCAGCGCCGATCGCGGATGCCGCATTTTCACTCAAGAGCGGCGAGATCAGTCAGCCGATCGATGGCGCATTCGGCACCGTGCTCTTGACCGTGGGCAAGATCGAACCCGGCACGCAGAAAGCGTTCGAGGACGTCAAGCAACAGATCAAGCAAGGGATTGCCGAAAGCCGCGCCCGAACGCAGATCGGCGACCTGCGCGACAAGATCGAAGATGAGCGCGCGGCTGGCTCCACGCTCGCGGAAACCGGCAAGAAGCTCGGCATCAACGTTCGCGTCATCGATGCCGTCGACCGTTCCGGCCGCGGGGCCGACGGTAACCCGGTTCCTGATATGCAAGCCAATGCCGTGGCGGCCGCCTTCGCAAGCGACGTCGGCGCCGACACCGAACCACTGCAATTGCCCGGCGGTGGCTATCTCTATTACGGCGTCGTCGGCATCACGCCCTCGCGCGAACGCACGCTCGACGAGGTCAAGGCCAAAGTCGAGCAGCGCTGGCACGACGACGAGATTGCCAAGCGCCTTTCCGCCAAAGCCGAGGAGATGGTCAGCAAGCTCAAAGGCGAGACGACGCTGGCAAAGCTCGCGAGCGATAACGGCTTGCAGGTGCAAACGGCGGCCGGCCTTCAACGCGGCAAGCCGAGCGGATTTCTGCCCGCGCAGGTCATCGCCGCCGCGTTCAAGACCCCGAAAAACGGCATCACCAGCGCCGAAGGCAAACAGACCGGTGAGCGCTTCGTCCTCCGCGTCACCGATGTCGTCGATCCGACTCTCGACGCGGGCTCAGACGATGCAAAAGCGCTCACCAGTACGCTGCAAAATTCCTACGCCGATGACATCAGCGGCGAATATATCGCCCATCTCGAAAGCGAAATGGGCATCGACATCAATCAGGCGCTGGTGAACCAGGTGATCGGCCGCGCCGACCAGTAAAGCCCATGCAAATCGAACCGTCGCAAACCGCCTTCGCCGAGCGTTACAACCGGGGCGAAGCGCAGGTGGTGTGGACGACCTTGGTCGCCGATCTGGAAACCCCGGTTTCCGCCTATCTCAAGCTCGGCAACAGCAAGGCAATGAGCTTCCTGCTGGAGTTGGTGGAAGACGGCGAAGCGCGCGGGCGCTATTCGATCATCGGTCTGGAGCCCGACCTGATCTGGCGCGCCAACGGTGCCCGCGCCGAGATCAACCGCAGTGCGCGCACCAAGCCGGACGACTTCGCCTCGCTCAACGAGCCGCCATTGCAGGCTTTGCGCGCGCTGATCAAAGAAAGCCGCATCGTATTGCCGGACAGCCTGCCGCCGATGGCCGCCGGCGTGTTCGGCTATCTCGGCTACGACATGGTGCGGTTGATGGAAGATTTGCCGCCGCCCAATCCCGATCCGATCGGCATTCCCGACGCCGTGTTGGTGCGCCCGACATTGATCGTGGTGTTCGACGCGGTGAAAGACGCGCTCACCGTGGTGACGCCGGTGCGGCCGGAGACCGGCGTCGACGCAAGCATTGCGCTCACGCGGGCAATTGAACGGTTGTCGGGCGTAGTCGACGCCCTCGACAAGCCGCTCGACAAGTCGCTCGGCGAAATCGATGAAGGTCCGCTCGAACAGCCGATGCAGTCGAATACGTCGCCCCAAGATTACAAAGCGATGGTGCTGCGCGCGAAGGACTACATCACAGCCGGCGATGCCTTTCAGATCGTACTGGCGCAGCGCTTCGAAGCACCGTTCATGTTGCCACCCTTCTCGCTCTACCGCGCGCTACGGCGCACCAACCCCTCGCCGTATCTTTACTATCTCGATTTCGGCGATTTTGCCGTGGCCGGTTCGAGCCCGGAAATCTTGGTCAAAGTGTCGGGCGACACCGTTACGATCCGCCCGATCGCCGGCACGCGGCCGCGTGGCGCGACGCCGCATGAAGACAAGGCGCTGGAAGCGGAACTGCTCGCCGATCCGAAGGAACGCGCCGAGCACTTGATGCTGCTCGATCTCGGTCGCAACGACGTCGGCCGCGTGGCCAGCACCGGCACCGTCACGGTGACCGACCAGTTCTACATCGAACGCTACAGCCACGTCATGCACATCGTCTCGAACGTGGAAGGCAAGCTCGACGAAAAATACGACGCGCTCGATGCGCTCGCCGCCGGCTTTCCCGCCGGCACCGTCTCCGGCGCGCCCAAGGTGCGCGCGATGGAGATCATCGACGAACTGGAAAAGGAAAAGCGCGGGCTCTATGCCGGCGCGGTCGGCTATTTCTCCGCCGCCGGCGAGATGGACACCTGTATCGTGCTGCGCACCGCGCTGGTCAAGGACGGCACCATGTATGTGCAGGCCGGCGCCGGCATCGTTGCCGACAGTACCCCGGAAGCCGAGCAGCAAGAATGCATCAACAAGGCGAAGGCTTTATTTCGCGCCGCCGAGGAGGCCCGCCGTTTCGCCAACGCGGCCAAGCGCGGGCAGTAACCCTTCTTCGCCTCATTTTGCGGAGACCGCGAAACGTCCGCCTCGAGGAATGAAGCGCGACCAGGTCGTCCTTGACCCCCTCTGCCCCGGGTCTTAAGACCCTGATTGGGCAAGCAAACATGATCGTCCTGATCGACAATTACGACAGCTTCACCTTCAATCTCGTCCATTATCTGGGCGCCTTGGGGGCGGACGTCGTCGTGCACCGCAACGACAAGATTTCGTCCGCCGCAGTGGTGGCGGCCAATCCTGAAGCGATCGTGCTGTCGCCGGGCCCGTGCACGCCGAACGAAGCCGGCATCTGCCTCGACTTGATCGCGAAGGCGTCCGCCACCATCCCAATACTCGGCGTCTGCCTCGGCCATCAGGCGATCGGCCAGGCCTTCGGCGGCAAGGTCGTGCGCACCGCGCCCCAGCACGGCAAGGTCTTCGAGATCACACATGATGGCAGCGGCGTCTTTCACGGCATCGACGGGCCGTTGAAGGCCACGCGTTATCACTCACTGGTGGTCGAGCGAAAAAGTTTGCCGACGGTGCTTGCTGTTAACGCGCAAACCGGTGACGGCCTCATTATGGGGCTGGCGCATGAAAGCCTGCCCGTACACGGCGTGCAGTTTCATCCCGAGAGCATCGCCTCCGAGCACGGCCATCTGATGCTGAAGAATTTTCTCGACGTCGCCGCGGCCTGGAACGCCAAGTCCGGCCGAATGACCGGCCGGCGCGCGCTCGCCGCGGCTGAGTAGGGCGGCGCATGGCCGACGAATTCAAGGCGCTTATCGCCAAGGTCGCAACCGGCGCCAGCCTCACCCGCGACGAGGCCGCCTCAGCCTTCGACCGCATGATGTCGGGCGAAGCCACACCCTCGCAGATGGGCGGGCTTCTGATGGCTTTGCGCGTGCGCGGTGAAACCGTCGACGAGATCACCGGCGCTGTCACCACCATGCGCGCCAAGATGCTGGGCGTGAAAGCGCCGCCGGACGCGGTCGACGTCGTCGGCACCGGCGGCGATGCGTCGGGCTCGTTCAACATTTCAACCTGCGCGGCTTTTATTGTCGCAGGCGCGGGCGTGCCGGTCGCCAAGCACGGCAACCGCGCGCTGTCGTCGAAATCGGGCGCCGCCGACGTGCTGCAAGCGCTCGGGGTCAAGATCGAGCTCAACGCCGAGCAAGTCGGCCGCTGCATTCGCGACGCCGGCATCGGGTTTATGTTTGCGCCCGCGCATCATCCGGCGATGAAGAACGTCGGTCCGACGCGCGTCGAACTGGGCACCCGCACCATTTTCAATCTGCTCGGGCCTCTGTCGAACCCGGCAAGCGTCAAGCGGCAGATGATCGGCACGTTCTCAAAGCATTGGGTCGAGCCGATGGTGCAGGTCTTGAAGAATCTCGGCTCCGAATGCGTATGGGTGGTGCACGGCTCCGACGGGCTCGACGAGATTACGACGTCAGGGCCGACCAGCGTGGCTGCGCTCGAAAAGGGCAATATCCGCACGTTCGAAATTGCGCCAGAGGACGTCGGTCTCCCGCGCGCCAAGCCCGAGGCGTTGCGTGGCGGCGACGCCCAGCACAACGCGACCGCCCTGCTCGACGTCTTGAAAGACAAGCCGAGCGCCTTCCGCGACGTGGCGATCCTGAATGCGGCCGCGGCGCTGGTGGTGGCCGGCAAGGCGACCGACCTCAAAGAGGCCGCCAAGATCGCGGACAAATCGGTCTCAAGCGGCGAAGCGGAAGGCCGGCTCGACCGGTTGATCGCGGTCTCTAACGCCACCGAAGCGTAACGCGCATGATTCCGAAACGCGGGACGCGGCTTTCGGATAAGATCATGCGCCGGAGCAGATGATGGACATCCTCAAGAAGATCGAGGCCTACAAGCGCGAGGAGATCGCCGCCGCCAAGCTGGCCCGCCCGCTCGGCGTGCTCGAACAGGCGGCCAAGGCGGCGCCTGCGCCGCGCGGCTTCATCGCCGCAATCGAGAAACGGATTGCCGCCGGCGACTATGCGCTGATCGCCGAGATCAAGAAGGCGAGCCCCTCGGCTGGCCTGATCCGCGCCGATTTCGATCCCCCCTCGCTCGCCAAAGCCTACGAAGCCGGCGGCGCAACCTGCCTGTCGGTGCTTACCGACGGGCCGTCGTTCCAGGGGCGGCCGGAATTTCTCGGCCAAGCGCGCGCGGCGACCAGCCTGCCGACGCTGCGGAAGGACTTTATCTTCGACCCCTATCAGATTGTTGAATTACGATTTTTCGGCGCAGACTGCATCCTCATCATCATGGCCGCGGTGGACGATGAACAGGCGGCAGAAATCGAAAATACAGCCATTTCCAATAGTATGGATGTTCTTATTGAAGTTCATCAAGAAGAAGAGCTTGAACGCGCATTGCGTCTCAAATCGCGCCTGATTGGTATCAACAACCGCGATTTGCGCACTTTTCAGACCAGCCTTACCGTTTGCGAGCGTCTGGCCCCGAAAATCCCGCGCGATCGAATTGTGGTCGCCGAAAGCGGACTGCACACGCCGGCCGATCTCGCCCGCCTGTCCGCCTGCGGAATTTCCACATTCCTCATTGGCGAGAGCCTGATGCGCCAAGCCGACGTAGCGGCGGCGACGCGGGCGTTGCTCGCCCGCGCCCCTCACAACGCGACGGTGGACTAGCCCATGGCGCGGTCACGTAAAACCAAGCGCAAATCCCGACGTAAAGCGGCGCCCAAACGCCCCAAGATTTGCCGCAAGAAGGCCGCTCCGCACGGCGCCAAGCGCACGCCCCCTGCCAGGCACAAAAAGCCGCTTGTGCGCCGCAGGAAGACGGCCCGCAAGGCACCGGCGCGCCGTAAGAAGGCCTCTCGCAAGGCAACAATGGCCCGCAGACGGCCTCGACGCGCATCACGGAAGGCGACCGTGCGCGCGCGCCGCCTCGACGCGATAGCGGGCTTGAGTCACCTCGATCAGCGCGGCCAGGCCCGCATGGTCGACGTCACCGCCAAGGGCGCGACCGAGCGGCAGGCCATTGCCGAAGGCCGCGTGATCATGTCGGTTCGGACACTCGACCAAGTGCTGGATGGCAATGCGCTCAAAGGCGACGTGCTGGGCGCCGCGCGCCTTGCCGGCATCATGGCCGCCAAGCGCACGCACGGCCTTATCCCGCTCTGCCATCCTCTGCCAATCACCAAAGTCTCGATCGACATCGATCCCGAACATTCGTTTCCCGGCTTTCTTGTGCGCGCCACGGTAAAAGTTACCGCCCAAACCGGCGTCGAAATGGAAGCGCTCACCGCTGTGTCGATCGCCTGCCTGACCATCTACGACATGGTCAAAGCGATCGAGAAAGGTATGCGCATCGAAGGCGTACGGCTGCTGGAAAAGACCGGCGGCAAGTCCGGCACCTGGACTGCGGGAAGCTGAGCGCATGGCCACGTTGATGCCGGTCGCGGACGCCCTGGCGCGCGTGCTCGCGGACGCCGCGCCACTGCCGGCGGAAGAGGTTGCGCTCACGCAAGCGGACAGCCGCGTACTGGCCGAGGATCTGGTGGCGCTACGCACGCAGCCGCCGGACGCGGTATCCGCCATGGACGGCTATGCGGTGCGCGCCGAGGATGTTGCAACGGCGCCGGTCACGCTCACGTTGATCGGCGAAGTCCCCGCCGGCCATCCTTTTGCCGGCGAAGTGCGTGCCGGACAGGCCGCGCGCATTTTCACCGGCGGCGTCATGCCGGCGGGCAGCGACACGGTCGTGATCCAGGAACTGACCGAAGCCGACGGCAACGCCATCACTATCAAAAAAGCGACCGGCAAGGCCCGCAACGTGCGTCCGCTCGGCCTCGATTTCAAACAGGGCGATCTGTTGCTGCGCAAAGGTGAGCGGCTGAACGATCGCGACGTGATGCTGGCGGCCGCCATGAACTATCCCACCGTGCCCGTCTATCGCCGGCCCAAGGTCGCCGTACTCGGCACCGGCGACGAATTGGTGGCGCCCGGCGGCCACCCCGGTCCGGGCGAGATCGTTTACTCCAACGGATTTGCTATTTCCGCACTCGCGCGCAACGCCGGCGCCGAGGCGAGCGACCTCGGCATCGCGCGCGACCGCGTCGAGGACATCGTCGCCGCCGTGCGTCGTGCCCGCGAGGCGGACGCAGACATACTGGTAACGACCGGCGGCGCCTCCGTCGGCGAGCACGATCTGGTGCAGCAGGCGCTTCGTTCGGAAGGGCTGGATCTGTCGTTCTGGCGCGTCGCCCTACGCCCGGGACGGCCGATGATGCACGGGCGCTTGGGCGCGACGCACGTCCTAGGTGTGCCTGGCAATCCCGTGTCGTCCTATGTGTGTGCGTTTTTGTTCCTGGTGCCGCTGATCCGGCGGCTGACCGGGCGCACGCAAATCGACCATGTGCCCGAGACTGCCCGCCTCGGTCGCGACCTCCCCGCCAATGACGAGCGCGCCGACTACCTGAGGGCAACCCTCAGCCAGTCGCCGGACGGCCCCATCGCTACCCCGATACCGGCGCAGGACAGCTCCCTCATGGCCCCGCTGGCCCGCTCTCAGTGCTTGGTGATTCGTGCGCCGCGCGCGCCCGCCGCGGTCGCCGGTTCACCCTGTGTCATCCTTAAGCTAGCCCTTTAGCGGCCTTTCGAGTTTTTCACCTCAAATTAAATGGTTGCGGAACACATATCGAACAGATAGTGTTCGTTCATGATTTGTTTTCCGGCCAGTGCCGTCTGGGGGCTGCGCCGCGACCGGGAGAGACACCAATGCTGACCCGCAAGCAACTCGAGCTGCTGCGTTTTATTCACGAGCGGCTAACCGAGACCGGCGTGCCGCCCTCCTTCGACGAGATGAAGGATGCGCTCGATTTGCGCTCGAAATCGGGTATCCACCGGTTGATTACGGCGCTGGAGGAACGTGGCTTCATCCGCCGGCTGG
The DNA here is from genome assembly GCA_963720835.1 of uncultured Pseudomonadota bacterium. Lineage (GTDB taxonomy): Bacteria > Pseudomonadota > Alphaproteobacteria > Rhizobiales > Xanthobacteraceae > Pseudolabrys. The sequence goes on along the minus strand of CAVRHC010000008.1, from coordinate 77,922 downwards.
CCAACCGGGCCCGTGCCGTCGAGGTCATCAAGCTCCCGGATTCGGTCGGGCACGGGCTTGCCCGCTCGCGCGGCTTCACCCCCAGCGTCATCGAGGGCGATCTCGGCCGCGTGCGGGCGGGCGGCGAGGACGGCAGCAACGGTGGGCACCCGATCGCGGTGCCGGTCATGGGCCGCATCGCCGCCGGCACGCCGATCGAGGCCATCCAGACCCGCAGCCACACCATCAACATGCCGCCTGATCTTCTGTCCGCCGGTGAGCACTTCGCGCTCGAAGTGCGCGGCGATTTGATGATCGAGGCGGGCATTCTCGACGGCGACATCGCGCTCATCCGCAAATCGGAGGCTGCTGACACTGGCGACATCGTGGTGGCGCTGATCGACGACGAGGAAGCCACGCTGAAACGCTTCCGTCGCCGCGGCGCCTCCATCGCGCTCGAGCCCGCCAATACGGCCTATGAGGTGCGCATTCTGCCACCCAATCGCGTGCGCATTCAGGGCAAACTGGTGGGGTTGTTTCGGCGGTACTAGTCGCCGGCCTCAAGATCGTCGCTGCGCGGTGTCACATTGCGCGGCACAGCGGGCTTTAAAACAGCCGCAGTCCGGTCGGCGTTCGCTTTCGCCCAAGGCCGGTCCATTCCCGGCGGACGCGCGTAATTCTCCTCGAACCGGCCACCGGTCCAGCGCAGCGCAACCGCGCCATGACTTTTCCAGACCGGGCGATCGATCAGTGTCGCCGCGCATGACTGAGGCGCTTCGCGCGCGCTGACGACTACGGCAGCACGGGTGCAATCCTCCGCGAAGGCGTCCGCCTTGAAGGCAAAGGATGCGAGCCGGCCATCCTTGAGCCGCCCGACACAGCCGACGACATCGCAGGTCACGCCGTCGTGCAATGACTTGTCCTTGGCGTCACGGCCGTCGCCATCGGCGGCGAGCCAGTCCTTGACGGCGAACGTGTCGCGCCCGCTCGACAGGACGGTCAGCCGGCCATCGGCTCCACGCACCGCGGCCGCGCGGCCGTCGCTGGCGACCAGCACGTCGGGGCGCGGCGTATAGAGCGCCCAGACGCTGGCCAGCACCATCAGCGCCGCACCGCCGAACCGTAGCGGCGTGCGCAACAGGCAGAGCAGCAACAGTCCGAGTGTGGCGAGCAACAAGGGGCCCGTGCCGAAGGCGTGTATGTGACCGACCGCGCCGGGCAGACTGGTGACCCACTGCGCGACCCTGATCATCCAATCGATGCCCTGCCCCATCAGCCGCCAGAACGGCGCGTCGAAGCCGAGCGGAAGTGTCAGCACGCCGAGGATGCCCATCGGCATCACCCAGGCGGAGACGACCGGCATGGCCAGAAGATTGGCGAGCACTCCGTAAGGCGCGGCGCGATGGAAGTGGTAGGCGGCGTAAGGCGTGGTGGCGAGGCCGGCGACGATGGAGGCGAGAACGAGGGCCGCGATCTCGCGCGAGCCCCAGAGCGCCGCGCGTGCGCCAAGCGAGGTGTCGGCATCGGCGCGCCAAAATACGCCAAGCGGCAAGCCGTATTGGTAGGCCGCGATCAGTGCCAGTGCCGCCGCAAACGACATCTGGAAGCTCGGATGCACGACCGCCTGCGGTGCGATGAGCAACACGGCGAAGGCAGCGACGGTCAAGGTACGGAAGGTCAGCGCTGGCCGGTCGAGCAGCACGCCGATGAGCACAATTGTGACCATGATGAAGGCGCGTTGCGTCGACACGCTCGCACCGGACAAGACGAGATAGAAAGCGGCGGAAACGAGCGCGGCGATCGCCGCCCATTTTTTGATTGGCCGCCGGCTCGCCAACGCCGGTGACAATGCGAGACCTGCGCGCAGCACGAAAAACACGATGCCCGCCACCACCGCCATGTGAAAGCCGGAGATCGCCAGCACATGGGCGAGACTCGAGACGTAGAACGCGTCCCGCACCGGCTCGGAGATGGCGTTGCGTTTTCCGGTGATCAGAGCGGACGCAATCGAGCCGCGGTCGCCGGGCAGAACGGCGTGGATGCGGGTATTGATCGCCTCGCGGACGCCATCGACCACCGCCGCATAGCGCAACCAGATGCCGGGCGGGTGCGGCGGCGCAGCGCTCTTGATCGAACCGAGCACATATCCCGATGCGCCGATGCGTTGGAAAAACATATCGCGCGCGAAGTCGTAGCCACCCGGCCGGAGCGGCGAAAGCGGCGGCGACAAATGCGCCTTGAAGGCGACGAACGAGCCGACCGCAGGCGCAGTCCCTTTTCGAACCGCGACGCGCACACGCTCCGGCGTTTGTGCGATGCGCGGGGTGGTGAAATCCCGCACACGCACCACAATGCGATCGCTGCGCGCGCGTTCCTCACGTATTTCGACAAAGCCTGTAACCTGCGCGCGCCAGGTCGCGCTCGACAGGACTGGATGTGCCGCACGCAGCGTGGTGAGGGTCGCGGCAGCGAAGCCTGCGGCAATGGTTGCGAGGCCAAGCGCGAGCGGAAAACCGATCGGCCGCCGGCGCGCAACATAAGCGATGACGATCGTCGTCAGCGCGAGCCCCGAAGCCGCCCACCAGGCCGGCTCGCGTTCGGCGGTGAAGTAGAGAACAACGCCAAAGCCGAAGGCAACCGCCAGCCACGGCACCAGCCGTCCCGGCGCGACTTCGGCAAGAGCCCATTGCGACAACAACTGACGTAAGTGCTCGGCCGGCGCGGCAAGCCGCTCCGGCAGCATAAGCCCGGCGCGCCGGCGCGCAGCGTCGATTTCCGCCGCCCAGGCTTTCGCGCGCGCGCGTGCGCCGTTTTGCTCCCCGTCCGCCATGGCGCCCCCAGCGCCGCGCGAGTTTGTGCTGCCGACATGGTAGGGCCGCTAGACGGCCTGGCTAGGAGAACGGTTGTGAACCTTGCGCCGGGTGGCGGCGCCTTAGCCCGTCGCCCTCTCTTTTGCGACATCCCTGGCGAAGGTGTCGCGCAGGCCGATGGTGCGGTTAAACACCGGCTCGCCCGGCTTCGAGTCCGGATCGAGGCAAAAATACCCGTTGCGCTCGAATTGCACCACGTCGCCGGACTTCGTCTCCGCCAGCGCCAGTTCGACCCGCGCACCGGTCAAAACCTCCAGGGACTGTGGGTTGAGATCGGTGGAGAAATTGGCTGCGTCCGGATCGGGCCTGGTGAACAGCGGATTGTAGACGCGCACCTCGGCGGGCAGCGAATGTGCAGCCGACACCCAATGGATAGTCGCCTTCACCTTGCGCCCGTCCGGCGCGTTGCCGCCTTTGGTGGCCGGATCATAGCTGCAGCGCAGTTCCACCACTTCCCCGGCGGCATTCTTCTTCACCTCCTGGCAGGTGATGAAGTAGGCGTAGCGCAGCCGCACTTCCTTGCCGGGCGAGAGCCGGAAGAATTTCTTCGGCGGATCTTCCATGAAGTCTTCGGCTTCGATATAGAGCTCGCGGCCAAACTTGATCTTGCGCGTGCCGGCCGCCGGATCGTCGGGATGATTGATCGCCTCGAGATCCTCCACCTGTCCTTCCGGATAATTCTCGATCACGACCTTGATCGGCCGCAACACGGCCATGCGCCGCAGCGCGCTTTTGTTGAGCGCCTCGCGCACGGAGAACTCGAACATACCGACGTCCACGACACTGTTGGCTTTGGCGACGCCGATGCGCTTGACGAAATCGCGGACCGCTTCCGGCGGAACGCCACGGCGACGCAACCCTGCAATCGTCGGCATGCGCGGATCGTCCCAGCCGCTGACGTGACCATCGCGCACCAAAAGCGTGAGCACGCGCTTCGACAGAACGGTGTACGTCAAGTTCAGGCGCGCAAACTCGTATTGCCGCGGCCGCGAAGGCACCTTCAGGTTTTCGATGAACCAGTCATAGAGCGGACGATGGTCCTCGAACTCCAGCGTGCAGATCGAATGGGTGATCCCTTCGATCGCATCCGACTGGCCGTGCGCGTAATCGTAGCTCGGGTAGATTTTCCAAGTGCCGCCGGTACGCGGATGCGTCGCGTGAAGAATGCGGTACATCACCGGATCGCGCAGATTGATATTGCCAGACGCCATGTCGATCTTGGCGCGCAGCACGCGGGCGCCGTTTGGAAACTCCCCTGCGCGCATGCGGCGGAAAAGATCGAGGTTCTCCTCAACCGGGCGATCGCGATACGGGCTGTTCTTGCCGGGCTCTGTCAGCGTGCCACGGTTTGCGCGCATCTCGTCTTGCGTCTGGTCGTCGACATAGGCCTTGCCGGCGCGGATCAGGTCCTCGGCCCAGGCGTAGAGCTGCTCGAAATAATCGGAGGCGTGATAGAGGTGCTTGCCCCAGTCGAACCCTAGCCAGCGGACATCGCGCTCGATGGCATCAATATACTCCTGCTCCTCCTTGACCGGGTTGGTGTCATCGAAGCGCAGGTGGCAGCGCCCGCCGAACTCTTGCGCCACGCCGAAATTCAGGCAAATCGACTTGGCATGCCCGATATGAAGGTAACCGTTGGGTTCGGGCGGGAAACGGGTCACCACCTCATTGACGCGGCCGGCATCGAGGTCGCCTCGGACGATGTCACGGATGAAGTCGCGGCTGGCCTCGGTCGCCATTGCCTCCCCGGTCGCCTTGTCGTCCTTCGCCATGCTTCCTAGAACCCAACTCTGTGCTAATGATGCCGCGAACGGCGGCCTATGCCATGACGCGGCGCTCGGCTCAATGTCAATCGCGCTGACACGCTACCCTCCACCTGTGGTACAGGGCGCACGATGACCGGCCCCGTGATCACCCGTTTTGCACCTTCCCCCACCGGCTTCCTGCATATCGGCGGCGGCCGCACGGCATTGTTTAACTGGCTCTATGCGCGCCACCTCGGCGGCAAGATGCTGCTGCAAATCGAGGACACCGACCGCGAGCGCTCGACCGCGGCGGCCATCAACGCCATCATTGATGGTCTCACCTGGCTCGGGCTGACCTGGGATGGCGAGATCGTGTTTCAGCACGCGCGCGCGACGCGCCACCGGGAAGTCGCCGAAAAACTGCTGGCCGCCGGACGCGCCTATCGCTGCTATGCGACGCCTGAGGAGCTCGCCGAAATGCGAGAGGCGGCCCGCCGCAACGGCCGCTCCAAGCTCTACGACGGGCGCTGGCGCGACCGCGATCCGGCCGAAGCCCCGCCCGGCGCCAAACCGGTGATCCGGTTGAAGGCGCCGCAAACCGGCGAGACCGTAATCGAGGACCGGGTGCAGGGCCGCGTCACCTGGCAGAATTCCGACCTCGACGATCTTGTGCTTCTGCGTTCCGACGGCAACCCAACCTACATGCTGGCGGTGGTCGTGGACGATCACGACATGGCGGTGACGCACGTCATCCGCGGCGACGACCATCTCACCAACGCCGCCCGACAAACGCACATCTATGACGCGCTCGGCTGGAGTGTGCCGACCTTCGCGCACATTCCGCTCATTCACGGGCCGGACGGTTCCAAGCTGTCGAAACGTCATGGTGCGCTCGGCGTCGATGCCTATCGCGCCATGGGCTATCTGCCGGCGGCGATGCGCAATTATCTCGTACGGCTCGGCTGGGCGCATGGCGATCAGGAAATCTTCTCGACCGAGGAGATGGTCGCGGCCTTCGATCTTCCAGCCATAGGCCGTTCGCCGGCGCGCTTCGACTTCGCCAAACTGGAAAGCCTGAACGGCCACTATATCCGTGGCAGCAACGACAAGGAACTTTTGGCGGCGCTCGAACAGCTGCTGCCGCACATCGCCGGCGGACAGGACCTTGCCGGCAAGCTGACGCCGGCTTTGCGCGAGCAGATGCTCGCCGCCCTGCCGGCTTTGAAGGAGCGCGCCAAGACCTTGGTCGACCTGTTCGACGCGTCGCGCTTCATCTGGGCGAGCCGACCGCTCGAGATCAACGAGCAGGCCAAGGCGCTGCTCACGCAAGAGGCCAAGGCCCTCATCGGCGCTTTGTTGCCGGAGCTGACAAACATCGGCGACTGGACGTCAGCCGCGGTCGAAGCCGTCGTGCGTCCCTTTGCCGAGCGAGCCGGTATCAAGCTCGGCGCCGTCGCACAACCGCTGCGCGCGGCACTGACGGGGCGTGCGACATCGCCGCCGATCTTCGACGTCCTGGCAGTGCTCGGCCGCGACGAGAGTCTCGCGCGGCTGCGCGACCAAGCCCAATAAATCTCCACAGATTAGATATCGCCCCCATAAAATTGCGGGGGGATCATGCCCATATAGCAGGCAGCAACGTGCTTTGCGCTATCTTGCAGCGCACACTTGGATACGCTACCCAAATGCAGGCCGGAACTCCGCCGCCCGGCACATCCGCCCGGCCCTGACATTTGGCTTCGCACTGCTCCCGCGCAATTCGAGGGCTCGACCATGGACGCCAAAACCGACGCCAAGACCAAAGCCGGCTCGCTGACCGTCGGCAACAGCAATTTTGACTTTCCAATCTACAACGGGTCGATCGGACCGGACGTGCTCGACATCTCGAAGCTCTACGCCGAGAGCGGCATGTTCACCTACGACCCAGGCTTCACCTCGACGGCAAGCTGCGAGTCCAAGATCACCTATATCGACGGCGATCAGGGCGTCCTGCTCTATCGCGGCTATCCGATCGAACAACTCGCCGAGCACGGCGACTTCCTCGAAACCTGTTACCTGCTGCTCTACGGCGAACTGCCGACGCCGGCACAGAAGGCGGACTTCGACTATCGCGTCACGCGCCACACCATGGTGCATGAGCAAATGATGCGGTTCTTCCAAGGCTTCCGGCGCGACGCCCATCCGATGGCCGTGTTGGTCGGCTCGGTCGGCGCGCTATCGGCATTTTATCATGACTCCACCGACATCTCCGATCCGCATCAGCGCATGGTGGCCTCGATCCGGATGATCGCCAAGGTGCCGACGCTGGCCGCGATGGCCTATAAGTATCATGTCGGCCAGCCATTCGTGTACCCGAAGAACGATCTCGACTACGCCTCCAATTTCCTGAGCATGTGTTTTGCGGTACCTGCCGAGGAGTACAAACCCAATCCAGTGCTCGCGCGTGCGATGGATCGCATCTTCATCTTGCACGCGGACCACGAGCAGAACGCCTCGACCTCGACCGTACGGCTGGCCGGGTCTTCCGGCGCCAACCCCTTCGCTTGCATCTCCGCTGGCTGCGCCTGTCTGTGGGGCCCGGCGCATGGCGGCGCCAACGAGGCCGCGCTCAACATGTTGCGCGAAATTGGCACGGTTGATCGCATTCCGGAATTCGTCAAACGCGCCAAAGACAAGAACGATTCCTTCCGCCTGATGGGCTTCGGCCACCGCGTCTACAAGAACTACGATCCGCGCGCCAAGATCATGCAGAAGACCTGCCACGAGGTGCTGACCGAGCTCGGCATCAAAGATGATCCGCTGCTCGACGTGGCAATGGAACTCGAGAAGGTCGCGCTACACGACGAATACTTCATCGATAAGAAGCTTTACCCGAATATCGACTTCTATTCCGGCATCACGCTGAAGGCGATGGGCTTTCCGACCACGATGTTCACCGTGCTGTTCGCGGTGGCACGCACTGTCGGCTGGATCGCGCAGTGGAAAGAGATGATCGAGGATCCCAAGCAAAAGATCGGACGCCCGCGCCAGCTTTACACGGGTGCCACCAAGCGCGACTACGTGCCGATCTCGCGGCGCAAATAGTCGCCGACTTGATACGGGATGAAAACGAAGGGCGGCTTTTCAGCCGCCCTTTTAGTTTTTCGCAGCGCTTTTGCCTTTCGCCGCTGCGGCGGCGCCATCATAAGCCCAGGTCAGATAGGCGCCGCCCCAGGCAAAGCCGCCACCGAAAGCCGCCAGCAACAGACGGTCGCCAACTCTGAGCTTTTGCTCATAGTCCCACAGGCACAGCGGAATGGTCGCCGTGGTGGTGTTGCCGTATTTCTGGATCGTGAACATGATCTTCTCGAGCGGCAATTGGAGGCGCTCGGCCGTCGTTTCGATGATGCGGCGGTTGGCCTGGTGCGGCACCACCCAGTCGATCATGTCGGCCGTGAGATTGTTGCGAGCCATAATATCGCGTGTGACTTCAAACATACCGGCGACGGCGTGCTTATAAACTTGCGCGCCTTCCTGGTAGACGTAGTGCATCCGTTTGGCGACGGTTTCGGCCGTCGGCGGCATACGGCTGCCGCCAGCCTTCTGGTGCAGATGTTTCATGCCGGAGCCGTCCGAGCGCAAAATCGTGTCCATGATGCCGTAGTCGGCGCTCGGCTCGAGCATCACCGCTGCCGAACCGTCTCCGAACAGCACACAGGTCGCACGGTCGGTGTAGTCGACGACTGCCGACATCTTGTCGGCGCCGACCACAATAATTTTCTTGTGGGTGCCGGACGCGATGAACTGCTGACCGACAGTCAGCGCATATAGAAAGCCCGAGCAGGCCGCCTGCACGTCGAACGAGCCGATGTTGCGGATGCCGACCATGTCGCAGATCAGGTTGGCGGTGCAGGGATGAACGAAATCGGGTGTCGTCGTCGCGCAGATCAACAACTCGACGTCTTCCGGCCGGGTGTTTGTCTTGGCGAGCAGGCCGCGCACGGCTTCCGCGCCCATATGCGAGGAACCGAGTCCCCTGCCCTTTGAGGATATGACGCTCCTTGATGCCAGTGCGCTCGGTGATCCAGGCGTCGGTTGTGTCAACCATACGGGCAAGCGCCGCGTTGGTCAGAACGTCCGGCGGCACGTATCCGTTGACGCCAGTGATAGCGGCACGAGTGGAAATACTCACGTAACCGGACCCCAGTCTTCGGCCACAATTTACGGCAATCGGCCGGATGAATTTTTGAATTTACGCGGTTAGGCGCGGAATTGCCATGCCTTCACGCGTCGGTTGGGTGGACCCAGCTATGCAATCAAGCACCACCGCGGCGGCCCGGTCGCTGGGGGAAGCCTGGCCGATCTCCATCAGACGGTCGAGCCTCGCAAAGGCCTCGATTTGCCGGCGGCGTTCCGGCGTGTCCGACAGCAACGGCATGACCGCCGTACTGAGCTTTTCCGGCGTGCAGTCTCTTTGCAGGAATTCCGGCACGATATTTTCGCCGAGGACCAGGTTGGCCAGGATGGCGCTGTGGGCGGTGATCAGCAGGCGGCCAACCACCTCCTCGATGAGCGGCACCTTATAGGCGGCCGCCATGGGCACGCCGGCGAGCGCGAGTTCGAGGGTGGACGTGCCGGATTTGGTTAGGGCCGCGCGCGCGATGCGGAAGGCCGCCTGTTTTTCGGCCATGTCCATCACGATACGCGCCGGCACCCGCCAGCGCGCCACGGCTGTGCTGACCGCCTGTTGCAAGCGCGGTACCGTCGGCACGACGACATCAAGCGCGCCGGCACGTTCGGCGAGTCGCGCGACCGCCTCGCCGAAAATGTGCGCCATGCGCCGGATTTCACCGGTACGGCTGCCCGGCAGCACGAGCAGCACCGGCGGTTTATTCATGCGGCGTTGAGCCTCTTCAGCATTGGGACGCAAGACAGCGGCCTGCTCGCCGAGCGGATGGCCGACAAAAGTCGTCGGCGGCCCGCCAAGACGCTCCATCTCCGCCGGCTCGAACGGGAGCAGCGCTAAGACGTGATCGACGTAAGGACGCATGGCGCGCGCACGTCCCGGCCGCCAGGCCCAGACCGTCGGGCAGACATAGTCGACGATTGGGATCGCCGGAGCGCGCGCGCGCACCTTGCGGGCAACACGGTGCGTGAAATCCGGACTGTCGATGATCACCAGCACGTCGGGCTTGGCGCCGACAACGGCCTGCGCCGTTTCGTTAATGCGGCGCAGGATGGTGCGCAACCTGCCGAGCAAGCTCGCAAAGCCGAAGCTCGACAGATCGCTGAGTGAAAAAAGACTGGTTAAACCTTCGGCCGCCATTTGTGTGCCGCCGACGCCCGAAAATCGTGCATGGGGCGCCCGCTGCTTGATCGCGGTCATCAAGGCGGCACCAAGCCGATCGCCAGATTCCTCGCCTGCCACCAGGAAGACGTGCAAACCTCGCGCGTCAAACTTGGCCGACGGTTCGGCGTTGCTCATTGCGCCGCCCCAGCCGGCATACCAACAACGAAAATGCCGGCGCGGTCGGCGGCTTTTACGAGATTATTCGGCTCGGCAATGACGGCCTCGCCTGCCGCAACGGCGATGCCGGCAAGTCCGGCTCGCGCCACCGCCTCAACCGTGCGCGGACCCACCGACGGCAGATCGAAGCGCCGGTCTTGGCTTGGCTTCGGAGATTTCACCAATACGCCACGACCGCTCGGCGTGCCGATGCGGCCCGCCTCGCGCAACTGCGCGACGCGCAGCAACATTTGATCTGTGCCTTCCGCCGCCTCGACCGCCAACACATTACGGTCGGCCACAACCACCGCCTGCCCGATGTCGAAGGGACCGGCTGCGCGCAGATAGTCGAAGCCGAGCGCGATATCGGCGCGCTCGCGCTCGGAAAGTTGAATGCGCCCGAGAGCACCTTGCGGCATCAGGATCTCGGGCGCGACTTCGTGAGCGCCGAGCAGGCGAAAGCCCTGTCGCTCGACCAGCCGGCTGACATTCGACAGCAGATGATCGTCGCCACCGCGAAACGCCGCGGCAATGCGCGGCAGCAGCATCAAAGCCGTCAGATCAAACCGCATCGACCAAAAGCGCGGCCGCACGAGCGACCCAATGAAAGCGACGTCGCGGCATCCTGCCGCGTGAGCCAAGTGCGCAAATTTGCCGAGTTGGCCGATATAGAGCCAATGGTGCGGATAGCGGGCGACCACTTGCGGATCGGCGGCGCCACGTAAAGCAAACATGACAACCTTGCCACCGCGCGAGGAAACCGATTCGGCTACGGCCAGCGGCAGGCTGCCGCCGCCGCAGACCAAGGCGAGCGGACCTTCCACCTGCCTGACCGGCGCCACGCTCATATGTCCTCGTCGGCCTCGCTACGTTTGACCGCCATGGTAAGCGGCCGTTTTCCCGCGCGGATGAAATCGACGATTTTGCGCACGCGCACGTCCGCACCGAAGTCGCGCTCGACAGCATCGAGCCGAGCGCGGAATTCGCCCTCACCGAAAAAAAGCTCTTCGTAGGCGCGCCGTACGGTCAATACCTCCGCCTTCGACACGCCACTGCGACGCATCCCGATCGCGTTAAGGCCGATAAGATTGGCGAGCGGGCCGTGCGCCATCCCCCATGGAATAATATCGGCACGTGCGCCGCTCAAGCCGACGATCATGGCGCCTTCGCCGATGCGCACGAACTGGCGTACCGCCACCCCGCCGCCGAACACGACATTATCTCCGACCGTTACGTGGCCGCCGAGCATGACATTGTTGGCGACGGTGACGTTGTTTCCGACGACACAGTCGTGTGCGACGTGCGAATTCACCATCAGGAAGCATTTATCGCCGACCGTGGTGACGCCGCGATCCTTGGCGGTGCCGATGCTCATCGTGACACCTTCGCGGATGTCACAGTCGGCGCCCACTTCGAGCCGCGTCGGCTCGCCGCGGTAGCTCACCGATTGCGGCGGCGAGCCGAGCGACGCAAACGGATAGATCACCGTGCGCGGGCCGATTGTCGTATGCCCGGCGAGATTGACATGGGCGATGAGCCGGCAGCCGTCGCCGAGCGTCACATGCGCGCCGACAGTGCAATACGGACCGATCGATACACCTTGTCCGATCGTCGCCCCGGCCTCGATCCGCGCTGAGGGATCGATCATGCGTGTGTTCATGCGTCGGAGAGCATGGCACCGACCTCGGCTTCGGCCACGATATGGCCGTCAACCTTGGCTTCCCCGCGGAACCACCACATGGTCTTGCGATGGGCAATTTTGGCCATGTGATACTCGATCGTGTCGCCCGGGCGCACGGGCTTGCGGAATTTCGCCTTGTCGATCGTCAAAAAGAAGACGGACTTCGGAACGACAGGACGGCTGGCCGCGATGCAAAGCACGCCTGCGGTCTGCGCCATGCCTTCGATCATCAGCACGCCGGGGAAAACCGGATTGCCGGGAAAATGACCCTGGAAATGTGGTTCGTTGAAAGTCACGTTCTTGATACCGATGCCGTGCTCGTCGCCCCGAATATCGATAACGCGGTCGACCATAAGAAATGGGTAGCGGTGCGGCAGCAGTTTCAGCACCGTTTCGATTTCGGCCGTCTGCAGTGTCTTGACCGATTCATCCATCGCTTTGGTCTCTATCATCCGCTCGCCCGGTCTTGTCCTTGCGGCGGGCAAGCTGTTCAAGCGCCTTCATCTCACGGAACCATTGCGTCACCGGTTTTGCCGGCGTCCCTCCGAAGCGCCCACCGGCCGGTACATTGCGATGGATGCCACTGGAAGCGGCAATTTGTGCGCCCTCCCCGACGGTCACGTCGTTGCTCAAACCAGCGCGCGCGCCCAGCACGACAAAATCTTCCAGCACGGAACTGCCGGCGATACCGGACTGCCCAACGACAATGCAGTGCCGGCCAATGCTGACATTGTGTCCGACCTGAACCAAGTTGTCGATCTTGCTCCCCTCGCCAATCACCGTATCGCGGATGGCGCCACGGTCGATTGCGGTACCTGCACCGATTTCCACATCGTCTTGAATGATGACTTCGACCGACCTGCGGCACCTTGAGGTGCCCCGAGCCGCTCATGACGAAGCCAAAACCGTCCTGGCCGATACGGCAACCGGGATGAATGATGACACGATCACCGATCAAGGCGTTCAGGACACTCGTGCCGGGGCCAACCGCACAATCGCGGCCGATACGGACTTCGGGACCGATCACGGCCGTGGCGCCGATGATTGTCCCCGAACCGATTTCCGTTCCCGGACCGATCACGGCTCCCGGTTCGACTGTCACGTCCTGTTCCAGCCGAGCCGTGGGATGGATATGCGCCCCGGCGACGCTGCCAGCTTCATAAAGCGACGACGGACGCAGCGCATGTGGAAACAGTTCGCGCGCGATTTTCACGAACGCGCGAAAGGGCTCGGGCACGACCAAGACGGCAACACGCTCCGGCAACCGTGCGGCAAGCGACGCGGTGGTCAGACAAGCACCCGCATGCGTGGCAGCGGCGGCCGCCGAGTAACTCTTGTGCTCGAAAAAGCCGAGATCGCGCGGCCCCGCCCGATCGAGTGCTGCGACGTTGTCGAGCACGCGCGCGCGCAACTTGGCGTCCGGTGCGGCGGCACCGGCCAGAGTTGCAACCGCCTCGAGCGTCAGGCCCTGCGCGTGCCTTAAAAATTTCGGCTCGGTCATCGTGTCGTCACGCCGCCTGCTGCAGCCAAAATCCAAACTTGATCAGGACATGATCAGAACTTGGCGCCGCCGCTAAACCGGAAAATCTGCGTGCGGTCGCAAATCTGCTGACCGGCAGTATTGGTCTGACAATATTTTGACAACGGATAGGCAAGGTCGAAACGCAGCGGGCCAAGCGGAGAATCCCAGATAAGCCCAACACCGATAGAGGACCGGATATCCGAAATACCGTCGAGGCCGACCTGGACGGTCTGAACGGGCGTACCCGCCGGGGCCGAACCGGATATCGGCCCCTGATAGTCCCACAACGAACCGACGTCGACATAACCCGCGAGCTTCATGCCAAACTCCTTCGGCAGGAAGTAGAGCGGTGTCTGAACCTCGAACGTCGATCCCCAATAGAGGCTGCCACCGAGCGCGTCATTGGTGGTCCCCGGCGTCAGGTCACGCGGACCGATGCCCGCCGGCGCAAAGCCGCGCACCAGATTTGGGCCCATCTGGAATTGATCGAGCATCCGCAAACTCTGCCCGCCCCAGCTAGCGATATGACCGCCCTGCAATTTGAGGACGCCGACGATATCGGGCATCAGTTCGTAGTAATTGCGAATCTCGCCGCTTGTACGAATGAAATTCACGTCGCCGCCGACGCCGGCCAAATCTTGGGTCAATGTGGCATAAAGACCGCTCGTCGGCACGTGAGCATTATCCAACGTATTGTAAGTCAGCGTGTAGCCAACCATCGACACGGTGACAGGGCCTTGCGCTAGTTCCAGACGCACTGGCAGCGACGCAGGCGTACATGTGCTCGACGCTGGGTAACAATTGTATTCATCGGATAACGTAATCTCCTGCTGATACAGCGAATAGCGCGGCTGCAATGCGAGCTCTTCGGTCAGCGCGAAGCCCAAACGGAGATTTCCGCCGATCGTCTGGGTGTCATACGAGACGTAGTTGGACGCCAAGTTCTGCCGTGCAAAAAGGTCGATGCCACCGGCCATGCGGTAGCCAAACAGGTACGGCTCGACGAACGACAGCTCGAAGCCGCGCGCGCGCTCGCCATAGCTGATCGAGGCCTTAGCGAACTGCCCGCGGCCCATCAGGTTGCGGTCGGCAATGCTCACAGACGCCAGGAAGCCATCAGAGGTCGAATAGCCGCCGGAAATCGAGAATTGTCCGGTCGCCTTTTCTTCCACGTTGACGTTCACGATCACGCGGTCGGGTGCCGAACCGGGCTCGTTGGTGATTCTGACGGTTTTGAAATAATTCAGGTTCTTTAGGCGCCGCTCAGCGCGATCGATCAGCGCGCGGTTGTAGGGGTCGCCTTCGCCGATATCGAATTCGCGGCGGATGACGTAGTCGCGGGTGCGCGTATTGCCATGGATATTGATGCGCTCGATATAAGCGCGCGTGCCTTCCTCGACCACGAAGACGAGATTGATCTGCCTGCGCTGGAAGTTGCGGTCGCCGCGCGGACGCACGGTCGCGAATGCGTAGCCGTGCTTGGCGGCTTCAATCGTCATCGCCTCGACGCTCTTCTGGACGAGGTCGGCGTTGTAGACGTTGCCGCTGGCGACCTTGACTGAGCTGCGCAACGAGTCCGGATTGAGCGCGCGGACGTTCGATACGATGTCGACAGTGCCGATGTGGTATTGCGGGCCCTCATCGATCGTGAAGCTGACGACAAAGCCCTTCTTCGACGGATCGTATTCGCCGACCGCGGACAGAATGCGCACGTCGGCAAAGCCATGTGCGAGATAGAAGCGGCGCAGAAGATCGCGATCCGCCTCGACCCGGTCGGGATCGTAGATATCGGTCGACTGCAGGAAGCCGTAGAGCCAATTCGTCTGCGTGGTCTTGATGACGTTCTTGAGCCGGCCATCGGAGAAGTGATGTGCACCGATGAAGCGAATATCCTTCACGCCGGTCTTGGGGCCCTCGGTGATCTCGAACACCAGATTGACCCGGTTGTTCGGTAGTTCGATGATTTTCGGGACGACGCCGACGTCGAACCGGCCGCTGCGGTGATAAATCTCGATGATGCGCTGAACGTCGGCCTGCACGGTCGGCTTCGACAGCGTGCCGCGCGCCTTCGATTGTACTTCGGCCGCAAGCTGTTCGTCTTTGGCCTTCTTGTTGCCCTCGAAGACAACCTGATTGATGACCGGGTTCTCCACCACGGTTACAACCAACCGTCCGCCTCCGTGGCTAATACGCACGTCGGAAAACAGGCCGGTGGCATAGAGACCTTTGATGCCTTCGTCGATTTCGGCTGGACCCAGCCGCCCGCCAGGCCCGGCCCTGAAATAGGAACGGATCGTACTCGCCTCAACGCGGCGATTGCCCTGCACGACGATTGAGTTGGACGATTGCGCGATGGCGACGCTTGTGGACGCTACAACCGCCAAGCCGCCACCGACAATGAGACCGCCGAGGACCAAGCAGCTCAGCGCCAGCCCCCGCACCCACCGCACACCTAGTCTCATGCGCTACGCGCCCTTTTATTCCTTGCGGCCGCCCCCGGCTGGCTACGAGAGAGCTGTTGGGCTGGCTTTCGTTCACCGCGTTTTACAGTGTTTCGGCGGCCCTGCAAACGGAACTCCTGGCGAAGTTTCCCTTTCCCCTCAAAAAGTTGCAGGGCAGCAACGCTCCCCGCAACGTTTATGAAGTCGCCAAGTGCAAGATGTCATTAAAGGTTGCAAAAATCATCAACATCACGACGATCGCCAGCCCGATGCGAAAGCCGACCTCCTGGGCGCGTTCGGAGAGTGGACGACCACGGGCCGCTTCGATTCCATAGAACAAAAGGTGGCCGCCATCGAGAAGCGGGATCGGGAACAGGTTTAGCAGGCCGATCGAGACCGAAAGCACTGCAGTGAGGTGGATTAAAGCGGTGAATCCGGCACTCGCGACCTGTCCCGAGACCTGGGCGATACGAATCGGGCCGCCGAGCTGATCGGCCGCCTCACGACCGGCGAAAACCCCGCCAATATAGGTCAAAGTCCGGTCGACGACGAACCAGGTCTCCTTCGCGCCCATCACGACCGCCGTCAGTGGTCCCACTTTCTCGGTCTTGATATCGCCATCGGCCATCGAACGGCTGATGCCGAGGACGCCCAACCGGTGGACGTTGCCGAAATTGTCCTTGAGTTCCCGCAGTTCCGGCGTGGCGTTGAGTGTCACGAGCTGATTGTTGCGGTCGACCACGATCTTCAGCGGTTCTCCGGAGCTCACGCTAACGATCCGCTGCATATCGGAGAAGCTCTCGATCTTGTCACCGTCGATGGAGACGACAAGATCACCCGGCTTGAAGCCGGCCTGCTCGGCCGCGCTGCCAGCTTGGACCGAATCGACGCGCGCGGTCGCCGTCTGCTTGCCAACCACCATGAAAATGCCGGCAAAAATCACGATTGCCAGCAAAAAGTTGGCAATCGGGCCGGCGGCAACGACCGCCGCCCGCGAGGGCACCGGCTGGTGGATGAAGCTGTCCTTCTTTTCGGCTTCGTTCATCGCTGCGGCCGCGGCCCGGTCGGGCGTGCTGGCCGCGCTCTCGTCGCCGAAAAACTTCACATAGCCGCCGAGCGGAACGGCCGACACCTTCCAGCGGGTGCCGTGGCGGTCGTTGAAGCCGAAAATCTCCGGGCCGAATCCAAGCGAGAAGACGAGCACCCTGATACCGCACCAGCGGGCGACCAGAAAATGACCAAGCTCATGAAAAAACACGACAATTGTTAAAACGAACAGAAACGGGACCAAATAGCCGAGCAATCCGCCCCCAAATGCACTCAAGCCGCCCATGATGTCGACACTCATCAGTCCCTCGTCCCGCCCGCGGGCGTGCTTAGAGTTAGCAAAGGTTTACTAGGATGCCTTTACGGCAATTTCGGGCAAGAGGTCCCGGGCGATCGATCTCGCATTATGGTCAATGGCGATGGCCGCCTCGACCCCTGGGGGGTCGGCCAGCAGGCCCCGCGCGTCGGCTGCCTCAAGGGTCGCCTCGACCAGCGCCACAATTGCCGGAAAACTGATCCGTCCGGCGATGAATTCGCCGACGGCGACCTCGTCGGCGGCGTTGAACACAGTCGGCGCCGCCCCGCCCATTTCCATCACGCGCCGCGCCAGCGGAACGGCCGGGAACCGGACCGGATCCGGGTCTTCGAAGGTCAATTCCCTCACTTTTGCCAGGTCGAGACGCGCGGACGGCGTATCGATGCGGCTTGGCCAAGCAAGACAATGCGCAATCGGGATGCGCATGTCGGGCGAGCCGAGTTGAGCGACGACAGAACCGTCGCGGAATTCCACCAGCCCATGCACGACCGATTGCGGGTGCACCAAGATATCGATCTCGTCGGGCTTAAGCGCGAACAGGTGCTGCGCCTCGATCAATTCAAGTCCCTTGTTGACCATGGAGGCGGAGTCGACGGTGATGCGCGGACCCATCGACCAGTTGGGATGCCGCAGCGCCTGTTCGGGCGTCGCGGCCTTGATCGCCTCCAGCGTCCAGGTGCGGAACGGCCCGCCCGAGGCGGTAAGAATGATGCGACGCACGTCTTCGCGCGGGCCGGCGCTGAGCGCTTGGAAAATTGCGTTGTGCTCGGAATCGACCGGCAACACCGTCGCGCCGGTCGCCGCCGCCCGTCGCATGAACAGGCTTCCGGCACACACCAGGCATTCCTTGTTGGCAAGAGCGACGGTCGCGCCCTGCTCGATCGCCGCCAAAGTCGGCTTCAACCCGATGGCGCCACTGATTGCCGCCATCACCCAATCGGATGGGCGCTGCGCGGATTCCATAATCGCGTCCTCGCCGGCCGCGGCTTCGATGCCGCTGCCCGACAGCGCCTCTTTCAGTTCGGCGTAAGCTGACGGTTCGGCAACGACGGCCAGCTCCGCGCCAACATCGCGGGCGGCCTGCGCCAGCGCCAACGCGTTGCGGCGCGCGCTGATGGCCACCACGTTGTAGGACGCAGGCTTGCGCTTGATCAGGTCGAGCGTGCTCATTCCGATCGAGCCGGTGGCGCCGAGAATGGTGATCCGCCGCGGCGCGACGGCCTCAAGCGGTTTTGATTGCATCATGCCGGCAACGGTCACGGTCATCGGCTCACCATATCAGCAAGCCGCCCGCGGCGCCGTCGAAGCCGCCGCGGAGCAGCCCCACCACGCAGCCAAGAAGCGCCGCCGCCCAAAAGCCGTCAAGCCTGTCCATCACACCGCCATGTCCGGGAATGAGGTGACTTGCGTCCTTTACACCAAACCGGCGTTTGACCCAGGACTCGAGGAGATCGCCGCACTGGGCAACGATCGACAACGCCAAGCCAACCAAAACGCTCGATTCCCAGCCCGACAGCCCAAACCCGCGATCCACGCCGGCCGCCACGAGCATCGCACCGGCCGCACCGGCAATCGCACCGGCCCAAGTCTTCTTCGGACTGATCGCCGGCGCCAGTTTTGGCCCGCCGATCGCGCGCCCGGCGAAATAAGCGGCGATGTCGGTTGTCCACACAACCGCGAACAGCATTACCATCGCGCGGAAGCCATAAGTCACATCGGCGCGCAGCAACATGGGTGCGAGCACCATCGTACCTGCATAGCCGATACCAGCGGTGATCCAGAAACGCCGTTCGCGCGGCGCGAAGATTGTTGCGGCCAGCGCGCCGAGGCCGACCAGGAATATTCCCGCGAGCGGCAAGCCGCGCCATGTCACCAGCGCACCAACGCCAATCGCACTGGCGCAGGACGACAGCATCAACCAAAGGCCCGGGCCGGCGATCATCCGCGTCCATTCCCACAGCACCGCAATCGCAGCGACCGCCCAAAACAAAGCGAACGGCCAACTCCCGATCCAGGCAACGAACAGCGCGAGCGGTGCGAGCACCATCGCCATGACGACGCGCGCCATCAGATTTCGCGACGGCGCGGGAGCGGGGGCAACGGCGCCGCCCGATCCGGAAGCAGAACTGGAGGAAAGCACGAGCTTCAAGATCCGGTCTTGGCGACCAGACCGCCAAAGCGCCGTTCGCGCTGCTGATAGTCCCGGATCGCGGCCTCGAGCGTGGTGCGATCGAAATCGGGCCAATAAGTCGGAACAAATACGAGCTCGCTGTAAGCGGCTTGCCAAAGCAGGAAGTTCGACAGGCGCTGCTCTCCGCTGGTGCGGATAATCAGGTCAGGGTCTGGCACATCCGGTGCATCGAGAAAACGCCCGACCGTATCGGTGTCGATCGCCTCCGTTTTAAGAGCGCCTTTAGCGACCTCTTCGGCGATATGGCGGGCCGCGCGCGCGATCTCCTGTCGCGCGCCGTAGTTGAAAGCGACCACGAGCGTGAGCCCGTCATTGCCTTTGGTAAGCTCTTCGGCCTCGACCAGCAGGCGGCCGATTTCGGGATCGAGCGACTGGCGCTCGCCGATGATGCGCACCCGCACGTTGCTCTTGTGCAATTCGGCAAGGTCGTTGCGGATAAAGCGGCGCAGCAGTCCCATCAAGTCGTGTACTTCGGAGGCCGGTCGCGACCAATTTTCCGCGCTGAAGGAAAATATGGTGACGAAACGAATACCGATCTCACCGGCCGCGCGCACCGTGCGCCGCAGCGCTTCGACACCGCGGCGATGGCCTTCCGCGCGAGGTAGCCCGCGCGCCGCAGCCCAACGCCCATTGCCGTCCATGATGATGGCGACATGGCGCGGCACCTGAAACGGAGGAATGGCGCTATTGGGAATATCGGCCTCGGGCATCTGGCGACCTCACACCGTGAGGATCTCCTTTTCCTTTGCCCCAAGCATCTGATCGACCTCTGCAATGCCGGCGTCGGTTGCCTTCTGGATCTCCGTCGAAAAGCGATCGTGGTCGTCCTTGCTGATCTTGTGATCCTTTTCGAGCTTCTTGACGACATCGAGGGCATCGCGACGCACATGGCGCACGGCCACACGCGCGGCCTCGGCATATTTGTGTGCGATCTTGACCAACTCCTTGCGCCGCTCTTCGTTCAGTTCGGGGATGCGCAATCTTAACACCTGTCCTTCGGTTGCCGGCGACAAGCCAAGATTGGAATTGACAATCGCTTTTTCGACCGCGTGGACCAGCGACTTGTCCCAAACGTTGACGGCAATCATGCGCGGCTCCGGAACGCTGACAGTTGCAACCTGATTAAGCGGCATTTGCTGTCCATAGGCGTCAACATGCACGGGATCGAGCATGTTGGCCGATGCGCGTCCGGTCCGAAGGCCGGACAATTCTGTCTTCAGCGCGGCGCTCGCGCCGTGCATGCGGCGCTTGATTTCGTTCATGTCGTGCGTTGCGTTTGCCATGGGCATCCCCCGGACGCGAGGCTTCGGTCCAATTCGAGCGATTAGCCGACCACTGTCGCGCGGCCTTTTCCGCGCAGAACCGCCTCGATGGCGCCGTTTTCGGCGATTGAAAACACGATGATAGGCATACGATTTTCCCGGGCAAGCGCGAATGCCGTCGAATCCATGACCTTGAGGTCCTTTTCGATCGCCTCCTGGTGCCCGAGTTTGTCGTAACGCTTGGCGTTTGGGTCTTTCTTAGGGTCAGCGCTGTAGACGCCGTCGACATTCGTCGCCTTGAGGACCGCCTCGGCTTCGAGTTCGGCCGCGCGAAGGACCGCGGTGGTATCGGTGGTAAAGAATGGATTGCCGGTACCGGCCGCAAGCAACACCACACGGCCTTTGGCGAGGTTTTTCAGCGCGCGTTTGCGGTTATAGGTCTCGCAGACCGAGGGCATGGCCAAGGCCGACAATGTACGGGCCTCGCGGCCCTGCCGCTCAATCGCGGCCTCCAGCGTGAGGCAGTTCATGACGGTCGCCAGCATGCCCATGGTGTCGCCGACCGGCCGCGGCACGCCTCGGCTCGACACTTCGACGCCACGGAAAATGTTGCCACCACCAACCACGACGCCGAGCTCGACGCCGAGCGCCGTCGCCGCCACCAGGTCGCCGGCCAGACGCTCGACCATCTTCTGGTCAATGCCGTAACCTTGTACCCCGGCGAGCGCCTCACCGGACAACTTTACGACGACGCGGCGGTATAGCGGGTCAGCCATCGATTGCGTTTCTCCCAACCAATCGCGGCCCGCTTGCCCTCAACTCTGGCCCGCCGCCGCTGCGACTTCGGCGGCGAAGTCGGATTCCTGCTTTTCGATGCCCTCGCCAAGGGCGTAGCGCACGAAACCGGTGACCTTGACGGTGCCGCCGACCTTGCCCTCGGCTTCCTTCAGGGCTTGCGCCACGCTCTTCTTGTCGTCGAAGATGAACGCCTGCTCCAGCAAGGTCGATTCCTTGTAAAAGGTTTTCAGCCCCGACTCGACGATCTTCTCGATCACGTTAGCGGGTTTGCCCTGCTGCTTGAACTTGTCGGCGAGCACATTCTTCTCGCGCTCCACAACCGCCGGATCGAGACCTGCCGGGTCGACCGCCTGCGGATTGGCTGACGCAACATGCATCGCGAGCTGACGGCCGATGGCGGCAAGTTCGTCGGCCTTGCCGCTCGACTCCAGCGCGACGATGACACCGATCTTGCCGAGCCCGTCGCTGACCGAATTGTGCACGTAGGAACCGATCGCGCCCTGGCTAACCGAGAGCGTGGCGGCACGACGCAAAGTCATGTTCTCGCCGACTTTGGCGATCGTGTCGGAGATCGCATCGGCAACGGTGATGGAGCCGGCTTTCGCAGCCTTGATCTTTTCGACATCGCCGCCGGTCGTAAGAGCGACGTCGGCGATCATCTTCACCAGGCCCTGAAACAGATCATTGCGCGCGACGAAGTCTGTTTCCGAATTGACCTCGACCACGACACCTTTGGTGCCCTGCACAAGCACGCCGATCAGACCCTCGGCGGCAACACGGCCGGCTTTCTTGGCGGCCTTGGATAGACCCTTCTTGCGCAGCCAATCCTGGGCCGCCGTCATGTCGCCTTCGGTCTCAGTCAGCGCCGCCTTGCAATCCATCATGCCTGCGCCGGTCGACTCGCGCAGTTCCTTGACCATCTGGGCAGAGATATTTGCCATCAACTTCATCCTCGATTGGTCACGCCCTGCTCGACGCCGGGCATCCACGCCTTAACGGCAGCGCCGAAGCGAGCGACGTGAATGGCCGGGACATTGAGCGCAAAGTCTGCGCTTGGCGCCAGGCCCGGCCATGACGGGCCTGCGTTACTCGGCTTCCGCCGTCAGTTCTTTTGCCTTGACGATCCAGCCGGGAACGCGGCCGGGCAGTCCGACCTCTTCGCCGACATTGTGCGCGGCCTTTTCGTTCAGCTCGGCGATCTGCGTAAAGTGGAAAATGCCGAGATCGTTGAGTTGCTTCTCGATCGCCGGCGAGATTCCGGGCAGCTTCTTGAGGTCGTCGGCTTGCCCACGCGGCCCCGGCAACTGCTCGAAGCCGAGATCGCTTGCCGCCGGGACGGTCGGGATTGCTTCTTGCACGACCGGCTTTTCCTGCGCACCGATATCGACGCCCATTTCGCCTTGCGCGCGCGAGATACCGTCGATTGCCGCCTTGGCGATGAGATCGCAATAAAGCGAGACGGCGCGGCTGGCGTCGTCGTTGCCCGGAATCACATACGTGATGCCGGCGGGATCGCTATTGGTGTCGACCACGGCGGCGACCGGAATATTGAGGCGCCGGGCTTCCTTGATCGCGATGTCTTCCTTGTTGGTGTCGATCACAAAGATCAGGTCGGGAATGCCGCCCATGTCCTTGATGCCGCCGAGCGAGCGGTCGAGCTTGTCGCGCTCACGCTGCATGGTGAGGCGCTCTTTCTTCGTGTAGCCGCCGGATTCACCGGAGTTGAGCATCTCGTCGAGCTTGCGCAGCCGGGAAATCGAACCCGAGATGGTCTTCCAGTTGGTCAGCGTGCCGCCGAGCCAGCGCGAATTGACGTAGTACTGCGCACAGCGCTTGGCGGCATCGGCGATCGCGTCCTGCGCCTGGCGCTTGGTGCCAACGAACAGGATGCGGCCGCCCTTGGCGACAGTATCGCTCACCGCCTGCAATGCCTGATGCAGCAACGGCACGGTCTGAGCAAGATCGATGATGTGAATGTTGTTGCGGGTGCCGAAGATGAAACTACCCATCTTCGGGTTCCAGCGATGGGCCTGATGGCCAAAGTGCACGCCAGCCTCCAAGAGCTGACGCATCGAATAGTCAGGAAGCGACATAAGTCTTCTCCGGTTGATCCGCCGCGGACGGTTGTGAGCCCTCAAGGGGCCACCGGACGGCCTTTTTGACCCATTGTCGGGGCCAAAAGCCATGCGTCCGCGTGAGTGATGGTCGGGGCTTATATAGCGACACTTGCCCTAAAGCAAGGGCAGCTTCGGGCGCGTCGAGCCGAAAAACCTTTACAGTGCCTCGACTTGCACCACGCCCGGCACGGCCTTGATGGCGCCGGCGATCTGCGGCGAGACCTTGAAGCGGCCGGGCAGCTCGACCTCGACCTCGGTGCCGCGGGAAAGCAGCAGGACCACGCTCACTTTTCCGTCGCCATTTGCCTGATTGCGCTTCGGTACGGGCTCCAACCGCTTGGCCAACGCCTCGATCGGCTTGTCGTCCTGTAGGAAGACGCGCAGGCCGTGATGCAGGTTTGCAGCGGCAGCATCGAGCGGTTCGACCGACTGAATGCGCGCGCGTACGTCATCGCCTTGCACTTCCGCCGAGAGAAACATCAGCACCGCCGTACCGGGCTCGAGCAGATCGCGGTGTTCGGCCAGGCCTTCGGAGAAGATCACCGCCTCGAAATGACCGGAGGCATCGGACAGTCCGATGATGCCCATCTTGCTGCCGGTGCGCGTGCGCCGCTCTTGCCGCGAGACGACCGTGCCGGCGACACGGCCGGCGGTCACGCCGTTCTTCACGGCGCGGGCAAAGTCAGCCCATGATTGCACGCGCAGTTTCTTCAGCACCGCGGCGTAGTCGTCGAGCGGATGGCCGGAGAGGAAGAAACCGACCGCTTCGTATTCGCGGCGCAGCCGCTCCGCCGGCAGCCATGGCTCGACTGACGGCAGAGTGATCGGCTCGCGGTTCGACGCGCCGCCGAACAATTCGCTTTGCCCGACCGCGGCGGTGTCGTGGGCGCGCTGGGCGCGGGCCAAAACCTGATCCACGGTCATGAACACGCGGGCGCGGTTTTTCTCGAAATCGTCGAAGGCGCCGGCCGCAGCCAGGCTTTCCAGCACGCGCTTGTTAACGGCGCGCGGATTGACGCGTCCGGCAAAATCGGCAAGGTCGGCGAAAGCTTTTTCGCCACGCGCCGCGATGATCTGCTCGACCGCCTGCGCGCCCACGCCTTTCAATGCCGCAAGCGCATAAATGATGGTGTTGCCGTCGACTTCGAATTCCACCGCCGACCGGTTGATCGACGGCGGCGCAACGACGATGCCGAGCCGCTCGGCCTCGGCGCGGAATTCGGCGAGCTTGTCGGTGTTGTTCATGTCGAGCGTCATCGACGCCGCCAGAAACTCGACCGGATAATTCGCCTTCATATAGGCGGTCTGATAGGCGACCAGCGCGTAGGCGGCGGCGTGACTCTTGTTGAAGCCGTATTCGGCGAAACGTTCGAGCAGATCGAAGATGGCGTCCGCGTGATTTCGATCGACCTCGCGCTTGACGCAGCCCTCGACGAATACGCTGCGCTGTTTCTGCATCTCGCTGCGAATCTTCTTGCCCATGGCGCGGCGCAAAAGGTCGGCCTGCCCAAGCGAATAGCCGGCGAGAATTTGCGCGGCCTGCATCACCTGTTCCTGGTAGATGATGACGCCGAACGTCTCCTTCAGGATCGTCTCGAGCTTGGGGTGGATGTAGTCGGGCTTTTCCAGGTCGTGTTTGCGCGCGCAATAGGTCGGGATGTTCGCCATCGGACCCGGGCGATAGAGCGCGACCAGCGCGATGATGTCCTCGAAGCGGTCGGGCCGCATGTCGAGCAGCGCGCGCCGCATGCCCGCACTTTCCAGTTGGAACACGCCCACGGCTTCCGCCTTCGCGAGCAACTCGTAGGTTTTTTCATCGTCGAGCGGTATGGCCGCCAGGTCGATATCGATGCCGCGCCGTTTGACCAGTTCGACCGCCTTCTCGAGCACGGTCAGCGTCTTCAGCCCGAGAAAATCGAATTTCACCAACCCCGCCTGCTCCACCCATTTCATGTTGAATTGGGTGACCGGCATGTCGGACTTCGGATCGCGATAGAGCGGCACCAGTTCACTCAGCGGACGATCGCCGATGACGATGCCGGCGGCGTGCGTGGAGGCGTGGCGCGTCAGGCCTTCCAGCTTTTTGGCAAAGGCAAAGGCGCGCTTCACCGTCGGATCGCTCTCGGCTTCGGCCTGCAACTTCGGCTCGTCGTCGATCGCCTTGGAGAGGCTGATCGGATTGGCCGGGTTTTGCGGCACCAGCTTGCACAGCTTGTCGACCTGCCCGTAGGACATTTGCAGCACGCGGCCGACGTCGCGCAGCACGCCGCGCGCCTGCAAGGTGCCGAAGGTGATGATCTGCGCCACCTGATCGCGGCCGTAGCGCTCCTGCACGTAGCGGATCACCTCGTCGCGGCGCTCCTGGCAGAAGTCGATATCGAAGTCCGGCATCGACACGCGCTCGGGATTGAGGAAGCGTTCGAACAGCAGCCCGAAACGGATCGGATCAAGGTCCGTAATCGTGAGCGCGTAGGAGACGAGCGAGCCGGCGCCCGAGCCGCGCCCCGGCCCGACCGGGATGTGGTGCTTCTTCGCCCATTGGATGAAGTCGGAAACGATGAGGAAGTAGCCCGGGTATTTCATCTTCTCGATGACGCCGAGCTCGAAGTCGAGCCGCTCGCGATATTCGTCCTCGGTGTGGCCTTCGGCCAACCCTTGCGTCGTCAAGCGCAGGGTCAGTCCCTCCTCCGCGCGCTTGCGCAATTCGGCCGCCTCGTCGACCACCGCGCCACCCTCGCCGACCGAAAATCGCGGCAGGATCGGCTTGTGCGTGCGCGGGCGAAAGGCACAGCGTTCGGCGATCTCAACCGTTGAGGCGAGCGCCTCCGGCAGATCCTTGAACAACGCGCCCATCTCGGCGCGGGTCTTGAACCGGTGTTCGGGCGTGAGGTGGCGCCGGTCGCCTTCGGCAACGTAGCGTCCTTCGGCAATGCAGATCAGCGCGTCATGCGCTTCGTAGTCTGACGTGGTGGCGAAATACGGCTCGTTAGTAGCGACGAGCGGAACGCCTTTGGCGTAGGCGAGTTCGATCAGCGCGCCTTCGGCGGCGCGCTCGTTCGCCATGCCGTGGCGCTGCAATTCGACATAGAGGCGGTCGCCGAACAGGCCCGCGAGCACATCGAGCCGGCCGGCGGCGAGATGGCTTTGCCCCGCCGCCATTGCGAGATCGAGCGGGCCGCCGGGGCCGCCGGTCAGCGCAATCAGACCCTCGGTCTCGCCGTCGAGCCAGGCCAGTTGAAGGCGCGGCGGCTCGTTGGCGGGCGTATCCAGGAAAGCGCGCGAAGACAGCCGCATGAGGCTGCGGTAGCCGGCCTCGCGCGCGGCCAGCAGGACGATGCGCTGGCGCGGGATCGGCGCGTTGCCGTTGCGGGCGCCGTGATCGGTATCGCCAAAATCGAGCGCCAGCGCGCAACCGACGATCGGCTGGACGCCTGCGCCCGCCATCTTCTCGGAGAATTCGAGCGCCCCGAACATGTTGTCGGTGTCGGTGAGCGCCAAGGCCGGCTGATGATCGGCTTTGGCGAGCTCGGCCAGCCGCGCCATGGTGAGCGCGCCTTCAAGCAGCGAATAAGAGGAGTGAACGTGCAAATGCACGAAATCGAGTGCGGCCATAACTCGCTTTCGTCCGGAGCCGGGGTGATTCTTGTCCCGGCCAGAGTGGGGACGGCGGCCCCTCAAGTCCACCGCGGAGCGCGCCACCCCGCCCGCTATGCCCGCTTTTCAGGTTGCGCGGTCGTCGAGGGTCATTCCGCGGACGTCATAGACCGGTGGGGAAACCGGCTATGACGACGCGGATACGCGACACGAGGGCGACTCAGGCACGCAACGCTTACAAACGCTCGGGTCACAGGTTGCCTAGCACCTGCGACCAGATGGCGATCATGCCGATAAACAGGGACAGGGACGCTAAGGCTGCGGCTTCTTGCAGAACGGCTTTGATCATGGCTTTCTCCGAGAACGGAGAAAGAACATAGTTCATGTTATGTTCTTATGTCAAGTCCGGGTAGTGGGTCAGTTTGAATTGTGGCAGGGTCTCGGGCCTATTCGCAATGCCTGATTTTGGCCGCCTTATCAAACTGACCCATCACCCAGTCCGAATAAGACGAGTTCGGAGACGGCTCCCGCTCCTCATTTCTGATAGCGGGCTTGCCGTCGGTTGCAACGACGCATAAACAAAAAGTTGCATTCAGGCAAACAAGTGGCTCTAAATTATAACCGTGGCGTACAACTTGAGGGATATCAGGGTATGCGCGCATCTAGTAGCGGCTTGTGCCATTGCCGTGGTCGTCGCGTCAGCTCCTGCCAGTGCGGCCACGTACAGCTTCGCCGGCTTCACTTACGAACAGGATAGCACGCCGGATGTCCTGACGTTGCTCGGAACATAGTGCGACGATCAGCGGTGCGGCTTTTAACGTCGAACCGGATCGGTTCACTGTCCTGTTGTGCTTCCCAATCTTCCAGCATCGCACCAAATCAGAAATCTCCCAAAGCCGATCAGTCACGCCAGCAGCCATTGCGGCTGACTTTCAAGTCTGATGAACGCGGACGAATTGTAGAACATCGTATGCAGCGCGACCGCCGCGGTGTGGTTTTCGATCTTCTTTGAAAATGCATTGGTCAGCCGCGTAAAGCGGCGCATGTGCATCCGCATCGTCAAGTTCTGGCGTTCGGCAAATGACGTGCTGACGTGCTTGGGATCAGGCTTGCCGGTGATCTTACGCTTCTGCGCGCCGATGCAGACGGCAGGGCTGTAGCGCCTCTCCCCTTGCGGGGGGCACCATACTGACCCACTACCCAAGTCCGGGTTTTGAACAACCATACGCCAAAATATGAGCCGGTAGCACCAGGTTACCTCTGATCGTCCAACAGCTTAATTATCATCGCCTGCCTACTACACCTGATTCCAGCGGGTGCGGCCGGAACGAGAAGGACTCCGCGATGCTCAAACGCTGCGCGCTCGTTTTATTGGCCGTTTTCGCTTTGGTACTACCCTCATCCAAAGCCAAAGCGGTCACGCTGAATTTTGCGCTGACTTTCACGCCAAGCGGCGGGCCCGCCAGCGGCGGCACCGGATTGCTCGTGCTGAACTTGCCAGCAATTCCGGACAGTTCGACCTCGATCAACACCAATGGTTTCGGCGCCAATTTCGTAAGCCTGGCAGTGACAGTCAACGGGATCAGCTTTTCGTTTCCCAATGCGTCCGTCTACTACCTCGGCATGTCAAATGGCGTCTGGAACAACATCTCTGCAAATTCGTCGCCGACGAGCGTCGGTGCCAACAGTTTCTCGATCGGCTTGGGCGGACTGACCTACAATTTGCAGCAGATCAATGTCGCGCAAATCGGCTTCGGAAATTTCACGATTGGCCAGGCAGCGGCTGGTTGGCGCGACTCCAGTCCCCGGTACACTGCCGCTGTTCCTGTCGGGCGCAGGTGTCATCGCATTCCTGTTGCGGCGAAGCCAAAAAAAAGCCGGCTCGCCGCCTGCTGATCGCGGTTAGGTATTCACGACATTTCCACCGGTCCATGCGGCCGGCGAATTCGATAATCGTGCGTGGCAATGATTGTGGCGGACGTTTTTGGCCACTCAAGCCGGCCCGCGCCTGCGGTACTCGCTCCAGGCCAGAAATCCGGCCAACAGCACCAGAAAAATCCCGCCGAACATGAACAGGATTTGGCCGCCGGAGGCGACGACGAAATAGCTGAACACCACGCCGAAGGCGATGGTGGTCGCATAGGTCAACGGCCTCACGAATTTTTGCACGATGCCGATAATGAATTTTCCCATGGCGGTTATTATGCGCCTCTCGGCGCAGCCGAAACAATGGGCCCTCTTGTCCTACGCCAACTCCACCACCCGCCCCTCCTGCAACGTCACCCGCCGGTTCATGCGGGCGGCAAGCTCCATGTTGTGAGTGGCGATGATGGTGGCGAGACCGGAGGCGCGGATGAGCTGCGTGAAGATACCGAAGACGTGGTCGGCCGTGTGCACGTCGAGATTGCCGGTCGGCTCGTCGGCAAGAAGAATGCGCGGCGCGTTGGCGACCGCGCGGCCGATGGCGACGCGCTGCTGCTCGCCGCCCGACAGTTCCGCCGGCCGATGAGTCAGCCGCTCGCCCAGCCCCAGATAGGCAAGCAACTCGGTTGCCCGTTTCTTGGCCTCCTTGCGCGACAGCCCGCGGATCATCTGCGGCAGCATCACGTTCTCGATCGCCGAGAACTCAGGCAGCAGATGGTGGGACTGGTAGACAAAGCCGACTTCCTGGCGGCGGATGCGGGTGCGCTCGGCGTCGGGCAGGATCGCGGTCGAGCGCCCGTCGATATAGACGTCGCCATGGTCGGGGTGTTCGAGCAGCCCCGCGATGTGCAGCAGCGTCGACTTGCCGGCGCCGGAGGGAGCGACCAGCGCCACCGACTGTCCAGGCCACAGCGCAAGCTCGGCGCCGTTGAGCACATGCAGCGTGGCATCGCCCTGCCGATAATGGCGTTCGACCTTGTGCAGGTGGAGGATCGGCGCCTTGTTGTCCTTCTGCTCCGCCGCCGGCGGCGGTGCAGCCTCCACCACGGTGTCACTCATAACGCAGCGCCTCCACCGGATCGAGGCGCGCCGCCCGCCAGGACGGATAGAGCGTGGCCAGCAGCGACAAGACCAGCGCCATCACCACCACGGCGAAGGTTTCGCTGGTGTCCATGTCGGCGGGCAGATGCGAGAGAAAATAGAGTTCGGGCGAGAACAGCTCGGTGTTGGTCAGCCACGACATGAACTGGCGCAGGCTCTCGATGTTGAGCGAGACCACGACGCCGAGCAGCAGGCCCACAAGCGTGCCGACGACGCCGATGGCGGCGCCGGTGATCAGGAACACGCGCATGATCGATCCTTGCGTCGCCCCCATGGTGCGCAGGATGGCGATGTCGGAGCCCTTGTCCTTCACCAGCATGATCAGGCCCGACACGATATTGAGGGCGGCCACCAGCACGATCAACGTCAGGATCAGAAACATCACGTTGCGCTCGACCTGCAACGCGGTGAAAAAGGTGGCGTTGCGCTGGCGCCAGTCGATCATGAAGATCGGCCGTTGCGCCGCGGCCTGCACGGCCTTGCGGTAGTCGTCGACGTGATCGGGATCGTCGGTATAAACCTCGAGCGCCGTGACGTCGCCGGCGCGGTTGAAATAGGCCTGCGCTTCCTTCAGCGGCATGAACACAAAGGCGCTGTCGTATTCCGACATGCCGATCTCGAACACGGCCGCGACCTTGTAGACCTTGATGCGCGGCATGGTGCCCATCGGCGTCACCGCGCCACGCGGCGCCACCAACGTAATGTTGTCGCCGGCGCGGATCGACAATTCATCGGCGAGCCGCCGGCCGATGGCGAGACCCTGACCCTCGTCGAAGCCCTTCAGCGTGCCCTGCTTGATGTTGTGGGCGATGGAGGGAAGCTTTTCGAGGTCCGCGACACGGATGCCGCGCACCAATACGCCGCCGGCGTTGAACGGTGACGACGCGAGCGCCTGGCCTTCGACGATCGGCGCGGCAAGCGTGATGCCCGGCGCCTTGGCGATGCGCGCGGCGACCTCCTGCCAGTCGGTGAGCGGCTTCTCCAGCGGCTGGATCAGCAGGTGGCCGTTGAGGCCGAGAATCTTCTGCAACAGCTCATGGCGAAAGCCGTTCATCACCGCCATCACGATGATGAGCGTGGCGACGCCGAGCACGATGCCAAGGAAGGAGAAACCGGCGATGACCGAGATGAATCCTTCCTTGCGCCGCGCCCGCAGGTAGCGCAGCGACAACATCCACTCGAACGGCGCAAATGGCCGCGTGCCAACTTGCTCGGTCATCGATCAAGAGTTCCCCGGGGTTCGGATTTTCACACGATTCTGGCGGATTTCAAGCCCGCGACCGCGCCAAAGTGCTTGGCCGCACACAGGTTTTTTGGGCCCAGAAGACCTTACTACCGCCGCAGTTCACTTGTCGCCCGAGGTCCGAATCCTGAACTTGGGGTTCGGGCGCCCTTTGGCCTCGCTGGCTGCGCCACCTAATCGTGCTCGAGCTCGACGTCGGAGGTGAGCTCCTGCTCCGCCTGCGTAATCGGCTGCCGTGGGAAGCCCTTGAGCGGCCCCACCACCATGGCGTCGCGGTGGATGGCAATCGAGCTCAACGCATAGGCCGTGATCAGCTCCGCCAGCGAGCGCAAGGCGTGAATGTGGATGCGCTCCCAGCCATGGGACCCGTCAACCCCAAAGCAAATAAGCGCCGTGCGAACATCAAATCCGGCTTCGACGGCGGACGCGACATCGGACCGATAATGGCGAAACACATCCTTTTGAAAAAAGATCTCGTTCTCGACGCACAGGTCCACCAGCTTGCGCGTCAGGTGATAGTCGAACGGGCCGTTCTGGTCCGCCATGGAAATCGTGACGCCGAACTCGGCGCTATTCTGGCCCGGAGCCGACGTGCCGTTATCAACCGCGATGAGGGAGGCGATGTCGTCCGTCAGAATCGTGGATGCGCCAATCCCGACTTCTTCCTCGATCGTGAACAAGAAATAGATATCGACCGGCAACTTCTCTTTGTGTGGAACGAGGGCCTGCAGGGCCGCCAACATCACGGCAACGCCTGCCTTGTCGTCGAGATGGCGTGAACAAATAAATCCGTTATCGAGGAATTCGGTTTGCGGATCGATGGCGATGATATCGCCGATCTCAATGCCCAGCTTTTCGGCTTCCGCCGCAGTTGACGAACGCGCATCGACCCGGACTTCGACATAGGGCCAGCCGGACGGCTGCGAATCGATTTCTTCGTTGAATGTATGCCCCGACGCCTTCAGCGGCAGGATCGTGCCGGTATAGCCCCCATGTTCCGTCAAAATCGTGCAACGCGCACCCTCCGCCAAGCGGGCGTTCCAATGTCCGATCGGGACGACTTCCAGCCGCCCGTTCTCCTTGATCCTTTTGACCTGAGCGCCCAGCGTATCAACATGCGCCGCGATCGCCCGCGCCGGTCGCCGCGTCTTGCCCGTCAGACAGGCGCGGATCGCACCACGTCGCGTCACCTCATAAGGAACCCCGAGCCGGTCGAGTTCCGCGCAGCAGTCTCTCACCACATTGTCCGTGTAGCTCGTGGGACTGGGTGTGGCGAGAAGACGCTTCAGCGAGTGCGACAGATAGTCGATATCGATCGGTAGAATAGCCATTTAGTCCTTTCTCCTAGCAAAGCTTCCGCGAGACTGCCGCAAGACTCAA
This sequence comes from uncultured Pseudomonadota bacterium, assembly GCA_963720835.1. GTDB lineage: Bacteria > Pseudomonadota > Alphaproteobacteria > Rhizobiales > Xanthobacteraceae > Pseudolabrys. The sequence continues at coordinate 45,227 of CAVRHC010000008.1, read as the reverse complement.
ACAGCACTGGATCTTTCAAAGTCACCGATTGAGGCTGTCGCGCACGGCCGCCGGCATTGATTGGGGAAACAAGAGATCGATGAAGCGTTCCGCCGTCGGTTGTGGTTCGTGGTTGGCAAGGCCCGGCCGCTCATTGGCTTCGATAAACCAATACTCAGGCATGGTTGGCGACTTTACGATGAAGTCGATGCCCGTCACCGGAATATTGATAGCCCGCGCCGCCTGCACCGCCGCATCAACCAGGGTCGGATGCAATATGCCTGTAACATCGTGAATCGTGCCGCCCGTATGAAGATTGGCGGTCTTGCGGACAAACACTTGCGCGTCCAGCGCCGGCACATCATCGAGCGAATAGCCGGCCTCGGCCACGCAGCGTTCGGTTTCCGCATCAAGCGGAATCGTCGATTCGCCACCCGTGGCGGCCGCGCGGCGGCGTGACTGGCTTTCGATCAACTGCCGAATGGTGTCGCGGCCGGTGCCCACCACTTGCGCGGGTCTTCGAACCGCGCCCGCCACGACCTTATAGTCGATGACAACCAGGCGAAGATCGATCCCCTGAACGAACTCTTCGATAACCACGTCATTGCAGCTCGTGCGCGCCGTCGCAATCGCGCGCTGGATTTCGTCCCAGGACTTGAGGTTGACCGCGACACCCTTGCCCTGTTCGCCACGCGCCGGCTTGACGACGACCGCCTTGTAGCTTTCCAGAAACGTACGCGCTTGCGCGTCATCGCCCGCATGGATCTGGTTCGGTACGCGAACATTGGCGGCCTTGACGATGCGGCGCGTCACCCGTTTGTCGTCGCAGATACTTGCCGCGACCGCCGTCGTCAGTTCGCTCAGGCTTTCGCGGCAAGCGTAGGAGCGCCCTCCATAGGTCAGCCGGAAAAACCCGCCTTCCGCGTCGATGATCTCCACGCCGATCCCGCGCCGCCACGCTTCGTTGATGATGATACGGGCGTAAGGATTGAGGCCCTCATCGTCGAAATGCGGATCGGTAAACAACGCTTCGTTGATGACGTTCTTGTGCTTGATCGTAAAGAGTGGAACGCGCTCGAAACCGATCTTTTCGTAAAGCGCGATCGCCTGATCGTTGTCGTGAATGACCGACAGGTCCAGATAACTGGCGCCCTTTGCCTGAAAGTATTCCGCAAGCTGGCGCACCAACGCAACACCAATGCCGGGCAAAGTGGCCTGCGGATCGACCGCCAGACACCAAAGCGAGCTACCCCGCTCGGGGTCTCCAAACGCCGCGACATGATCGACCCCGGTCACCGTGCCGACGATTGCGCCGGTGGTTTCGGCCTCGGCGACGAAATAGGTGATGGTGCGGCTGTTGCGTTTCGACCAGAAAAATTCGGGCGCCACCGGCACCATGCCGCGTACCGAATAGATTCGATTGACCTCGTCCGCGTCGTGTGCGGAGGCCAGCCGCCTCACATTGATGCCGCGTGGCCGCTCGGTGCCTGCGCGAAAAGTCTTCAAGTCGAGACGATAGGTGTGGGAAGGATCGAGAAACAGCTCGAGTGGCGCCGCCGCCAAAACGACGTGCGGATCCTCGATATAAAATGCGATGTCGCGGCGACCCGGCCCCTCGGCGCGGATGCAATCCGCCAGGGCCTGAGCCGTGTCGAAGGTCTGGCCGAACAATAAGCGGCCCCACCCGCAGTCGAGCGCGGCATTCTTTTTTTCGATGATGACCTCGGCAACTTGCGAAGATGTCTGATCGGACGTCTGCGTGTCGTTCACAGCCGGGCCGGATTGTGCGCTCCCACGTTTTCGGTCTGGTTTCATATCCCTCATATGTGGTGCGCTTGCAGCCACAGTTCCAGAAGAGCGCACTGCCAGAGTTCTGAGCCCCGCAACGGTGTAATGTGGCCTTTCGGATCGGCGAACAATGTCTCCAAATAGTCCGCCCTGAACAAGCCCCGCTCGCGCGCCGCGCGCGAGGTCAGTGCGTCTCGCGTCATTTCAAGGACCGGCCCCTCAATATACTTCAGAGCGGGCACCGGGAAATACCCCTTCGGCCGGTCGATCACCGAGGACGGAATCACGTCGCGCGCAACGTCCTTTAATATGCCTTTACCCTCGTCCTTGAGTTTGAGCTCGGCCGGCACACGTGCGGCCAGTTCGACCAGTTCGTGATCCAGAAACGGGACGCGGGCCTCCAGCCCCCAGGCCATCGTCATGTTGTCAACGCGCTTGACCGGATCGTCGGCCAACATGATCGTGCTGTCGATGCGCAACGCGCGGTCGAGCGGATCGGTGGCGCCTGGCCGGGTCAGATGCTCGGTGACGAATTGGGCGGGCATGTCCGTCTCGGCCATCCATTTTTCGGACAAGTGGCGGCCGAGCTTGGCGCGATCACGGTCGAAAAACAGCTTGCTGTAATCTGCGACGATGTCGTTCGAGGCGTGCAGCTGCGGATACCAATGGTATCCGGCGAACACTTCATCGGCACCCTGCCCGCTTTGAACGACTTTGACGTGCTTGGCGACTTCCCGCGACAGCAGGAAGAAGCCGACATTGTCGTAGGACACCATCGGCTCCGACATAGCGGCAATCGTGGCCGGCAACGCCTTCATCATGTCGGCGGTCGGAATCATGATCTTGGTATGATCGGTCTGGAAGTGTTCGGCGATGATATCCGAATACTTGAACTCGTCGCCGGCTTCGCCGTGGACGGATTCAAAACCGATGGAAAACGTTTTGAGGCCTTTTTGTCCGGCTTCGGCCAGTAGTCCCACGATCAAACTGGAATCGACGCCGCCGGACAGCAGCACGCCGACCGGCACGTCCGCCACCATGCGCCGGTCGACAGCCTTGCGTAGCGCCGCGCCGACGAGTGATTTCCATTCCTTTGGGTCGCGCGCGATGTCTTCGCGCGAGCGGGCATAGTCGAGCGACCAGTAGACGGTATCCTTGGTCTTTCCGTCGGGTTCGATGATCCGCACGGTCGCCGGCGCAAGCTTGCGCACGCCCTTGAGAATTGTATGGGGCGGCGGCACCACCGCATGGAACGACATGTAAAACGACAGGCCAACCGGGTCGATCGAGGTGTCGATGTCGCCACCCGCCACCAAAGCCGGCAGCGTCGAGGCAAACCGCAAGCTGTTGCGGGTCTGTGCGTAATAGAGCGGTTTGATTCCGAGCCGGTCGCGGCAAAGCGCGATCCTGCCGCTTTCGCGCTCATGGATGACGAACGCGAACATGCCCTGGAATCGCTTGGGCGCGTCCAGACCCCACGCATGCCACGCCTTCAGGATCACTTCGGTATCGCTGCTGGAGAAAAAACGATAACCGCGCTGCTGCAGCTCGGCTCTCAGTTCCTTGTGATTGTAGATGCAGCCATTGAATATCAATGAGAGACCAAGCTCGGGGTCGACCATCGGCTGCTGTCCTTTTTCGGACAGATCGATGATCTTGAGACGCCGGTGCCCGAAGGCCACGCGACCGCGTTCCAGAATCCCTTCCGAGTCCGGCCCGCGAGGCGCGAGCACACGCACCATCGCAGTGAGCGCCGGCATCGAGGCCGAAGAATCGTCAAATGTGATTTCACCGCATAAACCGCACATCTTCAGCAGACCCTTTTAGGCGCGAAAATCATTCGCCTCGACCGAAATATAGGGATGAACATGCCGAGATGAACTCTCGCATGCCCAATCCCACGCGTGCGTGCTCAGCCTCGCATATCACTTGAGGCGGCAATTCACGTGCCGATTTTCGCGCGATGTACGTAAACGCAATACACGCGCCGCCCGCTCACGATGCGAGCAGATCCAGCGCCGCCGCCGGCGTGATGGTCTCGCGCGAACCATCGACGCGCTTCTTCACCTCGACCTTGCCCTCAGCGAGACCTTTTGGCCCGACCAGAATTTGCCAAGGAATGCCGACAAGATCGGCGGTAGCGAATTTGCCGCCCGCGCGTTCGTCGCGGTCGTCGTAGAGCACGTCGACACCCTTGGCGGTGAGATCGCGATAAAGCTGTTCGCAGGCGCCGTCTGTCGATGCATCGCCCTGCTTCAGATTGAGGAGCATTACCTTGAACGGCGCGACCGCCTCCGGCCAGATGATGCCGGCGTCGTCATGCGAGGCTTCGATGATGGCGGCCACCAGCCGGCTCGGCCCGATACCGTAGGAGCCCATATGCACCGGCACATCCTTGCCGTCGTGGGTCGTGACGGTCGCCTTCATCGGCTCGGAATACTTGGTGCCGAAATAAAAGATGTGGCCGACCTCGATGCCGCGCGCCGACACTTGGGCATCTGCGGGAATGGCCGCGAACTTGTCCGCCTCATGCATGTCGGACGTCGCGGCATATTGCGAGGTCCACTTGTCGACGATTTTTTGCAAGCCGCCGACGTCATCGAAGTTGACGTCGCCGCCGGGCACCGGCAGGTCGAGATAATCCTTGTGACAGAACACTTCCGACTCGCCGGTCTGCGCCAGGATAATGAATTCGTGGGACAGATTGCCGCCGATCGGGCCCGTCTCCGCGCGCATCGGGATCGATTTGAGGCCGAGCCGCGCGAAGGTGCGCAAATAAGCGACGAACATCTTGTTGTAGGAATGCTGCGCGCCAGCCTGATCGATATCGAAGGAATAAGCATCCTTCATCAGGAATTCGCGCCCGCGCATCAGCCCAAAGCGCGGCCGCACCTCGTCTCGGAACTTCAACTGGATATGATAGAGATTGAGCGGCAGATCCTTGTAGGACTTCACATAGGCGCGGAAGATTTCGGTGATCATCTCCTCGTTGGTCGGCCCATACAGCATGTCGCGGTCGTGGCGGTCCTTGATGCGCAGCATCTCTTTGCCGTAGGCGTCGTAGCGTCCGCTCTCGCGCCACAGGTCGGCCGACTGGATCGTGGGCATCAGCAGCTCGATGGCGCCGGAGCGGTCCTGCTCCTCGCGCACGATGGCGCAGATCTTTTGCAGGACGCGGAAGCCGAGCGGCAGGAAGGCGTAAATGCCGGCCGCCTCCTGGCGCATCATGCCGGCACGCAGCATCAGCCGGTGCGAGACGATTTCCGCCTCTCGCGGCGGCTCACGCAGAATTGGCAGGAAATAGCGGGACAGGCGCATGGGACCAACGAAATTGGCGGCGTTCGAACTCTCGCGCAGAGTGAAAGCGGATATGCCCGCAAAACACAAGGCCCGGCGCGGGCGGCACACTGCAGCGGTGGCGCGCCCCGCTACAGGCTGAAATGGGCGTAGGCCTTGAGCTTCTCGATGTTCTGAGCCACCGGGAAGGATATCCAGGCGCGGTCGCGCAGATGCGGCACCCGGGAAACGTCAATCGTCTCGGCGAGCTTGCGGATATAATAAAGTTCTTCTTTCGACTGGATGTTGAAGAGCTCAAATTCCTTCTGGCCTTCGCGCAAGTCGTTGTCGGATATCGCATCGTTGAAACACGTCTTCCACGCCGAATCCTGCGGGCTGACGTCGAGGCCCGCGCCTTCGGCGAACGGCAGTTTGACGCGATCGCGGATCGATACCGGCAGTTCATTCGGGTAAAGGTCGTAAAGGTCGCGCAAGGCCGCCTTGCCGCGCGGCAGCCCGTCCACCTCGCGCACCAACGCACCCGCTTCGACATTCAAGGCGTAGTGAACGACGGCCGGATCGAGGAACGGCTCGCGTGTTTCCACCTGGTGGCGCATGGAGCAGCGGTCGACGCGTTGCAGACTGACGCGATGCATCAGACCCAGGCATTCGTCGCGAAAAGCCGCAGCCGAACCTTCGTCGTCGCGATAGGCGATCTCGAGCGGAGGATAACCACAGAACAGTTCGTCAGCCGCCTCCCCGCACAGGGCAACGCGCAGCCCGTCCTTGTGCATGGCTTCGGCAAGGGCCATCGAGCAGACCGCGACGCGGATGAGATTGGGCTCGAAGAATTCGGTCGCTGCGACCACCTCGTCGATGCGCGCGAACACGTCAGCGCTGTCGGGCGCAAACGGCACCAGCCGCAAGTCGAAACCGGTGCGCTCGGCGTAGTCGGCGGCGTAACGGTAGTCGGGTGCATCCATGCCGCCGACAAAATAGCCGGGCACATCGGGACGGAACTGGCGTGCGTAATGGGCGACCAGTGTCGAGTCGATGCCGCCGCTGAACTGCACACCAACCGGCAATCCCGGCGGCAGGCGCGTGCGCACCGCTTCCGCCAGCACCCGGTCGAGGACCTTGACGTCGTGCGGCGTGCGGGTCGCAGCCGGTGCCGGCACCGCCGATTTGTAACGCGTACAGATGTTGCGCGCGAGCAGATAGCCGGGCGGCAACAGCATCACATCATGGTCCGCCACCGTATCCAGCAACGGACGCATCTCGGAGCAAAAGAGAAAAGCGTCTCCATTCTGGATGACATAGAGCGGCTTGACGCCGAATGGATCGCGGGCGGCCACGAACACACCGGTCTCGACATCGATGGCAACAAAGGCATACATGCCGATCAACCGCTGCAGCGCCTGCACGCCCCAGGCCTGCAAGGCGTTGGCCAAGACTTCGGTGTCGGACTCGGTGCGAAAGGTCAGGCCGTGCGCGACGAGTTCGCGGCGCAGTTCGGCGTGGTTATAAATCTCGCCGTTGAACGACACCGCTAGGCGCCCGTTCGCCGAGAGTTGCGGCTGGATCGCGTGGTCGGCATCGACAATGCGCAGGCGCCGCGTGCACATGACCGTGCCCTTGCGCGGAGTCGCCAGCGGATCGGTGACATCGCCGCGGTGCAGAATGCCGGAGATAAGTTGGCGGACAGCGGTTTCGGCATTGGGCCAATCGATGGCAACGGCTATTCCACACATTACGACGCGTCTCCCGTTCTTGCGATTCAGCGCGTGTTCGGAGCAATAAGTGCACGCACGAACGCGCCCTCACCGACCGATTTAGATTGGATTAACCATGGTGCCGCAGTGGTAAAATTTGCCTTAACCGACGGCGCGAGGCTGCCTGGCGCCGGTGACCGCCCATCAGGCCGGGCGCGGCCGATGCGCGCAAATTGGGTATCGAGGCGCTTAGCGTCTGTGTCGCTCCCGAATGGTGGCTCTCGGATGTCGGAAGCGATGCGTCCTCAAGTGCTGCCTGCATCCACGAATCCGGGGAACCGGCCGCGCAGCCTCCCCAAGCCGAATCCGACTGACGGGGCTCCAACACGTCGGAATAGTGGGCCGCGACCACAACATTGCGCAGACGTTTTCGGGTCCCACAACCTCAGGTAGGAGATCTCACGCCTCGCTTACGGGCAACCGAAGCGAAGGCCTAAATATTCGGCAGTATTCGGGACCGTTTTTACGTACGCGCCGACCATAAACATTACAATTTGGGCAAATGGCTCCAAATATGTCGAAATTTTGATGACAGCTTCCCAACAATGGGCTACCTTTAGTTTAAGTCCGCGTGACGGGGACGCCGGCAATAAAAAGACCGGCAACCAAATTGCGGTCCAAGTCTTGGGAGGGAAGCGGTCCTCTGGCGCGGAAACGCCGCCACCCGAACTGATAACGAAGAAGAGTCGGGAACTCGAGGACACGACAAGTGCGATGAGCAGGGCAGTCGCCCTGCTCTTTTTTTGTCCGTTCAGCGGCGCGGCGGTCCGGAGATCGCCATCAGATAGTCCGTTGGGATCAGGCCCGCTTTATAGGCTCCGGCCAAAATCGCGAAGATCACGCTGGCGATAATCGTCGTCCACATCAGCTTGATCCAAACTCGATGCACCGCCGGCGCGCCGGGATCGGTGCCGGGCGTTACCTCGCCGCTCTCGTCCTGACTGTGCACGCCCCAAGGCAGCACGGCGAACAGCACCACCCACCAGATGATGAAATAGATCGCGAGAACGGTGGTGATTGCCATGATATGACCCGGCGCCCCGTACGTTTATTCCTGCTCGAGCTCGACCAGCGTGCCGCAGAAATCCTTTGGGTGCAGAAACAGCACCGGCTTGCCGTGGGCGCCGATCTTCGGCTCGCCATCGCCGAGCACCCGCGCGCCTTGAGCTTTGAGCGTATCGCGCGCTTGGCGGATGTCGGGCACCTCGTAGCAGACGTGGTGGATACCGCCATCCGGATTCTTGTCGAGGAATTTGGCAATCGGCGAATTCTCGCCGAGCGGCTCCAACAGCTCGATCTTGGTATTGGGCAGCGTGATGAACACGGTGGAAACGCCGTGGTCGGGCTGCGGCACTTTTTCCGAGACGTCGGCGCCGAGCGTGTCGCGGTAAACGCTTGCGGCTTTGGCGATGTCGCGCACGGCGATGGCAACGTGATTGAGACGGCCGATCATTGTTGTCCTCTACTCATGACTTGCTTTCAGCATCATACCGGTAAGACATGAACGTGGCACATGGGCTTCTTGCCCCAACGCCCGGCGATGGTCGCGCGCACGGCGCGGCGGATGGCCTCGGCGACCGCGTCCGGGTCGCGCCGGCGTCCGCGCGACAGGCTTTCGAAGGTCTCGACGATGGCATCGTGTACGGCCTCGTGCATAAAGCCGCCGTTGCGGTCGCGCTCCGGGATACCGATGAGATCGTATTCCGGGTCCGCAGCAAGGCGCCCGTCTTGCGTCAGCGCCAATGCCACCGAGACCGCCCCCGAAAAGCTCAAGCGGCGCCGGTCGGCGACGGTGCGCGCATCCGATGCGACCAGAATCGAGCCATCCTTGTAGACGCGGCCCGCCGGCACCTCGTCGATCAGCCCCGCATCGGGGGCAAGGCGAACCAGGTCGCCGTTGCGGCAGCGGATGACGTTCGGCACGCCGCAGCGTTTTGCAAGCGCTGCGTGCTCCGCCAGATGCACCGCCTCGCCGTGCACCGGGATCAGGATGTTCGGCTTCACCCAGCCGATCAACGCTTCGAGCTCCTCGCGGCGCGGATGGCCGGAGACGTGCACCAGATGGGTCCGGTCGGTGATCACCTCGACGCCCTGCTCGATCAACCCGTTGAGCACGCGGCCGATCGCCTTCTCGTTGCCGGGAATCATGCGCGCGGAATAGATCAGAAGGTCGCCGCGCGAAAAGGTGATGTCGGGATGCTGATCCTCGGCGATGCGCGCGAGCGCGGCGCGCGGCTCGCCCTGGCTGCCGGTACACAGCGCCACCACCTTGTTCGGCGGCAAATAGCCATAGGCGTCGACGGGGCGGAAATCCTGCAGGCCGTCGAAATAGCCGGTCTCGCGCGCGATCTGCGAAATGCGGTCCATAGCGCGGCCGACCACCACCACCTCGCGGCCGGCGCTGCGCGCGGCCTCCGCGACCGCGCGCAGCCGCCCCGCGTTCGAGGCAAAGGTCGTTACCGCCACGCGCCCGCGCGCCGATTTGATGAGTTCGCCAATGCATTTGGCGACGTCGGCTTCCGACGGCGAGCGGCCCTCGCGCACGGCATTGGTGGAATCGCCGATCAGCGCAACACAGCCCTCGTCTCCGAGCGCCCGGAGCTTCTTCTCATCAGTGCGGTCGTTGAGGATGGGATGGTCGTCAAGCTTCCAGTCGCCGGTGTGCAGCACAGCGCCGAGGGGCGTACGAATAATAAGCGCATTCGATTCGGGAATCGAATGCGCCATCGTCACAAGCTCGATGTCGAACGGCCCGACGTCGAAACGGCTGCCGAGTTGCACGATGGTGACGGGGATTTTCGGCGCGCCCGGCTCGCCCGCGCATTTCGCTGCAAGCAGCGCGGCGGAAAATGGCGTCGCATAGACCGGCACCTTCAATTGTGGCCACAGATCGAGCAGCGCGCCGAAGTGATCTTCATGCGCATGCGTCAGCACGATGCCGGCGAGGTTCTTGCGCTCTTCGATCAGGTAGCGGATGTCCGGCAGGATCAGGTCGACGCCCGGCAAATGCTCTTCGCTGGCGAACGACACGCCGAGATCGACCGCCAGCCATTGCCGCCGGCCCGCCGGCCCGAGCCCGTAGATCGACAGGTTCATGCCGATCTCGCCGACGCCGCCGAGCGGCGCAAATACCAGTTCCTGCGAACCTTTTGCCATGCTTACAGCCCGTATATGTCGCCGGCCGTCACGGGCGTGATGCCGGTTTCATCTTCCAGTAAAAGACGACCTGCCTCATCTAATCCCTTAAAGACACCGAGTAATTCACGCCCCGGCAACCGCACCTGGATCGGCTCGCCAAGCCCGGCCGCGCGTTTGAGCCAATCGGCGCGGGTCGACGAAAAGCCCTGCCCGCTCTGCCACTGTGCCAGACGCCGGTCCATCGCTTGGCTGAGCGCCACGAACACCTGTTCGGGCGTGACGACGGCGCCGCCGGTGACAAGATCCGTTGCCGGATGCGTCGTGCCGTCGGGATGCGAGACGCAGTTCACGCCGATCCCGACTGCGACCGTGAAGACCGGCTCGCTCTCGCCTTCGATCAGGATACCGGCGACCTTCCGGGCGCCGAGCAGCAGATCATTCGGCCATTTGAGGCTGAGGCTCGGCGCAAGCGCCGGCGCAACGAGGCTCACGGCGTCGTGCAACGCCAGAGCCGCCACGAACGACACCTGCGGGGCCTGCGGCGGCTGCGATGGCTCGGTGAGCAGGAGCGTGGCGTAGAGATTGCCCGGCGGCGACACCCACGCATTGCCGCGCCGCCCGCGGCCGGCACTTTGGCTTCTGTGCGGTGATCCACAACGGCCCGCGCTCGCCGGCACGCGCAAGCGCCAGCGCCTCGGCATTGGTCGAGCCGAGCGTCTCGTAGTTGATGTGCCGGACCCCCGCCAGGCCCGTGGCTTCGCGGTTCATCTCGTTTGGTGCGTGATCTAACCCGAAAACCGGTATCCGCTATCCGGGATCACCCACAGATGACGCGCGTGCTGCGCGTCAGAAAAGCGACTTCGCCGCAACCGCCGCCGCGCCGATCAGCGGCGCCGGATAGACGAAGAACAAAATGTTGACCAGCCCGGCCACGCCGAGCACGAAACCGAGCGAGCCCGGCATCGGTTCGAAGCGTTCGACCGGTTCGTCGAAATACATGATCTTGACGATCGTCAGATAGTAAAAGGCGCCGATCACGCTGGTGAGCACGCCGATCACGGCGAGCGCGTAGAGCCCGGCGTTGATGGCGGCCAGAAAGACGTAGAACTTGGCGAAGAAGCCGGCGAGCGGCGGAATGCCCGCGAGCGAGAACAGCAGCATCGCCAACAGGAACGCCGTGGCCGGTTGCGTGCGCGAGAGGCCCGCGAGATCGCCGATGTTTTCGACCAACTTGCCCTCGCGCCGCATCGCTAGGATGACCGCAAAGGTGCCGAGCGTCATGGCGACGTAGATGCTCATATAGATTAGCACGCCCTGCACGCCTTGCGTCGTATCGGCGTCGAGACCGACCAGCGCGTAGCCCATGTGGCCGATGGACGAATAGGCCATCAGCCGCTTGATGTTGCGTTGGCCGATCGCGGCAAAGGCGCCAAGCGCCATTGAGGCGATGGAGACGAATGTCAGGATCTGCTGCCATTCGTGGACGATACCCGGAAAAGCCACGATGGTGACGCGCACAAAGATGGCGATGCCGGCGACTTTGGGCGCGGCGGCAAAGAAGGCTGTCACGGGCGTCGGCGCGCCTTCGTAGACGTCGGGCGTCCACATATGGAACGGCACCGCGGAAACCTTGAAGCAGAACCCGACGAGCAGGAAGACCAGCCCGAAGATGAGCCCGAGGCCGGCACCGCTGCCCACCGCTTTGGCGATGCCGGCAAAATTGACCGTGCCGGTAAAGCCATAGATGAGCGAAGCGCCGTACAGCAACATGCCGGACGACAGCGCGCCCAGCACGAAATACTTCAAACCGGCTTCGGTCGACTTCACGCTGTCGCGATCAAAAGCTGCGACCACGTAGAGCGACAGGCTCATCAACTCGAGCCCAAGATAGAGCGCGATCAGGTCGCCGGCCGAAATCAAAAGCAGCATGCCGAGCGTCGCCAGCAATAACAGCGCGCCGTATTCGAATTTCACCAGTTGTTCGTTGTGCAGATAATTGAACGACAGCAGCAAGGCGCCGCCGGACCCGATCAACGTCAGGAGTTTCAGGAAGCGCGCATAGTCGTCGACGATAAAGCTGCCGCCAAACAACACATGCCGGCCGGCCGGCAGCCAAATGACGAGAACGCCGATCCCGATCAGCACGAGGACGGCGAGGCTGTTGACCAGCGCACCGCTGCGCTCGCCCAGACCCACGCCGATCATCAAGAGCAGCATGGCGGCAACCGCCAGCGCGATCTCCGGCAGAATTGGCAGATAGCCTTGCACGTGCGGCAGGAACGTCGTCATGGTATCGCCCTCGCCGGCATCGCAGGCTTATTCGATACGACTTCCAGCTTCGCCGGCGCACGCTCCGTCTCGGCGGCCTTCACCGCTTTGGCATAGCGGTCGAGCAGTTGCGTCACCGAGGCGGCCGATACGTCGAGTACGGGCTTGGGCGCAACACCGAGCAGAATGGTCAAGACGACCAGCGGCGCGAAGATGACGCTCTCGCGCCAGCCGATATCCTTGATGCCTTCCAATGCGGGCTTGAGCGTGCCGAAAATCATCTTGCGGTAGAGCCACAACGCATAGGCCGCCGATAGGATGACGCCGATCGTCGCCAGGAACGCGACCGAGGTGTTCACCTTGAAGGTGCCGATCAGCGACAGGAATTCCCCGACGAAGCCGGAGGTGCCGGGCAGACCGACATTGGCCAGCGTGAACACCATGAAGACGGCCGCATACAACGGCATGCGGTTTACCAGTCCGCCATAGAAGGCGATTTCGCGCGTGTGCATGCGGTCGTAGACGACGCCGACGCAGAGGAAGAGCGCGCCGGAGACGATGCCGTGCGAGATCATTTGAAAGATTCCGCCGGCCACGCCCTGCGCGGTCGCGGCGAAGATACCCATGGTGACGAAGCCCATATGCGCGACCGAGGAATAGGCGATCAGTTTCTTCACGTCCTCCTGCATCAGCGCCACCAGCGACGTATAGATGATGGCGACGACGGAGAGCGTGAAGATGAGCGGCGCAAAATCATGGCTCGCCGCCGGGAACATCGGCAGCGAGAAGCGCAGGAAACCATAGCCGCCCATTTTCAGAAGGATGGCGGCGAGGATGACGGAGCCGGCGGTCGGCGCTTCGACATGCGCATCGGGCAGCCAGGTGTGCACCGGCCACATCGGCATCTTCACCGCAAACGACGCAAAGAACCCAATCCACGCCCATTTCTGCAGCGCGAGCGGGAAGCCGTGGCGCAGCAGCGACGGGATGTCGGTGGTGCCGGCGTCCCAGTACATGGCCATGATGGCGAGCAGCATCAGCACCGAGCCGGCGAGCGTATAGAGGAAAAACTTGAAGCTCGCATAAACCCGGCGCGGCCCGCCCCAGATGCCGATGATCAGAAACATCGGGATGAGGCCGCCCTCGAAGAACAGATAGAACAGCACCAGGTCGAGCGCCGAGAAGGTGCCAACCATCAAGGTCTCCAGCGCCAGGAAGGCGATCATGTACGCCTTCACGCGCTTCTGCACCGCGGTCCAGCTCGCCAGGATGCAGATCGGCATCAGCGCGGTGGTGAGGATGACGAAGGGCAGCGAAATGCCGTCAACGCCCATGTGATAGTCGGCGACGCCCAGCCAGTGGATATTTCTCGACGAACTGGAATTCCGCCGACGAAATATCAAAGCGCCACACCATCAAGAGCGAGATCGCAAAGGTGACGAGCGTCGTCCACAGCGCAATCCATCGCGCCGTCCCGCGCGCGATGCGGCCTTCGCCACGCACCATCATGATGAGCAGCGCGCCCAAAAGCGGCAGGAAGGTCACGACAGATAGAATCGGCCAATTCATTTTTCGCTACTGCCCTGACTTTTTTCTTTGCGCATGGCCCTTATCCGAAACCCGGTTTCCACTTTTCGGGATCATGCGCTAGCGGAACGCGAACATGAACCAGGTGATGAAGATCGCCGCGCCGATCAGCATGGCGAAGGCGTAGTGATAGAGATAGCCGCTCTGCAGCCGGACAACGTTGCGGGTCACGTCCAGCACGCGCGCCGAGACACCATCCGGGCCGAAGCCGTCGATCAGCCAGCCGTCACCCCCCTTCCACAGCAGATAGCCCAGCCGCTTGGTCGGGTTGACGATAAGCGCGTCGTAGATCTCGTCGAAGTACCACTTGTTGAGCAGGAATTTGTAGAGCACCTCGTGCTGGCGCGCGAGCTCGACCGGAATGTCAGGCCGGCGGATATAAAAGTGCCAGGCGACAATGAAGCCGAGCGCCATCATCGCGGTCGGCAACATGGCGAAGGTGAGCGGCACGTGGTGCATCTCTTCCAGCACCTTGTTGTCCTTGCCGAAGGTAAGCGAGGTGCCGAAAAAGCCCTCGACGCCATGCCCGGCGAAGATTTCCTTGAATGGCAGGCCGGCGAACACCGAGCCGAAAGCGAGGAAGGCGAGCGGAATCAGCATCACCATCGGGCTTTCATGCGCGTCCCGCCAATGGATGCGGTCGTGAGGCTCGCCGTGGAAGGTCTTGAAGATCAGCCGCCAGGAATAAAACGAGGTGAGCAGTGCCGCGCCCACGGTGCAGATATAGGCGTAGAGCGCGACCGGTGAATGCGACACGAAGGCTGCCTCGATGATGGCATCTTTCGAGAAATAACCGGCGGTGAGCGGAAAGCCGGTGAGCGCCAAAGTCCCGACCAGCATCACGATATAGGTGAATGGGATGCGGTCCTTCAGACCGCCCATGTTCCGCATGTCCTGCTCATGGTGCATGGCGTGGATTACGGAACCGGCGCCGAGGAACAAGAGCGCCTTGAAGAAGGCGTGCGTGAACAAATGGAACATGCCGACGGAGTAAGCACCGACGCCCATGGCAACGAACATGTAGCCGAGCTGCGAGCAGGTCGAATAGGCGATGACGCGCTTGATGTCGGTTTGCACCAGGGCAACGGTGGCGGCGAACATGGCGGTGGTGGCGCCAATGATTGTGACAAACACTTGCGCATCCGGGGCAAGGGAAAACAGCGGCGACAGCCGCGCGACCATGAACACGCCGGCGGTGACCATGGTGGCGGCGTGGATCAGGGCCGAGACCGGCGTCGGACCTTCCATGGCGTCCGGCAACCAGGTGTGCAGCAGGAACTGCGCCGACTTGCCCATGGCGCCCATGAACAGCAACAGGCAGATCGCCGTCAGCGCGTCGACATGCCAGCTAAAGAGCGGGATGTCTTGCCGACGAGCGTCGGCGCCTGCGCGAATACGGTATCGTAGTCGACCGCGCCCACCAGCATGAACAGCGCGAAGATGCCGAGCGCAAAACCGAAATCGCCGATGCGGTTGACGACAAACGCCTTGATCGCCGCCGCGTTCGCTTCCGGCTTGTGGTACCAGAAGCCGATCAGCAGATAGCTCGCGAGGCCGACGCCCTCCCAGCCGAAGAAGAGCTGCACCAGATTGTCGGCCGTCACCAGCATCAGCATGGCGAAAGTGAACATCGACAGATAGCCGAAAAAGCGCGGCCGGTAGGGGTCCTCCTCCATGTAACCCATGGAATAAAGGTGCACGAAGGCCGACACCGACGTGACGACGACCAGCATCACCGCGGTCAGCGTGTCGATGCGCAGCGACCAGTCGATGGTGAGATTGCCGGACGCGATCCAGGTGAACACCGGCACACGCGCGTCCTGATGGCCGAAGCCGACTTGCACGAAGGCGATCCACGACAGGATCATCGAGATCATCAACAGCGTCGTGGTGATGAGCTCGCTGATGCGCGAGCCGGCCGCCGCCGGCTCGTGTTCCTCATGCGCGTGATGGGCATGGGCGGCCGCGCCATGGTCAACGACACCATGGCCAGCAGCAGCGTGAGGCGGATGCGCGGCGGCACCGTCCTCGGCCGCCGCCGGCGGCCCCTCGCCCGGCCAGCGCGCGCGCGCGCCGAAAATGGCGATCAGGCCGGCGAGGATCGCGCCGAGCAGCGGCAGAAAGACGATCGCTTGATACATTTCCGCCCCGTCAGCCCTTCATCAAATTGATATCTTCGACCGCGATCGATCCGCGGTTGCGATAGAACACGACAAGAATGGCAAGGCCGATCGCGGCTTCCGCCGCCGCCACGGTCAGCACGATCAGCGTGAAGATCTGCCCGACGATGTCGCCGAGATGGCTGGAGAACGCCACCAGGTTGATGTTGACCGCGAGCAGGATCAGTTCGATCGACATCAGGATGACGATGACGTTCTTGCGGTTGAGGAAGATGCCGAAAATCCCGAGCGTGAACAGGATGGCGGCGACCGAAAGATAGTGTCCGAGCCCGATCGTCATGACGTGGTCCCCACGCCCTGTCCCGGCCGCACGCGGCGAATCTCAATCGAGGATCGGTCGCGCGCGACCTGCTCGCCGATCACCTGGCGGCGCACGCGCACCCTGTGTTGGAGCGTGAGCACGATGGCGCCGACCATGGCGACCAGCAGCACCATCCCGGCGACCTCGAAGAAATAGACGTAACGGGTGTAGAGCACGAGCCCGATCGCCTGCGTATTGCTGATCTGGTCGGGCGGCGGGATCGGCGCGGTGATGGTGTGCGGCACGCCCGGTCCGATCGCCCAGGCCCCGACGACCAGCAACAGCTCGGCGAGGAAGTGCAACGCCGACCAGCGCACCGACCGGCAGATATTGCAGCGCGCCCTGCTTCAATTCGGCGAAGTCGACGTCGAGCATCATCACCACGAACAGGAACAGCACCGCGACCGCGCCGACATAGACGATGATCAGGATCATCGCGAGAAATTCGGCGCCCAGCATCATGAACAGCCCGGCGGCGTTGACGAAGGCGAGGATGAGGAACAGCACCGAATGCACCGGATTGCGCGCAGCGATCACCATGAAGGCGCTCGCCACGCAGACGCCGGCAAAGAGATAGAAGAAAAGCGCCGTCACGATCATCCGGTCACCTATACGGCGCGTCGAGCGCGATATTCTTCGCGATCTCGCGTTCCCAGCGGTCGCCATTGGCGAGCAGCCGCTCCTTGTCGAAGTAGAGTTCCTCGCGCGTCTCGGTGGCGTATTCGAAATTGGGGCCTTCGACGATGGCGTCGACCGGGCAGGCCTCCTGGCACAAGCCACAATAGATGCATTTGACCATGTCGATGTCGTAGCGCGTGGTGCGCCGCGTGCCGTCGTTGCGGCGCGGACCTGCTTCGATGGTGATGGCCTGCGCCGGGCAGATCGCCTCGCACAGCTTGCAGGCGATGCAGCGCTCCTCGCCGTTGGGATAGCGGCGCAGCGCATGCTCGCCGCGGAAGCGCGGCGAAATCGGGCCCTTTTCGAACGGGTAGTTCAGCGTCGCCTTGGGCGCAAAGAAATAGCGCATGCCGAGGAAGAACGCGCTCACGAACTCCCAGAGAAACACCGCTTTGGCGGTGCCGACGAGCCTCATGGCATCCTCACTTCATCACCGTGGCGCGTGCCAGGTCGCCGTATTGGATGACGGCGGCGACGATCGCCACCATGGCCAGAGACAAAGGCAGGAACACTTTCCAGCCGAGCCGCATCAGCTGGTCGTAGCGGTAACGCGGCACGATCGCCTTCACCATCGCAAACATGAAGAACAAAAACAGCGCCTTGAGCACGAACCAGATAATGCCCGGCACCCAGGTAAACGGCACATAAGGGATCGGCGACAGCCAGCCGCCCAGGAACAGAATGGTGCCCATGGCGCACATGGTGGCGATCGCCACGTATTCGCCGAGCATGAACATCATATAGGGTGTCGAGCCATATTCGACCATAAAGCCGGCGACCAGTTCGGATTCCGCTTCCACAAGGTCGAAGGGGGGCCGGTTGGTCTCCGCCAGCGCCGAGACGAAAAACACGACGAACATCGGAAACAGCGGCAGCCAGTACCACGAGAACAAGCCGTAAGGTCCGTTCTGCGCCTCGACGATCTTCGTCAGGTTGAGCGAATTGGCGCACAACAGCACCGTGATAATCACGAAGCCGATGGATACTTCGTAGGACACCATCTGCGCCGCCGAGCGCAGCGCGGCGAGGAACGGATATTTCGAATTCGACGCCCAGCCCGCCATGATCACCCCGTAGACCATGAGCGAGGAGATGGCGAAGATATAGAGCACCCCCACATTGATGTCGGCGATCACCCAGCCGACATTGAACGGGATCACCGCCCAGGCCGCGAGCGCCAGCACACAGGTCACCAGCGGCGCCAGCAGGAACACGCCTTTGTTGGCGCCGGCCGGGATGACCGGCTCCTTCAACACGAATTTCAGCAAGTCGGCGAAGGACTGGAACAGCCCCCAGGGGCCTACCACGTTGGGTCCGCGCCGCATCTGTACCGCCGCCCAGATCTTGCGGTCGGCGAGCAGGATGTAGGCGACGCCGATGAGCAGCACGACCAGCAGCAGGACGGATTCCGCCAGGATGATGATGAGCGGCCAGAGGTAGGTCCAGAAGAAATCCATCTTTGCCCTACTCCGCCGCCGTCCGGTGCGCCGCCGCGGCCAGCGCCGAACATTCCGCCATGATGGCGGAAGCGCGCGCGATCGGATTGGTGAGATAGAAATCGCTCACCGGCGATACGAACGGCGCATTATCGGCGCTGCCGCCGAGCTGCGCGAGCTTCTGGATGTCGCCCGCATGGCCCGGCGCAATCTCGCCGATGCGGGCGAGATGCGGATGCGCCGCGACCATCGCCTTGCGCAATGCGCTGAGTGAATCATAGGGCAGCGTCGCGCCGAGTACGGCCGACAGCGCGCGCAGGATCGCCCAGTCTTCACGCGCATCGCCGGGCGGGAAACCGGCGCGTTCCGCCATCTGCGCACGGCCTTCGGTATTGACGTAGATCGCCGATTTTTCCGGATAGGCCGCGCCGGGCAATATCACGTCGGCGCGATGCGCGCCGCGATCGCCATGCGTACCGATATAGACCACGAAGGGACCGGGCTTGACCTCGATTTCGTCGGCGCCGAGCAGGAACAGGACGTCGAGCCCGCCTTCAGCCATCTGCGCGGCGGTCTTGCCGCCCCCGCCCGGCACCAGACCGAGATCGAGCGCAGCGACACGCGAGGCCGCCGTCTGCAGCACGGAAAAACCGTTCCAGCCGTCTTTGACGGCGCCGACATCGAGAGCCACCTTGGCGGCGAGTGACGCAATGGCGGCGCCGTCCGGGCGCGCCAGCGCGCCGGCGCCGAGCAGGATCAGCGGACGCTCGGCTTTCTTCAGCGCCTCGCCGAATTTGCTCGAACCGACACTGGACAACGTATCGGGACCGGCGCCGAGATACTCATATGGATATGTGAGATCGGCTTTTTCCCCGATCAAACCGACCGGAAACAGACCCGCGCGCCAGCGCTTGCGGATGCGGGCGTTGAGCACCGGCCGCTTCGCGCCGCGGCACCGCGCCGACGATGAGCAGCGCATCGGCCTGCTCGATGCCGGCAATGGTCGCATTGAACTGATAGGCCGCGCGGCCCCAGCGCGGATCGATGGCGCTGCCGTCCTGGCGCGCGTCGATGTTGCGGCTGCCGAGCCGCGTCATCAATTCTTTCAGCGCAAACATCTCTTCGGCGCCGGCAAGATCGCCAACAATGGCGCCGACGCGGTCGCCGATATCTTTTCCGACCCTGGCGGCGATGACCTCAAAGGCTTCTTTCCAGTTCGCCGGCCGCAGCTTGCCTTTATCCCGTATATAAGGCTGGTCGAGCCGTTGCGTGCGCAAACCATCGACGATGTGGCGCGTCTTGTCGGAAATCCATTCCTCGTTCACGTCATCATTGGTGCGCGGCAGAATGCGCATGACTTCGCGCCCCCGCGTGTCGATGCGGATCGCCGAGCCGAGCGCGTCCATGACGTCGACCGATTGAGTCTTGGTCAGTTCCCACGGACGCGCCGCAAACGCGTAGGGCTTGTTGGTGAGCGCGCCGACCGGGCAAAGATCCACCACGTTGCTTTGCAGCTCGGAGGTCATGGCGTGTTCGAGATAGGTCGTGATCTCCATATCCTCGCCGCGGCC
The DNA here is from genome assembly GCA_963720835.1 of uncultured Pseudomonadota bacterium. Taxonomy (GTDB): domain Bacteria; phylum Pseudomonadota; class Alphaproteobacteria; order Rhizobiales; family Xanthobacteraceae; genus Pseudolabrys. The sequence continues at coordinate 25,253 of CAVRHC010000008.1, read as the reverse complement.
GATGGCGCCGAGCTCGGGCACGCCGGCAACTTCGGTCGAGAAACGGATGCAGCGCGTGCAATGGATGCAGCGCGTCATGATCGTCTTGACCAGCGGCCCGATATATTTGTTCTCGACCGCGCGCTTGTTCTCGGCAAAACGCGAAGCGTCGACGCCATAGGCCATGGCCTGGTCCTGCAGATCGCATTCGCCGCCCTGATCGCAGATCGGGCAATCGAGCGGGTGGTTGATCAGCAGGAATTCCATCACGCCTTCGCGCGCCTTCTTCACCATCGGCGTTTTGGTGTTAAGCGCATGCGGCGTGCCGTCCTTCTTCGGCGGCAGATCCTTGACGGCGACGGCGCAAGAGGCTTGCGGCTTGGGATTGCCGGCGACCTCGATCAGACACATGCGGCAATTGCCGGCGATCGACAGCCGCTCATGGAAGCAGAAGCGCGGAATTTCCGCGCCCGCGGCCTCGCAGGCCTGGAGCAACGTGTACTCCGGCGGGACGTCGATCTCTTTGCTGTCGATGATGATCTTCGTCATCGTTCCCAGTTCTTCAATTCGTGAACGCCGGCATCGTCGTCATTGCTGAATATGCTGGTGCTCGCCGCACCAGTCGTCGCGCTTGGTCGTCGCCCAGGACGGGTAGTGCTTGCCGTGGTCGGGCAAATCCACGACCTGCGCCGGCGGCGCATGGCAGCGGCATTGACCGAGAATCGAACGTTCGCGAGCCGGCTCGCTGCCTGCGCCCTCCCCGGTCGGCCACCAAAACCTGCACGTGCGGCACCGCATGTTCTTGTTTTCGAACGTCATCGTCGCGCTCCACGGGTTAGTCCTCCCCGCCTACGGTGCTGCTGCGGGGACGAGCGGCTCAATACCGCCCGTCGCCGCGCGCCCGTCTGTTTTGACCCCGCGCTGCGTCTTCCAAAGGCGCGCGCCGGCTAGACTGTCCCAGCCGAAGGCAAAATCGCTCGACCCATGTGCAATCAGATGGTCGCGTCGCGCGACGCCATCATCCATTGATGGGCGCGTGCCGACCGGCACCCACCACAGCACGAGCGGCGTTTCGATCGGTGCGAACCACTTTTCGCGGCGGCGGTAAAAGCGGCCGTGCAGTGTCTGCCACACGAAGCGCTCGAGCGCAGCCGGTGTTTCCCACACTGTCAGGTTCGGCAGGATCGCCGGATCGTCATAGACGGTCATATTCATGGCATGACCGCTGGCATCCTGCAGGCGCCAGACAAAGCCGTCGATCTGCTCGGCCAGTTTGTTGACGCGATCGACATTGTCGACGAAGTCGGCCATGCGCGGATCGTCGAGCGGATACTTGATCCGCGCGATGTTGAACTGGGCGAGATGACGGGCGCTCATGCCGCGTGCTCCCCCGGCGCGCAGCGCGCCGTCTTCCATAGTTGCGCCGAGGCCGAGGCCCAATCGAACGCATGCTCGCTCGGTCCGTTCGCTGTGAGATGTTCGAGCCGTTCGACGGCTTCCTCGACGCTCGGCCGGTGACCGGCTGGCACCCACCACATCACGAAATACGGCGTCTCAAAATGCTCGAACCATTCCGCGCGCCGGCCATAAAAGCGCTTATGGATGGTCTGATAGACGAAGCGCTCGAGCGCGGCGACGTTCTCCCACACCGACATATTGATGGCGATACGCGGATCAGCGTAAGGGCGCGTGGCGGTCGAATTGCCGCTGTCGTCGATGAAGCGCCAGACGAATCCGGGAGTGCGCTCGGCCAGACCGTTCACCAGCGCCAGGTTGTTGGTGAAGTCGGCCATGCGCGGATCGTCGACCTCGTAGCGAATGCGGCCGATATTCAATTGCGCGAGATGCGTGTCCGGCGGCTGCTGCATGGGCCCTACTCCGCCGCTTCCGCTGCCGGCTCGCGCACCGCGCCTTCCGCGCTCGCGTTGCGCGTATAGTCGTCGATGCGCCGCTCGATCTCGGGCCGGAAATGGCGCAGCAGACCCTGCACCGGCCAAGCCGCGCCGTCGCCGAAGGCGCAGATGGTGTGGCCTTCGATCTGCTTGGTTACCTCCATCAACATGTCGATTTCGCGCTTCTGCGCGCGGCCTTCCGACATCCGTGTCAGCACGCGCCACATCCAGCCCATGCCCTCGCGGCAGGGCGTGCACTGGCCGCAGCTTTCATGCTTGTAAAAGTAGGAGATGCGCGTCATGGCGCGGATGATGTCGGTCGACTTGTCCATGACGATGACCGCGGCGGTGCCGAGCGCCGACTTCTTGTCGCGGCAGCCGTCGAAATCCATCAGCAGCGTATCGGCTTGATCCGCGCCCGCCGGCACCAGCGGCATGGACGAGCCGCCGGGAATGACCGCGAGCAGATTGTCCCAGCCGCCGCGCACGCCGCCGGCATGAGTTTCGATCAGTTCGCGCAAGGGAATGCCCATCGCCTCTTCGACGTTGCAGGGCGTCTCGACGTGGCCGGAAATGCAGAACAGCTTGGTGCCGGTATTGTTCGGCCGGCCGATGCTGGCGAACCAGGTGGCGCCGCGGCGCAGGATGTCGGGCGCCGCCGCAATCGACTCCACATTGTTCACTGTGGTCGGACAGCCATAGAGCCCGACATTGGCCGGAAACGGCGGCTTCAGGCGCGGCTGGCCCTTCTTGCCTTCCAGGCTTTCGAGCAGCGCGGTTTCCTCGCCGCAGATATAGGCGCCGGCGCCGTGGTGGACGTAGAGATCGAAGTCCCAGCCGTGCACATTGTTCTTGCCGATCAGCTTGGCGTCATAGGCCTCATCCACCGCCGCCTGCAGTCTTTCCCGCTCTCTGACGAACTCGCCGCGCACATAGATGTAGGCCGTATTGGCACCCATGGCGAAGGCTGCGATCAGACAGCCCTCGACCAGGAGGTGCGGATCATGTCGCATGATCTCGCGGTCTTTGCAGGTGCCGGGTTCGGACTCGTCGGCATTGACCACGAGATAATGCGGGCGGCCGTCCGACTTTTTCGGCATGAACGACCACTTGAGACCGGTCGGGAAGCCGGCGCCGCCACGCCCGCGCAAGCCCGATGCCTTCATCTCGTCGATGATGCCGTCGCGGCCGCGCTCGAGGATCGCCTTGGTGCCGTCCCAGGACCCGCGCGCACGCGCGCCTTTCAGGCTCCAGTCTTTGAGCCCGTAGAGATTGCGGAAGATGCGGTCCTTGTCCGCCAGCATCGGTTCAGGCCTTTTCCTTCAGCGTGCGCGGCCCGCCGACCGGCGCCGACAATTGCCGGTCGATCTGCGGTCCCGGTTTGGGCGTCTTGCCGTCCGCCATGGCGTCGAGAATTTTGTTGAACGAGTTGGCTGTCAGATCCTCGTAGTAGTCGACGTTGATCTGCGCCATCGGCGCGTTGACGCAGGCGCCGAGGCATTCGACTTCGACCCAGGAGAATTTGCCGTCGGCGGTCACTTCCATCTGCTCGCCGATGCGCTGGCGACAGACTTTTTCGAGATCGTCGGCGCCGCGCAGACGGCACGGCGTGGTGCCGCACAGTTGCACGTGGAATTTGCCGACCGGCACCAGGTTGAACATCGTGTAGAAGGTCGCGATTTCGAGCGCGCGGATGTGCGGCATGTCGAGAAATTCCGCGACGTGGCGGATGGCGGCCTCCGGCAGCCAGCCGCCGGCCTGCTCCTGCGCGCGCCACAGCAGCAGAATGACGGCCGAGCGCTGGCGCCCGTCCGGATATTTGGCAACCTGTTTCTTCGCCCACGCGGCATTCTCGGCGCTGAAGGCGAATTCCTTCGGCTGCTGGTCCGGCGGGGCGAGACGGCGCACGCTCATCGGTCGACCTCCCCGAACACAATGTCGATCGAGCCCAGAATAGCGGAGACGTCGGCCAGCATGTGGCCGCGGCACAGAAAATCCATCGCCTGCATGTGCGCGAAACCGGGCGCGCGGATCTTGCACTTGTAGGGCTTGTTGGTGCCATCGCTGACGAGATAGACGCCGAACTCGCCCTTGGGCGCTTCCACCGCGGCGTACACTTCGCCGGCCGGCACATGATAACCCTCGGTGTACAGCTTGAAGTGATGGATGAGCGCCTCCATCGAGCGCTTCATCTCGGAGCGTCTTGGCGGCACGATCTTGTGGTCCTCGACCACCACCGGCCCTTGCCCGCGCGGTTCGCGCAGCTTGACGATGCACTGCTTCATGATGCGGATCGACTGACGCATCTCTTCCATGCGGATGAGGTAGCGATCGTAGCAATCGCCGTGCGTGCCGACCGGAATGTCGAACTGCATCTCGTCGTAGCACTCATAAGGCTGCGCCTTGCGCAAGTCCCAGGCCGCGCCCGAACCGCGCACCATCACGCCGGAGAAGCCCCAGTTCCAGGCGTCGGCCAGATTGACCACGGCGATATCGACATTGCGCTGCTTGAAGATGCGGTTGCCGGTGAGCAGGCGGTCGAGATCGTCAACCACTTTCAGGAACGGATCGCAGAACGCCTCGATGTCGTCGATGAGCGCAGGCGGCAGGTCCTGGTGCACGCCGCCGGGACGGAAATAGGCCGCGTGCATGCGGCTGCCCGAGGCGCGCTCGTAGAACACCATCAGCTTCTCGCGCTCCTCGAAGCCCCACAGCGGCGGGGTGAGCGCGCCGACATCCATCGCCTGCGTGGTGACGTTCAGAAGATGAGAGAGCAGCCGACCGATTTCCGAATAGAGCACGCGGATCAGTTGCGCGCGCCGCGGCACCTTGATGTCGAGCAGCCTCTCCACCGCCAGGCAAAACGCATGCTCCTGGTTCATCGGCGCGACGTAATCGAGCCGGTCGAAATACGGCACCGCCTGCAGATAGGTCTTGTGCTCGATCAGCTTCTCGGTGCCACGGTGCAGCAGGCCGATATGCGGATCGACGCGCTCGACGATCTCGCCGTCGAGCTCCAGCACCAGCCGCAACACGCCGTGCGCGGCCGGATGCTGCGGCCCGAAATTGATGGTGAAATTGCGAACGGACGTTTCGGCCATCAGTCCACCAGTTCCGCGGCGCGCGCCTTGCCTTCGACGCGGGCGTTGAAGCTGTCCCACTTGACGACGGCGCGCTCGTGCGTGCCCTCGCCGATCAGGTCGATGCCGTCATGGGCGCGCACGTTAAACAGGATCTTGCGGCCGTTCACGTCGGCGACCTCGACGTCGACCGTCACCGTCATGCCCGGCGGCGTCGCCGCCGCATGGCTGACATCGACATGCGTGCCGACGGACCCTTCGCCCTGCTCCAGATGCGGCTCCAAAAGCTGCGCGCAGGTCCATTCCATCAGGATGATCATGAAACCGGTGGCGAACACCTTCGGCATGTTCGCGATGATCGGCGATTCCGGATAGGTGAACGGCACGGTCTTGCTCTCCGGCACGGTGTAGGAGAACTGGTGCGTCAGACCGGGGACAAGGGTCGGCTTCATAGTCGGCTTGTCCTCTTTCGCCTTCTCGTCGCCCGGCAGCACGTAGTCGGTGCCTTCCCAGGGCGAGATGAAATCGAAATTGCGGAATTCCTGGGTGAGCTTCACCTTGTCGTAGCGCACGCGCTTTTCCTCGTCGTCCCAGCGCACCTCGACGAAGCCGGTGAGCGGGAAATCCTTGCGCAGCGGATGCCCCTCGAAACCGTAATCGGTGAGGATGCGGCGCATGTCGGGATGGCCGGTGAACAACACGCCGTAGAGATCGTAGGTCTCGCGCTCGTACCAGTCGGCGCCGCGAAAGATGTCCACCAGCGAAGCAACCGGCGTGACCTCGTCGGTCATGATCTTGACGCGGATGCGCTGGTTCATGCGCGGCGACAGGAAATGATAGACCACGTCGAAACGCTGTTCGCGCCCGGGCCAATCGACCGCCGTCACGTCGATGATGCAGGTGAACTGGCAGGTCGGGTCCGTGCGCAGGAATTTCGCCACCGAGACGATGTCGGCAGCCTGCGCGTGCACGGTCAGTTCGCCATAGGCGATTTCATGGCCGGTGATCGACGCGCCGAGCGCGTTCTTGATCGTTGCTGCGAGCCTTTCGAGCGTTTCGTCCATGCCGGGTCTCGTTCAGCGCTCGATCGTGCCGGTGCGGCGGATTTTCTTTTGCAGCAAGCATGCACGCCGTAGAGCAGCGCCTCCGCCGTCGGCGGGCAGCCCGGCACATAGATATCGACCGGCACGATGCGGTCGCAGCCGCGCACGACCGAATACGAATAGTGATAGTAGCCGCCGCCGTTGGCGCACGACCCCATCGAGATCACGTAGCGCGGCTCCGGCATCTGGTCGTAGACCTTGCGCATCGCCGGCGCCATCTTGTTGGTCAGCGTGCCGGCGACGATCATCACGTCGGACTGGCGCGGGCTGGCGCGCGGCGCAAAGCCGAAGCGCTCGCACGTCGTAGCGCGGCATCGACACCTGCATCATTTCGACCGCACAGCATGCCAGACCGAACGTCATCCACATCAGCGAGCCGGTGCGCGCCCAGGTGATGAGGTCGTCGGTGGCGGTGACCAGGAAGCCCTTGTCGGAAAGCTCGCTGTTCACGTCGCGGAAAAACGCATCGTCGCCGCCGACCGGCTTGCCGGTGCGCGGATCGAGAATGCCGGTCGCTTCGGGTGCGATCAGCGTCATGGGGCCGTCAATCCCATTCCAGCGCCCCCTTCTTCCACTCATATATAAAGCCGATGGTGAGAACGCCAAGGAACACCATCATCGACCAGAAGCCGAAGACGCCGATGTCGCGAAACGCCACCGCCCAGGGAAACAGGAAACTCACCTCGAGGTCGAAAATGATGAACAGGATCGCGACCAGGTAAAATCGCACGTCGAATTTCATGCGCGCGTCGTCGAAGGCGTTGAAACCGCATTCGTAGGCGGACAGCTTTTCCGGATCCGGCTGCTTGTAGGCGACAAGGAAGGGCGCAATCAGCAACGCCAGCCCGATGACCAGCGCGACTGCGACGAAAATGACCAGGGGCAGGTAATCCATGCAGCAATGCGTGCATCGGCGACCTCTACACGCTGCGAGCCCTGCGCCCTACCCGGATATACACCCGTCCCGGACCGCTCGGCGGCCCGTATCACGGCGCCGTAGTCCCGCACAAAACGCCCTTGCCGTTTGGAAATAGCCTCATGGACGGGAGCGATTTGAGGCTTAGCGCAGTGCACAAAGGGTGCGCAAGACGACATTGGAAGGCATCCAAAGCGAGCGACGTCGCACGGATTGTGCACCGCGTTGACGGACATCACGGCACCTTGAGATCCGGCCCGGCGCGGACGGCGCGCACGGCGCCCCGAGAGTCGCGGGCAACTGGTCCCTCGTACGCCGCCAAGTGCGCAATTCAGAGGATGCGTGCGATGAACGAGATGGCGAACGCCGCAATCAAGGGCGAGGAGCATTGGACCACCAAGGACGGCGACGTGAAGCTGTTCCTGTGGGAGAAATGCGCCGGCGATCCGGCCAAAAGCGCGGGCACCATCCTGTTCGTGCATGGCTCCTCCATGGCCTCGCAGCCGACCTTCGATCTGCAGGTGCCCGGACGGCCGATCCTCGGCCATGGACCATTTCGCCCGCCGCGGCTTCGACTGCTGGTCGCGTCGACATGGAAGGCTACGGCCGCTCGACGAAGGACCGCGACAACAACGCGCCGATCGCGCAAGGCGCCGACGACTGCTATGCGGCGGCGCTCTATATTCAGAAACTGCGCGGCACCAAGCCGCTCCTGGTCTACGGCATCTCATCCGGCGCCCTGCGCGCGGCGCTGTTCGCGCAGCGCCATCCGGAGATGGTGGCGCGGCTCGCGCTCGACGCTTTGGTGTGGACCGGCGAAGGCTCGCCCACGCTCGAACAGCGGCGCAAGAAGCTGCCCGAATTCATGGCCAAGAACCGGCGGCCGATCGACAAGGCCTTCGTCCATTCGATCTTCACGCGCGACCATCCCGGCACCGCCGAGGACAAGGTGATCGAGGCGTTTGCCGACGCCATCACCGCGCTCGATAACTCGGTACCCACCGGCACTTATGTCGACATGTGCGCGCAAACTGCCGGTGGTCGATCCGGAGAAGATCACGGTGCCGACGCTGATCATGCGCGGGCAATGGGACGGCATCGCCTCGATGGAGGACTTGCTGGCATTCTTCGCCAAATTGCCGAACCCCGACAAGCAATTCGCGGTCATGCCGGGCATCTCGCACGCCAGTTTCCAGCAGAAAAACTACATGCTGGTCTATCACATCCTGGCGAGCTTCTTTGAGCAGCCGGCGCCGGTGTATCGGGGTTGAGACTCTGAGGTGCCATGGCCGGGACAAGGCCAAGCGTGAAATGTTGCTAAGGCGCGCGCTCGTAAATTAATTGCATGTCCGCTGTTTCCGGAAAGCCTACATTCGGTGTCGGCTCTTCGATGTCCGCCAAGTGCCAATATCAACCATTGCAGTCAGGCAACTGCTTGCTGCACTGCGTGCCTGCGCCAAAGCGCAGACCGCGGCGGCGGCCTCAGTTCAGTTGCCACGATCACCAATGTCGCCGAGGCCGTCGCCGTCGTCAGCTATGTTCGAAGCTGCGTCCCATCACCGGGCGCGACGGGCGCGCTTCAATGCTTCCTTGGCGTCTGCATCGGATGGATCGAGTCGAATTCGCGTCGGTAAAGTCGGCGATAGCGCGTTTGTATTGTTTCTTGCGTTCGTAGATGTGTCCGCGATTGTTATAGGCCAAGGCAAGATTTGGGTCGAGCCGGATCGCTTCACTGAGGTCGGCAACGGCGCGGTCGTATTGACCCTTGCGGGCGTAGATGTATCCACGGTTGTTGTAGGCCAAGGCGTTATTTGGATCGATCCGGATCGCTCCGGTAAAGTCGGCGATAGCGCGGTCGTATAATTTCTTTCGGTAGTGGATCTCGCCGAGGTTGCTGTAGGCCACGGCGAGATCCGGATCGAGCCGGATCGCTTCGGTAAAGTCGGCGATGGCGCTATCGTATTGTTTCTTGTTGAAGTAATTTTCGCCGCGGTTGTTGTAGGCCAAGGCAAGATTTGGGTCGAGCCGGATCGCTTCGCTGAGGTCGGCAACGGCGCGGTCGTATTGACCCTTGTTGCCGTAGACGTAACCACGGTTGTTGTAGGCCAAGGCGTTATCTGGATCGAGCCGGATCGCTTCGGTAAAGTCGGCGATGGCTCTATCGTATTGTTTCTTGTTGAAGTAAATTTCGCCGCGGTTGCTGTAGGCCAAGGCGTTATTTGGATCGAGCCGGATTGATTCGGTAAAGTCGGCGATGGCGCTATCATATTGTTTCTTGTGGGAGTAAATGTCGCCGCGGTTGTTGTAAGCCATGGCGTTATTTTGATCGAGCCGGATCGCTTCGTTGAAGTCAGCGATAGCGCGGTCGTATTGTTTCTTGCGTTCGTAAATGTGTCCGCGATTGTTGTAGGCGTCGGAGAAGTTTGGATCGAGCCGAATTGCTTCGTTGAACTCGGTAATGGCGTGGTCGTAGTCTTTCTTTTCGTAGAACGCGAGGCCGCGGTTGTAGTAGGCCAATTTGGCCGCCTCCGATGACTCCGGCGGAGTTGTCGAAGCCGAAGGGGCGGCCGAAAACGGAGGCGTGTTGTGAGCGACCGGCGCCTGCGTGCTCGACTGCGTTGAACCGAAATAGATGTCCCCGAGCATAGAGGACGCCACCCACGGAATCTGCTCGTTGTTGGACGCGCGTGAGACACTGATGCGGACGCGTTTGAACATTTCCTCGACCGGCAGGCTCGCGGACCGCAGTTCCTTGATCAGCTCCACGGCGAACAGACTATTGTTGCCGAACCTTTTGTCGGTGAACAATCTGTTAAGCCCAACCGAATACAGAACAAGCGTACTGGCGGGTGCGTTGAGCGGCGCCAGCCCGGCGGCAACGTTGCGGAAACGGCGCTCGAACGGATTTCTGCGTGCGGCGTCTATAATGACGATCTTTGCCTTGGCACCCTTGCGGTGCATCGCGGCCAGCACGGCGTCAATGCCGAAGCCATCGCGGCGAACGTCAGCTTCATTCCAGATTTGCGCGTCGACCGGGACGAGATAGCTTTGGTGTAAGACTTGAAGGCCGAAATCCGCTGAAATAGAAGAGCGCGGTAGTGCCGTTCTTAATCTTGCCGATGAAAGCATCGATCGCACGACGCATTTCCTCCTTGCCGAGATTTGTCTTGAGATCGACGCTGAAATGCATCCGGCGGAATTCCTCCGCTACGGCGGTCGCGTCCTTGATCGGGTTGGGCAATGGCTTTGCAGCGTCGGGGTAGTTGGCGTTGCCGATGACGAGCGCGATGCGTCCGTCATCTTGCTGGGCTGACGCCGGTGTGACCACCAGCGACAGGCCGAACAAGCTCAGCCAGAACAGGACCAGTCGCCCAAATGCAAGATGCGCAGACACGCAACACCACCCCTTGCAAACCCTCGACAACGCCGCACCCGCTTGTCCTTGTCGGACCATATTATTTCAGTATTATAGCGGCAAACAACTCGCGCAACATCATTACCCGCTTAACGTGCGCACTGGAACGCGAAACCGAATAGCTGGCGTCATCACGGGCGTATTGAAATCAAGCCCAATGGGCGACCAGCTAGCAAGACCGACGGCTCGTCCCTTCGCAATTCAGGCAATCCACGCTGCCGGTTTCGGATTATTTGTGACCTCGCTCAAAAGGCTAACGCTTTTCGCCGTCCGCTCTACCCTTGAAAGCGGACAACGGAAGACGCGCCAGTCATCTCCGCTAACTGGCACAAGCAGACTCATGCACTGCAACATGATCGACACAAAAAGAAAGACCGCCTCGCGGCGGTCTCTCCAATCCTCCAACGATCGTTGGTCAGTTGAACTGGTAGTTGATACCGACACGAACAATGTTGTCGGTGATGCGGGCGTGGTAAGCCGCGGCCCCGACAATATTCGAGATAAAGCCACTGCTTGAGACGGCGACATAAGGCGTCGAGGCGTCAAGCGATCCGAGGTCTAGGTAGAGGTACTCCAATTTCCAAGACCAGTTTTGCGGAAGCCAGGCCGCAAACTTTCCTTCGATGCCGCCGCCCACCACAAAACCAACGCTGGTCTTCGACGCGCCGAATCCGCTTGTGCCCGCCCATGTGAAGCCGGCAATCGCCGGGAGCGCCCCTGATACGTTGACGTTGCCTGAAATGCTGGCATGGCCATAGGCCAAACCGCCAGTCGCATAGAGAAGAACTTGATCGGTCACCAACCAACCGAGGCGTCCGCGAACGGTTCCAAACCAATCAATTTTAGCTTCATATCCGGTAACAGCCGTGCCGCTAAACGGTGTGGTGGCGCTACAAACGGGCCCTGGCAACGCGCCGCTACAAAAAACCGCAGCGATTGAATCGGCAAAACTGCTGTCCTTGCGTTGCCCTGAACCCTGGATGTCCGCCTCGAAGCCGAACACCCACTTTGGGCCAAATTGATAATTATACCCGACCTGGCCGCCACCAATCATTCCGTTCAGGTTCGCGCTATGCGCGCCTGCGAAAGCAAGGGTGTTCGTGATGGGCAAAACCCCCGGGAACGAAATCGATGTTCCGGTTCCTGCGAGGTCGGGATCGGCATTGCCCCATCCATAGCCGACGTTTAGGCCGGCATAAAAGCCGGTCCAAGGAATGGTCGCCGGCGGTGCAGCGGACGCAACTGGAGCTAAGCCGACAACAGCGACAGCGGCGAGCAAAGCGCAATGAAAGTGACGCATTATCAAGCCCAAAAACGCGCAATCTGCGAGCGTTAGCGACGCCGCAAATGTCACTGGAAACGGCAACGAAGGTTAGGAAATAACACAGATACGATCTAGGTAGGCTCGGGGTATTACGGGCGGAACCGCATAGTGATTGTCGAGTGTGATATTTATACAACACTCTAAAGTCTGCCATTCTCGCGAATAGCAGCGTTCACAGCCGGCGCCGGTGATCGGGGGTAAGCCTCTGCGGTGCCACGGCCGGAACAAGGCCAAGCGTGACATGCTGCAGAGGCGCGCTCTCATAAATTGACTGCATGTCCGCTGTTCCCCGAAAGCCGCCATTCGGCGTCGGCTCTTCGATGTCCGTGAAGTGCCATAAGTAGACACGGCAAATATCTAAACAGCGACCTTCGTCGTGAAAGTGGCATGGGTGATCGCGACAGTCGTACCCCGAGGGCCGGCCAATATTTCAACTTGAGCATCGAGCTGATGCGCAAGCGCCTTGATGATGCCGGTGCCGAGTCCGACTTTTTGCTGGGCGAAGAGATCGTCAGGTCTGCCGATCCCATTGTCGGAGACGGTAAGCTTCCAGTCCGTTCCGGACACATCATACCTAACGCCGATTTCACCCACGACTTGCTCGTTGGGGTACGCATGTTTGAGCGAATTCATAATGAGTTCAGTGACGATTAAGCCGAGGCTCTCGGCCTGACGAGACGTAGCAATACCCCTTTCGCCGGCCACTCTCAGTGTGATTGGGCGACTGTCGCCAATCATTGAAGCTGTAATTGCTGCGCACAATCTCGAAAGGTAAGGTACAACTTCGATAGACCCGATGGCCCCGATTAAATGGAGCTGTTCCTGCACCGCGGCAATCGACAGCACCCGCTTGTGCGTATCTTGTAAATGATGACGTGTCTCTTCCGACTGCACCGTCCTGGCTTTCAGTAGAATGATGCTTGCGATGACTTGCAAACTGTTGGAAATGCGGTGCTGCAGTTCCTCGAACAGGACGTCCTTTTCTCGCAATAGTTCATCTTTTTCTCGTAATAAAAAGTCCTTTTCACGCTCTAACTGGCGCCGATCAGTGACGTCTTCGATGCTGAGCAAAATCGTGGAGTGGGAGCCCCCCTCGTAGAACACCTGACGCGCATTCAGACGCATCGTGCGTTGTCCGATACCGGGAAACTCGTGTTCGACCTCGTAACTTTTTATCTCGCCTTGCTCGGGTATGATTTTTTCTAGCAGCAAGCGAAGCTTGGGGAGGTCCCATTGTCCATCGCCCAACGCGTAAAGAAGGCTACCTTGAGTGTCCTCAGGGCTAACCTTGAATGTCGAATAGAAGGATCGGCTGGCTGCGATCACGCGCAACGCTCGGTCGAGCACTAGAACTGGTTCGCTGACCGTGTCGACAATCGCCTGAGCGAGTGCACACGCGTCTGCAATGTTGGTGAACTGTTCTCTGAAGCCGGTGCGTTTCATATCGTTTTTGCGATGCGTTTCAACGCACGTGCGTTGCAAGGACTGCCGGAATTTTCGATTAGGCAATCAAACCGGGCACTAAGCACCTCTACCGAAAAAGAGTTTGTATAAAATCGACCACTATTACGGGTTCATGCCGGCCCGACCCAACATTTAACAATTCGCGTGTTACATAAGGATGTCGTTTACGGCGCGGCGAATGACGCTTAGTGCCATAAGCTGACATTGCGCACTTTGCCTGAAGCGAAAGAGGGAACCTACCTAGGCCTATGCCCAAGAGAGCCCGACTAGTCAGACGGGCTCTCGCCTTGGGACGCCCTCGGTCGGCAACTTCTCTTGTTATTCTATCGACAGGTGCGATGCGACCTCGCAACAATAAACTAACCAAGACTTAAGACCGCAGACGCCGGCTTTGTCCGCGCGGGAACAGCTCACGTCCGAGCGCGTTTTCCTCAAATCACAATAAATCGCGAGGCACTCACATGGCTGGCCCCTCGGTTGTTCGCCGCAACGAGAGTTTTCTAAAAAAATGGTTTGGACCAAACCGCGGCACGCATTGGAGCGTCGCGGGAGCTGTTGCTGTCATTATTCTTGGTGGTTATCTCATCTACAGCATTCGTGATAACAACAACCCAATCATGTCCTCGTCCGCGACCGTACAAACTCCGGCTCCGATTGCTCCTGCGCCGCCTGCATCGAAATAGTGAAATAGCGTGTAAGACGCTCTACCTCTTGGCGGAGCAGGCCGTCGATTATGCTCGGTCAGCTGCTGGCTGACGAATATTCGCCTTGCGCTGCTGGGGCAGCGCGTCCGCTTTGGGTCATTCGCGACATAGCTGATCAAGTCTGTTAGCGCCGTATGTCCGTTGTTGTCCCATAGCCGACAAACGTTTGCGGCGCTGCGAATGACGCTTAGTGCCACAAGCGGACATCGTGCGCTTCATCCTTACCAACGAAAAACCCCGGGGCATTGCCCGGGGCTTTTTTTGGAAGCTAAAGCGAATTTGTCGACCTGCGATGGCCGCAATCTAAAGCTTTCAGATAGCGCAAGTCGAGGCATTCCAGAACCACAGGCCGTCAACTTTGATCCAGCACGGCCCGTCGCCGTATGCATACCAACGGCCATGCCAACGGTGGCGATTTTCGCCGTACCAATAATGGCCATTGTATGCTTTGCCAACAACGTATTTTCCGTGTGCGGCTTTATTGACGTTGACGGTCTTATTGCGATGAACGTTTTTGTTCACGGTAGCGTTCTTATTGCTTTGAACGCCTTTGTTTACGGTAGCGTTCTTATGGTTCTGGCTGTTATTTTGTGCAGGGTCAGCAAAAGCTGACGTCGGCATTAATAAAGCAGTCGCGATTGCAGCGGCAATCGACAATTTGCGTATCATCATATTTGCACCACCTTTTAGGGTTGCCGCATCCGACCGCCCGCGATTTTACTCGCGCCGTTTCGGATCAAGCTATTTGGCTAGGTACCCAACCAACGCGCGTAGGACCAAAAAGGTCTCAAATTTCACAGACTGAATTTGTGAGCGACAATGTCCAATGAAACTGCCCTTTCCTTAGGGTTATTCGCGACCTAATAATTTGGCGCCGATAGAATTTTTTCTTGTTCCGCGAAAGAAATTCTTTTTGGTCGTTTGGTGTAAAGGACTGACTTACCCTCAACTTCGTAAAGGTAACATTATGCCCCAAGCGACGGCCCATCCGGGAGAACCACACTATATCACTCGCAGTGGCTGGCTACGCGCTGCGGTCCTAGGCGCGAATGACGGGGTGGTTTCCGTCTCGTCCTTGATAGTGGGGGTAGCTGCAGCCGATCCGAACCCAAGCACAGTACTTATCGCAGGCGTTGCTGGGCTCTCTGCAGGCGCAATGTCGATGGCTGCAGGCGAATATGTATCCGTCTCTTCGCAATCCGATACCGAGCGGGCCGACATCGTACGAGAATCCGAAGCTTTGAAGGAGTTTCCAGAGGCCGAACTCGCCGAACTCGCCGCCATTTACCAGGAGAAAGGGCTGAGCCCAGAGACTGCCCGTGTCGTCGCCAAGGAACTGACCGCAAGAGATGTGCTTGGCACACATGTTAGAGACGAACTTGGGCTTTCGGAGGCGCACGCAGCCAACCCGCTGCAAGCCGCATTCACTTCGGGCGTGACTTTCAGCATTGCTGCGGCGATCCCCTTGTTGGCA
This sequence comes from uncultured Pseudomonadota bacterium, assembly GCA_963720835.1. Taxonomy (GTDB): domain Bacteria; phylum Pseudomonadota; class Alphaproteobacteria; order Rhizobiales; family Xanthobacteraceae; genus Pseudolabrys. The sequence goes on along the minus strand of CAVRHC010000008.1, from coordinate 9,902 downwards.
GCGCTTGCCGCGCCCGCAGGCTCGATCATCCCGGTTGTCCTTGCGGTCACTGTCATTACATTGGCCGCTCTTGGCGCGTTGGGAGCCAAAGCGGGCGCGGCCCCGATTTTGCGCGCTACCTTACGGGTGGTGATTTGGGGAGTATTTGCGATGGCCGTCACCGCAGGCGTTGGCTGGCTTTTTGGTGTTAGCGTCTGAGTGCGTTTTGCAACTCGCGGCAACAGCTCGCCGGTCCACCGCGAGCACGTTTGCCTGATTTCCGGAAAATTGCACTCGCGGACTTTTGCGGGGCTAAAAGCCAACAGACCGGGCCCGATGCCCAGAAAATGCCTTCAGGAATTTAGTTGATCAATGTCGCAGTTGGGTCATTCGCGACCTGGCCGACTAGCGCCGAAGCAGACTTTTGTTTGCTGTCGATCCAATAGCCGACAAATGTTTGCGGCGCAGCGAACGCAGCGAAGTGCCATTAACGTCCGATTTGCGTCTCGACGCACCGCAGCAAAGTTCGCTTCGCTATTCAATGAGGCCGGCGGCGGCATACGCGATATGACGGAGATAGGCCGAACCGGTGAGCATGCTTAACTGTCGCGGTGATGGCCCAACGAGCCCAGCCCCTCGATTAATAGCCGCGTAGTGAGCTAGATTATGGTCGATGCTGAACGAGCCGGCTCAAGCCTTCAATGCGTAGCACTTAGGCGGGCCAAGACAGGGCTCACGAGAGAAACTCGATGAACACAGTCAAAGACGCTCTGGCCCAGAAGAGTGGCGCCCTGATCCATGTTCGTTCCGGCGACATGGTCGTCGAAGCCTTGCGCCAGATGCGCGACAACCGGGTCCGGTCGGTGCTGGTCATCGACGACGACGTACTGGTCGGTATCGTGACCCAGGGTGACTGCGCCATAAAAGTGCTGCTGCCCGGGCTCGATGCAAAGCAGACTCCGGTGGGCCAAGTGATGACGGGCGACCCCGTGACGATCAAGCCGGACGACCAACTGGAAGGCTGCATGTCAATGATGGCTGCGCGCGGCTTTCGCCATCTACCAGTGCTGGACGCGGGCAAGGTCGTGGGCGTGATCTCGATCGGAGACGTCGTCAAGGACATCATCCGAAATTTGGAGCACAAAGTGGGCGACCTGATGGGCTACATCATGACGGACGGCCCCGGGGGCTGACCGACGAACCGCGGTGCTGTCGCCGGCGTCCGGGAGGGAAAACGGAGGGGCACCGTTAACGGGCCACCCTCCAGCTGCCGAGGAGACTGCATCGTACCGGCTCAAGCAAATATCTTGATAGCGCTGAGACTCGCTTCGCGCAGCAACATAAAACGCCGGACAATGTCGCTGCTGGGTCATTCGCGACCGAGCCGTTTAGGCTCAACGCCTTCGTTTGTCCGTTGTTGTCCAATAGCGACCAAAATGATGCGTCGCCGCGAACGACGCTAAGTGCCATTAGCGACCAACGCGCCGCAGCAAACACCGCAAAAAGAAAGACCGCCTCACGGCGGCCTCTCCAATCCCATCTGGTGCTTTGAATAGGCGGCTGTGTTCGCAGACACCAGCATCAGCCTCCGGTTCAGGCTGACGGTACTCCGAGTAACCCTTTACTTAGCTACATCCTTGAAATCACCGCTTTCGCAGACCGGCAAGAACTCATTTTCATCGATCTTTCCGTCGACATTAGTGTCAGCCTCACCCGATGTCCTGCCAGCCTTCTCCATGGCCGCGAAGAACGGCGCGGCTTCATTTCCATCAAGATGGCCATTTTTATTAGCGTCGAGCTTATCGAACCACGCCTTGCAATCCGCTTCGCTCGTTGCCGCGAGTGTTGCTGTCGGCAAGCCGACGACAAATGCCAGCATCGCAATCGCCACTAAGATCTTCATATCCCGCCCTCCTTTTATTTTGATTTGCTCTCAATAACGGAACAAGTCGTCATCAGGCCAATCGAAGTTTGGCAATAATAGATAAAATTAATAACGCATTTTTGCACACCGATACGAGATAATATTTCATCAGCGGTCATTGACGTAAATCTAAAGTAAGCGAGCTTTCGCTATAGGTCGCTCGCGCCCTAGCAATTCAGACCTCGGACGGCGGCTTGTCCGTTGTTAGTCCAATCGGTTCCTAGGTGGTGCGCCGCGGCGAACGCAGCAAAATGCCAAAGACAGACATTCGTCACTTACTCTGTTGGCGCGCTAGGGGCGGCTGCATGTTCTTCGCCTCCTCCTCCATTAGTAGCCTCAAAAGCATTGGCCGCTGCGTTTCGTCCGGCGACTCGGCTAACTGCCTCCGTAAAATCAAGAGATTTTGATGGTGAACGAACATTTCCATTGCCGCCTCCCACATGCGAAAGCGCCCCGTATTGCGGGCTTTGTTACGCGTACGCAACGACACGCTAGACAGACCCAATCGACGGCGGCCGGTTGGGTACTCGGGCGCTTTGAACTGGGGGCAAGGCAGCGCGTAATGCGGCAAAGTTGAGCCGATGAAAAATCTGAGTTTGTTCAAGATTGAACACTTTTCAAACTGGCGAGACGAAGCGACTTGCCGATGTCCGCTTCGGGTCATTCGCGACCGAGCCATCACGGACCAACATCCACTTTTGTCCGCTGTTCCTCAAAAGCAAACGTCGGCCGCTACATTGAAGTCAGTGCCTGGCAATCCGTTGATGAGACCATGGCCTAGGCTTTGAGCCTGTCCGCCAACGCCGCCAAATCCTGCGCCGCGAAATCGACACTCACCGTCGGCGCCGGCTCGCCCGTGCCCGGCCCGTATTCGTTCGGCCGCGCGATATGGCCGGTGCGCAAGCCGCATTCCGCCGCGGCAGCAAGATCGCTTGAATGCGCGGCCACCATCATGCATTGCGACGGTTGGAGATCGAACGCCGCGCAGGCGGCGAGATAAACGCGCGGCTTCGGCTTGTAGTCGCCGGCGACTTCGGCGCCGAGGATGGCATCCCACGGCAGCGCGTTGCGGCGCGCGAGATCGACCATCAGCGAGATGTTTCCGTTCGAGCACGGCGCCAGCCAGAATTTTTGTCTGAGGCGCGCGAGCGCCGCCGGCACGTCGGGCCAGGCGTCGAGCCGGTGCCACACCGATGTGAGATCGTCGATCACCTCGTCGGACAGGTTCTCCAAACCAAAACGCGGCAGGATGCGCACGAGATTGTGCCGGTGCAGGACGTCGAGCTTGGAAAACGGGATGCGGCCGGCACGCACCGCCTCCATGCCGGGCTGGTACTCGTCGCGCCAGGCGTCGGCGAAGGCCGCCCAATCGAGCTGGTATCCCAGTGTGGAAAGGATGGCGTCCGCTTCGCGGGCAACCGATGTTCGCCAGTCGACCAAAGTGCCGAACACGTCGAAGAAGAGTGCTCGCAGGCCGAGCTTGGCGGCGTCTACGACCATGACGCGACGCCTCGGGAAAGCCCTTGGTTACCCTTCGCAACCATCGCCAAGTCATTGATCGAAAAAGATAAAGTGGCGGGAGCGACGGGACTCGAACCCGCGGCCTCTGCCGTGACAGGGCAGCGCTCTAACCAACTGAGCTACGCCCCCGCGGGCGTGGGTGTCGAGTTAATGGTGCCCCAATATATAGTCAAGGCAAAGCCGCAAGGCTGTCGCAAAACTGCGAAAAAGCCTTATTTTATGCGAAGAAACGATAGTCAGACCGCCACCGAATCGTCTATTCGGGAGCGCGTTTGGCTTTTCGCCAAACCGGCGGATTCACGAGGAGGGTCCTGACAATGGCTACGGTACCTGGAAAGGCTCCGACACCACCGACCGTCACATTGAAGCATCTCGCCGCGGCACTCGCGGAATCGCACGAGATGTCGAAGAAAGAGGCGGAGGCCGTGCTCGGCGATCTGGTTGGCAATATCGTCAAACACCTGAAGAAAGGCGAGCGCATTCGCATTGGCGGGCTCGGCATTCTCCAGGTGCGCAAGCGCGCCGCGCGCATGGGCCGTAATCCGGCCACCGGTGAAGCAATTCAGATCAAGGCGAGCAAGAAAGTCGCCTTCCGCGCTTCTAAAGAACTCAAAGAATCGATCTGAGGTCCAATCGAAGCCCGACCCTCCGGGGATAAAGCGGCAGATGCGGAGCGAAGCTCCTCGTCTGCCGTTTCATTTTGTCTGAGCGCGCGCAGCACCTCAGCCGTGGTTGAGTGGGCGTGCTATCGTTCTTTGCTTGCGGTGCCTGCAGCGCAGGCGGGAGCAGGACAATGGCGATTACGCGGCGGGATTTCCTCAATGGCGCGAGCCTCGCCATCGCGGCCGGCCTGACGCCGGCAGCGCAAGCAAAATCGGCTCCTACTCGCTATCCGCCCGCCTTGACCGGCTTGCGCGGCCAGCATCCCGGTTCCTTCGAAGTTGCGCATGATTTGCGCGACGGGAAGAGCTTTCCGCTCGACAGTGTCCCAATCGCGGAGCGCTACGATCTCGTAATCGTCGGCGCCGGGATCAGCGGACTTGCCGCCGCGCATTTCTATCGCCAAGCCGCCGGCAAGCGAGCTCGTATTCTCATCCTCGACAATCACGACGACTTTGGCGGGCACGCCAAGCGCAATGAGTTTTCCATCAACGGACGCTTAATGCTCGGCTATGGCGGTAGCGAATCCCTGCAGTCGCCGAAGGCGCTTTACAGCAAGAACGCCAAGGCGCTGCTGCGCGATCTCGGCGTCAAGATCGAGCGCTTCGAGACCGCCTTCGATCGCAAGCTTTACCCCTCGCTCGGACTGAAACCCGGCGTGTTTTTCGCACGTGAGGCCTTCGGCCGCGACGCGCTCGTTGCCGGCGATCCGGTCAAGATCATCGACAGCGAGCCGGGTTCGGTCTCCGATGAGGCTGGCCTAACCGCCGTGGTCGGCCAATTTCCAATGGCCGCCGACAGCAAGGCGCAACTCGTCACCTTGCTGCGCAAGCCGCCGGACTACCTCGTCGGCAAGAGCGTCGACGAGAAGATCACAGCGCTGAAGACGACGAGTTACCGCGACTATCTGCTGAAGACCTGCAAAGTCAGCGAGGAAGTCGCCAACTTCTTCCAGAACCGCACCAACGATTTTCACGGCGTCGGCTGCGACGCGGTTGCCGCCTCCGACGCAAAAGACGACGGCTATCCGGGCTTCGCCGGGCTCGGTCTGCCGAGCGAGGGCGCAAATCCTTACCACGACGAGCCCTACATTTATCATTTTCCGGACGGCAACGCCTCGCTGGCGCGCCTCTTGGTGCGCACGCTCGTCCCCGGATCCACGCCCGGCAAGACCATGGAGGATATTGTCACCGCGCGTGTCGACTATTCGCGTCTTGACCGCTCAAACAATGCGGTGCGCGTCCGTCTCAATAGCGTCTGCGTCAACGTTCGCGACACGCCGAAAGGCGCCGAGGTCGCTTATGTGACCGCCGGCATCAACGCCAGGCGATCGCAGGATGCTCGTGCGTCAGCAGATTGCCGCCGAGATAATCGGTGGTGAGGTCGGTGTTGGCCTTTTCCAGTTCGAGCACATAGGCCGACAGCGCCTGATTGGCGACCTCGCCCCGGCAGGGTCCGGTGCAGAAAAATCGTCGGCCATAGCGCTTCAAACCCGTCGTCAGCCATCAAGTCCTCCCGGCGTTCGCGCCATTCTGCCATGTTTCCAGGCCGGTGCCCCATGACTGGAAACCGCGCCGCGCGGGCCTGTATATGCGGGGCAGTTTCCGACACGACCTTGAGAGGCTGCCAATGAGCGATCGCCTGCTGGTGCTGGTGCGGCACGGCCAGAGTGAGTGGAACCTGAAAAACCTGTTCACGGGCTGGCGCGACGTCGACCTGACCGACAAGGGCGTTGCGGAAGCGCGCGAGGCCGGCCGCAAGCTCAAGGGCCAAGGGCTCACTTTCGACGTGGCGTTTACCTCGGCGCTCAAGCGCGCGCAGCGCACGCTCGACCTGATGCTGGAGGAGATGGGCCAGACCGGCCTGCCGATCGTCAAGGATCTGGCGCTGAACGAGCGCGACTATGGCGACCTCTCGGGTCTGAACAAAGACGACGCGCGCAAGAAATGGGGCGACGAGCAGGTGCTGATCTGGCGGCGCTCCTACGACATTGCGCCGCCCGGCGGCGAAAGCCTGCGCGATACTCTGGCGCGTACGCTGCCTTATTACGTCACTGAGATTTTGCCGCGCGTGCTGCGCGGCGAGCGCGTGCTGGTGGCGGCGCATGGCAATTCACTGCGCGCGCTGGTGATGGTGCTGGAGAAGTTGTCGCCCGATGAGATTTTGAAGCGCGAAATCGGCACCGGCGTGCCGATCATCTATCGGCTAGACGCCGACGCGACCGTGAAGTCGAAACTGGATCTGGCCGCATGAGCGAGGTCGAGATCGCCGTTCTGGGCGCCAATGCGACGGCGGCCGATCTCGACGCGCTTGCCGCAGTGCTGGAAGATTGCGTTGCCGGCGGCGCTTCGGTCAATTTCATGGACCCTTTCACGCGCGAGGACGCGGCGGCGTTCTACAAGAAAGTCATTGAGGGCGTTGCGCGCGGCGACATCATCCTGTTCGCCGCCAGCATCGACGGCAAAATCGTCGGCACGGCGCAGCTCGGGCTCGACACGCCGCCCAACCAGCAGCATCGCGCTGAAGTAAAAAGATGCTGGTGCATCGTTCCGGCGCGCGGCAAGGGCGTCGGCGCCGAGTTGCTGAAACATGCCGAGCGCGTCGCCAAGCAGCTTGGCCGCACGCTGCTGGTGCTCGACACCGCGAGCGAGGAGGCCGACGGCTTTATACGCGCAGCGGCTGGCAGCGCCTCGGCACCATTCCCGATTACGCGCTCTGGCCGGTTGGCACCTTTTGCGACGCCACGATTTTCTGGAAGAAGCTGTAGCGTCCTAGGCCGCGACGCCGGCTTCCCAGCCGAGCATGGCGCGCTTGCGCGTCAGGCCCCAGTGATAGCCGGTGATGTCGCCGTTCTTGCCGACGACGCGATGGCACGGCACCACAAAGCAGATCGGGTTCTTGCCGACGGCGGCGCCGACCGCGCGGGCGCCTTTTGGCGAGCCGGCCTTGGCGGCGAGATCGGAATAAGTGGTGAGCTTGCCCATCGGAATGGTGAGCAGCTTCTCCCACACGCGCACTTCGAAATCGGTGCCAATCAGAACGACGCGCAACGGCTGGTCCGGCTTCCACAGTGCGGCATCGAAGATGCGGCGCGCGGTGGCGGCGGTGGCGGCGAAGTCCTCGACGTATTTCGCTTTCGGCCAGCGCGAGCGCATGTCGCGCAACGCCGCGCGTTCCTTGCCGGCGTCGGCGAGTGCAAGCCCTGCGAGCCCGCGCGGCGTCATCATCACCAGCGCCATGCCGAAGGGGCTCGGGTGAAAACCGTAGGTCATGGTGAGGCCTTCGCCGCCGGCCTTCCATTCGCCCGGCGACATCGATTCATGCGTGACGAATAGATCGTGCAGTCGGCCGGGACCGGACAGGCCGACCTCGTAGGAGGTTTCCAGAACGCTGGCCGAATCGCGCAGCAATTCGCGCGCGCGGTTGAGCGTGAGCGCCTGCAGGAAAGCTTTCGGCGTCAGCCCGCACCAGCGCCGGAACAGATGGTGCAGATCGGTGGAGGAGACGCCGGCGGCATGCGCGATCGCGTCGATCTCGGGCTGGCTGCGCCATTCGCCACGGATATGCGCGATGGCGCGCCGCACGATGTCGTAGTCGGCCGCCGCGGTCGGCAGCGGGGAGAGGCCGGGAAAGCGGTCGGCAAAGGCGGTGTTGGCAGGGTTCATGGTCATGCCAGTAAGCTAGGCCGGCCTAAGGCCCGCCGCCACCCGATTTCTGGTCAGGGCAAACACCGTCCGCGTCGGCCCGCGCTTGGCCTCGGCGATTGCGTTGCCCAGCGCCACGGCGAAAGTCTCCCGCTCGCCCGGGCTGAGAAAATTGGCGACCGTCAGCTGTCTGTCGCGCATGACCAGAAACAGCCGGGCGATGCCGAAATCCTCGATAATTTCGCGGTCGAGCCGGACCCAGAGCGGGTTGAGCACCCATTCGCGCGCCTTGCCGTGGTGGCTGACCTTGCGCACGGTCAGCGCCGACGGCGTGACGGTGATTTCCTCGTAAGCGGCGGCGTGGCGGTTGTTCATGCGGATCGCCAAGTACAGCAACAGCACGTCGAGGCCGAAAAAGCCGAATACCGGCCAGGCGCCCATCAGCAGAAAGGCGACGCCGGTGCAAGAAGCTGACGCCGCCGAACACCAGCATCAGCACCAGAAAGCCGGCCTGCCCGAGCGAGCGGTGCGGCGTGATGGTGGCCGAAAAGATCGTCGGCTCGAGTTCGCCAGATATCGTGTTGTCGGCGGTCATGACGCTGAGTATACCGGAAATCATGGCAAAAAAACCGGTGCGCAAATCACCTTCCCGTAAAAAGCCAAAGCAAAAGCGGCCAAAAAGCCTTCGGTCAAAAAGGCTTTGGTCAAAGCGCATAAGGGCAAGGCGGCCAGGCTGAAGGCCGCGCCCAACCGGATTATCGCGGACTCCCTGGCCTTGCACGGCATCGCCAAGCGCTGGACGCCGGCGCAGATCGAGGAGGCGTTCCGCCGCTTTCAGGCCGACACGCCGGAGCCGAAGGGCGAACTCAAGCACACCAATCCGTTCACGCTGTTGGTGGCGGTGGTGCTGTCGGCGCAGGCGACCGATGCCGGCGTCAACAAGGCAACGCCGGCACTGTTCGCGCTCGCCGATACGCCGGCAGAAAATGGCGGCGCTCGGCGAAGACCGCATTCGCGATCTGATCAAGACCATCGGCCTGTTCCGCAACAAGGCCAAGAACGTCGCGCTGCTGGCGCAAAAGCTGATCGACGAATTCGGCGGCGAGGTGCCGCGCACGCGCGACGAACTGGTGTCGCTGCCGGGCGTCGGGCGCAAGACCGCCAATGTCGTGTTGAACATGGCTTTCGGTCAGCCGACCATGGCGGTCGACACCCATATTTTTCGCATCGGCAATCGCACGGGATCTAGCGCCGGGCAAGGATCCGCTGGCAGTCGAACTGGAATTGGAAAAGGTCATTCCGGCGAAATATATGCTGCACGCGCATCACTGGCTGATTTTGCACGGGCGCTACATTTGCCTTGCGCGCAAGCCGCAATGCGAGAAATGTATTATCGCGGATTTGTGCCAATGGCCGGGAAAAACGGCCAACTAATAATCGTCCGGGGAGTGCAAACATGAAAGACAGCGGTAAGCAAAAGCTCGTCGTCGATGCGGGACCGAAAGCCTGTTTCGAGCGCGCCGGGCTTCCCGCCAATGCCGCGGCGGTCTGGCATAAAGCTGGCCTGCGCGTCACCGGCAATTTCAAGCGCGATGCGGCGGCGGGCACCAAGTTCTGGCGCGACGGCGCCGGCCTGCTGGCCAGGCTGCCCAAAAAGCCGGTGCGGACGCCGGAACAGCAATTGGCGGCGGATGTCATCCAGACGTCGTGCCGGCAAGCCCGCGAGGATTTCCTGCTTCGCCACGCGGAGGCGGTCTACCGCAAGCTCACCAAAAATCTCGGCGTCTTCGTGGGCGTCGACGAGATCGTTTACGACGCCGCCAGGCTGGTGCCGGGTCTGACGCCGTCGCGAAAAGAAGTCGAGGCCGAAAGCCCGCTGATGCAGAGCGAGAAGGACGGCGTTGAGATCGATCAGGGCATTTTTCTGGCGCAGGTTCTGGCGCGGCCGGATACCGGCATGCATTTGTGTCACGCCATGTTGCGGCCAAAGCCGGAAGCCGCCGATCGTGTCGCCGAATTCGTCAGGAACGGCGTGATCGTTTCGGTCCGGCAAGGGTCGAACGGCGTGGAAAATCCGCAGTCGTGACGGTGAAAAATCCTCGCTACCTCAATGCCGAGGACGAAGCCACCATCTACGATACCGAGACCGCGGCCGACATCGCCATCCTCGATCC
>CAVRHC010000007.1:0-298224 GCA_963720835.1 uncultured Pseudomonadota bacterium | reverse complement strand
AGGACTCCCGCAGGCCGAATGTGAGGATCGCCAGCGTCAGCCATAGCCTGATCGACGCAAACCCGAAAACGAAAAGCACAAAGACCATGGTCCGGATCAACTGCGGCGGTCCGGGCACGTGCCAGAAAGCGTAGACGACGACCCGCACCATTCCCTGCACGACGCTCAGGCCCACATGGGCCCCGGCCACAACTTGATGGCCGGCGCCATACAGGGTGAGCGCTGCCAAAGCTCTTTCAGCGCCACTAAGGGATTTGCGTTTGGGTTTCTTTCGGCGCGCAGGATCATCAGCAACATCAACGCGGCCAGAAAGGCGCTCCAGGCCATGCCGATGAAGCTCATCTGATCGAAGGCGATGCCGTCGACGCCGAGCATCAAAAGTTGCGCGGTCCGGACCTGGCCGGTCGCCGCAACCGCAATTCCGACGACAAGGACCAAGACGACGATCGGCGCCAGCACCGAACGCGCCATGATCAACTGGTCCTTGAAGCTGAGGCGGCCGAGGCCGGTCTCACCGTCCGTCAGTTCGATCATGCGGCGTGCGGCCAACAGGAAGGCAAGGAAGATTGCGATGTCCGAGAAAACGGATGCCGCCAGACCGGGCAGACCACCGACCACGACTGCAATAATGCGCATGGCGGAGGCAAACATCAGCCACGGCACGGCCTCCATCAGGCGCAGCGGCCCGAATGACACCGTGGGCAGGCGGACGGGCTCGGTAGCAAGAGCAACGGCCTTGGACATGGCGGCAAGCGTAGCCGGCCGGGGTCAACAAACCGTTGCTCTGTTGTCAGTGGTTTTGTGACGGCGCAGACGCGATCACAGCATTTCCGGCCGAAACAGCTTCTTCAGATCGAGCGCCTGGCCTGAGACCATGAACTGGCCACCGCCGCGGTAGTGGATGGTCTTGGGGTATTTCGGCGCGCGCGCGGCATGCGCCTTGATCACCTCGAAAATGAAGAAGTTGTATTTGCCGACCATCAGCCCGTCGTGCAGCTTGCACTCAAGATTGGCGTAGCACTCCGCGATCAAGGGCGCGCGCACCCGCTCGGCCGGGTTCGGCGTCAGCTTGAACTTGTCGAACTTGTCGACCTGACTGCCCGAGCAATTACCGATCCGCGCCACGGTGCGCGCAAGCTCCGCGGTCGGAATATTGATGACGCATTCCTTGCTGAGGCTGATCAGCCGGTAACTGTAGTTCGCGCTCGATATGACGCAGCCGACGAGCGAGGGCACGAACTCCATGACCGTGTGCCAGCCCATGCGTCATGATGTTGTGCTGGCCGTCGTGCGAGGATGACACCAGCACGACGGGACCCGGCTCCATAAAGCGCCGGATCTCGGCAACAGGGAAATCGGTTTTTTTATAGGTCGGCATTTGCCGGCCTGTTTTTATTCGCTTCGCGAGCATTTCGGAAGTTGCCCCGCACCACAATACCATCAAGTACGATTTCGGAGAGGTAAGCGCCGCCTTTTCATCACCTCCGCAATCAAACCGAAAGCTTTGCATTTTAACAAAGCCCGAGATGGGCTGTCTCGAGTTCCCCATAACCGCGAGGTTTTGGCTCTGGTCAGGCAAAAGCCCGCACAACTTCACTCGTCGGATTGAGGTGGACCAATGAGCGTACTAAAGACATCGTCGGCTTTTGCATGTGCGTCAGCCCGCTCGTCCATCAAACGCGTGGCACAAGTCGGCGCGCTGGCAATAGCGCTGTTATTGCCGGCAACGGCCGTTGCCACTCCGGCGACGTTGAAGCTTTCGTTCGTCACCTCAGACCGTTCCAACATCTATCAGTGTTATGTCAAGCCGTTCGTCGACGCGGTCAACGCTGACGGCGAGGGTCTAGTCCAGATCAAGGTTTATTTCAGCGGCGCTATCAGTCCGGCAATGCCCGACAGGCGCAGTTGGTCCTCGCTGATACTGCAGACTTAGCCTACGTCGTACCAGGCTATACGCCGCGGCAATTCCCAGACATTTCAGTCTTGGAATTGCCCGGCTTGTTCCGGAATGAACGCGAGGTCGAGCCTTGTCTTCGCGCGGCTGGCCGCCGCGGGGGCGCTCGAAGGGTACCGAAAGTTTTTTGTGGTCGGCGCCTTTGTCACCGAGGGTGAAAGCATCCACAGCCGCAAACCGATCGCCACGCTTGCCGACTTGAAGGGGCAACGAATCCGAGTGAACAACCGAGTGGAAGCCGAGACGTTGCGCAAGTTAGGCGCCGTCCCGTCTCTGGTGCCAATCAATCGGGCCATGGAGGCCCTCAGTCAGGACAAGCTCGATGGTGTGACAGTCCCCACGGGGGTCCTGACGGAATTCGGCTTCGGCCGACTTACCAATAACCACTATTTGCTCCCGCTGGGCGGCGCAGTCGTCTCTTTGGTCATGAGCATCGAGAAGCTCGCGAACTTGCCGCGGCCCGCACGAGAAATCATCCGTAAGTACAGCGGCGAATGGCTGTCGGAGCATGGTGCGGCTTGTTTCGCGGCGAAGAACCGCGAAATGGCTACGCAATTGAAGGCCGACCGGCGGCGTACGGTTGTGGAGCCATCGTCGACCGACTTGGCCATAGCTCGCAAAGTGTTTTCTTCGGTGGTGGAGGATTGGGCGAAGGAGGGTCTCCGTCATCGCGAGCTCCTGGCTCTGGTCGAGTCCGAACTCGCCAAGCTCCGTTCATCAAAGGAAGCGCGCCCATGACCTATGATTCGTGACCCAATCGGCCTCGCCCATCACTTGCGGCGCTTCACGGATTGGTTCGCTGGCTGAAATTGTGGCCCGGGCCAGCACCCTGGCAATCGCGTTGGTGCTGCCGTTGGCGGCGGCGGCCGAGCCGATCGAGCTCAAGTTGTCGTTTTTCTCTTCCGATCAAAACGACGCCTACCGCGACGGCGTCAAGCCGTTCGTCGATGCTGTTAACGCCGAAGGCAAGGGGCTGGTCACGATCAAGGTCCATCTCAACGGTGGGCTCGGCAATGCGGTGGCCGAGCAGCCCAAGTTGGTAGCTGAGGGGGTGGCCGATATCGCCTGGGTCGTGCCGGGCCAAACGCCGTATCGGTTTCCTGACAATCAAGCGCTTGAATTGCCCGGTCTGTTCAAGGACGTGCGCGAAGGAACGCTTGTCTATACCCATCTGATTGCCGCCAATGCCTTACGTGGCTATGAAAAATTCTTCGTGATCGGTGCCTACGCCAGCGCCCCAACCGCCATCCATAGCCGCAAAAAGGTCACAGTCGCTTGCCTCACTCAAGGGTCAGAAAATCCGTACCAACAATTCGGTGGAGGCGGAGGCCATCGAACGCTTCGGCGCCATCCCGACCATTATGCCGGCGGCGCGGCTTTCCGACGCGCTGACGCGCGGTGCCGTCGATGCCGTCATGATGAGCCCTGGCGGTTTGTTTCAGTTCGGTACCGAAGGCTTGGCGACCAACCATTACCTCCTCGGCATTGGCGCGGCTCCGCTGGTGGTGCTGATGAACCGCAAGAAATTCGACAGCTTGCCGGAAGCAGCGCAAGTGCTCATCCGCAAGTACAGCGGCGAGCGGCGGCGGCGACCTGGATCGAACTCTACGGCGCCACCGAGCAGCGTTCGCTCGATAAGATTGAATCAGATCCTGCGCGCAAGGCGGTCAAACCGTCGCCGGCCGACCGTGTGGCCGCGGAGAAGGTCTTTCAATCCATGATCGACGCCTGGGCGGCAAGAGCGCGCACAATCGCGTGCTTCTTAAAGATGATCGAAGCCGACCTCGCAACCATCCGCTCGACCGCCCAGTAGGCCGACCATGGAATACCCCGAGAACACACCGATCTGGCGCTACCTCGTCCTCCTGGTCGTGGTCCTCGCTCGTACTGGTCGGCGGCACCTGGCTCACCGTCAAGTTCACGACCGACCATCTGCTCTACCAGAACGCCACCCGCACCGCACAGAATTGGGCGCAGTATCTCGCGGCCAATGTGAGCGACCTCGAGCGGATCGCCGCTGGCGAAACGCCATCGTCGGCTAGCACGGCCTTCTTCAAGGCCAACCGCAAGTCGGGCGAGGTCTTTCGCTACACGATCTTCAATCGCTACGGCTATTCAATCCTGGTCGCCGACCGCGACAAGGTCACGCCCGTCGACCTATCCGAATACAGTGTCGCCGCCGCCAAAGCGATCAAGGAAGATCGCTCGATCGTCGATGCCAAAGTGGGCCAAGGACCCGATAAGCCCGCGTATTTTTCCGAAGCCTATGTTCCGGTCCGTGTCGCGGCCGGCCAGTCGCCGCTGTCGCGGCCTATGTGAACCAGACCGCCGAGCACGACAGCTACTACCGAACTTTCCTGTTGGCAGCGGTCGCGCTTTGCGGCTTGACGGCGCTTTCCTTTGGCGTGCCTGCATTTGCCTGGTACCGGCGCACGCGCGAAAAGCAACGGGCCGACCGGCGCATCCAGTTCCTCGCCCACCATGACGTACTGACTGGACTTGCCAATCGAGCGCGGCTGATCGAACGGCTGGACGCCGCATTCGCGATGCTGCCGTCGACCGGCGGCATGATCGCGCTGCATTTCATCGATATCGATCACTTCAAGCAGGTCAATGATACGCTCGGCCATGACGGCGGCGATTTCCTGCTCAGCAGTATCGGCAAACGGCTGAGCGCCTTGACGCGATCGAGGACATGGTGGCACGGCTCGGCGGCGACGAATTCGTCGTCGTGCAAACCGGGTTGCCGACAAAGCGCAGGCCGAAGCCTTCGCACAGCGCATCGGCGAGATCCTGGGTGCGCCAATCTATTTCAAGGAGCAGGAAATCCGTGCGAGCTATACGATCGGCGTGGCGCTCGCGCCGGTCGACGGCGCCACGCCCGAGCGCCTGCTCAAGTGCGCGGATCTCGCGCTCTACGCCGGCAAGACCGCCGGCCGCGACTGCATTCGCTTCTTCTCACCAGACATGGACGAATCGCTGCGAAATCGCATCGCGCTCGAAAAGATCATTCGCGACGCGGTGGCACATGACGGTTTCATGCTGCACTACCAGCCGGTGTTCGAGATGAGCGGCAAGCACCTGGTCGGATTCGAGGCCCTGGCGCGGCTGCCGGCGCCGGACGGCACGCTGATCCCGCCGGCGACGTTTATTCCGGTCGCGGAGGAAATGCGGCTGATCAACAAGATCGGCGCCTGGGTGTTGAACGAGGCCTGCCGCACGGCGGCCACTTGGCCGGATAATCTGACGGTTGCGGTGAACCTCTCGCCGGCGCAATTTGAATCCGGCTCGATCGAGAACACCGTTTCCGCGGCGCTGAAGGACTCCGGACTCGCGCCGCACCGGCTCGAGCTGGAGATCACCGAGACGTTGCTGCTCGGCAACAACCGAAGCCACCATGGCCACGCTCAAGAAGCTCAAGGACATGGGGGTGTCGATCGTCATGGACGATTTCGGCACCGGCTATTCGAGCCTGAGCTATCTTTGGAAATTTCCCTTCGACAAGATCAAGATCGACCGCAGCTTCATGATGAACTTCGACAATTCCGGGCACGACGTCGAAACGGTCGTCAAAAGCATTATCGCGCTCGGTCGCGAAATGAACATGCGGGTGACGGTCGAAGGGGTCGAGACCGCCAAGCAGGTCGACTTCCTCTACGATGCCGATGCCGATCAGGTGCAGGGTTTTTATTTCGGCAGGCCGGTGCCGGCTTCGGAAATCAGCGCCGACGTTCTGAAAGATTACCGCAAGTCGATCGCGCCTGACGCGCTGGCAGATACGAAACCGCGCAGAGTTGGCGCATCGACAAGCAACTGAGCGCGCCAAACTTCTGCGCTCCAGTGAGATTTCACGCGCGTTTAGAGAAAGCCTCGCCGTATTGCTCCGGCGTAAAGCCGACCAAGAGCTTGCCGCCGGACAGTTCCAGCACCGGCCGCTTGATCATCGATGGCTGCTTGAGCATCAGCGCGATCGCTTTTTTCTCGGTGAGCCCGTCCTTGTCCTTGTCGGCCAATTTCTTGAAGGTCAGCCCCGCGCGATTGATGAGCTTTTCCCATCCGGCCTTCTTGGCCCACGCTTCCAGCTTCTCGCGCGCGATGCCCTTGCTCTTATAATCGTGGAAGTCGTAGGCGACCCCTTTCTTGTCGAGAAAGGCGCGCGCCTTCTTCATGGTGTCGCAGTTCTTGATGCCGTAGATGGTGATTGCCACGCTCCTACTCCCACTCGATCGTCCCCGGCGGCTTGCTCGTCACGTCGTAGACGACGCGGTTGACGCCCTTGACCTCGTTGATGATGCGGGTTGCGACCAGCCCCAAGAAACTCATATCGAACTGATAGAAGTCGGCGGTCATTCCGTCGGTCGAGGTGACCGCACGCAGGCCCACCACGTATTCGTAGGTGCGGTGGTCGCCCATGACGCCGACGGTCTTCACCGGCAACAGCACCGCGAAGGCCTGCCAGATGTTGTCATATTGGCCGGTGCGGCGGATCTCCTCGATGAAGATCTCATCGGCGAGCCGCAAAATGTCGAGCTTGTCCTTGCTGACCGGGCCCGGGCAGCGAATGGCGAGGCCGGGTCCGGGAAAAGGATGGCGGCCGACAAAGGCTTCCGGCAATCCCAGTTCGCGCCCCAGCGCCCGCACCTCGTCCTTGAACAATTCACGCAAGGGTTCGACCAGCTTCATGTGCATGCGCTCGGGCAGACCGCCAACATTGTGATGCGACTTGATGGTGACCGAGGGCCCGCCGGTGAAGGAAACGCTTTCGATCACGTCGGGGTAGAGCGTGCCTTGCGCCAGGAATTCCGCGCCGCCGATCTTCTTGGCTTCGGCGTCGAACACGTCGATGAACAATTTGCCGATAATCTTGCGCTTCATCTCCGGCTCATCGATGCCGGCGAGCGCGGCAAGAAACGCCTCCTCGACGTTCACATGCACGAGCGGAATGTTGTAGCTGTCGCGGAACAGCGCGACCACCTTCTGCGCTTCGGCGAGCCGCAAGAGGCCGTGATCGACGAACACGCAAGTGAGTTGATCGCCGATCGCCTCGTGAATGAGCACCGCGGCGACCGCCGAGTTGACGCCGCCGGACAATCCGCAGATCACGCGTGCCTTGCCGACCTGATTGCGGATCTTCTCGATCGCCTCCTCCTTGAAGGTACGCATCGTCCAGTCGCCTTTGCAGCCGGCGATTTTGCGCACGAAGTTGCGCAGAAGCGCGGCGCCATGCGGCGTGTGCATCACTTCGAGATGGAATTGCGTCGCATAGAACTTGCGTTTGTCGTTACCGATCATGGCGATCGGCGCGTTCGGCGAGGTGCCGAGCACCTTGAAACCGTCCGGCAGCACGGTGACGCGGTCGCCGTGGCTCATCCAGACCGGATATTTCTCGCCTTTCGCCCAGACGCCTTCGAATAGCGGCGAGTCTTCGGTGACTTCCACTTCGGCGCGGCCGAATTCGCGGTGATGGCCGCCCTCGACCTTGCCGCCGAGTTGGGCCGCCATCGCCTGCTCGCCATAGCAGATGCCGAGCACTGGCACGCCCGCGTCATAGATCGCCTGCGGCGCTAGCGGCGCACCCTTGTCGAGCACAGAGGCCGGACCGCCGGAGAGGATCACGGCCTTCGGGCGCATCTCGCGAAACGCTTCCTCCGCCTTCTGGAACGGGGCGATTTCGCAATAGACCTTCTCCTCGCGCACCCGGCGCGCAATGAGCTGGGTTACCTGCGAGCCGAAATCGACGATGAGAACTTTGTCATGCAAAGTCGTGTCTACCTGGGCGGAGGCGGCACGAACGGCTGCGGAATCGGGTCCGTTCGAGGGGGACGTTGTGGGAGCGGGTGCGCTTTGGGTCAAGGCTCGCGTCAGCTTCCGATTAACTACGCCAAAGTTTGAGTTATCCAGATAACCCTCCATTAGCCCCGACGTGAGAGATAAATGGCGACAAATTTCGCCATTTCCACACGTTTGGGGACCCCCTGTGGCCTACCACGCCGAGCACGCCGACCCTATGACGCTGTCAGCGTCGAGCGGGACCGACCGCCGTTCGTTGTTGTTTCGCGAGAGCCTGGCGCAAAAGGCGGAGCGCTGGGCGCTCGGGCTTACCTGGTCGCTGATGCCGTCGCGCATCCGCGGCGTGCCGGCCGTTGTCGGCTTGTGCGCGCGCGAGCTCCTGGCGGCTGATCACGCCCTGCCCGACCCGGAAAGCACGTACGCTCGCCCGCCCGGCCTTGCCGGCATCGTGCACGATCTCAGCGTGCCAACATTGATCGCCGCCTATCGGCGCGGGCTTTATCCGCTCGGGCATGTCGGGCCGCTGAAATGGTGGTCACCGCCCGTCCGCTCGGTTCTCTTCTTTGAAGACTTCCACATTGCCAAGCGGCTGCGCCGGCAGATGCGGCAGGACAATTACAAGGTCACCTTCGACCGCGATTTTGAAGCCGTCATCGCAAACTGCGCCGGTCATCGCGCGGGACGCTGGCACCTGACCTGGATCACGCCGAAGATCATGCGCGCCTATGCCGAGCTTTTCGACGCTGGCTTTGCCCATTCCTTCGAGGTGTGGAACGCACGCGGCGAGCTTGTCGGCGGCGGTTACGGCGTGGCGGTCGGCGGCGCCTTCGTCACGGAATTGCAGTTCTCGCGCGAACCAAACACGTCGAAGATGGGCTTCAGCGTGCTCAACTGGCATCTGGCACGGTGGGATTTCGCCTTCAACGACGGCAAGCTGATGACACCGCCCTGCCGCGACATGGGCTTCTGCGAAATTCCGCGCGACGATTATCTGTTCAAGCTGGAGCTGGTCGAACGCAAACCCGGCAAGCCGGGCCGCTGGCAGACCGAAACGGAACTGGCGACAGTCGCCGATTGGCAACCGGGCATTGCGTCGCCAGGTCTAGTGCCCGACCATACGGCCGATCAACGGAATATCAGCGATCAGACCTGCGACGCCTGAGCGCGCGGGCTTGGCAGCCGGCGCAGCCGCAGTCAGTTGATGCGGAGGCAGTGCCGGGATGGCGGCCGGCGGCACCGGATGATCGTCGGCAGGTTTCGGCGCCACGCTGATAGCGGCCGTCGGCAAATCGGGGGCAGACTCCGTCGTGGGCGCCTGCAGCCGAAGCGGCGCGTGTAATTCTCCCAAAGGCGACTGCGGCGACGCCGGCACACGCGCCGAAACCGGCTTCTGTGGTTCCACAGACTCCGGCGCGTGGATCAAGGCACCGCGCACCGCCGCCAGCCAGTTGGCATCCGAAACGGTCCGCTCCTGGTGGGCCGGCTTTTCAGCGACGCTCGCCACCGGCTTTGTAGCGATCGTCTTCGGCGTATCGGCGGATTTGCGGACCGGCTCCGGTGTCACGTCGCGCGCCGCCGCGACCGGACGGCCGGACAGCAACGTCTTGAACGCCGCCACCGCGTCCGGGTCGACCGAGCCGCAGCTGCTTTCGAACGCCATTACGTCGCGGCGCACCAGGATGCGCAGGGTGGAGGCGTCGGCGCTTTTGTCGAGCATGGAAATGATGTTGGCGCGCAGACCCTGGCACTGCGCTTCGGCTGAAAAATTCGAATGATAAATCGAATAGCCGCTGGCCAAACCGACCGGGATTGCCAGCAGCGAACCGACCATTTGCAGCACCGTCATGAAGCGCGTGCTGTGCGAGGAGTGGGCCGCCGGGTGAACGGCAGCGGAGGACGCGTGATGCGTCCCAGCCTCAAACGGTGGGTCGCGCCTTGCCACCAACATGCGGGAAAAACCTCGGCTGAAGAGCGTTCAGGTACGCCAATCACGAAATCATCGCGGAGAAATTTGGCCGGGATTGAGGCGCAATCGGGGTATTCGCGTTAACAGGCTGTTACACGCGCGCGAGCAGCGAGACGAAGAAGCCGTCGGTATCGGTTGCGCGTGGCGTCATCGTTATCCCTTGGTCGGACAAACGCGCCGCCTTGGTGAAAAGGAACGCGCGCTCGCCCAACACCGACGTCATCTGCGCCGCCGGCACCACTGCAAAGCCAGGATGGCGGGCAAGAAAAGCGCGCACCTGATCGCCGTTTTCTTCTTCCAGCACCGAACAGGTCACATAAGCGATACGACCGGTCGGTTTGAGCAGCGGCACCGCACGGTCGAGCACTTCGACTTGTTCCTTGACGCGCTGCTCCAGCGCGCCCGGTCGCATACGCCATTTAGCGTCCGGATTGCGTCGCCATGCGCCGGTGCCGGTGCAGGGCGCATCGATCAGCACCAGGTCGGCGCGGCCGGCCAGGTCGTCAAGCTCGGTGCCGACCGATTTAGGCGTGCGCACCTGCACGTTGCGCGCGGCCGAACGCTTGAGCCGGTCGTGGATGGGAGCGAGCCGGCGTTTGTCGTCGTCGGTTGCGTAAAGCTGGCCCTTGTTCTGCATCATGGCTGCCAGCGCCAAGGTCTTGCCGCCGGCCCCGGCGCAGAGGTCGATCACCTGTTCGCCGGGCGCTGCGCCCGAAAACAGCGCGGCCAGTTGCGACCCTTCATCCTGCACCTCGACCAGGCCTTTGAGAAACGCAGGTTCGGCATGGATGGCCGGGCTCTTGGCGTCCGCCGCCAGGCGAATACGCAGCCCCCAAGGCGACCACCGGGTGGGTTCGGGCGTCAAGTCCGACAGGCTTTCGGCGGCTTGGTCGCGATCGCCTTTCAATGCATTGACCCGCAAATCGAGCGGCGCCCGCGAGGCCAGCGCGGCGCCTTCGTCGGCGCGGGCGTCGCCGAAGGCACGTGCAAAGTGTGGTTCGAGCCATTCCGGATAGTCGCCCGCGACATAGGCCGGTGCGCCATTCATATCGGCCGCGTCAAGCCGCATTCGTTCGTCTTCGCTGAGCGCAACGGGCGCATAGCGCGACCCGTCGGCGAGCTTTGCGATTTGCTCAGTGTCGAGTCCGCGCTCGCGCCTGAGCATGCCGAGCAGAACGGCGCGTGGACTGTCCACGTCCATGAGAAAGGCGCTCGATGCGCGCCGGCGCAGCGCGTCGTAGACCAGCCCGGCAACGCCAGCGCGGTCGCCCGAGCCGGCAAATCGGTGTGCGAGGCCCCATGTCTTGAGCACGTCGGCCGCCGGCCGGCGTTCGCTTTCGATCGCGGAAAAAATCTCGATGGCCGCTGCCAGCCGCGCGCCCGGCGTCATGGCAGGCCAAGCAGAATGCGGGCCATGAAAATTACCCACGCCGCCAACAACGCGATGGCCCCGAACCCGTACCAGGCGCCGCGGCGCATGACCATATTGCTTGTGGTGTGGACGAGAGCGTGCATCAGCCGCGTGAGTACGAACAGCCAAGCCAGCACCAGAAAGATGAGATCAGCATGGCGCGTGATGATCTCCAAAATTGTCAGCACATAGAACAGCACCGGCAATTCGAACTGGTTGGCGAAGCAGTTCACGACTTGCTGCGTCTGCACCGTCCAATTCGGTTCGCGCAGCGCGATCTGCGAAGCCTTCACCTTGCCGCTCTTGAGGTCGTTGCGGCGCAGATAACCGAGCCACAGCAACAGGGCGAACGTCAGCGCGACTTCGACGAACAGCGGCAGCAGGATGGTTGGAATCGTCATGACGCCATCTCTCTCAAATGCAGATAGTCATACTTTGGCGGCGGCCGCCAGAGGCACCGTAGCCGTTGGTAGGGTTTCACTCGTGCCGCCCGCTTGCTAGCGTACCAATCCAATCACCCCTTGAGGTATTACGCTAATGCGCGCGCTAGCCGGTTTTGCCGCTGCTGCTTTGCTGTCAATTCTGTTTGCATGGCCTGCCGCCGCACGGGTGGAACGCTTTCCGGCCGGCACAAAATTCGAGCGCATCAAAATTGATGGAGCAGTGTTTTACGTCCGCGTCGGCGGGCATGGGCCGGCGGTCGTGCTGCTGCACGGCTTCGGCGACACCGGCGACATGTGGGCGCCAGTCGCCAAGGCGCTGATCAAGAACCACACCGTGATCGTGCCCGATCTGCGCGGCATGGGCCTGTCGTCGCATCCGGCCGGCGGTTACGACAAGAAAACGCAAGGCCAGGACATCGCCAAGGTTATGGACGCGCTCAAGATTGAGAAAGCCGATCTGGTCACGCACGATATCGGCAACATGGTCGGCTATGCGCTGGCCGCGCAGTATCCGGCGCGCATTACCAAATGGGTCATCATCGACGCGCCGCTGCCGGGCATCGGTCCGTGGGATGAAATCCTCAAGAAGCCCGTTGCTGTGGCATTTCAATTTCCGCGGACCCGATGTCGACCGGTTGGTGAAGGGCCGCGAACGTATCTATCTCGATCGCTTCTATAACGAACTGTCGGCCAATCCGAAGGCGATCGACGAAGTCAACGCGCCGGCATTATGCGCGCCTCTACGCCCGCCCCGGCAACATGCACTATGCGTTCGAACAGTTCGCGACCTTCAACACAAAGGACGCCGCCGACAACAAGGCATTTCAGGCCAAAGGCAAGCTCGCGATGCCGATTCTTGCACTCGGTGCCGATCACTCGTTTGGTGAAATGCAAGCAGTTGTCTTACGCGAGGTCGGCAGCAACGTCGAAGGCGGCATTGTGAAAAATTCAGGCCACTGGATCATGGAAGAGCAGCCGCAGCAGACGACCAAGGCGATCGTCGGCTTCCTCGACAAGGAATAATCGTCTAGTTCTGCCCCGGATAGTTCGGACTTTCCCGCGTGATGGTCACGTCGTGCACGTGACTTTCGCGCAAGCCCGCACCGGAGATGCGCACGAATTGCGCCTTGTCGTGGAATTCATCGAGCGTCTTGGCGCCGACATAGCCCATGGCGGCGCGCAAACCGCCCGAGAGTTGATGCAGCACATTGGCGACCGGGCCCTTGTAGCCGACCTGGCCTTCGACCCCTTCCGGCACCAGCTTGAGTGCGTCCTTGATGTCCTGCTGGAAATAGCGATCGGCCGAGCCGCGCGCCATGGCAGCGACCGAACCCATGCCGCGATAGGCTTTATAAGAGCGGCCTTGATAGAGAAACACCTCGCCCGGCGTCTCGTCGGTGCCGGCCAGCAGCGAACCGACCATGGCGCAGTCCGCGCCGGCCGCGAGTGCCTTCGCGAGATCGCCGGAATATTTAATGCCGCCGTCGGCGATCACCGGCGTGCCGGATGCTTTGGCTGCTTCCACGCTGTCCATGATGGCGGTGAGCTGCGGCACGCCGACGCCGGCGACCACGCGCGTGGTGCAGATCGAGCCGGGGCCGATGCCGACCTTGATGGCATCGGCGCCATTGTCGATCAGCGCCTTGGCGCCTTCGGTGGTCGCGACATTGCCGGCCACTACCTGCACCTTGTTCGACAGTCGTTTAATGCGGGAAACGGCATCGAGCACGGAGCGCGAATGGCCGTGCGCGGTGTCGACCACGACCAGATCGACGCCGGCCGCGATCAGCGCTTCGGTGCGCGCGAAGCCTTTTTCGCCGACGGTCGTCGCGGCGGCGACGCGCAAGCGGCCCTGCTCGTCCTTGCAGGCATTCGGATTGGCGACAGCCTTTTCGATGTCCTTGACGGTGATCAGGCCGACGCAGCGATACTGGTCGTCGACCACGAGGAGTTTTTCGATGCGGTGCTGATGCAGCAGCTTCTTGGCTTCGTTCTGGCTCACCCCTTCGCGCACGGTGATGAGCTTGTCCTTGGTCATCAGCTCGGAAACTTTCTGCCGCGGATCGGTGGCAAAGCGCACGTCGCGGTTGGTGAGGATGCCGACCAGCCTGCCGGCTTTGCCGTTGCCACCGCCTTCCACCACCGGAATCCCGGAGATGCGGTTCTCCTTCATCAGGTCCAGCGCCTGTTGCAACGGCGCCGCCGGATCGATGGTGAGCGGATTGACCACCATGCCGGATTCGAACTTCTTGACCTGACGCACCTGCGCGGCCTGTTCCTCCGGCAAAAGATTTCGATGGATGACGCCCATGCCGCCGGCCTGGGCCATGGCGATGGCCATCTGAACCTCGGTCACGGTGTCCATGGCGGAGGCAAGGAGCGGGATATTGAGCGGGATCGAGCGGGTGACGCGGGAGCGGATATCGGCGTCGGCGGGCAGGACTTCCGACAGGCCGGGCCTGATCAGCACGTCGTCGAAAGTGAGCGCTTCGCGCAAGGTTCCGTTGGTTTTCGGCGCCATCGCCAACTCCAGTCACCGCGATATGGGGCCTAATGATGGGCTTACAATAAGCCCTCGGCGAGGAAGCCCTCGCTTCGATTCACGGCCCGCTTTTGGGTTGGCGTGGGTCCCTAGCACGGGTGACCGCCGATTCCTAGGGCAATGTCAGGCGATGTCGGAGCCATGCACACTTCCGGCGGTTGGCTGCTATGACCGCGCGCGAACGGCCTTCCTTCCGCCGCCGCTTTGCTGTTGAAAGAGGCCCGCAAGCCGCCACCCCCGCCGGGTTCATCTTTATGCGCATGA
The DNA here is from genome assembly GCA_963720835.1 of uncultured Pseudomonadota bacterium. Taxonomy (GTDB): domain Bacteria; phylum Pseudomonadota; class Alphaproteobacteria; order Rhizobiales; family Xanthobacteraceae; genus Pseudolabrys. The sequence continues at coordinate 283,854 of CAVRHC010000007.1, read as the reverse complement.
TTTCGTCCGAAAACCGGATCCCACTTTTCGGGACCGTGCGGTAATGCGCCCCGACCGCATCGTTCCGCTCATCGTGGCAGTCGCCTTGTTCATGGAACACATGGACTCCACCGTGATCGCCACCTCGTTGCCGGCAATCGCAGCCGATATCGGGACCAATCCGCTGGCGCTCAAGCTCGCGGTCACCTCCTATTTGCTGTCGCTGGCGATCTTCATTCCGGCGAGCGGCTGGACCGCCGACCGCTTCGGGGCGCGCACCGTCTTTCGCGCCGCGATTGGTGTGTTCGTGATCGGGTCGATCGGCTGCGCGCTGTCGAGCACGCTCCTCGACTTTGTCATCGCCCGCATCGTGCAAGGCATGGGCGGCGCCATGATGACGCCGGTCGGGCGCCTGGTGCTGGTACGCTCGATCCCCAAGCGCGAATTGGTCAGCGCCATGGCCTGGGTGACGGTTCCGGCACTGGTTGGGCCCGTAGTTGGACCGCCGGTCGGCGGCTTCATCACGACCTACGCGAGCTGGCACTGGATCTTCATCATCAACGTACCGATCGGTCTCGTCGGCATCGTGCTCGCCACCCGCTTCATCGATGACTTGCGTGCGGAAAAGCACGAACCCTTCGACGTGCGCGGCATGGTGCTCGCCGGTCTCGGCATTGCCGGCCTTGCCTTCGGCCTGTCGGTGCTCGGTTTGAATTTCCTGCCCTGGACCGTGGTGGCGGGGTTGGTCGGCGGCGGCGCCCTCTTCACGGCCGCCTATCTCGTGCATGCGCGCCACATGCCGAACCCGGCGCTCGATCTGACATTGTTTCGGCAGCAGACGTTTCGCTCAAGCGTTATCGGCGGCTTCATCTTCCGCATCGGCATCGGCGCGCTGCCGTTTCTTCTGCCGTTGATGCTGCAAGTCGGTTTTGGCATGTCGCCGTTTCAATCGGGCCTCATCACCTTCGTGTCCGCGATGGGCGCCATGACCATGAAGGTGGCGGCCGCCACGATTTTGCGCCGCTTCGGTTTCCGCACCGTGCTGATCGCCAACGCGATCATCAGTTCGGCATTTTTGGCGTCGTGCGCCGCGTTCACGCAAACGACGCCGGTGGCGGCCATGTTGGCGCTGCTTCTGGTTGGCGGCTTCTTCCGCTCACTGCAATTCACCAGCATCAACACGCTCGCCTACGCTGAAATCGAGCCCGCGCGCGCCAGCCGCGCCACATCGCTGGTAAGCGTTGCGCAACAGCTCGCGATCTCCGCCGGCGTGGCGTTGGGCGCGCTCGCGGTCGAGACAACCGTGCACTTACGCGGTGGTGGCGCATTGCAGGCATCCGATTTTTCCCCCGGCATTTCTGGTGGTGGCGATCATCTCGGCAATGTCGGTGTTCTTCTTTGCCCGCCTTGCGCCCGATGCCGGCGCTGAATTGGCCGACCGGATGCCGGCGCCCACCGAGAGCTCCGATCAGCGCGTGGGCTGAGGGCGAAAGCCGGTCGCCAGCAAATAAAGCTCGGCGGAATCGGCTCGGCTTGCTGGCGGCTTCACGTGCTTGACCTGGCGAAAGTCGCGCTTGAGGGACGCAAGCAGCGCGTTTTCGGTGCCGCCTTGCAGCACCTTGGCGAGAAACGTGCCGCCGGGCTTGAGTATCTCGCGGGCAAACTCGGCCGCGACGTCCACCAACGCCATGATCTTGAGATGGTCGGTACGGGCATGGCCGGTGGCGTTGGCCGCCATATCCGAGAGCACCACATCGGCGGGCCCGCCAAGCATCTCTTTCAGGCGCTCCGGTGCGTCGTGTTCGAGAAAGTCGAGTTGCATAAAGTCGACGCCGGCAAGCGTTTCCATCGGCAGGATGTCGATCGCGACCACGCGGCCGTCCTGCGGGGCATTGACGCGTTTTGCCGCCACTTGGCTCCAACCGCCGGGCGCCGCGCCGAGATCGACGACACGCGCGCCTTTCTTCAGAAAGTGCGCCTTGTCATCGATCTCCGACAATTTATACGCGGCGCGCGCGCGAAAGCCTTCGCGCTTGGCGCGGGCCACGTAAGGATCGTTGAGCTGACGCTCGAGCCAGCGGCGCGAGAGATTGCGAACGTCCCCTGCCGCTCTTGACCCGGACCTTTAGTTCGCGCGAGCCGTCTCTGTCGCGTGGCGTCACGACCCGTTCACCCGACGGCCGTGCCAGACGCCGTCATCGCGCATCATTTGCACCAGCATGCCTTCGCGCAGGCCGCGGTCGGCGACGCGCAGGCGCGAACAGGGAAAGGCGCGGCGGATGGCATCAAGGATGGCGCAGCCGGCGAGCACGAGGTCTGCGCGTTCGGCGCCGATGCAGGGACTGGCGGCGCGGTCTTCGTAACTCATGGTCAAGAGTTTTTCGACCACGTCGTTGATCTGTTGCTCGTTCATCCAGCAGCCGTCGACGCGATTGCGGTCGTATCGTTTGAGGTCGAGATGCACGCCGGCAATTGTCGTCACCGTGCCCGATGTGCCCAGCATATGGATCCCGTCAACGCCACCGTGCTCTTCGGCAAACGGAGCAATGTCGCGCGCGACGTCGTCGACCATCGCATCGTAGACTTCACGGCTGACGACATGGCCGCCATAACGTTCGGCAAGCGTCACAACGCCATGCGTCAAGGAAATCCAACCGGCGATCTGCGGCAGCGGCGGACCGGCCGGCGCCGCGCGCGAACGCGTGAGCCGCACCAATTCCGAGGAACCGCCACCGATATCGAACAAGATAACGCCCTCCGCTTCCGGATCGATCAAGGGCGTGCAGCCGGTGGCGGCAAGCGTCGCTTCCGTTTCGCGGTCGATGACTTCGAGCTCGAGTCCCAAAGCGTCGGCGATATGGTCGCGAAACGCTTCGCCGTTCTCGGCGGCGCGGCAGGCTTCGGTCGCGATGAGCCGGGCGCGGGTAACGCCTTTGTTCCGCATCTTGTTGCGGCAGATGGCGAGCGCGGCGACAGCCCGCTCGATCGCTGCCGCGCTGATGCGGCCCGAGGTGGAGACCCCCTCGCCGAGCCGGATGATGCGCGAGAAGGCGTCGACCACGCGAAATCCGTCGCCGGTCGGGCGCGCCACCAACAGGCGGCAATTGTTGGTGCCGAGGTCGAGCGCGGCATAGGTCGGCCCACCCCGACCTTGGTCGGGGGCGTGGCTTGCTCGTCCGGGCGACCGCCGACCCCATTGGCGCGGCGCGCGATCAGCGCGTTCGCCAACGGGACCGAGGCCTGGGTCATCCCCGGCCTCGCCGCTCATGCTTCAAAGCCTTCCTGCCGCCCCCGGGCCGCCTCCAGCGCTCCGAGTGCAGCCGTGTTCCAATGATCGTCAAAAAGTCTAACAGCGGCCATGCAGGGGGCCAAGCCTAGCCCTTCCGAAACCATTCTTGTGGAAGCGGCCTGCCTGCTTTATCTGGGGACCACCCCCCACCAGCCCGAAATACCTCCTCATGGACGACAGAACGGCCGAGACAGCACTTTCGCTCACCAAATTTGGCATCGGCCAACCGGTTCGCCGCAGCGAGGACCCCACGCTGCTGCGCGGGGAAGGCCAATATGCCGACGACGTTGTGAGGCCGGGTCAGGCCTATGCCGTAATGGTGCGCAGCCAAGAGCCCCACGGCATCATCCGCTCGGTCGATATCGATTCGGCCAAGGCCATGCCGGGCGTGCTCGCGGTGCTGACCGCGGCCGACCTTGCCGGCTACGGCAAGCTGAAATGCACCCTGCCGCTGAAGAACCGCGACGGCTCGCCCATTCACTATGTACCGCGCCCGGCGCTGGCGAGCGACAAGGTGCGCTTCGTCGGCGATCCGGTTGCCTGCGTGATTGCCGAAACCGTCAACCAGGCCAAGGATGCCGCCGAAACGGTGGCGCTCGACATCGAGCCGCTGCCAATCGTGCTGAAACCTGCCGAAGCGATCAAGCCCGGCGCGCCGCTGGTATTCGACGAGGTGCCGAACAATCTCGCGCTCGACTATCACTACGGCGACTCCGAGAAAGTGGCGGAAGCCTTCGCCAAGGCCAAACACGTCACACGGCTTGAAACCTCAAATCAGCGCATGATCGTAGCGCCAATGGAGCCGCGTGCGGCGACCGGCGAATACGACGCTGCTGCAGAGAAGTGGACGCTCTATTCGACGAGCCAGGGCGTGCACAGCATGAAGACTTCGCTCATGGATATTTTCGGCGTGCCGGCCGACAAGATGCGCGTTGTCACCGGCCAGATCGGCGGCTCGTTCGGCATGAAATCGGCGATCTATCCGGAATACATCTGCATTCTTCACGCCGCGCGCCTGCTTAAACGCCCGGTGAAGTGGACGGATGAGCGCACAGGCAGCTTCGTGTCCGACCAGCACGGCCGCGCCCAGGACATGGTGATCGAGATCGCCTTCGATGAGAACGCGCATATCCTCGCGATCCGTCTCACCGGTTACGGCGATATGGGCGGCTATCTCGCGCAATTCGGTCCGTTGCTGCCGACCGGCAACCAAGTGAAAAACATCGCTTCGGTCTACCGGACGCCGCTGATCGAAGTCGCGACCAAATGCGTATTCACCAATACGGTTCACGTGTCGGCTTACCGCGGCGCCGGGCGCCCCGAAGGCAACTATTACGTCGAGCGTGCACTCGATCTGGCGGCGGCGGAGTTGGGTATCGACCGCCTCGATTTGCGCAAACGCAACATGATCCGCAAGGGCGACCTGCCGTTCAAGGCTGCGTCCGCCATGACTTATGACAGCGGCGATTTTCTCGGGGTGCTCAAGCAAGCATTGGACATGGCCGATTATGCTGGCTTCAAGAAGCGCAAGCGCGAGAGCAAGAAGAACGGCTTGCTTCGCGGGCTCGGCATCGGTTGTTATCTCGAAGTCACCGCCGGCGGCGGCAAGGAACTCGGCGCCATTCATTTCGACGCCGACGGCATGGTGACCATTATCACAGGCACTATGGACTTCGGTATGGGGCATTCGACCACTTACGCGCAGATGCTCACCGACATGCTCGGCATTCCCTTCGACCGCATCCGTGTGGTCGAGGGCGACAGCGACCGCATGGCGTACGGCAATGGCTCGGGCGGCTCTCGCTCTGTCATGTTTGCCGGCGCGGCGCTGAGCGAGTCTTCCAAGATCATCATCGAGCGCGGCAAGCAGATCGCGTCGCATGTTCTGGAGGCCTCCCCCGGCGACATCGAGTTCAAGGCCGGCCGCTTTACCATCGCCGGCACCGACCGTTCGATCGGCCTGCTCGATCTCGCCGCCAGGCTGCGCGGCGGCCTGAAAATGCCGGAGGGCGTGCCGCCCTCGCTCGACACCGATCATGTCGGCGACCATCCGATCCCGTCGGCGTTTCCAAACGGCTGCCACATCGCCGAAGTGGAGATCGATCCGCAGACCGGCTCGACGCAGGTCGTGCGCTATAGCGCCGTCAACGATCTCGGCACCATCGTCAATCCGCTGCTGGTGGAAGGCCAGATCCAGGGTGGTGTGATGCAGGGCTTGGGCCAGGTGCTGATGGAGCAAGCGGTCTACGACAATGACGGACAGCTCGTCACTGGCTCGTTTATGGACTACGCCATGCCGCGCGCGCACGATGCGCCGATGATCGAGGTGGCAAGCCATCCGGTACCCACGAAAAGCAATCCGCTCGGCGCCAAAGGCTGCGGCGAGGCCGGCACCTCCGGCGGGCTGCCGGCGGTTGCCAATGCGGTGGTCGATGCGCTGTCCGAATTCGGCGTGCGCCATCTCGAAATGCCGATGACGCCCGCGCGCATCTGGCAGGCGATCGAGGAGGCCAAGCGCAAGCAGCCCGCATAAGCTGCCTCTGCCGGGGAGCGACCATGAGCCAGGCGACCGGACTGCTGAGCGCAAAACCTGCGTCTCACACGCGCGTCGTCGGCGTGGTGAGCGCGGCTCATTTCGTCTCGCACTATTATATTCTGCTGCTGGCGCCGCTATTGCCCTTCGTGCGCGCGGATTACGGCATCAGCTACACAGAGATCGGCATCGCGCTCGCAGCCTTCAATACAGTCTCGGCGATATTGCAGGCGCCGGCCGGATTTCTGGTCGACCGGCTGGGCGCGCGCGTGCCCTTGGTCGCCGCGTTGTTGCTCGGCGCCGGAGCCTTCGCCATCGCAGGGCTGGTTCATTCCTATTGGCTGCTGGTGGCGATGTTCGCGCTCGCCGGCGTCGGTAACGCGGTCTACCACCCGGCCGACTACGCGCTGCTCTCGCGCCACGTGCCCTCCGACCGCATCGGCCAGGCCTTTTCGGTCCACACGTTTGCCGGCATGGCGGGCTCGGCGGCGGCGCCGCCGACGTTGCTGATGATGCAAAGCGTGTGGGGCTGGCGCGGCGCCTTCCTCGGCGCCGCCGTCATGGGATTTGCGATCGCCGCGCTTCTTTTGATAGTGCGCGACAGTGGCGAAGCGGCAGCACGCACGCAGGCGCAGGCCAAGCAAGATACGGCCTCGGTCGGCTGGCGTCTGTTGCTGTCGCCGCCGATCCTGCTCAACCTCGTCTTTTTCGTATTGCTCGCGGTGATGAGCGGCGGCTTCTATAACTATTCCGTGGTCGCCTTCGGCGCGCTCTACGGCACACCGGTCACCACCGCCAATGCGGCGTTGACCGGCTATCTGGCGATGTCGGCGCTTGGGGTGCTGGCGGGCGGGCTACTGGTCTCACGCACCTCGCGCCACGGAACGGTCGCCGGGCTCGGCCTGCTGGCGATTGCGTTGTTGTCGGCGCTGGTCGCAGAAGTTGAATTCAGCGGGCTCGCGCTGATCACGATCTTGACGGCCTGCGGCTTCTTTTTCGGCGTGATGATGCCCTCGCGCGATATGATCGTGCGCGAGGTCACCCCGCCCGGCTCATTCGGCAAGGTGTTCGGCTTTGTCACCACGGGCTTCAATATCGGCGGCATTATTTCGCCGCTGATCTTCGGCGCCCTCATGGACCACGGCAACCCGCGGCTGGTGTTCCTGTGCGTGGCGGCGTGCAGCCTGGTGGCAATCGCAACGGTGGCGACACTGCCGCGGCGGCGGGCCTGAGGGCTTGTCAAATCACCCGGTTTGTCCCATGTCATTGGTCTCCGGCGCCCGTAGGCAGCGGCAGGCATTCCGCTCCGGTCCTGTTGGGGAATAGTTCAACGGTAGAACATCGAACTCTGACTCCGAGAATCTAGGTTCGAAATCCTAGTTCCCCAGCCACGCCTCTTTTCATGAACTGAAATAGGTCGCTGTCAGTAAAAGACTTTTTTCTGGCTATCGTGCAGCCCCCGCGCAACAATCTGCCGCCTTCGAAGCGGAGCAATTCCTTCATGCCGGATAGGTTCGGGCGGCTTGCGCTGCATCTGTGGACCGTCGACACCACGCCACTGAAGACCGCGCTCGATGCCGCGAAGGTCGGCGGTTTCGACGCGGTCGAGTTGCGCCGCCTCGATTTCAAGCGCTGTTACGAAGCCGGCATGAGCAACGAACAAGTGCTCGATCTCATCCGCGCGAGCGGCATTCCGGTCGGCGTACTCGGCGTCGAATATGGTTGGCTGTTCGCGACCGGCGACGAAAGCGATCGCCTGTTTAATGTCTTGCGCGAATCCTGCGAGAATGCCGTTGCCCTCGGCTGCAACATGTTGATGTGCGCGCCGGGCCAGGTGAAGGGTCCTATCCCGCAGGCGATCGAATATTTGAAGCGCGCCGGCGACATCGCCGGCGAACACGGTCTCAAGCTCGCCATCGAATACAATTCGCAGCATGACGTGCTCAACAGCCTGCCGGTCCTGCGCGAGTTGATCGAAGGCGCGAACAAGCCGAACGTCGGCTATCTAATCGACGCTTATCACTTTCACCGCAGCGGCTATGGCGGGGCGAGCTTCAAGGACTTGCCGAACGACAAGATCTACTGCTTCCAGTACAGCGACGTGTCGGCCAATCCGGTCACCGGCGTGCGGCGCCCGACCGATCGCCTTGCGCCCGGTCAAGGCGTGGTGAAATGGCGCGAGGTGCTGGGGCTTCTCGCCGCGAAGGGCTATACCGGCTATCTCTCCTACGAAGCGCCGAACCCCGCGTTTTGGGCGCGCTCGCCCTACGACGTGGCGCGCGAGGGCGTCGATCTCACCAGGCAATTGTTGCGAGACTCCGTGCCGAGCTATTCCGGCGCGTAACGACAAACTTTTGGAAATGCCCAAACCAAGTTGAGGTCAACGATGGCAGCAGAACTTTCGCTCTTTCTCGGTCTGAACGACAAGTCGATCACCGACATCCCCAAGACGGTCGAGAAACAGCGCCAAATGGTCAGCACCGCGCCCATGGCGGCCAATCCTGGCAAATGGATCGCGCAACCGCGCATGCCGATCCCGACCGGCGAACACGCCGTGGTCGAATGCAACGGCAAAATCCACGCGGTCGCCGGCTATGCCAAGCATCGCGTCGACAACAATTTCCATCAGGTGTTCGATTCGAAGGCCGGCACGTGGGAGCTGAAGGCGCCCTACCCGGTGGCATGCAATCACGTCGCCGGCTGCTCGGTTGACGGCAAGGTCTACACCTTCGGCGGCTTCATCGAGCAGAACCGCTGCCCGCACTCGAAATGCTTCGTCTACGATCCGGCGACCGATCAATGGGCGCCGATTGCGGGCCTGTCACGGCCGCGCGGCGCCATTTCAGCAATTACACTCGATGGCAAAATCCATTTGCTTGGCGGCCGCGACGTGCGCTCGGTCGAGTGGCATGAGATCTATGACCCGGCGACCGACAAATACATGTCCCTGTCCGGGATGCGCGGCTCGACCGGCACGCAGCCATTCGTCGGCCAGCGCGATCACATGGGTGTCGCCATCGTGGACGGCAAAATTCACGCGATTGCCGGCCGCATGGACAGCTACGATTTCAACACCTCGCTCAATGCCGTCTACGACCCGCAAGCCAACTCGTGGTCGTTCCGCGCGCCGCTGCCCACCCCGCGCAGCGGGCCATCTTGCGCCTATATCGGCGGCAAGATCGTGGTGGTCGGCGGCGAAGCGACCGGCCGCGTCTTCGGCACCACCGAAATCTACGACCCGAAGACCGACATCTGGGAAGCTGGTACGCCCATGGCCATCCCGCGCCATGGCCTGCATGGTTCGACGTGCGCGGTTCTCGGCAACGTGATGCACGTGCCGGGCGGTGGGCCGGTGCCCGGCGGCAGCGTGCAGGGCGCTTACCACGACGCCTTTACTTTCGATTGAGGCAATCCGCACAGACTTGCCCAGCCCTTCGATGTGGAGTAGTCCCTCCCTATCGTCGACCCGATCGCGAATTTGGCTCGCGATTCCCGCCCCTCGCCGACAGGCGGACGGTCCAGCGCGCCTTGCGCGCGCTATCGTTCACCAATGGTTTGGATGCGTAAGAATTTACGAGACCGATGCAGTTTAATCTTTTCAATCTTCGCGGGATCGGGCTTTTTCGACTTTCCCTTTTGGCCATCGTGGTCGGCTGCATCACCGGCATCGGCGCGGTGTTCTTCCGCGCCCTGATCGCGCTCATTCATAACGTCGCGTTCCTCGGCCAGTTCTCGATCACCTTCGACGCCAACCAGTTCACGCCGCCCAGCCCCTGGGGACCATTCATCATCCTGGTCCCGGTGATCGGTGGTCTGGTGGTCGTCTTCCTGGTGGATAATTTCGCGCCGGAGGCGCGCGGCCACGGCGTGCCGGAAGTGCTCGATGCCATCTACTACAAGGAAGGCAAGATCCGCCCGGTGGTGGCGGCCGTTAAGTCGCTCGCCTCCGCCTTTTCAATCGGCACGGGTGCCGCTGTCGGGCGCGAAGGCCCCATCATTCAAATCGGCGCCACGCTCGGCTCATCGCTCGGTCAGATGATCGAAATGGCGCCGTGGCAGCGCATTACGTTGGTCGCGGCCGGCGCCGGTGCCGGCATTGCCGCCACCTTTAACACTCCGATCGGCGGCGTGATGTTCGCCATCGAGCTGATGCTGCCGGAACTGAGCTCGCGCACCTTCTTGCCGGTGGCGCTGGCGACCGGCACCGCCACTTTCATCGGCCGGCTTTTTCTCGGCATCAGTCCGGCATTTGCGGTCCCGCAAGCCTTCTATCTGCATAGCGAACAGGCGCCGCTGCAGGCGTTGCTGCTGTTCGCTTTGCTCGGCTGCATCATCGGGCTGGCCGCCACGGCGTTCATCCGTGGCCTGGTCTTCGCCGAAGATATCTTCCCGAAGATCAAGAACCCCTACCTGCGTCACGTCGTCGGCATGCTGATGGTCGGCACGTTGATGTACATGCTGCTCGTCTATCAGGGTCACTATTTCGTCCAGGGTGTCGGTTACGCGACAATTCAAGCGATCCTGGAAAACCATCTCGTCGGCTTTGCGCTGCTGCTTGGCCTGTTCGTCGGCAAGCTGTTCGCGACAAGCGTCAGTCTCGGCTCCGGCGCTTCCGGCGGCATCTTCTCACCATCGTTGTTCATGGGCGCGACGTTGGGCGCGGCCTTCGGCGAACTCGTCACGCTGCTCGGCCCTGTGCACGGCATCGATCCGGTCACATGCGCTATCATCGGCATGGCGGCCATGGTCGGCGGCGGCACGGGTGCGGCGATGACCGCCGTCACCATGATCTTCGAGATGACCCGCGACTACGACATCATCATGCCGATCATCGTCGCCGTCGCGCTCGCGATCGGCGTGCGCCGCCTGCTCTCGCGCGAAAACATCTACACCGTCAAACTGGTCGGCCGCGGCCATGCCATTCCGAAGGCGCTGCATGCCAATATGTTCCTGGTGCGCCACGCCGAAGAAGTGATGGACAAAAGCGTTCTCATATTGCCGGCGGAAACCGACTTCGCCGCTTTCCTGCGCGAGACCGCGGCCGGCGGCTTCAAGCATATCGTCGTCATCAGCGAGGACCGCATCGCCGGCGTGTTGCGTGTCAACACCGAGTTGCGTCTCGGTCTTGAAAGCGCCTATTCGGGCGTTCGGCTCGGCGACATCGCGCAGAAGAATTTCACCGTATCGCGCGCCGACGATGTCGTGTTCGACGTCGTCGAACGCATGTGGCGCCGCAACGCCAGCATGTCGATCGTCACCAAAGGCGATCGCAGGGTTCCGCGCGCCGGCAATATTGTCGGCATGATCTCGAAAGAGCATATTGCCAACTCGGTTGCCGACAGCATTCGTCCCTACGCCGAACTCGGTGGGCCGCCGGATAAATTGGCGTGAACCGCCGCGAGCAATAAAAAAAACGCCCGCCAAATCGGCGGGCGTTTTCGCGATCATCGGCCAGCTTAACGCGCCGGCTCTAGCGACAACCCGGCGACGCCGGCCGCGACATTCAAGCCAGTCTGACCTTGAATGGAAACGGGCTGCAAGGCGATGGTGCGGTTCGAACCGCCGACCAGCACGTTGGCGCCGAGGCCTGCTCCGACCGTCGCTTCGGCGGTCGCTCCGATATAGCGGCCGGCGAGCGCACCATGGGCACGGCTACTCGGTGCGAAGACCGCCCACACCATCTGTCCACCACTGGTCGCGCCGATGTCGAGGCCGAATTTCGTGATCGACCCCACATAGACTTCGCGCGGGCCGGGTTGAGACGGCGTAAACATGCAGGTCACATCTTTCTTCGATGCAATGATGATCCCGATGCCTGCGGATATATCGCAGGTCAGTGTGCCGACTTTCGTCTTGTCGGCGCTCTGCGCCGTCGCCGGCACAGGCAAAGCGATCGCCGCGAATAAAACGGCGGCAAGTGCGCCTATATAAAATCGATACATCGGTTGCTCCTCTTTTCTATTTATTTGTTTGTGAGACGACGGGGAAGACGGTTCGTTCCAATCCGACATTGCGACGCAATTATGGCCCGAAATTAGGCCACACAGTGACTCGCGGGATTTCTAGGCGCTGCAGACAGCGGGCTGAAGACGGTCTCGCATCCGGCTGGCGCATTTTGTGGCGGCTCCCTGCCGATCCTCGTGTGGGTGTTCAAGCGATCCGCTTTAAGGGTTCTGTCAACATGTTGAACGATCACGCCGCGCTCAACCAGCGGACGCGCATTGACTGCAAGGCCAACGCCCGTGACGAGCACGCCACTCCCTGCCAGCGCGGCCATGCCGCCAATGACAAAATATCCGCCAATTCCGCGCATATCAGGTTTCCGTCAGCCGCGATCATTGCTGCGACCGCAACCTGATAACCGCGACGCCGGGCAAAACGTTCCGCTCAGCGGCTGGTGAGAATTTGATTGCCAGGTATGACGATATGGCAGCGCAAGCCGTCCGGGTCGAACGTCAGTTCGACATCGGCATCGAGCGCTCGCGCGAGATTGCGCTCGATTACCATGCTGCCGAAACCGTGTTTGCGCCGCGCCTTCACTTTCGGTCCGTTGCGTTCGCGCCAGTCGATGGCAACGGCGCCGGTTCCTACGCCGTTGGCGCGCGCCCAGTTGATCGACACCTGGCCGTCCGGCACCGAGAGCGCACCAAACTTGACGGCATTGCTTGCTAGTTCGTGTATCGCCAACCCAAGACTTTGCGCAGCCTCCGGCTTGAGATCGATGTCAGGGCCCTCGAAAGCGACCCGCTCGTCGGCGACATACGAAGCAAGCTGCGTGCGGATCAGATCGCGAAGTGATGCGCTACGCCAGCTTTCATGCACCAGCAGGTCGTGCGAGGCCGCGAGCGCTTGCAGCCGCGAACCGAATTGAGCCAGAAATCCATCGACTGATCCCGTATGTCGAGCCGATTGGCGGGCCATCGCCTGAATGACCGCCAGAAGGTTTTTTGAGCGATGGGTCAATTCGCGCAGCAGCAGGCGCAAATGCGCCTCGCTTTCTTTACGTTCGGTGACATCGACCAGAACCCCGGCCAGGCCGACAATTTTGTCCCTTTCGTCGCGAAGTGGCTCGATACGAAGATCGTGCCAGCGCGCGCCGGGACCGTCCGGAAGCGAAATTTCTGTGCGATTGGACCGGCCGGTCGCCAGCACGTCGAGCTTTGCTGCGATGATCTCCGCACGGCTCTCTGACGGGAAAAGCTCCTCGTCCGTGTGGCCGAGAATGGCATCGACGGGTCGTCCGAGCATCGCGCTGCTGATCGAGACGTAACGCAAATCGCGATCCTGCGTGAAAACGGTGACTTTCGCGCCATGCAATGCTGTTTCGTAGCGCTCGAAGCGGTCACAAAGCAGGCTTAGCTCACGGCGCTGGACTTCGACCTGCGCTTCCAGACTGCGGCAACGCTCTTGCAAGCTGGTCAGGTTCGCGTCTTCCGGCCCTGGCATTTTCCGCCTCGGTGACTTATCGCCACGACTCTCGCACGGCCGGTACAAGTATTCATACCCGGACTTTTTCAATCAATACGGCTACCGGATCCTCTGTCCACAACACATGCACGCAGACCTCGCTTTGGCACAGTTCAAATTTTTTCCAACCCATCCGTCGGGCATACTTAGCGATGGCGTGCTCGCTACCGGGGATTGCGGTTTTCACCGGGATTGCCAATCGAGGTCTTTGCGTGCCCGAGGCCGCAACCGAGCTCGGCTTCCGGACAACAATCGAAAATCGTCTAGCTTGCGCGCCGCTCTCTGTGCTTGGCGTTACGTTCAAAAAACAGCGCCTGGCTGAGCACCGCCGATACCGTCGCCGGCTGGAACGGCTTGGCGATCAGGAAGGCCGGCTCCGGCCGTTCGCCGGTGAGAAATCGCTCCGGGTATGCGGTAATGAAGATCACCGGCACCTGGAACGAGTTAAGCATTTCATTGACCGCGTCGAGCCCGGACGAGCCGTCAGCCAATTGGATATCGGCAAGTATGATGCCTGGCCGTTTCGTCTTAGCGAGCGCCACTGCTTCCTTGTGCGTGCGAGCGACCCCGAGCACGTTGTGACCCAGGCTCTCGACCAGGTTTTCTAGGTCGAGCGCGATGAAGGTCTCGTCCTCGATAATGAGCACGTCGGTCGCAATCTCGGCGGCAAGTTCGCGCCCGAACTCGTCCACCAGTTCGCGCAGCTTCGGTACGTCGAGACCCAGAACCTTGGCGGCATCATCCTCCGACAACCCTTCCAGCGCGACGAGCAGAAAAGCCTGGCGCGGCATTGGCGCAATCTGCGCCAGATGACGCTCGACCGGTTCCGCCAACGCCGATGCAGACGAGGGCTCGCCGTTCAGCGGTATTGAATTCCAGATTTTCGTGAATAGGCGATAAAGCGCGATGCGCGTGGAGTTGCCGGTTTCAAGCAGCGAGGGGTCTTGGACTACCGCTTCCAGGGCCTCGGCGACGTAACTATCGCCGGCCTGCTGGCTTCCCGCCAGCGCACGGGCGTAGCGGCGCAGATAGGGCAAATGCTGGGCAACTGACTGAGATATCGACAAAAAACCCTCCCAACGGGCGTTGATTCAGCGCAGGCACCGCCTGCCCCCGAAATTTTCGCTCTGCCAACGCCTCGATTTGCAAAAAGTTCCCGCGAGGCGGAACCATATAGGCCGTTATGGGATTGGATTGAAACTAGGGGACCCACGCTTGGGGCAACACGACCAAGGCCGAAGGGGTTCGGGACCGAGCAAATGAATGAGCGAAAGCCCGTGGGGCTAAAACCGATGGAAAGCGCGCAAGCCAATCGCGGCAAAAAAGGCGACGGCAAGCCGAAACTCAACCGGGACGTGCAGGCGCGCCTCGGTCAACAATTGCGTGCCATGTACGACGACGTGGTGAGCCAAGGCGTACCCGACCGGTTTGCGGAACTGATCGACCGCATCGACAGCGGAAACGGAAACAAGGACGAGCGCTGATGGCGATGGACGAGTCAGTCCGCAAAGCAGTCCTTGGCGCGGTACCAAGCCTGCGCGCGTTCGCCATTTCTCTGAGCGGCAATGTCGACCGTGCCGACGATCTGGTACAGGAAACGCTCCTGCGCGCGATCGCCAATATTGATTCCTTCCAGCCCGGCACCAACATGTCAGCTTGGCTGTTCACGATCCTGCGCAATCACTTCCGCTCGGAATACCGCAAGCGCCGGCGCGAGGTAGAAGATGCCGACGGCCATTATGCGGACACCCTGAAATCACATCCGGACCAGATCAGTCAGGTGGAATTTCGTGAATTCCGCGAAGCGCTGGCGCAGTTGCCGCAGGACCAGCGCGAAGCCCTGGTGTTGGTTGGTGCCTCCGGCTTCTCCTACGAAGAGGCAGCTAACATCTGCGGCTGCGCCGTTGGCACCATCAAGTCGCGTGTCAACCGCGCGCGCAAGCGGCTCGCCGAACTGATGGATATCGACAACTTTGAGGATTTCGGCCCCGATCAGCAGACGCGGGCCGTGCTGGCGGGCGGCGAATAAACATCACTCTTATTCCGTCAATGCCACCTTGGCTCGCACCTACCGCGGGATCGACAACCCCGTCTGCGCGACCTGCAATTCAAAAAAGATATCGGCGTTGGGACAAAACGGCGGGGCGAAGGCGGCCGGCCGCAGCCTTTTGCCGAGCCAGGCGCGGCAGGCATCCTTTACCCCGCAGGTTTCACAACGGTGAAACGCGGTCGTATAGGCCAAACCCAATTGCGGCACCACGGCTGCGCCTGGTTCGATGCCGAGGCGCTCCATCATCGTGCACATCAGGCTGGGGATCGATTTCGTCGCTCTCACGGCGGACATCGTCTTCTCCATCCACACCCCTTAAAGGTGAACATAGAGGACGTTTGCTCTCGCGCCATGATCTGGATCAAACCACGCCAGCGGCGCGGTCAGCGGCTGCCTCCGCCGCCCCCAAACAAGATGCGCTGCGGATGCTTGGCGAGATCGGTCACCGCTTTGTCGATATTGACGATGGCGCGGTGCGCATCCTTGCCGACGGTGTCGATATGCTTGGTCGCCGTATCGAGCATCTTGTTTGCGTTATCCAGCGTCGTGTTGACACCGGTCGTGATCTCGCCGGTGCGCTTGTCGAGATTGTCGCCCAGTTGCTTGAACGAAGCCATGGCCTCGGTTGTGTTGTCGACCAATTTGTCGAGCTTTTCGCTGTTGCGCGCCAGCGCCTTGGAAAACGTCTCCAGATTGTTGATGGCGTTGTGAACCGCTTCCTGGTTCTCCGAAATCACCGCGTTGGCCTTACCCAGTGTCTCGCGCACGGCTGACGACATGTCCTGCCCGGCATTGGATTCGGCACGCAACGTCGGCAGTTCTCCGGCTTTTGCTTGCACTTGTGGCGCGGACGCCAAGACGCCCTTCAGCGACACCGAAGCGATACCGGTCAGGCCAGCATATTCGAGGGTGACGCGGGTATCTTTGCGCATCGGCGTTGCGGGATCGACCGAAACAATGGCCGCGACTTCAGATGGATTGTCGGTCAACCCCAATGAGGTGACATCACCGACGCGAATGCCGTTGAACAGGACGGGAGCGCCGACGCGCAGACCGCTGACCGAGCCGCCGAAGATCAACCGATAAGAGGCGGTTTCCCGGCTTCCGGCGGCGTTGTGAAGCCAATAGATAAAGCCGAAGGCGGCCACGATCACGGCGAACGTGAACAGCCCGATCAATACGTATTTGGCTCTGTCCTCCATCGGTCAACTCCGCTGTTACCCTTTTACCGCCACATGCCAGTCGGCATGGGCACGCGCCCCGTGGAAATAGGCCTTCAGCCAAGGATGCTGTGAGCCCATGACCTTGTCCATGGTGCCGATTTCCAGAATTTTGCCGTCGCCAAGCACTGCGATGCGGTCGCACACCCGGTGCAGACTGTCGAGGTCGTGCGTGACCATAAAAACGGAAATGCCGAGCGTTTCCTGCAAGGTCAGAATGAGCTGGTCGAATTCGCCCGCGCTGATCGGGTCGAGGCCCGAGGTCGGCTCATCGAGGAACAAAATTTCCGGATCGAGCGCGAGCGCGCGCGCAAGCGCCACGCGCTTGATCATGCCGCCGGAAAGTTCCGAGGGGTAATCCCGGTAAACGTCCGGGCTCAGACCCACCATTTCCAGTTTGGCGATGGCAATTTCGGTTGTCAGGCGGTTGGAGAGACGTAGGTATTCGCGGATCGGGAACTCGATGTTCTTGCCGACGGTAAGCGACGAAAACAGCGCGCCCTGCTGAAACAGCACGCCCCAACGCCGGTCGACCGCGCGCTTTTGCTCGTCGTCGGCCTTGTCGAGATTGACGCCAAGCACTTCGATCGTCCCCGAGCGCTTCGGCAGCAGGCCGATGATGGTGCGCGCCAAGGTCGACTTGCCGGCGCCGGAAGCGCCGACAAACCCCAAAATCTCGCCGCGCAATAGATCGAGGTTCACGCCCTTGAGCACGCGATGTGAGCGGAAGTCGACGATGAGGTCGCGCACCTTGATGATCGGTTCACCGTGGACGGCCATGGTCTAGATCCCGATCGATGCGAAAAATACGGCGAAAGCGCCGTCGAGCGCGATGACCAGAAAAATCGATTTGACCACCGAGTTGGTGACCTTGCTCCCGAGCGATTCAGCGCTGCCCTGCACCTGCAAGCCCTCCACGCAAGCCACGAGGCCGATGAGGATGGCCATGAACGGCGCCTTGATCATCCCAACTTCGAACGACTCAATCGAGACGGCATCGTGCAGCCGCGAGATGAAGATCGCAGGCTCGATACCGCCGTAAGACCATGCGACCAGCCCACCGCCGTATAGGGCGGCCATCGAGCCGAGGAACGTCAGGATCGGTACCGCAATCATAAGCGCAAGAATGCGTGGCAGGATCAACACCTCGACCGGATCGAAGCCCATGGTGCGCAGCGCGTCGACCTCTTCGCGCATCTTCATGGAGCCGAGTTCGGCGGTGTAGGCGCTGCCCGAACGGCCGGCCACCATGATGCAGACAATCACCACACCGAGTTCGCGCAGGACCAACACGCCGACCATGTCGACAACGTAAATGTCGGCGCCGAAGCGCCGAAAATGGAAGATGCCCTGTTGGGCAAGAATGGCGCCGATCAACAGCGTAATCAGCAAAATGATCGGAACCGCATTCCAAGCCACGCGCTCGAGGTGGCTGACCATGGAGGTGAAGCGGAAGGTGTGCGGCCGCACCAGCACACGCAGGAAAGCGATAATCAGCGACCCCAGCATCTGCGCCAGCAGGTAGATGTCGTGACCGACCGCGCTCATGGTGCGGCCGACGCTCTCCAACGTGCGAACGACAACGTTGCCGCGCTTCGCCGCCGGCTTCAGCTTCTGGGTGCCGGCCTGAACCTTGGCGAACAGGCCGCGGTAATTGTCCGCCAGACCAACCAAACGCGTCTCGGCGCCCTGGCTGCTCCAGGCGCGCAACGCGCGTTCGAGCAGCCAAGCGCCATAGGTATCGATGTGATCGATACGTGCGACGTCGATGGCGACGGCACGGACCGGACCCTTTTGGCGGGTGGCCGCATTGATCAACGGCTCGAGCGTGCGCGCATACTCCGCCGTCCACGATCCGGCCGCAGCCATAGCGAGGCTGTCGCCACGTGCCTGGCTGACCAAAGTCCCTGCCGCCACTTACGCCACTCCTTCGCCGACCCAAGAGCGCCAGACGCCCCTACACACTTCAGCGCCAGACAAGCTTGCGCGCGCCGTCGCAAAGCCAGGACATGGAACCCGAGGGGATCGTTGCCGGAGCGGCTCGCGGTCGTACCGCGGCTCAATCGGCAAGCCATGGCCATCATTCACGGCCATACCCTGCGCGGATTCGTTGCCTGCCTCGCGTCCTCCGGCACCCGAAAACTAAGGTTAACAAACCGGTAATAATAGTTAAACGTCATTGTTTTCTTAAGGTTAACGGAACTCCCTGCAACGGCGGATAAGGCCAAGCGATTGTGTCCGAATGTTGGATGGCCGCACGGACGCACTGCCGCAGCCTGTCTTTCGTTGACGGAGCGCCGGTCGATCCCGCCGAAAAGTGACGTTCAGTTATTTAATTTATGGGTGGCGCTCAAATAGATGCTGCCTTTGCCGACCCGCGTCAAAGCAAATCACTATGAAATGAGTAAGGCCTCGCGCGAGCCGAGCGCCGCGCGAGGCCTTTAATTTGCGTTGCGGATACGTTTGATGCTGCCGCTACGGGACCGTCGGCGAACGACCTCTTACTAAACCCACGATCGCCGAAATGGCGAACAGAAGAATCGCCACGAAAAACACGATCTTGGCGGCCTCCACGGCCATACCTGCGATGCCGCCAAATCCAAGCACGGCGGCGATGATCGCGACGACGAGAAAGGTCAATGCCCAACCCAGCATGTCAAAACCCTTTCGGTTGATTGCGTTGCGGCGTGCAAGCCACGTGTTGGGGAAAAACGTCCGCTCGCCGAAAAAGTTCCTCCGGCCGGACCTTCGGCGTTTAACGAACGCCGAATTTTTTCGCAAAACTTCGGCATTTCAGCCACTTGGGGACGCATCGCTGTTAGCATAGGGTGGAACTTCTCTGATCCTTCGCTCGTTCACATCCAGTTGCGTCAGGAGTTTTTCATGGCACCGCGCCCAAACTGGAAGGGCTACCTCAAGCTATCGCTCGTCTCGTGCTCGGTCGCGCTCTATCCCGCCACCACGACGAACCAGCGGGTCCGCTTCAACATCATCAACCGCGAGACCGGCAATCGGATCCGCAACGAAGTGGTGGACGCCGAGACCGGCGATCCGGTGCCGCAGGAGGATCGCATCAAGGGTTATCAGTTCGAGAAAGGCCAATACGTCCTTCTCGACGAAGACGAGCTCGACAACGTTGCGCTTGAGAGCACCCACACCATCGATATCGAGCAGTTCGTGCCAATGTCGGAGGTCGATCGCATCTATCTCGACGAGTCCTACTATCTGGTGCCGCAAGACGAGATGTCGCAAGAGGCCTTTGCGGTGATCCGCGAAGCCATGCGCAAGGACGATCTGGTCGGATTGGCACACGTGGTAATCTATCGGCGCGAGCACCTTCTGCTTCTCGCACCGCGCGGTAAGGGTTTGATGGCGACCGCATTGCGCTACAAGACAGAGGTGCGCAACGAGAAGGACTATTTCGACGAGATCGAGAATATCAAGATCGCGCCCGACATGCTCAAGCTTGCGATGCAGATCCTCGACAGCAAAAAAGGTCACTTTGACCCGTCCAGGTTCGAGGACCGCTACGAGAACGCTCTGATGGATCTGATCAAGGCCAAGCGCTCCGGCAAGAAGCCGCGTGTGCTCAGCGAAGAGCGACCAAGCAACGTCATCAATCTCATGGATGCGTTGCGCAAGAGCGCGCGTGGTGGCGGCTCGGGCAGTCGGCGCGGGACGACGTCGCGCGCGCGCAAAGGCAACGGTCGCAAAAAAACGCCCGTACGCAAGAAAGTGCGCAAGGCGAGCTAGCGCTTGAATGACCGGGTTGTCGAAATATCGTGCCAAACGTCGTTTCGGTATCACTGCCGAACCGCGCGGAAAAGTCGCGAAAGACGGCAACGCCTTTGTCATCCAGAAGCACGCGGCGCGGCGCCTGCATTACGACTTGCGGCTGCAACTCGACGGCGTGATGAAAAGCTGGGCGGTGACGCGGGGCCCGAGCCTGGTGCCGGGCGAAAAGCGGCTTGCCGTGCAGGTCGAAGACCATCCGATCGACTACAACAAATTCGAGGGCACCATCCCGCGGGGCGAATATGGCGGCGGAACCGTCATGGTGTGGGACCGCGGGCGCTGGCGGCCGGACGGAGATCCCCACGTCGGATTGCGCAAGGGCCACATCGCCTTTCACCTCTCCGGAAAAAAGCTGCATGGCGGCTGGCACCTGGTGCGCCTGCGCCGTCGGCCGGGCGAAAGCCGCGACAACTGGCTGCTGATCAAGCAGCACGACGAGGAGGCACGCGGCGCCCGCGACAAGGATATTCTTGTCGAGATGCCGCTGTCGGTGAAGACCGGCCGCACGATGGACGAGATCGCGCAGCATAAGCGCAAGGGAAAAAGCAAAAGCAAGCCCAAAAGCAATACAAAAGCTAAAGTGAAAAAGACGACGAGGCGAAGAAAACGCAAGGTCAAGCGGGCCAGGCGCCGATGACGCGCAAGCGCCAAACGAAGCGGGCAAAGCGCAAGTCACCTGCCAGCAGCGGCACGACGCGCAAGACGCCGGCGCCGAAGCGCTCCGCAAAGGCTGCCGCAGATCTCCTCAAGCATGCGCGTGCCGCCGCGCTTCCCCATTTCGTCACGCCATGTCTTGCCACGCTGGTCGACAAGGCACCCGACGACAAGCGCTGGCTTCACGAAATCAAATTCGACGGCTACCGCATTCAGGCGCGGCTCGATCACGGCAAGGTCAAGCTGATGACGCGCAAGGGGCTGGATTGGACCAAGAAATTTCCGGGTGTCGCCGAGTCGATCGGCAAGCTCAACGCCAAGACCGCGGTCATCGACGGCGAAATGGTGGTGGAAGACGCCAAAGGCGTATCGCGCTTTTCTTTGTTGCAACAGGACTTGAGCAGCGCGCGGCGCGGCCGCATGCGGCTCTACGCCTTCGATCTCATGCATCTCAATGGCGCCGATTTAAAGCCCCTCCCGCTGTTCGCGCGCAAAGTGGCGCTCGGAAAACTCATCCATCGTGGCCGCGGGCCGCACATCCGCTTTTCCAAATCGCTCGGCGGACACGGGCCGGTGCTGCTCAAGCACGCCTGCAAGTTGGGGCTGGAGGGCATCATCTCGAAGCTTGCCGACGCGCCCTATCATTCCGGCCGGGGCCGCGACTGGCTGAAAGCCAAGTGCTCGGACCGGCAGGAATTCGTCGTAGCGGGCTTTACGCCCTCAACCGCCGACGCGCACGCCGTCGGCGCGCTGGTGCTCGGCGTCTACAGGCGCGGGCACAACAAACGCGGGCACTTGCAATATTCAGGGCGCGTCGGAACCGGCTTTACCCATGAGACCGCGCGCAAGCTCTATCGCACGCTGAAAGCGCATGCACGCAAGACGTCGCCGTTTAGCCTGTGCCGAAGGAAGAGAACGGCCGACGCGCGCCCGTCTGGGTCGAGCCGAAGATCGTGGTGGAGGTCGACTTCCACGGTTGGACAGGTGGTGACCGCGTGCGGCAAGGCTCGTTCCAAGGCGTGCGTCGCGACAAGTCGCCGAAAGAGGTCGTGCACGAGGTCAAGCACTGATGGCACGCAAACGGGAATCGCCGGCTAAGCGGCGTGCCGCCCGCGGCGCACGGCGCGAGGCCATGTTCGGCAAGGTCCGCCTTACCCACCCCGACCGCATCTATTGGCGAGACGCCGGCGTCACCAAGGAACAATTGGCGACATACTACAAGCGGATATGGAAACGCATGCGTCCGCATGTCACCGGTCGCGTGCTGGCGTTGGTGCGCTGCCCGGAGGGCGCGGAGGGGCAATGTTTCTTCCAGAAACACGCGCGCGCCGGCATCCCGGTCGAATTCCTCCAGTCCGTGCAGGAGGAAGGCGAAAAGATCATTGCGATCGACAAACTCGACGGCTTGATAGCGCTGGTGCAAGGCGGCGTGCTGGAGGTTCACGCGCGCGGTAGCGCGGTCGACGATCGCGAGCGCGCCAACCGGCTGGTCTTCGATCTCGATCCGGGGCCAGGCACCACTTTTTCGGATGTTAAAGACGCCGCGCGCGAAGTGCGCAAACGTCTGCAACGCGTGAAACTGAAAAGCTACGTGAAAACGACCGGCGGCAAGGGCCTGCACGTCGTGGTGCCGATTAAGCCGACGCCCTGGGCTATCGCCAAAACGTTCGCGCACACCGTCGCGCTCAGCATGCAAAAGGA
This sequence comes from uncultured Pseudomonadota bacterium, assembly GCA_963720835.1. Lineage (GTDB taxonomy): Bacteria > Pseudomonadota > Alphaproteobacteria > Rhizobiales > Xanthobacteraceae > Pseudolabrys. The sequence continues at coordinate 261,166 of CAVRHC010000007.1, read as the reverse complement.
CAAGCCGAAGCGCTACACCGCGAACCCGATCAAGGCACGTCGGCACAACCGCGTGTTCATCGACTATCTGCGCAACAGCCGCGAGGCGACGGCAATCGTGCCCTACTCCACGCGCGCGCGCGCCGGCGCGCCGGTGTCGGTACCGCTGGCATGGAGCGAATTGTCTTCGCTCAAAGCCGCCAACCAATATACCGTCACGAACATCTGGCAGCGGTTGTCGAAACAGGGCTCCGATCCATGGGCCGGCATGGGGCGCAGCAGCCCGGCGTTGCCGAAGTTTAAGTAGACTCAAGGAAAAGCCCGCTTCTCCGGTTTCTCGTCAGGGAACTCGGAACCTGAATGCGCGTTGTCGAGCGCGGCAATTTGGCGCGCCAAGCGCCGGTTTGCCGGCGGGGAGTTTTCGCCATGACCGGCAACAACCGGCATAGGCGCGGCAAGACCGCACCTGTGCGCAACCTGATGACCGACCAGTTTTCCAGCTTCGCGCAAACCACGGCGCGATGGGCGGGTCATCCGGCTGCATTTCTTTTGGCGGCATCGGCCATCGTCACTTGGGTCGTAACCGGACCGATCTTCGGCTACAGCGACACGTGGCAACTGGTCATCAACACCGGCACGACCATCGTCACGTTCCTAATGGTTTTTTTGATTCAGAATACCCAGAACCGAGACATGGTGGCGATTCAACTCAAACTCTCCGAGCTGGTACTTGCAATGAAGGGCGCGCAAAATAAGTTCGCCTCGATCGAGGATCTCAGCGACAAAGAACTCGAAGAATTGCACAACGAATGCCGCGCGCGCGCGGAACTAACCGCGTCGCACCTCGCAAACCGCCACGGCAAGCCGCGCGCCGCAGCCCATCGTGCACATTCCCGCACACGCAAGTCTTAAGACTTGGCTCGGCACGTCGCACCCCCAGGCTCGGGACACCGCGACAACCTTAATCGGAAACCTTAAACGCCAACCTTAATCGCGACCTTCGCTGGTACGCGGCGCCCACACCGCTCAAAAGTCTTTTGCCGATTACCAAGGCAAAATGTTGTGGAGCGATGGGATGAACGGCGGGACTACGCCGTATCGAGTCCAGATTGCCGTCGGCCTCGCTGTCGCGACGGGCCTGATGGCAGCGCCTTCGTCGGCGCAAGGCCTGAAGCGTTTCGCCGGCATCGCCTCCTATTACATTGAAGAGCATGCCGGGTTGACCGCGTCCGGCGCGAGCTACGACGCGGCGAAATTTACCGCCGCGCACCGCACGCTTCCTTTCGGCACGCGGCTGCGCGTGACCGACACAGAGACACAACGCAGCGTTGTCGTGACGGTCAACGACCGCGGCCCGTTCGTGGACGGCCGTGTGCTCGATTTGTCGTTGGCGGCGGCCAAGGCCTTGCAGATGATGGACCGCGGTCTCGTGAAGGTGAATGCGGCGCCGGCGCCGTTAAGCCGGCGGCATCGGGAGAAGGCCGCTGGTCGACGGCGAACAGCGGATCCATGTTTCGGGCACGGAGTTGGCAGCCGTGCCATGCCGCAGATGCACGGTGTTCTCGTCAAGCAACTGCATAAACGCTGTCTCACCCGCGCCGGGCTCCGTGGGCGGAACGATAAAACTGAAAGAGTGCCGCGCGTATTCCCCTTCCAGCTGTTTGCCGCCTGGCGTCACGATTTGCGGCCCACGGATCGATAGTCGGCGGCCGTCCTTTTGGCACCAGTCGCCGTCAATGGCGTCGGCAAAGGCCGGCGCGGCGAACACCATCAAAGCAAACGCAACGCCCGCTGATTTCAAACCATTGCTGAACACGATGCACCCCTGTTTGCGCTGCGTCAGTCCACTTTGGCTTCGTCGCGATACATGACTTTGTGGCGCGTCTCGCGCACCCAGTCGTCGATCTGATCGAGTGTCATGTAATTTTTCATGTCAAATTTATCCCAGCTCACGATCTGCGGCAGCGTCTTCTTCCAGCGCTTGTAGGGCGGTTTCGCCGGCACACCGAACAACATGAGGTCGATAATGGCGAGATCGTCGGGCACACCGATCAGCGGGCGCAACGATTTTTGCGCGTCGTCCTGGCCGATCGCCGTTACCCACCAAACCTGATAGCCAAGTGCGGCCGCCGCCAGATGCGCCGACATGGTGGAGGCGGCGACGCTCTGGAGCAGGATGCGCTCGGCATTGGCCTGATATTGCTTGTCGAGCTCTGAGCCGTCGAGCAACACCGGAAAGGCGCGCACGAAGCGAAAATCGGCAACCACCACGACGAAACCCGGCGCGGTCGCAAGCCCGCGGTAATTGGGCGTCGGAAACTTCATCTTCATCTTGGCGCGCTTTGTCGCCTCGGCAACGAAATAGTCGGCGATTTGCTCTTTTACCGTTGGATCGGTCACCACGATATAGTGCCAGGGCTGAGCGTTGGCGCCCGAGGGCCCGTGGCGCGCCGCTTCCAGCACCATCTCGATATGCTCGCGCGGCACCGGAATATCGGGACGAAAGGCGCGCGTCGTCAGACGCCCGCGCACCACGTCCATGAACTGCTCGTAGCGCCCAACATTAGGCGTGAATGTTTTGACGTCGTCCATCCGGGCATCTCCCAACAAGGCCGTTTGCGCTATATTAGCGGCCCGTCGCCACCGCGTCCCGGGCAGCCCCCCTCGCTCGCGAAGATTTTAGGAACGCCTATGCCATCGAAGCGCCCCGCGCCACGCCTTGCCCTGATCGAAGAATCCACGATGAACGAAACGCAACGCGCGTTGCTGGCTTCGCTGCGCGCAGGGCCGCGCGGCCAGGCGATCACGCCACGCGGTCCGTTCGCAGCCTTCATGCACGCGCCCGCATTCGGCGAACTCGCACAAAATCTCGGTGCTCACGTTCGCTACCGGACGGCGCTGGCGCCACGTCTCTCGGAGTTCGCCATCCTGTGTACGGCGCGGCTGTGGCGTGCACAATATGAGTGGTATGCGCATGCGCCGATCGCCGAGAAGGCCGGCGTCAAACCGAAAACCATCGAGGATCTGCGGCGCGGGCGTGCGCCGGTCAGCGCGGCCAAGGACGAACGCGCGATCTACGCCTTCGTGCAGGAGCTTTACAAGACGAAGCGCGTGAGCGAGCGCACTTATAAGCGTGTTCATTCATTTCTGGGAGACGCAGCGATGGTCGAATTTGTCGGCATACTCGGCTATTACGCTCTGATCGCGATGACGTTGAACGTGTTCGCGATGCTGCCGCCGCCGGACATGACGCTCGCCTTTACCGAACCGAAATAATAAGCCCCCGGCACCGGCGACAGCGCCGAGGGTGTTAATCGCGCTCGGACCTTATTGCTTCATCGGCATCTTCATGCTGCCGTGGTCGTCGTTTCCACTGTTCATGGCGCCAAGCCCCTTGACGGCAAAGTCGAGTTCGACCTTACCGGCCTTGGCGAAGACAAGCGTCGCCTTGAAATGTTCACCTTCCTTGATCTGGTGCTTGAGACCCATGAACATGATGTGATAGCTGCCGGGCTTGAGCGTGACGCTTTGCCCCGGCTTGATCTCAAGACCGTTGGCCAGCATCCGCATCTTCATGACGCCGTTGTCCATGCTCATTTCGTGGATCTCGACTTTCTTCGAAATAGCGGTGGAGCCGCTCACCAGACGATCGGGCGTGTTGCCGGTATTGGTGATGGTCAAATAGCCGCCGCCGACGGCGGCGCCTTTCGGCGTTGCCCTTGCCCAGGGCGCGGAGAGTTTCAGATGACCGGCCATAACGTCGGCGGCCTGCGCCGGCAGCGCCAGAATGGCGAGCAGTGCGGCAAGACCGAGTGCGATGCGAGACATGGTTTGCTCCTGATATGCGCACGCGCGCACGAGCGCGGCATGCGACGAGAGACGATGGATGGAAAATCGAAGAACCGACGTCAGGCCGCGGGCGGTCCGCGCGCAAACTGGTGCCAAGATGCGTCGGTTTGGCGTATCGGCGCGTATCAAACGCAGCGCCGTAGGTGTGCCGGTCCCGACCCGCTGAACTGAAACGGGCGTCTGCACCGGCGTTGCCAGTGCATGGAAATGGCAGTGCATGCCGCAGCCGGCGGCGCAGGGACAACCGGATGGGTTGTGACTGGCCGGTGCTGGCGCGCCGTCGGTGGACGCGCTCGCCGAACACAAGCTGGCGATAAACGGGCTGCCGGCCGCCACCGACAACGGCAATAGCAGCGCCTGCAACGCGATCACATAGGCCGCGGCAATCGCAAGCAGCCGGGATGGACGGTACGGCCGGTTCATGGCGGACCATCTATGCACCAGGGCACCGAACCCGTCCACTTCGCGTCCGCCGTCGAACCGCCACGAACGGCATGCTAGGCTTGCGATTATGGGCGGCGATCCCTCTTCTTCCGATGGCGACCCGCGCGTCGTGCATTTCCGGCGCCGCGCGACGGCCACGCGCCCGGCTGCAGCCGTACCGCCCCCGGTTGAGGACCTGACAAAATTCGAGCGTAGCGGCGAAACTGAAGACTACCGCCATCGCATGCTGGTGAACGCGGCGGCGGTTCTGTTCGTGGCGGCCTTGATTGGCGCAGGTTATTGGCTCGCCGGCTCCATGGCCGCCTTGCGCCGGAACCAGGATTGTGCGCTGGCCGGACACCGCAATTGCGCGCCCATTGAGGTCAGCCGGGACCGCTGAGGCAACGCAAACCGTGCCAAGGGCGGATTTCCCGCCAAATGCCGGCCGCCATTGAAACTACCCCGACGCTTCGGTATACGGGCTGCCGGTCGCATACCCGGAGACGGCCGGCCAAGGGGCTTGGAAGGCGCGCACCTCACGCGCTGTGGCTGTCAATTGAAAACTCATAATAGATCAGAGAGTTAACATGTCTTCGACGTTCGATACCATCGCCAATATTATCGCCGAGACATGCGATATTCCGCGCGAAACGATCAAGCCGGAAAGCCACGCCATTAACGACCTCGGCATCGACAGCCTCGACTTCCTCGACATTGCCTTTGCCATCGACAAGGCCTTCGGCATCAAGTTGCCGCTCGAGCAGTGGACGCAGGAAGTCAATGACGGCAAGGCGACCACCGACCAATATTTCGTGCTTCAAAATCTCAGCACCCGCATCGACGAGCTCGTCGCTGCCAAGGGAGCCTAACCCCGTGCAGCGTCCATGCGACTCGAGTATTTCCAACTGATCGATCGGATCGTCGCGCTTGATCTCGCCGGATTGACCATCACGTGCGAGGCGAGCGTCCCGACGGCAAGCACGATCTTCGAAGGCCATTTTCCCGGTTATCCCTTGATGCCGGGCGTTTTGTTGATTGAGACCATGGCGCAGACTTCGGGCTGGCTTGTGGTCGCGGCCAACCGCTTCGAGAAGATGCCGTTTCTGGCGGCGGTCAAGGACGCCAAATTGCGCACTTTCGTGAAGCCTGGAGAGGTGCTGGCGGTAAGCGCGCAGCTCAAACATGACGGTTCTGGCTATGCGATCACCGAAGCGAGCATCAAGGTGGACGGCAAGAATATTTGTGACGCCACGCTGACGTTTAGCGTGGTCGCCTTTCCCAACGCCGAAATGGCGAAGCAGATGCGCGAGACCGCCGCACGAATTGATTTCCCGATGGGGGCGCCCGCCGATGGCTGACGGCGCGCGCGAGGCTTGGATCACCGGCATCGGCATGATCTCCACCCTCGGTGAAGGGCCGCAGTCGCATTGGCAGAAGCTGATGGAGGCGCATCCGGGCGCCGACAACGGCACGTTCGCGCCGTTCATCGTGCATCCGCTCGCAGCTATCAATTTCGACGCACAGATCCCGAAGAAAGGCGACCAGCGCCAGATGGAGCCATGGCAGCGCATCGGCACTTACGCGGCCGGTCTTGCGCTCGATTCGGCCGGCGTCAAAGGCAATGTTGATATTCTTTCTCACATGGACATGATTGTCGCCGCTGGCGGCGGCGAGCGCGACTACGGCGTCGACTCCACGATACTGTCCGGCCTGCCGCATGCGGAAAAGCCCGCAGCCTTTCTCAACGAGCAATTGATGGGCGGCCTGCGGCCGACCTTGTTCCTCGCGCAACTGTCCAATCTGCTCGCCGGCAATATTTCCATCGTGCATGGCGTGACCGGCTCTTCGCGTACCTTCATGGGCGAGGAATCCGCCGGCGTCGATGCCGTGCGTATCGCGCTTTCGCGTATCACATCCGGACAGAGCGATATCGCACTGGTTGGCGGCGCGCACAATGGCGAACGGCCCGATCTGCTGATGCTCTACGAATTCGGCAGCCTCAATCTGAAGGAGCACTACGCGCCGGTGTGGGAGCGCGGCCATGGCAAGCCGTCCGGTTTCGCGCTTGGTTCGCTCGGCGCCTTCCTGGTGATCGAAGGACGTGACTACGCCGAAGCGCGCGGCGCCAAGCCGTTAGCAAAGTTATCCGCGGTTGTGTCGGATCGCGTGAAACGCACGCCCGGTAGCGTCACGACTGATCTCGACAGGCTGTGGAATACGATGAAGGCCGATATCAAAGCCGGGCATGCTGCCGTGCTCTCGGGTGCAACCGGCGCCGAGCCCGCGACATCCGAGGAGCGCGCCTTTCTGGAGGCCCATGGCGACCTTGCCGTCCGGGCCACCGGCACATATCTCGGTCACGGGTTGGAACCGCAGTTTTCCATGAATATCGCGCTGGCCACGGTCGCGCTCGGCCATGGTAGTCTGTTTCCACCATGTGACTCGACCGGCCTGGAACGGCCGATGAGCGGAGAACTGGACCAGGTTGTGGTGACAAGCGTCGGACACTGGCGAGGCGAAGGTCTCGCACTGGTCGAGCGGATCGGGTGAGGGAGTAAACGACATGGCGTCGATCAAGGACAAAATGGGCCGCCCCGTCGTCGTCGTCACCGGCTTGGGCGTCATCACCTCGCTCGGCGCCGGCAAGGAAGACAACTGGGCGAAGCTCACCGCCGGTGAATCCGGCATCCGCGCCATCACACGTTTTCCCACCGAGGGCCTGCGCACGCGCATCGCCGGCACCATCGATTTTCTGGGGCCACAGCATTCCTCCGCCGATCTGTCGGAGAAATTCGCCGATCTCGCCGCCGAAGAAGCCATCAGCCAGTCGGGCATCGGTTCGCGCGGCGACTTCCCCGGCCCCCTCTTTCTCGCGGTGCCGCCGATCGAGATCGAATGGCCGCACCGCATTGCGCTCGCAACCAAGTCGGGCGCCAACGACACCGTCACCTATACCGACATCCTGCGCGCGAGCCCGCAGTTTCCCGATTATCACCCGCGCTTTCTGTTCGGCTCTGTGGCTGAAAATCTGGCCGACAAGTTCGGCACCAAGGGGTCGCCAATCTCGCTATCGACCGCCTGCGCGTCAGGCGCAAGCGCAATCCAACTCGGCATCGAAGCGATCCGGCGCGGCGAAGCCGAAGCGGCGCTGTGCATCGGCACCGATGGCTCGATCAATCCGGAATCGCTGATCCGCTTTTCGCTGTTGTCGGCGCTGACGACCAGCGGCAACGACAATCCGCAGGGCGCCGCCAAGCCTTTCTCGAAGAACCGCGACGGCTTCATCATGGCCGAAGGCGCCGGCGCGCTCGTCTTGGAAAGCTATGAGTCGGCCAAGGCGCGCGGCGCCAAGATTCTCGGCGTCATGGAAGGCGCCGGCGAAATGGCCGACGCGTTCCATCGCACCCGCTCGAGCCCGGACGGCAAGCCGATCATCGGCTGCATTAAAAATGCCTTGAAGGATGCCGGGCTCGAACCGGACGAGATCGACTACGTCAACGCGCACGGCACCAGCACGCCGGAAAACGACAAGATGGAATATGTCGGCATGGCGGGCGTGTTCGGCGAGCGCATGAAAGGCATTCCGATCTCGTCCAACAAGTCGATGATCGGTCACACGCTGTCGGCGGCGGGCGCGGTGGAAGCCGTGGTCTCGCTGCTGACACTGCAGCATCAGCGCATTCCGCCGACAATCAACTATGCGGTGCCGGACCCGGCGATCCCGCTCGACGTGGTGCCAAACCAGGCGCGCGACGCCAAAATTACGCACGCCATCTCCAACTCGTTCGGCTTCGGCGGACAGAACGTCTCGCTGATCATGGGCCGCGAGCCGGTCTAAGCGGCCGGCCCTGCTCCGCTCATGCGCGCCCTTCGTCTGATCGCAGACCGCAAACTCGAACTTGCCGACCTCCCCGATCCGGCGGCGCCCGGCGCCGGCGAAGTCCAGGTGCGCGTCAAAGCGGTCGGGCTTAATCATCTTGATGTCTGGGGCTTCCGTGGCATGGCCTTTGCCAAGCGACAATTGCCGCTGGTCGTCGGCGCGGAAGCCTCCGGCGAAATCGCGAGCGTCGGTGCCGACGTCACCGGCTTCAAGCCGGGCGACAAGGTCGTAATGTACGGCGCGAAGACCTGCGGCACCTGCCCCGCCTGCCGCGAGGGCCGCGACAATCTGTGCGAGAACGTCGGCGGCATCATGGGTTTCCATATCGACGGATTCGCGCGTGATCTCATCAATATGCCGGCGCGGCTGGTGATCCCCGTACCGGGCGGCATATCGTTTCGCGACGCCGCCTGCGCGCCGATCGCCTTCGGCACCACCGAACACATGCTGTTCGACAACGCCAAGCTCAAGCCGGGCGAAACGATCCTGGTGCATGCCGGCGGCTCCGGCATCGGCTCGGTCGCGATCCGAATGGCGAAAGCGCTTGGCTGCACCGTCATCACCACAGTGGGCGACGACGCCAAGGCCGAAAAGGCAAAAGCGCTCGGCGCCGATCACGTCATCAATTACAAGACCGACCGTTTCGAGGGCATTACCCGCCGCCTCACCAAAAAGAAGGGCGTCGACGTTGTGTTCGAGCATGTCGGCGGCGAAGGCTTCAACGGCTCCCTGCTCTGCCTGAAACGCGGCGGCCGGCTCGTCACCTGCGGCTCGACCGCGGGACCGTCCGTGACCATCAACCTGATGCAATTGTTCCAGCAGCAGTACAAGATTTTCGGCTCGTTCGGCTGCTCGATGCGCAACATCCGCGACAGCCTGTCCAAGATCGCCGCCGGCATGAACACGATCATCGATACCGAAGTGCCATTGGCCGAGTTCGAAAAAGGATTGGCGCGACTGGAAAGCCGGCAGGTGTTCGGCAAAGTCATTGTGACGTTCTAATGAGTGCCCGCGCACAGCGGAGACTGAAAGGCGCAGGCGATACAATCATCGGCGCGCTATCTGTCGGCCTGCTCAAGTTCCTGCGTCTGTTCGATCCCGACAAGCTTGCCGATTTCACCGGCTGGTTCACGCGCACGCTCGGTCCCTGGCTGCCGGAACATAAAGTTGGCCGCGCCAATCTCATTGCTGCGTTCCCCGAAAAATCACCGGCTGAGATCGAGAGAATTCTCACGGGCGTGTGGGACAATCTCGGGCGCCTCGGCGTCGAGTTCGCACAACTCGACCGCATCTGGGACTGGGACCCGGCCTTTCCCGACCGCATCAACCGCATCGTCATCACGCGCGACAACATCGACCGCTGGATGACAATGGCGAATGACGGCAAGCCGGCGCTTGTCTTCGCCGCTCATCTCGCCAACTGGGAACTGCCGGCGATCTGCGCGGCCACCTACAATCTCGACAGCGCGGTGCTCTACCGCCGGCCGAACATCCCCGCGATCAATACGTGGCTTACGCAAACGCGCGGCGCCAATATGGGCGAACTGATCAACACCGGACTCGATGCACCGGTGCGAATTTCAAAGGCGCTCGAACGTGGCTCCCATGTCGGCATGCTGGTCGACCAATATTATGTGCGCGGCGTCGAGGTGACTTTCTTCGGCCAAAAGACGAGGGCTAACCCGCTGCTGGCACGGCTCGCCCGTCATTTTGATTGCCCGATTTACGGCACGCGGGTAATCCGCCTGCCCGATCATAAGCTCAAGCCGGAGCTGAGCGAGGAAATCAAGCCGGTGCGCGACGCCGAAGGCAAGATCGACATTGCCGGCACCATGCAAGTCGTCACTGACGTGATCGAAGGCTGGGTGCGCGAATACCCCGAGCAGTGGCTCTGGTTGCATCGCCGTTGGCGGCCGGAAGACGGCCCGCACCCTACTGCCCGGTCTTGATCCGCGTCCAGATGCGGTTGATCAAGCGCTGCGCGCGCGGATTGCGCGCACTTACGGTGTAGAGTTTGGCCATCATGGCTTCGTCGGGATAAACTGACGGATCGTCGAGCACTTTCTTGTCGATATATTTCTGGCTCGCCAGATTGCCATTGGCATAGGCGATCATGTTGCTGTTCATTGCCGCGATCTGCGGATCCAGCATGAAGTTGATAAAGGCAAGCGCTTCATCCGGATGTGGCGCGTCTTTCGGAATGGCAAAGTTGTCGAACCACATCTGCGCCCCTTCCTTCGGAATCGCATAGCCGATTTCGATGCCATTTTTGGCTTCGACGGCGCGGTTCTTCGCCTGCTTGATATCGCCGGACCAGCCGACCACCAGGCAGATTTCCCCGCTTGCCAGCGCATTCAGATATTCGGAAGAATGGAATTTGCGCACGAAGGGCCTGATTTTCTGCAGCAGCGTGGCGGCCTTCTCGAGATCGTCCGGCTTGGTCGAGTTCGGATCGAGGCCGAGATAATGCAGCGCCGCCGGCAGAATGTCGTCGGCGGAATCGAGCATGTGCACGCCGCAATCCTTGAACTTGGCGAGGTTTTCCGCCTTGAATACAAGATCCCAGCTAGCAACCTTGTAATTTTCCCCGAACCGGTCGCGCACGGCCTTGACGTTATATCCGATGCCGGTCGTGCCCCACATGTAGTTGACGCCGTACTGGTTGCCGGGGTCGTAGCCGGCAAGCCGCTTGGCAATTTCCGGCCAGACATTGGTCAGGTTCGGCAGCTTGCTCTTGTCGAGCTTCTGGAACACGCCGGCCATGATCTGCCGCTCGAGGAAATAGGCGGTCGGTACCACCACGTCGTAGCCGGATTTGCCGGCGAGCAGCTTGGTTTCCAGCGTCTCATTGGCATCGAAAGTATCGTAGCGCACCTTGATGCCGGTCTGCTTGGTGAACTGCTCAAGCGCTTGCGGGTTGATGTAGTCTGACCAATTGTAGACATTGACCACGCGCTCCTGCGCGGCGGCTGGCACTGCAGCCAATACGCAAATCGCCGCGGCGGTGGCGACGAAGGCACCGTGCATGGAAAACCTCGAAGCCGATTTTGTCATCTCTTGGTTGGAAGGCCGGCGGCCTTCCAAGCGATGATACCCCCGGCGAGATGCGAATTGTACGGCAAGCCGCGCGATTGGGCGGCGAGCGAGGCGGTCACCGATCTCTGGCCCGAACGGCAGGCGAACACCACCTGTTTGCCCTGCGGGTCCGGGATGCCTGCGGGGTCAAAACGCGACATCGGCATCAGCACGGCGTCAGGATAGCTTTCCGCCGCTGTCTCCTTCGGCTCGCGCACGTCGACCAGCAGCATTCGGCCTTCGCGCAGGCCGTCGGCGACCTGTTGGGGTGTCAGGTTCTCGACTTGGTTGGAGCGGCCGAACAGTCCCATCATGATCCGATCTAGCTATTTGAGCCGCCGCGGAAGTCAAGCACCGCGATGACGGACTAGACCGCCACCTGCGTTCCGACCTCCACCACCCGCCCGGTCGGGATCTGGAAGAAGTCGGTGGCATCATTGGCGACCCGCGACAACGCAATGAATAGCCGGTCTTGCCAGGCTGGCATATCCGATTTGGCGGTTGGCTTCAGCGAGCGCCGCGACAGGAAGAAGGACGTTGACATGATGTCGAACTGCCAGCCGTGCTTGCGCGCGATCGCCAGCGCCCGGGGTACGTTCGGCGTTTCCATGAAGCCGAAACGCAGTTTTACCCGCGCAAACGTTTCTCCGATCGGGTCGATCTGGACCCGTTCGGCAGGATCGACGCGCGGAACGTCGGCCGTCTCGATCGTGAGTACGACGTTATTCTCGTGCAGCACCTTGTAGTGCTTGAGACTGTGCAAGAGCGCAGTCGGCGCGAATTCCGGATCGCTCGTGAGAAAGACCGCGGTGCCCGGCACGCGCACCGGTGGTCTGCGCTCGAGCTTGCTCACCAATGATTCAAGTGGCATTTCATGCTTGCGTGTCTTGGCGAGCAGCAGCCGGCTGCCGCGTTTCCACGTATACATGATTGTCATCACCATGCCGCCGAGTGCGAGCGGCACCCAACCGCCCTCGACGATCTTGAGCATATTGGCGGTGAGGAACATCAGATCGATGAACAGAAAAGGCACGATCAATGCCGCGGTGGCAATTGCCGACCAGCGCCACACGCGCCAGATTACGATAAAAGCCATCATGGCGGTGACGACCATGGTGCCAGTGACGGCGATGCCGTAAGCGGACGCGAGCGCACTTGAGGAACGGAATAACGCTACCAGCAGCAAAACGCCGATCAGCAAAAGCGTGTTGACGCGCGGCATATAGATTTGTCCGAACAGCGCTTCCGACGTGTGGCGGATTTCCAAGCGCGGCAGCAGGCCCAGCTGAATTGCCTGACGGGTGAGCGAATAAGCCCCCGTAATCACGGCCTGACTGGCGATCACGGTCGCGGCCGTCGCGAGCACAACCATCGGCAGCAAGGCCCAGTGCGGATAGAGCAGGAAGAACGGATTTTCAATCGCCTTCGGATTGGCGAGCAACAACGCGCCTTGGCCGAGATAGTTGATGGTGAGCGCCGGCAGCACAACTGTGAGCCAGGCGAAACGGATGGGACCACGCCCGAAATGGCCGAGATCGGCATAGAGCGCTTCCGAACCGGTCACCACCAGGAACACGGCGCCGAGGGTGAACAGGCCGATGATGCCATGATGAAAAAGAAAGCTCGCGCCGTACCATGGGCTGAAGGCGAGCAGGACTTGCGGGTTTTGTCCGATATGCCAAAGGCCCGCCGCAGCAAGTGCTGCAAACCAGATGAGCGTGATTGGACCGAAAAAAGCCGCCACCTTGGCGGTGCCGCGCGACTGCACTGAAAACAACGCAATCAAGATCACGACCGTGGCCGGCACCACGTAATTGTCGAATGCCGGCGTAACGACCTTCAAGCCTTCAATGGCTGACAGCACCGAGAGCGCGGGCGTAATAATGGCGTCGCCGTAAAACAGCGCGCCGCTGATGACGCCGAGCAGAATAACAACCCCGGCGCGGCCTGCCAGTGCCCGCGACGCGAGCGCCATCAAAGCCAGCGTACCGCCCTCGCCGTCATTGTCGGCGCGCAGCAGCAGGAGAATGTATTTCGCCGTCACCACGAGCAGCAGTGACCAGACGATCAGAGACAGGATACCGAGGATCACCGGTTCGCCAGCCGGCATGTCGGGACCGACAGCCGCCAGCACCGATTCGCGCACCGCATAGAGAGGACTGGTGCCGATATCGCCGTAGACGACACCGATGCTGCCGATAGTGAGGCCCCAAAAACTGGCCTTTGCTTGACTGAGGCTCGGTTCGTGGCCTGCGACAGCGGCAATTGAATGAGACATGGGAATCGCCCTCAGATCGCCGTGGGACGCTCGTTTAACGCCGCCGACGAAGAGGTAGCTTCGCTATTTGCGCAGAGGTCAATTGTGAGCAGCGCGCATATCGCGCAGCTTAATATTTAAAATACTAATGTTAAATCAAATATTTATACGTCAAGAGACGACGTAAGTCGCGGCTAGACCGCTACCTGCGTTCCGACCTCCACCACCCGCCCGGTCGGGATCTGGAAGAAGTCGGTGGCATCGCTCGCCGAGCGCGCCAGCCCGATGAACAGATGATCCTGCCAACCCGGCATATCCGATTTGGCGGCCGGCTTCAGCGAGCGCCGAGACAGGAAGAAGGATGTCGACATGATGTCGAATTGCCAGCCGTGCTTGCGCGCAATAGCCAGTGCCTTCGGCACGTTGGGCTGCTCCATGTAGCCGAATTTCAGCGACACGCGCGAGAAATGAGGCGACAGCGGCGTGATCTTGACGCGATCGTCTTCGGGCACGCGCGGCGTATCAGCGGTGATGACGGTCAGGATCACGTTGCTTTCGTGCAGCACCTTATTGTGCTTGAGATTGTGCAGCATCGCGGTCGGCGCGAATTCGGGATCGCTGGTGAGGAACACCGCCGTGCCCGGTACGAAATTCGGCGGCTTCTTTTCCAGATTGCGGAAAAGCGTATCGAGCGGCACTTCCGTGCGCCGCGTCTTATTGGCAAGAATGATCGTACCGCGCCGCCAGGTCATAATGATCAACACCATGGTGGCGCCGAACAGGAGCGGCGCCCAGGCGCCTTCGAACAGCTTCAGGAGGTTGGCGGAGAAAAACGTCACGTCCACGACGAAGAACGGAATGATCAAAAGGGCTGCCTGCCACAGCCGCCACTTCCACAATTTCCAGATGACAATGAAGGCGAGCACTCCGTCGACCACCATCGTCGTCGCCACGGCAATGCCGTAAGCGGATGCGAGCGCGCTCGACGTGCGAAACAGCAGCACCAGCAGCAGAACACCGATCAGCAGCGAAATCGTCACGCGCGGGATATAGATCTGCCCGACATGCGAAGCCGATGTGTGCAGAATGGCGAGCCGCGGCAACAGGCCGAGCTGGATCGCCTGATGGACCAGCGAATAGGCGCCGGTGATGACCGCCTGGCTCGCGATCACGGTCGCCGCCGTCGCCAAAATAATCATCGGCATCAGAAAGGTTTCCGGCACCAACCGGTAGAACGGATTTTCGATGGCTGCCGGATCGGCCAACACTTTCGCTCCCTGACCGAAGTAGTTGATCAGCAGCGCGGGCAGCACCAGACACAACCAGGCCGTCTGGATCGGCTTGCGGCCGAAGTGGCCGAGATCGGCATAGAGCGCTTCGCCGCCGGTGACGACGAGAAACACCGCGCCAAGCGTGACGAGGCCGATGCCCCCGTGATTGAGGAGAAATTCGATGCCGTAGAGCGGATTGATCGCGGTCAGAACGTGCGGGTCGTCGCGGATGTGAAGAAGGCCGGCGATCGCGATCGAAATGAACCAGACCACCATGACCGGGCCGAACAAAGCGGCCACTTTGGCGGTACCGCGGCTCTGGGCGGCGAACAGGCAAACGAGAATGCCAATCGCAATGGGCGCCACGTAGTCGCTGAAGGCGGGCGTCGCGATCTTCAGGCCTTCCACCGCCGAGAGCACCGAAATCGCCGGCGTGATCACGCTGTCGCCGAGAAACATGGAGGCGCCGATAACGCCGACGACGGATACGAACGTCGATCGACGTCCGAGCGCCCGGCTGGCAAGCGCGGTGAGCGAAAGCGTGCCCCCCTCCCCGTTATTGTCGGCGCGCAACAGGATGAGGACGTATTTGGCGGTGACCGTGATGATCAATGCCCACAAGATCAGAGACAAGACGCCAAGCACGATGCCGCGCGTGACGGCGTGGTTTTCGCTCGCCGCGATGACGGCTTCACGAAAGCCGTAGAGCGGGCTGGTGCCGATGTCGCCGTAAACGACTCCGACGCTGCCGAGCGCCAAGGCCAGAAAGCTCGGCGGCGCGACCACGCCGGTCTCGTCCGCATTGGCTTCGGCGGTTGGACCCGCCCCGTTCGCGCCATCGCTCATTCGGTTTGTTTGTTCCGCCGGAGGGTCGAAAAGCGGGCCTTATATCACCGGGGCGGACGAGACAACACCGCTCTTCGGTGGGCCCGGGCGGGCCGGGAGCCAGAATTCGCGTTTTCAGAGGCTTATGGCTTGAAATCGGCCGGAAGCGGCGGCGCTTCCCGCATCAACGTAATAGTCACCCGCCGGTTCGGCGAAAGGCTCGGGTTGTCGGGAAACAAGGGGTCGGTGTCGGCTTTGCCAGCGACCATGAAAACGTGGCTGGAAGGCAGTCCTTCGCCTGCCAGGATTTCGCGCACGGCATTGGCGCGGTCGGCGGACAATTCCCAAGCTCCGTATCCGGGCTTCGGCTGTACCCGGCTCGCCGCAGTATGGCCTGTGATCGAGACGCGGTAGGGCATCGCCTTGAGCGATGGCGCAAGTTTGCGCAGCAGCCGGCGCGTGCGCTCGTAGGGTTCCCGACTGCTATCGGGGAACATCGAGCGGCCGTCCTGATCGACGATTTCGATGTTGAGACCCTGCTTGGTCTCCTCGATCATGATGTTCTTCGAGACGTCGTTGATGTCCGGCATGTCCTGCAAGGCTTGGCGCAGCGAGGCCGACGCCAGCGCGAAGTCACGGTCCTGCTTGAAACGCGCCCCATTATTGCGCTGACGATCGTGCTCATTGGGTGCCGGTGTGGCGGAAGCATCCTTCGGGTCGATATGGGCCGCGTTCTTAAGCCGCGGACGCGTCGGCAGACCCATCACTTCGATGATGCCGGAATAGCGCACTTTGTCCTGCACGCCGAAGGCGTCGCGCATGGAACCGGCGACCACTTGCAGCTTCGACTGGTCCTGCGTCGAGAAAGCGACCAGCATCACGAAGAAGCTGACCAGCAGCCCCATCAAATCGGCAAAGGTCACGAACCAGCCGTGACCGCCGCCGTGTGCCTCTCTACGCTTCGCCATGCTACGCTTTCACAATACGGGACGACTTAAGCGGCTAACGCCTCTGCCTCTTCCGCGGCGCCTTCACCGTGACGATGCTTCTCCGGCAGGTAAGCGAGCAACATCTCGCGCACCAATGTGGGGCTCTTGGCTTCGCGGATCATCAGGATGCCGTCGATAATCAACGTGCGGTTGATCTCCTCGTCCACCAGCTTGAGATGCAATTTGTCCGCGATCGGCAGGCAGAACAGATTGGCGAGCGCGGCGCCATAGAAGGTCGCCAGCAACGCGCCTGCCATGAAAGGCCCGAGCTTCGAGGGATCGGTCATGTTGGCAAACATCTGTACCATGCCGATCAGGGTGCCGATCATGCCGAACGCCGGCGCGCAATCTCCGATGGCACGATAGATCTTCTGGCCTTCGTCGAGATGGGTGAGAAAATTGTCGCGGTCGCGTTCGAGATTGTCGCGAATAAAGGACACGTCATATCCGTCGGCGACGTAGCGGACGCCCTTGGCGAGGTAGGGATCGTCGATTTCGACCTTCTCGAGACCGATGGGTCCCTGTTTGCGGGCGATTTCGGCAAGGCCCGCGAGTTCGTCGACCAGATCGCGCTGGGTCATGCGGCGCATCGTGAAAGCGAACTTGGCGCCGAGTGGCAGGCCGTGGAAGATGGAAGCCAGCGGGAAGCGGATCAGCGTAGCGGCGAAGGAGCCTCCGAAAATCACGATGAACGCATGCTCGCTGACGAACATGTGCAGATCGCCGCCCATCATGATCACGACGCTGACCACGGCGACGCCGCATAGCAGGCCCAGACTGGTCGCAATATCCATGACTTACCCCACCAACGCCAACCTACCGCGGAGAACCGCCGCCATATCCGACCCTAGACGGACGCCGTTAAGGGGCGGTAAAGGCTAACCGTTGGTGAAGGGTAATTCGCTGCGCGAAGATCGGCCGCCCCGTGACCGGGCCTGGAAATGTTGTAAAAGTCGCCTCAATGGGCGTGGCGGCACGTCGGCAGTTAATAACCCCTTAATATTCGGAGGAACGAACTATGCGTGAGATCGGCCACTTCATCGGCGGCAAGGAGGTCAAAGGCACGTCCGGCCGGTTTGGCGACGTGTTTGACCCCAACACTGGCGAGGTGCAGGCCAAAGTGGCGCTGGCCAAGCATTCCGAGGTCGAGCACGCCATCGCCAATGCGGAAGCCGCCCAGCCGGCCTGGGCCGAGACCAACCCGCAACGCCGCGCCCGCGTGATGATGAAATTCCTCGAACTCGCCAATAAGGACTACGAGAACCTGGCCAAGCTCCTCTCCTCCGAGCACGGCAAGACCATCCCCGACGCGCGCGGCGACGTCCAACGTGGACTGGAAGTGGTCGAGTTCGCCTGCGGCATCCCGCACTTGATGAAGGGCGAGTACACAGAGGCCGCCGGCCCGGGCATCGACCTTTATTCCATGCGCCAACCGCTCGGTGTCGTCGCCGGAATCACGCCGTTCAACTTCCCGGCGATGATCCCGCTTTGGAAGGCGGCGCCGGCGCTCGCCTGCGGCAATGCCTTCATCCTCAAGCCGTCAGAGCGCGACCCTTCGGTGCCGATGCGTATTGCCGAGTTGTTCCTCGAGGCCGGCCTCCCGGAAGGCGTGCTCAACGTCGTCAACGGCGACAAGGAAGCGGTCGACACCATCCTCAACGATCGCCGCATTCAAGCCATCGGCTTCGTCGGCTCGTCAGCCATTGCGGAGTACATCTACGCCACCGGCTGCGCCAACGGGAAGCGCGTGCAGTGTTTTGGTGGCGCCAAGAATCATATGATCGTGATGCCCGACGCCGACTTGGATCAGGCCGTCGACGCGCTGATCGGCGCCGGTTATGGCTCGGCCGGCGAACGCTGCATGGCAATCTCGGTTGCCGTGCCGGTCGGTCAAAAAACGGCCGACGCGTTGATGGAAAAACTGATTCCGCGCGTCGAAAGTCTGAAGGTGGGTCCCTCGCACGACGACAAGGCCGACTACGGCCCGCTGGTGACGCAGGCCGCGCTCAACCGCGTGCGCGATTATGTCGACATCGGCATCAAGGAAGGCGCCAAACTCAAAGTCGACGGCCGCGGCTTCAAGATGCAGGGCTATGAAAAGGGCTTCTTCATGGGCGGTTGTCTGTTCGACGAGGTTACGCCCGACATGAAGATCTACAAGGAAGAAATCTTCGGCCCCGTATTGTCGGTGGTGCGGGCGAAGGACTACGAGGACGCAGTGCGGCTGCCGACCGAACACGAATACGGCAACGGCGTCGCCATCTTCACCCGCGACGGCGACACGGCGCGCGACTTCGCCAAGCGCGTCGAGGTCGGCATGGTGGGTGTGAACTTCGCGATCCCTGTTCCCCTCGCCTACTACACATTCGGTGGCTGGAAACGTTCCGGCTTCGGCGACCTCAACCAGCACGGACCGGACTCGATCCGTTTCTACACAAAGACCAAGACCGTGACATCGCGGTGGCCCAAAGGCCTCAAGGAAGGCGCGCAGTTCGTGATTCCGACCATGAAGTAAGGGCGAAGTATTGGGGATGAGGCTGGCCTGGAGCGCCACACGCTTGCTCAGGGTCCGGTTGCTGGCGCTGTCGTTCGCCCTGCTGTCGGCGGGATGCGCCAGCGAGCAGCTTGCGGCAACAGCCACCTCCCCGCAAAAGCTCGACATAAACGGCCGCTGGATCCTGGCGGTGCCTGATGCCCCGACATGCGGCATGCTGTTCGAAAGCGCCGCGGACGGGTTAAAAGGGATCGTGACGCCCGACGGCGGCTGTCCAGGCAGATTCTATACGAGCCGGCAATGGCAACTCTCGCAAGGACAACTCACAATCATCGACCGTGACAGTCAATCGTTGGCGCAACTCTCATTCGCCAGCGGCCAGTTCAAAGGACAGTCCAGCGACGGAATGCCGGTGACGCTGCGCCGCTAACCAGAGAGAATTTCATGGCCGAATACCAGCTTTATTGCTTTGCCCAGTCCGGCAACGCCTATCGCGCAGCGCTGATGCTCAACCTGATCGGCGCCGACTGGGAGCCGGTCTGGTACGACTTCTTCGGTACAATGCCCCAACGTTCGCCGGAGTTTCGCGAGACCGTCAACGAAATGGGCGAAGCGCCGGTGCTCGTGCACGGCAAGAAGAAGATCAGCCAGTCCGGCGTGATCCTGACTTACCTTGCGCGCCGGTCCGGAAAATTTCTTCCCAAAAACGAAGACGACGAGCTTGAGTCGCTGCGGTGGATCATCTTCGACAACCAGAAGGTCAACGGCTTCCTGGGCCCTTACCGCTTTCTGAAAAATTTCGCGCCCAAACCCGGCGACCCTGCGGTGATGGCGTTCATGAAGGGCCGTATCGACGGCGCGCTCGCCATCGTCAACAAGCGACTAACCGGCCGGCAATTCCTGGTGGGCGATCAGCCGACCATCGCCGACATTTCGATGACAGCCTATTTGTATTATCCGCCTGAGGAATTTGGCTTCGACATCGCCAAAGATCATCCGGCGATCGGTGCCTGGCTCGAACGCATCAAGGCGTTGCCAAATTGGGGCCACCCATACGATCTGATGCCCGGATATCCGTTCGGCTCCAAACCGACGGACACAGCAAAGGCGTAGTCGAAAAAACTAGTTCAGTCGCGCCGGGCGCTCATCGTCTTCGTCGGCAAGGCTTGACGATTTAAGGCTTGACGATTCAAGACCTGGCCCTTCATGCGCCGGCGGCATGTCGGTGGACGCAGTGCTCGCCGCCGCAGCGGTGCCCGCATCCTTGCGTTTGTATTCATTATAGGACCACCAGCCAAGCGGCAGACAGGCAAGATAAGCGAGCGTGCCGGCGGTGAGCACTTCCCACGGATAGCTGATGAGCAACGCAAAGAATAACACCACCACCACGAACACCGGCAAAACCATTTCCGGCGGCACGCGCTTGCCCACCCGCTTGCCGGAAAACACCGGCAGACGAGACACCATCATGAGCGCAATCAGTAACGTGTAGAAAAACGTCAGCCACACCACGACCAGGCCGGTCGGCATGCCGAGCTGGTCGAGGTAGATCGGCAGCAAGCACCGTGATGGCGCCGGCCGGCGCCGGAATGCCGGTGAAGAAATTGCCCGCCCAGGCCGGCTTGTCGGGCTCGTCGATCATCACGTTGAAGCGCGCCAGCCGAAGGCCCGCGCAGATCGCAAACACCAGTGCAACGATCCAGCCGGCGGATTTCAGTTCGTGCAGGCCCCAGAAATAGAGAATCAACGCCGGTGCCACGCCAAAATTGACGAAATCGGCCAGGCTGTCGAGCTCGGCGCCGAAACGCGAAGTGCCCTTGAGCATGCGCGCGACGCGGCCGTCGATGCCATCGAGCAGCGCGGCGAAGACGATGGCAGCAAGGGCCAATTGGAGCTTGTCCTCGACCGCCATGCGGATGGCTGTCAGCCCCGCACAGAGCGCGAGCAGCGTGATCAGGTTGGGCACCAGCGTGCGCACCGGGATCGCCTTGAAGCGGCGCGGGCGCGACGGCGGCGGCGCAGGATCGAGCGGTTGGAAGACCATGTGCGGCAATATAGAGGGTTGCCGGCTGTCGCGCCACGGCGCGCGAAAAACTAAAGCAGGCGATTAAGGACTATGACAAAACGCACCTAGCCGGTGCGAAACACCCGCCCCGAATCGGCCTCGCGCAGGTCGGCGAGCACGGTTTCACCGGCAATCGCGGTCTGCCCGACCGCCACCAAAGGTGCCGAACCCGCCGGCAAATAGACGTCGAGCCGCGAGCCGAAGCGGATCATGCCGAAACGTTCGCCGGCGCTGACCGCCTGGCCGGTGCGTACGATGCAGACGATGCGGCGAGCCACCAGCCCCGCGATCTGCACCACCGCGACGCGGCTGCCCCCCGTCGCGATCACCAGCGAATTGCGCTCATTATCGGCGCTCGCCTTGTCGAGGTCGGCGTTGAAGAACTTGCCGGGCTGGTAGACGACGTTTTCGATTTGGCCGGCGATCGGGCTGCGATTTACATGGCAGTCGAACACGCTCATGAAGATCGAAATGCGCAGCAAGGGCGTAGCGCCGAGGCCGAGCTCGTGCGGAGGAGCAGCGGTCGTGATCTGGCTCACCCGCCCGTCGGCCGGCGCCACCACGAGGCCCTCGCGCACCGGCGTCACTCGCGGCGGATCGCGGAAGAAATAGACGCACCACAATGTCGCCAGCGTACCGAGCCAGCCGAGCGGCGCCCAGATCCAGAACAGGACGAGGCTGACCAGCGCAAAGACGCCGATAAAAGGATAGCCCTCCGGCGTGATCGGCACCATTTGCGCACGGATCAAATCGTATATCGACATGATGCGCCTCTATTCCGCTGCGGTGGCCGAAACGTCAACCGGCGGTTCGTCGCGCTCGACGGCGAGATCGTCTTCGACCGGTGGCGGATTGCGGTTTGGCGCCACCGGCGCTTCGCCGGCCAAAGCGAGCTTCTCGCGCGCTTCCTCGGCCTCGCGCTGGCGGTTCCACATGCTGGCGTAGAGCCCTTTCTTGGCCAACAGCTCATAATGTGTGCCGCGCTCGACGATCTCGCCCTGGTCGAGCACAATAATCTCGTCGGCGCCGACGATGGTGGAGAGCCGGTGCGCGATCACCAAGGTGGTTCGCCCGGTGGAAACGCGATCGAGCGCGTCCTGGATTTCCTTTTCGGTATGGCTGTCGAGCGCGGAGGTCGCCTCGTCGAGCAGCAGGATCGGCGGCCCCTTGAGGATGGTGCGGGCGATCGCGACGCGCTGCTTTTCGCCGCCGGAGAGTTTCAAGCCGCGCTCGCCGACTTCCGTGTTGTAGCCCTTGGGCGCCATGCGGATGAAGCCGTCGATCTGCGCTAAGCGCGCGGCTTCTTCGACGTCCGCGTCCGTCGCTTCCCAGCGGCCGTAACGGATGTTGTATCGGATGGTGTCGTTGAACAGCACGGTGTCCTGCGGCACCATACCGATCGCTTGGCGCAACGATGTCTGCGTGACGCGCGCAATGTCTTGATCGTCGATCGTGATGCGGCCTCCGGAGAGATCGTAGAACCGATAAATAAGCCGCGAGATGGTCGACTTGCCAGCGCCCGAAGGTCCGACCACCGCAACCGTCCTACCGGCCGGCACGTCAAAGGAAATGCCTTTGAGAATGGCGCGTCCCGGCTCATAGGCGAACGAGACGTTTTCAAAACGAATGGCGCCAGCCGCCACGTTCAGCGGGATCGCACCCGGCACGTCCTTGATTTCCGGCTCGCGGCTCAAAATAGAGAACATGATTTCGATGTCGGTGATGGCCTGCTTGATCTCGCGATAGACCATGCCCATGAAGTTGAGCGGCTGGTAGAGTTGGATCATCATGGCGTTGATCAGCACGAAATCTCCGACGGTCTTGCTGCCGGACTGAACTTCGGTTGCGCACAGCACCATCACGGCGGCAAGCCCGAGCGTGAAGATCACCGCCTGCCCGGCATTGAGGATGGTGAGCGAGGTGTAGGATTTGACGCTGGCGTCCTCATAACGCGCCATCGAACGGTCGTAACGCGAAGCCTCGCGCTCTTCGGCGTCGAAATATTTGACGGTCTCGTAGTTGAGCAGCGAATCGATCGCCTTCACGTTGGCGTCGGTGTCGCTGTCGTTCATCTTGCGGCGAATACCGATGCGCCATTCGGTGGCGTTGTAGGTGTACAACATATAGAGCGCGATCGTGACCAGGATCGCGGCGACGTAACGCCAGTCGAAGTGCCACATCAAGACGGCGATGATTAGCGAGACCTCGATGATGGTCGGCGCAAGCTGTAGGATCACCATGCGCACGATGGTTTCGATGGCGTTGCGGCCGCGTTCGAGCACGCGCGTCAAGCCGCCGGTCTTGCGCTCGAGATGGAAGCGCAATGACAGTTCGTGCATGTGCACGAAGGTGCGGTACGCCAGTCTGCGCACCGCATGCATCGCCACCTTGGCGAATACCGCGTCGCGGCCTTGCGTCAGCGCCGCCATCAAAATACGCATGCCGCCATAGGCGAGCGTCATGGTGATCGGCGCGGCCACCACCCAGCCAAACCAGCCCGGTTGCGGCGTGCCGCCCTGGCCGGCGAGCGCATCGGTCGCCCATTTGTAGGTGAAGGGCACGGCAATGGTGGCAAGCTTCGCCGCCAGCAACAGCACCATGGCGCCGAGCACCCGCAGCTTCAAGTCACGCCGGTCCGACGGCCAGATATAGGGCCACAGGTGAACGAGCGTCGCCAGCAGCGCTCCGCGGCTGGCGGAGACGGGCTGATCGCCTTCAGATGCACGCTGATGGTGGTGGTGGTGGCTCATTCGGGTCCGCAACGGGCGGGGCCAATCGGCCGCCGCCGCGGTCCCTCATATAGGCGGTTTTTTGCCGGTATTCACCCTCGCGCTCGACCAAAGTGTGGTTTCAACAAGGGAATTCGCGTCTTGACGACGATGGCGACGCAGCGCACATGCTGGCCCATGAACAAACTCGAAAAAATCGGCGGAATCCGCAAAATCTGCGTCTATTGCGGCTCCGGACCGGGGACCGACCCGGCCTACATCGAGGCAGCCAGGGTTTTCGGCCAAATTCTTGCCGAGCACGGCATCGGGCTGGTCTATGGCGGCGGCGGCGAAGGCCTGATGGGCGAAGTCGCCAATGCCGTGCTCGTCGGCGGCGGCGAAGTGGTCGGCATCATCCCCGAGTTCCTGGTGGCGCGCGAACACGCGCACAAGCGCGTGCCGAACCTGATCGTCACGCGCGACATGCACGAGCGCAAACAGAAAATGTTCGAGATGGCCGACGCCTTCGTTGCGTTTCCGGGCGGCGTCGGCACCCTGGAAGAAATCGTCGAGCAGATGACCTGGGCCCAACTCGGCCGGCACAAAAAGCCGATCCTGCTCGCCAATATCTCCGACTTCTGGCAGCCGCTGTGCGCCCTGCTCGATCACATGAAGACGCTGCAATTCATCCGCAGCCAGTTCAGCTTCGATCTCCTGGTTGCCGACAAGGTCGACGACATTTTGCCGATGCTGCAGCAGGCAGCCGCGGCGGTCCCTGAGTCTGCCAAAGAAATGTCCGGCGCGGATACTGGACAGCTTTAACCTTCACAACCAATGTACCAAGCGCCGTCATGGCCGGGCTTGTCGCGAGCATGACGGATCAAGCAATAAACGTCACTGCTTCGATGCGGTTGCCGTCCGTGTCGCGGATGAAAGCGGCGTAGTAGCCGTCACCGTGCTGTGGCCGTAGGCCCGGCGCTCCGTCGCTCACTCCGCCTGCGGCCAGCGCCGCGGCATGAAAGGCATCGACAATATCGGTTGAGCGTGCGCGCAAGGCCACATGCGTGCCGCTATCGACCGCAACCGACGCCATATCCGGACGCAAGTTGAGCCAGAATTCAGGATATGTCTTGCCAAACCCGACCGTCGCGGCCCGTGTTTCCAGCCGCGTCATGCCAAGCGGAGCCAGCACGCGTTCATAGAACGCGGCGGCCACGGCGAGATTACGCACGGCGATGGAGACGTGGTCGATCATGGCAGACTAAGCCGGCGCGCCGGACTTCACCAGCTTGTAGACGATCGAATCCATCAGTGCCTGAAACGAGGCATCGATGATGTTGGGCGAGACGCCGACGGTTGTCCAATGCTCGCCGCTGTCGTCTTCGCTCTCGATCAGCACGCGCGTCACCGCGCCGGTGCCAGAATTGAGAATTCGCACGCGGTAATCGGTAAGCTTCAACCCGTCGATGTATTTCTGGTATTTTCCGAGATCCTTGCGCAGCGCTTGATCGAGAGCGTTGACCGGACCGTTGCCCTCGGCCGCCGAGATCATGTTCTCGTTACCGACCCTCACCTTCACCACCGCCATGGCGACGGTGACGCGTTCGCCTTTGGCGTTATTGCGCTGCTCGACATTGACGTCGAACTGGGTGACGTCGAAATAATTCGGCACGGTGCCGAGCGTGCGCCGCGCGAGCAGCTCAAACGAGGCATCCGCCGCCTCGTAAGCGTAGCCGATGGCTTCGCGCTCCTTGACGGCCTCCAGCAGGCGCGCGATGCGCGGATCGTCCTTGTCCACCTTAAGACCGATGCGATCGAGTTCGGACAGCACGTTGGAGCGGCCGGCCTGCTCCGACACCAGCACGCGGCGGTGGTTGCCCACGGATTCCGGTGCGACGTGTTCGTAGGTCGCCGGATCTTTCAAAATGGCGGAGGCGTGGATGCCGGCCTTGGTGGCGAAGGCGCTCTCGCCAACATAAGGCGCGTGGCGGTTGGGCGCGCGGTTGAGCCGCTCGTCGAGCGTGTGCGACACTTGCGCGAGTTTTTTCATCGCCGCATCGGACACATTGATGTCGAAGCGTTGCGCAAATTCCTCTTTCAGCTTCAGCGTCGGGATGAGCGAGATGAGATTGGCGTTGCCGCAGCGTTCGCCGAGACCGTTGAGCGTGCCCTGGATCTGACGGGCGCCGGCGCGCACGGCGGCGAGCGAGTTGGCCACCGCCTGCTCGGTGTCGTTGTGGGCGTGGATGCCGACGTGATCGCCCGGAATGACCTTGCAGACCTCGCCGACGATTTTTTCGATCTCGTGCGGCAGCGTGCCGCCATTGGTGTCGCACAGGACCACCCAGCGTGCGCCTTCGTCATAGGCGGCCTTGGCGCAGGCGAGCGCAAATTCCGGATTGGCCTTGTAGCCGTCGAAGAAATGTTCGCAATCGAGCAGCACTTCGCGGCCCTTGACCTTGGCGGCTTTCACGCTGTCACGGATGGAGGCGAGGTTTTCTTCTTTTGTCGTCTCCAGCGCCACCTTGACGTGATAGTCCCACGTCTTGGCGACGAAACAGATGGCATCCGCCTTGGCATCGAGCAGCGCGGCCAAACCCGGATCGTTCGAGGTCGAGCGGCCCGGCCGCCGCGTCATGCCGAAGGCGGTGAAAGTCGTGTGTAGTCCGCGATCCTTGGCGAACAGCTCGGTGTCGGCCGGATTGGCGCCCGGATAGCCGCCTTCGACATAGTCGATGCCGAGATCGTCGAGCATGCCGGCAATCGCGAGTTTGTCGGCGAGCGTGAAATCAACACCGTTGGTCTGCGCGCCGTCGCGTAACGTCGTATCGAAGAGATAAAGACGCTCCTTAATTTTGACGTTCCCTGGCCATGGCCGCGCTCACCACAAATAATAGTTGGCCGCCAAAGCGATGGCGACGATGACCGCAACGCAGGCAGCAATGATATGATGGCGTTTCATGGCACTTCCTCTAAGCGCGGCAAATACGGGTCATCGCCGCATTACGACTTCCAATAAAAGAGATAAAGCGCGAGCAGCACGGCACCGGCCAGCACCGCGAATTTCAGCACGATGTAATAGAGCCAGTGGCGCGGGAACGGCGTGTCGGGTTTTTTCATGACGGCTTTCCTGCGGCGAGTTGTTTCTGCAATGTGGTATTGGCGAGCCATTCACCGGCAACCGTGACGGTGTTGCGCTGCTGGGCGACATAGCCGCGTTTCTCGAAGAAGCCGCGTGCGGTATCGCTGGCATCGACCTTGAGCTTTTCGGCGCCGCGGCTGCCGGCGAGCTTTTCCAGCGCATCGATGAGCATGGTGCCGACACCCTGCCCCGCCACCGCCGGATGCACATAAAGCATGGCGACCTTGTCACTGCCGGCGAGCGAGGCAAAGCCGACGGGCGACCCTTGCAAGGTGGCGATCAAGGTCAGTTGCTTGCCGAGCTTGCCGCCGAATTCGGCCTCGTCCTCGGCGGCGGAAGCCCAGGCTTCCTGCTGCGCCTCGCTGTAATCGTCGGCAGTCAATTCGGTGATCGACGCGCGGAAGATTTCGGCAAGCAGCGGCACATCCTCGGCAAGGAAGGGGCGCATGGCAAGCTTGGGATTCGCGGTAGCCATCAGCGCGCGACCTCCCAGGTGGTGCCGTCCTTGGAGTCCTTCAGCACGACGCCCATGGCGGCGAGCTCGTCGCGGATGCGGTCGGATTCGGCAAAGTTCTTGGCTTGGCGCGCGGCCGAACGGGCTTCGATCAGGCTCGTCACCTTGGCTTCATCGACGTCCACCACGGCACGGCGCGGATTCGCCTGCATGAACTTGCGCCGCGATTGCCCCATCACGCCAATGAGCATGCCCGACGCCCTGAGGGTCCGCTTCAACTCGGTTTGCGGCGAGCTCCGAATTTCTCCCGCAAGGCGGTGAAGCTGAGTCAGCGCGTTCGGCGTATTCAGGTCATCGCAAAGCGTGTCAACAAAATCAGCGTCGGGCGTCCCGCTTGAATTGGTCTCATCGCCGATGAGGTCGTACCAGCCGTCCAAAACTTTTGCGCTTTCTTCCAGCCCCTTCAAAGTCCAGTCGATCGGCTGGCGATAGTGCGTGCGCAGCATATTGAGGCGCAGCACTTCACCCGGCCAATCGGCAAGCAATTCATGGATGGTGACAAAATTCCCGGCCGACTTGGCCATCTTCTCGCCTTCCACCTGCAGGAAGCCGTTGTGCATCCAGTAGTTCGCCATCACCTTGGAATGGAACGCGCAGCGCGACTGCGCGATCTCGTTCTCGTGGTGCGGAAAGACCAGATCGATGCCGCCGCCGTGGATGTCGAAGGTCTCGCCCAGGTGCTTCCAGGCCATGGCCGAGCATTCGATGTGCCAGCCGGGCCGCCCCGGCGTCTTGATGCCGCAAGGAGAGTCCCAGGCCGGCTCACCCGGCTTCGAGGGCTTCCACAGCACGAAATCGGTCGACTCACGCTTATAAGGCGCGACCTCGACGCGCGCGCCGGCAATCATCTCGTCGAGCGTACGCTTGGATAACTTGCCGTAGTCCGGCATCGACGAGACGTCGAACAGGACGTGATCCTCGGCGACATAGGCGCAGCCGTTCGCGACCAGCCGCTCGATCAGCTCCTTCATTGCCGCGATGTGTTCGGTCGCGCGCGGCTCCACGGTCGGCGGCAGGCAACCGAGCGCATCCACGTCCGCCTTGAAGTTGTTGTAGGTCTCCTCCGTCACGGTCTGGATCGGCACGCCGCGCTCGGCCGCGCGCGCGTTGATCTTGTCGTCGACGTCGGTGATGTTGCGCACGTAATTGACGTGCTCGACGCCGTAGATGTGGCGCAACAGCCGGAACAGCACGTCGAAGACGATGACGGGGCGCGCATTGCCGATATGGGCGAAGTCGTAGACCGTCGGTCCGCACACATACATGCGCACGCGCGCGGGATCGATCGGCTTAAAGGGCCGCTTCTCGCGCGTCAGCGTGTCGTAAAGCGTGAGCTCCATAGAACGAACACCCGTCGGCCCCGCTGGCCGGGCGTCCTGAGCTCTCGAACTGGAGAAAAGACGGCCGCAGCCAGCGTTTGGCGCTAGCGAATAATCTCCCGGCAAATGCCGCAGATATGGTTAAGGCCCGTCATCGGCCGGCACAATGATGAGTTGGACGGGAGCCGTCAAGGGGCGGCGGAAAACGTCGCTAATCCATCGCAAACGGGCGGCCCGCGCGATACTTAAGCGGGCCTTAACGCTTTTGCTCCAATTCTCAAGGACGGCGCCGGGGAAAGCGCCTTCTTGCGAAGCGGGCAAATGTCATGCGCACACTCGTGGTCAGTCTTGCCGTTGTTCTGTGCCTCTGCCTCGCGCATGCAGCACACGCGGAGCGGCGCATGTTCATCATCGGGGCCGATGTCGGGGGTTACGGCGTCGACCGCTGCCTTGCCGCCGGCGAGAAATGCGGCGCGGCCGCCGCCAATGCCTATTGCCGCGGCCACCAGTTCGCGACCGCCGCTTCCTATAGCAAGGTCGACCGCGACGACGTCACCGGCGCAATTCCGACGGCCGTGAACTGCCAGGGCAACCGCTGCGACGATCTGGTGGCGATCGTCTGCACACGCTAAGCGCCCGCGCGTCCCTTCCCGAAGAGATTGCGCGAGCGCCGCGTGTCGGCGACGGCTATTTGCGATCCAGCGAATAGCGCCCGGCACCGCATCCAGCGAATGCGAGCGAGCCGCCGATGATGGCCATGTTCTTCATGAAGTGGGACAGCTGATTGCCGTCGGCAAAGTGCGTGTGCGCAATCAACGACGCGACCAGCACATAGACCGCGAGCGCCAGTGCGACTAGTCGCGTCTGATAGCCGACCAGCATCAGCAGGCCGCCGCCCAGTTCGAAGATGACTGCGAGGGCGGCAGCGACAACCGGTAGAGGCAGTCCCTTGCCCGCCATATACGTGGTCGTGCCAGCAAAGGCGGTCAACTTGAACCAGCCATACAAGACGAACAACGATGAATAGAATACGCGTGCGACGAGCAAGAGCCCGTCGCTCTGAGCTTCGATTTTTTGCATGTGTTTCTCCCCAGCAAGCGCCGCTTGGCGCAAGCAGCGCGACGTAACGTTAGCACCGACATAAACACCGGCAAATGCGATTGCGTCCGCGCCGCTTAGATTTCGCGGCCCACCAAGGCATCGATGGAATATGGCCCACCACCGTGGACGAGGAAGTGAAAGACGACGATTGCCCAGAACAGCGGATATTCGATGCCGCGGTTTTCCCAATGGAAGCCGAATTGCCAGTGATAGGTGACGATGGCGACGACGAGAAAACCGATGATCGGCACCGCCACCAGCCGCGTCAGAAAGCCGAGTGCGAGACAAATTCCACAGACGAATTCCACGACCCCGACCAGATAAGCGAAGAACAACGGGTTGCCGAAACCGACGCCGCCCAGAAATTTGGCCGCGGCCGCCGTATCGCCGAACAGAATCGGATAGCCGTGAATGGCCAGCGAGCCGCCGGCCACCAGCCGGATGAGCGGCTCGGTCATCGGCGCGAGCGCGCCATAAAAGCGCCCCAACCTGGGTAAAACGAGGCGCGGAGCCTGGTCCATGGCGATTCTCCGTTGTTCGTGCGCCGACCAAATACGACGGCGCTAGGCGTTCTGGAAAATGCGGCCGACACGCCTGCGCGCCGCCGCTGCATCAAAGGTGCCGGAAATGAACGTGCTGCTGCTCAGCTTCCAAGGGACAATTCTGGTGGTGAAATTCGAGGCCCCGGGAGCCCTTTCACGCCGATTGGCGGCATTGCGGGCCTGGCCGTCCGAAAGAAATTACCCCTCCGGTCAATAGCTTGGAATATTTCTAATCTTCATTGATTGCGGCCGCAACTTCCGTCAAAATTCTGGAATTGCGCGTGAGGAACCGGCCTTCGAGGAGGCCGCGCGCCTACCCCTAAGGACCGCGGACCGCCTGCGATGACCGACCAAAGTGCACAAAAAGTAGCGTCTCACGCCAGCGCAAACTCGACGGCGTTGAAACTCGACGAGTTTCTGCCCTACCGCCTCAATGTCTGTTCCAGCCTGGTCACGCAGGCGTTGTCGCGTATCTATGCCGAACGCCACCGCATGGGCGTGCCGGAGTGGCGTGTGCTGGTCACGCTGGGCGAAGTCGGGCCCATGACCGCCAAGGGGATCGGCCTGCATACCCACATGCATAAAACCAAGGTCTCGCGTGCGGTTGCGTTGCTTGAGCGCCGCAAGGTGATCTCACGCAAAGTCAACCGCGCCGATTTGCGCGAGGCTTTCTTGTCACTGACGCCGGCGGGTCAGCAGGTCTATGACGAATTGGCGCCGATGGCGCTTGAATTCATGCGCCAATTGATGGATTCGATCGACGAGGCCGATCGGGCGGCGCTGGATCGGGCGCTGACCAAGTTGATTGCGCGCTCGGCACAACTTGCGGAAGGTGTCGTCACGGCGGCCGCAACGCGATAGATTGCCGACAACGCCCGCCGGAAATCATCCCTTGAAACTCTATACATACTTCCGATCGTCCGCCGCTTATCGCGTGCGCATCGCGCTCAATCTCAAAGGCTTGCCTTATGAGATGAAGTCCATTCACCTCACCAAAGACGGCGGCCAGCAGCGCAAGCCCGACTTCGCCGCCATCAATCCGCTTTTGCGCGTGCCGGCGCTCGCCTTGTCGTCAGGCGACGTGCTTACACAGTCGCTGGCGATCATCGAATATCTGGACGAAATTCAGCCGGAGCCCCCGTTATTGCCTGCCGATGCGCTCGCGCGCGCGCACGTCCGTGCCATCGCGCAGATCGTCGCCTGCGATATTCACCCGCTCAACAATCTGGTGGCGCTTCAATATCTAAAAAACCAATTGAAGCACGAGCAATCGGACGTCGATGCCTGGTATCATTTTTGGGTGACGCAGGGTTTCAGGGCGATCGAAGCGACCATCAATCCGGGCCCTTACGCCTGCGGCGCAAACGTGACGCTGGCCGATATTTGCCTGGTGCCGCAAGTGTTCAATGCGCGGCGGTTCAAGGTTCCACTCGATGCCTTTCCGAAAATCGCGTCGGTGGAAGCCGCTTGCCTGAAGCTCCCGGCCTTCGATAAAGCGCGGCCCGAAAACCAGCCCGATGCGGAGTGACGCGGGCGCTCCCGCCTGCTAGACCGCCAACCCGCTCTTTTCTGCGCATAAGTGCAATCACTGTGACCGACAGCAAGACCCTCAGCGTGCCCATCGCTGGCAGCAACGTCGTTCGCGCCGTCCTCTGGATGGTGGGCGCGCTGCTCTCGTTCTCGGCCATGGCGGTCTCGGTTCGTGAACTGTCCCGCGGCGGCTTCAACATTTTCGAGATCCTGGCTATCCGCAGTGGTGGAGCGCTATTGATCCTGTTGGCCATCCTCGTCGTGCGCCCGGAATTACGCGTTCACGTGCGGCCGCGGCGCATGGGTCTAAATCTGTTTCGCAACACCGTGCACTACGCCTCGCAATTTGCCTGGGCGCTCAGCCTGACCTTGTTGCCACTCGCCATGGTGTTCGCGCTCGAATTCACCATGCCCGCCTGGACCGCATTGCTCGCGGTCTGGCTGCTGCACGAGCGGCTGACGCCAAGCCGAATCGGCGTGGTGGTGTTTGGGCTGATCGGCGTTTTGGTCATCCTGCGGCCCGGTATCGCCGACTTCAATCCAGCAGCGCTCCTCGTGCTGTTGGCGGCGTTCGGCTTCGCCATCACTATGATCACCACGAAAAAACTGACGATGACGGAAACGACCTTCGGCATTGTTTTCTGGATGGCGGTGATCCAATTCCCGCTTTCCTTCATCGGCAGCGACCCTCGGGTGTTCTTCCACCTAAATCTCCATGTGGCCCTGCCCACATTGGCAGTCGCCATTGCCGGATTGACGTCACATTTCTGCCTCAGCAACGCGTTCCGTGCCGGCGATGCCACGCTGGTGGTCCCCATGGATTTCATGCGTATTCCGCTGATCGCGGTGGTCGGCTGGGTGTTTTACGGCGAGCAGCTCGATATCTATGTGTTCCTTGGTGCCCTGATCATCATCGCGGGCGTACTCTGGAACCTGCGCGCGGAGACCGCCCGGGTGCATTAATGCTGCCCATCCTCGCGCTGCCATAATTCGGGGGCTAGAATAGACCTTATGAGGGGACTCGCTTTCACCGTTCTCGCCACCGCTGTCGCCTTGGCGCCCGCGGCAGGCGCCTATGCGCAATCGCAAAACCCGGTCTGCCATCGGCTCGAGGCGCAGTTGGCCTCCCTCGATCGCGGCAATGCCGATCCGACCCGCGCCGGGCAAATCCGCAGCGCCGACGACGCGGTCAACCGTCAGCAATTCGAGGTCGACAAACTCGTTGCCCAAGCAGCGCCGCCTCGGCTGCGGAAATATCGGCTTCTTCTCGATTTTCATCAATCAGCCGCCACAATGCGGCTCGCTCAATCGGCGCATCGAAGAACAGCGCGACGTCCTCGACCGCATGCAGAACCAGCTCCAGCGCCTGCAAGGCGGCACGACCGAACGCGCGTCACAACGCCAGTCGCTTCTGATCGCGCTCGCCGACAACGGCTGTGGCCAGCAGTACCGCGCCGCTGCGCGCGCCGGCCAGCAAGGCGGTTTCTTCGACCGCCTGTTCGGCGGCGGCAACGTCTTCACCTCGCAGCCCGGCAGCATGGGCGGCACGTTCCGTACCGTCTGTGTGCGTACGTGCGACGGTTACTATTTCCCGATTTCGTTTGAGACCACGCCCGACCACTTCCGCGGAGACGAGCAAGCTTGTCAGCGCTTGTGCCCGGCAGCGGACGCTCAACTTTACACCTATCACAATCCCGGCGAAGAAGTCGGACAGGCTGTCTCCCTCAATGGCAGGCTCTACACCGAGCTGCCGACCGCATTCCAATACCGCAAGGCATTGACGTCTTCATGCAGTTGCCGCCGACCGGGTGAGAGTTGGCTCGACGCGTTGCAGGCAAGCGGGCCCGATACGACGCTCGCGCCTGGTGACGTTGTCGTGACCGACCGCAACGCCATCCGCGCAACGCAGCAACCGCCCGCCAATCAGAAGTCAATCCGGCCCGACGGAAAAGACGGCGCCCGCGAAATCGATAGTCGAAGCGCCTGGCGAGCCCGACAAGACCAAGCGCAAGGTGCGCGAGGTCGGACCGACCTTCCTGCCGCAACACTAGACGCGGTCGCCCCCCGTCGCCACGCTAGTAGTCGACAGCTTCACTTTTGGCCGGCCTGCCTTTGACCAGAGACGTATCGGGTGCAGGCGGCGGCGTGCCGGGATCGCGGAAACGATTGGTGATGGGATAGCGCCTGTCGCGCCCGAAATTCTTCAACGTCACCTTTACCCCCGGCGCGGCCTGCCGGCGCTTGTATTCCGCAATGTTGAGCATGCGCTCGACCCGCATGACGGTCTCACGGTCAAAGCCCGCGGCAACGATGGCCGCAACCGACTCTTCGCCTTCTACCAGCCGCGCGAGAATCGGATCGAGCACCGCGTAAGGCGGCAGCGAGTCCTCGTCCTTTTGGTCTTCGCGCAACTCGGCGCTCGGCGGCCGCGTGATGATGTTTTCCGGAATCACCCGCCCGTCCGGCCCCATCGCGCCATCCGGTTTCCATGAATTGCGCAGCCGCGCGAGACGGAACACCTCTGTTTTGTACAGGTCCTTGATCGGATTGAAGCCGCCGTTCATGTCGCCATAGAGCGTGGCGTAGCCGACCGACATTTCCGACTTGTTGCCGGTAGTCACCAGCATGAGATTGAACTTGTTGGAGATCGCCATCAACGTGGTTCCGCGGGCACGCGCTTGCAGGTTCTCTTCGGCCACGTCGCGCGCGAGCCCTGCAAAGACCGGTTTGAGGACCTGCTCGAAACCGTCGACCGCCGCCGCAATCGGCAAGATCGTGTAGTTGACGCCGAGCGCCTTGGCGCAGGCTGCGGCATCGTCGAGCGAATCCTGCGACGTATATTTGTAGGGCATCATAATGCAGCGCACACGATCGGGGCCGAGCGCGTCCACCGCCATGACCGCGCATAGCGCCGAGTTGATGCCGCCCGACAGGCCGATCGCGACGCCCGGAAAGCCGTTCTTGTTGACGTAGTCGCGCAGCCCCAGCACGCAGGCGGCGTAGTCGGCTTCGTCGCCCTCGAGCGACACGATCTTGGGACCATCGTCGCAGCGCCAGCCATTGCCCTTGCGCTGCCAAAGCGTCGTCACCACCGTTTCTTTATAGGAGGCCAACTGGAAGGCGAGCGAGCAATCGCCGTTGAGACCGAGCGAAGCACCGTCAAACACGAGTTCGTCCTGGCCGCCAACCTGGTTGGCATAGATGAACGGCAGTCCGCTTTCCTTGATGCGCGGCACGATCACGTTGAGCCGCTGGTCGGCGACGCCGTGGCGGTAGGGCGAGCCGTTCAGCACCAGCAGGATTTCGCCGCCGGTTTCCGCAATGCACTCAACCGCCTCGGGCCCCCAGATATCCTCGCAGACCGGCAGCCCGAGCCGCACGCCGCGGAAATTCACCGGGCCGGGCATCGGGCCCGGCACGAATACCCGCTTTTCGTCGAACACGCCGTAATTCGGCAAATCGACCTTGTAGCGCAGCCCAGCAATGGCGCCACCATCGAGGAGCGCCGCCGCGTTATAGAGCTTGCCCTCGTCCAGCCAGGGCGTGCCGACCACCAGTGCCGGGCCGTCCGCAGCGGTCTCGCGCGCAAGCTCTTCGACGGCAGCCCGGCAGGCGGCCTGGAAGGCCGGCTTAAGCACCAGG
Source organism: uncultured Pseudomonadota bacterium (assembly GCA_963720835.1). Lineage (GTDB taxonomy): Bacteria > Pseudomonadota > Alphaproteobacteria > Rhizobiales > Xanthobacteraceae > Pseudolabrys. The sequence continues at coordinate 225,561 of CAVRHC010000007.1, read as the reverse complement.
TCTTCGGGCGGATAGCCGGAAATATACAATTCGGGAAAAACGACGAGGTCGGCGCCCTGGGCAGCGGCTTGCGCCCGCGCGCGGCGCACTTTTTCCGCGTTGCCGGCGATGTCGCCAACGGTGGCATTGAGCTGCGCAACCGCAATCGCGAGCTTATCGGCGGGGCGTGCGTTCATGTTGCAACAAGTCTAGCGCCTGCCCTATTCGGCGGCAATCGCTGCCCTCGGCCGCGGTATGACTGCTATGCCCGCGCGGGCTAGAGCCCGGCCGCCACCGGCATCGGCACAGCCCGCCCCGACCGCTCCTTCTTAAGCAACTCGGCAAGCAGAAAGGCGAGATCGATCGCCTGTTCGGCATTGAGCCGAGGATCGCAGACCGTGTGATAGCGGTCGTTGAGATCGGCGTCGCTGATGGCGCGCGCACCGCCGGTGCATTCGGTGACGTTCTGCCCGGTCATCTCCAGATGCACGCCGCCGGCATATGTGCCTTCGGCCTGGTGCACCTCGAAGAAGCTCTTCACTTCCTTCAAGATCAGATCGAAGGGCCGTGTCTTGTAGCCGCTGGCCGAGCTAATCGTGTTGCCGTGCATGGGATCGCATGACCAAACCACGACCTTGCCTTCGCGCTGCACCGCGCGGACCATCGCCGGCAGGTGATCGCCGACCTTCTCGGCACCGAAGCGGCCGATCAGCGTCAGCCGTCCCGGTTCGTTGTCGGGATTGAGGATGTCGATGAGGCGCAACAGATCATCCGCCTTCAGCGAGGGACCGCATTTCAAGCCGATCGGATTCTTGATGCCGCGCGCGTATTCGATATGGGCGTGATCGTGTTGGCGCGTGCGGTCGCCGATCCACAGCATGTGGCCGGTGGTGGCGTACCAGTCGCCGGTCGTGGAATTGACACGCGTAAAGGCCTGTTCGTAGCCGAGCAGCAGCGCCTCATGGCTGGTGTAGAATTCCGTGGTGCGCAGTTCGGGATGGTTTGACAGATCGAGGCCGCAGGCCTGCATGAAGCCGAGCGCCTCTGAAATCCGATCCGACAACTCGACATAGCGCCGCGATTGCGGTGAATCCTTCACGAAGCCGAGCATCCATTGCCGCACGCTGGCAAGGTTGGCGTAGCCACCTTGCGCAAAGGCGCGCAGCAGGTTGAGCGTCGCGGCAGACTGCCGGTAGGCTTCGAGCTGCCGGCGCGGGTCGGGGATGCGCGACTCCTCGGAGAAGGCAATGTCGTTGATGATGTCGCCGCGATAGCTCGGCAGTTCCTTGCCGTCGCGCTTCTCGGTCGACGAGGAGCGCGGCTTGGCGAACTGGCCGGCAATGCGGCCGACCTTCACCACCGGCAATGCAGCGGCATAAGTGAGCACCACCGCCATCTGCAGGAACATGCGGAAGAAGTCGCGGATGTTATTCGGTCCATGCTCGGCGAAACTTTCCGCACAATCCCCGCCTTGCAACAGGAAAGCCTGACCGGCCGCCACGCGCGCCAACTGCATTTTCAGGTTGCGCGCCTCGCCGGCAAAGACCAGCGGCGGATAGGTGGCAAGCTGCTTCTCGACACCATCAAGCGCCTGCCGGTCCGGGTAGTCCGGAACCTGCAGGATGGGCTTTGCGCGCCAGCTATCGGGCGTCCACCGTTCGGCCATCGTCGAAAACTCCAACGCTCGGCCGGGGTTATACACGAGAGCCCCAGCCTGCAACCAGATATTCAAAAACCGTGGTTATTGGCGGCTATTCGGCGGCGGCGCGGCCGTAGCTGACGGCTTTTTCGCGCATGGTGACCAGCTCTTCCGCGCCGGTCGGGTGCACCGCCATGGTGGCGTCGAAATCGGCCTTGGTCGCCCCCATTTTCACGGCAATGCCGACGGCCTGGATCAGTTCGCCGGCATCCGGCCCCGCAATGTGGCAACCGATCACGCGGTCGGTGTCCCCGTCGACCAGGAGCTTCATGAAGCAGCGGGTCTCGCGGCCCGATAGCGTCGCCTTCATCGGACGGAACGAGGTCTTGTAGACATCGACCTTGGCGCAGCGCTCGCGCGCTTGCGTTTCGGTGAGGCCGATCACACCGAGTTCGGGCTCGGAAAACACGGCCGTCGGCACGTTATCGTGGTCGACCGAGGTTGGCTTGCCGCCATAGACGGTATCGGCGAAGGCATGGCCCTCGCGAATGGCCACCGGCGTGAGGTTGATCCGGTGGGTGACGTCTCCCACGGCATAGATGCTCGGCACCGACGTCTGCGAAAACTCATTGACCGCAATGCCACCGTGCTCGGCGATAATGCAGCCGACCTTGTCGAGCCCGAGTCCCATGACGTTGGGTCGCCGGCCGATGGCGAACATCACTTTGTCCGAGGTGATCATGCTGCCGTCGGACAGTTTCGTCACGTATTCGTCGCCGGCTTTATCGACCGTGCTGACCGTATGCCCGCAGGTCACGGTGATGCCGCGGCCGCGCATTTCGTTGCGCAGGTGCTCGCGGATGTCGTCGTCAAAGCCGCGCAGGATATTCTCGCCGCGATAGACGATGGTGACCGCGCTGCCGAGCCCGGCGAAGATGCAGGCGAACTCGACCGCAATATAACCGCCGCCCTGAATGACGATGCGTTTGGGCAATTCCGGCAAGTGAAACGCCTCATTCGAGGATATCACGTGCTCAAGGCCCGGGATATGCGGACCCATATGCGGCCAGCCACCGGTCGCAATCAGGATCGTTTCGGCGCGCACGCGTTCGCCACTTTCGAGCAAGCGGACCGTATGCGCATCCTCGATGACGGCGCGGCTCCTGACCAGTTCGGCGCCGTTGCGATCGAGCGTATTGACGTAGGCGGCTTCCAGCCGGGTCACTTCGCGCTCGACGTTGGCGGTGAGCGACGGCCAGTGGAATGTCGGTTTCGGCACCGTCCAGCCAAAGCCGCCGGCATCCTCGAACTCGTCGGAGAATCGTGAGGCGTAGACCAAGAGCTTCTTCGGCACGCAGCCGCGAATGACGCAGGTGCCGCCGACACGAAATTCCTCGGCTACCACGACACGCGCGCCGTAGGCCGCCGCAACGCGCGCAGCCCGCACACCGCCAGACCCCGCGCCTATGACGAAAAGATCAACGTTCCGATTGGCCATCAGCTCTGATCTGCTTTCGCCTCGAGGAATGCGCCGCGATGCGCAGGCCTCACATGTTGTGGCCTTTCTTCTTGAGTTCGTCGCGCATTTTGGACGTGACTTCTTCCGAAAGCTTGTTGGCCCATTGCTGCGCGAAACTCATGCTGGCGTCGACGACGATCGGCTGCTGGATGAGCATCTTCTTGCCAGTCGGCGATTTGTAGAAGGCCAAAATCTCCTTGAGCTCTTGTTCCGTAAAATGCGTGGCATAGAGCTTGGAAATCTCATTCTGCAGCTCGACGTTGCGCGGCTGAAGCTCCTTGCGCATCTTATCCGCGATTTCGCTGAGATCTTTGTTCAGCGCCGGGTTCTGCTGTAGGTAGAGCAGCTTTGCCTGCTCGACCACGCCTGCGATCAACGGATTGAACATGCCTGTGGCGCCGGTGATCGTGATCAGTTCCTTGGCCAACTGCATGGACGCCGCGGTCGGCTTATTCTGTGCATAGGCGGCCGGGCCAGCCACGACCAAGGCGAGCACGATTGTGGTCAGCCGGGCGGCGGTTTGCAGGGCCTTGAGAACGCTCATTTCGATAGCTCCGTTTTTTCGATTGATCAGGCCCGCTCGGTCAACGTCACCCCATCCGATCCTGCCACAATAGCCAAATGGGCAAGACCGATGAAAAGGCCGTGCTCCATGACACCGGGAATTGCGCAAAGCGCATGCGCCATTGCCAGCGGATCGTCAATCCGCCCCAGCGCGGCGTCGACGATCCAGTGACCGCCGTCCGTGACGAAAGCATGGCCATCCCGCCCTTTTCGCAAAGTCAGGGTCCCGGGCCGCTGAAGGGCCCCCACTGCCCTTTCCAGCTCGCGCAGGGTGGCCGCCACGCCGAATGGTGCCACCTCGATCGGCAACGGGAAACGGCCAAGCGATTGCACGAATTTACTCTCGTCGGCGATCACAATCATGCGCGCAGAGGCGCCGGCGACGATTTTTTCCCGCAACAGGGCGCCACCGCCCCCTTTGATCAGGCTCAGGTCGGGGCCGATTTCGTCGGCACCGTCAACGGTAAGATCCAGTTCCGAGACCTCATCGAGCGTGGTCAAGGGGATGCCGAACCGTTCCGCGTCGGCATGGGTCGTTTGCGAGGTCGGTACCGCAACAATGTCGAGGCCGGCGCGCACCCGCTCCCCGACAAGCTCGACGAAATGCCGGGCTGTCGAGCCGGTGCCCAGCCCAAGCCGCATGCCGGGCCGAACGAATTCGATGGCGCGGATGGCGGCCGCGCGTTTTTGAGCCTCGATATCCATGCAGAGCCGTCCGCGAAATTCCGGATCGAGTGTCGCCGCTTATCTAACCCGCATCGCCGGGGCTGAACAGGGGCCGCGGCCATCGCAGTCTTGCGTTACCCGCCCACCGGCCTTATCGATTCGCCATGACCTCCCGCACCATGGTCTTCGACCTCGACGGCACGCTCGTCGATACCGCGCCCGACCTCGTGGACACACTGAACGTGATATTTGCACGGGAGGATCTGCCGCCAGTGCCGTACGAGACGGCACGCAGTCTGATCGGCGGCGGCGCCCGTGCCATGATTGCGCGCGGCGTCGAAGCGGAAGGTCTCACTTGTCCGCCGGCCAAGCTCGAGCAATTGTTTGCCGATTTCGTCGCGCATTATTCCGATCATATCGCCGACCGCTCGCAGCCTTTCCCTGGCCTCATCGAGGCCCTCGATGCGCTGTCCGCCGACGGCTGGCATTTTGCGGTCTGCACCAACAAGCTCGAACGCCTGTCGGTCAAATTGCTTAAAGAGCTAGGTCTCGCCGAACGGTTCGCGGCAATCTGCGGGCAGGATACCTTTGGTATGCAAAAGCCCGACCCGGAAGTGCTGCGGCGCACGATCGCCGCGGCCGGCGGACAACCGCAAAGCGCGATCATGATCGGAGATTCAATGACCGACGTTCGCACCGCACGCGCCGCGGGCGTACCGGTCATTGCCGTGGACTTCGGCTATACCGACATCCCAGCCACGCAATTCGGCGCCGACCGGATCATCAGTGGCTTTGCGCAATTACCGGCAGCCGTTACCGCCCTTCAAGCCGCAAATTGACGGCACTCGCTCTGCCCAAATGGTTAACGCGCGCGACCACCTGTTGCGCCCGGAGACCGCGCGCCCTATCCTGCGGACCGGGGAAGGCGCTCGTCGCCTTGTGTAAACGGGTCTTGTAAAATGTATCGAGTGCTCGCGATTGTGGGCGCGGGACTTCTCGTCGGGGCATGCTCGTCGACTGGCGGCTCGCTCTTTGGTCCGTCAAAGGACACCGTCCGCTTTGAATCTGAACCGCCTGGTGCCGAGGCGAAGGTCTCGACCGGCGAGGCCTGCAAGACGCCCTGCGCGCTGGCGATGCCGACCGACAAAGGCTTCAGCGTCACGTTTACGCTCCTCGGCTACCAGACGGTCACGCAAGAGGTTCAACTCGCGGAAAGCTCGCAGTTCCGCCCGAACCCGGTAAACGCAACCCTTGCCGCAGTGCCGCCGCCAAAGAAGAAAATTTATCGAAAGAAACCGACCGCCAGGCCCGCTCCCAGACCGAAGCCGGTCGCCGCGGCACCGCGACAGGCTCCGTCACAGCAGGCTGCCCCAGCGGCGGCACCGCCACCAATGACCCCGGCGCAGCAACCGCAAGTGACGTCGCCCTGGCCGAGCGCGCCACCACCTCCGGCGCCACAACGCTGAAGTAAAATTTCACGATGCGATGCCGCGGCGGGGCGCAATTTGCGGCTGTTTCCTCCGCGCCCTGCGCGGGTGGACGGCATGGCCATTATCCGCCACACTGCCTATATGAGGTAGCGGACCAGAGAATCCGCACATATCGGGATGGAAATGGCTGCAATCACCGACGGCACTACGCTTGACATCGATCGTGCGGGGAACCAGCGACGTGCGCTGATCGATCCATTCCAGCGCGCCATCACTTATTTACGCGTGTCGGTGACGGACCGCTGCGATTTCCGTTGCGTCTACTGCATGTCGGAACACATGACGTTCCTGCCCAAGGCCGATCTCTTGAGCCTGGAGGAACTCGACCGGCTGTGCAGCGCCTTTGTCGATAAGGGCGTGAACAAATTGCGCCTGACCGGAGGGGAGCCTCTGGTGCGCCGCGGCATCATGACTTTGGTGTCATCGCTGTCGCGCCATTTGAAAACCGGCGCGCTCAAAGAACTGACGCTGACCACCAACGGCTCGCAGCTTGCCAAATACGCGAGCGAGCTCAAGGATCACGGCGTCGAGCGCATCAACGTCTCGCTCGACACGCTCGATGCCGACAAGTTTCGCGCGATCACGCGCTGGGGCGAACTCGACAAAGTGATATCGGGTATCGATGCGGCCCAGACAGCCGGCCTCAGAGTGAAAATCAATGCAGTCGCGCTCAAAGGCGTCAACGAGAACGAAATCGCCGCCATGCTCGAATGGGCGCATGGCCGCGATATGGACTTCACGGTGATCGAGGTGATGCCACTCGGCGATGTTGGCGAAGCAAGGCTCGATCAGTACCTGCCGCTGTCGATGGTGCGCTCGCGGCTGGCGGAACGCTATACGCTCGAGGACATCGACTATCGTACCGGCGGGCCGGCCCGCTATGTCCGGGTGAAGGAAACCGGCGGACGATTAGGCTTCATTACGCCGCTCACCCACAATTTCTGCAAATCCTGCAACCGCGTGCGCATCACCTGCACCGGAACGCTTTTTATGTGCCTCGGCCAGGAGGACGCTGCCGATCTGCGCGGGCCCTTGCGCGCATCGGAGAGCAATGACGCACTTTATGCTGCGATCGATCAGGCAATCGGCCGCAAACCGAAAGGCCATGATTTCGTGATCGATCGGCGCCACCGGAATCCGGCTCTGCCGCGCCATATGAGCGTCACTGGCGGCTAGGCCGCGCGTTCGGTCTTCGTCACCAGGTCTCGCAGCTCTTCCAGGCTCAGTCTCGCCGGCGCGAAACTCACGCCGAACTGATCGCCGCCGCGTACGATCTTGCCAGCGATCGGACTCATGCCAGGGAATGTAATGGCGAGTTGTGCCCCTGCATCGAGCCCGTGCACGCCCTCGATCCGCACCCCGCCCTGACTGACGTCAAGCACCCGCACTTGGTCAGCGCCGTTGCCGTATTCCAGCCGCGCGATCAGATTCACGTCGTAGCGCGGAAATTCGCGCAAATCCGCCTTGACCGCCTTGCGCACGATCTCGGGAACTTCCCGACATAGGCTCTGCGACGTCGTCTGCATCTTAATGGCAACCGCGGAGACCTCCTGCGCCGTGACGCGCGAGTGCTCGACCATGTCGGCGATGCCGCTCATACGTCCGGCAACGTCGGACACGGCGGCACTGCTATCGTGCGCAGTGACCGCGAAGCTTTCGGTCGCGGCCCGCTGCTCTTCGATCGCCGCTGAAACGGAATCGGTCACGTCGGAAAGCTGGTCGATCGCCTCAGCTACGCTCGCCAACGACGCCACCGCTTCACGCGTGGTCGTTTGAATTTCAGCCACCTTGGCGCCGATCTGCTCGGTCGACTTTCCAGTTTGCGTTGCCAGCGTCTTGACCTCGGATGCGACCACCGAAAAGCCTCGCCCGGCCTCACCCGCACGCGCGGCTTCGATGGTGGCATTGAGCGCCAGCAGATTGGTCTGCGCCGCAATCTCGTTGATCACGGTAACGATGTCCCCGATCTGGTCGGCGGCTTTTGCCAGCGCATCGATGGTTGCACGCGAGATATTGGCGCGCGCGACCGCCTCGCGGCCGAGATTACTACCCCGCCGCATCTGCTCGGAAATCTCGGCCACCGCACGAATCATCTGGTCCGATAATTGGCTGGCGGCTTCGTTCATGGTGCGGGAGCTGTCAGCGGCCCGCGCTGTTTCCTCAAAGGCCGCCCGGACCGCCTCCAGCGCGCTCATCATATCTGCGGATTTTTGATCCAGCATTTCGGCGCCACCGACGATCGGCTGAATCCCCCCTTCAGTCGCGGCCTCGATCTCGCCGGCAAGCGCGGATAGTTTGACACGACGCGTGGCCTGCCAGGTGCGATCGAGATCGCTGTGGACGAGTTCCCGGCGCTGCCGCTCACCGAGAATGGCCGCAAGCCATTCGGTCACGGCCGTCAAACGCGCAATGTCACTGCGATCGGGCGGCAATTCCGGCGTGGAATTGAGTTCAGCCCGCGCCAGAGCGTCGATCGTGTCGATCGCCCCGGCAAGCGGACGCGCGATGGACCGCACGATAGCAGTCACCGCGGCGCCGACCGAGCCAACCGCAATCAGCCAAACGGCAATCACCCCGTATCCGCCGAAAAGCGGAGCCAGCGATGCGCTAAGAAACGGGACCACCAGCATTACGGCCGGTGGCAAGAGCACGGCCGCAACGACCCGTTCGGCGATCGTGAACTGCCGCATGTTGGTCTCCCGCAGTGCGCGTCGAGCGGGCCTGGAGCCGCGTGCGCAAAGCGTTTGCCTCAAACTGTCCCGTCACCTCTTTTACGCGAGCGCGAGTTAACCGGAGGTTCGAGGATGGTAAACAAATCATTAAGGGATCTGGATTGCCGCGTTCAGAGGCTTTTTCGTCATTGACGGCCGACCGATCCTTCGGCTTAAGCTTTCGAGCCGGGAAACTTGCCGGCGTTTAGAGATAAACAAGACATAAACACGCGGACCGCGGTTCGCAGAGCCCGATAGGGCCGACCTAGGGGAATCGTCGTGAAAGGCGTCGACGCTGTGCTCAAGGCGTTGCTTCCAACAACGCGCGTGATTGATGCCATCAACAGCTGGATTGGCCGACGCCTGTCTTGGCTGGTGCTCGCTGCCGTCGTCGTTTCAGCGGTCAACGCGACGGTGCGCAAGGTTTTCGATACGTCGTCAAACTCATGGCTTGAACTACAGTGGCTGCTGTTCAGCATCGTTTTCCTGCTGTGCTCACCATGGACACTGCTAGCCAACGAGCACATCCGTATCGACATTGTGAACAATTTGTTGCCGCAGCGCGTGCGCAACATCATCGACGTCGTCGGACATGCATTCTTTTTGCTGCCGCTAACGATTGTCATGATCATCACGGCGGTACCCTTCTTTATCAGCTCATTTGAGATCAACGAGCAGTCGACGAATGCCGGCGGCCTTCCGCAATGGCCGGCCAAAAGCCTGATCATGATCGCATTCGCGATGTTGTTCTTCCAAGGACTGTCGGAACTGGTCAAGCGTATTGCAGTCATGCGCAACCTCATCCCCGATCCTTACGTAGGCCAGAAAAGCTCGATCGAGACCGAAGCCGAAGAACTCATCGAAGCGATGGAAAAACACTAGCCTTCTGCTGGGGAAGCTGGGGATCGCATGGAAGCATTCTTTATCGCGAACATGGCGCCGATCATGTTCGGGGCCCTCGTGATTTTCCTTCTGCTGGGCTACCCGGCCGCGTTCTCCCTCGGCGCCGTCGGCTTGCTCTTTGGTGTGATCGGCATTTCGCTAGGCCAGTTCGCTCCCGACTTCCTTCAAGCTTTGCCCGACCGCATCTACGGCGTGATGGCCAACGAAACGTTGTTGGCGATTCCATTTTTTACATTTATGGGCCTCGTGCTCGAGCGGTCCGGGATGGCCGAGGATCTGCTCGACACCATCGGCCAGTTGTTTGGCACGGTACGCGGTGGCCTTGCCTATGCCGTCGTCTTCGTCGGCGCGTTGCTTGCCGCCACCACCGGCGTCGTTGCAGCGTCGGTCATTTCGATGGGGTTGATTTCGCTCCCTATCATGCTGCGCTACGGCTACGACCGACGCGTTGCCACAGGCGTCATCGCCGCCTCCGGCACGCTGGCACAAATCATTCCACCGTCGCTGGTGCTGATCGTCATGGCCGACCAGCTCGGGCGATCGGTCGGTGATATGTATGAGGGGGCGTTCATTCCCGGCCTCGTGCTGTCCGGCATTTATGCCGGCTACGTATTCCTCATCACTTTAGTCGCGCCGCAGGCGGTCCCCGGCCTACCTCCCGATGCAATCGGCTTCCGGGAAGAAAACGGCAACCGCGGCCTGACCTCGCTTGGGGTTCTTGCCGTGACAAGCGCGATATTTGCCTGGCTTGTCATGCGCAACTCCGAGTCGCATGGCGCAGACTACGTAGTTCTGTGTCTCTTTTTCGCGATCCTCTTTGCATTCGCAGTCGCGGTCGTGAATTGGATCGTTGCGCGGTTCACCGGCCTTCGCTTTCTATCGCACATGGCGCAACAGACGACGTTCGTGATGGTGCCGCCACTGTTTCTCATTTTCCTCGTGCTCGGCACCATTTTCATCGGTGTTGCGACGCCGACGGAAGGCGGCGCAATGGGCGCCAGCGGCGCTCTCATTCTGGGGGCCATCAAACGCCGCCTGACTTGGGATCTCGTCCGCCAGGCGGCAGAATCTACGGCTAAATTGTCGGCTTTCGTCGTTTTTATCCTGATCGGCGCGCGCGTGTTCTCGCTGACGTTTTACGGAGTCAACGGGCATATCTGGGTCGAACATCTGCTGACCTCGCTGCCAGGCGGGAAGATCGGCTTTCTCGTGTTCGTCAACGCCTTCGTCTTCGTGCTCGCCTTCTTCCTGGACTTTTTCGAGCTCGCCTTCATCGTAATCCCACTACTCGGGCCGGCCGCCGAACACCTCGGTATCGACCTGATCTGGTTTGGCGTGATCCTTGGCGTCAACATGCAGACATCGTTCATGCACCCGCCCTTCGGGTTTGCTTTGTTCTATCTACGATCGGTTTCCCCGAGCGAAAGCTACATCGACCGTGTGACCGGCAAACGCATGGACCCAATCACTACCGGACAGATCTATTGGGGCGCGATGCCGTTTGTCGTGATCCAGGTCATCATGGTGTTGTTGGTGATCCTATTTCCGGCAATGGTCATGCACTACAAGGGTGCGGCGTCGACCATCGACCCGAACAAGGTCAAAATTGAAGTTCCACAGATCGAACTGCCGCCCATTCAGTTCGGTCCCACGCCTAAATAGTTGTTTCTGTGATGCAAAAAGGAAAAACCCCGGAGCCACCGCTCCGGGGGTTTCATTTGAGTGGCCGGTCAGGATGTGTGCCGGGCCATGAAGGCGTCGTAATTCAATTCGGCAACGCTGTACCACGAGAACCCCGGCTTCATGAATGCGTTCATCGAATCATAAACTTTCTTGAAGCTTGCATTCGTCTTCGAGATTTCATCGTGCAGTTCCATGGCCGCCTTATAACAGGCTTCCATGATGGCCGGCGAAAAGGCATGCAATTGGGTCCCGCCCGCGATCAATCGTCGAAGTGCCGGCGGATTGAGTTGGTCATATTTTGCCATCATCCAATTGTTTGCATAGGCGGCCGCGTTCTGAACGATCGCCTGATAGTGCTTCGGCAGCGAATTCCATTTATCGTTGTTGATGAAGCAGGCGATCATCGTGCCGCCTTCCCACCAGCCCGGATAGTAGTAGTGTTTGGCGACTTTGTAGAAGCCGAGTTTCTCGTCGTCATAGGGACCGACCCATTCGGCGGCGTCGATGGTGCCCTTCTCCAGTGCAGGATAGATGTCACCGCCGGCAATCGATGTCGGCACGCCACCCAGCTTGGCGATCACGCGCCCCGGAAAGCCGCCGATACGGAATTTAAGTCCCTTGAGATCATCAACGGACTTGATCTCCTTGCGGAACCAGCCGCCCATCTGACAACCGGTATTGCCAGCGAGCACGCCGATGACGTTATATTTCTTGTAGAACTCATTGAGCGCTTCCTGGCCACCACCTTGATAGAACCAGCCCTGGTTCAAACGCTGGTTCGGCCCAAAGGCGACTGAAGCGCCAAAGGCAAAGGTCGGATCTTTGCCGAAGTAATAATAGGGCGCGGTGTGCCCCATCTCGACCGTGCCGTTGGACGTGGCATCGAGGGCCTGCAAACCAGGGACGATTTCGCCGCCGGCGAAAGTCTGGATCTGGAACTTGTTGTCGGTGGCTTCGGCGATGGCCTTAGCCATAACTTCGGCGCCGCCATACAGCGTGTCGAGCGCCTTCGGCCAGCTTGTGGTCATACGCCATTTCAGTTCCGGCATCGACTGGGCGATGGCCGGCATTGCGACCGCGTTTGCGGCAAGTCCTGCACCCGCCGCCGTCAAGAATTGACGACGCTTCATGTGATTATTCCTCCTCGATTTCCTGTGAGAGTAGTGACCTGTGGCCACCTTCATTCGCGCGGCATTGACCCGCTTTTCGTTCGTCGGCTGATCGTCGGGCGCCTCGCTCACGCGCACTCTGCACTTGTTTTTTTTGCGGCGGAAGTAGTGGAAGCGGTGCAACTTGCAGAGTTTATGTCGCCTTTATTTCGAGTCCGCAAATTCATCCCGGTTTGAGGCTTGCGCCCCTTAACGGCGCAATTTCCAGCATCGAAAACGCGAAGAATTTTGATCAACATGGGTATGGCGGCGTCCCGAAAAACTATGTTTTTATACTATGTTAATACGTCCGATCGCCGGGGTTGGAAGGTTGAGTCATCAAATAAGCATAGTGCGAATTTGACAAGCACAATGGGAACTATGGAGGGGAAATATGCGTAAAGAAAACAAAATGGATCGGCGCTCCTTTATCAAGACCAGCGGTCTTGTGGCCGGTGCGACGGTGGCGTCCACCACATTGGCAGCTCCGGCGGTCGCCCAAAAAAGAGTCGAACTGGTCATCGTTTCGACTTGGCCACGCGACTTTCCCGGCCTTGGCATCAGCGCACAGCGTCACGCCAAGCGTATCGAGGAGTTGAGCGGCGGCGAGATCAAGGTGACCTATTATGCGGCCGGCGAACGCGTCGGTGCCTTCGCATCGTTCGATGCGGTCGCTTCCGGTAACGCCCAAGCATACAACGCGGCGGAATATTACTGGAAAGGCAAGCATCCCGGCTTCGCCTTCTACACCACCGTTCCGTTCGGCCTGACCTACCCGGAGATGGACGCCTGGATCAGATATGGCGGCGGCCAGGAGTTGTGGGATGAATTGTCCGACCAGTTTGGCCTCAAAGCCTTTACAGTCGGCAACACCGGTGTGCAGATGGGCGGCTGGTTCAACAAGGAGATGAACTCCGCCGCCGACTTCAAGGGCCTCAAGATGCGTATCCCGGGACTCGGCGGCGACGTGCTCGCCAAGCTCGGCGCCTCGCCGGTGTCACTGCCCGGCGGCCAGATCTACGAGAACCTCGTCTCCGGCGCCATCGATGCCACCGAATGGGTCGGCCCGTACAACGACTACTTCATGAAGTTCTACGAGGCGGCCAAGTACTACTACTATCCGGGCTTCCATGAGCCTGGATCGGCACCGGCTTTTGGCATGAACAAGTCGTGGTGGAGCAAGCTGTCGAAGACCCACCAGGCGATCATCCAGGCGGCCTGCAACGAAGAAGATGGGCGCCAGATGGCCGAGACCACCTACAATAACGGCATCTATCTGGACAAGCTGATCAAGGATCACGGCGTCAAGCTGAAGAAGTTCAGCGACGAAATCTACGACAGCTTCGGCAAAGCGTCAGAGGAGGTGTTCGCGGAAACCCGCGCCCATGACAAGCTGACGGCGAAGATTTACGACTCCTTCGCCGCCGCTCGTCAGAACGTCGGCAAGTGGTCGGGCTATGCGGACGCTCCCTACACCGACCAGCGCAACCGCGTGCTGAAGATCTAGTTCGCCAGCCAGATGTGAACGAGAAGCGGGGACGGGGCGTTGCCCCGTCCCTCTTTTGGGGGGAACTTGCGCATGGCCGATGGGGGCCACGCCGGGACCGCAGGGGTATCCGCGTCAGCGGGAGCGCCACTTGCGCTCACGCTGTGCCGCGCATTCGCGTGGAGCGAGATCGGCGTGCTCTTCGCGTTTCTCATCAACAACTACCTGAACTATTGGCAGCACTGGCCGAGCGCGACCTCCGTGGTGAGCGGGGCGTTCAGCGTTCTTGGATTGATTCAGGTTTTGCTCTATGTGACCGGGATCGGCGCGGCGATCGCCTACGTGCTGCGCACGCCAACCGAGTTGCTGCGGCCGGACAGCGAAATCATCTATTCCATGACGGCCTATATCGTGCGCGCGGCCTTTTGGTCGGTCCTGCTGATCGGTATCGCCGATGCGATCGTATCGTTCCTGCGCGTCGAAGGCTTTCTACCGGACCTGATCGGCGACAAGCTCACCATCGATTTGGGGCGATCGAGCTTCCGCGGCGTCTGGCTCCACTTTCCGATGATCGCGATCGGAATGGTAATCGCCAAATTCCATCGCGGCCTCGGTTTTCCCTGGCTCGCCTTGCTGGTGGTGGCAGCGGAAATGCTGATCGTCATCAGCCGCTTCATCTTCTCCTACGAACAGGCCTTCATGGCCGACCTCGTGCGCTTCTGGTACGGCGCGCTGTTTCTGTTCGCCAGCGCCTACACGCTCCTCGAAGAAGGTCATGTTCGCGTTGATGTGCTCTATGCGGCATTCAAGGACCGCACCAAAGGCATCCTCAATGCCATCGGCTGCATCGTGCTCGGCATGTCGTTGTGCTGGGTCATCATCATTTATGGCATGGGCAGCCGGTCCGCCGTAATCAACAGCCCGCTCTTGAGCTTCGAGGTCACACAGACCGGCTTCGGCATGTACGTCAAATACTGGATGGCAGGGTTCCTCGCCATCTATGCCATTACAATGCTGCTGCAGTTCTGCGGCTACTTCCTTGAATCGATCGCTGATTTCCTCGGCCAACCCGGCAAGCGCGTGCTCGAAACCGGCGTGGCCCACGAACACTACGAGACCTGAGCGGGACCTATGGAACTCATCTTCATCGTCCTGCTGATCTTTCTGATGATGACCGCGCTGGGCATGGGCTTCCCAGTGGCCTTCGCCCTTCCCGGCTCCGCGATCATCGCCGTCGGGCTCGCCGCACTCTCAGGCTGGCTGTTCTTCGGCAATGTCGACTTTTTCTTCACCCAGGACGGGCCATCGCAATGGCTGACCGCGGGCGTGACCAATTTCCGCGGCGTGTACTGGGATCCCGACCGCGACACGCTGATCGCCATTCCCTTGTTCGTCTTCATGGGAATCATGCTGCAGAAATCGCGCATCGCCGAGGACTTGCTGGTGACTATGGCTCAACTGTTCGGGCCGGTGCGCGGTGGCTTGGGCATCTCGGTCGTCTTCGTCGGCGGACTGCTTGCCGCCACGACCGGTATCGTCGGCGCAACCGTCGTCGCCATGGGGCTGATCTCGCTGCCGGCGATGCTGCGCAACAACTACTCGCACCCGCTTGCCACCGGCACCATCGCAGCCTCCGGCACGCTTGGCCAGATCATTCCGCCTTCCATCGTGCTCATCATTCTCGCCGACCAGTTGGGCAGCGCGACCGATCAGGCGAGCACGGCCCGAAAGTTTCTCTACAAAGCCTCGACCGGCGAACTGACCATGCCCGGCCAGTTCGATGTCTCCTCCACCAGCGCCGGCGAAATGTTTCTTGGCGCTCTGGTGCCGGGCCTTCTGCTGGTCGGCGTCTATATCGTATTCATTTTCATCGTTGCGGCATTGCGCCCCAAAATTGCACCGGCCGTGCACTACGACGGCAAGTATGACTTCCGCTTTGCCGGCCGCGTGATGCTGGCGCTGGTACCGCCGCTGGCGCTGATTTTTCTGGTGCTCGGTTCGATCATCATGGGCATCGCCACCGTCAACCAGGCCGGCGCCGTCGGCGCCGTCGGCGCCATGGTGATGGCGGGCTATCAGCTTCATCAGGACAAGCCGCGCACCTACTGGCCGGCGGCGATCGCACTCATCTCGGCGGCGCTGATCATTGTCGCCGTCCAGATCCACCCCATCAACATCAAGAAGCTCGCCACCGGTGCCGATTACGCCTGGCTTGTCATTTCCATCATCGGCGTCGCCGGCCTGCTGACCGGGCTGCTCTGGAGCGGCTGGCGAACGATCACTACCGACAACACGCTGCAAAGCGTCATGGTGGAAACCGCCAAGACATCCTCGCTGGTGTTCATCATTCTGATGGGCGCGGCTATGTTGACCGCGGCGTTCCGTGGCTTCGGTGGCGAAACTCTGGTCAAGGAATTTCTAACCGGCCTGCCGGGCGGATTCTGGGGCCAATTCTTCACCGTCATGGCGGTGATCTTCATTCTCGGCTTCTTCCTCGACTTCATCGAAATCGCCGTGGTGGTCGTGCCGATCGTGGCGCCGATCCTGCTCACGGACCCGCAGGCGAACGTCACCGCGGTCTGGCTCGGCGTGATGATCGGCGTCAACATGCAGACGTCGTTTCTCACGCCGCCGTTCGGCTTTGCCCTGTTCTACCTGCGCGGCGTCGCACCCTCGTTCGTCAAGACGTTGTCGATGTACAAGGGCGTCATACCCTTCATTCTGATGCAGCTTTTGGTGCTGGTGATCGTCGCCGCGACGCCGCGTCTGGTGAACTACCTGCCGCAACGGGTCACGCTCGGCGCCAGCACCGCGCCGCCGCCGATCAATCCGGGGCTGCAATATTGCGTCGAACAATACGTGTCCGGCGAATTCGCGGAGAATGGAGAGGCGATCCGCGGCGCGATCGCCAAGGCGCGCGGGCTCGATCTGTCGAGCTTGCCGGAGGATTTGCACAAGGATCTGACCGACAGCTTCGGCAAGGCCGAGGCTTCGTTCGCCCTGCTCGACGCTGTCGACAAAGCGGAGGATGCAATCGAAAAACGCGCGGAAACCTACGCGCCGTTGCACCATCAGGTACGCGATATTCAGGCCGACATTCGCCAACTCGACGCGAGCATCAAGGACATGAAAGAGGACGTCGTCCGCGCAACCAACGACACAGCGCGTGCCGCCACTCTGAAGGCGGAAATCGATAACCTCGAAACGCAAAAGAAACAGCTCACAACCGCCATCCCGAGCAATTGGGACGGCGAACACAAGGCGTTTCGACAATTGCTGACGGCCAACAGGCGCGCGCGCCTCACTTACCGCCGCGATGTGGACTCCGCTTACGAGCCCGTGATCAAGACTGTGAAGACCCTCCGCAGCACACCGGACCTAGTTGCGGCGAAAAACGATATCGAAGGCCTGCGCGGCACTGTCGACAAAGAACCGCCGGAAAAGGCCGCCGATGCGATCCAGACCGTGATGGAAAAAATCGGCGCAATTGCGGGCGCGGATAAAGTGCGGTCCGAGCTCTACAAGGCACGCCGTGCCCTCACCAGCCGCACGCCGAATAAAGGCGACGCGCTGAAAGCGCTCGACAGTGCGCTGACGACCTACCAGACCGAAGTCACATGGCGGCAGAAGGCGGTTCAGAGCGTGCTGCCTGGCCTGAGTAGCTATGAAGCGGCGATCCGCGACACCATCGGACTGCGCAAACAGGAAAAGCTGCCGGCGGCTGTCGTCCCGTCAATTGCCGGCTGCACCGCCTACCACCGCGATATTTCACTGCAGTTCT
Organism: uncultured Pseudomonadota bacterium; assembly: GCA_963720835.1. Taxonomy (GTDB): domain Bacteria; phylum Pseudomonadota; class Alphaproteobacteria; order Rhizobiales; family Xanthobacteraceae; genus Pseudolabrys. Next base: position 207,992 of record CAVRHC010000007.1, on the reverse strand, counting down.
AGACGGCGCGCGACTTAAGCTTCGATCACGATCTTGGGCGCCGCGCGGCCGGTACCGGAGCCCGGCTTGATTTCGTCCCACACCTTGGCGGCAATATCACGATAGATCTTGGCGTGCGGCCCGTCCGGCTCGGTGGCGACGACCGGCAGGCCGGCATCTGACTTTTCGCGGATCGTCATGTGCAGGGGCACCTCGCCGAGGAACGGCACACCGAGGCGTTCCGCCTCTCGGCGGGCACCGCCATGGCCGAAAATTTCGGAACGTTCGCCGCAGTGCGGGCAGAGAAAATAACTCATGTTCTCGACAATGCCGAGCACCGGCACGTTGACGCGCTTGAACATGGAGACGCCGCGCCGCGCATCGAGCAAAGCCAAATCCTGCGGTGTCGAGACAATGACCGCCCCTTTCAGCGGTACCTGCTGCGCCATGGTCAACTGCGCGTCGCCGGTGCCCGGCGGCATGTCGACCACCATGACGTCGAGTTTGCCCCACTCCACTTCGCGCAGCATCTGCGTAATGGCCGACATCACCATCGGACCGCGCCAGATCATCGGCGTCTCTTCGTCGATCAGGAAGCCGATCGACATGACGGTCAGCCCGTAGCGCTCAATCGGCTTGAGCCGCGTACCGCCGACGGTTTGCGGCTTCTCCTTGATGGCCAGCAGCTTGGGAAGTGACGGCCCGTAAATGTCTGCATCCAGCACGCCAACCTTCAGGCCGAGATCGCGCAGGCCGAGCGCAAGATTTACCGCCGTGGTGGATTTGCCGACGCCACCCTTGCCGGAGGCGACCGCGATGAAGGCGTCGATCCCGGGCACGCCGGGCTGCACCTTGTCGCCGGGATGGGCGCGCGCGTGGCCGTGCGGCTGGGCGGTCGCGGGCGAGGGTTGCGGCTGCGGCCGCGCGGCCCCGCTGCCAGCCGCACGCTCCGCCGTCAAAGCCACCAGCGCGGACTGCACACCGGGAACGCTGCGCACCGCATCTTCGGCGGCCTTGCGCACCGGTTCCCACGCCTTCACGGAGGCCGCGTCAACCGTGATTGAAAAGAACACCTTGCCCTCGGAGACGACGATGTCGGAGAGCACGCGCCCGTCGGTCAAAGCCGCGCCGCCGGGCGACGGCACTTTTGCCAATGCCGCCAAAACCTGTTCCTTGCTCGCCGCCATGATCCGCCTTTCCGCCGTTCCGAACCGCACACCATAGGCACCGCGGTCTTGCGGTCAATGTGCGCTCGGGAGGTTGACGCGCCCGCTTCCGCAATGACCTATTGGGCCAGATAAGCATCGGCCGGCTCGAACCAAGCCGGAAATGAAAAGCGCGAAGGAGGAACAGATGGCGAAGGTGGCGTTTTTGGGTTTAGGCGTCATGGGTTACCCGATGGCCGGGCACCTCAAGAACAAGGGTGGCCACGACGTGACCGTCTATAATCGCACCCCCGCCAAGGCCGAGAAATGGGTCAAAGAATACGGCGGCAAGTCGGCGCCGACGCCGAAAACAGCAGCCCAAGGCCAGGATTTCGTGATGGCTTGCGTGGGCAACGACAACGACCTGCGTGAGGTCACGCTCGGGCCTGATGGCTGCTTTCAGAGCATCAGCAAGGGTGCCGTTTTCGTCGATCATACCACGGCCTCCGCCGAGATCGCGCGCGAGCTGTACGCCGCCGGCAAGAAAGCGGGCTTCGACGTGATCGACGCGCCGGTGTCGGGCGGCCAGGCCGGCGCGGAAAACGGTGCGCTGACCGTGATGTGCGGCGGCGACGAAGGACCGTTCTCACGTGCTGAGAAAGTGATCGCCTCCTATGCGCGCGCCTGCAATTTGATTGGCGCGCCCGGTGCGGGTCAGCTCACCAAGATGGTCAACCAGATCTGCATCGTCGGCTTGGTGCAAGCGCTGTCCGAGGGCATCCATTTCGCCAAGATCGCCGGCCTCGACATCGAAAAGGTGATCGCGACCATTTCCAAGGGCGCGGCGCAGTCCTGGCAGATGGAGAACCGCTACAAGACCATGGCGGCCGGAAAGTTCGAGTTCGGCTTCGCCACCGACTGGATGCGCAAGGATCTCGGCATCTGTCTCTCCGAAGCGCGCCGCAACGGCGCGCATCTGCCGGTCACCGCGCTGGTCGATCAGTTTTATTCGGAAGTGCAGAAAATGGGCGGCAACCGCTGGGATTCCTCCAGCTTGATCGCCGTGCTCGACCGCTAAGCGCCGCTAGAAATCCAGCACCAGGCCGTCGGCGGCAATCAGCACGCCGGCGGCTTTCAGTTCGTCGAGCTTCTCCAGCACGCTCGGATTCATGTGCGTGAACATGATCTGCTTCGCGCGAAAATCGGCCAGGCGGGGTTTGAGAATTTCCCAGCTCAGATGGCCGGTCATCTTGCCGGCAAACGCGTAACATTCACACATGAACAGGTCGACGCCGTCCGCGATCGGCAAGAGCGCCTCGGTCCATTCGGTGTCGCCGGAGTAGGCAAACGTCTTCTCGCCATCAGACAGACGCAACGCGGTCGAGGGTGCGCCGGACTGATGGACGACCTCCGTCGTCAGCAGCGAATGGCCGAGCACCTCACTCGCGACGCCGACGGCAATTTCCTGAACGGTCCAAGGAAAGCGCCATTTGATCCCCCCCGCTTTCGGGAAGAACACTTCGACCGCTGCATCGAGCCGTGCGCGCGTTCCCGGCGGTCCGGCGATGACGAGCGGCGCTTCACGGCGGGCGAGAAATTGATAGTCGAGCAACAGGAACGGCAGGCCACCAAAATGGTCGCCATGCAGGTGCGACAGCACAATGGCGTCGATGGCGTTGGGATCAAGCTTGCGCGCCTTCAACGCCGGTAGTGACGACGCACCGAAGTCGACCACCACCTTATTCTTGGCGGTTTCCAGCCAGAAGCAGGTGTTCGCGCGTCCGCCCGAACCGAATGCATCGCCACTGCCGACCACGGTCAGGCGCATTGTGCGCTACGCCTTCGCGCTCGGCCGCGCGCTCACATCGCCATGCCAGCGCTTGAGATTGGTCAATCCATCCGGCATGGCGATCCGCGCGGGCTTCATGAAATCGATCGCGCACTGGGCGGTGATATCGGCGACCATGTAGCGGTCGCCTGTGATGAAGTGCGTCTTTTTCAGTTGCTCGTCGAGAATGCCGAGAAACTCGATGACGCGCGGCTTGTTGGCTTCGGCCCAATCCGGTATCTGCGGGACTTCCAGCTCTTTCATCGCCGGATGGGTGTGGCGAAAGACGTGAGCAACCGTAAAGAACAGGTTGAGCTCGCAGCGCCGGTTCCACATCTCCACCAGGGCAATTTCCTTGGCCCCGGCCCCGAACAGCGAGGGCTCGGGGTGAAGAACATCAAAATAGCGGCAAATGGCAATCGACTCGGTGATGATGGTGCCGTCGTCGAGCACCAAAGCCGGCATCCGCTGAAGCGGGTTGATGGCGGCATATTCGGCGCTCTTGTGGGCTTTGGCGCCGATATCGACGTGTTCCATCGGGACCGAAATGCCCTTTTCGGCCAAAAAGATGCGCACGCGCCGTGGGTTCGGCGCAAATTTGCTGTCATAGAGCTTCATTGCGGGTATTTCCGGTCAAATTCCCCAAGGCAACAGCCGAACACGCGGAAAAAGGCCTGTCAAACGCGCTGGAAAATTTCGTTAACCAGCCTTTTTAGCCCGATTTTAAGCACGGTCTTAAGGAATTTGCGGGAGGTTCATGGGGGGCAACCATCGTAGACGCGTCGTTTTTTTATGCCAGTTCCAGGCGAACAACCTGATTTGTCGGCCCTGCCGCCGGTAAGCTCGCCGGTCAAGCGCCGGCTTTCCGCGCAATATGTGCGCGACGCGCGCGACCGGCTGATCTCGTCGAGCGGCACCCGCCCCGCCTTCGACTATGAGCTGCTGCGCCAATACGCCCAGAACCGGCTGTCCGCCTCGCTTGTCATCCTGCTCCTGGTCGCGACCGTCGGTTTTCTGTCGAGCCTGTGGGTCGGCGCTGTAAAAGCCGGCGTCTGGACGGCCGCAATGCTCGTCATCCATGCCGTCATGGTCACAAAGTGCCGGCAGATGCTCGAATTGCCTTTGGCCGAGTTCTCGGCTCGCCAATGGCGTCTGCGGTTTATCACGCTCGACCTTTTCTACGGCCTGGCATGGATGTTTGTCCTGACCAACCCCGCCGGCACCGACGAAAATACCGCCACCTTCATGTTGTTCGTGATGCTGCTGGTCGTGGCGGTCTCCAGCATGCTGGCATCGAGTTTGCCGATCGCGGCCTTTGCCGCCACTTTTCCGGCGACTGCAGCGATTGCATTGCACTTCGCTTTGCAAGCCACGTTGCGTGACTACATCCTTGCCATCATGGCGTTAAGCGCACAGGGCTATTTCGCCGTGCTCGCCTACCGGCTCTACTCGACGACGTTGGCAACTTTGGAGGCACGCGCCGAGAAAGACGCACTGATCGGCGAGCTCGAGCAGGCCAAAGCGATTTCCGACGAGGCGCGCCGGCGCGCAGAAGCGGCCAATATTTCCAAGTCGCGCTTCCTTGCACAGATGAGCCACGAGTTGCGTACGCCGCTCAACGCCATTCTCGGATTCTCCGAGGTGATGAAAAGCGAAGTGTTCGGCGAACACGCGATTCCCGCTTACAAGGAATATTCCGGCGACATCCATAATTCCGGCGTGCACTTGCTCGGGCTGATCAATGAGATCCTCGATCTGTCGCGCATCGAAGCCGGCCGCTACGAGCTCAACGAGGAATCAATCTCGCTGGCCGCCATTGTCGAGGATTGCCACCACCTGCTCAAGTTGCGCGCCACCAACCGCGGCATCATCATTCACGAGGTGTTCGAACCTGACCTGCCGCGGCTTTGGGCGGACGAACGCGCGGTGCGCCAGATTTGCCTCAATCTCCTGTCGAACGCGATCAAGTTCACGCCGCAGGGCGGAGAGATCTGGCTCAAGGTGGGCTGGACCGCATCTGGCGGTCAATATATGAGCGTCAAAGACACCGGCCCTGGTATTCCTGAAGAGGAAATCCCGGTCGTGCTCGCCTCTTTCGGGCAAGGCTCCAACTCGATCAAATCGGCCGAACAAGGCGCGGGTCTTGGGTTGCCAATCGCCAAGAGCCTGGTCGACCTGCACGGCGGCACGTTCAGCCTGAAATCCAAGCTGCGCATCGGCACCGAAGTTGTGGTGACCTTCCCGCCCGAGCGCGTGGTGACGGCGATGGCCCCGGTACTGGAAATGAAGGCGCCATCGATCGCCCCAGGCGAGCCGATCCTCTCGCCGGAGGAAAGGCAGCGTCTGCGCCAGCGGCCGCTGTTCCGGGCCGGCACCTGAGCCCAATTGTCGTGCGACAATGCCAGCGATTGTTTTCCCCGTTGCGCCGCCTATCTTCGGGAGCGAGTTGATGAACGGGCTACCGGATGATAGAAAGTCCCTGCGTCAAAATCTGCACATTGGACGCCCGCTCAGGGCTCTGCCTCGGCTGCGGACGCACGATCGAGGAGATTTCGCGCTGGGGCGGCATGACCGCCTCGGAGCGCACTCGCGCGATGAACGAACTGCCGGCGCGCCTTGCCGACCGCAACGCCGCCAGCACAACAGGATGATGCCGTGAGCCGCCGACTGACCTGGTCCCTGGTGCTTGGCGTTGCTCTATCGCTTGCGGTGCTAATCGCCACTAGCAACGACCACGACGCCATCGCCAAGTTGCTGCGCCATGATGTCGGTTCGCTCGTGATTAAAGTTGCCGTGGCGGTGTTCGTCGGAGGGCTGGTGCTCGTGATGTTCCGCGAGAAGCTCAGCAAGGCGCTGGAAGCGATGCTGTTTTGGGCGGTGGTCGGGTTGTTGCTGGTGGTCGCCTACACCTACCGGTTCGAGTTGCGCGATGCATCCGACCGCGTGGTCGCCGAATTGATGCCGGGTCATGTCGCCGGTCACGGCCGCGACGTCGAAGTCGTGCGGGCGCGCAGCGGCGATTTTGCTGTCGCCGCGCACGTTAATGGCGCGCGGGTGCCGATGGTCCTGGATACCGGCGCGAGCTCGGTCGTACTGACGCAGGATGCGGCCAAGGCTGCCGGCCTGCCGATCGAGGTGCTCAATTATTCGGTGAATGTCGACACTGCCAACGGCCGCACCCGCGCAGCGCCCGTGACCATCGATCGCATCGCCGTCGGCCGCCTAACCGAGCACGCAGTGCCGGCGCTCGTCGCGCAAGCCGGTCAACTCAAGAACAACCTGCTCGGCATGAGCTTCCTCAACCGGCTCGAAAGCTGGGAGGTACGCGGTGACAAACTGCGCATGCGCGGCCAGCCTTAGCCCGCTGGCGCATGACCTTGTCCGAAAACCGGGTCCCGCTTTTCGGGATCATGCGCTCTAAAGCAGGCTGATCAGAAACCGCAGCGACGCCAGCGCCAGGAATATGCCGAAGCCGATCTCCAGCTTCCGGCGCGGCAGCCAATGGGCAAACCTGACGCCGTAGCGGGTCGTGAAGCTCGACACAGGCGCCATCAGCACAACACCGATCAACGACACGAAACCGATCGACAACGGCGGCAAATCGGCCACGTGGCGCCAACCGGCCAGCACGTAGCCGATCGTGCCGGCAATCGTGATCGGCACGCCGATGCCAGCCGAAATGGCGACCGCCCTTTGCATCGGCTGGCCATAGAGCGTCAGCACAGCATTCGACACCGCGCCGCCACTCACGCCCACCATCGAGGCAAACAGCCCAGTGATAAAGCCGTAAAGCCCCAACAATTTCCGTGACGGTAGATCGTTGCCGAGATTCCATCGTTCATTCCCGAGCAGCATCCGCGCGGCGATGAAGGCTGCGAAAACGACGAAAACGATTTTGAACAGCGACGATGGTGCATAGGCTGCCGCAACAGAGCCAATCGCGACGCCGACCACGGCCGGCAGCCCCCAAGTCCGGACCACCTCCATATTCACCGCGCCTTTTTTCCTGTGGCCAAGAAAAGCACTGATCGTCGTCGGAACGATAATCGCGAGCGAGGTGCCAATGCAGAGCTGCATGCGTATCTCTTCCGGCACGCCAAGCGCGCGAAACACCTCGTACAGCACGGGTACGATAATGGCCCCGCCGCCGATGCCGAACAGTCCGGCGAGGATGCCGACCACAATTCCGGCGGCAACGATCCACAACGCGAGCAGAGCGATCTCGCCGATCGGATAACCGAGGACCATATTTCACCGGAGGAAAGCGCGCTGGAAAACAGTCAGGCCGCGATGTGCGCCAAATCCGCGTCCCTGTCCAGCACCAACGCCAGCGCATCAGCCATGACCTGCGCGGAGGCACCCGGCTTGACCGCTTCCGTCGCCAAGTGGCGGCGGAAGGCGCGCGCGCCCGGGACACTGCGAAAAAGCCCAAGCACATGCCGTGTGATGGCGTGCAGACGCACGCCCCGCGCCAACTCGCGCTCGATATAGGGAATGAGCGCATGCGCGGCGTCCTTCGCCGACGCAAACGGCGCTGGCTCGTCGAACAGCATCGGATCGACCGCCAACAGCCGCCACGGCTCTTGATAAGCGGCGCGCCCCATCATGACGCCATCGAAAGTCGCGAGTTCGGCCTGCGCTTGCTTCAAACTCGCGACGCCACCGTTGAGAACGATTTCAAAATCGGGGTGCGCCGCTTTGAGCCGGCGAACGCATTCGTAGTCGAGCGGCGGGACATCACGGTTCTCGCGCGGTGACAACCCCTTGAGCCAAGCCTTACGCGCATGCACGACCAGTGCGTCAGCGCCCGCCGCCTTCACCATTTTCGCAAAATCAAACAGCGCCTCGTTGGGATCCTGCTCGTCGATGCCGATGCGGCACTTCACTGTCACCGGGATGTCGATTGCCGCTTTCATGGCGGCGACACAATCGCCGACAAGCGCCGGCTCCGCCATCAAGCAAGCGCCGAAGCGGCCCTCTTGCACGCGGTCGGAGGGACAGCCGACATTGAGATTGACCTCGCCATAGCCAAAATCCGCGCCGATGCGCGCGGACGCGGCAAGCGCTTTGGGTTCGCAGCCGCCGAGTTGCAGCGCCACCGGGTGCTCAAATGGATCGAACGCCAGGAGCCGCGCGCGATCGCCGTGCAACACAGCACCAGTGGTCAGCATCTCGGTATAGAGCAACGTGCGGCGCGTAAGCAGACGATGGAAAAACCGACAATGCCGGTCTGTCCAATCCATCATCGGAGCGACGGAAAAACGGCGGGACCGATCTTGCGATCCATTTTCTTTTGTTTTTTCATTCACTTGGCAGGCTTTCGTTCTATTTCACGTCGTGGCGTTTGACCCGGCCGACTCACTTTCCGTCGGGGATGCGCACGCCGGCCCAGCTATCACGCACTTGCTGGTAATGCACGACCGGGTCGTAGGACGACACATGCAGGCCGAGCACTTCGGGCGACAGCCGGCCGACCGCGGCCAGCAACGTGTAGGATGCCACCACGCGGTCGCGTTGCGCACTCACCATCGCGACGCGCGCGTTGACTAGTTCCTGCTGCGCATTGAGCACGTCGAGGGTCGTACGCTGGCCGACGCGCGCTTCCTCGCGCACGCCGTTGAGCGCGATCTCGGACGCCTGCACCTGCGCCTGCGTCGCGTCGATATTGGCCTTGGCCGCTTCGAGCTGACCCCAGGACTGCACGACGCTTTGCCGGACGCTGTCGCGCGTGGTGTCGAAGTCGAGCCGCCGCTGCGCGAGCTGTTCCTTGGACTGACGGATGAGCGAGTATTCCGCGCCGCCCTGGTAGATCGGCACGGTCAGCGTTCCGAGCACCGAGGCGTTGTAGCTCTCCATGGTGTTGAGGCTGCCGACGGCGAGATAGTTCTTGGTGTAGTTGCCTTGCACCGACAGGTTCGGCAGCAGCGCGCCTTCCGCCACCGACACCGCAAGCTGCGCCGCGTCGACATTGTATTGCGCCGACGCCACCGATGGATGCGCGGTCGTGCCGACGGCAACCGCGGCCGGCAGCGTGCGCGGCGAGAACCGGTCGACCGGGGCGCCGGGCGTGAGCCGGCTCGGATTGGAACCGATCACCTGGCGATAGGTCGCTTTCGAGGCGTTGTAGTTGGACTCCGCCGTCAGCACCTGCGAGCGTCCCGAGGCAAGCCGCGATTCAGACTGCGCGACGTCGGTGCGCGTGACTTCGCCAACGTTGAAGCGGTCGCGCGTCTGGCGCAATTGCTCCTGCAACACTTCGACGTTGCGCCGCTGCAAATCGAGGATCGCGCTGTCGCGCAAAAGATTCATATAGGCGGTCGCCGCATTCAGCAGCACCGTCTGCGCCGTGTTCGCCAAGGTCGCGCGCGCAGCCAGCACCTGGCTTTCCGCCTGGCGCGTCTTGTTGGCGGTCTGGAAACCGTTGAACAGCGTCTGCGTGATGGTCGCGCCGTAATTAAACGGGCTGTTGTAGCCGCTTTGCGTGGCGTAGATGGCCGGATTGTTGGGCGGCTTGTCGGCCGGCAGATTGGGGCTGATGACGCGCGTGGTCGACGACAGCGACTGCTCGCCGCCGCTGGCCGTGACGGTGACTTTTGGCCGGTAGCCCGACAAGGCCTGCGGGACGTTCTCGTCGGTCACGCGCACCGCGGCGCGCTGCGCGTTGAGCGAGGGATTGTTGCGATAGGCTTCGACCAGCGCCTGCTCGAGGGTTTCCCCTCGCGCAACCGGTGCGGTCAAGACCACAACACCGCACGCGATCATGGCGACCGCGAGCCCTGCAGCCCACCCGCTACCTTTACCAGTCGGCATTCTAACGGCCCAGCCCCGCGCGAACGGCTAATTGCGACGCCACATTACACTGAGTGACTCAGAATAAAGTCGTTGATCGTCAACGTATCGACGGTCACGTTTAACGTTAGCGTCTGACCATCACCAAAATCGATCACAGGCAAATTTGACGCTGCATCGAGCAAAGCTTGCAAGGCAACTTGATCGATTCCTGCACCGTTATTGAGGAAGCTTAGATCGATTTGATCATGCTCCGTTTGGTTGAAATCGGTCACCATCACATGGCCGCCGGCGAAGACGAAGGTGTCGGCACCTGCCGCACCGGTGAGAAGATCGATACCGGTGTCAGAGGTTCCGTTGCCGTTGAGCACATTGTCCGCGCCGTCACCAACGAGCGTATCGCTGAAATGCGAACCGGTCAGGTTGGCGATGTTGAAATAGGTATCGCCCGCAGCATCGCCGCTATTTAATACTTGGCTGGCGAGATTCGCAACTACGCCGGTCGCGGCATGTTCGTAGCTGGCGGTATCGGTTCCGGTGCCATGCAGTTCGTCGCCGCCGGGCCCCCCTTCGAGCACGCTGTCGCCCTTGCCGGTCAGTATGTCGTCGAAGCTCGAACCGCGCACGGCCGCAAAATTCGAAATCGTGTCGAGCCCGGCGGACACCGTATCCTGTTGCGTCGTAACGGACAGGTCAACCGTAACCGGACCAGGCGCGTGTTCGTAACTGACCGTGTTGTAGCCGCCGCCACCACCGTTGAGATTATCGTTGCCGGGTCCGCCTTCGATCACATTGTTGTCGGCGTTGCCGGTCAGCGTGTCGGCAAAAATCGAACCGCGCAGGTTTTCGATGTTGGCCAGGATATCGTTGCCGGCGCCGGCTTGCGGACCGGTTGAGCTGAGATCGACCGTCACCGCTGACCCAGCGTGCGAGTAATCGACCGTATCGCCCACATAGTCGCCGGTACCGTTGGTGAGGCCATTGAAGACGCTCGCATGCGCGCCGTCGCTCAGGAATGTATCGCCGCCGAAATTGACTGCATTGTTGCTGAACTGATTGCCGCCGACGAAATTGCCGACCGCACTGTAGCTGACGTTGGCGAAAATCGTATCGAGACCCGCGGTTTGCGCCGGATCGTTGTGATAGGCGGTGAGCGCGTTGTTCAGATCGGACGCGGAGAAGTCCCAGCCATTCGACGTGGCAAGACTGTTGTAGTCTTTGTCGTAGATGTCGATCGCGGTAACGGTCCCGGTAAACGGCGTGACTTCTCCGGCGACGACGGTGCCGCCACTGACCGTCACCAGGAAAGTGAGGCCGGCGACTAAATTGGTGATGGCAAAGCGGCTATCGTCGATACCGGTGACGTTGCCGATCCCGCCCGCCATGTCGTCGTACAGCGTGCTGAAATTGTAGCCGTCGGTCGTCTGCACGCTGATTGCAATCTGATCCTGTCCTGTACTGGGGGTGCTGTGGAAAATAAAGTCGGCTGCCGTCAATGGGTCTGTGAAATTCTGTAACGTCAATGTCGTACTTGCGTTCCCACCAAATTGAATGACGGTGTCGGATCCGACTTGCATTATCGAGGTATGCGATAATAGGGTGGTGTAGTCGATGATGCCGCTGTTGATTGCCTGTCTGAGATCGATCCGGTCGCCCTCACTCTGATTGTAGTCGGTGATAATGTCGGTGCCGCCGGCACCCATGTGTGGATGATACCTGAATATGTCGGACCCCGTTCCGCCGGTCAGGGTGTCGTTGCCGTCCTTGCCATCGAGGACGTCGTTACCGCCCTCGCCTTCCAATAGGTTGTTGCTGCCATTGCCGGAGATTATGTCGCCAAACTCCGAGCCACGGACCCGCGGCGTGCCGCTGATTGTATCGGCGCCGACGTCGGCCACATCGCCCGGCGCAGTCCCGTACGAGGTGCCGGCGCTGAGATCGACGGTCACGCCGGCATCGGCGTTTCTGTACATGACGCGGGTGTTGCCGTTCCCGATGATTGTATCGTCACCGCCGCCGCCTTCGAAAATATTAAGCGTGCCGCGGTCGCCGACGTTTGCTGCTCCGGACTCGCCAAAGCCGGGGTTGCCTCCGGTTCCATCGCCACCAGTTGCATCATAGGTATCGTCAAATTCTGTGCCGACGATGCCTTCAATATGACGCAAGGTGTCGGTGCCGGTGAAATCGCCTCCAGTCACAATACCCTGCGCCATATCGACGTAAATTCCGCTGATTGGGCCGGGCCGAGCGGGATCGTTTGCGTATACAGCGATATCGGTGCCGCCGGCGCCGTCAATATAGTCATCACCGCCGCGGCCCTCGAAATATTCGGTCAAACTGACGTCTTGGTTGCTGCCGATCAACGTATCGTCGTAGTACGAGCCGATGATGCGGGTCACGTGGCTGAAGGTATCAATGCCCACGCCGGCAATGTCGCCCGGGTCGGTTCCGTAAGCTTGGCCTAGACTAATATCGACCGTGACGCCGGCAAGCGCATGACTGTAGGAAATGCGTGTGTTGTCGTTGCCGGTAATTATGTCATCGCCGCCGCGCCCTTCGAATTGGTTGAAAGTGCCAGTGGTGTTGCCGCCCCAGGTGCTGCCGGCATTGGCGCTCTGCGAACTGAAGCCGGTAGCCACGAAGACGTCGTTGAAACTGGTTCCGCTGACGAACTCGACGGACCGCAGCGTGTCTGTACCGACCGAGCTGTCCCCGGTTACCGTGCCGGCGGCGAGGTCGACCGTAATCGGACCGGTCGCGGCGGTATAAAGGGCGCGGTCATAGCCGGCTCCGCCGTCGAATGTGTCGCTGCCGGCGTGGCCAATAAAGAAATCCTGTTGGTCGTTTGTGCTGAACGCGTCGTTGCCGCCCGCGCCGACAAATCCAAAATTCCACGATGAAGTCAACGCGTCGATCAAACTATTGTCGCCCTGCGAGGCGGCAACCACGTCCGGCAGCCAGGCTTCGGCCGCAACGGTATTCGGCGCGAACCGAAATTCGGCGAGTGCGTTTCCCAATCCATCTTTTTCCGTGATCGTCGAAATAATACCCGTGAGCCCGGGTGAAAGCGAAAAAATGCCGTCGACTTGGAAGATGCGGTCTTCTGCGGTGCTGCCGCCGTCGTAAACGATTGTGAACTTGGATGCCGTGGCGCCGGCTTCAACCGCGGCGAGACCGCCCATTTGGGTCACGCCCAAACCCATTTTCACGATCGGGTCATCGCCGTCGAAATCAAATCCGCTGTTCGTCAGTACGTTGATCTGTGCGGTGCTGATAAACGCGGTGACGGTCGCCGTAGCCGGCGTGCCACCGTCCGACACCGACACTGTAAAAAGGCCGGTCGGCCCAATCGGGGCATCGGGGTCGCTGACGAAGTAAACGATCCTGTTATCGAGCGCTTGCTGGGTGAATGAAAACGTTTCAGCTGCGGTCAATACGGTATTCGGGTTATTCGTAACGACAATGTGGCCATTCGACGTTGCGTCCACTGTGTATATGAGCTGGTTCGCCGGGGTGTCGGCGTCCAGCGCCACAAGATCCGGCGGGAGACTCGCGGTGTTAAGTTGCACCGCGCCGCCCTGCAGCACGCGAACCGTCAGGTCGCCGGCGATGACCGGCGCCGTTCCAAAAATGAAGTCGGCTGCCGTCAGGTTGGCAGCGGTCACACCGGTCAGTGTGATGGTGTTGCCTGGGCTCAAACTGATCAGGGTATCGCCACCGCTCTGGCTAATGAGCGGCTGTAGCTGCGCCCAGGTTGTCACCCCGGAGCCGGTCAGGCTGATCCTGTCGCTTTCAGCGGGCTGGAACGAGCCGCCGGATCGGTCGAAATCGGCGATGGTGTCGACACCGCCGCTATAGATGAAATTGTCGGCGCCGGTCATGCCCGTCAGCACATTGGGCCCGGCGTCGCCCTTCAAGGCATCGTCGAATGCGCTGCCACGCAGGTTTTCAATCGAGTCGTAGGTATCTCCGAAGGCAGCGCCTGTATTGTTCGCCGGATTGGACAGGTCGACGCGCACCGCCGGCCCGAAATAATAGTCCGCCGTGTCGGACCCGCCGCCGCCGATCAGCGTATCGGCGCCACCGCGCCCGCGTAAGAGATTGTCATTGTCGTCGCCGATCAAGGTGTCGTCGTAATTTGAACCGAGCAGGCCATCGATGCGGAAATAGGTGTCGCCCGCCGCATCGCCGGTATTCACGAGGGGATTGGCCAGACTGGCTATCACGCCGGTGGTGGCGTGACCGTAGGACGCATAATCCAGCATCCCGTCGTCCGGCAGCGACAAGTCGTTGCCGATCAGTATGTCGGCGCCGCCGAGCCCTTCCAACGCATTGAGGTTTGCGTCTCCGATCAGCGTGTCGTTGTAGTTCGTGCCGATGACGCTGTTGAAGTTGCTCAAGGTGTCACCGGCGGCATTGCCGGTGTTCTGGCTCGGATCGGCCAGGTTGACGGTGATGCCCGTGCCGTAATGGGCAAAGTCGATGGTGTTGAGACCGGCGCCGCCGTCGATGGAGTCGATATTGGCAAAGGCCTGCAGCACGTCGTTGCCGGTTCCGCCCGTCGTCGTATACGCATATTGATTGAAAATAGCGCTGAGTGGGGCGATTTTGGTCGGGTCGCCGCCGGCGGTTTGTATCGAATCAAGGGCGGCCTGCAACGCAACCGCGTCGATGGCGAAGCCGGTCATGGTGACCAGTGTTTCGCCGGTCAAGGTACTGAGGATATCGAACTCTTTGATCGTGCCGCCGGTGAGATTGCCGCTGCCGTCATAGGTCAGGCCGCTGCCGGTCACATGGAACGTGTGACCGGTGCCGCCATTGACGGCGTCGAACTGCGTCGCGGTGGCGGCGCCGGTATTGATGCTGGCAAAAGCGATGTCGCCATAGAGCCCGTGCAGGTCGATGCCGTTCGGCGTCACCACGGTGATGGTGGCGGCGCCGTAGATAAAGTCAGCCTCGGTCAGGTTGGCCGCCGTAACGCCGGTCAGCGTCATGGTATTGCCGGAGCCGAAATCGATGAGGGTACCGCCGCCGTTCTGGCTGATGAGCGGCTGCAACTGCGCCCACGTGGTCAGGCCGGTGCCGGCCAGATCGATCCGGTCGCCGTCGGTCTGGCTGAAGTCGGTAACCGTATCGGCGCCGCCGCTGTAAATGAAAAGATCGGCGCCTTCTTGGCCTGTCAGCTTGTTGTCGCCGGCGTCACCCTTGAGCGCATCGCCGAAATGCGAGCCGCGGATGTTCTCGATCGAAATATAGCTGTCGCCGTAGGCGTCGGCGGTATTGCTGCCGGGCGCGGTCAGATCGACGCGCACCGGCGGGCCGTTGTTGTAGTCGGCCCAGTCGGACCCGCCGTTGCCGATCAGAACGTCGCCTATGCCGGTTGCTAGGTCGACGCCGCCGCGTCCGCGCAGATAGTTGTCGTTGTCATCGCCAACCAGAGTGTCGATGTAATTCGAGCCGATGAGGCCGTTGATGCCGGAATACGTGTCGCCCTGCGCGTCACCCATATTTTGGCTGGGGTCGGCCAAATTCGCCACGACGCCGGTCGGAGCATGAATATAGGACGCATAGTCCAGTGACCCGCCATTGCCGAAGAGCATATCCGCGCCGGCGCCACCTTCCAGGGCGTTGATGTTGGCGTCGCCGATCAGCGTGTCGTCGTAATTGGTGCCAATGATCGTGTTGATGTTGGAGTAAGTATCGCCGGCGGCGTTGCCGGTGTTTTGGCTCGGATCGGCCAAATCGACGACAATACCCGAGCCATAGTGAACGTAGTCGACCGTATTGAGGCCGGCGCCACCATCGAATGTGTCGATGTGAGCAAAGCCCGGGATCACATCGTTGCCGGCGCCGCCCGTCGCCGCGTACGAATACTGGTTGAAGATGGTGCTGAACGGAACGGGATCCGAGCTGGTCATGAAAGCGTTGGCGGCATTGGCCAATGCGACAGCGTCGATCGCAAAACCGGTCATGGAGACCAGAAGAGCGTTGGTGGCGGTATCCCGGATTTCGATTGCCGTGACGGTGCCGCCCGTGATCGTGTTGCTCGGGACGTCGTAAGTGAGATTTCCGAGGCCGCCGTTCACGTCGCTGATCACATGGAAAGTGTGGCCGGTGCCGGGGTTGACGGCATCGAAGAAATTGGCTGACGCAACGCTGAAATTGACATCGGTGTGGGCGATATCGCCATACAGCCCGTGCATGTCGTAGCCGTTCGCCGTCACGATGGTGAGCGTGACCAACGCGGCCTCGTCGACGGTCAGCGTCCGGCTGGCCTGCGGCGCGGGATTGCCGGCAAGGTCGGAGACGTCTGCCGTCACTGAATATTGGCTATCGGGCAGAACGGCGTGCGCGAGATCGGCGCTCGGCACGATCGTTGTCCACGCGTCGCCGGCAACCACCGCGTCGTAGCTCTGGCCGTTGAAGATGACGGTGACGTGCTGGCCGTCCTCAACCCCCGTGGTGGTGCCGCTGATCGACAAGTTGGATTGCGCTTCCTGCGCGTTGAGCACATCGTCGCCGGAGATCGTGTCGATCATGATAGTCGGTGCGGCGGTATCGATCGTAATTGCCTGGTTGGCAGTGTTGCCGACGTTGCCGGCATCGTCGATGACCCGGACCTGGTAGCTGAAGCTCGCGCCATGAGTGGTACCGGTGTCGTCATAGTTCCAGGTCGTCGTACCGCTAGCGGCGTCACGTCGAACCAATTGATGCCAGCGTCGCTGCTGATCTGGACCTTCTCGCCGCTACCCAACGTGCCGTTGGTGCCGGATACGATCAGCGTCGTGTCGTTGGTAATGAAGTCCGCAGCCGTGCCGGTGTCGTCTGAGATTGCGGTAATTGCCACGGCCGCCGTCGGCGCCGCGGTGTCGACCTTCACTTCGATGCTGTTGCTGGTCGAACTGTTGCCCGCGGCATCCGTCACCAGCGCGCGGAACACATAGTCGCCGTCCGCCAGTGCGTTCTGGCTGGCGGTCGTGGTGGCGAAGGCGCCGCCGTTGACCGAGACCTGATAGACCACCGCGGTGCCGGCCTCGGCGCCGGCCAGTGTCAGGTCGAAGGCATTGTCGGTCGTCACCGGCGGCGTGTCGGGTGTGCCGGTGTCGGTGAGACCGGTGAAGCTCAGCGTGCCCGCGGCAGGCGCCGCGGTGTCGACCTTCACTTCGATGCTGTTGCTGGTCGAACTGTTGCCCGCCGCATCGCTCACCAAGTGCGCGGAACACGTAGTCGCCGTCCGCCAGTGCGTTCTGGCTGGCGGTCGTGGTGGCGAAGGCGCCGCCGTTGACCGAGACCTGATAGACCACCGCGGTGCCGGCCTCGGCGCCGGCCAGCGTCAGGTCGAAGGTATTGTCGGTCGTCACCGGCGGCGTGTCGGGTGTGCCGGTGTCGGTGAGTCCAGTGAAGCTCAGCGTGCCCGCTGCAGGCGCCGCGGTGTCGACTTTCACCTCGATGCTGTTGCTGGTCGAACTGTTGCCGGCGGCATCGGTCACCAAGGCGCGGAACACATAGTCCCCGTCCGCCAATGCGTTCTGACTGGCGGTCGTGGTGGCGAAGGCGCCGCCGTTGACCGAGACCTGATAGACCACCGCGGTGCCGGCCTCGGCGCCGGCCAGTGTCAGGTCGAAGGCATTGTCGGTCGTCACCGGCGGGGCGTCGGTTGTGCCGGTGTCGGTCAGGTTGCTGAACGACAGCACGCCCGAGGCCGGCGCCGCGGTGTCGACCTTCACTTCGATGATGTTGCTGGTCGAACTGTTGCCCGCCGCATCGCTCACCAGTGCGCGGAACACATAGTCGCCGTCCGCCAGCGCGTTCTGGCTGGCGGTCGTGGTGGCGAAGGCGCCGCCGTTTACCGACACTTGATAGACAACCGAGGTCCCGGCCTCCGCTCCCGTCAGCGTCAGATCGAAGGCATTGTCGGTCGTCACCGGCGGCGTGTCCGGCGTGCCGGTGTCGGCCAGCCCTGTGAAAGACAGAGTGCCGGCGGTCGGTGGTGTATTGTCGACCGTTACCGCGATCGCGTTGCTGGCCGAGATGTTGCCGGCGGCATCCGTCACAATCGCCTGGAACACGTAGTTGCCGTCCGCCAACGCGCTCTGGTTGGCCGAGGTATTGGTGAACGCGCCGCCGTTCACCGACACCTGATAGATGACGGTGGCGCCGGCTTCAGTTCCGGTCAGCGTCAGGTCGAACGCATTGTCGGTTGTCACCGGCGGATTGTCGGTTGTGCCGGAGTCGGTCAGCCCGGTGAACGACAGCAAGCCGGCGATTGGCGGCGTATTATCGATGGTCACCGCGATCGAGTTGCTGATCGAGCCGTTTCCGGCCCCGTCGGTGACCACGGCGCGGAACACATAGTCGCCGTCCGACAGCGCGCTTTGATTGGCGCTCGTGTTGGCGAAAGCGGCGCCGTTGACGGACACCTGATAGACGACCGTGGTGCCGGCGTCCGTCCCGGTTAGCGTCAGGTCGAACGCATTGTCGGTCGTCACCGGCGGGCTGTCGGCCGTGCCGGAGTCGGTCAGCCCGGTGAACGACAGCACGCCGGGCACCGGACCCGTCGTTGTGATGGTGACATGGAACGCGGTGGAGGCGCCGCCCTGGTTGCCGGCTGCGTCCGTCGCCTTGGCGGTGAGCGTGTGGACGCCGTCGGCCAATGCAGAGGTGGTGATCGTGAAGTTACCGCCGGTCGCAATCGCGCTGCCCAACACCGTGGTGCCGTCGGTGTCATAGATCGTGACGGTGCTGCCGGCCTCGGCCGTGCCGGTGATCGTCGGCGCGGGGTCGTTTGAGGACCCGTTGTCCGCAACCGAGCCGATCGCCGGCGGCACGTCGTCGGTAACGTCCGTAATGACCGGTGGCGCAGGCGGTGACGTGTCGATGGTGACGTGAAAGGCGGTCGAGGCGTTGCCTTCGTTGCCGGCGGCATCGGTCGCCTTGGCGGTGAGCGTGTGGGCGCCCTGACTCAATGCCGAAGTGGTAATGGTGAAGTTCCCACCCGTCGCAATGGCGCTGCCCAGCACCGTGGTGCCGTCGGTGTCATAGATGGTGACGGTGCTGCCGGCCTCGGCCGTGCCGGCAATCGTCAGCGCCGTATCGTTGGTTGTGCCGTTGTCCGCGACCGCGCCGATGACCGGCGCCACGTCATCGGTCACATTCGTGATCGCCGGCGCAGCCGGCGCGGTGGTGTCGACGGTGACATGGAAGGCGGTCGAGGCGCTGCCCTGATTGCCAGTGATATCGGTCGCCTTGGCGGTGAGTGTATGGGCGCCCTCGCTCAGCGGCGAGGTTGTTATCGTGAATGCACCGCCGGCCGCCACAGCACTGCCGAGCACCGTGGTGCCGTTGGTGTCGTAGATTGTGACGGTACTTCCGGTTTCTGCCGTACCGGTCAGCGTCAGCGTCGTATCGTTGGACGAGCCGTTGTCCGCCACGACGCCGGTCTGCGGCAGCACGTCGTCGCTCACGGTCGTGATCACCGGCGCTGCCGGCGCCGCGGTGTCGATGGTGACGTGGAATGCAGTCGAGGCGCTGCCCAGATTGCCGGAGATGTCCGTCGCCCTGGCGGTGAGCGTGTGGGGACCGTCGCCGAGCACCGACGTCGTGATCGTAAAGTTGCCGCCGGTCGCCACGGCGCTGCCAAGCGCCGTGACGCCGTCGGTGTCGTAAATGGTGACCGTGCTGCCGGCCTCCGCCGTGCCGCTCAGCGTCAGCGTCGTATCGTTGGAGTTACCGTTATCGGCCACGGCGCCGAGTCACGGGGGCCACATCGTCGCTGACGGACGTGATTGCCGGCGGCGCCGGCGCCGTCGTGTCGATCGTCACGGCAAATCCGTTCGATACGCCGCTCACATTGCCCGCAACGTCGGCCGTTAGCGCGGTCAGCGTGTGCGGGCCTTCGCTCAGAGCCGAAGTCGTGATGGCAAATACGCCGCTTGCGTTGGCCTGCCCGATGCCAACGGGATTGCCGTTGTCATAGACGGTCACAAAACTGTTCGGCTTCCGCCGTGCCGTTCACCGTCAGCATCGTGTCGTTGGAGACGCCGTTGTCCCCGATCGTGCCGGTCACGGGCGCAACGTCATCGGTCGCACTGGTGATGACCGGCGCTGCCGGTGCCGTGTTGTCGATGGTGACGAGCTGGCTGGCTTGATTGCCGACGATGCTGGCTGCGTTAATCACCCGCGCCTGATAGGTGAAGCTCGCGCCGTGCGGGTTGGCGGCGTCGTCATAGCTCCACGTCGTCGACGTGTCCTGCGTGACGTCGGCCCAAGTCGTGCCATTGCTGCTGATCTGCACCTTCTCGCCGGGCAGCAATACGCCGTTGGTACCCGACACCATCAACGTCGTATCGTTGGTGACAAAGTCCGTACCCGACGTGCCCGTATCATTGGCGATCGCCACAATCGCGACCGCCGCCGTCGGCGCTACGGTCGTGACGGTCATATGAAAGGCAGACGCCAAACTTTCATTGCCGGCCACATCCTTCGCCGTGACCGTGAGCGTATGATAACCTTGGGTCAACGCCGAAGTGGTAATCGTGAAATGCCCGGTTCCATCCGCCTGACCGGTTCCGACAGGCGTTGCACCGTCATAAATCGTGATAAAGCTGCCGGCGTCCGCGGTGCCAGTGAAGGTCGGCGTAGGATCGTTGGTGGCACCGTTATCCGCAATCGTACCCGTCGCCGGCAAGACATCGTCGCTGACGGACGTGATTGCAGGCGCCGCCGGCGCGGTGGTGTCGATAATGACCGGTTTGTTGGCCGTGTTTCCGACAACGTTGGCAGTATTGATCACCTGCACCTTGTAGGTGAAACTCGCATTGTGCGGGTTGGCGGCGTCGTTGTAGTTCCAAGTCGTCGGCGTGCTCTGCGTAACGTCGGACCAAGTTGCACCACCGTCGCTACTAATTTGAATTTTCTCCCCAACCGCAAGCGGGTCGTTTGTCCCGGAAACGAGCAGCGTCGTATCCTTGGTGATGAAGTCTGCTGCGGACAGCCCAGTGTCGTCGGCAATCGCGGTGATCGCCAACGCCGCTGTCGGCGGTGGCGGTACAAACGTTACCGTGGCGACAATTTCGTTCGCGGGGGCGGGAGAGTTCGGCGGAACGGAGTCAGGCGTCGATGACGAAGCTGGCAGGATGACGGTCTGCGTTCCCGTCGGCGGCTGCGTGTCGGCATGCGGCGGGGGATTGGTGGGCGTTGTATCGTGCAAAATATCGGGGTTCGTGCTGTTGCTGCCGTTCGGACTCGTAGCATTCGGGCTGGTTTTGTTGTCATCACTCTTGTTATTTTGTTGTTGCTGCGGCTGCGGGATAAAAATCTGCGGGTAGGTTTGCACCAACTGTTGGGCAGCGTTGACCAGCGCCTGTTGTTCGGTGGACAGGTTGGTCGCGCCCTGCACCGGCTCGAAATGGACCGGTTGATTGGTGCCGGTCGCGGTGACATTTGCCGCGGCATTCACGGTCACCGTACCGAGCACCGTTCCGCCGGGGTGATCGTACAGGGTGTAGGTGCTGTCGTGTCCGTTGGGATCTGGCACCGCGAAAAAATTACAGTTGCCTGCATCCGCGCAGGAGCCGCCGCCGGCGGTGCCGCGAATACCCATGGTCGCAACGGGCGTTTGAATGTCGAGACCGCCGGTTTTTGCGACCTGCCCCGCGACGAAGACGAAACTGCCTTGCACGAGACTGAGCAGGCCCGAATTCGATGTGGAATTCGCGTCATAGACGAAGTCGTTCATACCCATCCGCGTATTAGCGGTGAGCGTAAGCGCCGTTCCATCGACAAAGGCGATACTGACGGTCGAATTGCTACCGGTCTGGACGACGTCGCCTTTGTTGATTGCATCGCCAACGTTCACAATGACCGAAGCGCCATTGCGTAGAATCGTCACCGAGCCGGTAAGTTTGTCCACGCGACCGATGCTTTGTCCGGCCGATGGCGCAGGCGCCGTCGCTTGCGCGAATTGATTCGGTGCGAGCGAGCCGGCCAGCTTCTGAACCATGTCCGCCGCAAGAACGGAGCCATTCGGCGCAGCCAGATCCGGCAATTTTTCGTGGCGGAAATAATCGACGACGCGGACATGCTTGTCGCCCGAACCGGTGAGGATCAGGTCGGGTCCCGATCTCTTAAAATCAGCGGTGAAAAGCAGCTGCGCGTCAGGAATGATCAGAAATACATCGTCGGCACTGTTGTGAAGAACAATAGGCTCAGCCGTTTCCGGACCGGAACCCGCATCAGAATCGTGAATCATTGCCGCGTCTCGCGCCAAAGCATTCGCCACACGACGTCACGTAGAATTCGGGCACGGACGGTACTGATGGCCACCCCTGCCCACCGGTAACAAGTTATAATTGTAGCAGCAGATTTTGCCCGCGCGCTACGGGTTCATCGGCTGTTATTCTCAAGGTTAAGTGGCCTGCGGAAGCGCGTCGGAACAAACGCGGCCGCCAAAGGCCACTGAAAAAAGTCGAAAAAGGGCTGTCAAACCAATATGTTATATGCCACTGGCTGCCGGGGAATTCGGTCAGCAGACAATGTTGCGGTTTTGTGCGGTGACGCGCGGGACAAGGCGACGCGATGGATTTTCGAAAAGAAAACTGAACTGACCTGCGCGGTAAGGGCCGAAGACCCAAGTCCGACAAAATGGCGATGCTAGGCCTCGGAGGCACGCATTGGCCAATTGCCTGACGGCCACCCGTTCCATTACTTGTCGTTCTGCGAAGTGGAAATCAGTGCCGTACGATGAGCGGTACGTCGTGTCGGATTGTCACCTTCGCGAACTCTCTATTGCCAATAGTCTTTCGGCGCCGGCCAATGCACTCCATCATGGGAGCGACAGACAAACGACACGACCGATCTTCAAAATCTTTATTAGCCTCTCCAGTCATTTGATTGATTCAAACACTGTCTCAGTTCGCAACGCTTCCTGCCAATTTTAGCAAACAATACCGCCGTCCTCACCTATGTAAGATACAGTCCGCTGCCTTTTCGGCGATCATGATGACAGGCCCGTTGATATTGCCCCCCACCAAATCCGGGAATACCGACGCGTCAACAACGCGAAGCCCCTCAATTCCTCGAACACGCAGGTCGGAATCAACGACAGCACCGCCATCGTCGGCTGCGCCCATCCGGCAGGTCCCGCAGGGGTGGTGCGCTGTGACAGCCGTGTTGCGCACGTAAGTCTCGAGATCTCGATCACTTGCGACGTCGGCGCCGGGACCAATCTCACGTGCAACATGTGCCTTGAGTTGCGGCAAGCGCGCGAGCTCACGAAAAATACGGATACCAGCAGAAAGCTTGCGCCAGTCTCGATCAACCGACAAGAGCCCTTGCCGGATCTTCGGACGCGAAGCTGGATCAGCCGAGGTGAGCCCGATTGATCCCCGGCTCTCGGGCCGCAGCAACACAACGCGGCACGCAAAGCTATCAACAAAAGACGGACTGAACGGCGGGAAATACGGCTTGGCGGCGAGCGAGCCCGCAATGAACAACAATTGAATGTCTGGGATCGGCTCGTCGACACTGCTCCTGATAAAGCCGGTAATGCCGCCCGGCAATTCGGTCGCGAAACCTTTTCCGGCAATAAACCCCTGCGCCAAGGTCACAAGCAATCGATCGGCGCGCATATGTTGCAGCAATGGACTATTATCGCGGCGGCCGTAGATCAGAAGCGCGGCGAGATGATCCTGCAGGTTCTTTCCGACACCAGATAGATCTACCTTCGTCGCAATATCATGCCGTGCCAGTTCGGCCGGGTCGCCGATGCCCGACAGCATCAGCAATTGCGGTGAATTGATTGCGCCGCCCGAGAGGATCACCTCACTTTCGGCGAATATGACGTGGCGATCGCCTTTGTGAAGATATTCAACACCGACCGCGCGCGACCCATCAAGCACGATGCGCGTGGCGAGGCTGCCGGTCCGGACCGTCAGATTGTCGCGCGACAGGACAGGATGCAAATAGGCTGTGGCCGCGCTTTCGCGACGGCCGCGGCGGATGGTCATCTGCATGCGGCCAAAGCCGTCCTGCACCGCGCCGTTGTAGTCATCATTGCGCGCATAACCCATTTCTTGCGCGCCCGCGAGATAGGCATCGACGAGCGGATCCTCGTAGCGCGCATTGCGCGTCGCCATCGGTCCGTCGCCGCCGCGATACTGGCTTGCGCCACCTTCCCAACACTCCTGCTTGCGAAAGTACGGCAGCACTTTGTCATAGGACCAATCCGGCAAACCGCCCGACGCCCAGCGCGCATAGTCGGCGCGATTGCCCCGCACATAAGCCATGGCGTTGATCGACGACGACCCTCCGATCACTTTGCCGCGCGCAACCTCGATCCGCCGACCGCCCATGCTCTGCTCAGGCTCGCTGTCGTAGCCCCAGTCATAAAGCCGGTCGAGCAAAACCTTGCCCCAACCGAGCGGCAATTTTATCAGCGGATGCCTGTCCCAGCCGCCGGCTTCCAAGAGAAGCACGCGGCGGCGGCGATCGGCGCTTAGCCGGTTGGCAAGGGTGCATCCGGCCGAGCCGGCGCCGACAATGATGTAGTCAAAAGATGAGGCCATCAGACAATACGCCGTCCGCAAACTGCGGACGGCGTCTTTCGTGTCGCAACGGCGGCTGCAGGCTGCATGCGGCCGCCTTTCTGCCCCTCAAGCCGCGCTCGCGAGCGTGCTCGTCTTGGCGCCGGTCGCGACCGCAAAGGCCGGCCGACATTCAATCGCCTTCATCCACCGCACGAGCTCTGAAAACTCAGGACGCTCGATCGGGAATTCGAGACAGCGCTTGACGACCGGAGCGAGCGCGATGTCCGCCAGCGTCAGCCGATCGAGAGCGAACCAGTTCTTGCCGGCGATATGGTCGTCAAGAATTTTCAGTTGCGCCACCAAATCGGCGCTTTGCGTCCCAAATTCCGCGCTGCGCTCCGCAGCAGGCTTCTTCGCGTCCTTGAACACCGCCACATAAGGCGTGTTCAAAGACGCCAGCATCCAATCCATCCAGCGTTCGACATGGGTTTTTTCCGCCGGAGTCGTGCCGTTGAGCTGCGGCGCATGCGTTGACGCCAGATAGCGCAGGATGGTGTTGGATTCCCAGACCACGAGGTCGCCGTCAACCAGCGTCGGCACCTTCATGTTCAGGATTCATCTTTTTATATTCGCCAGTGTTCGTATTGTTGAATTGCCGTCCGTAGTCCTCACGCACGTATTTCATCTGAATCTCTTCCAACAGGAAGAGAACCTTCTGCACGTTGCCCGAGGTGGCACGGCCAAGAACGCGGATCATATTTTTCGTCTCCCGGTACGAAATGGTATTCACTGCTTCAGCGTGTTGGCCGCGCTGAGAAACTTGTCGTCGAACGCGGTTTCAACTTTGATCGGCTGCTTCATCACGTTCTGACTAAGCAAAATCTTCGTCGTGTTGGCCCAGGCTTCGTTCGTCATCCAGCCGAGACCGTGCGCCTTCGTGTCGGGGCTGAAGAAGGTGCCTTTGATGTCGGCTTCGATCTGCTTGACCAACACCTCCTTCTTGGCAGCGTATTCCGGATTCGCCTCGACAATGATGTCGGCGGCTTCTTTCGGGTTTTTGACGACGTCGGCAAATGCCTGCATGTAGGCGTTGACGAAACGCTGCACGAGATCGCTCTTCTCGGCAATCATCTTCTCGGACGTGAAGAGTCCAGAACCGTAGACGGCGTAACCGAAGTTCGAGCCCTGCATAATCGACAACGACCCGGGCCCCCCCGCCTTCGCCTCGAGCTCCGGCACTTCAGCGTCGATATACCCCGGCACGGCATCGACACGGCCGAGCAGCAGATAATTTTCATATGGTGGGGTGACCGTGCTCTGCTTGATGTCATCCAAGCTCATGCCATTTACCGCTAGGAACGCTTTCAAGAACACGTAAGTTGAGCCGGACGGCTGCACGCCGATATTGAGCCCCTTGAGGTCCTGCGGCTTGGTGAGCTTGTGCTTGCTCGCAAGCGCCAGCATGCCTAGCGGGCTGTGCTGATTGACAGCAGCGAGCGCTACGACCGGAACATTTTGCGAGCGCGCAACCGCAAGCGTCGGCAGATCGCCAAAACCGAAATCGGCATTGCCGTTGCCGACGAGCCGCATCGCGTTGGGCGAGCCTGTGCCGCGCTGAATGGCAGTTACTTCAATGCCTTGCTTTTCGAAATAACCTTTTTTCTTCGCTACGAAAAACATGGCGTGGTTGCCGCGAACAACGTAATCGAGTTGCACGCTGACTTTGTCGGCGGCGAAAGCGGTGCTGCTGACGATAGTTGCAAGCACGGTCACAAGCGATAAGACTTTCATGGCAGATAGCTCCTCTAGGTGAACGCTAACCGGCAGAGTGAATCGGATCGAATTTCGGGGCCCAAGGCACCAAGACGCGCTCGGCAAATTCCACGACGTAGTAAAAAACCAGGCCCAGCACCGAGACGACGACCAGCGCCGCGAAGATGAGCGGCGTGTCGAGCTGGGTCGACGCAAACTGGATCACATAGCCGAGCCCCTGGTTGGCGCCGGCGAATTCTCCGACAATGGCCCCGATGACGCTAAACGTGATGGCGACCTTCAGTCCCGCCATCAAATGCGGCAATGAATGCGGAATCCGCACCCGCAACATGATTTTGCCTTTGCTGGCGCCGACCGAGCGCATCAGCGAGACGAAGG
Organism: uncultured Pseudomonadota bacterium; assembly: GCA_963720835.1. GTDB lineage: Bacteria > Pseudomonadota > Alphaproteobacteria > Rhizobiales > Xanthobacteraceae > Pseudolabrys. Next base: position 181,575 of record CAVRHC010000007.1, on the reverse strand, counting down.
ATGGCTCGACCGATTGCAGGCCCGCGAGCATATCGATGGCCACGGGAAAGAAAGCAATGACCAGAATCAAAAGGATTTTGGGCGCGAGGCCATAGCCAAACCAGAGGATAAAGATCGGCGCCAGCGCCACCTTAGGCACGTTCTGAAACAGCACGATCAACGGATAGAGCGCCCGGCCGAAGCGTTCGAAACGTACAATCACCAAGGCGACGAGAACGCCAACGATGGCAGAAAATATGAAGCCGAACAGGACCTCAAGCGCCGTCGCCTGTGACGCGGCTGCGAGCGCCGCCCGATTGGCAAACAATGAATCGACGATGGCGGACGGCGCCGGCAGGACAAAGGTCGGTACTTTTAAGAGGTGAATAAGGGCTTCCCAGACCACAACAATGCCGGCGGCAAGCGCCACGGCCGGCAAAATATTGGAGAGTCCGCGCCAAAATCGGCCGGCAGCCAATTGCGGCGTCGGACTGTCAAAGGCCGTATCAGTCATCGGCGCCCTCGCTTGTGGCTTTCGATCAATAGACCGCGCAACCGATTCTCGGCCGTGGTGAAGGCCGGATCGCCATAGCTTTCTTCGGTGCGCGGATGCGGCAGCGTAATAGGCAATGTCTCGATGATGCGGGCTGGCCCGGTTCCCATCACATGAACCTCGCGCGACAAGAACACCGCTTCATCGATTGAATGCGTCACAAGGACGACGGTCTTGTTGGTGCGTTCCCAGATATCGAGCAGGCATTCGCTCATCTCTTCGCGCGTGATAGCATCGAGGGCCCCGAAGGGTTCATCGAGCAGCAGCACTTCCGGATCGAGAGCAAGCGCGCGGGCAATCGCAACGCGCTGCTGCATGCCTCCAGAGAGTTGATTCGGCCGCTTCTTGTCAGCACCTTCGAGGCCCACGAGCCTCAACATCGCTGCAGCGCGATCAAACGCTTCGTCCCGTTTGATCGTCTCGTCGGCCGTCATCAGCAGGAAGGCGGCGTTCTCAATTGCATTTTTCCAGGGTAGCAACGTGGCGTCTTGAAATACGAGCCCGATCAGCCGTGCCTTCACCGCCTCCAGCGGTGAAACACCGGCGACGGTCATGGTGCCTTCCGATGGCATCACCAGCCCGGCCATGACTTTTAGCAAAGTGCTTTTGCCGCAGCCCGACGGGCCAATCAGAGAGACAAAGCTTCCTTTCGGCACGGCCAAATTAATATCGTTCAAGACACGTTGCCGCCGCCCTTCAAGCAGATAGTCGACAGCGAGGCCTTGCGCCGCGATGTGCGCTGGCGCAACAGGTGTTTGTTTTTCCAGCGCAGGAACTTTTGCGACTGCGGCGCTCATAACCCTTGCGTTCATTTTGGTTTGTACGCGATGGCGTCCATTTCGATCTTGGTGTTGATGACGGCGCGCGCTTCGACCGTCGTGCGCGCTAGAATCGCGCTCTTGAAATGCTCGGCGAAGACCTTGTTGTAACGCCCGAAGTCGCGCGTGTCCTCGAGATAGGTCGTCACACGCACCACGTCGGCAAGCGTCACGCCCTCTTCCGCCAGAATGCGTCTAATCGACTCGATCGTGCCGGCTGTCTCTTCCTCAATGGTGCCGCACAGCATGTTGCCGTTGGCGTCCTTGGCGACCTGACCGGAAACGAAAATGAAATCGCCAGCGCGCACGGCCGGGTGGAATGGCAAGTTCGGGTTCTTTTTGCCGATTGGGTAGACGTCTTTCGCTTTCTCGTCAGTCATCCTCTTCATTCCTGTTTCGGATCTCGGCCTCAGGACACGGAAGCTGCTTCGATCACGTCGACACCGTTGACGCGATCGACCAGATAGATCAGGCCACGATCGTCGATGGTAACGTCGTTCGATGACGCGCGGTCGGTGCCCGGCGCAGCATCCGGGATGTAATGACCAACCTCTTTTGGTGCGAATGGGTCGGCGTAGTCGACCAGGCGAAGGCCCTGAGCGAACCAGGCAAACGGCACAATGGTGCCCGCAAAGCGCTCGGATGGTTGGTGGCAGCCGGTCATGGCCGGTTGCGGACTGCCGTCCTTGTCCAATCCGGGCACCTGGAAGGTCGAAATCGAGACCGGCAACTGTTCTTGGGTAATGTCGTAGGTCCAAGCGAACGCCGGCGGTGCTGGCCACAGCTTGGCGACATCCTCGTCGGCCACAATCATGACCTTCCGTTCCTTCAGCGTCTGCGGCATCACGAGGCAGGTGTGGGTTGGATGCGGAAAGGCCGGACTGGTGTTCACGTGCGACACCAGCTTCGGCTTCGACAGGTCGGAAATATCCAGAATGAAAAAACCGTGATGCCAATAACTCACATAGAGCCGATCACCCACGCGCAATGGATGGTGACAGCGCGGCGACACCCATTCACCCCAAGGATAGGGCTCACCGCCGGCCTCCCACTGACCGGGTATCCACCACCGGCCGATTTCGGTCGGCTTGGCCGGGTCGGTGAGATCGAGAATCATAACGATGTTGCCGATATAACCTTCGACCGTGGGCGAGATATAGGCGTAACGGCCGTCGAAATCGAAACGGTGCACTCCACCGCCGATAGTACGCCATTCGGTAATCAGCTTCGGTTCTGAGGGATTGGAGACGTCGTAGATATCGATGCCACCGCCAATATCGGTGCGACTCGATTTTCCGAATTTCTCCTGATTGACGACCATGATATCGGCCGCCACGCGCACCTTGTGCGAATGCCAGCCTTCACGCACGGCAATCTTCGAGAAATCCTCGGCTTTCTCGGGTCGGCAATGTCAATGATCGTCGTTCCGCTGGTCGGCCGCATGTGGCCCACATAGAGCGTAGTGCCCTGCACCCATACCTGGCCGCCGCCCGGCACATCGATATGGGAAACAAGCTTCGTTTTCGAATGACTCGGCACTTCGGTAAAACTCTTCGCAAACAACAGAAATACGAATAGCCCCGGAGCAGACTGGTGCGCCGGGGCCATGGACAATCGTCAGTCGAGGATCTGCGAAACCTCGCCGGAAGCCGACTTGCCCCACTTCTTGTAAAGCGAGAGCTTCTTCAATGTCGGTTCGTCGGACGCGACGAACAAAATGAGCGGTTCCTTGCCGGTATTGATGTGCTCGAACCATGATCCAGCCGGCACAGCCAGCGTATCAAACTTGTTCCAGCTGAATTTCTGACCATCAACAAGTGAGTAGCCCTCACCTTCGAACGGCGACACGAGCAAACTTGCGGTTGTTTTTACGGGCAGCGTCTTTTGGCCGGGATGCAACATCTGCATAAAGAAGGTCATTGTCTTGAACACCGGCGCGCCGGACGTCGGGTCAATATATTCGACCAGCAAGCCATCGTGGACGTCACCATCATTCTCACGGTGACGATGGAGCAACTCGAGCATCATGTCGTAACGATAGACAAACATTGGCGAGGACGTTCCCGCACCTCGTGGTTGCTTGCTGGCGAAGCGCGGCATCATGCCACCATAGCCGTAGATACGTTGCGAATAGTCGGAAGAAAACCGCTCACTTTGCCGCTTCTTCGAGACGAGCTTGCCGTTCTCCATTTCCTTGTAATCATGCTCGAAATGCACAGCATTGAGGGACTCGACCAAAGGCAGATCAAGCACCGAAAGATTGAGAGCCGGCTCGTTGCCAACGGTGCCGTGATTGTGCCACGTGTCGTTCGGCGTCAGCACCATATCGCCAGGCCCAAATACGATATTCTCGCCATCGACGCCGGTGAAATTGCCTTTCCCCTTCAAACCCAGCCGGATCGCGTTCGGCGAATGGCGATGTGGCGGCATGATCTCATTCGCATCGTTGAGCCGATAAGCCGTGTACATTGTGCTTACGGTCGCGCGGCGTGGCGCCAGCCCCGGGTTCATCAGAACCAGCGATCGCCGCTCCGAGTCATCCATCGTAACCAATTCGACTGCACGAGCCAGAATTGGTTCGATATCGCTCTCGCAACTCCAGAGGAAAGGTATCGCTTTGGGCGCAGCGAGGAGTTGCCGATCCTCATCGTTGGCGACCTCTTTGGTGGTCGCCCAATAGGGAAACATGTTTTTGGCGGCAACATCGGCATAAAGGGCTTTGAGGGCGGTATCGCGGTTTGGTAGCCGCGTCACATTGCTGGCGGTCGAGGAGGACATCTTGGAACTCCAATCATGGGATGACGGGCCTTGGTTCAAAAGCTAACATAGGTGGTCCGGACGTCAATAAACTCGGATGGACCATTCTCTTTATTGGTTCGAGCGACAGTGCTATTGGTTTGACGTGTTAGGCGCGCCTCGGGACGCAGTTTCCCTGCGGACCAGGACTGAATTGGAGAAGACGAACGTGAGCATCGAACTCATTACGCCGGAAGTGCGCAGGCAGACCGATATAATGCTGTCGCCGGCACAGTCGAAAAAGCTGGCGCTCGGGCGACTACGCGCGCTTGTCGATGCAAATGATGTACAGGCAGGTGGCCGACTGCCGCCGGAACGCGTTCTGGCTGAACGGATCGGCGTCAGCCGCCGCGCGGTACGTCATGCACTCGATATGCTGGAGGCTGAGGGCCGCATTACCCGGCAACAGGGTCGGGGCACGCTAATTAGTGATGCACGCGCCGGCACTCTCGATCTCAGCGAACAACTTGCCAAGCTTACCAATCCTGTCGATACGCTGGAAGCGCGAATGGCCATCGAGCCTGCGTTGGCACGACTCGCGGCGCTGCGTGGCACGCAAGCCGATTTCGACAAACTGTTCGAGGCGGCTGAAGCGAGCCGCGATTCCAAGGACCCAATTTCCTATGAGAAGGCCGACGCCGCCTTCCATCGCAGGATTGCCGCGGCGGCACGCAATCCTCTCCTCGTTACGATTTTCGAAGCCGTGCTGCACGTCGCCTCCAATCGCTCTTGGCGACATGGCCGGGAGACAGCGCACTGCATCAACAATCAGGCCCGCTATGCGGCCGCACACCGAAAGATCGCGGCGGCGATCTGTGATCGCAACCCGAAGTTAGCTGAGGAAGCCATGCGCACCCATCTCGCGATGGTTCAACAGCAGTTAATCGAACACGCGTTCCCTCGCCCCGAAACTGATTGACGTCAGCGCAGGATTGTCGCGGGGGTCAAGACCCTGATTAAGCCAAGTAACTTTGGATAAAAGGTGTTCGTCCAGAGCGGCGAAGTGTTCAATCTCCGCCTTGGGTGTCAAAGTGGATGTCCCGTTCAAAACGCACACGGCGCGCAACGCAGTATTGCGAATTGCGCGCCGGTGCCTGTTGTTCAGTGATAAAGCTCAAGTTCCGGCCGTGGATCAGGGATGAATCCGTCACGATTCGGCATCGCAACTTTCGGCAGGGTTTGCGCATCCATCTTTTCGGACGATTTGATGATCTTGGCCTCCGATAAAAGATACGCCACCACGCTATAGACCTGATCGTTTGTCAGTGAGCCTGGTGCGGTAAATGGCATCGCCCGCTTCACGTAATCGAACAGCGTCGTAGCGTAGGGCCAATAGCTTTCTACCGTTTTGACGGGCGAATTGCTGGCAAGAGTGCCGCGGCCGCCAAGCAGCTTGTCGCCGCCGATGCCCTTAGCCGGATTGCCCTGCATTTTGTCGCCGTGACACGCAGCGCAGGTTTCCGCGTAGACTTTGGCGCCGTTGGCAGCGGTGCCGCTGCCTGGAGGCAGTCCATGCCCACTCGGCGGGATCGAGAAGAACTTTGCCAGTTCCTGCGGGGTAGCGGCGGTACCGAATCCATAGTGGGGCTCGGCCGCTTGTGTCGCTGTGGTGGCCGAAAATACGATTGCGAACAGATATCCAGCCGCTTTCAGAATTTTCTTAGGCGTGAACATTGCTGACATCCCCCCCTGCACTGACGGCCCAGCTCTGTATGGCGTTCAGGTGATAGATCGAACCGAACTTGCCGTGATCGCCGCGAATGGCGATCAACTGCTTGAGCGTTGGCTGCACGTAGCCGGTTTCGTCGGTGCAGCGGCTTTGCAGCACTGCCGGCTTGCCATCCCACATCCAGGGGAAACTGAAACGCACCGTGCAGATCGGCTCTGGCGTCGATTCGATATAGGCCGGATGCCAAGTCGTGCCGCCATCGGCGGAGACGTCGACTTGCTGGATGCGGCCGCGCCCACTCCAGGCGAGGCCAGTAACGTTGTAGAAACCCGGTCCCGGCAGCTTCATTTCGCCAGAGGGGAATGTGATGACCGATTTCGCCTCCATTTCTAAGCTAAATTGCCGCGCCTTTCCGTTCGCCAAGAGGTCGGTATATTTTGAAGTCTCCTCGCGGGTCATGAACGGCTTGTCGCTCACTTCAAGGCGACGAAGCCATTTAATATGGGTGTTGCCTTCAAAACCGGGCAAAAGCAGGCGCAGCGGATAGCCTTGTTCTGGCCGGATCGCTTCGCCGTTCTGGCCGTAAACGAGCAACGCGTCCTTCAGCAATTTTTCCATCGGAATGCTGCGCGTCATCACCGCAGCATCCGAGCCTTCCGCCAGCACCCAAGCGGAGCCGTCCTTCAGGCCGACTTCACGCGCGATCGTGGCGAACTGAACGCCCGTCCATTCTGAGGTGCTCAGCAATCCGTGTGTCCCCTGCACGGTCTTTAGCGTCGGCTTGTTCCATTCGGTCAAACCGTTGCCGGAACACTCGATAAAATGTTTGCGGGTCACTGACGGAAAGCGCTTGAGATCCGCCATTGTGAATTTCTTCGGTGTATTCACCATCCCATGCACATAGAGCATGTGCTTTTCCGGATCGATTGTCGGGATGCCTCCGTGATGACGCTCGAAGTGAAGTCCGGATGCCGTTGTGTTGCCGAGCATTTTGTCAAGTGGCGTCATGCTCCACGACGTGTTCTCGTTCGCGGTCGGAAAGCGCCAGCGCACTTCCGTTTCGAACTGTGAACGGGAGCCGTAACCACCGTCGCCTGCAACAGGCCGACCTTGCTCCTTGGTCGGATCGGCCTCGACAGGATAATAAACGGCACCGGGCGGCGCCTTTTCGGCGGCTCGCGCCATTGCGGGAACCGATGCCGCGCCGGCAAGCGTGCCAGCAGCAAACAAAAAGCGTCGCCGGTCGGTCAAACCGGCACGCGGAAACATGCCATCCTTGCAGTCGCACTCCTCCGCTTTCCTTTGCGCAAGATGGCGAGCTTCGGCTGCAATCATCTCGTCGGCGATTTTCTTCGCCTTTTCGTCATAGATGACGGATTCCGGCATATCCATTGTCACCTCCCTATCGCGCGAGCGCTTTTCAACGAGAGCCTCGCGGCATTATTGTTCTCAAAGCTTAAGCGTAACGCACAAATAATTCTCTCTCTTATGCTCTATGAGATAATCGACGCGGCCTAACATTGGATTTTGCACCTGCGAAGAAGAGCTGCGCTCGACGCAGCGCACGGAAGGCAAATACCCAACTTAATCGAATCGTCAGAACAGCCCGACGATGCGGCCGTCGGAACCGACGTCGATTGAATTCGCCGCCGGCACCCGCGGCAGCCCCGGCATGGTCATGACCTCGCCGCAGATGGCCACCACGAACTCCGCACCGGCCGACAGGCGGACTTCGCGCACCGGAATTTCGAAGCCGGTCGGCGCGCCTTTGGCATCGGCGTTGGTCGAGAAGGAATACTGGGTCTTGGCGATGCACACCGGCAGCTTGCCGAAGCCCATCTCCTCCCAGGCCTTGAGCTGATCCTTCACCGCCTTGGGCGCGGTCGCGTCGTCGGCGCGGTAGATTTCCTTGGCGATGGTGCGGATCTTCTCGAACAGCGGCATGTCGTCGGGATAGAGCAGCTTGAGCTTACCCTTGCCCTCGTCGATGATCTTGACCACCGCCTTGGCAACATCGGCCGCACCCTCGCCGCCCATCGCCCAGTGGTCGGCCATCAGGGCTTCGACGCCGAGCGCCTTGCACTTGTCCTTGACCAGCGCGATTTCCGCGTCGGTGTCGGCCGAGAAGCGGTTGATCGAGACCACCGCCGGCAGACCGAACTTCTTCAGGTTCTCGACGTGGCGTTGCAGGTTGGCCATGCCGGCTTCGAGCGCCTTGAGGTCTTCCTTCTTCAGGTCGTCCTTCTTGACGCCGCCATGCATCTTGAGCGCGCGAATGGTGGCGACCACCACCACGCATTCCGGCGCAATGCCGGCCTTGCGGCACTTGATGTCGAGGAACTTCTCGGCGCCGAGGTCGGCGCCGAAACCGGCTTCGGTCACCACATAGTCGGCAAGTTTGAGCGCGGCGGTCGTGGCCGACACCGAGTTGCAGCCGTGCGCGATGTTGGCGAACGGGCCGCCGTGGATGAAGGCCGGCGTGCCTTCCAGCGTCTGCACCATGTTGGGCGCGATCGCGTCCTTGAGCAGCGCGGCCATGGCGCCGTTGGCATCCAGCTCCTTGGCGCGGATCGGTTTGCGCTCGCGCGTATAGGCGACGATGATGTTGCCGAGCCGCTCGCGCAGGTCGTTGAGATTCTTGGCGAGGCAGAAGATCGCCATGACCTCGGAAGCAACGGTAATGTCGAAGCCGGCCTCGCGCGGATAGCCGTTGGCGACGCCGCCGAGCGAGCAGACGATTTCGCGCAGCGCGCGGTCGTTCATGTCCATCACGCGGCGCCAGGCGACGCGGCGGCTGTCGATGCCGAGCGCGTTGCCCCAATAGATGTGGTTGTCGATCAGCGCGGCGAGCAGATTGTGCGCCGAGGTGATGGCGTGGAAGTCGCCGGTGAAGTGCAGGTTGATGTCTTCCATCGGCACGACCTGGGCGTAACCGCCGCCGGCGGCGCCGCCTTTGACGCCGAAGCAGGGGCCGAGCGAGGCTTCGCGCAGGCACAGCATCGCCTTCTTGCCGATGTAGTTGAGCGCGTCGGTCAGGCCCACGGTCGTTGTGGTCTTGCCCTCGCCCGCCGGCGTCGGCGTGATCGCGGTGACCAGGATCATCTTGCCGTTCGGCTTGCCCTCGAGCGACTTGATGTAATCCATCGAGACCTTGGCCTTGTAGTGGCCGTAAGGCTCGAGATCCTTCGCCGCGATACCGAGCTTCTCCTTGGCGAGTTCGATGATCGGCCGCATCTTGGCGGCCTGGGCAATCTCGATATCAGACTTCGGCGTTTGGTGTTGCGAGGCGGGCATGGGCAAATCCTGCGGCGTAACGTTCCGCGAGTCCTGGGGACATTTGGGTAACAGCGGTCACCATTTTACGGCAGGAGCGATGCCGTCAACAGTGACCGCCAAAGCGGATAACTCGAATCAAGCGGTTTTCTTGCTAGATGAACGCAATTCGTCGACCTTGCGGTCCCATTTCATTTCCTGTGCAAACGCGAGGGATTCCTCAGGGGCCATGAAAACCGTCTCTTTCGCGGCCGGATAATCTCGATTCACCACGTCTTTCATGTAACGCGTGATGACATCTTCCATGATTGGAATGAGGTCGGTGTAGATGCGCGAGTGACGCGGAACATGCTCTTCCCAGAGATGGAAGAGGTCGGAGGAGATAATATGCACGCCGTGCGCGCAATTACCTGCACCGAGACTGATCACCGGCACGGGCAAGGTTTCTGCCAGATACTCGGCAACCTCTGAAGTGGTCACTTCGCATAAGATCGAGAAACAGCCGGCGTCGACCATCGCCTTGGCATCTTCCACCATTTCCTTGGCGCGTTTGGCTGTCTTGCCTTGCGCGACGAACCCCCCAAGTTGCGGCATTCGCATCGGCGTGATGCCAATATGCCCTTGCACCGGAATGCCGGCGCGGACGATGGCTTCAATATTCTTCGCGTGATACTTGTTGCCCTCGCATTTCATCACTTCGGCATTTGCTTCGTGCACAAAGCGACCGGCGTTGGCGACCGCCTGCTCCGGCGACACATGAAAGCTCCAATACGGCATATCAACCATCCGCAGGCCGTATTTGGAGCCGCGGTCGATGGCCTTTGCCATCATCATCACTTCATCGAAACTTACCGAGACCGTGCTCTGATGCCCGAACAAAATCATTCCGCCAGTATCAGAGACACAAAGAATATCCATGCCAAGGCGGTCGGCAACGACAGCCGTACGATAGTCGTACGCAGCCAACTGAGTAATGGGTTCACCCTTTTTCATTTTGCTATTGAGGGTGTTGATGGTGACTTTTTTCCTCGCCGGCTTATCGGCCATGTCCCGGTCCTTTGTTGCTGTACCTATTCATCGTTTGGGAAAGCAGCCGAGCATCCCCGGCTAGCCCAAACCAGGCCACATTGGGCCGCTTCGTCAGCGTTTCAGTCAAATAATCAACGGCTATCGTATATTCGCCAAGGGCTATGAAAGTGCCCGGATCATCATGAACCGCCACGTTCCGGCGCCTTGTTTCAAGTCCACGGTTGACGCGGCCGATGCTTTTTCGTGTCGTAAAATGGCATTGCCGTTGGACGGATATTGCGAAATGCCTCGGTCGGGTCACGCAACGGCGTAGCATTATCGTGGCCATCAGGAACATATCCAAGTCCGAGAATACTTCCCGCGACAATGCTGTCGCATGCAGACGTCACGACAATCGAATTCAATTCAGTGGGACGATATAGCTTTGAAGTCGGACGCCAGGGGAAACTTAGATTGTCAGCCTCGGCACGAAATGAGACGAGTCTGATCGTTGTGTTTGCGGGCTTTGCGTCAAGATGAAACCTGCCGAGCCCAGCTTCTGCGGGCGAGACTGGCAAGAGAAATTCGTTTGCGAATAAAACGAAACCGGCTTCAATGCGCAGAATATCCGCCGCGATGAAGCCTGCCGGCCGCGCATTTTCGGCTAAACGCTGCCAAAGATCCTTAGCGTTGGCTTTGTTCGCGATGATCTCAAAGCCAGGTTCTCCAGTATACCCCAGCCGACCAATAGTGCATGGGACATCGCCCAAGCACGCATTTCCAAAGTTGAAGTAACGCAACTGCTTGATGGCGTTGACGTCACCGATTTTACGCAGGGAATTCAACGCATTGGGGCCTTGCACTGAAAAAACAACACTTTCCTCTGTTATGTCATCGACAAAGGTATCCGCACCCGCCGACCCGTGCAGATCGGCAATGTCTTGATGCCGGCCACTCATGATTTCAAATGTCTCGTCGCCGATGCGCCAGATCGTCAAATCCGACAATGCGCGGCCTGCCACATCAACCCGCACGGCATAAGCAATCTCGTTTCGCCGCATTTGCATCAGCGGCCGCCCGGCGAATGTCGACACAAAGTCAAGCGCGCCTTTTCCTGAAATTCTAGCCCGCTCGAGAAAGGAGAAATCGAAGAGTGCGCTATCGGCACGGCATGCCTCCGCTTCGCCAGCCGGATCGCCGAAATCCGGCGTCAGGGCAGAGGCATCGAACGCCATGTTGTCCTCACCGCATCAGCCGGAAAAGAATGTTGCCCAAAATAAACAAGCCGACCACCACCAGCACGACCGATACGATTTTTCGCAAAATTGTCCGTGGCATCACATGCGCGAGTCGCGCTCCCCCCCATGATCCGAAGGTCAGAGCAAGAGCAAGCACACCACCAAGTTCCAAATTGAGCGTGCCATACAACGCATTGCCAAATGTCGCCGCTGTAGCGATGGGGAGCTGGATTGCCTGGCTTAAGCCCACCGCGGTCAGTACCGGCACACTCATCGTAATCAAGATAGGCACTAGCACCAACGGCCCGCCGGTTCCGCTCAGGGACGACAGAAATCCGGCGATAGCGCCAACCACGCCCAGCGTTGTCTTTGGCACAACCGCACGCGCAGCCGCGCCACCCCCGGCCTGTGTCGTCAGTGCATTCAGCCCAGCCAGCAATGTGAGAAATCCGATGCAGACCTCCAGAATGCGCGGGTTCAAAACGTTAACCGTCCAAGCGCCGATGAAAGCGGTTGGTATTGCGCCGGAACACAACCAAATCGCCATCGGCCACTCGATCGATTTCTTGCGCGCAAAGACCGTAGTCGCGACCAAGCCAGAGAGGATGTAGGCCATCATCGCAGCCGGGATGCTGACGTGAATTGGAACGTCCGCGAGGAATACAAGCGAAGGCACCAAGATCACTCCGCCAATCCCGATGCATCCGATCATCAAACCGGAAACGAGGCCTAGGATGGCAATCAAGCCCAACTCAAAAATCGGCACGGCGATACCTCGTGACCGCACCGAACAATGCTGCGCCGCAACTCGATTTACCGCGATGCACCAAAAGGACGATCTGTTGAATCATAGAAATCATTTGATGGTATCTATTTTCGAATAGTACTATCGTATAAACTGATAAGCAGGTGACGGTCATGTTCATTCGCCAATTCCGATACTTGATCGCCGTTACCGAAGAACGACACTTTGGTCGTGCCGCCCAGCGCTGCAACGTCACTCAGCCTAGCCTGTCCAGCGGCATCAAGCAGCTTGAACTCGAACTTGGTGTGCCGATTTTTCTTCGCGGCCGCGGCCAGCGATTTCACGGACTGACCGCTGAGGGCGAACGCGTTGCGAATTGGTCGCGCGGCGTGCTGGCTTACTGCGATGCCATGCGCAAAGAAGTGGAGATGATGCGCAAGGAACTGACCGGCCGTTTGCGTTTGGGCGCCATGCCGTCGATGTCCCCGGTCCTGCCTTCCATGCTTGAGCCTTTTCGAGAAAAACACCCCGCAGTGCATGTGGACGTACAATTTATCGGTAACGACGCGATGAAACTGGGGCTCAACGAATTCGCGCTCGATGTCGCCCTGACCTACCTCGACAAGGCAGAACTCGGCCGCAAGAACATATTGCCGATTTATACTGAGCAATTGAGTCTGCTTGTCCCTGACAAGCCGGAATTCCGGCATCGTACGAACATCACATGGAAAGAAGCCGCCGAGCTTCCGCTGGCGATGTTGCGTCCGTCAATGCACGAACGCCGTTTCGTCGATCAAGTCTTCAAAAGTGTTGGATGTGCGCCCGAAGCCCACGTTGAGTTGGAATTGATCCTGCATCTCATGTTTCAGGTTCAATTCACAGAGCTTTGCACGATCATACCGTCGCATTTCGCTCACGCCCCAGGACTGCACCGAGGCACGCGCGCACTCGCGTTGGTCGATCCTGTGGCGAGCCAAGACGTTGGCTTGTTCTGGGGAGAAGGCGACATCGTATTGCCGATGGCCAAGGCATTCGTCACGGTCGTTCAGCAGCTCAACAAGTCCGGTGAGCTGCGCAAACGTCTCGCCGGCGAACAAGCGGTCAACGACGAATCGCCTCCCGCCGAAAAGCCGGCCGAAAGGCACGCTGCGAAAGTTCCGGAAAAACGGCGGATTTCCGCGGTCAACTCGCGGGCGCGTTGAGAAAAGCCACGATCATCGCCAGTGGATCTCGTTCTCCCGCGAACTGAGACGCCTTCAGCACAGACTGTTTACCCTGCACGGTTTTGTAAAAATACGGCTCGACGCTGTCATCCCTGCCCAGTGAAAATCCACTTTTTGCGGCCGTCAGATCAAGCGTCTGTGGTGAGCACTCGAAAGTCTCGCCATGACCCGCCGTAGCGAACGCCACAGCGGCATTTTGAAACCAAACTGTCAATTGCCCCAATCCCGTTTTGCAAGATTTTGGCGAGTAATCTTCAGCGTCACCGCTCAGCAAATTCGGAATCTCATAAGGCAGATCCTTGGAAAACTTTTCGCGATCGATACCTCGATGAAGAAGCTCGACTAAGAACCAAGCTTCGGCCTTCGCCGGCGAGTGTTCCTCAGGATTGAAAATGTGCGGTACCGGCCGACCATGCTCGAGAAATTGCATTTCCAACGTCGGCAGTCGCATTTGGAGCGACTTATTGCCCTCGAAGGTTTTCGTCACCAGAGCAACATCCTGAGGCAGAAATGTCAGTATTGTCCGCTCCTGTGGTGGCGCCATAACGTAACTGTTTGCGATGCGCGCGAGCCACTGCACGATATTTAGGGTTTCACGCCGGGCACGGGCCAATGCATCATCATCCGCCGATGATATCGGTTGCCAATTGGCGGCCTTTGGCTTGAGCGTCGAAAGTGCGTCAACCGAACTTGTCATATCGAATATCTTTTGTTGCCATGCCGCCGACGATCAGGCTGCGGATGGTGGCATCAACCATCGGGGGCGGTCCCGCCACAAACGCGATCGCGTTGTCGTATCTGCCGTTCATTGCTCTGATCGCAACTTCGTGAACGAAACCGCTCGCGAGTTTCAACTTGGAAAATTCGTTATGAATTGCCGCAGCAGCGACTTCATCGGAAAGCGCAACGGTTACGTCAAGATTACCATGTGACGCATCGACGTAACTGGACAACTGATCAAGGTAGAAAGTGTCGGCGAGCGTGCGAACACCGAAGAAAACGGAACCCTTATGGTCGCGGAAGTAGTCAAGGTCAACGGCATGGGCGAGGATCGACATCATTCCGGCAATGCCCGAGCCACCGGCGATGCATATGATATGCTTTTCTTCCTGCGGTCGGAACACCGCCCGTCCAAGTGGACCGAAGACCTCGACTTCTACGTTTTCCCGTTCGTCGCCCAGCCAATTGCTGAAACCGCCGCCTGGCTTGCGTTTGAGCACAAGCCCAATTCTATCGGTCGCCTGGTCGAAATTGACCATCGAGTATGCACGGCCGCCTTCCAAATCTTTTGCTTCAATCACAACAAACTGGCCCGCCTCATAACTGATTGGTTCGGACAGTTCGATATCGAAATGCGTAACGTCGTGAGTTAGGCCGCGAATACCGCGAATGACACCGCGGCGCGAGGCTGGACAGGGGATCGATGAAGCGCCTACCTCAGACGGCACCCGGAGCACGCAGTCCGAGCGGGCCCGCGTTTGGCACATCAACACATCGCCTTTTTCAGGCTTAAGGCGCGCGCCACCCGGAGCAGTTTTCCATCGGACTGCGATCTCGCCGTTCATGACGCGCGCGCGGCAAGTTCCACAGGTACCGGTGGCGCATTCATAGGGAAGGCGCAAACCTTGACGAAGTCCGGCATGAAGAATCGTCTCGCCTTCACCGCATTGAAATGTCACGTCCCCGCTCTTGCTCTGGACCGTGATTTTCATGGCACTGGCAATCGACTCACTTGAAGAAATCGTCGTCGTCTTCGCCGTCCTCGGATTCAAACTCGTAAGTCAATTCATGTTCGATATTTGCGAAGATGGAGCCATTTTCCTGTTTGACTTCATACGTCAATAGGGGCTTTTCCGTTTCACCCTTCATGTCGAGCGTCGCCATGTCCCAAGACCACAGGTGCTTGGTGCAAGTCAGCACACAACTAGCGACGACAGCCGATTTGTCCAGAGGCTCTTCCATATGCGGGCAAACAGGGGGAATTGCGCGGTAGCCGGCGCCGTAATTCACCAGCAATATCGGGATCCCGCCGACGTCGAATTTCTTGACGGAATTCTCAGCAACGTCTCCCGCCTCGCAGATGCGTTTCCATGTCATTCTTGGCTTCGTCGTATTGTTCTTGGCACCGCGCCTCACCCCAGCACCGATCGTAAAAACGGCTCGTTCGTCATATAGGCCAATGCGAACCCTTGTCCAATCGTCGGTTTTCGATTCGTACCTCGCGGCTGAGAAACTTCGCTTTGCCGGAGTCGATCTTAAAGCTGTCGATGTATTTGCCGACCAGGAAAAGACGGCTCTCGCCGGCATCAATATGCGAATTGATACCGTCCAGAAGATTTTGATAAACAATCACCGAACTGACCGCATTGGCGCGATTGGCGTTATCGTCGACCTCCACGGTATATACTGACGTGTGCCGCGTCAGGGGTGAATGATCTGTGTTGTGCTTCGGCAAAAGGTTGACCAAATTTTCAAGACCATTGCGGTCCAATGAGAGATAAGTCATGTCCTTGCTGATTTCGGGGCTCCAGGCGCGTATCGCATATTGGAATTCTGCGTCGCACTGGTCGAGCCAGCTATTCCAATCCTGCTTGTCGAGCAGAATTGTTGATCGATAAATCGCATCACGAACTAGAGCCTGAGGTTCCACGGTCTAATCGCCTTTTTTAGCATTGAGGCGCAATGCGGCGCTGAATTGGCGCGCGCGATTGCAGCCCCTATGACCTGCAAAAGCGCGCGCGAGACTTACAAATTTTCTCCTCCGCTGCCTATTCCGCGGCGACCGACATCCGCTCCGAGAACGGCTTCTCGGGGTTACTCGGCAGCCAATTCATCCAGCGACCCCACTCATCGTAGTAGTGCCGCATGCCATTTTCGTCATAAATCGTCTGGTTCTCATGGCGACCATGCAGGATATGCCGCGGTTCTGAGCCGGTGAGCATCGTGGTGCCCTGCCCCTGAACGCCAATCAGGTCTTCGTGCAAATTGCGGCCGAATGGGCCCCATATTGAATTGTGATGATTGATGCGCGTCTCGCGCTCCTCAGCGGTGTCCCGCTTCAAGCCTAGCCCGCGGAACTCGATCATCACCTTATCCGGACCTAAAGGCGTCACGATGTCGCACCGAAGTGCGGAACCACGCAGGTTGAAGTTCATGCCCGGGAAAAGGTCGATCATGTACCACTGGTTCGGCGGCAGGTACGGGAACGAAAGCTCTGCGCGACTCTCGGCGCCTTCGTAGTTTTCGTAGTTCACTTCAAACGTTCCGACGACAATGTGGCCATGATCGAAGGCGTCGTTCTTCCGCGCGAAGTAAGCGTCGTTAAAGCCAGTGACGCGATTATGGTAGTGCATGAAGTCGTGGTAAAATTCACAGTTTGTATCGTGCCAAAGCTTGTAGTTAGCATTCACAATCGCCTTGTGATAGTGAAACACCTCAAGCGGCTCAGCATCGAGAGTCTTGCGCAGGCAAGCAAAAGCCTCTGCGCCCCAGTCTTCAAGGGAAACGGACGGGTTGTCCTCGAGACTGACCCAGACAAATCCACCGAATTTCACTTCACAGCGCAAGCGCCGCAAACCGACGTTCTCCTTGCACAGGCGCTCTTGGAAACCTTCCTTTTCGCGGCTGATGTAAACGCAATTGCCGCGCATGTCGTATTGCCAAGCATGGAACATGCAGGTCATCCGCTTCGGATTTCCTGACGGCTGGCCTTCGAGAAAACTCCCGGACGGTCGACGCTCGATGATCATGCCCCGATGCGGACAGACGTTCAGGAAGGCGCGGACTTGATTGTCCGGTCCGCGGCAGACGACGATCGGCTCACGCGCGATCGACATCGTGCGGAAATCGTAGGGCTTCGATAATTCGGACTCATGACAAACTGGAATCCAACTCTTCTTAAAGATCTTCTCGAGCTCTTCCTCGAAAATCTCCGGGTCGGAATAAATGCGACTATCGACCCATTCTGACGGCTTTAGGCCGGGTTCCGCGACCCATTCGCGATGATTCTTTGCTGCCACGATGATTGTCCCTCCGAAAGTCGAGTGTGATTAGACTCGTATGGTTGTACTGATGATATCAGCGCCCAGCCTGAATTCACCAGATCACAGAATATCGAAAATAGTTATATATCAATAGATTGAGCAATAGCTCAAAGCGACCCGCATTGGGCCCGGAAGTGCGCTTAAAACCTGCCTATTTTTCGTTCAACTGACCAGAACGGCGTTCGCACCGGTCCAAAGCCAGCGGGTAATAGTGGTCTTCTATTGGGCTATTAGGAGGAACAATTTTCTCATTAAGAATTGGTGCTGTCATTCTGTCGGAAAGCAACGCGGCGAAAATCGCTAAGCTAATAGGTGGACCAGCTCGCAGCCGCGATAGACTGCAAATTGACACCAAGGGGCAATCCAGAAAGGAAACGTGACGTTCCACGAAAATCAGACGATGAGTTTCGTATAAAAACCAAACACGCTAGGGAGGATTCAAAATGCACTTGGACACAGGGAAAGAGCCGCGCGGCCTACGTCAGCATGGCGTCAACCGATTTTCAGTCGCCGCCAAATCTCTAGCTGTTGCGGCTGCCGGGTTCGCCGTCTTTGCGATGACGTCTTCGCCGGCTTCCGCAGCGGCAGTCAAGGACTACGGAAAGCCCGGTGAAGCAATCAACTTGGTTATTGGCTATCAGCCCTACTATACGGAATCGTGGTCGGGCGTCGTTATGCGCGACAAGAAATTCTACGAAAAATATCTCCCGAAGGGGTCAAAAGTCGAATTCCAGATTGGCTTGCAGGGCGCAATCATTGTC
This sequence comes from uncultured Pseudomonadota bacterium, assembly GCA_963720835.1. Taxonomy (GTDB): domain Bacteria; phylum Pseudomonadota; class Alphaproteobacteria; order Rhizobiales; family Xanthobacteraceae; genus Pseudolabrys. The sequence goes on along the minus strand of CAVRHC010000007.1, from coordinate 163,469 downwards.
AACGGCATGCTCGCCGGCAAAGTGGATGTTGGTTACGTCGGTGACATGCCTGCGATCGTATCGACCAGCCACGCCGAAGTGCGCGACGTCCGAATGGTGGCGGCTGTCGGCCTGGGTCAGGATCAGTGCAATAACTTCCTCGTTCGCACCGATGCGCCCAAGTTCAAATCGCCGGAAGAAGCAATTAAGTGGATGGACGGCAAGCACGTGGCGGTGCCGAAGGGTGCTTGTTCCGATCGTTTTGCGCGGGCCGTGTTCAAGCGCTTCAACATCAAGCCGGCCGAATATCTAAACCAAAGCATCGAAGTGATCACGAGCGGCTTCCGCGCGAAAAAACTAGACGCCGCCGTTATTTGGGAGCCGACGGCTTCACGCCTGGTTCACGACAAACTCGCACGCAAGGTCGCGACGGGTGCATCGGTCAACGAAAACGATGGCGCCTTCCTGGTCATGCCGGAGGCTCTTATTAAGCAGCGCCCAGATGTCGTGAAGGGCTGGCTCGAAGCCGAGCTTGATGCCGAACTATATTTCGCCGACTCCAAGCATGCGATGGAGGTCGCGAAAATGGCGGCATCGCAGACCACCGGCTTCCCGGAAAAGGCGCTGTGGGCATCCGCTTATGGTCAGACGCCCAAATCGGAAGGAGGCACCGATATTCGTATCACGTTGCCGTATACTTTCACGCCGCAGGTAATGGACCTTGTGCACAAGGCCTCGACATTCCTTCTCGAGATCAAGAGCATCAAGGCCGAAATTCGTCCCGAGGCGGTTATGTCGAATCTGACCGAGGACATTCTGAAAGCCCGCAATTTGAAGGCGCCTGTGGGCGAAGTTAAAGCGCTGCCGGACTCCGCTTACACCGGCAAGTGACGTACGCACGACGACGTCAACGCGGCTCCATGCCTTAAAAAGGCATGGAGCCTCACAAAGGCGCAGCAATGACCGAAACTGAACTGAGCGACATTCGCACGATAGACTCCCCTCAAGATGTGATTGGCGACAATGCCCGAAGCATGACCTCCTGGGCATTGGCAATGCACCGGACGTCGCTGTGGCTGCAAAGTCCGCGGCCATATCTGATGTTGATCGGCCTCGCTTGCTTTCTCGGCTTTTGGTATTTTTCGGTAGAGGTGTGGAAACTGCCGCGCTTTGCCGAAATGCCGGGGCCGACACAGGTCTTTACAGAGTGGTTGAGTCGCGATCCCGTCTATGGATTGTCGATCTTCGTACCGGAATATTACCTGCACATCTGGGTCAGCACCCGGCGTATCGCGATTGCCTTCTTTCTGGCGACCGGAATTGGTGTACCGCTCGGGCTGTTTCTCGGCTGGTCGCCACGCTTCAAACAATACGTTTTCCCGGTCTTCGAACTGCTGCGGCCCATACCGCCACTAGCGTGGGTCCCACTAGCGATTGTCATGTTTCGTGGATCCGAAACGCCGGTTATCTTTTTGACGTTTCTTGCGTCGTTCTATGCGACTGCCCTCAACACGATGTTGGGTGTCGAATCGATCGATGTGTCTTATACCCGTGCGGCAAGTTGTCTCGGTGCGAAACGCTGGCAAGTGTTTCGGCATATCATCGCGCCGGGAGCATTGCCCTTTATCTTCACCGGTTTGCAGATTTCAGTCGGCGTTGCGTGGTTTTCGTTGGTCGCCGGTGAAATGGTATCGGGACAATACGGGTTGGGTTACGTAATCAACACATCTTACACCATGGTGCGGTATCCCACGATTATTATCGGCATGGTGACGTTGGGAATCGTCGGCTACGTTACGAGCGCCGCCATTCGACTGCTCGGTGACTATATGATGCAGTGGCGGACCCGAGAGCTGGCGCTGGGAGAACGATAGTGCAAACAACAATGGAAGCTCCCTCTGCGCCATCGCAGAGGGAACGTTCAACAAATTCGCACAAAGGCGGCGTACGCATCATCGATGCCGTCAAGACATACGGCGTACATGGCGCCGGTGTTTTGGCCGTCGACCATTGCACCTTCGACGTTCCAGCCGGGGAGATCACCGTCGTCGTCGGCCCCTCGGGTTGCGGAAAAACGACGCTTCTCAATGCCATTGCCGGTTTTCACAGTCTCAGTTCCGGCAGCATTTATCTCGACGACGAAATGTTGTGTGGACCGGGAAAACTCAAAGCGGAGCCGGGTCCCGACCGTATCGTGGTCTTTCAAAACGGTGCGTTGTTTCCGTGGAAGACTAACCTCGATAACGTGGCATTCGGGCCGGTAATGCAGGGGACGATGTCGCGTGCGGAAGCTTATGAAAAAGCACACAGCATGATGGCCGATGCCGGGTTACGTGGCATTGCAGATAGCTATCCTGGTGAAATTTCGTCTGGCGTTCGCCGTCGCGTCGAGATTGTCCGCGCGCTCATGAACGACCCAAAAATCCTATTGCTCGACGAGCCATATCGCGCACTCGATTCGCTGACGAAATCGGTCATGCATGAGGCGTTGCTTGAGATTTTTTATAAGAATCGCGTCACGATTTTCTTCATCACGCATGATCTCGAAGAGGCCATTTTTCTCGGACACCGCGTGGTAATTATGACGACAAGACCGTGTCGACCGAAGAAGATACTCGACATCGATATTCCCCATCCTCGCGACTATAGCGTGCTCACGACCAAACGCTTTCGCGCCTTCATGGAGGAAACATCCGCGGCCGTGCATGAGGAAGCGATCAAGGCCTTCGACGCCGGTGAAAAGGAACGCTGATCATGAATCGGAGCGAGGCAATCTTTATGAAGGCCGCAAGCCTTATCACGGATGAGGCAGTCTGGCGCGGTGTGGTCGCCATCATCGTATTTTTCATTTTATGGGAAATCGGATCGCGATCGGAGGCGTGGTTCGGAATTGCCTTTCCCTGGGTATCGCAGATCCCCGCGCCGAGTGCCGTCTTGTTGGAGATGCTCAAACTCATTCAAGAGCCCAGCTTTTGGCAAAGCGCCTATCTTAGCACCTTGCGGGTCTTTGAAGGCTTCATCGCGGCGATGATCATAGGTATCCCGCTTGGCCTTGCCATGGCTGTCAGCCGTACGTTCTACGGCATCACTTTTCCCGTCTTCGAAGTGTTGCGCCCGATACCTCCCCTCGCCTGGGTGCCGGCAGCCATCATTTTTTGGCCAACGCAGGAGCTCTCAATCGCCTTTGTTACGTTCCTCGGAGCATTTTTCACGATCGTCATCAACGTGATCGGCGGCGCGCGGGCCATCGATGTCCGTTACTTCCAGGCGGCGCGATCTATGGGCTCGTCCACATGGGACATTTTTCGGCGCATTATTCTGCCGGGAACTTTGCCGTCCATCGTCGTCGGCGCGACCGTCGGCATCGGCATTACATGGGCGGTGGTGGTCGCGGCGGAAATGATTTCCGGCGGCGGAAGCGCCGGTTCGATGGGCGGAGCGGCAGGCGGCGGCCTCGGCTTCTTCATCTGGAATTCATACGTCGGCGGTTCCTATACCCAAATCGTCGCCGGCATGATCAGCATCGGCATCGCTGGCTATATTTCGAGCGCCGCCATACGCAGGTTAGGGGAATTTCTGACTCCATGGCTCGCTGAAGGGTAAAAACGCGAGAAAAAAATATGCAGGAAATGACCCACAACTTGTCAGCTCAAGCCGGCACGTCTACCGCCTTCGGCAGCGAAATCGTTGTCAAGAACGTCAGCAAGTCTTACGGCACCGACGTTTTTACTAAGCATGTCGTGCAGAACTGCAGCTTTACGATCGAACGCAGCAAATTGACCGTTATGATCGGACCGTCCGGATGCGGCAAAAGCACGCTGATACGGCTTTTGGCGGGTTTCGAACGTCCCAATAGCGGGACGGTTATTTTCGACGACAAGCCGGTAACAGGTCCGGGGGTCGATCGTTTGGTCTGTTTCCAGGAGACCGCACTTTTCCCCTGGATGACCACTTACGACAACATCATGTACGGGCCGCGTGCACGCGGCGAAGACACGCCGGAGATGCGCGATTTCGCCGAAGCGTTGCTGCAGAAGGTGGGGCTCGCAGCATTCCGTAAAAAGTATCCGTCGCAGCTTTCCGGAGGCATGCAACGTCGCGCTGAACTTGCTCGCTCCATGATTAACAAACCGGCGATTATGATCCTGGACGAGCCGTTCCGCGGTCTGGATGCCATGACCAAACGGCTGATGCAGGAATACTACGCAAACCTCTATAACGAATTCAGGCGCACGACGTTTTTCGTCACGACAGACATCGACGAAGCAATTTTTTTGGCCGATCGCATCTTGATCATGTCAAATATTCCAACGCGTGTTCGTTCTGTCATTGAAGTCAATTTACCTCGCCCGCGCAACGCTGAGAACATCACCGAGAGCGACGAAGCGAATGCAATAAAAATGCAAGCGTTGAATTTGCTCCATGAGGAAGCGATGAAATCTTTTGCTCGAGGAAGCAAAGCTGCCGCTGATTTTATTGACGCTTACGCAAAACGTGTCAGCAAGGATTGAGGCGCGTGGGCGCTCATGCCGCCTTCACTTCGATGACGCGAGGGGAGACTGCGTAGCTAAGCTTCGCCTGAAGCTGCGCCTGGATAGCGGGCCACTCGTCGTCAATTATTGAAAAATAAACATTATCGCGGTTTCGACCGTCCGCATACAGCATATGCTTTCGAAAAAGCCCCTCTTTCGTGGCGCCGAGCCGCGATATCGCGTTGATTGATTTTTTGTTGTCGACATCCGCTTTGAACTCGACCCGTCGACAATTCAGGATTTCAAAACAGTACCAAAGCTGCAGGAACTTAGTTTCAGTGTTGACATATGACCGTTGGAAAGCAGTTCCAATCCAGGTCACCCCGATTTCAAGGCGTCGATGTTCGATTTCGATATGGTGGAAGCGAGTTCGAGCCAACAGCTTTTTTCGACACGCGATCGATCGTCGCGAAAGGCAGGGCGGAGCGCCGCTCATATGCGGCCAAAGCAGACTCAATGAATTCGGCCATTGAGCCCGGCAAATGGTGCGCGCTCGGCAGCCAATGCCAGATGGATCCGTCGGCGCCGGCAGCCGCGAGATCATCAAGATGCCGCAGCGACAACGGCTCAAGCATGACGCGCGCGCCTTCGATTTTCACCGGCTTGAAGATATCCATGGTCGTTCTCTGGCGAGGCGCCTAAAGCCCAGTACTTATTGAAGAAAATAGAACAAAACGATCTTTTTCGCTATAGCAAATCCTCTGCTGCCTGGTCTGCATATTTTGATTTACCTCAATAGCCCAACAATGTTCTTGGATTGAAATTATTTATATTTCGATGGAACTGACGAACGAGAGGCTGACATGAGCATGCTCCGTAAGTTGATGTCACAGTTTGCGACTGCCATCGCGACGCAACGAAATCTGTCACGCTTTATTTGCGAAGGCTGCGAGTTGCGGGATGGCTGCCATATACCCCCCGAAAGGCGACAACTTTGTTGGGAATCTCGAGCAATTCGCCCACGATGGTGGTGATGACTCGAGACGCGGCCGAATCGGGCTGTTCAGTTTGAGCCTATGCGGCAAGCGCCACTGTCGGCGGCACTCGCTTTTTGCGATGACGTCGTTTGTTTTGCACCGTCTATTGCGCGATAGATTCAAGTCAATGGCTTAAAGATTTTTACTTGTGCTATTTGTCGCTTCCATTCGGTCCCGGTTTTTATTTCGACAACGATTAAGAACTGGCCCGAAATTGGGGGACTCTCATGTTCATCACAAATCCGTTCGCTGAGCTTTCGGCAACCGTGCCGCCAGCAATCGTGCAAGCTTACGTGACAGTCACCGCTATTTTGGTCGTGATAGTTGCACAATCATTGACACTGCTTCGCACTTACACCCTACGACCGCGACTCCTGCACGTGGAAGATGGAAAAGGCGCGTGTCTATTGCATCGTCAATTAGCCGGCGCTCACTAAAACATGACCATCACCTCCGTTACCATCGACGGTAAAGCAGTCGCAGCGGAGCTGCGCAAAAAAATTGCCGGCGAGGTCGCCCGACTTAAAAGCGCTAACGGACTTACGCCGGGTATCGCCGTGGTGCTTGTCGGCGAGGATCCGGCGAGCAGCGTTTACGTGCGCACTAAATCAAAGGCGGTGGCGGAAGCCGGCATGCGAGCGTTCGACCACAAGCGGCCGGCGAACACCAGCGAAGGCGAATTACTCGAACTCATCCGCGCGCTCAATGCCGACACCTCCGTAAGTGGCATTCTGGTGCAGTTGCCGCTTCCCAAGCAGATCGATCCACAGAAGGTGATCGCCGCCATTGATCCCGCCAAGGACGTGGACGGCTTTCATCCGCTCAACGTCGGTCGTCTCGCCAGCGGATTGCCCGCGTTGGTGCCGTGTACGCCGCTGGGGTGCGTGCTGTTGGCGAAGACCGTTCATGAGTCGCTCGCGGGCATGGAGGCGGTGGTGATCGGCCGCTCCAACATCGTCGGCAAGCCGGTCGCGCAGTTGCTGCTAGCCGAGAACGCGACGGTGACCATTTGCCATTCCAAAACGCACGATCTGCCGGCAGTGTGCCGGCGCGCCGACTTGCTGGTCGCTGCTATCGGCAAACCTGAGATGGTGCGCGGCGACTGGATCAAGCGCGGAGCGACGGTAATTGATGTCGGTATTAACCGCGTGCCGGGCGAAGGCGGCAAGCCGCGCATCGTCGGTGACGTGGCATATGCGGACGCATTGCAAGTCGCCGGTGCCATCACGCCGGTGCCGGGCGGTGTAGGCCCGATGACAATTGCCTGTTTGCTACTTAATACACTGCGCGCTGGGTCTATGCAGGCCGGGCTGCCATTGCCAAATTTTTAACAGGATCAATCCAAACTAACCGGACTGACCCAATGCGGGTTGCATATGGGCAGGTAGTTGTCCCTGTCGTAGATCAATTCCGGACATATTGGTGATGCAGCCTGCCCAACGGACGGCAATGAATGTGTCCGGCTTGCTCAATGGTGAGCGATATCGATGCATCCTGTCTTTCGCTCGGCTGCAAGGCAAAAAGTTTCTGCCTCCAGCGATTTCGGGGACCGGAGCGGATCGACGACCGTCCAACTGACAAGTCTACAAATACCTTTAATCCCACGACAGGTTTGCTTGATTTTCGATCAACCGGCAGCCGGATACATTTGCGGCACGCGCAGGACGTTACCGGCCGATCACGATCTCTTGCTGGCACGAACGCCGCCCAGCTTGCCGCTTCTCGTCGGGACGGCCGAAATTTGCACGTATGAGGCTATTTCTGGCGGTTTGGCCGTGTCAGCTATTCCGTTTGCCTTTGTCCAAAGATTAAAATACCGTACCGTACGGTACTGTTGTGGCGGAGACGCTGCGGCGAGCCCGAAAAAATTTAAAAAGCTTTCTGGGAGGAAAACGATGCCGTCCATTACGTGGAAAAGTCTGGCTTGTGCCCTGCTGGCGTCATGCCTCGGCGGCGCGATCTATTGCCTGCCCGCTGCGGCGCAAGATCAAAAGAAAGGCGACATCCTGGTCACCCTGCTCGGCACTGGCTCGCCGATTCCCGAGCCAGGCCGACTGGTGCCGGTGTCGCCGAGCGACCGCATGAACGCGATGACGCTGGTCAAGGCCGGCGATGAAGTGTTGCTGTTCGATGCCGGCCGCGGCGTGGTGCAGCGTCTCTCGCAGGCCGGTGTCGAGGGCAAGGACATCACATCCGTCTTCCTCACTCACTTTCATTCCGACCACACGGTCGGCTTGCCCGATCTCTGGCTGACCAGCCGGCTGACACTTGCCTGGGGCAATCGCAAAAAGGCAATGGACGTCATCGGACCGCACGGCACCGAACAGTTCGTCGCCAACATTGCAAAAGCGTATCAACCGGATGTCGGCGCGCGACCGCGCCAACCGAAAATCGACCTCGTCGGTCACGATTTCGACAAAGACGGCGTCGTGCTAGACCGCAACGGTGTTAAGGTGACCGCCTTCACGGTGGACCACGGTCCTGCCAAACCTGCCGTCGGATACCGCATCGACTATAATGGGCATTCGGTGCTGATTTCCGGTGACACACGCTACAATGAAAACGTCATCAAGTATGGAAAAGGCGTTGACCTATTGATCCACGAGGTTCTCGCGGTCAATCCAGCGCTCTTGGAAAAGATCCCGCCGCTGAAGAATATCTTCAACCTGCACACTTCGCCGGAACAATGCGGTGAGGTCTTCGCGCAGGACAAGCCGAAGCTCGCCGCCTATACACACATCGTGCTGATGGGCGCGCCGGCGTTCAAGGTGCCGCTGCCGGCGCCGACGGTAGATGATCTCATCGCGCAGACGCGCAAGACCTATAAGGGCCCGCTGGTCGCGGGCGTCGACCTGATGAGTTTCGAAGTCGGAGACAAGGTCACCGTCATTCCTCCGAAACAGCAAATGTCGCAGCGCCAGAAATAGCTGAGACTCGTCCTGCAATACCGAAGATTGGTCGCGCGCAGCCTTTGGCGCGCGGCCTCTACAGCGACCCATCGTGTCCATACATCGCCGACTTCTGTCGCCGGAACTCGGATGGCGTCTACATGCAGAGAATTACCGTGCGGGCTATCTTGATTGCTGCAATAATCACGGGCTTGCCGCTCGCCGCGCTCGCGCAGGAGCCAACGGCTTCTACCAGTCTATGGGTTACACTCGGTACTCAAGCCGGACCGCTCGCCAATCCGACGCGATCACAGCCGGCCAATCTCTTGATGCGTGGCTCGGAAGCGATCCTTGTCGACACCGGTGACGGCACGGCCGAGCAATTGTCCAAAGTCGGCGTATCGCTTAACGCGATCAGCACGATCTTTCTAAGCCACCTCCATTTCGATCATACCGGCGGGTTGGCTGCGATCATGGGCTTGCGCATACAACTTAAAATGCTCAAGCCCGTCACTATTTACGGGCCGCCCGGTACCAAGCGATTGGTCGAAGGCCTTGTAGAGGCCCTCCACCCTATTGCTGAAATTGGCTCGGGGCTTTCACGGCCTAAAATTCCGCGCCCCGAAGACTCCTTCAAGGCCGTGGAAATAACGGGCGGCTCTCAGGTCCAGCTTGGGACATTAAAAGTCACCGCGGCCGAGAACAGCCATTTTGCCTTCAAGCCCGGCAGCCCCGAAAGTCGTAACAAATCCCTCTCGTATCGCTTCGATATGCCGGATCGATCGATCGTCTTTACCGGCGACACCGGTCCTTCCGAAGCAGTGGAGAAGCTCGCCAAGGGCGCCGACTTACTGGTCAGCGAAATGCTGGATCTTGACGCCCAGGTCGCCGTCATCAAGGTGGCGCTCGCCTCTCAACCACCATCACGCATCGCCGAAGTGGCCAAGCATCTCAACGACCATCATCTCTCGCCTGAAAACGTCGGCAAGCTCGCCGCCGCAGCCGGCGTCAAACGGCTGGTGGTCACGCATATCGGCCCCGGTTCGCACAAGATCGCCGACATTGCGCGCTATCACGGTGAAATTGCGAGGAGCTATCACGGTCCTATCAGTGTCGCCAACGACCTCGATGCCTTCTGATCACGCAACTCCTGGACGAGTATCCCAACGAGGAAAAACATGACCGCCAGAAACGTCGCAATCCTTATCGGCAGCTTGCGCAAGGATTCGTTCAATCGGAAGATCGCGCAAGAGATGATCGCGCTTGCCCCGGCCGGCCTCAAATTCGATATCCTCGAGATCGGCCGCCTCGCGCTCTTCAATGAGGATCTGGAGGCGACGCCGCCCGCGGAATGGGTCGATTTCCGCGCCCGCGTCGCAAAGGCCGACGCCGTACTGTTCGTCACGCCGGAATACAACCGCTCGGTACCCGCTGCTCTCAAGAACGCGCTCGACGTCGGCTCGCGGCCCTATGGCAAGAGCGTCTGGAGCGGCAAACCCGCCGCTATAGCCAGCGCCTCGCTTGGCGCTATCGGCGGCTTCGGCGCCACACACCACCTGCGGCAGTCGCTCACCTTCGTGAACATGCCAACGTTACAGCAGCCGGAAGTCTATATCAGCCATGTGTCCACGTTGTTCGATCAGGCTGGCAAGCTCAATGACGGAACGCGCGACCTGCTCAAGGGTTTCCTGGCCACGTTTGCCGCATGGATCGAGAAGACGCGGCAAGCCTGAACTCGTAGAGTCTCCATAAACCCTACTTTGCACCGCACTCGGGGTCGCCGGCGGTCAGGTAATCCCACATGCGTTCGATGATGAGTCCAGCCTTGGTGGCTCGTTGTGCCGCCGCGTCGGGCGCGATCGTCGGCGCATCGTCCAGTCCAGCTGCGAGCGCAGCAAGCTCCACCCGGCAGGCATCTTCCAGATACCAGGCCAGCACCACGGCCTCTTCAAGGCTCCTGCCCGCCGTCACCGCGCCATTGCCGCGCATGATCAGACCTGCGCTTTCGCCCATCGCGGCAATCGCGCCATCGGCCAAGGCATCGTCGCGGATCAATTGGATATCGCCCCAAAATCCGACGCCCGGCAAAAAATAAGTTCCAAAGCCGTGCCGCATCTTCGGCACGCGGCTTAGCGCGGCGAGCGCCATCATCTGCGGCCCCATGAAACGCACGACGCCGCCTGCCTCTGGCCGGCTCGCATAGATGCGCTGATGCAACCGCACCTCGCCGAGTACGCCTTCGGGCAAAGGGCCCTTCACCGGGACCTCGGTGCACGGCGCCCCAACCGGCGTCAGGCCCATGGGCATGGGCGGACAGACAAGAAAGCGGTTCGCGTCGATACGCGCCGAACAATGACCATAGGCATGCACCAAGCCGGCCCGGCCGAGTGCGCGGGCGGCGACGCGGACCGTCCGGGATAGGTCGTTCACGCGGATTTTTTATCCGTGAAGGCGGCGATCTGCGGCGCCGCACCCCACTGGCAAAATCCTTTCGGCGCGAAGTGGAACTGACGATCGCGCCATGCTGGCTCGTCATAGATTTGGCGCACGCCGGTCGAGTATTCGAACGTCATGCCCTCCGGCCCGGTAAAATAGAGAAACTGCGCCGATGAGGTCGGATGACGGCCCGGACCGAAAGTAATCTTCACCTGATTTTCGCGTACGAAATTGAAGCTACGCTGGATGTCGTCGGTTCCGCCGACCTGGTGATTGATATGCTGAATGCCGGCCTTATGGAACGGAAACAGCGCGATCGAATGGTGGATGGTGCCGAGCCGCATCAGCGGTGCATCGCCAATACGATCGGAGACCCGCGCATTGCACACGGTGGTCCAGAACTCTTCGTCGCGCGCGGCGTCCGTGGTGCAGAGCCCGACGTGAGAAAATCCGGTAATGCCAGCGTCGCGCGTGCCGTGGTAACGCTGGCCGGTGGTTTCAGGACGCACAACAAACTCAATCGTATTGCCGCTCGGATCCTTGAAACGAATGAACTCGCGCACGCGGCGAGCCTCGCATTCGTCAGCTGTACCGTAGTGGACATCGTGGCCAAGTTTTTCCAACGTCGCGCCAGCCGCCTGCAGGTCCTCATTGCGACCGAGCTCGAAGCCGGTCGCTTGGTCTTCAGGATCGCCTTCAAAATAGCAAAGCGTATGCGCACGGTTGTCGGACTTGAAATAAGTCGCTCCCTTGCGCTGCTCGGCGATTTCAAGCCCAAGAATATTGACCGCATACCACTCCGCGCCTGTGAGGTCGGTGGTCCCAAGGCGGCAATACACGACATCATTGAGTTCGATCATGGGCGATCTCCTCCAAGAAATTCGGGCTGCTCCGTCGGCGAGCCCCATGCACAGTGCGAGCTCGCCGAATCGGAAAACTGGCGCGGACCGCGTGCGGCGATGTGCGGGCCCGAGTTTGTTTCAGCAGCGTAGGTCATCAGCAGACCGCGTGGACCGCGCGTGGTCAGGAACATGGCATTCGAAGCCGGCTGGTGTCCCGGTCCCGCGACGATCGGCGCCTGCGCTTTTTGCAGGAAATACCAATTCGTCATAACGTTGTCTTTTCCCTCCACCGCCCAGGTCGCGCCGAGGATACCGTTGCGTTTGGACGGATAAAGTGCCACCCGATGATGCATGTCATCGAGCGCGAGATAGGCGGTATCGCCTGCCCAGTCGGTGACCCTGAGGCCAAGCCCCTCGGTCCAGAACGCCTCATCGGCCGCGATGTCGGTTGTGACAAGCGACACCGACTGTAAGTCAACGATGCCGGCATCGCGCGGTCCGTGATAACGCCAGCCGGAGGTCATGGGCCGCCAGACGATTTCGACTATCACTCCATTCGGCGCCGTCACGGCGAGTACCTCTTTCGCCTGCCGCACAGCCGCCGCGTTCGCATCGAGGCGATGCGACTTGTAGCCATTCAACTTTAGCCGCTCAGCTACTTGGTCGAGTTCTGCAAGGGTCGCCACCGTCAAGGCCACCGCCTCGCCTTCGTTCGCGCGCGAGAAGCAGATCGCGTAGTTGCGCGCGTCGGATCGGAACATGGCATGGGTGTCGTCCCGATCCGCAGGCTGCAGACCGAAAAGCTCCGCGGCAAACCGCGTTGCCGCGTCGAGGTCATCCACCTCGACGCGCAAATAGCGGAGATCTCGGTAGGTGACGCTCATCAGGGCCTCGTTAGCAGCGACGCCGCTCAGGCGTAGAGCGGCGCCACGTCGATGAAGACGCGCAGTTCGCCAACCTTATCGCCTTCGGGCTTGAGAATCGAGACGCAAGGAATCGTCACCGATTTACCATCTTTGCGTGTGTAATCGACCGCCACCTCGAGGATCAACTCTTCGGGATTATCCCAGCGATTGACGAAATTGTGCTTGAGACCACCGATCGTGGACCAGAACTGACCGATGGCACCGGCAATTTGATCGGGCCCCTCTGCTGCCGGAAAATTGGCGAATTTCACCTTTGCGTTCTTGCTGTGCATGGCCTTGAAGGCTTCGAGATTCATGGAATCAACAGTCTCGTAATAGCGCTTGATCAACGCGTCGCGATCGGACTTTAGCCTGCGGATGGCGGCGAGCGTCGCATCGACGGCCTTCAGATAATCCTTCTCGACGATCGCGCCGTATTCTTTCTCCGCCGGGCTGCCATCCGGCGCCCCTTCCAGGCTCAGTTCGAAGCTGAAGCGCAGGCCGAGCCCATCGGCGTCTTCTTCGATCTCATTGAGGATCGTGCCCAGCACTGAGCCATCCAGACGTTCGAACTTCACCCGCTCCTGCGGTGTAAGCGTGATCCGCTCACGGCAGCGTTCGCCACGAAACTCGATCTCGCGCACGAAGACCTTGTCGCTTTCGCGGTTGAGAACCTCGCAATGGCTCATCCCCGGCACGAAAGGCAGCGCGTTGTCCGCCTTCATCACCAGCCCCTGCCATACATCTGCGCGCGTGAGCGTTGGTTGGCCGGGCTCGTTCACCGGAATGCGCCTTGAGACTTTGATCATAGCTTCCTCCGTTCTCTCGCTTGTCGTCGGTATCAACGTTTCATCAATTCATCGGGTCGCGGCCGATCTCTCACACGCGGCCCTTCAGATTTCAGCCAAGCTTTAAGCCCATTTGCGAGAAGGAGACCGTCACCGTCATCTGGCCTTCATTCAGCGTCCACGGATGAAGAGTGAAGGTCCGCCCCGCATTCTTGACGAGCGGGTCCGCTTCGGCGATTGCGCGCGCTTGTTCTTCGGTATCGACCTTGAGCACCGTCATGCCATCGCCAGATCCTGGCACGTTCATGGGCCCGGACGCGAAGATCTTGCCTTTAGCTTCGAGCGCTAGCAGGTAGTCAAGATGCTCGGCGAGATGCGGAACGATATCCTGACCGCTGCCCTTCGACAGCACGACCCATACCTTCTTGCCCCACATGCGTGAGATGAGCGCTTTCGTGCGGGCATCGAATTCCGGCGGCATGCGCTTTCCTCCGATACGGCATTGATGAGGTTGATGTTTTATCTTTAAACCGTACCGTATGTTACGGTACTGGAGCCGGCGTCTTGTGTCAAAAGGTTTTGTGCTGGCGTCAGCAAACAATAATTGTCATAGGTGGCGCCATGGAATCTGCAGAACGTGCGGCCCCGCGGGTGCCAGCCAAAGCAACCGATGTTTCGCGCCCCGCCGTGCGCCAAAAGCGCACCGATACCAAGCGCGACAAGATCGTCCGTTCCGCCGCCAAACTGTTCCTCGAGAAGGGCTACGACGGCGTCTCGATCAACGACATCATCGACGCGGTCGGCGGCTCGAAGGGTACGATCTATTCCAATTTCGGTAGCAAGGAGAAGCTGTTCGAAGCCGTGGTCGAACAGATGTGCAAGGACGTCACCATCCAGATCGACACCCGGCCGATCGGCACCGTCGACGAGCAACTCACACGGATCGCGCATTCATTCCTGTCGAAGGTTTTGTCACCACAAATTCTGCGTTTCCATCGCCTGGTGACCTCAATTGGACGTACATTTCCGACCGTCGGCAAATTGTTCTATGATACTGGTCCGCGCACCGTTTATCAGATCATTACCGACTGGATCGCAACCCAACAGCGCGCCGGAAACATCCGTGATGACGAGGACCCGCGCCGTCTTGCCGTCCTATTTCACGACATGCTGATTGGCGACCATCTGCTAAGCTGGCTTACCTCCGCTGCGAGCGAAAAAGACCGCACTAAAAACATCGACCGCACGGTGCGGCTTGCCGTGAAAGTTTTCCTGCAAGGCTGCCGCACGGATAGACCGAAGCGCTAGCCGCACATCAACGCCACTTTCGGGCCCGCGTGGTTTCCCCCGGAGCGGCGGCGCCATCCCTGCCGCACCCGTGGGCGTTCTTCGCTAACCCTGCATAACTGCGAATAAAAACGTCTTCGCCGCATCCTGTGTCGCCAGGGGGCGTAACTATGGATTTGTCAAACGCGGCGCAAAGGTGCAGACTACGAACCGTAACGACTGTTACACCTAGGGAGGACAACAAAAAATGCAGAAGGAAGCTTTGCGCCCGGTTGGCGCCGCTAGCGCGGCGCAGCGGCCGGAATTCAGCATGATCCTTGATCGCATCCGCAAACTGCGCCCCGAAATCGATGCTCGCGCCCTCGCTACCGAAAAAGCCAAACGCGTCCCCGCCGAGACCATGGACGCTTTGCGCGATGCGGACGTGTTTCGTGTGATGCAGCCCGAACGCTTCGGCGGCTATGAATACGGTCCCGCGGAACTGGCGCAGATCGGCTTCGAGCTCGGCCGCGCCTGCGGCAGCACCGGCTGGTGCGGGACCCTCGCAGTCTGCTTTGGCTGGATGACCGCCTTCTTTCCGCTCGAAGCGCAGCAGGAGGTCTGGGACGATCCGGACAACCTTCTCGCCGTCTCATATTTGCCGACACCCAAGGTCGAGGCGGTCGACGGCGGTTACAAGATCTCCGGCAACTGGCCGTGGGCAAGCGGTGTCGATAGTGCCGCGTGGCTGATCCTTGCCGCGCTATTGCCCAACCCAAATAAAGAAGGCCCGCCAGCGCTTGCCTGGTGCCTGGTACCGGTGAGCGACGTTGTTGTCGATCACAACAGCTGGAACGTTTGCGGACTTCAGGGCACCGGTTCGAAGACGGTTGGCATCGTCGATCCGGTCTTCGTTCCGAAACATCGCGTGTTGCCATTGAGCGCTATCTTTTCCGGCAAGGTCCCGGGCCTTGACGTTCCGGGCAACCGCCAAGCGCGTATGGGCTACCCGACGTTCGGGCCGACCGCACTGGTTTCGCCCATCGTTGGAATGGCGCAAGGGGCGATCGACGCCTTTACGGAAACCGCTCGCGATGCAAAGCGCATGGCCCGTCCCGGCGTTTTCGAAAAGGTCGCCGAATCGCAGCTCATTCAAAGCCTGATCGGTCAGGCCTCCGCGCGGATCGATGCCGCGCAAACCCTGATGGTGACCAGCCTTAAGGAAGGCCAGGACATTGTCTGCAACGGCGGTACACTCGATATCGAACAGCGTGTGCGGATCCGGCGTAATCATGGCTTTGCCGCGCGGACCTCGTCGGAAGTCGTCAACGATCTCTTCACCAAGGTTGGCGCGGCGGCTGCGGACGAGAAGAATCGCGTGCAGCGTTTCTGGCGCGACGCCAACACCGCAGCACTCCATGCAAGCATCGATTGGGATACCCTGTCGGCGCTCTACGGAACGCACAAATTAGGACTGCAACCGCAAGGCATATTCTGAATTGCGGACAATGGCCGGGTTCCTCCCCCCGGCCATTTTTTCTTCGGCAAAGGCCCTAACGGCGCGACAGCCGCTTAACAGCGCGGTCCGTCAAGTGGCAGGATGAGAAATGCAATACGCGGCCTCGGCATATAGCAGCGGTCGCGTGCGGTCATCGACACGCGCCCGCGTGACTTGGCCGACGAAAATAGTGTGGGTGCCATAGGGCACAGCGGCCATCCGCCGACACACCACAACGGCATGCGCCGAGGGCAGCACCATCATGCCCAACTCGTCGCGCTCCCAACCACCTGCGGCGAAGCGAACCTCCGGATCAACGCGGCCGCTGAAGGCGTCCGACAAGCTCATATGCTCGTGGCTGAGCACGTTGACGGCGAAATTCGCCTGACTCAGCAGCATTTCGTGCAGCAGCGTCCGATTGTTCAGACAGACCATCAGAGAAGGCGGCGACATTGATACCGACGTGACGGACGATACGGTCATGCCGTGATCGCGTGTCCCGTCATTGGCGGTCACGATGGTCACGGTGGCGGGGAACCGGCGCATCGTGGCGCGGAAATCGGCGCCGACAGCATCGCTAAGAGCTTCCATAGCGCTCATGGCCGTTTCTCCATCTCGTTGGCGCGCGTGCCTTATAAAGGCATCATTTTCAATGATTCTAGCTGCGACTCAAATATTGTCAAAGCGACGAAGCACCACTCTCCAGAAGCGATGCCGTCGTGAATGCCCGGTGTGCGGCTGAGGCTCGATCGATGATTATTGAAAACTCATACCGCGGCCACGCGATACCTGATTTCACACGTGACGAGCTTTAGAAATGCAGCGTTTAATCAAACGGTCAGCAGCGCGAGCAGCCCTCTGAGAAGATCGGTCGGCGTTGGTGGACAGCCGCGAATGTGCAAATCGACTGGAATGACGTCTTTCACGCCACCGACCACCGCATAGCTGCCGGCAAACGCGCCACCGTCGGCGGCGCAACCACCGACGGCCACCACCCATTTCGGATCGGGCGTCGCGTTGTAAGTGCGCTCGAGCGCCTCGCGCATGTTCTTGGTCACAGGACCGGTCACCATCAGGACGTCGGCATGGCGCGGCGATGCGACGAAATGAAAACCAAAGCGTTCGAGGTCATAGAAGGCATTGCTGAGTGCGTGGATTTCCAGTTCGCAGCCGTTGCAGGAGCCGGCATCAACCTGGCGAATGGAGAGCGAGCGGCCGAGTCTGGCGCGCGCGACGCGGTCGACGCTCTTGGCGAGTTCCGCCAGCGCCGCCTCGTCCGGCGCAGGTGCGGCTTCCGTGAGCGGACCGCGCGTGAGGCTTTGCAACAGGATTCGGCGCATCAGAGGTCGTGCCCCGAATACGAACAATTGAACGACTTGTTGCAGAGCGGAAAATCCGCGACGATGTTGTCTTCGATTGCGGTCTCCAAGAGCGGCCATTGAAACCAGGACGCATCGCGCAAGTGGCAGCGCGCCACGCGCCCCTTGCCGTCGAGCCGCAGCCAAACCAAGACGTCACCACGGAAGGCTTCCACCAGCGCCGCTCCTTCACTGATTCGCCCGCTCGCTTTAATCGGCGTGTCAGTCTTGCCGTCCGGCAGGCGGCTGAGGATCTGCTCGATCAGCCCAAGGCTCTGCTCCACCTCGCGGATGCGGATCCAGACGCGGGCATTGACGTCGCCGGCGTCCAGTACCGGCACCTCGAATTTGAGATCGTTGTACGGCGCATAGTTGAGGTTTCGACGCGCATCGAATGCGCGGCCGGAGGCACGGCCGACATAGCCGCCGGCGCCGAACTGGCGCACATAGTCCGGTTTTGCGATGCCTGTGGTGACCGTGCGGTCCTGTAGAGATGCCGTTTTGTCGTAAAGCTCGATCAGCCGCGGGAAAACCTTGCGTACCTCGAACAGCAAATCGCGCAATGCCTTTTCACCGTCCGGCGCAAGATCGCGCGCGAGGCCGCCTGGCACGATCACATCCATCATTAGCCGGTGGCCGAAACACAACTGCGCCGCGCGCAGGACGCGTTCGCGCAGGATACCTGTTTGCGCATGCATCAGCGCAAAGGAAGCATCGTTGCAGATCGCGCCGATATCGCCGAAATGGTTGGCGAGCCGCTCGAGCTCCGCCATCAACGCGCGCAGGTAGACCGCGCGCGGCGGCACGTCCACCTGCAAGGCCGCTTCGGCCGCCTGCGCAAAGGCATATGAGTAAGCGACGGTGCTGTCGCCGGAGGTACGGCCCGCGAGCTTGGCCGCTTCGCTCAACGTCGATCCGGCCATCAGGGACTCGATGCCCTTGTGCACGTAGCCGAGCCTCTGCTCCAGCCGCACCACGAATTCGCCATTGGCGGTGAAACGGAAATGCCCCGGCTCGATGATGCCGGCATGCACGGGGCCGACCGGAATCTGGTGCAGCCCCTCGCCTTCCACCGGCAAGAATTCGTAAGGCGCCGGTTTTTGCGCGCGCTTTTTCTTGCCGAGCGGATGCCGCACATCCCAGAAGCCGAGGTCGAGCCAGGTCCGCGCATCGGGCGCGCCCAGCGCTTCGAGGCCGAACAGATCGCGGATTGCGCGCTCAAGCCGGATCGCGGGCGGATGGTGCGCGGCAACGCTCGGAAAATTTCCGTTGACGCAAGCGTAACTGATCACCGCAATGTCGCCTGCGGTTTCATCAAGCAGTGCCATGTGCACATCGGGCGCATCACCCCAAAGCCCGAGCAGCGTGCAGCGCCCGCTCGTCAACAGATCGATCGCCTGCTTCCAACCCTCGTCGCCGACAATGAGCCGCGGCCAAGGCCGATGCGCCTTGGCATACTCGCGATGCTTTATGTCGTTGAACAAAGCCATGGGCGTTATCCTAGCAACTTGGCGACGTTCTCGAAGCCGAGAACCAACGCCGGCGGCATATAAAAGCCCGCGACAAAAACGATCGCGAGATGGGCGAACATCGGCACGTAGGAAGCATGCGTCGGCGCCGTCGATCCGCGTGGCTCGCCGAAGGCCACGGTGTTGAGGCGATAGAACAAGCCGCCGAGCGCAATCAAGATTCCGAACACCAGAATGATTGCGAGCCAAGGCTGACGCGCAAAGGTCGAGCTCACCACAAGAAATTCGCTCATGAAAATTCCGAGCGGCGGCAGGCCGGCAATCGCCACCACGCCCAGTACTAGGCCCCAACCAAGCACCGGATTGCTTACCGTCAGGCCGCCCATGTCGGCAATCTTCTGCGTGCCTTTGACTTGAGAGATGTGACCGACCGCAAAGAAGATCGCCGATTTGGTGAGCGAGTGCATGGTCATGTGCAGGAGGCCGGCAAAATTGGCGAGCGGTCCGCCCATGCCAAAGGCGAATACGATGATGCCCATGTGTTCGATCGAGGAATAGGCGAACAGTCGCTTGATGTCGCGCCGGCGGTACAACATGAACGCGGCGAACACACAGGAGATGAGCCCCATCGTCACCATCAGCGGGCCCGGCGCAATCGCTGCCGGATTGAGTGCCAGCAACATTTTGAAGCGCAGCAGCGCATAGAGCGCGACGTTAAGCAGCAGGCCGGAGAGCACCGCAGAGATGGGCGTCGGGCCTTCGGCATGGGCGTCGGGCAACCATGCATGCAGCGGCGCCAGTCCTACTTTGGTGCCGTAGCCGAGCAGCAGAAATACGAAGGCGACATTGAGCAGCGCTGCGTCGAAACTGTCGGCACGCTTGATCAGCACCGTCCACACCATGGCGTCGAGGCCCTCGCCGATCACCGGCCGTGCCGCCATATAGACGAGAATGGTGCCGAACAAGGCGAGCGCGATGCCGACGCTGCCGAGGATGAAATATTTCCAGGCCGCTTCCAGTGCCTCGTGCGTCCGGTAGATGCCGACCATCAGCACGGTGGTCAGCGTCGCCATCTCGATCGCCACCCACATCAGCCCGATATTGTTGGCGACCAGCGCGAGATTCATGGCGAACATCAACGCCTGGTACATAGCGTGATAAAAGCGCACGAAAGTCGGCGTCAACTTGCCCGTTTCGATCTCGTGGCTGATATAGCTTGCGCTGAAAGCGCTGGTGGTGAAGCCGACGAAGGTCGTCAACACGATGAAGACCTTATTGAGATCGTCCACCAGCAAATAGGAGCCGGACTTTGGCTCGACGAAGAACAGAGACACCGCTGTGAGAAACGTCGCCAGCGTCGCCAGCACGTTAAGCCGCGCGGTCAGCCGATAGCCGGGCAGCACGGCCAGCAGCGCGGCCGCGGCCGCAGGGATCAACAAGACGCCGGTCAGCGCGTCGATCGTCATCGGCGCTCTCCACGGAATTTATCGAGCGCGTGCAGGTCGACGGTGTCGAACCTTTCCCGAATTCGGAACAGGAAGATGCCGATGACGATGAAGGCGATCAGCACCGAAAAGGCGACACTGATTTCAACCACCAGCGGCATGCCCTTGGCGCCGGTCGCGGCAAGCACCAGGCCGTTCTCGAGCGACATGAAGCCGATCACCTGGCTGACCGCATTGCGCCGCGTCACCATGATCAGCAAACCGAGCAGCACGACAGAAAGCGCGAAAGCGAGGTCCTCACGCGCGAGCGGATCGGCGTCCACCGTCACCCGCAGCATCACCACCATGGACAACGCAACGAGGCCTATGCCGAGCAACATCGCCGGACCGACGCCGACCACAGTCTCGATCTGGCGGTGGATGCCGAGGCGCACGATGATCCGGTGGAGCGCTACCGGAATGATGATGGCCTTGAAGCCGAGTGCGATGGCAGCCGTAATATAAAGATGCGGCGCATCCTGTATGAAAGCCTGCCAGGTGACCGAAGCCGCGAGTACTACGGCGTGCAACGCATACACGTTTAGCAGTGCGTAGAGTCGGTCCTGATAAAGCAACAGGAATGACGCCAGCACGAGAGAGCCGGCAAGCAGGTGAGCAATATCGAACTCAAGTCCGTGCATCGGCTAGAAGCTCCCCGACACGAAAGCAGCAGCGTCGCGAGCAACGCCAAGCATCAAGGCGGCGCCGAGGAATTGCGGCACGCGGAAAACCCGCATCTTGGCGATCGACGTTTCGAACACAGCGAGCAGAAAGCCGCCGACTGCGAGTTTGACGACATAAGCCGCAACGCCGACGACAAGCTCCTGTGGCGCGGCGTCAGGCCGCGCCGTGCTCCAGGGCGCGAACAGGCATGCGATCAGCGAGACGTAGAGCAGCAGTTTGAGAAAGGCGGACAATTCGATCAACGCCAGATGCCGGCCCGAATATTCGAGCACCATAGCTTCGTGCACCATGGTGAGTTCAAGATGCGTCGCCGGGTTGTCGACTGGGATACGCGCGTTCTCCGCGATCGCCACCATAATCAGCGCGATCAGCCCGAGCCCGAGCGATACGCGCAAGCCGACCTGCGGCGACGCCATAAAGGCCGCCATGGTCGAAAGTTGAGTCGAGCCCGCGATCAAGGCGATGGCAAAAACAATCATCAGCATCGCGGGCTCGGCGAGCGAGGCGATCATCACCTCGCGGCTCGAACCGATGCCGCCGAAGCTGGTGCCGACATCGAGACCGGCGAGCGCGAGAAAAAAACGTGCGCTACCGAGCAACGCGATGATGGCGATGAGATCGGCCGACCAGGAAAACAGCAAACCGCCACGGAAGGTCGGAACGAGCGAAGCAGCAACCCAAGTCCCTCCGAAGATAATGTATGGAATGACGCGAAACAGCCACGAAGCGCTCTCGGCCAGCACGACATCCTTGCGCATCAACCGGATGAGGTCGCGATAGGGCTGCAACAGCGGCGGCCCCTGCCGCCGCAACAGTCGGGCTTTCACCTTGCGCACGAATCCAGTCAGCAGCGGGCTGAGCAACAGCACCAGCGTCATCTCACCTCCCTGCAACGCCAAATCACGGATCATGGCCAGATCGCCAACACGAGCAGCAACACGATGAGCGCAGCAAACACCAGGGTCAGGTAGCTGCGGATGGTGAGAAACTGGAGCACGTTGAGCCGTTCGGCGGTTAAAGCAATGAGATTGGAAATCGGCGCGTAGAGCACCTCCCAGATCTGATCATGGACCTCGACCGTCAGTTTGGCCGACACACTCGAGCCTGGCGGCGGCATCGCGCCGATCTCGCGCACGCGAAAAATTACTGTGCCGAAAACGCGGCGGATCGGCTGGGCAAAGCTCGACGCTGTATATTGCGTGGCCGGGCTTGGATCGGGATAGCCGCAATCCCAGGCTGGCCCCCGACGCAGTCGATCGGAGGCCAGGCGGTGGATGACGAAGGCGCCGATCGAACCCGAGGCGACCACAAAGAGAAAGACCAGGAGCCCATTATAAGAGCTGCGGCTCTCGGCGATCGGCACGATCGAGAGCCATGCGACGTTTGTTTGATGCGGCATTGCCGCACCAATGAGCGCCGTCGACACCGGCGCCAGCGCATCGATGAAGACACCGGGGAAAATCCCGGCGAGCAGACACAGCGCAGCAAAGATGTACATCGCAGCCAGCGAAAACCGATCGCTTTCCTGCGCCCTACCCGCCGCGGCAGTGCGTGGCCGGCCAAGGAATGTGATGCCGAAGGCACGAACGAAACACGCCGCCGCAAGCGCCGCCGACAGAGCGAGAAGCGCACCAACCGTCGGCACCAGAAGCTTCAAGCCCCAGGACGGAATTTGCGGGCTGAGCAAGACGGCTTGGAAAGTCAACCACTCCGAGACGAAGCCGTTGAACGGCGGTAGCGCCGAAATCGCCACACAGCCGACCAGAAACACGAAGCTCGTTTTCGGCATGCGATGGATGAGCCCGCCCAGCTTCTCCATATCGCGTTCGCCGGTCGCGTTGAGCACGTTGCCGGCGCCGAAAAACAGCAGGCTCTTGAAGAGCGAGTGATTGAACACATGAAACAGGCCGGCGGTCAGCGCAAGCGCCGCAGCCAACGAAAGGCCTTCGGCCTTGAATGCGAGGGCAAGCCCAAGCGCGGAGTAAATAATACCGATGTTCTCGATAGTGCTGTAAGCGAGCACACGCTTGATGTCATTCTGCATCAGCGCGTACAGCACGCCCATCACCGCAGTGATACCGCCGACGCCCAGCACCACCATGCTCCACCACCAGTCCGGGGTGCCGAGCAGATCAAACACGATGCGCACGAAGCCGTAGACCGCGACTTTGGTCATCACACCGCTCATCAGCGCGGAGACATGGCTGGGCGCGGCCGGGTGCGCGAGCGGCAGCCAGGCATGCAGCGGCACCACGCCGGATTTAGAACCGGCACCGACAACGGCGAGGATTAGCACCAGCGCGGCGAGTTCGGCGGAAGGATGAGACTCGCGCATGCTGGTGAAAGCGTAGTTGCCGTCAGCGCCAGCCAGGAGCCCGAAGGCAAGCAGCAGCGCCAGCGTGCCGAAGCTCGCCATCAAGAGATAAACGTAACCGGCACGCACATTCTCGCGATCTTGGTGATGCGAGATCACAAGCGCCCAGGACGAGAGCGACATGAACTCCCACGCCACCAGAAAGCTGAACGCGTCGTCGGCCATGACGACGAGATTCATCGCCGCCAAATATACGGGATAGAAGGGCAACACACGTTGCGGCGTCTCTTCGTGGCGGCCATAGCCGAGCGCAAACAGGCTCGCCGCCGCGCCGCCGAGATTCACGACGACGAGGAAAAAAGCGGCAAGCGCATCGATGCGAAAATGAGCGCCCAGCCACGGCAGGCCGAGCGGCAGGACAATGGTGGACGTCTGTTCGTTGAATAGGCTCACCAGCGAAATCGCGCCAAGCGCCAACGACACGACCAGGCTCGCACCATAGACAACGCCGCTGGCACTGGGCGAGCGTGCCAAGACGAGCGCGATTGGCGCAAGCGCCAACAACGCGGCAACGCCGTAAAGCGCGTACGCCACCGTCATGATCCGGGCGCACCTCTCATGCGCACGCCGCGGCCGCCGCTCGACGAAGCGGCGCCCTCCCCGATCAATTCAACGCCGTTGGCGGCAAGCGCGTCGACGAGCTTCATCAGCGACTCGACATTGCCGCGGACGACACCCTTGCTCGCCTCCATGCGCTGGATGGTCGGCAGCGACAGCCGCGCGCGCTGCGCCAGCTCGCGCTGGTCGATACCAAGCAAGGCGCGTGCGGCACGCATCTGGGAGGAGGTAATCATGATGGCCGGCAAGACTCGGGATAAATGATATTTTTGCCAGCCATTATAAAATGTCAAGCATCATTATTGATATATTATATATCATTCACAAGCCAAATGTCGCGCGTTGAATCATCGGCCTTCCAGCATTGCGCAGCGCGGTTCGGCCCCGCATTGTCGGCGCGCGACGCAAGGGGAATAACGACGCCATGATTTACATCGGCATCATCGGGCTCGGCTGGTGGGGCAAGCAGATCGTGACCTGCCTCGCCGACAGCCCCCGCTTCAATGTCGTCGCCGGCTGCGACATCGACGTCGCCATGGCCGAACCGTTTGCGGCTGCGCACGGTTTCGATCTGATCGAAGACTATCATGACTTGCTGAAACACCCTGAGATTGAGGCGGTCGCGGTCGTCACCCCGCATGCGCTGCATGAAGAGATGGCGGTTACCGCCTTCGCCGCCGGCAAGCACGTGTTCTGCGAAAAGCCGCTCGCCCTTACCGCAGCGAGTGCCGAGCGTATTCTGGCGGCGTGCGAAAAAGCCGGCAGCGTCCTCGGCATCGGTCACGAGCGCCGATACGAGCCGGCGCTGGAAGAAATGCGCAGGCGCTTCGACAGCGGCGCGCTCGGTCGCATCCTGCTCATGGACGCCAATGTCAGCCACAACAATTTCCGCAAAATGGATCCGTCGAACTGGCGGCGCGATCCCAAGCACGCGCCGGCCGGCGCCTGGACCGCGCTCGGCATCCACCTCGGCGACATGTTCGTTTCGCTCGCGGGAAAGCCCTCGCGCGTTGCCGCCCGTACGGCCTCGCAGATTTTTCCGCCGCCATCGGAGGATTTCGTCACCGCCGACATCGAATTCGAGAGCGGCGCGCGCGGACGCATTACGTGCCTCTCGACACCACCGTTCTATGCGCGCTTTACGATTCTTTGCGACCAAGGCTGGGTCGAGGTACAGGAAGGCGGCAATGTCGACCAGGGCATTCCGTCGAGCTTCGTGCATTGCAAGGCCGACGGGACGCGCGAGACGCGCAGCTACGATCACGCCAATACCGTGCGTATGAATTTCGAGGCCTGGGCCGACGCCATCGAAGGCCGTTCGCCTTATCGCTTCACCACGGATGAACTCATGGCCAACATCCGGATTCTCGACGCGGTCGTACGCTCGGCGGCGGCCGACGGCAAACCGGTCACGCCTTAGGCGGACATCGCATGCAGAATGAAAAGGAGCAGGTCGCGCTCACCTCGATTACCGCCTCGGCAGGACTGACAATCGCAAAAGGTCTTGTCGGCTTTGCTACCGGCTCGCTCGCGATTCTTTCCGAAGCCGGGCATTCGTTGATCGATCTCGGTGCCACGGTAATCACCTATGCCGCCGTGCGTGTCGCCGGGAAACCGGCCGACGCCGAACATCAGTTCGGTCACGGAAAGTTCGAAAACGTCTCTGCGCTAGCGGAAACAGCATTATTGTTCTTGCTCTCAGGCCTCGTGATCTGGGAAGCGGGCAAGCGGCTGATCGAGCACGAGGCGCACGCCGTCGACGCCAATATCTGGGCGTTTGGCGTTATGGCCGTTTCGATCGTCGTCGACTTCGTGCGATCGCGCGCGCTCAAACGCACGGCCGAAAAGACATCGAGCCAGGCGCTGGAAGCCGACGCGTTGCATTTTTCCTCCGACCTGTGGGCTTCGCTCGCGGTGTTGATCGGGCTTTTTGGCGTGCGCTTCGGCGTGTGGTGGGCGGATTCGGCGGCGGCGCTTGCGGTCGCGATCGTCGTCTGCATCGCCGGCTGGCGGCTCGGCCGCCGTACCATCGATGCGCTTACCGACGTGGCGCCTCCGGGCGCTACTGCCAGCATCACCACGACCGCATCAAAGGTGCCGGGCGTGGTCGCGGTCGAACAGGTGCGCGCGCGCGCCGTCGGCGAGAAAATTTTCGTCGATCTCACTGTCGCGGTCAGCCGCACCTTGCCGCTCGAACGCGTGCGCGAAATCAAGGAAGCCGTGACCGAAGCGTTGCGCAAGAACATATTGGGCGCCGAGCCGGTGGTGACCACCGATCCCGTGGCGCTCAGCAATGAAACGGTGCTTGACCGCGTCATGGTGATCGCGCGCAACCGGGCGCTCGCCGTGCATCACGTCACGGTACACGCGTTGAGGGACCGCTTGGCGATCGCGCTCGATCTGGAAGTCGACGGAAAGCTCTCGCTGCGCGCCGCTCACGATTTGGCCGACGGCCTGGAGAATGCCATCGCCGCTGAACTCGGCGCCGATGTCGAGGTCGAGACGCATATTGAGCCTTTGCAACCACAGGAGGCGGCCGGACGCGAAGCGCCGCCCGAACGGGTCAAGGCCATCGAGATCACGCTTGCGGAGTTCGCCGCCGACGGCAAAACGATCCGCGAGGTCCACGACGTGCGCGTGCGCGAAACCGATGACGGAGAGATCGTCAATTTCCATTGCTACGTCGATCCGGCGCTGACCGTGCAATCGGTGCACGAAAAGGTCGACATGTTGGAGCGCGCCCTTCGCGAGCGCTCGCCGTCGATCAAGCGCGTGATCGGTCACGCCGAACCGGCGCGCCTGGAGTAAACCACCTCCGCCCGCGGACATCTTTTGATGTTCGCTCCGACGCGTGTATCCTCATCGCATCGAGGCTGGAGACCGTTCATCATGGCGCACGACACTGCCGCAGCAGCCACGCCGTCCAAACTCGTCATCCGCAATATCGGCGTTGTCCTTTCGGGAGCGCTCGAGAATCCGGTTCTCGACGCCGATACGATCGTGGCGGAGAATGGCCGTATCGCCGCGATCGGCAAGGCGAGCGACGTGGATCCCTCGGGAGCCACCGTGGTTGTCGATGCGCGCGGCACTGTGCTGGCACCCGGTCTGATCGACAGCCACGTCCATCCGGTCGCTGGCGATTGGACGCCACGCCAGAACCAAATGGGTTGGATCGATTCATCTTTGCATGGCGGTGTCACCACCATGATCTCCGCGGGCGAAGTGCATCATCCGGGCCGGCCGCGCGACATTGTCGGTCTCAAGGCGCACGCGATCGCCGCACAACGCTCCTTTCACAATTTCCGCTTCGGAGGCGTCAAACTGCACGCCGGCGCACCGGTACTCGAACCCGGCATGACCGAACAGGACTTCAAGGATCTCGCCGACGCCGGCGTCAAGCTGCTTGGCGAGGTTGGCCTCGGCGGCGTCAAGGACGGTGCCAATGCGCGGCAGATGGTCGCCTGGGCGCGCAAATATGGCATCCAGTCCACGATCCACACCGGCGGTCCCTCCATTCCTGGTTCCGGCCTGATTGGGGCCGACGTCGTGCTCGAGGCCGACACCGACGTGATCGGCCACATCAATGGCGGACACACCGCCCTGCCGGACAAGGAAATCCGCTGCATCTGCGAGGGCTGCCGGCGCGGCCTCGAAATCGTCCACAACGGCAACGAACGCGCCGCCCTGTTCGCGTTGCGTGTCGCGCGCGAGTTGAACCAGCTCGACCGCGTGATCCTCGGCACCGACGGCCCGGCCGGCTCCGGCGTGCAGCCGCTCGGCATCATTCGCATGGTCGCGATGCTGTCGTCGCTCGGCGACGTGCCGGCGGAACAGGCGTTCTGCTTCGCGACCGGCAATACCGCGCGCATGCGCAAGCTCGATTGCGGGCTGATCGAAGTCGGTCGCGTCGCCGATTTTGTGTTGATGGACAAGGCGCAGCATTCCGCCGGCAGCAATTTGCTCGAAAGCGTGCGCCTCGGCGATTTGCCCGGAATTGGCATGACCGTGATCGACGGTATCGTGCGCACCGGACGCAGCCGTAACACGCCGCCGGCCGAACGTTTGCCGGAAGTGGTAAGCTGACCAGACGGAGTACCAACTGCGATGAGCGTCAAAATCCGCAAATTCGTCACGGTCATCGATGAGACGCTGACCGAAATGGGCCAGGCGGTGACGCCGCCGGTGCGCCGCGCTGTCGCTATCGCCGTGATCGAAAACCCTTTTGCGGGCCGCTATGTCGAAGACCTTGCACCCTTAATCGACATGGGCGAGGAACTCGGCAAGATCCTGTCCGAGCGGGCGGTTGCCGCTCTCGGCATCGACGGCGCCAAAGCTGAAAGTTACGGCAAGGCGGCCCTTGTCGGCGCTGACGGCGAGATGGAACACGCCGCTGCGCTGCTGCATCCGAAGATGGGAACGCCGGTCCGCAAGACGCTTGCGAAAGGCGCGGCGCTCATCCCCTCCTCCAAGAAACGCGGCGGTCCCGGCGCGGAGCTTGATATCCCGCTCGGCCACAAGGATGCAGCCTACGTGCGCAGCCATTTCGACGGCATGCAGGTTTCGGTGCCCGATGCGCCGCGCGCGAATGAAATCGTCGTTGCCGTCGCGGTCACGACCGGCGGCCGGCCGTTGCCGCGCGTCGGCGGACTGAAGAAGGATGACATCAAGGGCACCGACGGTTTGCGGTGATCGCAGCCATACTTTCAATTCCAATCCCAACAGCCTGGATCAAATTCATGCGCACCGATATTGCCCAGCCCATTCGCCTCAAGGATTACCGCCAGCCCGACTGGCTGGTGGAGGCGGTCTCGCTTGATTTTTCGCTGCACCCGACAAAGACCAGGGTGCGCGCGACGCTTCATATGAAGCCGAATCCGCAATCGTCGGCGGCACCCGTGGTGCTCGACGGCGACGGCATCGCGCTCGTTGGCCTCAAGGTCGACGGGACCGCACTGCCGACGGAAAACTATGTGGCGACGCCGGGTAGCTTGACCATCGCGCAGCCGCCGAATGGTCCGTTCACGCTGGAAATCGAAACGGACGTCGATCCACAGGCCAATACCCACCTCTCCGGTCTTTACCGTTCGAGCGGCACTTATTGCACGCAATGCGAGGCGGAAGGCTTCCGCCGCATCACTTATTTCCCGGACCGGCCGGACGTGATGGCGGTCTACACGACGCGCATCGAAGCCGACAGACGAGAGGCGCCGGTGCTGCTCGCCAACGGCAATCTCACCGAGCACGGCGACCTTCCGGACGGGCGCCACTTCGCGGTCTGGCACGATCCGCATCCCAAGCCGTCATATCTGTTCGCGCTCGTCGGCGGCGATCTTGCCTGCGTCGAAGACACCTTCCGCACGATGTCGGGCCGCGACGTGGTGCTGCGCATCTATGTCGAGCACGGCAAGGAAGGCCGTTGCGATTACGCCATGGACGCCCTCAAGCGATCGATGCGCTGGGACGAGGAAAAATTCGGCCGCGAATACGACCTCGATATTTTTATGATCGTCGCCGTCTCCGACTTCAACATGGGCGCGATGGAGAACAAAGGCCTCAATGTCTTCAACGACAAATACGTGCTGGCTTCGCCTGAGACCGCGACCGACGGCGACTATTCCGGCGTCGAGGGTGTGATCGCACACGAATATTTCCACAACTGGACCGGCAACCGCATCACCTGCCGCGACTGGTTTCAGCTTTGTCTGAAAGAGGGTCTCACGGTCTTCCGTGACCAGGAATTCACCAGCGACATGCGCTCGCGTCCGGTGAAGCGCATCTCCGACGTCCGCGGGCTTCGCGCCGCCCAGTTCGTCGAGGACGCCGGACCGCTCGCGCATCCCGTCCGCCCCGACACCTATAAAGAGATCAACAACTTCTATACGTCGACCGTCTACGAGAAAGGCGCGGAAGTCGTGCGCATGGTGCAGACCCTGATCGGCCCGGAGACGTTCCGCACCGGGATGGATCTCTATTTCGAACGCCATGACGGCGAGGCCGCCACCGTCGAGCAATTTATCCAGTGCTTTGCCGATGTGAGCGGCCGCGACATGACGCAATTCATGCGTTGGTACAGCCAGGCCGGCACGCCGCAGGTCACCGTCTCAGGCCGTTATGACGTTACCGCCAAGACCTTCACGATCCACGCCAAGCAATCCGTACCACCCACACCCGGTCAACCGGCGAAAGAGCCAATGATCGTTCCGCTCGCGCTCGGGCTTGTCGGCAGCGATGGCCGCGACCTGCCGCTGTCGCCGGCGAACGACGTCGAACACGGCGTGTTGATGCTGCGCGAGCCGGAGCAAAGCGTCACCTTCACCGGCATCACGCAGCGCCCGGTGCTGTCGATCAACCGCGGCTTTTCAGCACCGATCAAGCTTGAGACCGATCTCACCGGAGAGGACCTCGCCTTCCTCGCCGCCCATGACAGCGATCCGTTCAACCGCTGGCAGGCCTTGCAGACAATTTCAATGCGGCTCCTGATCGACAATGTAAGGCGGGTGCGGGCCGGCGAGGCGCCGCGCAGCGACGAAAAGCTCATCGTGGCGCTCGCTACAATTCTCGAGGACGAAGCGCTGGAGCCCGCTTTCGTTGCGCTCGCGCTCGCGCTGCCGGGCGAAGGCGACATCGCTCGCGAAATTGGCCACAACATCGACCCCGATGCAATTTTCGGCGCCCGCAAGGCGCTGCGAACAGAGGTCGGCGAACGCTTAAGCGCCGTTTTGTCGACTCGCTACGACCGCTTGACGGTGCACGGCGGTTTTACGCCCGACTCAACAGCTGCCGGCCGGCGTGCCTTGCGCAATGTCTGCCTCGATCTGATGGCAGCGACCGGATCGCCCGCCGACATCGCGCGCGCCGCAAGGCAATACGACGACGCCGACAACATGACGGATCGCATGGCCGCGTTAATTACACTTTCGCAGCACGACGGCCCCGATCGTGCGCGCGCGCTCGGTGAGTTCTACAAGCGCTATGCGGCCGACGCGCTGGTCATCGATAAATGGTTCTCGCTGCAAGCCATGACCCCGCAAGCCGACACGCTCGATCATGTGCGCGCCCTCACCGGCCATGCCGCGTTTTCCATGGCCAACCCCAACCGCGTGCGCGCACTGATCGGTGTCTTCGCGCAAGGCAATCCGACGCAGTTCAACCGCGCCGACGGCGCGGGCTACGATTTCGTCGCCAGCACGGTCTTGGCGCTCGACCCGAAAAACCCGCAGCTTGCAGCACGACTGGCGACCGCCTTTCGCACCTGGCGCACGCTGGAGGACGGTCGCCGCGGCAAGGCAGAAGCGGCCCTGCAACGGATCAAGGCGACGGCAGGCCTCTCGCGCGACCTTTCCGACATCGTCGAGCGCGCACTCACGCCGGCCTGAAAGCCCGCATCGTTCGCTTCATTTGGGCCGCGCCGCGCGCGGGGACCGCTGTTAACTATTGGTCGCGCTGGTAAAATTGTCGGTAAGAATTTTTCAATAATTGTGGCAAGGACTCTCGACAAATCACCGGTCATCGATTCCAATCGAAACTGATTCGGACAGCGATGCGGCACATCCTTCCGGTCTGGGTGGTTAGGGGAAATTCCGAACGGAGGCCTTCATGGCGCGCGCCGAGGCGGCGAGTGCGTCTGCACATCCCGATTCTATCAAGGGCCTCGCGCAATCGATCGCCAAACCGGCGTATCGAAGGCTGCTGACCGCCGAGCCTATGTTGCGCCGGGCAGTGCCGGTGCTCATCATCGCATTTCTCGCCACCATCTGCGTCGGTGCCATCGTGCAGGCGCTCGATCATCGCGAGCAGACGCTCGGCGATATGGTGATCACGCTCGACGCCGTTGCGGATCTCGCTTCAGAACGGCTGCAACAGCCACTTTCCGATCCCAAGGACGCTGTCGAGCGTCCGCAAGAAATTCTCATCCAAGCCTTGCCGCCGTGGGCAACCGCCGCTGGCCGGCGCTTTCTGCTGACCAATACGGAGGGCGTGATTGCGGCCGCCACGCCTAGCCCCGACACCCCGACCGGCCGCCGTCTGATCGACCTGCTCGGTCCGACGCAACCACTTACCACCTTCGGCGCCGGCGCCGGCGTCATGGACATCACGCTACCGGACGAAACGCGCGCGCTCGCGACCGTGCGTATGCTCAAGCCCCCATTCGGCCAGATCGCCGTCGTGCAGCCGCGCGACGCGGCGCTCGCGACCTGGCGCGCGCTGACGACGCTCACGGTCACGCTGTCAACGACGACCGGTTTCGTGGTGCTCATTCTCGGCTTTGCCTTTCACTGGCAAGCAACGCGCGCGCGCGAAGCCGACCTGATCTACGAAACGGTGCGAACGCGCATCGACACCGCGCTCAATCGCGGCCGCTGCGGCCTGTGGGACTGGGACCTCGCACGCGGGCGTATCTTCTGGTCGCAATCCATGTTCGACATTCTCGGACTCGAAGCCAAAGACGACCTCTTGCCATTCGGCGAGGTAAGCGCGCTGGTCCATCCGGAAGACGTGCAGCTCTATGAGCTTGCGCGCCAGCTCGCGGACGCCAAGATGCGCGTGATCGACCACGAATTCCGCATGCGTCATGCCGACGGCCACTGGATCTGGCTACGCGCGCGCTGCGAACTGGTGAGCCATCGCCGCGAGCCGGCACCGCATCTGATCGGCATCGCCGTCGACGTCACCGAACAGAAAAACCTTGTGGAGAAAACGGTCGCCGCCGATCTGCGCCTGCGCGACGCGATTGAAACCATTCCGGAAGCCTTCGTGTTGTGGGACGCCGACAATCGCCTCGTCTTGTGCAACTCCAATTTCCAGGACCTGCACGATCTGCCGGACGACGCCATTACAGCCGGCGCCTCCTATGAATCCGTCGTGGCCGCCGGCAGCAAGCCGGTCGTGCTTAACAAGGTCATCAATAACGGCCCCGCCATTCCCGGCGCGCGCACCTTCGAGGCGCAGCTCGAGGACGGCCGCTGGCTGCACATCAGCGAGCGCCGCACCAAGGACGGTGGCTATGTGTCGGTCGGCACCGACATCACCACGATCAAGACCCACGAAGAAAAGCTGATGGACAGCGAAAAGCGGCTGATGGCGAGCGTGTCAGACTTGCGCGTCTCGCAACAGCGCGCGCAGGAAATGGCCGAGAAGTATGCCGCTGAAAAGACCCGCGCCGAGGAGGCCAATCAGGCGAAATCGAAATTCCTTGCCAATATGAGTCACGAACTACGCACGCCGCTCAACGCCATCATCGGCTTTTCCGAGATCATGGAGTCCGGCATGTTCGGCCCGCTCGGCGCGGAAAAATACAACGAATATTGCAGCGACATCCATTCGAGCGGGCAATACCTGCTTGACGTGATCAACGACATTCTCGACATGGCCAAGATCGAGGCCGGACGCATCCGTCTCGACTTCGAGGACCTCGCGCTGGACCCGCTGCTGGGAGAGGCCATGCGCGTCGTTTCCGCGCGCGCTCAGGAAAAGAGGCTGAAACTCGTCGCCCGCATCGCGCCGGAATTGCGCTTGCGCGCCGACCGGCGCGCGCTCAAACAGGTTGCGCTCAACCTCTTGTCCAACGCGGTCAAGTTCACGCCGACCGGCGGGCGCGTGACCGTACGCGGGCGCGTGGCCGACGGCTGTATCGTTCTCGGCATCGGCGATACCGGCATTGGCATCACCGGTGATGCGCTTAAGCGGCTGGGCCGGCCCTTCGAGCAAGTCGAAAGCCAGCTCACCAAAAGCCATCAGGGTTCAGGGCTTGGCCTCGCCATTTCCAAATCGCTGGTCGAACTGCATGGCGGGCGTATGCGCATTCGCTCAACACCTGGCAAAGGCACGCTGGTCGTTGTGCGGCTGCCGCTTGAGCCGCACTGCGCTTTGCCGAAGGAAGAAGCGGCGTAACGACACAGCACAAGCAAGAAACATACGCGTTGTGCCTCCTCACCGCACCGAATGACCCACGACACGGTATATTTATACCGCCTCAATCTATATTTTCTAATCTGTAAATTATCCTGTCGATTCCTCGGCGCTGCAATTATTGCGATTTCACCACATCCTTGGCGAATGGCGAGACGGTAATTGTTTGCATGAAAGCACCGCTTGTCGTCGTCGAAAAAGTACGAAAAAATGCTTTTACAATCTTCGGCCGAATGGTTCGCTGAACGCGATTTTCGTGAAGTGCGGAATACCATGGAAGAAGAATTGAGCCTACCAGATGGTGACGGCGGTCGACATCAAGACTTTGACTACCGCGTGTTCATTGCCGAACACGACGGCGCAACAATAGCGGACTACGAAATTGATCAGGTGATCTACGCGCAAGGCGATCCCGCGGATGCGCTTTTTTACATCATCAGCGGCACCGTTATCGTCACGACAATCTCCGAGCAGGGCAAGGAGGCCGTTATCGCCATTCTTGGGCATGGAGATTTTTTCGGCGAAGGCTGCGTGGACGGAATTCTGCTGCGGAGAACAACGATCAAGTGCGCGACGCCTGCGAAGATCGCCCGACTCAAGCAGGCTACAGTGCTTAATGCGCTCAAAGATCGACCCGGAATTTTCTTCAATTTTCTTATCCTTCGTTCTTCATCGTAATAACAAGCTGCAGGCGGACCTGGTCGATCAGTTATTCAACTCCAGCGAAAAACGCCTGGCACGTATTCTACTGACACTGGCGAGTGCCGGCCTTGATGCGCAACCGCACATGATCTCTGTACCGATCACGCAAGAAATGCTCGCCAACATGGTGGGCACGACACGGTCGCGCATTAATCAGTTCATGACCAAGTTTCGAAAACTCGGATACATCGAGTACAACGGCCAAATCCACGTGCACAGTTCCTTGTTGAATATTATTTTGAGTGAGCACCGGCTGGCCGAACAATAGCAGGCTGTGACAATCGGGTTGCGGCTTCGAGCTGCGCCCAGCTATGGCGCCCGACCTAAAATTCGCACGAAACTTTCGCGCACCTTCGTCTGCGTCTCGCTCAGTGTCGCCTCGAGCGAGGCGAAGTCCGGCACGTCGGCGGCGCGCGCCAACAGGCGCAAGAGCCCCGCGCCCGCCGTCTTTGGATTGAACGGCCCGCTGAGGCACAATCGCACAAGTTGCGTGAGGTCGTGATAAAGCTGCACCGCCGGCCGCAATACCTCGGCGTCCTCCACCGGCAGCACGCGCAAGGCACGCGCCTTGTCGAGCACGCCGGCGGTCGAGGTATCGAGAATCTCCGGGCGCTCGTGCGCGTGCACAAGCTGCAAATACTGGGCGATGAACTCGATATCGACAAGTCCGCCGGCAGCGTATTTGAGATCCCAGCGCTCCTTGTCACCTTTCTCCTTGGCGATCGCAGCGCGCATCTCCACCACGTCACCGGCAATCGCCGCGGGATCGCGCGGACGGCACAGTGTCTCGCCGATGACTTTTTCAACACGCGCGCCGAAATCCGCCGAGGCCGAGACCACCCGCGCGCGGGTCAGCGCCAAGTGTTCCCAGGTCCAGGCTTCGCTCTCCTGGTAGTCGGCAAAGGCTTCGAGGTGGGTCGCCAGAGGTCCGGCGCGGCCGGACGGACGCAAGCGCATATCGACCTGATAGAGCGCGCCGTAATTGGTCTGCGCGGTGAGCGCATTGATCAATCGTTGTGTCAGCCGCGCGAAATATTGCCCGCCATAAAGGGGGCGTTTGCCATCCGACTCCGGATGGTCCCCGTCGAAAGTGTACATCAGGATCAAATCGAGATCTGAGCTTGCCGTCATCTCGTAGCCGCCGAGCTTGCCCATCGCGAGCACGGCGGTTTCGGCGCCTTGGATGCGGCCATGCGTCGCCACAAAGTGGTCGGCTACCGAGCGGTGCACCGCCCGAATCACCGCATCGGCAAGGCGAGCGAAAGCTTCGCCCGCCTGCCGCGCCGTCACGGTCCCGGACAGGATGCGCACGCCAATCAGGAACATGTATTCCAGCCCGAACACCCGGATGCCTTCGAGCAGGTCCTGGTCGTGGTGCGTCTGCGCCAGCGAGGCGTCAAGGCGGCGGTCGAGCTCGGCGTCATCGGGCAACGGTCCGAAAAAGCTCGGATCGACCAGCGCGTCCATCACCTGCGGATAGCGAGCCAGCGTATCGGCAAGCCGCGGCGCGATACCGAGCACCAGCGCCAGCAGCGCAATCAGATCGGGATTTTGCCGCAGGAGGGACAGCAGCCGCGCGGCGCCATGCAGATTATACAGAAACCGGTCGAACGAGATGACGGCCGCGTCGGGATTGTCGGTGCGCGCCAATTGCTCGAGCAGTGCCGGCAGCAAATGCATCAGATGCCCGCGCGCGGTCTCGCCTTTGAGCGAAACGAAATCACCGGCCAGCCAATTGCGCACGGTCGTCGAGGCTTCCAGCGGCTTGCGGTAGCCGAGCTCCGCCAGGCGGTCGAGGGTCTTGCGGTCGTCGGCATCGGCGGGAAACAACAAGGCCGGCTGGTCGGGGGCAGCCGCCTTTTCGAACAGACGCGCGTAATGGCGCTGTACCTTGCCGAGGTATCCGACCAGCACCTTGGCGAAGGCATCGCGGTCCGCAAACCCAAGGAAACGCGCAAAGCGCTCGACGCCGTCGCGGTCCGCCGGCAGCACCTGCGTCTGTTCGTCATCGACCATTTGCAGCCGGTGCTCGACCTCGCGCAGGAAGCAATAGGCCGCCTTCATGTCGTCGCAAGCGTCCTGATCGATCCAGCGATCGTGCGCGAGCTTGTCGAGCGTGGTGAGCGTGTCGCGATCGCGCAAGTGCGGGGTGCGGCCGCCGGCAATCAGTTGCTGCGTCTGCGCGAAAAACTCGATCTCGCGAATGCCGCCGCGGCCAAGCTTGATGTTGTGACCTTCTACTGCGATCTCGCCGTGCCCGCGATACGCGTTGATCTGCCGCTTCATGGCGTGCACGTCTGCGAGCGCAACGTAATCGAGATATTTTCGCCAGACGAAGGGCGAGAGTTCGCCCAGCAGCGCCTCGCCTGCCGCGATGTCGCCGGCGCAGGCGCGTGCCTTGATCATCGCGGCGCGCTCCCAGTTCTGCCCCGCGCTCTCGTAATAGGCGAGCGCCGCCGGCGTCGAAATGGCAATCGCGGTCGAAGCCGGATCCGGCCGCAGCCGCAAATCGGTGCGGAATACATAGCCGTCGGCAGTGCGCGCCTGCAGCAACTTCACCAGCCGCTGGGTGATCCGCACGAACACCGGTGCGGCCGCGGTGTCCTTGGGCAGGATCGGTGAATTCGGATCGTAGAAAACGATGAGGTCGATATCGCTCGAATAATTGAGTTCGAACGCGCCCATCTTGCCCATCGCGACCACGCTGTAGCCGCTGCCGTCCTGGGGGCGCTCCGTGTTCATGGGCCGAAGGCGGCCGGCACGCGCGGCCTCCGCCAGCGCAAAGCCGACCGCGGCATCGACCGCCGTATCGGCAAGATCGGTGAGCGCGTGCGTCGTACGCATCACCGGCCAGACGCCGCCGATGTCGGCGAGCGCGATCAAAAGCGCTGCTTCCGATTTCATGCGGCGCAAGACCCGCATGGCTTCGGCTTCATCGGTTGCCGCAGCCGCGGCGCGGCCGCTCTCGGACAATAGCGACGCAAAATGCGCGTCGGGATCGGTGCTCAGGAGCCGCAGCAGCCGCTCGGGCTCGCGGCTCGCCAACTCCCATAGAAACGGCGAGCTTTCGCTGAGGCTTTCAAGCAGGATGGTCACGGTGGAAGACGCGGCCAGGAGCGCTGCCAGCGGCTTGCCGACATCCGCCGTCAGCCCGCTGCGCCATTCGGCAACCCGCGCGCGCGCAGCCTCTTTATCGGTAAGGTACGGCGCCCGCGCGATCCGCCCGGCCAAAGTCTGGGACAACATCATCCCGCACTCTGTACCGGCCCTCCCCGCGGCAAGGCAATGATGCCTTTCAAGCCCGGCTGGTTGTCCTCAAGCGTCAATTCGCCGCCATGCAGCCGCGCCACCGCCGAGGCAAGGCTCAGGCCCAGGCCTGAGCCAGGCTGCGACCGGCTCTGCTCGAGGCGTACGAAGCGTTCCACCACGCGGGAGCGGTCGGCCTCCGGTATCCCAGGTCCGGTATCGGCGACTGTGAGCAGGATGCGGTCGCCGGAATCGAGCGCGCGCACGATGATTTCGGGCGCAGCGCCGTTGACCGCCCCTTTTGGCCGTTCGGCATATTTGATGGCGTTGTCGACCAGGTTGGCGAGCGCCTGGCTGATGAGTTCGCGGTTTCCTTTCAGCCGCGCCGGCGTTTCGGCTTCGACCTTGAGTTCGATGCCCTTTTCCTCCGCCAGCGGCTCGTAAAGCTCGCCGATGTCGTGCGCGATTTCGGAGGCGTCGAATTCGTTCATGTTGTCGCGCGCCTGCCCCGATTCAGCCCGCGCGATCATCAACAGCGCGTTGAAGGTGCGGATCAAACCGTCCGACTCCTCGATCGTGCCTTCGATCGCCGCGCGGTATTCGGCCTCGCTGTGCGCGGAGCGCAGCGCCTGTTCGGCACGGTTGCGCAGCCGCGTAAGCGGCGTCTTCAGATCGTGCGCGATGTTGTCGGAGACTTCCTTGAGCCCCTGCATCAGGGCCTCGATGCGCTCGAGCATGGCATTGAGGTTCTGCGCCAAGCGGTCGATCTCGTCGCCGCTACCGGCAACCGGCAGCCGCCCGCTGAGATCGCCGGCCATGATCGTCTTGGTCGTCTCCGTCATGGCGTCGACGCGGCGCAAGACGCGTCGCGTCACGAACAATCCGCCGACCAGGCCGAGCACGATCACGATCGCGACCGACCAGCGGCCGGCCGAGAGCACGATGTGATAGAGCCGTTCGCGCTCTTCCAGATCGCGACCGACCAGGAGCCGGAAACCGCCGGGCAATTGAAACACCCGCACCAGCGCCAGATGCTCCGGACGGGTCTGGTTTTCGGCTTCGTCAAGCCGGCGGTAAGCGGTTTCGGTCCAGCCCGGGACCTCGAGGATACCGGGCGCGAGCGCGGTGACGTTCCCGGCCAGCGAATCGCCGTTGAAGGTGGTGACGAGATAAAGACTGGAGCCCGGCCTGCGCGCGCGCGCATCAACCGCGATCACCAGCCGCCGGATGCCGCCCTGGCGGTATTGTTCCGACAGGCCGGTGATCTCCGCATTGACGGTATCGGTGATCTGTTCGGTGATCAGACGGCGGGTGTTGAGCGCAAAATAGCCGAGCAGAAAAACCGCAAACAGCGCGAACACGGTCAAATAGACCAGCGTCAGCTTGAATGTGGTGGTGCGAAAAAGCTTACCGAGCGCCGTCACGGATCATGTATCCCGCGCCGCGAACCGTATGCAAAAGCGGCTGGGAGAAACCTTTATCGATTTTCGAGCGTAAACGCGAGATGTGTACGTCGATCACGTTGGTCTGCGGATCGAAATGGTAATCCCACACGTTTTCCAGCAGCATGGTGCGGGTCACCACCTGACCGGCGTGCTGCATGAGGTATTCGAGCAGCCGGAATTCGCGCGGTTGCAGGGAAATCTCGTCTTCGCCGCGGCGCACCTGGTGCGATAGCCGGTCGAGTTCGAGATTGCCGACACGCAGCACGGTCTCCTCGGCGCGGCTGCCGCGCCGGCGCGAGAGCACCTCGACCCGGGCCAACAGCTCGGAGAACGAATAAGGCTTGGGCAGATAA
Organism: uncultured Pseudomonadota bacterium; assembly: GCA_963720835.1. GTDB lineage: Bacteria > Pseudomonadota > Alphaproteobacteria > Rhizobiales > Xanthobacteraceae > Pseudolabrys. Next base: position 123,776 of record CAVRHC010000007.1, on the reverse strand, counting down.
TCGTCGCCGCCGGCGCGCAGGCCCTTGACCCGGTCATCGACCTGGCCGAGCGCGGAGAGGATCAGCGCCGGCGTCTCGATACCTTTCTCGCGCAACGTGCCGATCACCGACAGCCCGTCACGCTTGGGCAACATGCGATCGACGATAAGCACGTCGTATTGGCCGTCGAGTGCCATCGCCAGACCATCTTCGCCGTCGGTGGCGGCGTCGGCGACATGGCCGACCTCGCGGAAGGCCTTGACCAGATAGTCGGCCGCGTCGCGGTCATCCTCGATCACCAGAATGCGCATGGTGGTCCGATCCGGTTGCGCCTCGGCCGTGCGGCTAGAAGGGCGAGCAACGTGAATATTTGCATAAGTGGGCATCGGTCACACCAAGTCCAGTCGATTCGAATGCCGGTCGAATGGCCGGCTGCTTTTCATATTCCCCGATTTGTAAGCCCCTCTTTACGCGAGGGGGTGGCGGATTTGGCCCGCCACCCCCTCCACGACCCCACCCCAGCGGGGGCGACGGATGCCAGGGTTGGAGTCCCGGATCGGAAAACGGCCACAGCGACCGGCCGCTTTCCTCTTGAGAGCCGGGGCAGGCCCGAAGGCCTGCCCCGTGAGGTCGGACCACCAGCGGGGGCGACGGATGCCGGTGGAACGCCCCTAGCCTTGTCAGCCTCGCTTGACCGGCAGTGCGACGAAGCGGGCGTTGCCACCCTTCTTCACGCGCATCAGCACTGTGCGCTTGCCGTCCGAGCGGGCCTCATTGACCATCTTGCGGACCTCGGCAGGGTTGGAGACCGATTTGCCGGCGACTTCGAGAATGACGTCTCCGGTCGCAAACCCGTGGTCGGCGGCAACACCCGAGGAGTCGACGCCGGTAACGACGACACCCTCATGGCCTGCTCCGGCAACGTGATCGGCCGGCGCGAGCGTCAGACCGAGCTTGGCGAGATCGGTGCCGTTGTCCGTGTCGCCATTATTCGACGACTTGTTGCTGGCCATCTCCTTCGACGGCAATTGGCCGAGCGTGAGGTTGATGGTTTTCTCGGAGCCCTTGTGCAGGACCGAGAGCTTGACGTCCGCCTTCGGCTGCATGGCACCGATCGTCTTGGCGAGATCGCGGGCATCCTTCACCGGCTTGCCGTTAACCGCGGTGATGACGTCGCCGGCCACGATGCCGGCTTTGGTCGCCGGGCTATTCGGCTGCGGTTCGGCGACAAGCGCGCCTTCCGCGGACTTCATACCAAGGCTGTCGGCAATGTCCTTGGTCACCGGTTGGATCTGCACACCGATCCAGCCGCGCGTGACGTGGCCATGCTCACGAAGCTGGGCGATCACGGTCTTGACGGTATCGGCCGGGATGTCGAAGGCGATGCCGACCGAACCGCCCGACGGCGAGAAGATCGCCGTATTGACGCCGATCACATTACCTTCGGTATCGAAGCTCGGGCCGCCGGAATTGCCTTTGTTGACCGGCGCGTCGATCTGGATGAAGTCGTCGTAGGCGTTGGCACCGATGTCACGGCCGCGCGCCGAGACGATGCCGGCCGTCACTGTACCGCCGAGGCCGAACGGATTGCCGACCGCGAGTACCCAGTCACCGATGCGCGGGGTCTTCTCCGACAGCTTCACATAGGGGAACGGACCGTCGTCCACCTTGATCAGCGCAAGATCGGTGCGCGGGTCGGTGCCGATGACCTTCGCCTTGTGGGTCTTGCCGTCGTCGGTCTTCACCTCAACGCTTTCGGCTTTCTCGACCACGTGGTTGTTCGTGACCGCATAGCCATCCGCCGAAATGAAGAAGCCGGAGCCCTGGCCCATGATGATGTTGTGGCCGCCGCGACCGCGCGGCATGGGACCATTGGGCATGTTGTCGGGCATGCCGAAGCGGCGGAAGAATTCACGCAGGCCCGGAGGAAGGTCCTGCACATTGCCGCTGCCGGTGGTGGCGGAACCGCCATCGACCTTGACGCGGACCGAAATCACCGCCGGCTTCACTTTGGCGACGATGTCGGCAAAGCCGACCGGAGCCGGCATCTTGGCGGCCTGCTCGGTCAGGTTCTGCGCAAGCGCGGTCGGATAGTGAGCCGACAAATTGACGTCGGGCGCCACGACAAACGCTGCGGCGCCGAGGCCGGCAATGGTCGTGGCAAGCAAGGCAACGCGCCGGACGGAAAGCACCCGTCGCTTTTGCGGAGCTTGAGGGGCTTGGGTGACGCTCGGGTTCATCAGGAAAACTCCCATCTGGATTCGGTTTTGCGCGTCGCGCGCTTCGAACCTGAAGATGGGGGGACGAGCCTTACGGCGTCCTGTCGGCGGGATTAAACTTTTGTAAGGTGGGGAAAAAACTTTTTATGAAAAATCAATAGCTTGAACAAGGATTCATCGGGTCTTTATTCCACCAAAGTCGAAAGCCGGCGTTGCTCGGCCTCGCTCAAAGGCGCCGGTTCCGCTGCGGCGCCCTTGCGCCGGCGCATCGCGGCGATGAGTCCGGCCGCGCCCGCAATCAAAACGAGCGGCGGCAGCCCCCAGAGCAGCAAAGTGTGCAGTTCGAAGCGCGGCTTGAGCAGAATAAATTCGCCGTAACGGGCGACCAGATAGTCGAGCACCTGCCGGTTGGAATCGCCGGCTTTCAAGCGCTCGCGCACCAGTACGCGCAAATCGTGCGCCAATGGCGCATTCGAATCGTCGATATCCTGGTTCTGACAGACCATACAGCGCAGCTCTTGCGATAGCTGCCGCGCGCGCGCTTCCAGCGCCGGATCTTTGAGCATTTCGTCCGGCGTTACGGCGTGCGCGGCCGGCGCAAGCAACGCGGCCAGCACGGCGAGAAACGCAAAGCGGCGCATATCCCCTACTCCGCTGCCTGCAACGTGGATTTCGCCGCGGGCTTTGGCGCACCGACGCGCAGGCGCCGGTCGGAAAGCGAAAGCGCGCCGCCCAGCATCATCACCACCGCGCCGATCCAGATCAGCAGCACCATCGGCTTGTAATAGAGCCGGATGGCAACGGAGCCGTCCGAGTTGGTGTCGCCGAGCGACAGATAAAGCTGGCCGAGGCCACGGATCATCAATGCGGCTTCATTCTTGTCCATGCCGCGCGCGGTGAAACGCCGCTTGGACGGCGCCATGATGCCGATCACGGTGCCGCCTGCACGCACGGTGAAAAGTGCAGCCTGCTCGGCGTAATTCGGACCCGGCCGCTCGACCAGTCGGTCAAAGGTAAGATCATAACCGGAGAGCGACACGCCCTGCCCCGGCTTCACCGCGACGATGCGCTCGGTGCCCCAGGTGCCGGCACAGACGATGCCGAGCAGCGTCAGTGCAATGCCGAAATGCGCAACCGCCGTTCCCCAGATCGAGCGCGGCAAACCGAAAGCGCGTGCGCGTACGGTCGCGAACGGCGAACGGAACAATCCGGTGCGCTCGGTCAGATCGACCAGTGCGCCGACCATCACATAGAAAGCAAGTCCGACACCAAACGGCGCCAGCACTGAATTGCCGCCTTCGATGGCGAAGGCAACGCCGACCGCAACGAGGCCGACGCCGAACGCCGCCATTAGCCGCTGCGCCGCGCCCAGCATATCGCCACGCTTCCACGCCAACAGCGGCCCGAACGGCATCGCAACCATCAGCGTCAGAAATAGCGGACCGAAGGTCAAATTATAGAACGGCCCGCCCACCGTGATCTTGGCGCCGGTCAGCGCCTCGAGCGCCAACGGATAAAGCGTGCCGGTCAGCACGGTCAGGCACGACGTGGTGAGAAAGAGATTGTTGAACACCAGCGCGCCTTCGCGCGAGACCGGCGCGAACAGCCCGCCCTGCTTGAGCGTGGAAGCGCGCGCGGCAAACAAGGTCAGCCCGCCGCCGATGAACAGCAACAGAATGGCGAGGATAAAGACGCCGCGGCGTGGATCGCTGGCGAAGGAATGCACCGAGGTAAGCACGCCGGAGCGCACCAGGAAGGTGCCGATCAGCGACAGCGAGAAAGTGAGAATGGCGAGCAGGATGGTCCAGATCTTCAGCGCGTTGCGCTTTTCCATCACCACCGCCGAATGCAACAGCGCGGTGCCGGCAAGCCACGGCATCAAGGATGCGTTTTCAACCGGGTCCCAGAACCAGAAGCCGCCCCAGCCGAGCGTGTAATAGGCCCAGTACGAGCCCATGGCGATGCCGAGCGTCAGAAACATCCAGGCCAACAGCGTCCACGGCCGCACCCAGCGCGCCCAGGCGGCATCGATACGGCCTTCGATCAGCGCGGCGATCGCGAACGAAAAGGCGATCGAGAACCCGACATAGCCGAGATAGAGCAGCGGCGGATGAATGGCGAGACCAGGGTCCTGCAAAATCGGATTAAGATCGCGGCCTTCGAACGGCGCCGGATGCAGACGCAGGAACGGATTCGAGGTCAGCAGAATAAAGAGATAGAAAGCGCAGGCGATCCACGACTGCACCGCCAGCACATTGGCTTTCAGTGTCGCCGGCAGGTTGAGGCCGAACGCCGCCACCATGGCGCCGAACACCGACAAAATGAGGACCCACAACAACATGGAGCCCTCGTGGTTCCCCCATACGCTCGTCATCTTGTAGATGAGCGGCATCTGCGAGTGCGAGTTCTCGAACACGGTGCGGACCGAGAAGTCGGAGGTGACGTAACAGGTTGTCAGCGCTGCAAAGGACAGCGCGACGAAAAAGAACTGCGCAAGCGCGGTGGAATTACCGAGGCTCATCAGCGTGGCGTCGCGCCGCTGCGCACCGACCAGCGGCACCACCGACTGCATCAACCCAAGCGCCAGCGCCAGCACCAGCGCATAGTGGCCGAGCTCCGGGATCACTTCTTCGCCATCCCGGCGGCGCCATCCACGCTGCCTTCCTGCCAACGGCCGGATTTCTTCAGCGCGTCGACCACTTCCTTTGGCATGTAGCGCTCGTCATGTTTGGCGAGCACGGTGTCGGCCGCAACGTAACCCTCAGGCTCGAGCTTACCTTCCGCCACGACGCCTTGGCCCTCGCGAAACAGGTCCGGAACGATGCCCTGATAGCGGACCGGGACGTCCTTGTTGCCGTCGGTCACCTCGAACTTGATCCGCAGATCGGCGCCGCGCTCGACGCTGCCGGGCTTGACCAGCCCGCCGATGCGGATGCGCGTACCGGGCGCGATGTGTTTTTCCGCCACTTCCGTGGGGGATTGAAAGAACACGATCGAGCCGCTCATGGCGTTGAGCACCAGCCCAACCGCGACCGCCAGCACGGCGCCGCTGCCGCCGATCAGAACGAGCCGTCGCTGCTTGCGCGTCATGCCGCTTCCTTGCGCATGATCTTGTCCGAAAACCGGTGCCCACATTGCGTGATCATGCGCTTAACTCTCGAGCCCCAGGCTTTTGATGGTGTCCTCGATCCGGCGCAGCTTGCCCGGATCGTTGGCCAGCGCCTTGCGCGCATCGCCGGCCGCCGCATGCGCCTTGTCGCGCTCGTTGAGCACCATATAGGCGCGCAGCAGGCGCTGCCAACCATCGATATCGTCGCCGTTTTGTTTCAGCCGGTCGGCGAGCCGCGCCACCATGCTGCGGATCATGGTGTTGCGGTCCTGCTCGCTCATCTGCGCCGCCGCGTTGACATCGGCGGCGCTCGGTCCGGCATTGCCAGCGATCGGCGGCACTGACGTCGACGGTGCTGCGGCAACCGCCGGCACCTCGGCGCCGATGCGTGACAATGCTTCGCGCACGGTCGCAACCCACGGCGCGTCGGCGGGCGCGCCTTTCAGCATGCTGCGCCAGACCTCTGCCGCCCTGCGGCGGTCGCCATCCTGTTCGGCGGCGAGACCGACGAAGAACTTTGCCTTCATCTCGTTGGCGTCGAGCGCGAGCGCGCGCGTGAAAGCGCTCTTGGCGTCGGCGGTGACGATGCCGTTTGCTTCCGCGACGATTGCTTCGCCGAGATCGGCCTGTCGCTCGGCGTTTTCGCCGGCGAGTGCGAGCACCTTGCGCCGCGCTCGTACCGCATCGGCAAAGCGCCCGAGCTGAAGATAAACCGGCGCCAGCACGGCATAGCCGCGCACGTCGTTCGGGTTGCGCGCGAGATGCTGCTCGACTTGCACCACCAAGCTGGAGATCGATTTGTCGTTATGGATAGCACGCATGCGCGCTTGCAGCGGCTCGCCAGGCAATTGCGGCGAGCCGACCATGAGATAAAGCGCAGCCGCGCCGATCGGCACCAGCACCAAACCGGCAACGGCGGTCAGTCGCCGTCGCCACAGCGGCGAGCCGACGCTCGACGGCTTCTCCGTGTCGGCCGCATCCGCGGCGGCAATCAGCCGGCGCGAGACTTCGACCCGTGCCGCGTCCGCCTCCGTTTCTCCGATCAGCCCAGAATTGCGGTCGCGCTGAATCTCGTCGAGCTGGTCGCGGTAGACGACGACATCGCTGCCGCCGCGCCCATCTGAGCGGCGGCCAAGCGGCCAGAGCACGGCGAAAATCGCCGCCGCCGTCATCAGCGCAAATACCAGCCACAGGGTCATGGAGCCATTCTACCGGGCCAACGGCGCCCCAACAGGCGCGACAGGGGGCATACATCAGGCCCAATCGTGGCGGCAATGCGCAATATCACGCCACCGGCATGCGGAAACGGCGAAATCGGCGTTTCGCGGGGTCTAAACGGCTTGCCGGGAACGGCGGTCGGCGGCGCCGGCCACGTCGCGCGCCTTGGCGAGCAAGCCCGCGTAATCCTGCCCGAACACTTTGGCGCTAAAACGCACCGAAGCGTCCACCTGGCTCTGGCGGAAGCTGCGGTCGCCTTCGCCGGCGTGGCGCAGCCCGTCGAGCAGTGCGCGCGTCGCGCTGTCGAGATATTGCTGGATCACCGTGAAGGTCCGCTGCGTTATTTCGTTAAGCGCAAGCTCACCGGCAAAATAACGGCAATTGCCGACGAAATCGAGCAGGGCCTCGGTCTCCGCGACGTCGTCGGGATCGAGCGCGGAATTCGCGCGAATTTCGTGGGACGGCCGCGGCCGCAGCAGGCGCCGCACCCGGCCGGGCGCCGATTCGATTTCGGCGCGCAGAAGTTCGGCGGTTTGCGCGCGTGAAGCGGCCAGCGCACGGCCCCACGTGCTGTCGATCGGCAAATCGAGCTCGGTGCGCAAACCGCGCGCGATATCGTGAATGATTTTGAGCAGCGCCCCCACCGCCACGCCGCGCCCGCTGCGCAGATCGTTGCGCAATTCGCCGATCAGCCGGTCAAGTTCGGCCAGCACGATGGTGATCGCCACGCCGTAGTGGGTTTCGGCGACGCGCGCGGCGACGTCGCTCGCCGCCGCCCGTGATGCCGAAGCGTACGATCTGCCAAGGCGAAGCCAGGCGGCTCATCACCGTCAGCAACGCATAAAGGAATAGCTCACCGTTATCGGCGGAGAGATCCTCGATCAGTTTCTTGCACTCGTCGAGCTGCCCGTTGCTGAGATCGACGATGCGCAATGGCAGTTTGCTTGCCAAGCCTGCGAGTTGATCGCGGCCGGCCATCACGCATTTCAACGTCATGGCATCTTCGGCGGGGCGCGCCGTACCGATCTGCGCCAGCATGCGGCGGCGGCTTCTTTCGTCCTCCGCCGCAGCCTCAAAGCCGGCTTGCATCGCGACAGCCGCCTTGTCCTGAAATTTGCGGGTGAGACGCTCGGCCAAATCTGTATCGCCTTTGAGAAGCGCGTCGGTCACTTCATCGGCCAATGTCTTGGTCTCGTCGGGCAACAAATCACGCCTGATCCAGGTCCACAGCGTCTCCAGCGAGGCGCGCGCGATCCGGCCGGGATGATTGTGCTCAGCCTGGTCGTCGACCATGAATGGCTCGAGCGGTTTGAAGAACAGCCGCGCGCAATGGCCGATGCGCGGAGAGCCGTCGCGTTGCTCGCGCGCAATGCCGCGCAGCTGGCTGAGAACGAGATCAATGCCGGCGGCTTCATCGCCGCCCAGGAGATTGCGTTCGAACTCGCCGATCAGCAGGGCGCGCGCCCGCGGCGAGAGCTCGCTCAGGTATTGCCGCAGCCGTTCGATAGTCTCGGCGCCCGCCATCTCCGCGTTTTCCGCGTCTTCTTCACACGGTTTGATAGCGCCGCGGGCGTTAACAATGCATTAAGCATAAAGGACAGCCGTCCGCCCGGCGGTAAAACCAGCTAGCTCAAGGGACTCCAGGTCCCATCCGGGTTGCGGCAGGCGGTGCCGCGGGCCGTTTCGGGGCGGCCTTCAATATAAATGGTATGTGTGTAGGAGCGGCAGCGCTTGCCTTGCGCCTCGTAATAGGGCCCCGGCACCACCGTGCCATGCCGGCCGGAATCGGGATTGTTCCAGGACACCGGCGCGCCGGGCGAGCCGTCATCGAGCGCGCTGATCTGAGCGTCGTAGGCGCGCCGGCGGTCATCGTCGTCCATCGACGCGCCGATGCGATTACCAATCAGTGCACCGAGGCCGGCGCCGACTGCCGCTCCCGCGATATGGCCGCCGACGCCACCGCCGAACTGCGAGCCGATGGCCGCGCCTGCGATGCCGCCGACCAGCGTGCCGGTGTTTTCATGCGGACCGCGTCCGCTTTCCGGATCGCCGGCGCAAGCGGCAAGCGCCAATGCGAATGCGGTGACGGCGGCGACTTTAACTACGGACATGCGTCCCCCGGGGATTCGACAAATGAAGAAAGACAATCCGCCTATCGAAAAGGGAGGAATGGGGCAAAAGTCCGGCGCACGCGGCCACTCTGACTTTTCTTATGCCGCCGGCAGCACCAGTTCGGCGCGCAAACCGCCGATCGGCGCGCTGCCGAGATTGAGCTCGCCATCATAAAGACGGGCAAGCTCAAGCACGATGGACAGGCCGAGACCCGAACCCGGCTTGCTTTCGTCGAGCCGCCCGCCGCGCTTGCCCGCCTGCTCGCGCTCGGCCGCCGACAAGCCGCGGCCGTCATCGTCGACGACGATGCGCACGATGTCGGACTCGGGGCGGTGCTCGCGCGCAACCTCGATCGACACGCGCGAAACCGCCCACTTGCAGGCATTGTCCACCAGGTTGCCGACCATTTCTTCGAGATCAGGCCGCTCGCCGCGAAAGCGCGCCTGCTTGTCGGCGCGCACCGCGATGGCGATATGGCGGTCACGGTGAATCTTCTCCATGGTGCGCGCGAGCGCGCTCACCACCGGCTCGACCTCGCTCACCGAGCCGACCACCGTCTGCCGCGCGGCGATACGCGCGCGCTCGAGATGACGCCCGATCTGGTCGCGCATGATCTCGGCCTGCTCCAGCACCTTGGCGGCGAATGGATCGCGCTTGTGCGCGGCCGCCTCGTTGACCATGACCGACAACGGCGTCTTCAGCGCGTGCGCGAGATTGCCGACATGGGTGCGCGCGCGCTCGACGACTTCCTTGTTGGCTTCGATCAAGGCGTTAGTCTCGCGCGCGAGCGGTGCGATTTCGTCGGGAAAACGCCCGGCAAGCTTCTCGGCCTTGCCGGCGCGGATGGCGGCAAGGCTGTCGGTGATGCGCTTGAGCGGCGCCAACCCGAAACGCACCTGGAACATGGTGGTCAGCAGCAAGACCGCGGCCAGCAGCGAAAACGTAATCGCCAAGGTCTGGTCAAAGGCGCGCGTCTCCTGCGCGATCTCGGCGGAATTGCCGGCCACCGAAACGAGGAAATGACCATCCGCGCCGAGATCGATGGTGCGCTCGACGAGCCGCAGATGCTGTCCCTCGGGGCCGTCGACATAGCCATCGCGCGTGCCATCGGCATCCGTCGCCACGCTGTCAAGATGCGGCAGCCCGCGATCCCACAGCGAACGCGATGAGCGCACGTCATGCGCTGCGCCGTCGAGCCGCGTGACTTGCCAGTACCAGCCCGACAGCGGCAATTCGAACAGCGGCTCACCGATTGATTGCGGAAACTTCGCGTTCGCGCCCTCCTCGGGCGCGGCGAGATCGGCGACCAAGGTTCGCAGATAAACGCCGAGGCGACGATCGAAGGCGCGCTCGACGCTATGGCGGTAGAGAGACGACAGGACGATAGAGGTGATGAGCAGGATGATCACCGCCCAGGCGGTGGCGGAAAGAAACAGGCGCAGCGCGAGCGAATTGGCGCGCATTAGAGTTTTTTAAGTGAGCGCATGATCTGGCCCGAAAACCGGTCTCCACTTTTCGGGGTCATGCCCATTATCGCGGGTCGGGCGCCGACAGCAGATAGCCGAGCCCGCGCACGGTCTGGATGATCTCGACACCGAGCTTCTTGCGGATGCGTCCGATGAACACTTCGATCGTATTGGAGTTGCGATCGAAGTCCTGGTCGTAGAGGTGCTCGACCAGTTCGGTGCGCGAGACCACGCGTCCGCTATGGTGCATGAGGTAGGCCAGCAGCCGGTATTCGTGGCTGGTGAGCTTCACCGCATTGCCGTTGAGCGAGACGCGACCGGTGCGGGTGTCGAGCCGCACCGGACCGCAGCTAAGTTCGCTCTTGGCGTGCCCGGCGGACCGGCGCAGCAAGGCACGCACCCGCGCCAGCACTTCCTCCAGATGAAACGGCTTGGCAACGTAGTCGTCGGCGCCGGCGTCGAAGCCCTGCACCTTGTCGCTCCAGCGGTCGCGCGCCGTCAGCATCAATACCGGCATGGCGCGGCCGGCGCGTCGCCACGCCTCCAGCACGGCGATGCCGTCCATCTTCGGCAGACCGATGTCGAGAATGACGGCGTCGTAGGGTTCCTGCTCGCCGAGGTAATGGCCTTCTTCGCCGTCGAAGGCGCGGTCGACGACGTAGCCCGCGCCGGCAAGCGCTGACGCAAGCTGGCGGTTGAGATCGGGGTCGTCCTCGACAACGAGGAGGCGCAAGGCGGTGTCTCTCAAGCTCCGGCCATTGGTCCGACGATTTCGGGCCTGCGGGGCGGGCGGTTCCTCCTCCGACAATACGGCAAATCGAAGGGCGAAACCGAAGTCTAGCGGAGACTAATAAGCCTGCCGTTTTCGGCGTCAACGGCGACGCGTTTGACCTTGCCGTTGTGGCCCAGCAGCGTGAGCTCGTAGGCGAGCCCCTCGCCGTGACGGCAAAGTCGCGCCCGCAACAGCTCGCTGCGGCGATGGTGTCCCTTGGCCGCCTTGACGGCCTGGGCAAGCGAAACCGCCCGATGGCTGGCGACCGCCGCGCGCTGTTCGGCCTTGCTCAGGCAAGCGTGGTGCGGGGGATCGGCGGCTTGCGCCGAACCGGCGGCAAGGCCGAGCAGCAGGAAGATGGTGAGTTGGGAAAGCACCGGCATGGAGGGGGAATAGCGACGTGCCGGTGAACGTCAAGTGAATGCGAATAGGCGGGCGCATGGCTCGCCGCAGCCTATCCGCCATTACCGCCGCGGCCGCGGAATTGCATCGGCGAGGCACCGAACCGACGGCGGAAGCAGCGGTTGAAATAAGAGACCTCGTTGAAACCGGCGGCTTCGGCGATTTCGCTCACGCGGAGGCGGTCGTAGCGCGGGTCCGCCAGCATCGACAGCGTTTTTTGCAACCGTAATTCGATCACACGCTCGGTAAAATTCACGCCCGTTTCGGCCAGGAGGTCGTTTACGTAGCGTCGCGATAGCCCGAGCTTTTGCGCAATTTTTCCCGAGGTGAAGTCGGCACTTGTAAAATACCGATCGATCTCTACGAGAATTTCCCGCGTCCGCGCTGCGCGCAGTCCGCGCATGCGCGCGATCTCTGCCGAATCACCGTTGGCACCCAAGGCAAGGGCAACAAGATCGAAAATGATTGTGCCAATCCGTTCGCCCAGCAGCGAACCGCTGGCAGCGGCGTCGAGCTCTTGCAAGATGTCAAGATAGCGGCGCAGATGCCGCATCGCAGGAGCGTCGATGTCGAATTTCGACATCACCAGATCTTCTGCGTTGGGCACGACGTTGAGCAACTGCGCGCGCGGCAAGCTGACGCTGAGCCATGCCCATGGATCCAAAGCCGGTCCAGTCGTATCGGTCGGCTCGGAGCCGTTCATGAATACCGCGCCGCGCGGCGCGAACATGACCTCCCGGCTGCGATGCGCGATTAGCGCGCCGGAACGGCCGCGGTTGAAGCCGAGAAAAAACATATCGCCGGCCGGATCGGACGCGACTTGCTGTTGCGTCCGCACGAAGCGGTCGATCGTGCCCTCGAATTGGGCGAAGCCGACGTCGCCGAACAGCGCAATTTCCGACCGCGCCATAAATGGCCGCTCCGGATCGCAATAGGCATCGCAGGCGCCAAAGCGTTCGGCGTAAAGATCGCGCCAAAGCGACAGCCGCGCCCGGTTGTTCAAACCGTCGGGCAACTCGTCCGATGAAAAAACAATTCTGAGTGGCGCACGCGTCGCGCCGTCACCGGCCGATCCGTCGTCGACCATCAAAGCAGCCCCCCGCCGCAGCAGAGAATAGCCGCTGAATGCCTGGCAAAGCAATTCGGGCGCCTGCCAAGCGTCTACATCGTTGCGGGAGGATCACAGTCCGCGACAAACAGAGGATGCCTGCTTGAGAAGTCAATTCGGGTGCCAAAACGGACAACCCGATTTGACCCGAAGCCCGCAAAATCGCTCAAGGATTTGGGCAATACCAAAAAGGTTTCGGGGGCGATATCGTGCGTCATTTACTCTTTATATGCGCCGGTGGCGTCGCCATCGCGACCGGCATCGCCGTTGCATCGCCGGCTTCGGGTATAGAGCGCGAGCGGCCCGGCAAATCGATGGCACCAGTCGCACCGGAAACCTATTCGTGGACCGGGCCCTATATCGGCGCCAATGTCGGCTACGGCGTGTCGCTCGATCGCACCAGCCATGGTCGCTATGTCGGCGGCGCACTCAACGGCGGCATCGAAGCATTCGACATCGGCCCGGATGGAGTCATTGGCGGCGGACAGATTGGCTACAATTGGCAACCGGCACTCAATTTCGTGCTGGGCATTGAGGCCGACTTCCAGGCCAGCGGACAAACCGACTCGGCGACCTGCGTCTCGCGGTGCAGAGTATCAGGACCGAGTCCCGCTATTTCGCAGTACATGCAAAGACTGCCCTGGTTCGGCACGGTCCGCGGACGCGTCGGTGTCACCAACGGACCGACGTTGTTTTACGTCACCGCCGGCTGGGCCTATGGCCGTATCGAGACCGACATCAGCACAACCCAGATCGCCGGCAACACAATTCTTACGGTCAACTACCGGGAAGACAAATCGGGCTGGACACTCGGCGGCGGCGTCGAGTCCCAGGTCTTCGGCAACTGGACCGCGAAGGTCGAATATCTTTACGTCGATCTCGGCACCATCAACGCGCAATTTCTCGCATCAAACTTCAATGCGACATTCGTCACGTCGAGCGATATCCATAACCACGTCGTCAGAGCCGGACTGAACTACAGTTTCGGTGCGCCAGGGGCGGACTATCCGATGGCTGCGCCGGCACCATCAGCGAATTGGTCAGGCCTTTACGTTGGCGGCAATGCCGGCTACGGCATTGCCGCCAATGCAAGCGGGTTCGTCGCGCAAAAGCCGCTCATCGTTTACGACACCTTCGATCTGGTGCCGCGCGGCGCCATTGCCGGCGGCCAGATCGGATTCAATTGGCAATTTGCACCCATGTGGGTTGCCGGCATCGAGGCCGACATCCAAGGCAGCGGTCAGTCGGCGCGCGCGAACTGCGTGACAGGGTGCATTCCCCCACCCGCCCCAAGCGCGTTTTTAACCCAGGTCGACCAGACGCTGTCCTGGTTTGGCACCGTGCGCGGCCGCCTGGGCTGGACCAATGGAGCGACGCTTTTCTACGGCACCGGCGGCTGGGCCATCGGACGTATCACCGAGACCCTCACGACCGACCTCAATGCCGGCGGCATCTACAAGGCGGCGTTCGCGTATACCAGGTCAGGTTGGACAGCCGGCGGCGGCATCGAAACGCAACTCGGCAATGGCTGGAGCGCGAAAGCCGAATATCTCTACGTCGACTTGGGCACTTTCAGCGATCCCGTCACCTACCCGACCGGGTCAGTTCCGTTCATTCTGTCGAGCGAGTTTCACGATCACATCATGCGCGTCGGCGTGAACTACAACTTCGGCACCAGATAGCGAGACATCGGCTCAGCTTTCGAATCCCTCGAACGTCGCGAACGCATCCACCGCCTCGCGCGGCGCGCGCCATTGATTGATCGGCGCAGACTTGTCGGCATGGCCGAGCGCCATACCGGAATAGATCATCAGGTTGTCAGGGAGATCGAGGAACGACCGGACAGTCTTGTGGAAGGAAACCCAGGCCTGCTGCGGGCAGGTGTGCAGACCGTGCCCCCGCGCGAGCAGGCAGACGGTTTGCAGATAGCCGCCGATGTCGGCCCATTGCGCGGGCCCATGCGCCTTTTCGCGCGCGAAGAACAGCGCCACCGGCGCGTCGAAGAACCGGTAATTGCGCGCATATTGCGTGTAACGCGCCGGTCTGTCCTCGCGCGGAATGGCGATGCTCTTGTAGAGCAGCTCGCCGACCTCGAACCGCCGCGCCTTGTAGGGTTCGTCGAGCGGCTCGGGATAGATCGTGTAGTCTGTGCCCTCGCCTTTCGGCAACTCGCTCGCCATGCGCGGCGCGAGCAGCGCCTTCAGCGCCTCGATGCGTTTGCCGGCAAGTGCGATGACGCGCCAGGGCTGCATGTTGCCCGCCGACGGCGCGCGGCTCGCGCGCTCGACAATGTCACGGACGATTCTCTCGGGAACCGGGGTCGGCAGAAAGGCGCGGCAGGAATGGCGAGCAGCATCGGCGGCACGCCGAAGGCCAACGCGATCTCGCGCGCGGCCGAGTGCTTGGCGTCCATGAAGTCCATGTCCTTGGGCGAGAGCGACATCGCCTTCCAGTCGAGCCCGCCTTCCAGCAGCAGCGGACGGCCGGCATTGGCCGAACCTTGATATTGCTGCTCGAGCTCTTTCTTCAGCCGCTCGAATTGCTGATCCGCCAGCACCAGCCCGTCAGGCCCCGAATAGACCAGCGCGCCGGAGGGCCGCGCCGCGTTGTCGAGCAGCGCCTTGTTCCATTTCGCCGCAGCGTTGTGGGTGTCGACCGCGACCGCGGCGGCTTCGAGCGGCGACAGCCCGTAATAGTCGTCGACCGGATTGAAGAAAGTCAGATGCAGAATCGGCGGCTGCGGCGCGCTCTGGTCGAAGCGCACGCTCTGCCCGGCGACGCTGTACTCGTAGGCCTGCGGCCAGCCGTCCGGGCCCGGCACCACTTTCATGCGATCGGGCCGCAGCGCGTAAAGCTCGCGCGCTTGGTGCGCGTTCATTTGCGCGGCCTCCTCGCCCGGCACGCCGACGGCTTCGACATAGGCGTTGCCGGCCAGCAGCAGATGCGCGGCGATGGTTTCCATCAACGACGCGCCGTCCTGACGCGGGTTCGGCCGCGCCAGCAGATCGAGCAACGGATGCGCGGTGTGCTCGGCCGCGCCCTCATAGAGAACGAAGTCGAGTCCGCCGATCGCCTCGGCGATCAACCGCACGGCGCGATAAACGATGGCATTCCTGGCATAACCCTCGCGCGCAAGCGCGGCATAATCGCGCGGCGTCCAGCGCGCCTGACCGCCGCCTTGCAATGCGATCAGGCGCGCCGTGCGCGAGGTCTTTTGCTCCGGCGCGCCGAAGAGATGGCGAAGGCGTTCGAACATGTCACTATGACCTATGTGTCTTGATGACGTTGGAATCTTGAGCCTGGTGTCACGGACGCGCCTTGCTTGCCGCGTTAACCTCGAAAAGGGCTCGGCTGCGGCGGCCAACTATCAAGCGTGCGCGCGGGTTGCTAAGCTGATTTTGGAAACGAAAAGTCCGGGGTTCGGGATGTATTGCGTTCATCGTCTATTTGCCGTCGCCGCGGCACTGTCGCTCTTTGCCGCGAGCGCGCCGGCGGCGGAGATCGTCAAGGACTGCGCGGACTGTCCGCCTATGGTCGTCGTGCCGCCAGGCTCCTTCGTCATGGGTTCGTCGGAACAGGAAGCGACGCGCGAAGGCATGGCCCAGCCCTACATTTCCGACGAGTTGCCGGCGCACAAGGTCACCATCGCCAAGCCGTTCGCGCTCGGTGAATATCCCGTCACGCGCGGCGAGTTTGCCGTCTTCGTGCGCGAGACCGGCCACGATCCGAAAGGCTGTCTGCTGTTCACCAACGGCAAATGGCAGAACGCCGAAAGGCGCAGCTGGCGCAACCCCGGCTATATCCAGACCGACAAGCATCCGGTCGTCTGCGTGTCCTTCGACGACGCCCAGAAATACACCCAATGGCTGAGCAAGAAGACCGGCAAGGCCTACCGGCTGCCGAGCGAAGCCGAATGGGAATACGCCGCGCGCGCAGGCACGGCGACCACCCGCTTCTGGGGCGACGGGCGCGCAGAGGCCTGCACCTATGCCAATGTCGGCGATATTTTCGGGGCCAACCGCCTGCGCTGGGACAAGAAGGACAAGAATAAAGTGTTCCAGTGCAACGACGGCTGGGCCTACACGTCCGAGATCGGTTCGTTCAAACCCAACGCCTTCGGTCTCTACGACATGCTGGGCAACGTCTATCAATGGACCGCCGATTGCGTTCACGCAGGCTACGCAGGCGCGCCCGCCGACGGCTCGGCCTGGCTCGGCGGCAGTTGCGAAGGCCGCGCGCAACGCGGCGGCTCCTGGAGCAACGGCCCGTGGGCGACGCGCTCGGCGGCCCGCAACGGCGGCCCGCCGACTTTCCGCAACATCGATGTCGGGTTTCGCGTGGCGCGGCCGGTGGAGTAACGGGCACGCGTCAGAGATACTTCGCGTCGTCGCCTTGCAACAAATCCCGCAAAGTTGGCACCACAGGAAAGCCATAGCCCTCCCCCGGCTTATCGAGATAGAGCTTGCCTGATCGATGGTAATTGCTGCTGTAGATTTCCGCGCCAATGGTTTGCAGGGCAAGAACGAGCGCCTGGGTCGAATCGAAGCCACCTATTTCCATTTTATTGTGTTCGCCCGGCCAATCGATTTCGTAGCGGCAAAACCAAGACCCGTTCTGTGACTTGTACGGGGCGAAAATTCGAATTGGAATTCCGACTCGATTGTTCCCATCGACCAAGGTGAGCATTCGGCTTGCGATCATCATGGCCGCGCCTCAATGGTATATCGGTGGCACGTAACCGCCGATCAGACATTGGCTTTAGCGGAAGTTCGCCTGCGCCCAGCAACTCCAAGTGCGCACCATATTACAAATAAACGTATCGTTCCGAAGCTGCGCGTCGCACTGAGCCCGACGCTGTGGCGAGATTCTCCCGGCAAATCGCGTCGGCGGCTTGCCAAAATTGCGCGGCGTGAAATTCGAAATACCTATTCCTCCCGCTCTTCGATCATTTGTCCACTGCCCGCCCTCCGGGCTGCCCGCCGGCACGCGTGGCTGATCTGGACTGTATTTTCGCTCCGCGCGCTCATAGAGCTTGAAAAGCGGGTCGACCTCAACGCCAGGCTTCCAATACCGCCGCCAGTCGGGGCGTAGCGTTCGCTTAATCTCGTAGTCGAGAGCGGCTTGTTTAATCGGTGCCATTCTACAACCCCCTCACCCTTGGCTCTCCCCTGGCCCCGAAGCTCAAGGCGTTGACAGCCACACCAGCGCGTCGCCCGCACCGTCATCACCGGCACGGTAAGCCTTCGCGCGCAATGAGTGCGGGGATGCGGGTGGATTTGCGCTCCGGTGCGCGGAGCATATTCAAAGACGTCAAACACGGGTTATGCTCGCGCGATTGCGCCGTCGCGCGCCGATATTGCATCCGCAGACGCGGGATTCCGGCCAAAGCTTAGCGAATTGGCCTCACCTAACGCGGCTTGCGCCGCGTTGCGGCGGAACGTAACCGACCGCGTGGCGTTTTCATGGCATGCGGATCATTGCACTATCGCCCGGAGGCGCGGACCGGCTCAGACATTGCCTCCGCGCAGTAGCGGTAGCGGCGCTCCTTAGCCTCAATTCTGCAGCCCTTGCGCAACTGAGCGTACCGCCGGCGCCGGCCGCCAATGAAGAGCCGGCTCCGCCCAAACAACCGGTATCGGTGGTGCCGGCCGCATCCGATGCCAAGATCGCCGAGCGGCTGCGCAACATCCTGCAATCGACCGGATGGTTTCAAGCGCCGCGCGTGTCCGTGCGCGATGGCGTCGTATTTCTCGACGGGATAACCGACCGGGCGGAATCCCGCAGTTGGGCCGGCAACCTCGCCGAAAACACGCAAGGCACGGTGGCGGTCGTTAATCGCATCGTGGTCAAGGCCGACGTCGGCTCGACCTTCAGCCGGGCCGCCGGAGAGTTTACGCGGCTCGGCAACGGCGTCTTGCAGGCCTGGCCTTTGGCGATCCTCGTCGTCGCCATTGTCCTTGCAACCTGGCTGTTTGCCCGCCTGGTCGGCATGTTGGCGCGGCGCTTCTTCGCCGGCCGCATCGCCTCAACCCTGCTTTTCAACCTGGTCGTGCGGGCGTTCTCGATTCCGGTCTTCCTGCTCGGTCTTTATATCGTCCTGCAAGTCGCGGGGCTGACGCGCCTTGCGATCACCGTGCTGGGCGGCACCGGCCTCATCGGCATCATCATCGGGTTTGCCTTCCGCGACATCGCCGAGAATTTTCTCGCCAGTCTTCTGCTCAGCGTGCGCAATCCGTTCAGCAGCGGCGACCTGATCGAAGTCGCCGGCCACACCGGCATCGTGCAGAACCTGAACACGCGCAGCACCGTGTTGCTCACCCTCGACGGCAATCACGTGCAGATACCCAACGCCACCGTCTACAAGAGCACGATCAAGAACTACAGCAGCATCCCCAGCCGCCGCGCCGAATTCGTTGTCGGCATCGCCTACGATTTGTCGGCTACGCAAGCGCAGGCTCTCATCGCCGACGTTCTCGAGGAGCATCCGGCGGTGCTCGATGCTCCCGAGCCGCTGGTGCTGGTCGATGAGCTCGGCGCCGCCACCGTCAATCTGCGCGTCACCTACTGGTTCGACAGCACCACCTATTCGCCGGCCAAGATCAATTCGGCGCTCATGCGGCTGACCAAGAACCGTCTCTTGAAGAACGGCATCGAACTGCCCGACGCCGCGCGCGAGGTGATCTTCCCGAAAGGCGTCCCGCTCGTGCAGCCGCAAGAGGCTGCCCCGCAGGCGGCGCCCAAGGCGCGCGCCAAGAAAGCGCCGGTCGAGGAAAACTGCGCCGCCACCGAGGCCGAAGGCGATCTTGCCGCGGAGTTGACTGACATGCGCGCCCAGCCTGGAGGCGGCGAGGTCCCCGAGGCGCGGGAAAACCTGCTGAAACGCTAGACTCGTTCTACAGTCCCCTGACCCGTGGCTCGCCCCGTGCCCCGAAGCTCAAGGCGCTCACCGCCCACACCAGCGCGTCGAGCCGGTCGGGCGAGCGCCCCGTCGACAGCCCGTCGAGACCGAAGTCGCACATCTCGTCTTCCAGCGCCGCAAAGGTGCCGACGTGGTGCACGCGGCCCTGCTCGTACAATTGCGCCACCGGCTCGGCGCGCACGAACTTGCCGCGCGTGGCATGCACCGCCATCACCGGCACGGAACGATCGGCCTCGCGGATCACCGCGCGCACCATCTCGCCGCCGTAATTGGCTTCCGCCACCAGCGCGTCGGCACTGAGCCGCCGCCACAGCGCGATCGCGCGCAGCGCCCAGGCTTGCGGCGTGAGGCCCGCCGGCGCTGTCGTCGGCCAGCACATAGATCGTGCCGTCGGCGCCACGACCCGCCGCCACGATGCCACAGGCGTCGGCGCCTTTGCGCGAGGAGCCCGGCGGATCGACCGCCACGACGATGCGCTGCATCGCCGGCGCGCCAACGACGCGGGCCGCTTCGATCGCGCCGCGCGTCCACAAGGCGTCGCTGCGTTGCGCGATGATCTCGCCCTCGATCTCCTGCCGGCCGAGCTGCGTGCCGTGATAGCGCGCGAGCACCGCCTCGACGAAATCGGGCGCGAGGTTGAAGGCGTTGACGCGCGTGCCGGCGTGCGTCACCGCCGTGCGCGTATCCGCCATCAGCTTTTTGACCAGCGCGGTCGGCCGCGGCGTGGTGGTGATCACCTGCCGCGGCCGTTCGCCAAGGCGCAGCCCGAACTGCAGCATGTCAAAGGTTGCATCGGCATGGCGCCACTTGGCGAGTTCGTCGAGCCAGGCGGCGGAAAATTGCGGCCCGCGCAAACTCTCCGGATCCTCCGCCGAAAACGCCTGCGCCACCGCGCCGTTCTGTCCATTGCAGGCGGCGCCGGCGTCGACATCCATTCCGGCCGTTCATATTGCGGCGTGAACGGCAAGCAGGCCGGAGACGCCCTCCACCATCACCTCGCGCACCTCGTGCTCGGTCTCGCCGATCAGCGCGATGCGCGCCTTCGGATCGCTGAGCGCAAGCTTTCGCACCCATTCGGCCCCGGCGCGCGTCTTGCCGGCGCCGCGTCCGCCGAGCAACAGCCAGGTGGTCCAGGCCTCGCCGCTGTTGGCGCGCTCCGGCGGCAATTGAAAAGCATGAGCGAAAAAAGCGAAATCCGCACCGATCGCATCAACCCAATGGGGTTTACGGCTCGCCAGAAAGTCCGCCAGCGCCGTTTCGTCGAGCTTCGATAAATCCTCGAATTCGGCGTGCAAGCTCGCGACGAAATTCGTCAATTTCGCGGGGTACGGGGTCGTCGTCGGCTTCATCGGGTGCCATCGCTTCGTCGGGCTTGTTCAGCGCCGCGATTTCACGCAGCGTGCGCGAGACGCTTGCCAGCGTGCGCGCGCTATGCTCGGCCTCGAGCTGATCGGCGGGCCGGATGTTGGCGAGGATGCGCTCGACGGCATCCATTTCGCGTTCGACGATCTGCTGAATCCGAAGCGCGAGCGCCGCGCGCTGCTCCGGCGAAACGGTGTCTTTGGTGACCTCCGGCTCGGCACGCGGCTGCACGGCCGGTTCACCGGTGAGCGCCGTCACCGCACTGCCGCTTAGCGCCCGGGTGAATTGAAAAATGCCAGCGTTCGCGCGGCGCCCTCGCCAGCCTTCGTTTCTCACCCGTTTATAAAAATTCGAACGCGACAGGCCGATCATATCGGCAATGTCGGCGACCGGCGCCAGCGTCTGCTCGTATAGGCGCCGGGCTTCGGCAAGAAGTTCCGGCGCAATCTGCTTTCTCGCAACCATCACTTTGCCCCACAAAATAAAACGCCGGCATTGCTGCCGGCGCAGATCGAAGGCGTTTGCTTTTCGTTACTCGTACATGAATGCGGCGAGCGTGATCATGCCGATAATGGTGGCGATCACGAAACCGGCCAACATCGGCTGCGCGGTCGGGAACCACATTTGCGGCCGCTCGAAATGTTCGTCCTCGTCCGGCTCGGAGATTTAGGCGGCGGTTCGACGCGGCTCACAGGTGACACCTTTTGTCCGGCTAGACGGAGACATAGAAGTATGCGGCTGCAAACAGCACGATGCAGCCAACGATTCCCCAAATCAGCACGTAACGGACGTTATGGCCGGTGACGCCGGCGCGCGCCTCGGTGCCGGTGCCGACGAGATGATCGCCGGCGCGAATATGATCGCCTTCACGCTGCGGCATGGGCCCTCTTCGGTTTATCTCGAAGAGGTCAAACGCGCGACCGCCGCGGCCGGTTCCATCGCGCCTTTACTCGAGGCGTCCCATTCCGGCGCACCTCTGGAGCATGCGGAATACATACCTAGGGAGCGGCACGCTGTCAAGGCTTTTTTTCCTATAATCGGCCGCCTGGGAAAATAGCCTGCGGTTCCACGGCTTGCGGGCGTGCCGTAACGCGACATGCGACGGACAGAAAAACAGGTTAGGGCGCGCACTCATAAGCGTGCAGCCATATTTCACGTCCGCTTTCGGGGCACAGCCGACATGGCGGGATATGATGGTGGCCGCGTCCCGGTCGAAAATGACCCGGAACGGACATTCGGCCCCATTAGACTCTTTCGGTAGTGGGAAGTACTTATCCTTTTGTTTCGCACGCGGAGCGATGAGAAAAACCTATGACCGAAGAGCGAGTTCAACAAAGACTGACGACGCCGGTCGACGGGGCTCCAGTCGGGCCGCCGCCCCATCAGAAAGGCCAGCTCGTGTTTATGGAATACGATCAGGTCGAACTCGACGCGGCATATGACCAAAGCGCCTATGCGCCAAATCTGTCGCAGGTCGTTAAGCGCTATGCCATCAACAGCGAGAAGGTTCGGACGCTTCTCGGTGAACCAAAGCGGTTCGCATATGGGACAACGCCGATCGAGGTTCTTGAGGTCTATCAAACTAAGCATGCGAACGCACCAATCCACATTCACATACACGGAGGCGAATGGCGCATGGGGCTTGCCCGCGACAATGCCTATCCGGCCGAGCCATTTGTCGCTGCCGGTGCCCATTTCGTAGTGATCGATTTTGTCAACGTGTTGGAAGCAAATGGCAGTCTTATGCCGATGGCGAACCAAGTCGGGCGCGCTATAGCGTGGGTCTATCGCAATGCTCAAGAATTCGGTGGCGACAAGAACCAAATATACGTCTCCGGCCATTCCTCGGGCGCGCATTTGACCGGCGTTATGCTCGTTTCAGACTGGGGCAAGAACTTCGACCTGCCGGTCGACGTGGTGAAAGGCGGGCTATGCTGCGGCGGCATGTTCGATCTCACCGCGGTGCGCCTCTCCGCGCGTCGTAAATATATCGAGTTCACCGACGAGGTCGTCCACGCACTCAGCCCCCAGCGTCATCTCGATAAGCTCAATTGCCCAGTAATTGTTGCGTACGGCACGCTGGAGACGCCGGAATTCCAGCGGCAATCGCGCGATTTCGCGGCTGCGGTGAAAGCAGCCGGCAAGCCCGTTACGCTGATCGTCGGCGACGGCTACAATCATTTCGAGCTGATCGAGACCTTGGCTAACCCCTATGGTTTAGTCGGTCGCGCGGCGCTTGAGCAGATGAAACTTATTTCGAGATGAGTTGATCCTCGTTTAGTAGGGATCGCCGAGGGGCGCTTTTTCGCCTTTGCACATTAAGGATGAAAAGGTGGGAAATCGCTGATGTCAGCTTGTGGCACATCGCGACATTTCGCGGCGACGCAGCAATTTGGTCGCTTTTGGAGTGAAGCGGACATTCAGCGAGCCGCGCTTAAAACGCTGAATTTATGAGTACGCGGCCTAATGCGCGTGCGCCAGCACCGGCTTCAAATCGAAGCCGACTTCGAACACCAAGCGGCCGCGCGCGTCGGCGACCATCATGGTCCAGCCGGACAGATCCTGGATTTGGGATTGGCACATCGCCGCTTTCAGCTCGCGTACGTGCCGAACAGCGTAAGCGCGCGCCGCACCAACGCCTTCAAACTCGGATCCCGCGGCATCGCTGAACAGGCGTCTGCCATCGGAAAAATGAAAATAATAACGCGGCATGGCTACTCGGTACAAAAGCCACAGGTAACATCATACTCGATATTGTTAATGTATGACAACCAAACAACGGCGGGATGTCAGCCGGCCTTTTGTCGCGCCCCGGAATTGAAGCGAACCCGCGCATCCGCGATGGCCGCGCGATTTTTCCGCGCCCAAAGCCCTAATTCGCTCACCGGCTCGAGCAGCGAGCGGCCAAGCCGCGTCAATTCGTAGTCGACCCGCGGCGGCACCGTCGGGAAGACGGTGCGGGTGACCAGCCCGTCCCGCTCCAGCGCGCGGAGCGTCAAGGTCAGCATGCGCTGCGAGATTGAGCCCAGGCTTTTGCGTAACTCATTGAAACGCTTGGGGCCGTCGCCGAGCGTCGACACCACCAGCACGGTCCATTTGTCCCCGACCCGCGCCAGCACCTCGCTCACCGCCCGGCAATCCTCGGGCACATGCAGGTTACCTGGTGTGCCCCGTGTGCCTTCTTGCGCCATCCGCTTGGTCATCTATCTAGCCTCAGTATCAAACCATAACCATATGCCGGAATGAGATAGAGGTCCCCATGACTATGCACAAGATGGCAAAGCACAAGCTCGGTATCATCGTCGGCTCGAACCGGCGCGAATCCATCAACCGTCACCTGGCGCAGGCGCTGGCCAGGCTCGGCGCCGGCGCTTTCGAGGCAAAGTTCATCAAGATCGACGACCTGCCCATGTACAACCAGGATCTCGAGCAGCCGGTGCCGGAAACCGTGGCGCGCTTCAAGTCCGAGGTTGAGGCCTCGGACGCGGTGCTCTTTGTTACCCCCGAGCACAGCCGCTCGATTACCGCGGTCCTCAAGAATGCCATCGACTGGGGCTCGCGCCCCTGGGGCAAGTCGTCGTGGCTGGACAAGCCGGCCGCCATCATCGGCACGTCGGGCGGCGCGATATCGACGGCCGTTGCGCAACAGCATTTGCGTACGGTGCTCGGGAATCTTGGGCTGCACGTGATGGGCGGAGAAGCTTATATTCAGTTCAAGCCGGAGCTGATCGACGCCGAAGGCAACGTGGCCGATGACAGCGTTCGCAAATTTCTGAAAGACTTTATCGACAAATTTGCGGCCTTTGCGGGCCGGCTCACCGCCCGCGTCGCCGCCGCTGCCTAGGAGGTCATGAGACATGTCCATCCGACCCGTCAAGAAAGTCGTGCAATCGAAGCCAACCATGGAGGGCGCCGGCGTAAAGCTGCGCCGCGCCTTCGGTTTCGGTGATACGCAAGAGACCGATCCGTTCCTCCTGCTCGACGATTTCCGCAACGACAACCCGCAGGATTACCTTGCCGGCTTTCCCTGGCATCCGCACCGCGGCATCGAAACCGTCACTTATCTGCTCGAAGGCTCGGTGGAGCACGGCGACAGTCTGGGTAATCGCGGCACGCTCAATAAAGGCGACGTGCAGTGGATGACCGCCGGCCGCGGCATCATGCATCAGGAAATGCCGCAGGGTGACGCGCAAGGCCGCATGCACGGCTTCCAGCTCTGGGCCAACCTGCCCTCTTCGCTCAAGATGACGGCGCCGCGTTATCAGGACGTCGAGGCCGCCGCCATTCCGGAAATCGTCGACGATGACGGCACGCGCGTGCGCGTGGTGTGCGGCGAATTCTGGGGACAGAAAGGCCCGGTCGACGGAGTTGCCGCCGATCCACGCTATCTCGACGTGTTCGTGCCGGCCGGAAAACGCAAGACGCTTGCCGTCGAGATCGAACGCCATGCCTTCGCCTATGTGTTCGAGGGCGACGGCAGCTTCTCTTATGCGTCGAAGCCGTTCGGGGTCCTGACCGAGAAGCAGATCGACGGCGAGGAAATCCTGCTGCGCGAGCCGGTCGGCGACCGTTCGCTGGTGCTGTTCGATTCCGGCGACGAGATCACCGTGCAAGCCGGCGACAAGGGCATCCGCTTTCTGCTGGTGTCGGGCAAACCGATCCAGGAGCCGGTCGCCTGGTACGGCCCCATCGTGATGAACACGCAAGCCGAGCTTCAACAAGCGGTCGGCGAACTGCGCGCGGGCACTTTCATCAAAACCTAGTCGTCCGCCTGTTCGGATTGAAAAAACCCCGGCTCTCAAGGCCGGGGTTTTGCCTTCCGGCCGCCGAGCAGTGGCTTATTCTTGGTCACGCCGGGCGCCATTGAAATACCCGCCTCAAGTCCGCATAACACCCCTCGTGTGAGCGCGTGTGAGGGTACGGAATGGTTGCGGGGGAACTGACGCGGACGCGCGTCGTCATCATAGGCGCCGGTTTCGGCGGCATCGGCTTGGGGCTCAAGCTGAAAGACACAGGCCTCGCCGATTTCGTCATCCTGGAAAAATCGGATTCGGTCGGCGGCGTCTGGCGCGAAAACCGCTATCCCGGCGCGGCCTGCGACGTGCCCTCGCACCTTTACTCGTTTTCGTTTGCGCCGCGCGCGGACTGGCCCGACAAATACGCCAGTCAATCTGACATTCTCGACTATCTGCGCCAATGCGCCGAGCGCATTGCGCCGCACATCCAATACGGCGCGGAGGTGACGCAAGCGCGCTGGGACGAGACGGCGGACTGCTGGCGCGTCGAGACGCGTGACGGCCGCGTCTTCGAAACGCAGTCATTGGTCACCGCGACCGGACAACTCAGCCGGCCGGCGATACCGCAAATTGCAGGGCTCGAACGCTTCGCCGGCCAGGCCTTTCATTCCGCGCAGTGGCCGCAGGATTGCGGCCTCGCCGGCAAGCGCGTGGCCGTTATCGGCACCGGCGCAAGCGCCATCCAGGTCGTGCCGGCCATCGCGCCGCAGGTCGAACAGCTTTATCTGTTCCAGCGCTCGGCGGCTTACGTGCTGCCCAAGCCGGAGAAGAAGATATCCACGCTGGCAGATCGCGCTCTACCAGCGCTTTCCAACATTGCTCAAACTCAGCCGCCTCATCACCTACATCCAATACGAGTTGAAGGCATTCGCGTTCGTGACCTGGCGCGCGGCGCTGCGCTTCAAGCGCCGGGCCTTCCGCCGCAACCTCAAACGCGGCGTGAAAAATCCGCAGCTGCGCGAGCGCCTCATTCCCGACTACCGGCTCGGCTGCAAGCGCATTCTCTTCTCCAATGATTTCTACCCCGCGCTCGACCGGCCCAATGTCGAACTGGTGACCGACGCCATCACCGAGGTCCGCGCCGACTCCATTGTCACCGCCGACGGCAAGGCGCGCAAAGCCGACGCCATCATTTTCGCCACCGGCTTTACGGCAACGGATTTTCTGGCGCCGATCGCCATCGTCGGGCTCGGCGGCAAGGATCTGCGCCAGTCCTGGAGCAATGCCGGCGCGCAAGCCCATCTCGGCATGACGGTCGCGGGCTTTCCGAATTTCTTCATGCTCTATGGGCCCAATACGAATCTTGCGCACAACTCGATCGTCTACATGATCGAGAGCCAGATCCATTACATCCTGAAATGCCTCACGCGGCTGCAACGCGGCGAGATCCGCAGCATCGACGTGAAGAAGGATCGTCAGGACCGCTTCAACGCGGCGCTGCAGAAGCGGCTGGACAAGGCAACCTGGTCGAAAGGCTGCACCAGCTGGTACCTCAACGCGGCCGGCCGCAACGTCGCCAACTGGCCCGGCTATTCGCTCGAGTTCCGCCTGCGAACGCGTGCGCCCAACTGGGACGACTATGCTGTGCACTGACGCAGCGTACGTACCGACGGATCTGCGCGAGCGGCTGGCGGCGCCATTGCTGAAGCGGCTGACGCGGTTGGCGCTCAAGCCCATGCTGTCGCCGAACGTCCCGATCCCCGCGCAGCGCCGCCGGCTGCGTCAGGTCACGCGTCACTTGCCGCACGCCCGCGATGTCGACATCGCCCCGGCCGCGCTCGGCGGCGTCGCCGGCGAATGGCTCACGCCGCGCAACGGAAACAACGCGACCGGCACAATTCTCTTTCTGCACGGCGGCGCCTATTGCATCGGCTCAGCCGCGACGCATCGCGCGCTCACGACGCATCTCGCGCACGCCGCCGCCCTGCCGGTCTTTGCCGCCGACTATCGGCTGGCGCCCGAGCATCCGTTTCCGGCCGCGGTTGACGATGCGGTGGCGGCCTGCCGCGCGCTCGCCGAGCAAGGCGCGGTCGTCATCGCCGGCGATTCCGCCGGCGCCGGGCTCGCTCTCGCCACGGCGTTGTCGCTGCGGCAAAGCGGGCTTGCGATGCCGGCGGCCCTCGTTCTGTTCTCGCCCTGGGTCGATCTCACCGTCGCGGCGCTCGACGATGCCGCGGCGCCGGACGAAGTGATGCTGAGCGCTTCCTGGCTTGGTGCCTGCGCGCGACACTATCTCGCCGGCCAGGACGCCAAGACCCCGCTCGCCTCGCCGCTGTTTGCCGACTTGACGGGCTTGCCGCCGGTGCTGATGCAGACCAGTCCCGGCGAACTGCTTTATGGTGACGCCGAGCGGCTCGATGCCGCGCTGGAAAAGGCCGGCGTCGCGACAACGTGCGAGGTCGTGCCCGCACGCTGGCATGACTTTCAAACCAATGCCGGCCTCATGCCGAGCGCGCGCGCCGCGCTCGCGCGGGCCGGGCGGTTTATCGCGGCGGCTTGCGTCACGCCTTGATGAAGGCAAGCAGATCCGCGTTGATCGTTTCGGCTTCCGTCGTCGGCATGCCGTGCGGGAAGCCCTTGTAGGTCTTCAGCGTCCCGTTCTTCAGAAGCGCCGCCGACAGTGGGCCTGAAGCAACGTAGGGAACGATCTGGTCGTCCTCGCTGTGCATGACCAGCACCGGCACGGTGATCTTCTTCAGGTCCTCGGTGAAATCGGTCTGCGAAAACGCAACGATGCCGTCATAGTGCGCCTTGGCGCCGCCCATCATGCCCTGCCGCCACCAGTTCTGGATGGTCGCCTCGGCCGGCTTGCCGGTCTTGTTGTAGTTGTAGAAGGGGCCGGCCGCGACGTCGCGATAAAATCCCGAACGGTTGGCCGCGAGCGCCACCTGGAAGTCGTCGAAGACTTTTTTCGGCAGCCCTTTCGGGTTCGCGGCGGTCTGCATCATCAGCGGCGGCACCGCGCTGATGATGGCCGCCTTGGCCACGCGGCTTTCGCCGTGGCGCGCGATGTAGTGCACCACTTCGCCGCCGCCGGTGGAATGGCCGACGTGAATGGCATCTTTCAAATCGAGATGCGCGGTCACCGCCGCCAGGTCGTCGGCGTAGTGGTCCATGTCGTGACCGTCGGCGACCTGCGCGGAGCGGCCATGGCCGCGGCGGTCATGGGCGATGACGCGAAAGCCGTGGTTGAGGAAGAACAGCAGCTGCGCGTCCCAGTCGTCGGCCGACAAGGGCCAGCCGTGGCTGAACACGATCGGCTGACCTTTGCCCCAGTCCTTGTAGAAAATATCGACGCCGTCCTTGGTGGTGATCATGGGCATGAAGCGATACTCCGGATGGGCCACATATTCGCAAGCGACGATATGTTTGCGAGCGACGATGCGGATCGGCACAAATGGCAGCGCTGGCGCCGGCGACGGTCGTGACACGTACCGGCAGCGCCGGCAATTCGCCAATGGACGAACGACGCGCGCGCAGGCCGTCAATTGCGATGCTGCTACGCCGCCGGGATCGGCGTTGCCGGTCCCGTCGGTTCCGTGGGCTGCTCGGCCGACAGTCGCCCATCGCGCAGCCGGTAGATATGATCGAAGCGGTCGAGGATCATCTCGTCATGCGTGACCACGATGATGGCTGCTTCCTGCTCGACTGCGATCCTGCGTAACAGATCCATGACAATGCGGGCACGGGCGGAATCGAGCGGCGCCGTCGGCTCGTCAGCAAGGATGATGCGCGGGCGGTTGGCGAGCGCGCGCGCGATCGCCACGCGCTGGGCTTCGCCGCCTGACAATTGAGACGGCATCGCGTGCTTGCGATGTCCGACATCGAGATATTCGAGCAATTCGACGGCGCGTTTGCGCGCCGCCGCCGAGCCATAGCCGGCAAGATGCAGCACCACCGCGACATTGTCGGTGCCGTCGAGAAACGGCAGCAGATTGGGGTATTGGAAAATGAAACCGATCTTGTCGAGCCGCAGCCGCCGCAGATCGGCGCGCAGCCAGCGCTTGTCATAGACCAACTCGCCGTCGAGCGCGATCTGGCCGTCACTGGGCTCCAGAATGCAGGCGATGCAATGGAGCAGCGTGGTCTTGCCCGAGCCGCTCGGCCCCATCAGGCCGACCACCTGGCCGGGATAGACCTGCATGTCGATGTCGCGCAGCGCATCGACCCGCGCGCCGCCCGTGCCGAAATGTTTCGACAGATGCTCGACGCGCACGACCGGAGGGACTTCGGGCATGGGCTCAACCCGACGCCGACAGCGCTTCCGCCGGATCGACCTTGAGCGCCAAGCGAATGCCGAGCGTACTGGCGGCGAGGCAGACCACGATGGTGATGCCGAACACGATGGCCACGCTCGCCGGATCGAGCACCAGCCGGCGCGGGAAATAGGGCTGAAAGATGAGGACAAGCGCGAGGCCCATGCCGTAGCCGAAAATTCCCATCGACAGCGCCTGCTGCACGATCAGCCCGATAATGGTGCGGTCCGGCGCGCCGACGAATTTGAGCGTGGCGATCGAGCGGACTTTGTCCATGGTCAACGTGTAGACGATCAGCGCGATGATCACCGCCGACACGATGATCAGCAGCACCATGATGAGCCGCTGCTGGTTGCGCGCTTTCTCGATGACGAATTTGCTCAGCAGGGTTTCCTGCTGATCTTGCGTGAGCGTGGTCAGGTGCTTCCAACGCGTGAGCGCGGTGGCAACTTCCGCGATGCGAACGTTCGGCGACACCTTGGCAATGACGGCGTTGATCTGGTTGCTGGCTTCCTGCGCTCCGCCGCGCGCGCTCTCGCGTCGTGAGGCCGGCGGCGCCAATTCGAACTGCAGCGCTTGCGCGTCGCGCAAGGTGATGTAGCCGACAGGGTCGCCCGACGACGTGATTTCCTTGTTCATCAGGCCGACAACCGTGAATTTGTGCCCGTGCGTGCCGAGCGGCACCTCCTGGCCGAGTTTCAGACCGGCCGAGCGGTCGACGATCATCTCGTAATGGTCGCGCAGGATGTCGCGTCCGTCCACGAGTTTGCGAGGTCCACCCGGGCGGCCCGGTTCGAAACCAATCAGAAACAGCCGTAGCGGCTTGCCGTTGAGTACGGTCTGCACCGATTGATAAGTGACCGAGCCGGCGCGTTCGACGCCGTAGACGCGGCTGACCAGTTCGCGCGTATCGCCGGGGATGCGCGAGGATTCCGCAAACGGACCGTTGGTGCCGGCTTCCACCACCCAGAGATCCGCATTGGCGGCGCGCGCCTGGCGCAGCGCGTCGTCGATCAATCCGCCATAGACGCCGGTGATCACGATCACGATCCCGAGCAAAAGACTCAGTCCGAAATTGGTCAGCACAAAGCGCAGGAGATTGTGCTTGATGTCACGGTAGGCGAGATTCATCGTTGCGGCTCTTTGGCGATGCTGGCGGCGCGGCCCGCTCGCAGCCCGCCGCGCAATTTCGCCACGACCATGGCCGTGGCCGGCACGCCCCCGGTAATTTCATAGCGGCCGTCAAGCAAGCGATGACCGAGCGTGACCTGGCGCTGTTGCAGGCGCCCATCCTCGACCGTCCAGACCGTTGCACGATCCTTGGTGACTCCGATCAGCGCCGCTTCCGGCACCAGCAGCGCCCGAGGCAAACGCACGGTCGTAATATAGACCTCCGCCTGTTCCCCGAGATTGAAGGTCGGCGGGATCCGCTCGAACGCGATCTGAATCTTGCGCTCTTCGTTGACACGATCGCTTTCCGGCTCGATGCGGGCGACCGAACCTTTCAAACGCTCGGCCGGACGCGATCGGAGCACGATCTCGGCTGGCTCGCCGACCTTGATCTCGCCGGCCTTGCTCTCGTCGATAAAGGCGAGCACCCAAACCGTTTTCGGATCGATCAGCGTAAACACCGGTTCGCCGGCGGCGAGCGCGACGCCGCGTTCCTTCAGCCGCGCCGTCACCATGGCGTCGTAAGGCGCGACCAATGTATGGAAGTCGAGCGTTGCCGTTTCCTGCTGTTGCTGCGCCTTGGCGTCGTCGATTGCGGCCTCCGCCACGTGCACTTCGCTTTTCGAAAGATTCACGTCGGCGAGCGCTGTCTCCTGCCCGGCCAGCGCCGTTTCCGCAGTTTCGACCGAAGCCGATTTGCTCTCCACCAGAGCCTGCCGGCGCTCACTGATCCGCTTGGCATTGTTGTAGCTGGCGAGCGCCTTTTGCACGCTGGCATTCGCCTTTTCGAGATTGGCCTGGGCTTGCTGCACAGCCGCCGCGGCGCGCGCCACGCGTGCCTTCTGCTCGCGGTCGTCGAGCTGGGCGAGCACGGTACCCTTGGCCACGCGGTCACCGACGTCCGCCCGCAGATCGATAAGCACGCCGGACACCTTGAAGCCGACCTTGGAGGTGACCCGCGCTTCGACCGTCCCCAGCCCGAACACCTGCACCGGCACGTCGCGCGCAACGCCTGCGACCTCGACCGTCACCGGGCGCAGAAATGCCGTCCACGCCCCGAACGCGGCGGCGGCGCCGGCGGCAAGAATGACAACGATCACGACGATACGTTTCGGGCTCACGGAAAATCCCATGCAAGTCCCATGTTTTATAAGATTACTCGCCCGCATCGCCGCGGCATTGATCGCGATCAAAGGGGCTGGCGTGGCGTTTGATCCTGTCGCTCAAAACACCGGCCTCATATGACTGCGATCATAGGCGCTCATGCGTTTTGAAGATCGAATGATTTCGATATGGCCGGAGACCTTGATCCCGGCCATGGCCGACAGAGCGGGCGACGTCGCTATCGACAGAAAGACGTCTTCAATGAAAACACGAACCAAACTGGTCGGGGTTACCGCGCTCATTTTGGCGCTCGGCACCGGCATCTATGCCGTCAAGACACACGCGCAAAACCGGCCGGGCTTCGGCCCTTTCGCCATGCGCGGCATGGGCTCAGGCATGATGGGAATGATGGGGCCTGGAATGATGATGGGCATGGCGGGCG
This sequence comes from uncultured Pseudomonadota bacterium, assembly GCA_963720835.1. Lineage (GTDB taxonomy): Bacteria > Pseudomonadota > Alphaproteobacteria > Rhizobiales > Xanthobacteraceae > Pseudolabrys. Next base: position 91,342 of record CAVRHC010000007.1, on the reverse strand, counting down.
ACGCGCGCACGCAAGGCCAGCTCCAGGTCATTCACACCTTGTTCGTGAACCATGACCGCATCACGCGCAAGGTCGAGAATCTCCCCAACGGCATCCGCACCGTTACCGAGTCCGACGATCCGGCACTCGCCGGGCTGATCAAACAGCACGTCGCCGAGATGGGCAGCCGCGTCAAAGCCGGCGACGATCCCGGTCTGCCGATCGAAAGCGACTCCTTGCACGCAATCTTCCGCAACAAGGACAAGATCAAGACCAGCTACGAGACCACCGCCAAGGGCATCGCCGTGGTGCAGACCTCAGACGATGCGCAAACCGTCGCCGCGCTGCAGCAGCACGCGTCCGAAGTCTCTGATTTTGTGCAGGAGGGCATGACGGCCCTGCACACCGCGATGATGAAAAAAATGGGCGGCTTCAGGGGCGGCATGATGCACGGCCCGATGATGATGCGCGGCATGATGCACGGCGCCCCGATCTGACCTCGCCGGCGCGCGGCCGGCCGCAACCGCCGGCCGCGGGTCTTATTCCGCCGGGATCGGCGTCGCCGGTGCGGTCGGCGCGCCTGCGGCCGGCGAATTTATCGCCGGCCCGCGCAGCACGCGTTCCTCCATGGCGATCAGGAAGGTCATGCTGAAGGACAGAACCAGCGCGCAAGCCATGAACACAAAACGGAAGGCGTGCGCCAGCGAGTGCTGCGAGGCCGTGCGCGCCAGCGTTTCGACCGACACGCCGGTGACGCCGCCTAAACCACCGAGCACGATGGCGCCAAGCAACGCGACGACGAGCGCGGAAAACAGTGCGCGGAAAAAATTGGCGGCGCCGGTGGCAATGCCCATCTGGTGCTGCGTCACCGCGTTCTGCATGCACACGGTTGAGATCGGAAATATGGTTCCGAGTCCGGCGCCGACGACTGCGAGCAACACGAGGACCAGTGCAATCGGCATCTCCGCGGGCCAGATCGACAATGCCGCGAGCGCAAGAATGGCGCAGGTCAGCCCGATCAGCGGCGTCCGCTTGTAGTGCGTCAGATGCGTCATCAGCCGGCCGGTAATGGTCGCAAACAACACGCTTGAAGCCATCAAGGGGATGAGCGCCAATCCCGATTCACTCGCCGACAGATGCAGCATGGTTTCGAAATAAAGCGGCACGAAAATCGTCATGCCGACCAATGTCGCCATGGAGCAGGCGCCGGCGAGCGCCGCCGTGCGCACCACCGGATTGGCGAGCACCGTCAGCGGCAGGAACGGTTCTTCTGTTTTCACCAGCCGCCAGGCAAAGAGGCTCCACAACACGGCCGAGGTGATCAGCAGCGCGCCCGTTTGCGCCGAAATCCATTCAAACTTGCGCCCGCCCCACGACAGCATCAGCAACAACACGACCGCCGCCGCCATCATGAGCGTCGCGCCGATGAGGTCGAGCTTGTGCTTGCGCGGATGATAGGGCACGCGCTTGAGCAGATCGAAGGTCATGGCGAAGGCGATGAGCCCGAGCGGCAGGTTGATCCAGAAGATCAGCGACCAGTCGAGGTGCTGCGTCAGGAATCCGCCCAGCACCGGCCCGCTGATCGAGGAGATGGCGAACACCGAGGCGATATAGGCCTGGTAACGGCCGCGTTCGCGCGGGGACACGATGTCGGCGATGATGGTCTGCGCCAGCGCCATCAAGCCGCCGCCGCCCGCTCCCTGCAAGCCGCGCGCGACAATGAGCGCCGTCATGCTCGGCGCCAGCGCGCAAGCGATCGAGCCCAAAACGAACAGGGCAATGGCGATCAGCATCATCGAGCGCCGGCCGTGAATGTCGGACAACTTGCCGTAGAGCGGCGTCACCGCCGTGGCGGTGAGCAGGTAGGCGGTGACCACCCAGGACAGATCCCCGAGATCGCCGAAGTGACGCCCGATCGTGGGCAGCGCCGTGGCCACGATGGTCTGGTCGAGCGCGCCGAGGAACATCGCCAGGATCACGCCCCCGAGGATGGGCATGATTTCGGCGTGCGTGAGCACGCGCGGCGGCGTGTCGGCCGCCGCCACGGCGGATGCGGCCTGGCGCTTCGATGCCTTTGTTTTCTTGCGACTCATGGGGGCGCAACTCTCGCGAAGCCCGTGTTGATGCCGCGCGGTCAACGTTAATGCAATGGGGTTGAAACGCCGGGGTGGCATGCGCGTTCCGCCCGGGTCAAAGTGCGCCCACCCACCGGGAAACTCGTGATGCGCCGTACGGTTGCCCTCGCTTTGCTCGTCTTGTCGGTTGCGCCGGCGGCCGCGCGCGATCCTCCGCGGCAGGCCTTGCCCAAAGGCATGGTCTATCTGCGCGCGGTGGCGCCCGCGATCGTGCAGGACATCCGCTACGCCACATACGACAATTTCACCGGCCGCCCCCTGCCCGGCTATGGGGCCTCCGAATGCATCCTGCGGCGCGAGGCGGCGCAGGCGCTGGCGAAAGTGCAGGCCGATCTTGCGCGCGATCATCTGGGCCTGAAAGTCTACGACTGCTACCGGCCGACGCGCGCGGTGCGCGCGTTCTGGCGCTGGTCGCAAGACGGCAAAGCCGATGGCGCGAAGCGCTTCTATCCGAACGTGGCCAAGCGCGACCTGTTCTCGCTCGGCTACATCGCCAGCCATTCGCGCCATTCGACCGGCACCGCGGTCGACCTCACGCTCATTCCGCTGCCGCCGCCGCACGCCAAGCCGTTCGAGCGCTCGGCGCAGTACGGGCCCTGCACCGCGCCGGCGGCAAAGCGCGCGCCCGACACTGCGCTCGACATGGGCACCGGCTTCGACTGCCTCGACGTGAAAAGCCACACCCGCTCGAAGGCCGTCACGCCGGCGCAACGGCGCGCGCGTGAACGCTTGCGCGCCGCCATGAGCGCGCACGGCTTCCGCAATTATTTCCGCGAATGGTGGCACTACGAATACGCCGCCGCGCCGCGGCAGCGCTTACGATTTTCCGATCGAGAAGCGGTAGACAACAAGCGAGTGGCAGACACGCTTCCCTCTCCGCTTGTGGGAGGGGGTATAGCGATAGCCTGCAAAGCAGGTCGCCTCTGATGACAGGCAATTCAGATTGCCGAATTTAAGCTGCGCAACATTGTTCGAAGTTGGTGGGAAGCGGTTCGTCAATGTCCGCTGTTGGTCCATTAACGACCAATCGCATGCGCAGCCGGTTTGTCCGCTAAGGGCCAACAACGGACTCATGCGCCGCAACATGATCAGCACAAAAAGAAAGACCGCCAGTGCGGCGGTCCTTCGGAAATTCGATCAGGTGTATTGATTAGGCGGCTGCTTTGGCCTTCCGTTTCCTGCGCCAGCCGAGCACACCCAGCGCGCCAAGGCCGGTCGCAAATAACGGCAGCGCAGCGGGAAGCGGAACACCGGAAACAGTTGCGAATTGATAATTGCCAGACCTAAATTGCCACGCGGTATCAGTAGTCGATGTATAGTACAAAGGCGCTATCGTATCGACATCGCCGCGGCGCCCCAATGCACATAAATACGTGCCCGAAGTCATACAAAAGGTGCCGTTACCGAAATTGGAATCGAAAATCATATCTCCATCCAATCCATTAAAATTGTAAAACAAGCCCAATGCAGTCGCGGTGAAGTGTCCATTTTCTTGGGTAAAATTTGAATCCAAGTCGGTTATTGTATTTGAACTAGAACCACTGTTGAGGGTCAAACTCCATGCAATGAGATCACTCTGGCCTAACGGTCCGAGAGCCCCATTGGTCGTAATAAATCCAGTCACTGTGCCGGTAATAGTATCACCAACCACCGTATCATTAACAATGTAAGTAATACTTGTCGCGTGAACCTGCTGTGCACCGAGGAGCAATACCAAACTCGCAACGGCCTTCACAAGCAGCTGTGTACCCCATCTGCGATTGGCCATCGATTCCTCCCACGCTTTAAATAAAGTTTTTCGACAAAACGGCAACGGCTGGTCCAAAGCCGCAGCAGCGGTTTTGGACCACAGTCCCTTCAGATTGCTCATGATGGACGCATGACATTTCTCAGAACGCCACAAAATAAATTTTATATAATTTTCTCAGCACCAACAAGGGAATTCCATCTTCCATAAGGCGAGTGCAGATGCCACGACTAGTCCAATTGGACTAGGTCCAGCGTTCTCAAAAGCTATGATTTGCGCCGCAAACGCCATGTCTGCTTCGGGTCATCAGCGAATTGTGCAGCGCAAGCGCCATGTCCGCTCCGGGTCATTCGCAACCAAGCAATTCAGCCTTCGGATCGCTGTTTGTCCGCTATGCCCCAATAGCGACCGTCGTCGCGGCAATGCAGCGAGCGACGCTAAATGCTAAAGGCCGACTTATTCGCCGCAAAGCATGCCCTCTCCCACAGGAGGAGAGGGTCGCCGAGACCGCCTCACGTGTTTTGTTCCTGCGGCGCCTCCTCCGCCTCCAGCAAAGCCTCCCAGCGGCGCGTCGTCACCGCGACCGCGCGGTACAGCGCGCTTTCGATCAAGGCATCGGCGCGCGCGTGTCGCACGGCGCCCGGCTTGCGCCGCCCGGCGAGATAGGCGTTGAGCTCGGACAGCGCGCCGTTCGTGTTGTCGATCGCGCGCACGAGCGTCGCGCAGCGCTGCTCCGCCTCGGCCTCGGCTTGCGCCGAGCGCGCGATGCGTTCCGCTCTCGCGCACTGTTCGATGGCACGCCGGGCGCCTTGGGCGTCGGTCGCCTTGAGCCCTTGGCGGTAAGGCTTGCTCTTGTCCGCGCGGGCGATGAAGCGGCCGCCGGCGCCCTTTGCTGGCGCGAAACGCTCCGTCGCACGCCAACGCCGTCGGCGACGAGCACCGCCGGCATCGTTCCAGGCATAGCGCGGCGTCCAGCCGCCCTTGCGCGCGTATTTGTAGATGGTGCGCTCGGTGACGCCGGCGAGCTGAGCGATCTCGCGCACCGGCACGGCGCTTTGTTCATAGAGCCTACGCACGCGCGCGGTGAGGCGCGTCAGCTTTGGCTTCGTTTCGGGCGTCGGCGCGCCCGGCGATTTGGCCGCGGCGCGCGCGCGATAAATCCTTTGCGCTCGCGCGCGCAGTGATGTGCGGCGGGTCATGGTGGGCAAATTCAATTTTGGGAGGATTAGGAAAAGTAGCGACGCAGCGTCGCGCTGTCAAGGAATATTTTCCTGATTCCCACCGCCCCTTGCCCCTGCCCCCGCTTCTTACGTCTGACGACGCCCCGGCTTGCGCCGCGCGCCCTTCGGCCAACGCCCCGGCCACCCGACAATAAACTCCTCCAGCCGCTCGTCCGGCACGTCGGTCTCGCTCGCGGCCACCCGGCCGCGCACCGAGATGCCGGCGCTGTGCACCGTCTCCTTCGACCCGGAGACCAAGGGGTGCCACCAGGCCAGATCGCGCCCCTCCGCCACCAGCCGGTAGCCGCAGGTCGGCGGCAGCCAGGTGAGCCTGCGCACATTGCGCCAGGTCAGCCGCACGCAGTCGGCCACCTTGCGCTGGCGGTGGGCATAGTCGGAACAGCGGCAGGTCTTGTCGTCGAGCAGCCGGCAGCCGACCGCGGTGAACACGGTCGCGTTGGTGTCGGCGTCGATCAGCTTGTTCAGGCAGCAGCGGCCGCAGCCGTCGCACAGGCTCTCCCACTCCGCGCTCGTCATCTCGGACAGCTTCTTGCGGCGCCAGAACGGAACTTTTTCGGCCGCTTGCGCGGCGGCGGGGTCGGCGCCGTTGCCGGCGGCGCGGCGCGCGGTGTGGGTTTTGCGGGGCGAATCCGTCATGGCCCGGCCCTTGTAGCGGCTGGCTTTGGCGCTGTCGTGGCGGGCATCGCCTGGACCGTCATTGCGGGGCGCTTGCGCGGCGCGCGCGCCCGGAATGACCGAAGAATTCGTTAACGCCCCTCCCGCGGCCATTTTTCATCCCCACTTTCCGTTCACCTTGGCCGTGATTAACCCCGTCGGCGCCATTGGCCCATGAAGGGCGGATCGGCTAAATTCGCCGCCTGCGGGCCACACCGACCACAGAATAAAGAGACCAGAAGCCTTGCGCGACCTGTTCCCCTCCGACTGGAAGAAATCGATCAAGCGCGTCCTGCTCGGGATCGACGCCTGGATCGACTTTTCGATGTTCCAGAGCGCGATCGGTTTGCGCGAGCAGTGGGAGCGCTTCTCGACGGTGATGGACCGCTTCCACGTCGCCGGCTGGCGGCGCTGGACCAACGAGTTTTTCTCGGAAGCCGCCACCATGGGCACCGCCGGCGGCATCCTGATGCTGGCGCTGGCGATCCCGGCGTTTCACGAGACCTGGACGAGGACTGGCTGAAGAAGTCGGAACTGGCGGTCACCTTCCTCGACCGCTACGGCAACGAGATCGGCACGCGCGGCATCCGCCACAACGATTCGATCCCGCTCGACCAGTTTCCCGATCATCTGATCAAGGCGGCGATCGCGACCGAAGACCGGAGATTCTACGACCATTTCGGCATCGATATCGCGGGCACGATGCGCGCCTTGCTGACCAACGCGAAGGCCGGCGGCGTCGTGCAGGGCGGCTCCTCCATCACGCAGCAGCTCGCCAAAAATTTGTTCCTCAGCAATGAGCGCACGCTCGAGCGCAAGATCAAGGAAGCGTTTCTTGCGATGTGGCTGGAAGCGCGGCTGACCAAGAACGAAATCCTCAAGCTCTATCTCGACCGCGCCTATATGGGCGGCGGCGCTTTCGGCGTCGATGCGGCCGCGCGCTATTATTTCAACAAGTCGGCGCGTGACGTCGATCTGCCCGAAGCCGCCATGCTCGCCGGTCTGTTCAAGGCGCCGTCGAAATTCTCGCCCATGGTCAACCTGCCGGCCGCGCGCGCACGCGCCAACGTCGTGCTTGATCGTCTCGTCGAGTCGGGCTTCATGACGGAAGGCCAGGTCTTCGGCGCGCGGCGGCATCCGGCCACACCGATCGATCGCCGCGACGACGACGCGCCTAACTACTACCTCGACTGGGCCTTCGACCAGATGAAGACGCTGGTCGACACGCTTCCGAAGACAATGACCGAACGCGTCTTCGTCGTGCGCACCGCGCTCGATCCGGCGCTGCAAAAAGCCGCCGACGCGGCGGTCGAAAGTTCGCTGCGCCAGTACGGACGCGAATATCATGCGGGTCAGGCCGCCGCCGTGCTGATGGATGTCGACGGCTCCGTGCGCGCCATGGTCGGCGGACGCGACTACGGCGAGAGCCAGTTTAACCGCGCCACCGACTCGCTTCGCCAGCCCGGCTCATCCTTCAAGCCCTATGTCTATTCGGCGGCCCTGATCCACGGGCTGACGCCAAATTCGATCGTGGTCGACGGCCCGATCTGCATCGGCAACTGGTGTCCACACAATTACGGCCGCTCCTATCGAGGGCGGATGACACTCATTCAGGCGCTGACGCACTCGATCAACACGATCGCCGTGCGCCTGTCGGTCGTTGTCGGCAACGGCAATGCCAAGCTCGGACGCGCGAAGATCATTGCGCTCGCGCACGCGATGGGCATCCACACGCCACTGCCCGATACGCCCTCGCTACCGATCGGCGCGGATGGCGTCGAGCTGGTCGATCATGTTGGCGCCTATGGCGCCTTCCCCAATCTCGGCATGAAGGTGATGCCGCACGCCATCCTGGAAGTGCGTACCGGCACCGGCAATCTCATCTGGCGCTTCGACCGCGACGGTCCGAAGCCGACGCGCGTTTTGCCGGCGCACGTCGCGCAAGACATGATTAAGATGATGAACAGCGTGGTGGAAAACGGCACCGGCCGGCGAGCGCGGCTCGATGGCATTGCGGCGGCCGGCAAGACCGGAACCACCAACGCTTACCGCGACGCTTGGTTCATGGGTTACACGGGCAATTTCGTCTGCGGCGTCTGGTTCGGCAACGATAACTACGAATCCACCAACCGCATGACCGGCGGTTCGCTACCGGCGATGACGTGGCATAAAATTATGGCCTATGCCCATGAAGGCATCGAGATCAAGCAGCTTCCCGGCGTTCCCGTGCCGAAAGACCGCCAGCAGGGCGCGCCGGTTGCCTTTAAGACCAAGCAGCCGGGCGATGCGCCACCGGCCCGACGACCGGTTATGCTGAGCAAACGCGGCTCCGAAATTCTGTCGCAGCTTGAAAAGATGCTCGACGACGCAAGCCGTGCTTTGGGCCCGGCGCCGACCGCCTCGCTCGACAAGCAGAAAAAGACGGACGACAAAGGCGACGCTCTCGCGTCCGCGCTGGAAGGACGAGCGTTCGAGCGAAACTGATTAGCCGGAGGGCTGCCGCCGGCGTAGTCTTTCCCACCTCGAATCAACAATTCTCACCGCCAGCGGATAAAACGTGCGGCTGCTTTTCGGAACGCTATTTGCCCTGATCGTAGCCGCCTGCGTGGGTCTCGGCGCGACCTATTATGCGCTGACCCGCGGCGCCGCCTTCGGCGCGCTGACGATCGGCAGTTGGACCGCCTGGCCCAAGACCGGCACGACGGATGCCGACCCATACGCGCGCGCTTCGGTAGCACGCAGCGGCCGTTTGCCGATTGCACTGGGCGACGGTCTCACGTTTCTAGCCCGAACCGACGACAAGGGCCGCCGCCTCGACGGACGATGCGAGGTGGTCATTTCCGGCATCACCCCGGCGGCACGTTTCTGGACGCTGACGCTGTACACGCCGGACGGCGGATTGGTCACCAATTCAATCAACCGATACGATTTCACCAGCCAGGAAATCCTGCGCCGCGCCGACGGCAGTTTTGAGATCGTGGTGGCGCCGCGCGCAAGCGCCGGCAACTGGCTGCCGACGGGCGGCATCGACCGTTACATTCTCACGCTGCGTTTCTACGACACGGCCGTGGGCGTCGCGACCAAGGAAGGGCGCGAGGTGCCCATGCCGTCGATCCGAACAAGGAGCTGCCGATGATCCGCTGGCTTCTTCTCCTACTCGGCGGCTTGCTGCTCGGCGGAATCGTTCATCTCGCCACCATTATCATTTTGCCGCGTACGGCCACCCAGGATGCCTATGCGCGCCTGACCCCGATCGCCCCGGTCAACACCGTCGTCCAACTTCCCGCCCCGACCCCCGAAAAGGCGGCGATACCGTTCATGGATCCGGCCTTCGTCAGCGCTATCTGCCGCTACGATCTCTCGGACGGACCATTGAAGCTCAGCGCTCCGATCAGCCGCGGCTACACGTCGGTCTCATTCTATACCGACAGCGACGTTGCCTATTACGCCATCAATGACCGTTCGGCGGGACGGCGCGCCATCGAACTCGACCTGATGACTGCCGAGCAGCACAACGCCATGCCGGAAAATGAAAACGTCACCGCCGCCGACCTTTTGATCGTCGAATTGCCGACGGTGACGGGCATCATCGCCATTCGCGCACTCGTGCCCGAACCGGGCCTATTGCCGAAAGTGAAAGAGGCCATGGCCGGTGCGCGATGCCAACAGTTCAGCTTGCCGGAAGCGAAGCGCTAGTCCGGCGCCGGTGACGTCATGTCAGTTGGATGAGGCGAGGCTTTTCTCGCGCTTCCAGGGCGGGGCGGCGTTCCGGCTATAGTAGCCAATTTCGGCACGGAGGTGTTTGAGCGCGCGCTCGGTATCGACCGCCCCACCCGTCGGCGTCATAATGACCAGCCGCTCCATTGCAAATTGATAGCTTGCCGCGCGCCGGTTGAGGCTTTCGCACACCCATTCGACGATCGCTCGGTTGACGTTAATCCTCCGCAGCGCGTTGGCGCGCTCGGCTTTCGACAATTGAGAGATGTAGCGGAGGCTTTGCTCTCGTTTCAGATCGATATCGACGACGCGTGTCGCGGTCTCGAAAAATTGCGGAAGCCGCGTCGTGTCGTTGCGAATGTCGTCGATTAAATGGGCATAGCGCGCTGCGGGGGAGCGGTAGGCAGAGCCAAAAAGGTCGTTGGCATAGGCCGTAACGGGGGGCACCTGGGTGCGGCTCTGGGCGATCAGCCCGTACTCCCTGATGATGGCATTCCATCGCTGGCGGTCGTAGGGCGGCTCGATCAGAGGATATGCGAGATCGCGCAACGCGCGCTCGTCGTCGGTCAGTTCGAAGTTCGACGGCACGGCACCCGTCCCCTCGATCGCCGCTGGCCCGATCCAGTCGTGAATACTGTCGCGCACCAAGTATGGCTTGATCTGACCGAAGTCGCCATTGGCGCAGCCGCCAAGCATAGACAGAGCGGCCAGCACGAACAGGCGCCGGCACCAAAAAAGCGCCGACGGGCGTGAAGGCGGCGGTGTGTGCATCGAGTGGTTGGGCGCCGGTCGGATCAGCGTTCGTTGCGTCGGCGGCGCCGGCGGCCGCCTGAGTTGCGCGTGTTCGGTGTTGCGTCCTTCGTCGAACCGTCCGGCCCCCGCTCGATGCGGATCACCGGCAGAATGATGATCGTTGCGGGCTCGGTGTTGGCGTCGACATATCTGCCGAGCCGCGTATAGCCCTCGTCTGGAAAACGGATGACTTCGCCCATTGCAGTCCCCTTTCCGTTCCGGCGCAAAGCCTGCCGGATCGGCGCCTGCTGGCAATTAAAAGACGTGCAAGGTTAACGCTCTGCTAACGGGCGCCGACTAATCTTCGGCATCGAGTAAACCCAGTCAGTCAGCGTTCAGGCATGCCAAAGGTCCCTGCGTATCCCTCCCTCGACGGTCTGGTCGACCTTGCGTGCCGGGACGGCGTCGATATCCGCCCGACACTGCTGCGCGTATTGACGGATCTCTATATCCAGAAGCCGGTCCACTCGGCCGATGAGGAAATCCAATACGTCGCACTCGCGCTCGGGTTGATCGAAACGGTCGATGCGGCAACCCGCGCAACCGTGGCAGCCCGGTTGGCCGCCTATCCGCGCGCACCTGCGGCTGTTCTGCAAAAGCTCGCGGGAGCCGCAACCCGACTCGACGCCAGCCATGCGCCTCAGCCCAAACCCGGCTCCGTCGAAAAACCCGCGGCCAAACCGGCATCCGGACTCGAACTCGTCGAGCTGTTTTTTGCCGCCGGCACCGAGGAACGCCGGCTAATCCTGACCAATCTCGACGCCGCGGCGGCGAAGCATCCGCGCCAAGCCTTGCCGTTCGCGCGCGACGTTGTGCGCCGCCTGGAGAATGCGGCCCTGCAACGCAACCCGGGCGAATTCACGCGCGAGCTGGAAGGCGCACTCGGCATCGCCCGCACACTCGCGCATCGCATCGTCGGCGACCCATCCGGCGAACCCGTTGTCGTCGCCGCCAAGTCGCTCGGCATGAAGGCCGACGTTCTTCAGCGCATACTGCTGTTCCTCAACCCGGACATCGGCTTATCTGTGCAGCGGGTCTACGACCTCGCTCTTCTCTTCGATGAGATCACCTTTGCCGCGGCGGAGCAGATGGTGACAATCTGGCGGCAGTCTACCGCTCGCGCGCGGCCCCGGCATGCACCGGTACATTGGGACGACGAGCGTCGCAGCGCCCGCGTCATGGCCTCGCCGCTGCCACACCGTCCGGTGCGCAAGCAGGCCGCCGCACCATCCGACGCAAAATCGCGCCGAGGCTGATCAACTCACGACGTTGTCGAGAAAGTGGCGCCCGGCGCGATCTTCGATCTCGACGATCCACAGATCCGGGTCGAAACGGATTTCGCGCGTCAGCCGCGCTTCGATATCGGCTTCGGCGGCGGGTGAGCCGCCGCCCAACACGGCCGTGAAATAACGTTCGCTCGGCTGCGATTCATCAAAGACGGTTTGTGGCGCCGGGCCGTACAAAGTGGCGGTACCGTCGAGTCGATTGATGATGATGAAGACCGCGCCGGCTTCCTCCGCGCCGCGGCGTCGGACCGCCGCAAAGGCGCCTTCTATTTGGCAGCGGCGCAGATAGGCCGCCACCCAGATGCTGGACTTTAAGCGCATCGGCCTCAGTAACACGCCGGCGGGACGGACCGCTATTCGTCGAGCGACCGGCCTGTCATGCGTCCAAGCTCTCGCACGAAATTATCGGAGACCTGCCCGTCCACCGGTAGTCTGCGGTCACGCTGGAATTTCTCGATCGCCACCCGCGTGTCCTGGTCATAGACCCCGCTGGGCTTGATCTGGCCGTAGCCGAACTCGGCGAGCGTGCGCTGGATCGCCAGTAGACGTTTTGACGGCGCCGCAATTACGGCGGCGATCGGATCGTTGCGCACAGGCGCCGCAGCCGGCGCAGCGATCACCGGCTTGACCGGCGCAGCGGTTACGGGCGCAGCGATTGCCGCCTTTGCCGACGCCGCCGCAGCAGCATGCAACAAAGCTTCGCTTGGTTCCGCGCCGAGCTTGAGATCGCGAGCCTGCATAAAATCACGCGCCGCGGCGGCGGTCTTCGCGCCCCAGAGACCATCGACGGCGCCGTCGTAAAGCCCAAGGCGGGCGAGTTCGCGCTGGATGTCGACCGTGATTTGCGCCGGCGTTCGCGCCGGTGCCGGCGCCGCCGGCGGGCGATGCGGTGGTAGCGCGGCTTCCCGCTGCGTCAGTAATTGCGGAGCAAAGATCGGCGCCGGGTGCGGGCCCTTCTGCAAAAACAACGCGTTGACAAAAATCGTGCCGGTGAAGGCCATCGCCAGTACAAAGCCCACGAACTCGCGCGGATGACGTGCGATCACACTGCTGCGGGCAACAGCGGCTTCCGGCGGAATTGCGCGGCGCTTACGGCTAGGCACTTTTCTTCACCTCTTGTCGTGATATCGAACCAAATTCGGCGCGCGCGGCTTCCAGTTTCACCGGCTCTGCCGGCGGACGCCGACCGCCACCGTCAATCGGCAAACGCACCGCAACGCGGGTGCCCTCCCCCAGCCGGCTGCGGATATCCATCTGACCGTCGTGCAGACGCACCAAGCCCTTGACGATGGAAAGCCCCAGGCCGGTGCCGTCGTGACGGCGATCGTAGGACGCGCGAGCCTGGAAGAACGCCTCGCCCAGCCGCGGCAGATCCTCCGCGCCAATGCCGACGCCGGTATCTTCCACGAGCACCACAAAATCGTTGCCATCGCGGCTCGCCGTCACCGTGACCCGGCCCTCGCGCGGCGTGAACTTGATGGCGTTGGAGACGAGATTGATCATGATCTGGTTGAAAGCGCGGCGGTCCGCCGTGACCTCAGGCAGCCCGCTCGAAACGCGGGTGACCAGCGCAACGCCTGCATCCTTTGCCTTGAGCGCCAATATATCGCAGCAGCTCGTCACCGCCGGCGCGGGCGCAAACGGCTCGGGCGTGATCTCGAAATTTCCGGTCTCCATCTTCGACATGTCGAGAATGCCGTTGACCACCGACAGGAGATGACGGCCGGAATCATTGATGAGCTGCGCGTATTCGAGCTTTCGCTCGGGCGCGAGCCTCAGCTCATCGTTGGTGAGCATTTCGGAAAAACCGATGATCGCGTTGAGCGGCGTGCGCAGTTCGTGGCTCATGGTGGCCAGGAAACGGCTCTTGGCGAGATTGGCACGTTCGGATTCAGCGCGCGCGATGTCGATTGCGCGTTCCTGCGCCTTGCGTTCGCTCACGTTGCGCAACACAGCCACTACTTCATGGGCATCGATCTTGATTTCGGCGCTATACTCGAGCGGGCGGCAGCGCATTTCGACCCAAATATAGTGCCCGCCTGGCGCACCCTCATCGCCGCCGCTGCGGATTCGAAATTCCACCGAGCTGTCCTTGCCCGAGGACGCTGCGTCGGCAATTGCGGTCAGATAGGCCGGCCGGTCCGCCACATGCACGCGGTCGAACAGGCCGTGACCGGCGAGCTTGCTCAGTGAGACGCCGAATAGTGTCTCGGCGGCCGGCGAGACGAACAGCACCGCGCCATCGCGAGCGTGGCGAGTAATGACGTCGGTTATGTTGCGCGCCAGAAGCCGATAGCGGTCTTCCTCGGCATAAAGCAGCCAGAAACTGATGCGCGCCAGTTGCTCGGCGCCGAGCGCGAGCCCCGTCGCATAGAGCGCCGCTGAAATGATGCCGAGGGCGGCGAGCGCGCCATGCTGATTGGCGAGCGTAATCGCGGGCGGCAGCAGGCCCAAGGCGCTGACCGCTGCCAGCAGCCCGGCGGCGGCAATCGCCATTAGCGAGGCGAGCGCCACCACGCGGCGCGAAGCCGAAAGCGCGGCCTCCAATGGCACCACGACCAGCCAGATCGCCGCGAAGGAGCCGATGCCGCCGGTGCACCACGCGACTACCGTCACCAGCCCGGTGAGCGCGAGCGAGGACAGCAAGTGCGCGCTTTCGTAGCGGCCAGTGCGCGAGAGGTAATTGGCAATCAGGATCGGCGTCGCCAGCCAGGCAAAGACGCCGATTTCGAGCGCGCTCGGCTGCCCGCGGAAGACGAGATAGACGGGAAAGCTCGCCAGCGCGGCGAGACTGCCGAGCAGGCGCGGCGCAATAAATGCGCGATGGCGCGCCGCCGTCAGCGCATCGTTGCGAGCGGTCGGATGCACCAAAGCGTCGACATAGTTCCACACTGGCGTGAGGAAACGCACGGATCCCTGTCCCACGTTTGGCGAAGCGGACGCGCCCTGTTGATAGGAGGAATGCTATCGGGCCGCGCTTAAGCGAACACTAAGGGCGTCGCGGCAACTCCGGCAGCATTGCAGACTTGGTTGCAGACCTGGTTCGTTTTGCCGGGCATGGTGAAATTTGTCTTGCCATGGGCGCGCGTGTGAGCCGGTCGGTGGCAATTGTTACCGCCGCGGTAACCATATCAAAGCCGGCAAACCGCCACGGCCACGCAGCCGGCGGGCCGCATTAAAATTTGAAGCAATTTTGAGCCTGTCAAATTTTCCGAAAATACGCGTCGTATTCGCATCGATTTTGGGAAAAACCTTCCCGTCAGCGCCAACGGCGGCTTCAACCCTGTCTGCTAGGGTTTAGTTCAAAGGCGGCGAAAAGGCCGCCGGGGAGAGTTGGTGGGTTCATGTTCTTTCTCTTGCGCGTAGCATTCTGGATCGGCCTCGTTTGCGTGCTGCTGCCGAGCGGCGGCACCAATACGGCGTCGCCGGGGGCGCAACTTGACGCCAGCCAAGCGGTGACGCTGGCGGGCGCGGCCGTGTCCGACCTGAGCGGCTTTTGCGACCGCCAGCCCGACGCCTGCAAGGTCGGCGGCAAGGTTGCGGTCGCGCTCGGGCACAAGGCAGAAGCGGGCGCGCGCACGTTGTATGAACTGGTCACCACCAAGATCGCCGAAACGGCCGCCAAGAAATCCGTGCGCCCGAAGCCTGCACCGGAAAGCACCGGTACCGTGCAAGTCCTGGCTAAGGATCGCGGAACGCTGACCCAGGCCGACCTTGTGCCAGCGTGGCATGGACCGGTTCCGCTGCCGCCGCACCGCGCGCCGCTGCCCGCAACCTGACCACCCACAAAATCGCGATTTTGACAGGCTCACCCGCGATCTTTGGCGATCGGCGGCAATCGCCATATATTCCTGCTGAAATGGAACTTGGTGGCGGCATGACGTCGATCGACGAAATCACTGAGAATTTCGAGCTGCTGGATGAATGGGACGACCGTTATCGCTATGTGATCGAGCTTGGCCGCGCGCTCCCGCCGTTGCCCGAAGGCGCCCACAGTGAAGCCAACAAAGTGCGCGGCTGCGCGAGCCAGGTCTGGCTACTCACGCATGTAAAGCCGGATGGCGCTTCCGGGCCGACGCTCAGCTTCGAAGGCGACAGCGATGCCCATATCGTGAAAGGGCTGATCGCCATTCTGCTTGCGCTTTATTCCGACAAGCCCGCCAAACATATTCTCGACACCGACGCGATCGCGCTGTTCGACCGGCTCGGCTTGCGCGAGAACCTGACGCCGCAACGCTCGAACGGCTTGCGCGCCATGGTGGACCGCATCCGCGCCGACGCTAAAGCGGCGCTGGCGCCGGCGTGAGATCTCTTGCCGGTTGCTCTCCACAGAGCGCCCAAAATAACAAAATAAAAGGCCCCGGTCCGTGAGAACCGGGGCCAGATGTCGCAAGAGTTGGTTAGACAGCACACGACATCCATGGAGCCGCTTGCTTTGAGGGACATTAGCCCACGCGCCTCCACCTATAGTTTTAGCCTGCTTTTCGACCGAGAAAAGCCCGGCAGCGTACAATTATTCCAGAGTCTCGCCCCCATCCACATGGAATGCTGCATCGTCCGCTAGCCACGTGCGAACCGCCGCATGGCCACGGCCGCGCGCTTCGCCGGCATAACCGTAGTGGCGCGCGAGCCGCTCCAGCGCGAGCCGTACCACCACCTTGGCCGAGCGCGCCGGCCAGCCGCGCTCGCGCTCGATGTCTTCCAGACCTTTGAGAAAACAGCAGACGTCGAGCAGAAGCCCGGCGAATTCAGGGCCCGCCGCATCGAGCACTCGGTGTACGCGCTGGCGCGCGGCAATCATCGTCTCGGTAAATTGTATGGCGCGCTCACCGCTGCGGCGGTCGGAGGCGACCGCGCTTGCCCAGTTTGTCGTCGTACGCGGCATCAGGTTGGCGCAGGTGAAATCGTTGCGCAGGCGCTCACCGGCCTGCAGGTGGTGCGCCTCGATGAAGGCGCGACCGTCGCGCCCGCTTCGACGCGCGAGCCAGGCGAGCGGGCTTTCCGCCTCGTCCACCGTGACTTGCGCGCGACCGATCTCAGTCGCAATCTGCTTCTGCGCCAGCGCAAGGTGCTGGCGACGAAAGGAATCGACTTCGGCGCGCAGTGGCACCGGCGTATGGACGGCCTTGTGGGACTTCGCGTTCTTAGCTGCTTTCATGGCCGCAACTGCACGTCCGCGAGCAAGCTTGAGGCGAGTTCACAACAGGTGAGCTCAAGCCGCTGTAGCAGCGCATCGATTGCCGGATCGTCGCGGCGGTCCTCGACGGTCTGGCAGGCATGGGCGGCGGTGGTGCGATCGCGGCGAAAGAGCGCGCCGATCGCACTGTAGCTCAGCCCCAGCATCACGTGGGCGACATACATGGCGCTCTGGCGCGCGAAGGCGACCTCGGCGGAGCGGCGCGAACGCGCACGCAACGCGGCAACCGGCACACCGAAGGCGGCGGCGGTGGCGGCCTGCAGCAGCCCGCACATGATTGCGGTATCGGCAAACTCGCGCTGCGAGTAGCAGCGACATTGAAGGGCAACGAACGGCGACATCGGCATCCCCTTGCTGTAGGATTATTTACCTACATCATCGCCGAAATTGCGGCGGCGGGGATAAGTTTTTGAGCGAGCTCCTATTTCATTGAAAATTAACAACTTTTTTCAAAACACTCGGCGTTACGCTACCGGTTATCCACAAATAATAGGAATTTTTCCGCAACCCTGCCAACGGCGAGGCCCCCGCGTTGTTAAACAAAAGTAAGGTACGCTGGATAAATTGTCGCGATGGCCACCGACACGCTCAAACTTGAGGTCTTGGTTTGCCCGGACTGCAAGGCACGATTTGGCCTTTCGGTTGGGACCGGACGGCTCACGACCTCTGACCGTCTACCGGAGGTCTTCGAGGCGACCTGCCCGCACTGCTCGCATATCTCGAAATTCGCGAAATCGTCCATTCAGACGATGAAGCTTTGACCGAAGCCCACTCGTCGGGCGGCACCCGGCTATTTCGGCCGCCGCCGGCGCTGCTGGCCGAGCCCCATCTGCTTGGCGAGTTGGGAGCGGGCGGCCGCATAATTCGGCGCCACCATCGGATAATCGGGGCCGAGACCCCATTTTTCGCGATACTGTTCGGGCGTCATATTGTACTGCGTGCGCAGGTGGCGCTTGAGCGATTTAAACTTTTTTCCGTCCTCGAGACAGACAATGTACTCGGGCGTGACCGACTTTTTCAGCGACACTGCCGGTTTTAACGGCTCGGTTGCGCCATCACCCGGCTTTCCGGAGACCCGGCTGAGCGCCGCATGCACCTGGCTGATCAGCGCCGGAATGTCGCTCGCCGGCACCGTGTTGTTGCTGACATAGGCGGAGACGATCTCTGCGGTCAGCTCGATGAAATTACCATTGCCCGAGGTGTCGTTCATGAGGTTCCCCGCCCTGGTGCCTGCCCTTGTGACAAAGTAACGAGAACCGAAAGAGCGTTTCTATATTGTCGAAAATAGTATCGAAAACCAGTCACGGCAAGAAAAACCTAGAATCCGGCAGCGATTAGACTTTGGCTTCTGCTGTGGCGATACCAGATAGGGGCCAAATTGCCCAAGAGGCCGCCGGACGCATGGCGGCACGAGCAAGCCGTCGCGCGTCTAAGAATTTTTCTCGAGATGGGCGCGCAGGTCCTCGATCGAGGCAAAGCGCAACGTGCCTTGCGGCAGTTCCGCCTCGATCGAGCCGTCGACGTAAAGCGTGTAGGCCATGCCATCGACCACGCCCGACTTCAGCACCGCGGCTGAACGCGGTTGGGAAGGCGTGGATGGCTCGCTGGCCGGCGGTGGTGCTGGTGGTGCCACCCGCTCCGTCCGTGGCGGCGGCGGTTGGCTGCCGCTCGCACTACGTGGCGGCTTTGGCTCGGAAGTCGGCCACATGGATTCGAAACTGGACGGAGCTTCCCGCAGCGGCGGAGCCCGCCAGGGCGGTTCGAAGCCTGGCTCCCGTCCCGTTTCTCCCGCGCCTCCGTTGGCACCGGGCGGGGCAGGCCGCAGCGGCGGCATCGGCGAGCCGCCAGTCGGGTGGCGCGGCGACAGAGAGACATCCTCTTCGAATGCCAAAGGCGGCGATTCGGGATTGCGGAGCGATGGCGGTGCAAACGACGGCGCGGGAGGCTGTTCGACCGTTTCGGCCGGCGGTGCTCCACGCGGCTCGAACGCTTCGCGCGTGGCAGGCTCCGGCCTTAACCGCGGCGGGAGCGGCGTGCGTGCAGGCGGCGCCGCGGCGACAGGCACTTCGGCCGGCGCTTCGAGCTCCCTGGCCGGAGGCCGCGCGGCGATCGCCTCGCTGAGGCGGTGTAACTGCGCGACCGTGGCGGCAAGGCCGACTACAATCAGTCCGCCAACAACCGCGGTCACGCCTGAGACGATGAGCGTGTTGCCGAAGCTGAACTCGTTGATTGGGATGCCGAAAGCGATCAAGCCCGCGCCGGCCATGACGGCGAAAGCACCAATCAAGTAAAGAATAACAGACATTCCGCCGTCCCCCGGGCCGCGTCCTTTAAAAGGTATTGAAATACTCCGCAACCCTTTCCGACAACAGCAATTTTGGCTTTTTCCCCGAGCGCCTGCAACTACCACGGCGCAGTATCTTCAGGCAGCAAGACGACGCAAACGTCCCCGGAAGCTTCGCGTGGCACTAGGCCGACCAGCCTTCAGTGCGGTCTGGCAATAATACTGCACCTCCCGGCGATGTTCGGGCATTATATACAAACGGGGCGTTGCCCCCGCCCGCGCCAGCGCCTAATTCATTCGAGCCGTGGAACTCACCGGGGACGCGCCGGTTTCACCTGCGGAAGAACAATTTCATTCCACAATCGACGTTTGTGGATCGAGGAGGACCTGATGTCATTCAAGTTGCCCGACTTGCCCTACGCCTACGACGCTCTTGCGCCCTACATGTCGCGCGAAACGCTCGAATATCACCACGACAAGCACCACAAGGCCTATGTCGACAACGGCAACAAGCTCCTGGAAGGATCGGGGCTCGAAGGCAAATCGCTCGAGGATGTTGTGAAGGGCTCGTTCGGCAAGAATGCCGGCCTCTTCAACAATGCCGCGCAGCACTACAACCACCAGCACTTCTGGCCATGGATGAAGGCGAACGGCGGCGGCGACAAGATTCCTGGCAAGCTCAAGGCCGCTATCGACAAGGATCTCGGTGGCGTCGAGAAGATGAAGGCTGACTTCGCGGCCGCCGGTGCCACACAATTCGGCTCCGGCTGGTGCTGGATCGCAGTGCAGAACGGCAAGCTCGCCATCACCAAGACACCGAACGGCGAAAATCCGCTGGTGCATGGTGGCACACCGATCCTTGGCTGCGATGTGTGGGAACATTCCTATTACATCGACTACCGCAACCGGCGGCCCGATTATCTGAAGGCTTTTCTCGATCATCTCGTGAATTGGGAATACGTAGAAGAGCTCTTCGTCGCGGCCACGAAGTAGCTTGTTCGGATCGTCATGACCGATCCTCGGCCGGCAGCCGGACTGGCCGACCGCGGTGCACTCCTGATCCTGGCGGCGGTGTCAATCACCGCCGCCTTCACGTTTCGGGATTACGGCCTCGGCTGGGACGACTACACGCATTCGCAATACGGTGACTTGCTGCTCGCGCTCTACGGCTCGGGCTTCAAGGACGACCGCGCGTTCTCGTTCGTCAATCTCTACAAATACGGTGGCGGCTTCGATATGGCGGCAGCGCTCGCCGCCAAGATGCTGCCGTTCGGCCTGTTCGAGACGCGGCGCTTGCTCGGCGCCGTCGTCGGCATCGTCGGGCTCACGGCGACCTGGCGGCTCGGACGGCGGTTGGGTGGCCCGCTGGCCGGGCTCTGCACAGTCGCGCTGTTATCGACTTGCCCGCTCTATTACGGGCACATGTTCATGAACCCGAAGGATGTGCCGCTGGCGGTGGCGATGACCGTGCTGCTGCTCGCCGCCGTGCGCGCCTTTGAAGAATACCCACAGCCACAGGCGCCGACCGTCGCGCTGTTCGGCATCGCGCTCGGTGCGGCCTTCGGTTCACGCATTCTTGCCGGCATCGCCGCGCCGGAAATCGCCGGCGGCTTGGCGTTGATCGTGGTCGCAGATGCGCGCCGCGAGAGCTGGCATAGCGCGGGCAAGCGTCTCATCCAATTTCTGTGGACTCTGCTGCCTGGCTTTGTGCTTGCCTATCTGGTGATGGGGCTATTGTGGCCATGGTCGATCCTGTCGCCGCTTAATCCGCTGCGCGCCGTCGAATATTTCGACACGTTTTTCGAAAAGCCGTGGGATGAACTCTACGAAGGCCGTCTCATTCCCGTCCCGCAAATGCCGGCAAGCTATCTCCCGCATCTCTTCGCGCTCAAGCTGCCGGAAGTGATGCTCGCGCTCGGCCTAGCCGGCTCCGCCGGCGCGCTGATCGCGGTGTTACAAAGTTCGCAGCCATTGGCGCGGCGCGCCAATTTGTTGACGGTCATGCTCGCGGCCTTCCTGCCGATCGCCGTCGCGATGATCACGCGGCCGGCGCTCTACAACGGCTTGCGCCATTTCATCTTTGTGGTACCGCCCTTTGCCGTCCTGGGCGGGCTGGCCGCCGCCTTCATCATCGAGCGCGCGGCCGCTCGAAGCCGGCTGATGCTCACTTGCTTTGCGGCAGTGCTGGCGGTGGGCGTGGCCGTGCCGGCAATCGGCATGGTCCGGCTGCACCCGTACGAATACGTCTATTTCAACGCGACGGCGGGCGGCGTGCGCGGCGCGAACGGCCGCTATATGCTCGATTATTGGGGGCTTGCGTTTAAACAGGCCGCCGACGCATTGCGCGGGGAGCTTGCCGCACGCCACGAAGACAAGCCGGCTGGCCGGCGCTGGCGCGTGGCGGTTTGCGGACCGCAACCAGCGGCACGGGTCGCCCTCGGACCCGACTTCGAGACCACCAACGAACCGCATGGCGCCGACTTCGAAATGAAGCTCGGCACCTTTTATTGCCGCGACCTCAATGCGCCGGTGATCGCCACGATCAGGCGCGACGGTGTACGGTTCGCGCAAGTGTACGATTTGCGCGGATTGGACGTGAAACAGTTGTTGACGCGGCCGCCGCCTTAAAGCGCGCCGATCAAGCCGCGTCGCCCGGGCCTTGCGGCTCCAAGACAATGACAACGTCAGTTATTTCCGGCTCGTGCGGGGCGAGGCTGGTGCGGTTGTCATCGCTCCAGCCGGCAAGCTTGACCACCTGCGCTTTCTGCGCGCCTGAATTTCCGTCATCTGCCGGCTCGACGATATTGAGCCCGTTAGAATCGAGAAAGAAGGTATGGTCGCCAAACAGCGTGCTGAGCTGACCGACCACGGGGTGGTTTTCGGGAATGGCCTGGGCTTCGAACTGATCCAAGGCAGTCTCGACCAATGCGGCATTCAGCTTCATCGCATGGACCTTTTTTGGCTTGTGGCGCTCCCATACGTAAGCCCGCACCTAAATCCCGCATTGGGCTTCGGGAGCAATCGCTGCACGGCGCGCGTTTCAACTGCGGCGCCGTCAGCATCGCGGTCCTGCCCTCATTCGATGCGCAAAGAAGGCAGCCGATCACGGAGCGAGTATACTAGGACGCTGACTCCTGAGGTCAACGCGCGACCGGCGAATTCTCCCCCGGTGTAATTTGTCGCACCACGGCAGGCAGCGGCCTTAACGCGGCGCGGCCTTTTCTTTCGTCGATTTCGCCGCTTTCGGCGCGAGTTCGGTTGCGCGGAGTTCCAACGTTCCGACTAATGTCGGCATCAAAGCGCGCACCGGCGCCATGAGCGAAACGCCCGCGACCGGCGCGAACCAGAGCTCCAAATCGGTCTTGCCGGCGAGATAGCGCACAATCATGCTATCCGGATCGTAGCCCGCGATCGGACGCAAGACGACGTTGCAGACCAGCACCTTGCCGCCATTGCTCGGCACGGCGTCCATCTTGTCGACGCGCTTGTAGGACAACGCAAGATTATAGCGTCGGCGTCCGTCGAAAATTCGCAAAGTCCTGTCGCAATTGGCATGCGCGAAGGCATCGCCATTGATCGGGACGAGCATCGCACTCAACGGATCGGCGACGTCGCGCAACAAACCGGGGGTAACTTTGATACGGCCCGGCTTTGGCGGCGGGCCGCGGTCGTCGATCGTCTTGAGCGTGCCATTGTCGAAGATCATGCGCACTTCTGCGCGACCTTCGTCGTCGATCACGACGGTGGTGACCTTCGCCGGCTGCAGCTTGCCGTTCGCCATGGCGCCGTGCGTCGTCACCGAGCCCTCGCCATCGAGCAAAACGCTGAAGACTCCGCTCGCCTTGCCATTCGCCGACGTCTGGTAGGTCTGATCGGCGAAATACATGGCCCATGTGATTTCGCCGATCCGAATACGCGTCATATAGATATCGTAGTGCGCGCGCAGGTTCACCGGCCCCTCAGCTGCGGCGGTCGCAGCACCGGCACAGGCGAACAACAGAAACGCAATACGGGGAAGAAAACGAAACGCCATGTCGCCCTCTAGGAGTGCGCAAACTCCCAATACAATTCACGTGCCTTGCGAAACAGCGGCCCGGGCTGCAATGAACGATCGTCGATACGGATGATGGGCAGAACTTTTGAGGCATTGCCGGTCGAGAATATTTCATCGGCGCTCTGAAAATCTTCGTAGCGCAGAACGGTTTCGACCACGTCGACGCCAGCGCCACGCAGCAGCGAGATCACGCGCTTGCGCGTGATGCCGGCAAGAAAAGTGCCGTTCGGGATCGGCGTAAACACGACACCATCTTTTGCCATGAACGCGTTGGAATTGGCGAGTTCGGCGACATTGCCGACAACGTCGCGCACCAGGCAGTTATCGAAACCGCGCGATTTCGCTTCGAACATCGCGCGCGCATTGTTCGGATAGAGGCAACCAGCCTTGGCATCGACCGGCGCGGTGTCCTGCGTCGGACGGCGAAACGGCGACAACGTGACCGAAAAACCTTCCGGTTTGCGCATTGGGGAATCGTAAAGCGTCAGCGCAAAGCGGGTCGAATCCGGGTCGGGCGGCAGCGCCATAGGGCTCGCGCGCTCGGCCCAATACATCGGCCGCACATAGAGCGTCGTGCCGGCCGGAAATTTCGCCATGCCGTCGCGAGTCAGCGCGACCATCTCGTCCACCGAGACGCTGGGCTTCAAATACATCGTCTTGGCCGACGCATTGACGCGCGCGCAATGCTGGTCGAGATCGGGGGCAACGCCCTCGAATACCCGGGCGCCGTCGAAAACCGACGAACCGAGCCAGATCGCATGCGTGCGCACGTTCCAGAGCGGCACATTGCCCTCGTGCCAGGCACCGTCAAAAAACGTCCAGGTTGCTGAAAGTGCCGCGTTCACAGCCATTTGTTGTCTCCCAGGGCTTTCATTGCGCGCCGCCCCGTGCTTTGGGAAAGCATAACGATACCGCCGGGAGGTGACTACCATGTCGTCGATTTATGTCTTCGATGCCTATGGCACGTTGTTCAATGTGCACGCGGCGATCCTCCGCTGTGGGCAGGCAGGACCCGACGCCGAGCGCATGTCGGAGATTTGGCGGACCAAACAGCTCGAATACACCTGGACGCTGACGCTGGCGGGGCATTACGCGGATTTCTGGACGCTGACCGAGCGGGCGCTCGATTTCGCTCTTGCCCGCGTGCCGGCGTTCGACAAGGGGCTGAAACCCAAGCTGCTCGATGCCTATTTTCAGCTCGATGCCTTTCCCGACGCCCGCTCCGCCTTGCAGACGCTGAAAGCAAAGGGGCACCGCACCGGCATCCTCTCCAACGGATCGCCCAACATGCTCAAAGGCGCCGTGGACGCCGCGCAAATCGGCGGCGATCTTGACGCAGTGCTGTCGGTCGACGTCCTGAAAATGTTCAAGCCGCGGCCGGAGGTCTACAAGTTGGTTACGGATCATTACAAATGCGCGCCGGGCGATGTGAACTTCGTGTCGTCGAACCGGTGGGACGTGATGGCGGCGACATCGGTGGGCTTTAGCGGCATCTGGGTCAATCGCAGCAAGATGCCGAACGAATACCTCGATTTTCCGCCGAAACTGGTGCTGAACGACCTCAACAGCCTGGCGGCGGCCTGACGACCCCGACATCAAGACTGGATGCCCGGCGGGATATATCCGGCCATGACGGGCTGGCGTGACGACCGCGCACGCACTATATCGCCACGCGTCACCCCGCCGGCCATTCATGCCACCGATCATTTCCATCCAAAAACTGTCGAAGACTTACGCGTCCGGGTTTCGGGCGCTCAAGGACATCGATCTCGACATTCGTAGCGGCGAAATCTTCGCGCTGCTCGGCCCGAACGGCGCCGGCAAGACGACGCTGATCGGCGTCATCTGCGGCATCGTCAATCCGAGCAGCGGCTCGGTCACCGTCGCCGGGAGCGACATCGTCCGCGATTTCCGCGCCGCGCGTTCATTGATCGGCTTGGTGCCGCAGGAACTGACCACCGACGCCTTCGAATCGGTGTGGGGTACCGTCAGCTTCAGCCGCGGCCTGTTCGGCAAGCCACGCAATGACGCGCATATCGAAAAGACGCTGAAGGCGCTGTCGCTGTGGGACAAGAAAGACGACAAGATCATGACCTTGTCGGGCGGCATGAAGCGACGCGTGCTGATCGCCAAGGCGCTGTCCCACGAGCCGCAGATCCTGTTTCTCGACGAGCCCACCGCCGGCGTCGATGTCGAATTGCGCAAGGACATGTGGGAGGTGGTGCGCGAGTTACGCGCGTCCGGCGTCACCATCATTCTCACCACGCACTACATCGAGGAAGCCGAGGAAATGGCCGACCGCGTCGGCGTCATCAATAAAGGCGAGATCATCCTGGTCGAGCAAACGAGCGAGCTGATGCGTAAGCTCGGCCGCAAGCGGCTGGTTCTGCATCTGCAGAAACCGCTTGCGGCGGTGCCGCCGGCGCTCGCCGCCCATAACCTTGCGCTCAACGACGACGGCAACGAGCTCGTCTTCACCTATGACACGCGCGGCGAGCGTACCGGCGTCACCGCGCTTCTCACCGACCTCAACGCGGCGGGCATCCGCTTCCGTGACCTGCATACGACGCAGAGTTCGCTGGAGGACATTTTCGTAGACCTGGTGAGCGAACGATGAACTGGCGCGCGGTGCAATCGATCTACCGATTCGAGATGGCGCGCACCGGGCGCACCATCTGGCAGAGCATCGTCTCACCGGTGCTGTCCACCTCGCTCTATTTCGTAGTGTTCGGCGCGGCCATCGGCTCGCGCATCACCGAGATCGAGGGCGTCAGCTACGGCGCTTTCATCGTGCCCGGGCTGATCATGCTGACATTGCTCACGCAAAGCACCATGAACGCCTCGTTCGGCATCTATTTCCCGCGCTTTGTCGGCACCATCTACGAAATTCTCTCGGCGCCGGTGTCGGGGCTGGAGATCGCGCTCGGCTATGTCGGCGCGGCGGCGACGAAGTCGATCATCCTCGGGCTGATCATTCTCGCCACCTCCTGGTTGTTCGTGCCGCTGCACATCGCGCACCCGGTCCTGATGCTGACGTTTCTCGTGCTGACGGCGGCGACATTCAGCCTGCTCGGCTTCATCATCGGCATCTGGGCGGACAATTTCGAGAAGCTGCAGATCGTGCCGCTGCTGATCATCACGCCATTGACCTTCCTCGGCGGCACCTTCTATTCGATCAGCGTGCTGCCACCGCTGTGGCAGAAAATCACGCTTGCCAATCCGGTCCTCTACCTCATCAGCGGCTTTCGCTGGAGTTTCTTCGAGATTTCCGACGTGAATATCGGCGTCAGCCTTGCCATGACGCTCGTGTTCATGGGCGTCTGCCTCGGCATCGTCTGGTGGATTTTCCGCACCGGCTACCGGCTCAAGAAATAGCCATTAATTCTCGGCCAGTTCCTCGCGCAGGATTTCTAGCGCCAGCCATTGCTCCTCCGCGGCCGCGATTTGGTGCTGGAGCGCGCCGAGCGCGGCCGTCACCTGTTCGAAGCCGGTGCGATCGCGCGCGTAGAATCCGGGGTCGTCGAGACTGGCTTGCAGCGCTGCGGCTTCGGCCTGAAGCGCGGCAATCGTCTGCGGCAGTGTCTCGAGCGCGTGCTTGTCCTTGAAGCTGAGACGACGTCTCGGTTGCGGCACGGGCTCCGCCGGTTCCTTTGCCTTGGTCGGTTTCGGCGCATCTATTTTTTGCGTCTGGCGCGCCAGATCGCCGCCGCGCTGCGCCAGCATGTCGGTGTAGCCGCCCGCGTATTCGGTCCAGCGGCCGTCGCCTTCCGGCACAATGACGCCGGCGACCAGCCGGTCGAGGAAATCGCGGTCATGGCTGATCAGCAGGATCGTGCCGGCATAATCGGCCAGCATGTCCTCCAGCACGTCCAGCGTTTCCATGTCGAGATCGTTGGTCGGCTCATCGAGCACGAGCAGATTTGACGGCTTGGCGAGCACCTGCGCCAGCATCAGCCGCCCGCGTTCTCCGCCCGACAGCTTGCCGAGCGGCGTGCGCGCCTGTTCGCTGGTAAATAGAAAATCCTTCATGTAGCCGATGACGTGCTTGGGCGCGCCATTGACCATCACCGTGTCGCCACCGCCTCCGGTCAGCGCATCGGCGACGGTGACATCGGGATCGAGACTGTCGCGGTGCTGATCGAGGGTGGCAACCGCGAGATTGGCGCCGAGCCGCACCGTACCGCTATCGGGCGCCAACGCGCCGATCAGCATGTTGACCAGCGTCGTCTTGCCGCTGCCGTTCGGGCCGCCGATGCCGACGCGGTCGCCGCGCTGAATCCGGGTCGAGAAGTCGCTCACGATAGCGCGCGCGCCATAGCTCTTGGCGATCATATCGGCTTCGATCACCAGCGCTCCGGATGCCGGCGCGGAGCCGGCCGCCATGGCTGCGCTGCCGGCGGCGGCGCGGTAGCTGCGGCGCTGCTCGCGCAAGGCCTGCAATGCACCGACCCGGCGCATGTTGCGCTTGCGCCGGGCGGTGACGCCGTAACGCATCCAATGCTCTTCGGCGACGATCTTCCGCGCGAGCTTATGCTGCTCGCGCTCCTCCTCGGCCAACAGGGCGTCACGCCATTCCTCAAAATGGGCAAAGCCGCGCTCGATGCGCCGCGTTTCGCCGCGGTCGAGCCAGACGGTCTGGCGCGACAGGGTGGAGAGGAAGCGCCGGTCGTGGCTGATGATGACCAACGCGGTGTGGCGGCCGTCGAGTTCCCGTTCCAGCCACTCGATCGTCGGAAGATCGAGATGGTTGGTCGGTTCGTCGAGCAGCAGGATGTCCGGATTTGGCGCCAACACACGGGCGAGCGAGGCGCGCCGCGCCTCGCCGCCCGATAGATGCGCGGGATCTTCGTCGCCACGCAGCCCTAGCTCGCTCAGGAAATAGCGCGCCCGATGCGTATCCTGGCCAGCGCCCATTCCAGCCTCGACATAAGCGAGCGTGGTCGCGAAGCCGGAAAAATCGGGCTCCTGCGGCAGGTAGCGCACGAGTGCGCCAGGCTGCACGAACACCGAGCCGCGATCCGGCTCGACCAATCCCGCCGCGATCCTGAGCAAGGTCGACTTGCCAGAACCGTTGCGTCCGACCAGCGACACGCGCTCGCCGGTCGAAACCGACAGGCTCGCTCCCGTCAGCAGCGGGGTGCCGCCGAAGGTCAGCGCGATGTCTTTTAGCTGAAGGAGGGGCGGAGCCATCACGGTCCTTAGTTCGTCATTCCGGGACGCTGCGCAAGCGGCGGACCCGAAATCCACACGCCGACGCACCGGGATTAAGGATACCGGGCTTTTGCGCAGAGTTTATCATCGGGCCGCGCTTTGCGCGGATCCGTTGGCACGCACGCCGGCATGGCGAGATTTTGTTTATTGCGCCAGCGCGTCCAGAATCCGCGCCCAGCTACGAATGCCCTTATGGAAACATTTGAGGTCGAACTTCTCGTTCGGCGAATGCACCCGGTCGTCGTCGAGCGCAAAGCCGACCAGCAGAGAATCCATACCGAGCACGTGTTTGAAATCCGCCACGATGGGGATCGAGCCGCCCGCCCCAACGGCCACCGCCTTGTGGCCCCACTCCTCGGCCAGCACTTTGCGCGCTTTTGTCAGCGCCGGATTGTCGAAGGACAGTTGCAGTGGCGGCGCCAGGCCGAAATTGGCGAACTCGACCTTGCAGTCGGCCGGCAGCCGCTCACGCACGAAGGCGCGGAAGTTATCGCGGATTTTCTCCGGGTCCTGCTCGCCGACGAGGCGGAAAGAGACCTTTGCAATCGCCTCGCCGGGAATAACGGTCTTCGCCCCCGCGCCGGTATAGCCGCCGACGATGCCGTTGATCTCGGCGGTCGGGCGCGTGGTGGTTTGCTCGAGCACCAGCCTGCCCTTCTCGCCGGCGGAATATTTCAGGCCGACCTGACCGAGAAACTCTTCCGCCGTCAGATTGAGCCCCTTTAAATCGGCTTTGATGTCGGGTGGCAGCTCCGTCACGCCGTCATAGAAGTGAGGTATGGTGACCTTTCCGTCATCGTCCCACATCTCGCCCAGAATTTTCGACAAAAGCCGCAACGGGTTTTGCGCGGCGCCGCCGAACAGGCCGGAATGCAAGTCGCGATCCGCACAGGTGACCTTTACCTCCTCATAGACGAGCCCGCGCAGCGACGTGGTGACAGAAGGCGTCTCCTGGTTCCACATGGCGGTGTCGCAGACGAGCGCGAGGTCGAGCTTGAATTCGTCGGCATTGTCGCGCACGAACTTGAACAGATGCTGCGAGCCGCATTCTTCCTCGCCCTCGATCATGGTCGTGATGTTGAGCGGCAGCTTGCCGGTTACGGCATGATAGGCGCGACACGCCTCGATGAAGGTCATGGCCTGGCCCTTATCGTCGCAGGCCCCGCGCGCAACGATAATCTTGCGCCCGTCCGGCAGGGTCTCGATGCGCGGCTCGAATGGCGGCGATTTCCAGAGGTCGAGCGGATCGACCGGCTGCACGTCGTAGTGACCGTAGAACAGTACCCTTGGACCGGACACGCCGTTTGACTTGGCGACAACGACCGGATGGCCCTCGGTCGGCCGCACACTCGCCGCAAAACCGATGGCGGTCAGATCCACTGCCACATGCTCGGCGGCGGCGCGGCATTGATCCTTGAAGGCCGGATCGGTTGACACCGACGCGATGCGCAGAAGCGAAAACAACCGCTCGACGCTTGCGTCGATATCCTGATCGATACGGCTCAAGACCGCGTCGAGTGTGCTCATGACGGGGCTCCTTGGTGGAAATTCAACCTAGCAACACGTGCGCAGCCTGAAAAGCGCGCCAAACGACGCCAATTTCGCGGGGAGATTGCCAATACACTGGGGAAACCATGGAATTTCCGCATTTTGTTTCAGATTTTTCAAACATCACGCAAGATGTATCGGCATGCCCTCGCTGAGCGAGTTGCATTCCCGATCGTTATCCCTGGATAAACTCTTGGCCGGTGGATCAACTACCAAAAATTCTTTGCCAAGTCGCAAGAAGGTTTCCAAACAACCTTGCGTCGTTTGCGCCTGTGACATTTTACTTGACAGACAGGCACGCCAATGAGTGTTTCACAAAAATTTTTACGCGCGCTGCTCATGCGTACGCTTGTCATCGTCGCTTGCGCCGTTCAATATGCAAATAACCCGCCGTCAGTGCGGGGCATGAGGGGTATATGGACGAGTTGATCGGGCGCCTCGTTGCCAATCTTGGCATCGACAGGGACGCCGCCGAAAAAGCTGTCGGTGTTATTTTTGAATTCCTTCTCAAGGAAGGCCCAACCGACAAGGTCAAGGCCTTGATCGATCGCTTACCGGGCGCAGAAGAGCTCATGGAAGCGCAGGAAGGCATTGACGCTTCGGGCGGCGGCGGTTTTGCCATGGGCGGCATCATGGGTGCCGGCACAAAAATGATGACGGCCGGCCTCTCCATGGGTCAAGTGCAGGGTGTCACCCGCGAAGTGATCGCTTACGCGCGCGAACAGGCCGGCGAAGACGCGGTCGGAGAAGTTGTTGGGGCAATCCCCGGGTTGAGTCAGTTCGTTTGAACTCGATTGTTGTGGCAACAGACTTGAGAGCGGGCGCGGAGGCGGGCGATGTCTTATCCAATCACCGATATCGAGGGTATCGACGGCGAAATGGCCGCGATCCTCAAGTCGGCAGGGATAAGATCGACCGAGCGATTGCTTGAAAGCGCGCGCACCGTGAAGGGCCGCAAGCTACTCGCCGCCAAGACCGGCTTTGACGAAAAATCTCTGCTGTGCTGGGCCAACGTCGCCGACCGCATGCGCGTCCGCGGCGTCAACCGGGAATATTCGCAGCTCCTGCAAGCCGCCGGCGTCGATACCGTGAAGGAACTAAAGTATCGCAACCCATCGAATCTGGCCAAGGCGATGGCGGCCGTGAACAAGAAGAATAAGCTCGTGCGCTTCCTGCCTTCCGAGAAGGTGGTCGCGCGCTGGATCGACCACGCCAAGAAGCTGCCACTGAAGATCAGCTACTAGCGCCGCTTGACAGCGCCGGCCTCGCAAGCGCAAAGCCATGCGCCATGGCAAGCGTCGACACGCTCAAAGATAAGCCGAAATCCTTGCAAAAACAGGGATTTAAAGGACTACCCGCGCTGCTGGCGTTGGGCCGGCCGCTGGTCATGGGCGTGCTCAACGTGACGCCGGATTTATTTTCTGACGGCGGGCAGTTCCTGGACCCGTCCGTCGCCATCGCCCATGCCTCCGAGATGATGCAAGCCGGCGCCGATATGCTTGATATTGGCGCGGAGTTCTACGCGGCCCTATGGCGGGGCCAAGCCGGTCGTCGCCGCGGACGAAAAAGCGCGCCTCGCTAACATTTTGCCGGCGGTGGTAAACCTTGGTTTGCCGGTTTCCATCGATACGCTGAAAGCTGAGATCGCGGCTTGGGCGCTCGATCAGGGCGCGGCCATCGTCAACGACGTCTGGGGCCTACAGCGTGATGCTCAAATGGCGCCACTTGTGGCCGCGCGCAACGTGCCGGTGATCGTCATGCATAATCGCGAGACGGCCGACGACACAATCGACATTATTGCCGACGTCATCGCCTTCTTCGAGCGCTCGCTCGACATTGCGGAACGCGCCGGCATCGCCAGCGACCAGATCGTGCTCGATCCCGGCATCGGCTTCGGCAAGACACCGCAGCAAAGCATAGCCTGCATCGCGCGACTCGGCGAGTTCAAACGCT
This sequence comes from uncultured Pseudomonadota bacterium, assembly GCA_963720835.1. Lineage (GTDB taxonomy): Bacteria > Pseudomonadota > Alphaproteobacteria > Rhizobiales > Xanthobacteraceae > Pseudolabrys. The sequence continues at coordinate 59,544 of CAVRHC010000007.1, read as the reverse complement.
TCGGCCTGCCGCTTCTGGTGGGCGCCTCGCGCAAGCGCTTCATTAACGCGATCACGCCGTCGCCACCGAACGAGCGGCTTGGCGGCTCGATCTCGGCACACCTTGCCGCGGTCGAATACGGAGCGGCCATCGTGCGCGTACATGACGTCGCGGAGACCGTACAGGCGCTGCGCGTGCACGCGGCCATCAACGGCGCCAGAGAAAGCGCAAAATGAGCGACCGCATTTTCATTCACGGGCTGTCGCTGCACGCCTATCACGGCGTCATGGCCTATGAGGGCAAGGTCGGTCAGACCTTTACCATCGATCTCGAACTGACCATCGATCTGTCCGCAGCCGCCCGCTCCGACAAGGTCGTGGACACGGTCTCCTACGACCAGGTCGTGGACTGCGCGAGCGAGGCGTTTACGACCAAGCGCTTCAAGTTGATCGAAGCGGCCGCCGGCCGGATGGCCGACGCGGTGCTGGCGGCCTTCCCGCGCGTGCAAAGCATCGGCATCACCATCCACAAGCCGCACGCCCCGATCGCCGCCACCTTCAGCGACGTCGGCGTGACACTGGTCAGACACCGCAAGCCATGACGGACGCGCTGCTCGCGCTCGGCGGCAATGTCGGCAACAGCCGGGCCATCCTCGACCGGGCCGTCGCGCTGCTTTGCGAAGATGGGAACGTGCGGCTGAAAGCGCGCTCCTCCGACTATTTGACCCCGCCCTGGGGCTTCAAGTACCAGCCGCCATTCGTTAATTTGTGCATCGCTGTCGATACCACGCTCGCGCCTCAGGAATTGCTGGCGCGGGCGCAGCAGGTCGAACGCCAGCTCGGCCGCGACCGCGCGCACGAAAAGCGCAACGGCCCGCGTACGGCCGATATCGACATCCTCGCCTATGACGACCTCGCCCTGGACGAGCCGCATCTCACCTTGCCGCACCCCCGGATGTTCGAGCGGGCCTTCGTGCTGGTGCCGCTCGCCGAAATCGCACCAGATCGGGTCATTGCCGGGCGAAAGGTGGGCGATGCGGCAGCCTCGGTTGATGGGTCGGGCATCACCCGGCTGCCGACTTCGGGCATATAATTTGCTTTTAGTGGAATAGCGGCTGTTCCCCGTGTATGGCATTTTCCGCCGATGACAGAAGACCTTACCCTCGCCGCCGAATTCCCCCCGGCCACGCAAACCGAGTGGCGCAAGCTCGTCGAGGCGGCCCTGAAGGGCGCCGACTTCGACAAAAAGCTGGTGAGCGCCACCTATGACGGCCTACGCGTCCAGCCGCTTTATCCACGCGCGGCGGGAGCGCCTGCCGTTGCGGGGCGCGCTGCTGGGCCTTGGCAAGTGGTTCAGCGCGTCGACCATCCCGATCCGACCGCCGCCAATGCCCAAGCGCTGGACGACCTGCAAAACGGAGCCACCGCGCTCGCGCTGATCTTCGCCGGCGCGCCGGCCGCGCGCGGATTCGGCGTGGCGATCAACACCGTCGACGATCTCGCGCAGACGTTGAAAAGCGTGATGCTTGATGCGATCCCGCTGCGGCTCGAAACGGCGCCGTTCGCCGGCCGGCCAGTGGCGATGATGATGAGCGAGCTGGTCGAGCGGCGGAAACTCGATCCCGCGGCGCTTGCAATCGACTTCGGCCTCGATCCGATCGGCGACATGGCACGCACGGGACGCGCACTGCTACCGTGGCCGGAATTGTCGCAGCGCGCCGCCGGAACCGCCAAGGAGTTGCAGGCGAAGGGCTTCGACAAGGCGTTCTTTCTGCGCGTCGATGGCCGCAGCGTGCATGACGCCGGTGGCACCGAAGCGCAGGAGCTTGCATTTGTGACCGCGGTCGGCGTCGCTTACCTGCGGCTTTTGGAGGCCGCCGGGTTCACGCTCGAGGAAGCGCGGCGGCGGATCACGTTTCTGGTGGCAACCGGACCCGACCAGTTCGTTACCATCGCCAAGCATCGCGCGCTGCGGAAATTGTGGGCGCGCGTCGAGCAGGCAATCGGGCTTGAGCCGAAACCCGCTTTTGCTTCAGCGGAGACCGCCTGGCGCATGATGACGCAGCGCGATCCGTACGTGAACATCCTGCGCACGACCATTGGAGTGACTGCCGCTGGCGTTGGCGGCATCGACGCGATCGGTGCCCTGCCCTTTACGCTGGCTATCGGCCTGCCCGACGCGTTTGCGCGCCGGGTCGCGCGCAACATGCAACTGATCTTGCTAGAGGAGTCCAATCTCTACCGCGTCGCCGATCCGGCCGCCGGCTCCGGCGGCATCGAGACGTTGACCGCCGAACTCACGCAAGCCGCCTGGGCGATGTTCCAGGAGATCGAGGCCGCCGGCGGCGCGGCGGCCGCGACCGAACAAGGCGTCATGCAGAAGCGCGTCGCCGCGACGCTCGCCGCGCGGAAGAAGAATCTCGCTATCCGCAAGGACGCGCTCACCGGTACCAGCGACTATCCTAATCTCGGTGAGGCGCCGGTGAAGGTGCTCGACGTAAAGCCGGTGAGCGTGCCGCCGCCGAAAGCCGCGGTCACCTTCGAGGGCTTCCCGTCGGTACGCATGGCCGAGCCTTACGAAGCGCTGCGCGACGCTTCCGACGCCTATTTGAAAATCACCGGCAAGCACCCGCAGGTCTTCCTCGCCAATCTCGGCAAGCCGGCCGACTTCACCACGCGCGCAACCTTCGCCAAGAATTTCTACGAAGCCGGTGGCATCGAGGCGCTGAGCAATGACGCCTTTAGGGATTTGGCCGCGATGGTGGCGGCGTTCAAAGCTTCCGGCGTCCGACTCGCCTGCCTGTGCTCGTCCGACAAAATTTATGAGACGCAAGCCGCCGACGCGGCCAAGGCGCTGAGCGAAGCCGGCGCTGTCGTGCAGCTCGCCGGACGCCCCGGCGAGCATGAGGATACGTGGCGATTAGCGGGCGTGAAAACGTTCATTTATGCAGGCTGCGACGCACTTTCGACCTTGCGCGCGGCGCATGATAGTCTGGGTATGAAATGAGCCAGATCCCGAATTTCTCGAGTATCGCCTTCGCCGAAACGTCCGTTACCGGCCAGCGACGGCACGGCGCCCTGGATGACGCCGGAAGGCATCGCGGTGAAACCGTCCTATGGCGAAAAGGACGTCGCCGGCCTCGACTTCCTCGACACTTTTCCCGGCAAGCCGCCTTACCTGCGCGGACCCTACCCGGCCATGTACGCGGCGCAACCCTGGACCATCCGGCAATATGCCGGCTTCTCCACGGCGGAGGATTCCAACGCGTTCTATCGGCGCAACCTCGCCGCCGGCCAGAAAGGCCTGTCGATCGCCTTCGATCTCGCCACCCACCGCGGCTACGACAGCGATCATCCGCGCGTCGCCGGCGACGTCGGCATGGCGGGCGTCGCCATCGATTCCATCTACGACATGCGCACTTTGTTCTCCGGCATCCCGCTCGACCAGATGAGCGTGTCGATGACCATGAATGGCGCGGTGCTGCCGGTGCTCGCGCTCTATATCGTGGCGGCGGAAGAACAGGGCGTGCCGCAGGAAAAACTCTCGGGCACCATCCAGAACGACATTCTCAAAGAGTTCATGGTGCGCAACACCTATATCTATCCGCCCTCGCCGTCTTTGCGCATCATCTCCGACATCTTTTCCTACACCGCCGCGCATATGCCGAAATTCAATTCGATTTCGGTGTCGGGCTATCACATGCAGGAAGCCGGCGCGACGCAGGACCTGGAACTCGCCTATACACTTGCCGATGGTGTCGAGTACGTACGCGCCGGCATCAAGGCCGGGCTGACCGTCGACCGCTTCGCGCCGCGCATTTCCTTCTTCTGGGCGATCGGCATGAACTTCTTCATGGAGATCGCCAAGCTGCGCGCGGCGCGCATGCTGTGGGCGAAGCTGATGAAGGAGTTCAAACCGGAAGACCCACGCTCGCTCTCTTTGCGCACGCATTCGCAGACCTCGGGCTGGTCGTTGACGGCGCAAGACGTCTTCAACAACGTCACCCGCACCATGATCGAGGCGATGGCCGCCACCCAAGGCCAGACGCAATCGCTGCACACCAACGCACTCGACGAGGCACTGGCGCTGCCGACTGATTTTTCGGCGCGCATCGCCCGCAACACGCAAATTCTGCTGCAGCAGGAAGGCGGCTCAAACCGTATCGTCGATCCCTGGGGCGGCTCTTATTTCGTCGAGCGCCTCACCTACGACCTGGCCAAAAAAGCCTGGGGCCATATCGAGGAAGTCGAAAGCCTCGGCGGCATGACCAAGGCGATCGAAGCCGGCATTCCGAAGCTACGCATCGAGGAAGCCGCCGCCAAGACACAGGCGCGCATCGACTCGGGGACGCAATCGGTCATCGGCGTCAACAAATTCCCACCGACCGCGGAAGAGCATATCGAGGTGCTCAAGATCGACAATTCGGCGGTGCGCGCGGCGCAGATTGACAAATTGAAGAAGCTCAAGGCCGAGCGCGATACCGCTGCGCTGAAGGAAGCGCTCGACGCGCTCACCCGCGCCGCCGACCGCGGCAATGGCAACCTCTTGGAGCTTGCGATTGACGCCGCCCGCGCCAAAGCTACGGTCGGAGAGATTTCGGCCGCGATGGAGCAGGTCTATGGGCGGCACACGGCCACGATCAAGACGATCACCGGCGTCTACAAGCGGGAGGTCGGCATGACCGGCGCTGTCGAACGCGTGCGCGAAGCGGTCGAAGCCTTCGAGCAGGCGGAAGGCCGCCGCCCGCGCATCCTGGTCGCCAAGATCGGGCAGGACGGCCACGACCGCGGCCAGAAGGTGATCGCTTCGGCGTTTGCCGACCTCGGCTTCGATGTCGATATCGGGCCGCTCTTTGCAACGCCTGCGGAAGCGGCCCGCCAGGCGGTCGAGAACGACGTGCACATTCTCGGCGTGTCGTCGCTTGCCGCCGCGCATTTGACACTGGTTCCGGAACTGAAGGCCGAGCTCAAAAGCCAGGGCCGTGAGGACATCATCATCGTGGTTGGCGGCGTGGTGCCGCCGCAGGATTACGATGCGCTGATGAAGGCGGGCTGCGAAGCGATCTTCCCGCCCGGCACGGTGATCGCCGAGGCCGCCGAGAAATTGCTCAAGACGCTGAACAAGCGGCTCGGCCACGGGAAAGAGGCGGCCGAGTAATGCAATTTTCGGCACGCGCGGCCTTCGCCGCTCTCTGCGGTTTGATGCTCGCGGCTTGCGTCGACTCAGGCGAGCCGATCCTGACCGACTCGCAACAAAGCTTCGGTCCAACTTTGCGCCTTCAGCTTTACACGCTGCGCGACGGCGCCGCCCGCGATCCCGAGCGTGCGCGTTTTGCCTGGAACGGCAAAGAATACGTGCGCAAGCGCGGCCTGCGTGACGTCGCCTCCTTCTCGGTGCATCCGTTCGAAGGCGGCGACTTTCTTCTGCAGGAAACGCCGACAAAGCGGCCTCACATCCGCGAATACGCGCTGCTGCACCCGGTCGCCGATGGAGTCTATCTGGTGCGGGTCATCGACGAAGAAGACGCCGACGCCGACACGCGCAAGGCCCATTGCGGTAAGGGCGATGCCAAGGACCCCTCACCGTGCCGCATCACCAACCGCGAGCAGCTTTTGGCTTTTGCGCGCGCGACCGCGGCAAGCAAGAAGCAAAATGGCGTTCTCGCCATCCGGCTGCCAGACCGCCCGCGCCGCGCGTCGAAAAAGCCCTAGCCGATGCGGATCGTCGGCGCCGTTCTCATCGTGGCGATGCTTTGCCTGCCGGCCGACGCCGCCGAGGAGAAGCCGGCCGCCACCGTTACCAACAGTTCAATCGAGGCCGCTGTTACGATCGATCCCGCTATCAAGGCTTATCCTGCGCTCTACGATAACCTGCTGGCCGAGGGAAAACGACAGCTCGTGAAGGAAAGCGCCAGCGCCGAAAAGGACCGCAAGGAGTTACCGGACGTATTCAGAGACGGGCGCCGTTACGATTATGAGCGCGGCTATAGCATTCGGTCGGTGATCGGCCGCTATATCAGTGTGTTACGCATCGATTATCTCAATGCGCTGGGCGCGCATCCCAACCATTTCACAAACACCATCCTCTGGGACACGCAGGCGAAAAAGCGCCTCAGCATGCGGCCGTTCTTTACGGAAACCGCCGACAACGGGCCGGCGATGACGGCGTTGGCGAAGGCGATCCGCGCGGCGCTCGCAAAACAGAAAATGGCGCGCGACATCGAGGTCGACGATCCCGACACCGATGACCAACTCGCCGCCGTGACGCCGAGCCTGCTGAAAATCGGCGCGGCGGCGCTTGCGCCCTCGACCAAGGCCAACAAGAGCGCAGGCCTCATCTGCTATTTCTCGCCTTACGCCGTTGGCGCCTATGCCGAAGGTGGCTACACAGTGTTCGTGCCGTGGCGCGCCTTCAAGACACATCTGTCGCACGAGGGGAAGGCGCTGTTCGGCGGCAAGCGGCCGCCCGGCGACGCCGACAAAGACTGACTCACCAAAAGCGGCATAACTTTTCGCGCTGCATCACTCCGATGGCATGTTTGCCCCGGTGCGTGCTCGACAAAAAAATCTCATTTCGTTGACTTTACCGTGTCATCGCTGCGATCTACCCTCCATGCACGCTGTGGTTTTCAAGCAGCGCCGGGGAGGAAATCATGACAGCGACTTACGATGAAGTTCTAAAGGCCAATGGCCAATACGTCGCCGGCTTCGGCGACAAGGGCAAGCTCGCCATGCCGCCGGCGCGCCGCTTCGCCATTCTCACTTGCATGGATGCCCAACTCGATCCGGCCAAATATGCCGGCCTTGCCGAAGGCGACGCGCACGTCATCCGCAACGCCGGCGGCCGCGCCAGCGACGATGCCATCCGCTCGCTGGTGATCTCGCATAAGCTGCTCGCCACCAATGAATGGTTCGTCGTTCATCACACCGATTGCGGCATGCTCACTTTCACCAATGAAGTCATGAGCGACCTGCTCGACGACAATCTCGAGACCGCGAGCTTCGACGGCAAGAAATGGTCGAATCCCAAACACGGCGGCGGGAATGTCTGTGGTCATTTCATCAACTGGCACACGATCAGCGATCTGCCCAAGAGCGTGGTCGAAGACGTCAAGCGCATCCGCACCCATCCGCTGGTGCCGGGCGCGATCCCGATCTACGGCTTCATCTATGACTGTGCGACCGGCAAGCTTAACGAGGTGAAGGAAGCGAGCGCCGCCGGCAAGCCGACGGCCTGAGCCGCCTGGCCCTCGCCCACCAGCCGGGTTCGGTGTAAACGGACCGGCATGGCCGCGTCCGCCCGCGAATCGTCCGAACCGATCGCCAAGCTCGCCGCCGGCATCCGCGCCGGCGACCGGGCCCAGCTTGCGCGCGCCATCACGCTGATCGAGAGCAAGCGCGCCGACCACCGTGTGCAGGCGCACAGACTGGTGCAGGAGCTGCTGCCACTCACCGGCAAGGCGGTTCGGCTCGGCATTACCGGTGCTCCCGGCGCCGGCAAATCCACCACCATCGACGCGCTCGGCACCTATCTGACCGGCCAGGGCCACAAAGTCGCCGTGCTGGCGGTCGACCCGTCCTCGACACGCACCGGCGGCTCGATCCTCGGCGACAAGACGCGCATGGCGCGGCTGTCGATGAACCCGCAGGCCTATATCCGCCCCTCGCCGTCCTCCGGCACGCTCGGCGGGGTCGCCGCCAAGACGCGCGAGACCATGCTGGTATGCGAGGCGGCCGGCTACGGCGTTGTCATCGTGGAAACGGTCGGCGTCGGCCAGTCTGAGACGACCGTGGCCGACATGACGGACTTCTTCCTGGTGCTGATGGTGGCCGGCGCCGGCGATGAATTGCAGGGCATCAAGAAAGGTATTGTCGAAATCGCCGACATGATTGCGGTCAACAAGGCCGACGGCGACAATGTCGAGCGCGCGCGCCACGCAGCCGCCGATTATCGCGCGGCGCTCAATATCCTGGAGGCGCGATCGCCGACCTGGTCGCCGCCGGTCATTCTTTATTCGGCACTGACCGGCAACGGCATTTCCGATCTGTGGGCAAATGTGCTCGACCACAAAGAGAAGATGACTGCGTCGGGTGAACTTGCCTCTCGCCGCCGCGTGCAGCAGATCAAATGGATGTGGACCATGCTGGAGGAGCGGCTGACCGCGCGGCTGCGCAGCGATCCGGCAGTGCGCGCGAAACTGAAAGCAGCGGAAGCCGCCGTCGCCGCCGGCAAGCTCACGCCAACCTTGGCGGTGGAAGAGATCGCGGGTTTGCTAGGTATCTAGGCGACATCGAGGTCATCGCATGACATTACAAGAAGCGATCGCACAGCAACCGGCGTGGATCGGCTACTGGCTCAAATGGCTGCTGTTCGGCGCCTTTATCCTGCCGCTTGCTCTGCTGTTCTGGCGCCAGAGCCGCGTTGCGGGGATCGTTGCGGTCGCGGCCAGCCTCACCGGCGCCTTGGGAACCAACTGGCTCTACAATCAGATGGGATATGTGAAATTGCTCGGCCTGGCGCACATCATCGTGTGGACGCCGCTCGCCATCTATCTCGTCTACCAGATCAGACGCGCCGACATGCCGAAATGGCCGCGATGGATCATCGGCGTGGTGCTGGTCTCGATTCTGACTTCTCTCGCTTTCGATTACACCGATGTGCTGCGCTACCTGCTGGGTGAGAGAACGCCGCTCGCAATGCCGGCGTAAAAGCATCCCCACCTGTAGAGTTTGATACGATTGATTCATGACCACAATTCTCGTTACCGGCTTCGGTCCCTTTCCCGGCGCGCCGTTCAATCCGACCACGCCACTGGTCGAGAGGCTGGCGGGGCTGCGGCGAGCCTCGCTGATCAACGTCAAGATCGTGCCGCATGTCTTCATCACCAGTTACGCAAAGGTCGACAGTGATCTGCCGGCATTGATCGCGAGACATCAACCCGACGCGCTGCTGATGTTCGGGCTCGCCACGCGGGCGAAAAGCATTCGCATCGAAACACGCGCGCGCAACGCATTGTCGCCGCTGCCGGACGCGGCCGCGCACCTGCCCGGCCGCCACGCCATCGCACTCGGCGGACCGGATGCGCTGCCGATGCCCGCGCCGGCGCACCACCTCTTGCAAGCCGTGCATGCGGCAAAGGTGCCGGGCGAATTGTCGAACGATGCGGGTGCCTATCTGTGCAATTACCTCTGCTGGCAGGCCGCAGACGCGGCGCGGCAGGCGGGCGGGCCAAAGCTGGCCGCCTTCGTCCATGTCCCGCCGGTTGCCCGCTTTCCGCGCGCCAGCGCGGCAAAAAGCCATTTGTCGCTGGACGATCTGGTGCGGGCCGGCGAACGCCTGCTGACGGCCACCGTGACGGGCTTGCGCCGTTAACCTGGTATCATCCTCATCTGGCGCAAGATGAGGCCATGATCGACCGCCGCCATCTGCTGCTCGGAACTGCCGCCGCCGTCGTCGCGGGCCCGGCGCTCGCCGCGCCGGCCTCGCGCTTCGGGTTCGATGCGGCGCAATTCGGCGTGCGAGCCAATGCTGCCGACGATCAGACCGCCAAACTGCAACGCGCCATCGAGCAGGCCGCGCAGACGCGCACGCCTTTGGTGCTGGCGCCCGGACGCTACCGCGTCGGCAATCTCACTTTGCCGGCGGGCGCACAAATCATAGGCGTGCGTGGCGCAACGCGTCTCGTGCTGACGCAAGGCCAATCGATGTTCACTGCCGACAACGCCGCGAGCCTTTCGCTCAGCGGTTTGGTGATCGACGGCGGTGGCATGCTACTGGCGGAAGGACGCGGCCTCCTCTTTCTAAACGATGCTTCTTCGTTGAGCATCTCCGATTGCGAGATCCTCAACGCCGGTGGCAACGCCATCGCGCTTCAACGTTGCGACGGCTCTATCACACGGTCGGTAATTACACAGGCCGCCGACAACGCCATTTACTGCAACGACTCGCGCGGCATGATTCTGACGGGCAACATCATCCGTGGCTCCGGCAATGGCGGCATCCGCGTCTTTCAAAGTGACAAGCACGACGACGGCAGCCTGATCGCCGACAACCGCATCGAGGACACCCATGCGCGCGCCGGCGGCTCCGGGCAGAACGGCAACGCCATCAACGTCTTTCGCGCCGGCAATGTGATTGTGCGCAACAACGTCATCCGCAAGGCGGCCTTCACCGCCGTGCGCGGCAATTCCGCAGACAACATCCAGATCGTCGGCAACAACTGTGCCGAGCTCGATGAAGTTGCGATCTTTTCCGAATTCTCTTTCGAAGGTGCGGTGATCGCCAACAATGTCGTGATCGGCGCCGAGAGCGGCATCTCCGTCACCAACTTCAACGACGGCGGACACCTCGCGACCGTCTCCGGCAACCTGTTGCGGAACTTGCGCGTGCGCCGCGCCGGCACAAAGCCGGAGGACGGCGGCATCGGCATCGCCATCGAGGCGGAAACCGCCGTTACCGGCAATGTAATTGAGGACGCCGCCACCGCCGGCATCCGCGCCGGCTGGGGCCCCTATCTGCGCAACGTCACGGTCAGCGGAAACGTGATGCGCAACACCGGCACCGGCATCCAGGTCTCAGTGGTCAACGGCGCCGGCGACATCGCCATCAGCGGCAATGTTATCGCAGGGACGAGACACGGCGCCATCGTCGGCATGGAATGGTACAAACCGGTGACCGGCGACCTCGCCAAAAACGGCACCAAGGACGCAGCCGCGCGCTATCCGCAGCTCACCATCGCGAACAATCAGGTCCGCTAGCTGCCCTTTTTCCGGCCGATTGCGGCTATAAATATTGGGCCATGCTCGCTCCCCGCCACAACCGCCGCAAAACGCTCATGCTGATCATCTTCGCGTTGTTTCTCGTTCCCCTACTTGCCCGCGCAGTGGTCTATGTGGCGGGAAATGCCCCGCGCTCGTGGCGCGAGGCCGATTGGTCGAGCACCCGCCTGCTGCCGCCGGCTAGCCAGGACAAGGCGGCGCGCGTGGTTGTCTTTACCGGCTTAACCGGCGCCTGGAAGGGCATCTTCTCGGTTCACAGTTGGATCGTGATCAAGCCGGCGAACGCAACCGAATGGACGCGCTACGACGTGGTCGGCTGGGGCAGCCCGGTGCGCGTCAACGGCTGGCCGCCGGACGGGCTCTGGTACGGCAATAAGCCGGTCAAGCTCGCCGACGTGTCCGGCGCGCAGGCCGAGCGGCTGATCCCGAAGATCAAGGCGGCCGTGCGCGACTATCCTCATGCCGATTATGGCGACTACCGCATCTGGCCGGGTCCGAACAGCAACAGCTTTACCGCCGCAGTGCTGCGCGCCGTGCCGGAACTCGGCGTGAGCTTGCCGCCGAACGCGGTCGGCCGCGACTTTCGCGACGGCTTCTATGCCGGCCGTACCGATAGCGGCACCGGCGTCGAAATCAACCTTGGCGGTTACGCCGCACTCAAAATCGGCTGGGTGGAAGGCATCGAGGTCGATCTGCTCGGACTGGTCGCCGGGCTCGACCTGCGCCATCCCGGCGTGAAGCTGCCGGGCTTCGGCCGCATCGGGATCGAATCGCCGGTCGCAACGGCGCTCGCGCGCTGATAGTCACGGGCTTCTCACGCCAATTTGTCCTGTTGTTATCGGCCGCGGGGTGACGCGCGCCGCCGGCTCGTGGCAATTTGCTTCCCCCAACGAGGACTCGCCGATATGCGCGACCTGCTGCCGCTGCTCGATGCCATTCCCTTTCCGACCCTCCGCCGCGGGACGCTCGACACTCTGCAGGTCAATGTCGGCTACCGCTGCAACCAGTCCTGCTTTCATTGCCACGTCAATGCCGGCCCCAACCGCACCGAGGAAATGTCAGGCGAGGTCGCCGATAGCGTGCTCGCCTTCATCGCGCGGCGCGGCATCACGACGCTCGACATCACCGGCGGTGCGCCCGAACTCAACGCGCATTTCCGCCGCATGGTGCGCGCGGCGCGCAGAGCCGGCGTCAAGGTGATGGATCGCTGCAATCTCACGATTTTGCAGCAGCCGGGCCAGGAAGACCTCGCCGAGTTTCTGGCGGCACAGCGGGTCGAGGTCGTCGCCTCCATGCCTTGCTATTTGCAGGACAATGTCGAGCGCCAGCGCGGCAAAGGCGTGTTCGACGAGTCGATCCGCGGCCTGAAAAAGCTGAACGCCGTCGGTTACGGCCGCGACCCGGAGCTTGTGCTCAACCTCGTTTACAATCCGCAAGGCCCCTCGCTGCCGCCGTCGCAAGCCGAGCTGGAAGCCGACTACAAGCGTGTGCTGGGCAAGCAATACGGTATCGTGTTCAACAAGCTTTTTGTGCTCGCCAACATGCCGATCCAGCGCTTCGGCTCGACGTTGGTGACCAAAGGCGAGTTCGACGGCTACCTGCAGCTTTTGCAGGACGCGCACCTCGACGCCAATCTCGACGGCGTGATGTGCCGCAACCTGATTTCGGTCGACTGGCGCGGGTTTGTCTATGACTGCGATTTCAACCAGATGCTCGATCTGCCGCTCGCGCACGAGCGGCGTGAGCGCGTACGCCTAGCCGATCTCCTCGACGCCGACATCGCGGGACAGCCGGTGCGCGTTGCCGGTCATTGCTACGGCTGCACCGCCGGCCAGGGCTCGAGCTGCGGCGGTTCGCTGAAAGAAGCCGCGGAATGAACGTCCTGCCATTTCCCGCGCCCGCCGCGGCGACGGCAGCGGGACGCGCCTGTCCGCGCGACTACGCTTATGCGCCGTCGGTCTTTGCACGATCCGCCGATTTTACCGCCGAGACGCTCTATATCGTCGGGGGGCTCTACGGCAATCTCGCCGCGCTGGCGGCGGTCGAAGCCATGGCCGCGGCCGAGCGCTCGGACATTGTGTGCAACGGCGACTTCCATTGGTTTGACGCTGAGCCGTCCTGGTTTGCCGCCATCGAACAGGGCGTCGCGCATTACCGCGCGCTGCGCGGCAATGTCGAAACCGAGATCGCGCGCGACGAAGACATCGGCGCCGGCTGCGGCTGCGCCTATCCCGACGGCGTCGATGACGACGTCGTGCGGCGCTCGAACGACATTCTGGTGCAACTTGCCGACATCGCGCCGAAGGCCGCGCGCGCACGGTTGCGCGGCCTGCCGATGCACCTGGTGGCGCAGGTCGGATCGTTGCGCGTCGGTATCGTACATGGCGACGCCAGCGCGCTCGCCGGTTGGCGCTTTGCGCAGGACGCGCTCGACGCCGCACGCAATCAATGCTGGCTGGGTCATGTGCGCAGCGCCTCGCAGATCGATGTCTTTGCCTGCACGCATACCTGCCTCGCCGCGCTGCGCGAGTTCACGCTGTCGGCCGGCCGGCTGGTGATCGTCAACAATGGCGCTGCCGGCATGCCGAATTTTGCGGGCTCGACGTTCGGCGTGATCACGCGCATTGCCACCACGCCCTCGCCGCATCCGCCGCTCTACGGGCTCGAACGCGACGGCGTGCATATCGACGCGCTTGCGGTAAACTACGACCAGGACGCCTTCATCGAGCGCTTCACCGCGCGTTGGCCGCAAAACTCGCCCGCCCACACCTCGTATTTCCGGCGCATCGTGACGGGACCCGATTACAGCCTCGCCCAGGCCGTGCCGCGATGACGCTGTCCATCATCGTGCCGGCGCTGAACGAAGCCGAAGAAATCGAAACGGCTTTAAAGGCACTGGCGCCGCTGCGCGGGCGCGGCGTCGAATTGATTGTGGTCGACGGCGGCAGCAGCGACGGCACGGTCGCGCTTGCCCGCCCGTTTTCGGACCGTGTGCTGGAGGCGCCATGCGGACGCGCAACGCAAATGAATGCCGGCGCGGCGGCTGCAAGCGGTGATATTCTTCTTTTCCTGCATGTCGACACGCGGCTTCCCGAAGATGCGGACCGGCTGGTGATTGACGCACTCGCGCACCATCCCTGGGGCCGCTTCGACGTGCGCTTCGATACGGGCGGCCTATCTGCGCGTGGTGGCCGCCATGATGAACCTGCGCTCACGCATGACCGGCATCTGTACCGGCGATCAGGCGATCTTCGTCAAGCGCGCAGTGTTCGAGGCCGCCGGCGGCTTTGCTCCCATCGCGCTGATGGAAGACATTGCCATTTCGATCCGCCTCAAGCAGTTCGGCCGTCCCGCTTGCCTGCGCGCACCTGTCGTCACGTCTGGCCGCAAGTGGCGCCGGCACGGCGTCTGGCACACGATCCTGCTGATGTGGCGGCTGCGGCTCGCTTATTTCCTTGGAAGCGATCCGGTGCGCCTCGCACGCCGCTACGGCTATGCGGCCGCCGAAAAATGACTCCGTCAGGATTTGATCAGCACCAGCCCGCAAACGATCAGCAGCGCGGCGGCGATGCGGACCGGGCGAAATGGCTCCTTCAGCACGACCACCGCAATGATCGCGCCGAACAGCACGCTCGTCTCGCGCAAAGACGCAACGATAGCGATGGGCGCAAGCGTCATCGCCCACAGCGCGATACCGTAGGACAAAGCCTGCAGCACGCCGCCGGCAAGTCCGCGCAGCCAAAAGCGCTTCAGCGCCGGCCGTAAACCGCCACGATCGCGCCAGCGTGCATAGGGCACGAGCGCCATCGCATTGCCGATGAGCAGCCACAGCACGTATGACTGCGGATTGTGCGAGGCGCGTGCTCCAATGCCGTCCACCACCGAATAGGCGCAGATGGTCAGCGCGGTCAACAGCGCAAAGCCAACGGCGCGCTTGTCGATCGCGGCCAGCGCGCGCCCGCCGTGCATCGATAGCAACAAAACGCCGGCGGCGAGCGTTGCGATGCCGCTCCAAACCGCCACGCTCAGGTGTTCGCCGACGACAACAAGACTTGCCGCCGCCGTCATCAGCGGCGCCGCGCCGCGCGCGATCGGATAGACTTGGCCGAGATCGCCGGTGCGGTAGCTCTCGATCAGCGCGGCGAAATAGAAAAGATGGATAAGAGCCGAGGCCACGAGCCATGGCCAGGCCGCGGCTGCCGGCATGCCGGCAAACGGCAGGCAGACGATGCCAACGATCCCTGAGCCGATCGCAATCAGCGTGGTGACGGAAAGCGGATCGAGCCCGACCTTGATCAGCGCGTTCCAGCCGGCATGGCAGAGCGCTGCAAACAAGACAGCGAGGAAGACGAAATTTTCCAAGCCTCACGCTTTCGCCGCCGCCGGTGCCCACAACTTCGGGTCCGCGCGGGCAACTAGCGCGGGCCGAGCGAAACTTCAGCGTTTCTTGGAGGCGCTTTGCTGGATCGACTCCAAATAGTCAATGATGGCACCGACGTCGTCGGCCTCGAATTCAAACTCGGGCATATCGGGATGGCCCGACACGATGCCCTCGCCCAGCGCTTCCTCCAGCGACTCGATCGGATAGCGCTGACCGAGCGTTCGAAAGGCCGGCGCCTCTTTCATCGGGCTGTCGCCTGTGCGCCCGACGGCGTGGCACTTGGCGCAGTCGCGCGTGAGCAGATCTTCGCCGCGCTTGAGGTCGGTCGCAGCCGACGCCGGCAGCACCGTTGCCGCCACGAACGCCACTGCGAGAAAAAGCCACATCATCATTCGGCCGGATTCAATTCGTTTTTGCGGCTTTCGTCCCATCGATCAGCAAGCCGAGCCCACACGCGTGCCGCTTTGATTGCCTGTTGCATCTGCGCGGCAAACTGCTCCGGCGAGGCATAATAGCGCGCCCATCGGCCGCTGCGATAAAGCTCGCTCAAAGATAACAAATGGCGGTTGGCCAGAGCCAGCCACTTGCGGGCGGTGCCGTCGTAGTCGAATGCGCCGGGATCGCGCGGCATGACTCAGCTCAACCCAGAGTGCTTCGGGACGCCGACTGATGCCCTGTGGATAACTCATGCGGTCTACGCTGATTCGCGAGTGATTTAAATAGGCTAGCGGAGGCCGGCGCTTAAAACGCCACCCCCGCTCGGAGCAAAACCATCGATTTCAAAAGAACACCGGAAATTCCGGACCCCTCCGCCCAAAGCGCGGCCGCGTCACGACAGTGACGCGATCGCGTCCTTGAGGATTCCAGGGGCCGGGGCCTCGGTCGAGCCCGCCACGTCGGGCGTGCCGTATTGGATGAAGCTGTCCGGCAGCGTCGCGCCCCAATAGGTGCCGGTGCCGCGCTCTTCCTCGTTCCAGAGAACCGGCTCCCAGTCCGGCGCCACCACCAGGAAGCTCGAGGAATAGACCTCGACGCGGTTGCCGCCCGGCTCGTAGCTGTAGAGATAAAAGCCCTGCGAATTGTTGTGCTTCGAAGGACCGGCTTCGATGAAGATGCCGTTCTCGGTCAGAATATCGGCGGCGCGCATCACGTCGTCGCGGTTGTCGACCCACATCGAGAAGTGATGCAGGCGCCCGTGCGCGCCCTTCACGTCCACCACATAAGCCAGCTGATGGTGGATCGCGGTCGGGCTCATCCAGGAGCCGATTTCGGTCTTGCCCTCGTCGAAACGCACCTGTTCGCGCAATTGGAAGCCGAGCAGCTCTTGGGCGAACTTGCGGTTAGCCTCGACGTCCTTGGCCAGCAGCGCCAGATGATCGATACGACGCACGCCAGCGCCGCGGCCGGTGAATTTCTGCGGCAGGTTCTTCAGGTTCGAATGCAATTCCGGCGGCGCGACGTATTTCTGCTCCTCGTAGTAAATTTCCATGGTGTGGCCGTCGGGGTCGTGGAAGCGGAAGGAGCGGCCTCGCCCGAAATCGCCATTGGTCCAGCCGATGCCAAGCCCGGCCTCATCGATCGCCTTGGCGCGGCGCTCCAGCGCCTGCGAACTGTCCGTCCGCCAGGAAATGCAGCCGGGGCCATTCGTGGATGCGGCCGTAAGCTTCAGGGTCGAGGTGGCGTAGTCGCCATAGCCGCGCAAGTACACCGAGTCCCCGCTCTCGTGCACCGGTTCCATGCCGAGCAGGTCGCGAAAATACCAGAGGCTCTTCTCGGGCTTCGGCGTGAAAAGCTCGACGCTGCCCAGATGCGCAATGTCGTGAATGGGCTCAGCCTGTTCCGACATGAGTGCCCTCCTTGGTTTCCTGCGCAACTATCGCGCAGGTTCCTGCGGCGGGCTTTGATCTAGCGCAAACTGCCGCTAACCCTTGAACTTCTTCGCCAGCGCGTCGGCGTTCTTGGCCAATAGGCCGATATCGGCCCCCACCGCCACGAATAGGTAGCCCCAGTCGATATAGCGGCGGACCTCCTCCTCGTTGCCGGTGAGGATGCCGGCCGGCTTGCCCAGCTTTTTGAGGCGCTCGACCGCGTCCTTGATCGCGGCCTGCACGTCCGCATGGGCCGGATTGCCGAGATGGCCGAGCGAGGCGGCGAGATCGGACGGCCCGATGAAGACGCCATCGACACCGTCGACTTTGGCGATGGCTTCCAACTGATCGAGCGCGCTGCGCGTCTCCACCTGCACCAGCACGCAGATTTCGCTGTTGGCCTTGCCGAGATAGCCGGGCACGCGGCCGTAGCGGCTGGCGCGCGCCGCCACCGAGACACCGCGGATGCCGTCCGGCGGATAGCGCGTGGAGGCCACCGCGCGCTTGGCCTCGTCCACGTTCTGCACGTAGGGGAACAATAGCGTCTGCGCGCCGATGTCGAGACAGCGTTTGGCGAGCACGGCGTCGTTCCAGGCCGGGCGGATGATCGGCGTCGCGGTGCCGCGCTGCACGGCCTGCAACTGCCCGACCAGATCGGGAATTTCATTGGGCGAATGCTCGGTGTCGAGCAGGATCCAGTCGAAGCCGGAATCGGAAATCACTTCGGCCGCGATGTTGCTGCACAGGCTCGACCAAAGACCGATCTGCAGCTTGCCGGCGGCAAGCGCGTGCTTGAAGGCGTTGATCTGGAATTCCGGCATGTTCGGTTCACTTTTTCATTTTGCGCATGATCTTGCCCGAAAACCGGTTCCCACTTTTCGGGATCATGCGCTAGACAAATTGAATGGCGAGTCCGCCGAGCGGACCGAAATCGGCGTGCAGCGTGTCGCCCTTCTGCGCGAACACGACGCGCGTGAAGGAGCCGGCAAGCACGATGTGGCCCGGCTCCATGGCGTGACCGTACTGGCAGATCTTGTTGGCGAGCCAGGCCACGCCGAGCGCCGGATGGCCGAGCACGCCGGCGGCAAGCCCCGTCTCTTCGATCTCGGAATTGCGGTACATGATGCCGCCGACCCAGCGCAAGTCGACATCAAGCGGACCGACCGGGCGTCCGCCCAGCGCAATGCCGGCGGCGGCGCCGTTATCGGCGACGGTGTCGACGATCTTGCGCGGATCCTGGATGCGCGCATCGACGATCTCGATCGCCGGAATGATGTACTCGGTGGCACGCAACACTTCGGCGAGACCGACACCCGGCCCTTCCAGCCGCTTGCCCATGACGAAGGCGAGTTCCACTTCGACGCGTGGCTTGCAGTAATTCTCGTGCGGCACCTTGGCGCCGTCGCCGATCATCTGGTCGTCAAGGATATAGCCGTAGTCCGGCTCGTCGATCATGGACGAGCGTTGCATGGCCTTGGAGGTCAACCCCACCTTGTGGCCGATCAGCTTGCGGCCGGCGGCGACCTTGCGCTCCATTACAGCTGCGGAGATCGCGTAGGAATCCTCGATGGTGATGTTGGGAAACGTGACGTGGAGCTGGGGCGCTTGTTTGCGGTCCTTGGCCGCCTGCATAAGAATGTCGGCGGCCTTTTTTCGGTCGGCGTCGGAAAGCATCGGTCCTTCCCCCTGTGCGGACCGATCCTGTAACCGCTGACGCGGAAAAATCCAATAGCCAAGCGCTTCGACGCGCCCGACCGGTAGCCGATTATTCCGCTTCCGGCGCAGGCGCGGCAGTTTTGCGCGCCTTGATCTTTTCGATCTTGCCGTTGGTGAAATTCAGCATGCGCGCGAGCGGACGCTGCATGGGCGGCACGTCATGGGCGAGCAGCGCTAAGCCGATTGGCAGCATCCAGAGGCCAAGCCCCGGCAAGACGCTGAGCACGCCGCCGCCGGTCAAGGCGACGCCGGCCGGCACCCGCACCCAGACGGCGCGTGGATGGCGCAGACGATCGACGTGACGGCTGGCCCAGCCCGGCAGGTGGCCCTGCAGGCGGTCCATTTCGATATGGAAATCGGTGTTGGCGCTCATGTCCAATAGATGGGGTAGAATCGTGTCGTTGTCACGGCCTCGCTAAGCGCCCGTCCGGCCCTGCGAATTTGCCGCTCAGCCGCGCAAATCGGGTAGATCGCGGTAGAGATCGAGCGCTTCCGGATTGGCCAAGGCTTCGGTGTTTTTCACAGCACGGCCGTGGATCACGTCGCGTACGGCAAGCTCGGTGATCTTGCCCGATTTGGTGCGCGGGATGTCGGCGATCGACACGATCTTCGCCGGCACATGGCGCGGCGACGCACCCGTGCGGATTTTCTGCTTGATCTTGTCGCGCAAGGCATCGTCGAGCATCGTGCCATCGCTGAGCCGCACGAACAGGACGACGCGCACGTCGTTGTCCCAGTCCTGGCCGATAGCGATCGCCTCCAGCACTTCCGGAATCTGTTCGACCTGCGCATAGATTTCCGCCGTGCCAATACGCACGCCGCCCGGGTTAAGCGTGGCATCGGACCGGCCATGGATGATGATGCCGCCGTGCACGGTCCATTCGGCGAAGTCGCCGTGGCACCACACGTTCGGGAAACGCTCGAAATAGGCGGCGTGATATTTCCGGCCGCCCGGATCGTTCCAGAACATCACCGGCATCGACGGGAACGGCTTGGTGCAGACCAGTTCGCCTTTTTCTTCACGGATCGGCTTGCCGTCCTCAGACCAGACGTCGACCGCCATCCCTAAGCCCGGCGCCTGGATTTCGCCGCGCCAAACCGGCGCGGTCGGATCGCCCAGCACGAAGCATGAAACGATATCGGTGCCGCCGGATATCGAGGCGAGATGCACGTCCGACTTGATATCCGAATAGACGTAATCAAAGCTTTCGGCTGCGAGCGGCGAGCCTGTCGATGTGATCAGCCGCACACTCGAAAGATCGTGCGTGCGCGCGGGCGACAGTCCCGCCTTTTTGCAAGCGTCGATGTACTTTGCCGACGTGCCAAAAACGTTCATTTTCTCGTCTTGCGCGAAATCGAACAGCACAGTCTGCGGCGCAAAGGGCGAACCGTCGTACAATAACAAGGTTGCTCCGGAACCGATGCCGGAGGCGAGCCAGTTCCACATCATCCAGCCGCAGGTGGTGAAATAGAACAACCGCTCGCCCGGGTGCAGGTCGCATTGCAGCCGGTGTTCCTTCATGTGCTGCAATAAGGTGCCGCCGGCGCCGTGCACGATGCATTTCGGCACGCCAGTGGTGCCCGATGAAAACAGGATATAGATGGGATGATTGAACGGCAGCCGTTCGAAGGTGAGCGGCTTTGCCGCATAAGGCTTGAGGAAATCGTCAAGCGTCGTTGCGCGCGGCACCTTGGCCGCGACGTCCGCGGCTTTGCCGAGATAGGGCACGATCACCACCGTCGCCGCCGTGGTCAGCTCTTTGGCGACGGTCGCAAGTTTGCCGGCGATCTCGATCTGCTTGCCGTTGTACCAATAGCCGTCGACAGTGACGAACACCTTCGGCTCGATCTGGCCGAAGCGGTCGAGCACGCCACGCTCGCCGAAGTCGGGCGAGCAGGACGAGAAAATCGCGCCGATCGAGGTGACCGCGAGCATCAGCGCGATCGTTTCCGGCAGGTTGGGCATCATTGCCGCGACGCGGTCGCCTTGGCCGACACCGGCACCGCGCAAGGCCTGCTGCAGCCGTGAGACCAGTGCGTTCAACTCGTCCCAACTCAGCCGGTAGGACACTTTGTCCTCGCCGCGGAAAATCATGGCATCGCCACGTCCCGGCTTGCTCAGCAGGTTCTCGGCAAAATTGAGCTTGGCGTCGGGGAAAAACTGCGCGCCCGGCATCTTATCGCCGTCGATGAGCCACCGCGCGCCCTTCTCGCCGACGACACCACAATAGTCCCAGATCAGATCCCAGAACTCGGCGCCGTTTGCCACCGACCAGGCGTGCAGGTCTCGGTAATTGTTTAGCTTCAGCCCGTAACGCTTATTGGCCTCGGCGATGACGGCCATCACCTGCGTCTTGGCAACGCGCTCGGGATCCGGACTCCAGAGAGGCTTGGTCGCAGTATCGATCTTTACGGACATCGTTTTCACCCGCACCGGCGCCGGCACCGGGCAACCTTCAGCAAACACATGAGGGCGACCGGATGCAAGCCTATTGAGGCTTGTTCGATGCCGGCGGCGCATTGCCCGCCGGCGGGGTAATGGTCGTCACCGGGTTTTTCGGAGGCGTGATATCGGAGACAGGGTTGCGTGGCTTTTGCGGGGTGTCAGCCTGCGGTTGCGGCAGGCCGACCGGCTCCGCGGCCGCCGGTTCGTCCGACGTGAGCCGGGTCGGCAGCGGCAGGCCGTGCGGATAATAGGTCCAGAAGATAAACATCACGATAAAGGCGAGCGCCGAAAGGGCAGCAGCCCAACCGCGATGGCTAAACGACAAGAGGTTGCCGATAAAGCTGGCGACGAAGACGAAGACCCCCAACACAATGACGTATAGCCAGCTCACGTTCAGCAAATCGATCGGCATCTCGTTATCCCCTCGGCGGCCGTTTTTTATCATGTTAGCGCATGCGCTTGCGACGGGCCACCGTGGCGGCGGCATTTTCACACCGGCGTGATGTTCCCCGGCTCTTCATTTGCCCCTATAAGACCGCCGCAATGACGCACGTACTCATTCTCACCGAAGTCCAGGAAGCCATGCGGGCCCGCTACCGGGCCATGTTGCTGGAACGGTTCCCGCAACTGACGATCGATGTGGTCGGCGATCACAGCCTGGTCGATCCATACATCGCGGACATCGAGGTGCTCTTGTGCTTTTCGCCGCCGATGGCGGACCACGTGGTGCGCGACGCCAAGAAGTTGAAATGGATCCAGGCGCTCGGCACCGGCGTCGACAACATCGTCGACCTGCCCTCGCTCGGCAAGGAGGTGCTGGTCACCAATGTGCGCGGCATCCACGGGGCACCGGTTTCGGAAGCAACGATCGCCTACATGCTGGCGCTGGCGCGCGATCTGCCGCGCGCGGTGCATGCGCAGGAACGCAGCGAATGGGACCGCTGGCCGGCGCAGCTTTTGTCCGGCAAGACCGTCGGCATTCTCGGGGTCGGAATGATCTCCGAGTACCTCGCCCCGATTTGCAAGGCCTTGAATATGACGGTCGTTGGCATCACGTCGACCCCGCGCGAGGCGCCTGGCTTCGACCGCATGGTGGCGACCGCGGACCTTTTGCAGGTTGCCGGCGATCTCGACTATCTGGTGGTCATGACTCCGATGACGCCGCAAACGCGCAACATCGTTGGCGACAAGCTGCTGTCCGCCATGAAGCCGACGGCCTATCTGGTCAATATGGCGCGCGGCGGCGTAGTAGACGAGGACGCATTGAAGCAAGCGCTCGACGACGGCAAAATCGCCGGCGCCGCGCTCGACGTCTTTTTACAGGAGCCACTGCTGCCGACAAGCCCGCTGTGGAGCACTGACAAACTGCTGATGTTCTCCCATCTCGGCGGCTATTCACAAGGCTACGAGGAGCGCGCCATGCCGACGATCGCCGGCAACATGGAGAAGTATCTTGCCGGCGATCTGAAATCCATGGTCAACATCGTGCGCAAGCCCGCATCCTGGAGAGGATAACGACATGGCCCTGTCCGAACGCTTGAACACGCCGATCTCGACCGCAGAGCTCGAGCGCCGCTGGAAAGCGGTGCGCGCTGCGATGGCCGCGGCGAAGATCGACGTGCTGCTTATGCAGAACAACAACGATCACATGGGCGGCTATGTGCGCTGGTTCACCGACATTCCCGCGGTCAATGGCTATCCGCAGACTGTGGTGTTTCCGCGCGACGACGAGATGACGGTGGTGTGCCAAGGCCCATTCGGCGGCGATATCAAGCCGGCACAAGACCCACAAACCTGGCGCGGTGTGAAGGCGGTGCTGACCACGCCGAGTTATGCCTCGGCACACTACACCAAGGAGTACGATCCGGAGCTTGCCGCCAAGGCACTCGTCCCGTTCGCCAAGGGCACGATTGGCTACGTCGGCACCTATCAGATGTCGTTTGCGCTGCTCGACTACATGAAGCGCGCCTTTCCGAACGCGAGCTACGTCGATGCCTCTGAGATGATCGACAAAATCAAGGTCATCAAGAGCCCTGAGGAAATGGAGCTGGTCAAGCGCGCCGCCGCCATGCAGGACGGCGCCATGCGTGCCGCTTTTGCCGCAGTGAAGCCGGGCATGCGCGACATCGAGGTCGCGGCGGTCGCGCAAGCCTACAGCGTTTCGCATGGCTCGGAGAACGGCATCTATCTCTGCGCCTCGATGCCGCTCGGTACACCGTCACCATTCGGCCCGCGTCACCTGCAAAACCGCGTCATCAAGGAAGGCGACCAGTTCGTGCTGCTGGTGGAGGATTCTGGTCCGGGCGGCATGTACACCGAGCTTGGCCGTTCCTGCGTGGTCGGCGCCAAGGTGCCGCAGGCGATGAAGGACGAGCTCGAATTTTGCAAGTCCTCGCGCAAATTCACACTCGATCTTTTGAAGCCCGGCACGCCCTGCAAGGACATTTGGGACGCCTTCAACGACTTCATGCGCAAGAACGGCCGCCCGGCCGAGGCGCGGCTCTACTGCCACGGCCAGGGCTACGATCTGGTCGAGCGGCCGCTGGTGCGCAACGACGAGCCATGGACCATCGCAAAGGACATGAATATCGTCGTGCACCCGACCTACATCCACGGCGGCACTCTCAACTGGCTGTGCGATAATTACCTGATCGGCGGCAACGGGCCCGGCGACCGGCTGCACAAATTTCCGGAAGAGATCGTCGAGGCCTGATTTCCGCAGCGAGGACGCGCCATGCCTGACATCAAGATCATCAACCCTGACACACTCGGCAAGCCGCTCGGGCAATATTCACAGATGACGCGGGTGAAGGCGTCGGAATTCCTGTTCATCGCCGGCCAAGTCGGCGTGCACAAGGATGGCTCGCTGGCCGGCGCGGATTTCGAGGCGCAATGCGCGCAAACCTTCGCCAACATCGCGGCGGCGCTTGCCTCGCAAGGCGCTGGCTGGGGCAATGTCGTCGAGTTCACGACCTATCTCGTGCACTCGCAGGACATCCCGAAGTTCATGGCCTACCGCTTGCGCGAATTTCCCAAGATGTTCGCCAATGGCGCCTATCCGCCCAATACGCTGCTGATGATCGACCGGCTGGTGCAGGAACCGCTTCTGATCGAGATTTCAACGGTCGCTGCGCTGTAGCCGCTAGTCGACAATCGTCCCGTGCCGCCGCTCGCCCGCATATTTGACGAGCGCCAGAAAGCGATAGAGCCCGTGCACGAATTTGCCGTAGGGCATGCTCAGGAAAAGCCCGAGCACGACGCCGAGATGCAAGGCTAGCAGCAGCCCCATGGCGGCGGTGTCGCGCAGGATCATCAGCGCAAAGCCGGTCAGGCTGGTGAGAAACAGCATCAGCAGAAAAGCCGTGTCCATGCCGGTGCGGGCGCCGTCGGTGAGGACGGCATCGCGCCGGCGCGACAGGACGAACAAGCCGACAGGCCCGGCCAGAAGCCCGATGCCGCCGGCGATGCCGAGCAGCACCGGCACGCTGACGATCGCGTAGGGCGCGGGCCAACCGAAGCCATAGTGATAGAGCGTCGCGACCGAAGTGGCGGCAAAGCAGAGTAGAAAGCCGAAGAAGGTGAGTTGGTGATAAAGCCGCCGACGTGCCGACGGTTGCTCGGTCTCGGACGAGCAGCCACCGCCCCCGCCGCCGAGATATTTCAAGGTCAACGTGTCTCTGATCGCTCGGAAGAACGCGATGATGCCGGCGCGCGGCGCATCGCCTTGCGATCTCGCGCCAGAAGGCGCGTAAGCTGCAACAAAGGCCACGATGGCGAAGAGTGATACGATCCGAACAACGCGACCATGGCGTCGTGCGGCATAACCTTGTAGAAATCGCCGCTGTTGCGCGACCACAGAGCGCGCCGGATCGGCAAAGACGACGAAGCCGAAGATGAAGGCCGCGACGCTTGCCGCCGTCAGCAGCGTGACGACGACGCCGTTGTTTCGCAAAGGCATCGGCAAAGTTGCGCGGCCAAGCATAAGCCGCGTAGCTCTCGTTGCGCAGGCGCGCGAGCGTGCGCGGCACATTGACGTCGAACTGGTGCGGCGGTGAATACTGGCAATCATGGAAGCACGCGCCGCACTGATGGCAAAGATTGGCGAGATATGTGAGGTCGCCGTCGTTGAAGGCCCGCCGCATTTCCATGGCCGGAAACACCGCGCACAGCCCCTCGCAATAGCGGCAGGCATTGCACACCGTCATCAGCCGGTTGGCTTCGCGCAGCGCGTCAGTTGCGTGCATGTTTGGCCGCTTCCTCGCCCGCGATACGGCCGAACACCGACCCGATGGTCATGCCGATGCCGGCAAGATAGCCTTTGCCGAGCACGTTGCCGGCCATGATTTCACCGGCGGCGAACATGTTGCCCGCGTCCGTGCCGTTTTTCATCATCATGCGGGAGTTCTTCGTTCACCCGCACGCCGAGATAAGTGAAAGTAATGCCGGGGCGCAGCGGGTAGCCATAAAATGGCGGCGTGTCGAGCTTGCGCGCCCAATGACTTTTCGCAATGGCAAGGCCGGCGGTCTTGCAATCGTCGAGCACGGTATGATCGAAGCTGCCCGGCTGTACAGCGGCGTTGAAATCCTTGACGGTCCTGGTCAGGGCTGCCGCATCGAGCTCAAGCATGTCAGCGAGTTCTGGGATCGTTTGCGCCTGAATGGCCGGAAAGATCGATGGCATGAACAGCCGAAGCGATTTGGCGTCGATGATCGAATAGGCGATCTGGTCTTGCTGCTGGGCGATCAGGCGGCCCCAAATGGCGTAACGCTTGGGCCAGGTCTCCTCGCCCTCGTCGTAAAATCGCTGCGCATCGCGGTTGACCACGATGCCAAACACCACGCTATCGAGCCGCGTGGCGATACCGCCGTCGAACTTGGGTGCGCGCGCATCGATCGCCACCGCATGGCATTGCGTCGGGTCGCCGACCGCGCCCACGCCGGCATCAAGCAACATGCGCAAAACTTCGCCTCGGTTATAGGGTGTTCCTCGAATGAGAAAGTTGTCGGCTGCCCTGCCCCAATATTCCTTCAGCCATTCGATGTTGGCTTCGAAACCGCCGGCAGCCGCCACCAATGCGCGGCCGCGCACGCTTTGAGTCGCACCATTGAACGTGATCTTTGCCGACATAAAATAACCGTTGTCGATCACCAGTTCCGTAACCGGCGCGTTGTAGAGGCAGGTCACACCGAGAGCCTGCGCGCGCCGGTAAAGCGCGTTGAGCGCGCCGCGTCCGCCACCGAGAAAAAAGGCGTTGGTCTTGCCGAGCGAGAGCGTGCCGCCGAGTGGCGGCTGGAACCGCACGCCCTGCTCGTTCAGCCAGCCGAGCAATTCGCTCGAACGCGCGATGGTGAGTTCGGCGAGAATCTTGTCGGTTTCACCGCCGGTGACGCGGTAGAGATCGTCGAGAAATTCCTCCGGCGCGTAAGGCCCGGTCATGGTGGGCGCAGTGCCGTCGTGGGCAAGGCGCAGGTTGCGTGTGTGGCGGGTGTTGCCACCGCGGTAGAATTCCGGCGCACCTTCCAGCACGATGACGCGGGCTCCGGCGCGCGCGGCGGCGATGGCGGCGCAGAGCGCGGCATTGCCGCCGCCGACCACCACCACGTCAAACGGTTCGCTGAAATCCGATCCCGGCGCCATGAACTTTCCGCCCTGCGAAAATCGCTCGCCGCGCTGTCGGAATCAATGCCCGGCTTCACAGAAACAAGCAATGACCCGGCGTTAACGCATTCATGACCGGACGGCACTTTTTAGCGTTGCGCAAAACGCGTAGCCTGCTAGCAAAGGCGGCAAAGGAAACAACAATGGCTCCACGAAAACGCCCCGAAGATTTACGCAGCTATCGCTGGCTCGGCGTGCAGGACCTGCGCTCGTTCGGGCATCGCTCGCGGTTTCGCCAGGGCGGCTTCGACGCCGCCGATTGGACCGGCAAGCCGGTGATCGGCATCATCAACACTTGGAGCGATATCAATTTCTGCCACACGCACCTGCGCGCGCGTGCCGAGGACGTCAAGCGCGGTATCTGGGAGGCCGGCGGCTTCCCGGTCGAACTGCCGGCGCTGTCGCTGGCGGAGCCGTTCGTGAAGCCCTCCACCATGCTCTATCGCAACCTGCTGGCGATGGAGACAGAAGAACTTTTGCGCAGCCATCCGATTGACGGCGCGGTGCTGCTCGGCGGCTGCGACAAGACCACGCCCGGCCTCATCATGGGCGCAATCAGCATGGGTGTGCCGGCGATCTATGCGCCAGCGGGCCCCATGCTGCGCGGCAATTGGCGCGGGCAGACGCTCGGCTCCGGCTCCGACGCCTGGAAATACTGGGACGAGAAGCGTGCCGGCCGCATCAGCGAGGAGGAGTGGGCCGAGATCGAAGGCGGCATTTCGCGCTCCTATGGCACCTGCATGGTGATGGGCACGGCCGCGACCATGATGGCGATTTCGGATGCTCTCGGCATGACATTGCCCGGCGCGTCCTCCATTCCGGCGGCGGACAGCTCGCATCCGCGCATGTGCTCGAATGCGGGGCGCCGCATCGTCGACATGGTCTGGGAAGACCTGACGCCGGACAAGATTTTGACGCCAGCCGCCTTCGACAACGCCATCCGCGTGCATATGGCGATGGGCGGCTCCACCAACGCCATTATTCATGTGGTGGCGATGGCGCGCCGCGCCGGCCTGCCCATGGACATGAAGCGCTTCGACGACATCTCGCGCGAAATCCCGGTGCTGGCCAACATCCGGCCCTCGGGCGATCTGTTGATGGAGGATTTCTATTACGCCGGTGGCCTGCGCGCGCTAATGAACGAGTTGAAGTCGAAGCTTGACCTTTCCTGCCTCACCGTCACCGGCAAGACGATCGGCGAGAACATCAAGGGCGCCGAGGTCTACCTGCCGGAGGTGATCCGCTCGCTCAACAATCCGGTCTCCAGCGCGGAAGCAACCGCCGTTTTGACCGGCAATCTGGCGCCGCGCGGCTGCGTGATGAAGCCGTCGGCGGCCGAGCCGCGGCTGTTGCGCCATCGCGGGCCGGCAATTGCGTTCGAGGATTACAACCACATGGCGCGCGAGATCGACCGCGACGACCTCGACGTCACGCCCGACCATATCCTGGTGCTCAAAAACGGCGGGCCGAAGGGCGCGCCCGGCATGCCGGAATGGGGCATGCTGCCGATCCCGAAGAAGCTCCTGAAGGCGGGCGTCAAGGACATGCTGCGCATATCCGACGCGCGCATGAGCGGCACCAGCTACGGCGCCTGCATCCTGCATGTGGCGCCGGAAAGCTATGTCGGCGGCACGCTCGCGTTCGTGCAGACTGGCGACGAGATTGAGGTGGACGTGCCCGGCCGACGCATCCACCTGCACGTCAGCGACGAGGAACTAGCGCGACGCCGCGCGGCCTGGAAGCAGCCGGAGCCGCGTTATCCGCGCGGCTACGGCGCCATGTACTCACAGCATATCGGCCAGGCCGACGAAGGCTGCGATTTCGACTTCCTCGCCCCCCTCGGGCCCATTCCTGAGCCCGAGATCCACTAGCCACTAGAGATAGTCGATAATCTTCCAACTGCCGGGTTGGGCGTCGACCACGTTCTTGGTCGGCTTGCCCGGACGGCGGTCGGCATAGACCTGGCCTTCCTTCATCACGAGCTGGATGTTCTTCTTCTCCTGCAGGCACTTGATATTTGCCACCGGATCGCCGTTGACGGCGACGATGTCGGCAAGCTTGCCGGCTTCGAGCGTGCCGAGGTCCTTGTCCAACTTGATCGCTTTTGCGGCGTTGATGGTGGCGGTCTGCAGCGCGTGCATCGGCTTCATGCCGAGGTCGACATAGATCGCCAATTCGGTGGCATTGCTGCCCATCTCCGGATCGAGTCCCATGTCGGTGCCCATGGCGATGTTGATGCCCATCTTCACTGCTTTCTGGAAGGTCTCGAAGCAGTAAGGCTGCAGCTTCTTCATCTTGTCGGTGACGAATTTTGCGGTGCCAATTTCCTTGCGCACGTCGATGGCGTGGTCGACGCGGTGCGCCAATGTCGGCGTCATCCACACGCCTGCTTCCTTGATCATGCCGAGCGTCTCGTCGTCGTGGAACACCATGTGCTCGATGGTGTCGACGCCGGCCTTCAGCGCCATGCGCTGGCCCTGCGGCGTGAAGCAGTGCACGGCGCATTGCTTGTGGAAGGCGTGCGCTTCGTCGACGACGGCGTCGCACTCCTCCTGCGTCATGTTACGGATGTCGGGCTCTTCCTTGTCGGTGCCGCCGCCGCCGGTGACACAGCTCTTGATCCAGTCGGCGCCGTCCAGGAGGTTCTGGCGCGCGAGCTTGCGCAGCTCCCACGGCCCGTCGGCGGCCTGGAAGCCGAGGCGGAGCGCCGCGCGCGGCTGGATCAGCGAAAGATGCGAGCCGGTGATGACGGTGAAGGCCGCGACCTGCATGCGCGGCCCCTCGACGATCCCGGCATCGATGGAATCGCGGATAGCGCAGGCCTCCCTCACCAACAATCCGTGCTGCGAATTCATGCCGAGATCGCGCACCGTGGTGAAGCCCATATCGAAGACGAGCTGAGCGTGAAACAACCCGTACATCTGCTGCAGCTCGGGCGTGATCTCCCACATGGCGACACGGTAGTTGTGGAAGGTCAGGCAGTTGAACATCAAAGTATGCAGGTGGATGTCCATCAGCCCCGGAATCAGTGTGCAACTGCCGCAGTCGATTACGTCAGCACCTTGCGGAATCTTGATCGAATCCTTGGTGCCAATCTTGTCGATGCGCTTGCCCTTGAGCACGATTACCGGGTCCTTGCTCGCGGATGAGCCGGTGCAGTCGATCATGCTGGCGGCGGTGACGTATTTGACGGCGTCCGAGGTGGACGCGTCTCTTTTGGCGTCAGTCATTGGGTCTCCAGTTCATTCTTGATTTTTGACGAAGTCTTTGCCGCGCCGCGTTGTGGCGACGTGCGGAACAGTTCGATGGATTGACGGAATTGCGCGTAGGTTTCTGGATTGATCGTCATGTTGCGTTCGGCGCGGCCGCCCTCGAATCGGAAAGCGCTGAAGGTGCGCTCGATGTCGGCGGCATCGATACCGCGGGTGATGAACACGAGGCACGAGCGGCGATCGTCGCCTTCGGGCCAGTCGGCAAGCGGCACCGGTTCACTGACGATGGTCTGCACCGCTTGCACGGCGTAGGGTTTGCCCTCGACATTGACGATGCCTTTCGCGCGCAGAAGGCCCGCGCCGCGAAACCCGGCCAGCAGGTTCATCCACAGCACAAAACCCGGGAGCGTGATCTCCTCGTCGTAAGTGAGCGCAAAGGTCGAAATCGCGGGGTCGGCCGAGGCCGGTGCTACGGTTGCGGCATAGGACATGTCGTTAAGCCAAGCGCGCGCGGTTTCGCTGCGGCCGGCAAGATCGAACCCGGCATGGTCGAGGATTTCGCCCGGCGCCAGTTCACCCTGCGCGACGCGTAATTGCCGCGCGCCCGGATTGATGGCGGCGAGCTCGGCCGCAAGGCGATCAATCGCTGCACGATCGGCGACATCGATCTTGCTGATGATAATGGTGTCGGCGACCGCCGCCTGTTTCACCGACTGCGGTTGCTGCGCGAGCTGACCGATGCCATGCACGCCATCAGCTACCGCGACGACCGTTTTCAATTCATAGAGCGGCGTAACGTGCCGGTCTGCCAACAGGTTCTGCATCACCGGCACCGGGTCGGCGAGACCGGACATCTCGATCAACACGTGATCGAAGCCGAAATCGGGATCGCGGTCGCGTTTGACGTAGAGATCGATAAGGCTTGAAGCTATCTCTTCGTGCACGTGGCCGCACAAGCAGCTGGAATTGATGACGCGCATACGCCGGCGCGGCGCTTCGACCAGAACGTGATCGACGCTCACTTCTCCGTATTCGTTGACCACCACGGCCGCGCGCGCGAAGGTTTCCGCCTTGAGCAGCCGATTGACCAGCGTGGTCTTGCCGCTGCCAAGAAATCCGGTGATCAGGATTACGGGCACGCGGTGCCCGGCCAGCTCATACGCGGCCAACGCCATCTCCCCAAGGCCCGCTTGTTTTGCGTTTCACGCGGGCGTTGAGCGGCAGACTAGACACGGGGACAGATAGATCAAGAATATTCTAGCAATGTCTCTGATAGATTTTGTCTATGCCCGTAACGCCGACGCAACGGCGCCGAACCGTCCGCTCGCATTGCGTGGTCCGCGAATGCACCCGCGCAAGGCAAGACCAGCCTGCGGCCGCTCCGCGGACCTACATAGATTTAATCTATGAGGGGGATAATCAGAATGTCATTGATCTATTTCGACACGGGACTACGCTGAATTCGCAGCAATCCGCCTTCTGCAAACAAATAAATTGGCGGATGCGTCGGGGAGATGCCCTTGTCGGCCTGTGAAGGTGCACGCACCACACGTGGCGACTCTTGCGCAGGTCGGAAGACCTGGCGGCGCGCAATGGCTTTGGTCAATCGCTCACCGGCGACAGCCGCATTTTCTGTACGACTTTCCAGATATCGGACCTGCGTGCGAGTCGCGTGCGTAAAGCGTCGCGCATCGACGCTGCTCGGGATGTAAGACGAATTTAAAAAGAACGACCTTAGGAGGGAGGACAACGACCATGGGCATCATCAGGCGAGATTTTCTCAAGTTGGTTGGCGCCACCGGCGCAAGTGTAGCGTTACCGCTAGACATGAGCTTCGGTGCCGGATTTCCGAGCAAACCGATTTCGCAAATCGTTTCCACGACGCAAGGCGGCGGCGTCGAACTCGGTGACACGCACTTTGCAGCCGCACATGCAAAAATATCTGGGTGGCCACATCAACACGACCAACAAACCGGGCGGCACCAGTTCCATCGCCACCAAGTATGTCTTCAGCCAGGCGTCGGACGGCTACACGTGGCTGTCCTGCCCGGGCTTCAATCGCGGCCTGCGTATTCTCAATCTCGACACCACGGTCAACTATTCGGATTGGCAGTTCTTCGGCTGCGACACGTCCTACATGAGCATAGCAGTGTTGAAGGATTTACCCATCAAGGACATGGCCGACCTGATCGAGCGTGGACGCAAGGAGCCGGGCAAACTGCGCATGGCGACAAACGGCCCCGGCGGCACTTGGTATCTCGCCGCCCTGCTCGTCCAGCGCGCGTCCAAGGGCAAGTACCGGCTCGTTCCCTATAACGACGGCCTGCCAGCTATGAAGTCGACGCTTGAGGGTGAAACCGATGTAACCTGCAACGGCATCCACGAGCAGTTGCCGTTCCTGAAGTCCGGCAAGCTGCGCAGCCTGTGCCTTGCCGTCAACAAGCCGTTGACGGTTCAGGGCGTCGCGATGGAGCCGATCACCAAGTGGCTTCCGTCGCTGGAAGTCGCCTGCCCGATCGGCGGCGGCCTTTCGATGGCGCTCAAGCGCGATGTCGACAAAGGTATCCTCAAACAGATTTCGGACGCTTGGGTGAAGAGCATCAATTCGCCTGAGTTCCAGGCGTTCGAGGCGAAGAAGCCGCGCTTCCCCGACCCCGTCGTCGGCGAAGCGGCCGACAAGCGCGCCGCCGTGTGGGATTGCGTCGCGTCCAACCTGCTGGTCGACGCCGGCCTCGCCAAGAAGAGCCTGAAAGACGTCAACCTGCCGGAGATCGAGGACTTCGAGAAGTGGTGGCCGCCGAAGGGTTACAAACCGGCGGTCTGATCCATGTCGCAGCAGGACACCGAGGGCGACGCGCTGTTCGAAACAGAAGGCGCGCCGCCCAGTGAGGGGCCGACGAGCGTCTTGATCGCCGTCGGCCTCCTCATCGTGTCGGCCTATTTCACCATCGGCGGCTTGCAGATCCCGCAGCCGGAAGGCTGGCAGACGGCGCCCGCCATGCTGCCGATCCTGCTCGGCAGCACCTTGTTCATCATGGCGGCCGTGCTGTTGGTCAAGGCGATCCGCGGCGGCGCCTTGCGTGTGCGGATGGTCGAAGAAGTCGGCGACAGCAGCTTGGCGCGCGCCGGCTTGGCCATTGTCATAGTCGGCGTCTTCTATTTCGGTTTGCTGGAATTTCTGCCGTTCGAAGTCGCCGCAATCCTCTTCCTGTTTACCATGCTGTGGCTGTACTGGCCGGACGGCAAGCTCTGGGTGCGCGCAGCGATAGCCGTCGGCTTGCCGATCCTCATCACGCTTTGTTTTGCCGCCGGCTTCGGCCTGCCCTTGCCGGGCGAGGGCAATCTCGCCCTGGCCGTTCAGTATCTCATGATCGCCCAGTAAGGAATCGGAATGTCGTTCGATTGGTGGTTCGTCTTCACGCCCTTCGGCTTGTCGATTGCGGCTTTGGGCGCCGCACTCGGCATCATCTGGGGCGCGCTGCCCGGCCTGTCGTCGAATATGGCGATGGCGCTCTTGGTCGGCTTCACCTACTCGCTTTCGGCGCCGGTCGCCATCGTGTTCCTCATTTCGGTTTGGGTCGCGACCGAATTCGGCGGCGCGATCTCAGCGGTGCTCGTCAATATTCCGGGAACGCCTTCGGCGGTGCCCACGGCCATGGCCGGCTACCCACTCGCCAGGCGCGGCCAAGGCGGGCTCGCCATCGGCACGGCACTCACCTTCTCAATGCTCGGCAACTGGGCCGGCCTGTTCGTCCTTGTCGCCCTTGCGCCGGTGATGATCGCCATCGCGCTCAGTTTCAGTTCCTGGGAAATCTTCCTGCTGGTGATGCTCGGCGTTTCGATCGCCGGCACGCTGACCGGACGCGAAGAGCCGCTCAAAGGCTGGGCGATGGGCTGGTTCGGCCTGATGATCGCCATGGTCGGCATGGACCAGATCCACGGTGTCGCGCGCTTTACCTTCGACGTGCCCGAGTTGATGGCCGGCATCAAATACCTGCCGGTGCTGATCGGCCTGTTCGGCCTGACCGAGACGCTGAACGTGCTCAGCCGGCGCACACCGATTCCGATCCCCAGCAAAGTCGGGCGCATCGTGCCGCCGCTGAGCTTTATCGGCAAATACTGGAAAAGCGCGCTTCGCTCCAGCGCCGTCGGCACCGTCATCGGCGCCATCCCGGGCGTCGGCGCCAATATCGCCGCCTTCGTGTCCTACAATTTCGGCGAACGTGCCACGGGCCGCAAATTCACCAATGGCGACTTCGAGGGCGTGGTCTGCTCGGAAGTCGCCAACAATGCCTGTTGCGGCGGTGCGCTGCTGCCGACCACCACGCTCGGCATTCCCGGCAACAGCTCCTGCGCGCTGATCATCGCCGCCCTCAGCCTGCACGGCATTACGCTCGGCCCCAACATCAACATGGACCATCCGGGCTTCATGCACTTCATCTACGCGACGTTATTCTCGTCCAATCTCTTCATGTACGCGGTCGCGTTCATGCTCATCCGGCCGAGCGTCTATCTGCTATCGCTGCCGCCTGCGATCGTGATGTCGGCGGTGATCCTGTTATGCCTGATCGGAACCTTCGCAGCTTCCGATTCGATGTTCGATATTGGCGTGATGTTCATTTCCGGCGGCATCGGCTACCTGCTCTACCGCGGCAGCTATCCATTCGCGCCGCTCATCCTCGGCCTCATTCTGGGTCCCCTCGCCGACCAGAACTTGCGCCGCACGATCTGGATCTATGACGGCAAATATCAAGATTTGCTGATGCGGCCGGTCGGGCTCATCCTGCTGGTCGCGGTGATCTGGTCGTTCTATTACGGCATCCGCCGCTCGCTCGAGGAAGGCGCGAAAATCAAGCGGGAGGCGACGCAAAAAGCCACACAATCTAAGGCCGCAGCCGAGCAAAGCGCCCGACATTAATTGCACTTGCGCGAAACCGAGGGGTCCGTAGTCTGTGCCGCGCTTTCGGCAAGAACAACGGATCCCGTCATGTCACAACGTCCCGAGTTGATCATCAAAGACAAAAAGCGCCCTTTTACGGGCGCGGAATATCTCGAGTCGCTGCGCGACGGGCGCGAGGTCTACATCTACGGCGAGCGGGTCAAGGACGTCACCACCCATCCCGCTTTCCGCAATGCCGCCGCATCCGTCGGCCAGCTCTACGATGCGCTGCACGCCAACGAGAGCCATGCCGCGCTGTGCACGACGACCGATACCGGCTCCGGCGGTTATACGCATAAATACTTTAAGGTGGCGCATTCACGCGAAGAGCTGATCGCGCAACGCGACGCCATCGCCGACTGGGCGCGCATCACCTATGGCTGGATGGGCCGCAGCCCCGACTATAAGGCCGCCTTTCTCAACACGCTCGGCGCCAATGCCGAGTTCTACGGCCAGTTCGCCGACAATGCGCGCGCCTGGTACAAGCGCGGCCAGGAAGCAGCGCTCTACCTCAACCATGCGCTGGTCAACCCGCCGATCGACCGCTCGAAACCCGCCGACCAGGTCAAGGACGTCTACATCACCGTCCAGAAAGAAAACGACGCCGGCATTTTCGTCTCCGGCGCCAAGGTCGTGGCGACCAATTCGGCGCTCACCCATTACAATTTCCTCGGCCAGAATATGGGCCAGGAGATCACCGATCCGTCGATGGTCGTTATGTTCATCGCGCCGATGGACACGCCCGGCATCAAGCTCATCTGCCGCGCGTCCTATGAATACGCGGCGGCGGCGACCGGCTCACCTTTCGACTACCCGCTCACCTCGCGCTTCGACGAAAACGACGCTATCTTCGTTTTCGATAACGCCTTCATTCCGTGGGAAAACGTGATCATCTACCGGGATATCCAGAAGCTGAAGGATTTTTATCCAAAGTCGGGATGGGTCAACGGTTACACGCTGCAAGGCTGCACACGGCTTGCCGTCAAGCTCGATTTTATCGCGGGCTTGCTCCTGAAAGCCGCGCGCGCGACCGGCGTCGACGCCTTTCGCGGCGTGCAAGTTCATGTCGGCGAAGTGATCGGGTGGCGCAATCTGTTTTGGTCGCTCACTGACGCCATGGTCTGCAACCCGGACCCATGGATTAACGGTGCCGTGCTGCCGAACGTGCGCGCCTCGACGGTCTACCGGCTGTTTATGACCGAAGCCTATCCAGCGGTGCGCTCGATCGTCGAAAAGGTGGTCGCCTCCGGACTGATCTACCTGCCTTCGCACGCACGCGATTTTAAGAATCCGGACATCGATAAATATCTCGCCCGCTACGTGCGCGGCTCCAACAACATCGATTACAAGCAGCGCATCAAGATCATGAAGCTCTTGTGGGACGCGATCGGCAGCGAATTCGGTGCCCGCCACGAACTCTACGAAATGAACTACGCCGGCAGCCACGAGCTGGTCCGGCTGTTTCCGCTGCAACAGGCCATGGGCTCGGGCGCGCTGGCCGAGATGGAGGCGCTCGCCGACAAATGTATGGCCGACTACGACGAGGATGGCTGGAAGCATCCGGCTTACAAGGATGGGTCCGATATGTCGATAGTGGGCAAAACGGAACCCCGATAGGGGCTGCCGAAAAAAGTTAAAAACAACCCCATGCAAAGTAGGCCTGGGGCTGTACATAGCTTTGGAAAAACATTGAAAATTTACACGGCCTCCTACTCGGTTGGACGGAATTCTCATATCTATATCGCTGCTCAAGTCCTCATTTGAGAGTGACACAGATAAGAGAGAACCGAAATCAATGTACAACCCGGATGATTACTATCCGTCGGGCGAGCCGAAGCCCAAACGCATGCCTCAGTCTATCCGGGAGGAACTCGGATCCACAAATCCGAATTTCACAGACGAGTTGTTTCATCAGATCGCCAATACGATTCCAGTCGACGATCAATATAGGAGTCGGAAGTTGGAATTCTTGACTTCCGTTCTCGAAGAATTGCCCCAAAAGGACCACCTCACTGGAATGCTTCTCTCCCAGATGGCAACATGCCATAGCGCAATCATGCAGCTCGCGGGAAAGTTCAGCAACGCGAGGACTCTCGACGAATTGGAACTTGTCGAGCGGATGTATACGAAAATGATGCGCACCTTCACGGCTCAGTTCGAGGCACTAAAACGTCATCAACGTGGTCCGGACCAAACAGTTAACGTCGGAAACCTGTCGGTGACCGATGGCAGCCAAGCGATTGTCGGACACGTTTCGCATCAGGGCGGTGCAGCGACAACCAACAACGAAGCGACAAAGCCCGCAGCCTTGCGGCATGATTCACCGCCAACAATGCCGATAATCGAAAAAACGCGTGCGTCTCGAAGTAAAGTGAAGTTGAAAAATGGCAAGCCCTCACAAGCGTAATACAGGTCCAATGTTGGCGAGCCTGCGCTGCGGAGCTAAAACGCGTTCTGGCAATCCGTGCCGGTCGCCGGCGGTGCGCGGCAAACGGAGATGCCGCATGCATGGTGGCGCCGCCGGATCTGGCGCGCCACGAAGAAATAAGAATGCGCTCAAAAATGGTCTCTACACGCGTGAGGTTATTGCTGAACGTCGGCAAATTCGGGACGTCATACGACGGTCACGGCAATTCTTGCGCGATATTGAGTGAGGTCGTTGCTTGAGCCGTCTTCGTGTTCTGGCAGTTAGCCGCACCACCAGTTTTCGCTAGCGCAGTTAATGCTGCCTCGTCCGGCGCCGCAAGGGCCGGCCCCAGTTCCAGATTTGGTAGCGCAAAGGTCTCTACCGGTTCGTCGACGATCAATTGCTCGTGCGCTATCGCGCGTTCGATAGCTTCGATCGTATTTTGGATAAAGACGAACGTCTCGCGCATCTCATTTGTTTGCGGATTATCGGTACGCCGGCGCCGGTGGCCGAGCGCAATCGCGATCGCGAGGCCGCGCCGCTCCTGCACGAGTTTGTATCTCGCGGCTTTGAGCGTCTTAAGAGAATCGATTTGTTGGTTCATGGCCACTGTTGTTTTCTGCGGCGATACAGCAAAGATATAGCCGCTACCAAGACCTATACTTTCCCCTCCTTTTTCTCGGAGATGGAACGCCATGGTCCGCGAAGCGATTAAATATCCCCTTTGCCAATTGCTGCGACTTTGAATTCAATTTCCTTAAATCGCGGATTCGCAAAAGCGGTTAGCACCGTTGCATGCAGACATCATCGGCCGGATCAGTCGGTCTGCATATGGCGTCGCGTTGATCGTTTCCGAGATCGAATACAATTTGTCTTTCTTCCTTATCCTTCTTTTCGGAGAAAAAGTGCCAAACGGCGGCAGCGATCAATCGCCAGTTTGAGCCGCCTCGCGGAAGGTAATCTTGGTCTGCGAGATGGGCCGTCGTCAGGCGACGGCGGCCCGTGTCTCGCTCGCGATCATGTCGTCGATAATCTTGCGTGCGCGCGTCGAACCGGCATCGATGTTAAGGTTGCGTAGTGGTGCGTCGGGCCGCTCGTTGATGGCGATCTGCTGCGCCTCGACCACGACCTGATCCTCAACGAAAATATTCGCGTTTGCCTCGCGCAGTTGCGTGGTGAGCGACTGATCGCGAAGCTTGTAATTGCGCATCAGCGACCAGAAATACATGCAAGTTGTAGCGGTCTCCGGCGTGATCGTGTTCAGCACCCGGCCGTTGACGCCCTTGGAGCGGTCGCCCTGCGGCGCTCCGGTGCCAGCCGGCGCGACGCCGACATCGAGCACTATGGTGCACGGGGCCTCGAACCGGATGATCTGCCAGCGATCGACATTGCCGGGTTTACCTAACTGCGCGCGCCAGAACGGCGGCGCGTCGATGTCCAGCATCCACCGCGTCGACGTCACCATGCGTCCGCTATAGGTCGTCGTCATCGGCGTTTCGGCGACGTGCTTACTGCCGATGCTGGTGATGTGCACGAAAGACTCGTGAGTGAGGTCCATCAGATTGTCGACGAACAGGCGGTAGTCGCATTTGGCGAGCATGGTCTTGCCGTCGCCCGCCCATTCCGGATCGTCATTCCAGTGCATGTCGGGCACGAACGCCGGATCGGCCAGCGCCGGATCGCCCGGCCAAACCCAGACGAAGCGGTAGAGGTCGACGACCGGATAGGAATGCACTTTTGCCGCCGGATTCAATTTGTCCTGTGACGGCATGCGCGTGCACTGGCCTTTGCCGTCGTAGGCAAGGCCGTGATAGCGGCAGACGACATCATCGCCCTCGAGCCAGCCCATCGACAGCGGTAGCAGTCGGTGCCAGCAGGCATCTTCCAGCGCAGCGATCGAGCCGTCCGACTTCCGCCACAACACGATCCGCTTGTTGCAGACTGTACGGGCTAAGGGCGTGCGCCGCCCGACCTCGTAGCTCCAAGCCGCGACATACCAGGCATTGAGTGGGAAAGTCCGGAACGTTTCCATGGATCGACCCTTGATGATGTTGCTGTTTTTGCAGGACGGACTTGGCCGCCTTTTTGTAGTCGTGCAAAAATAGGTTAGCGCATCTGGGCCAGGGGTCTAAAGGGGATTGATTTTGCTACACGACCATGACTGGCGCCGGCACGCCTTTCGTCGGTCCGACAATTGCAAGATCCGTTTTGGGTCATTTAGCGGCCTAGCTAGTCAAGGCCGCCGCCTGTGTTTGTCCGCTGTACATCCAATAGCGACCAAACTTTTGCAGCGCAGCGAACGCAGCGAAGCGCCAATAATGATCAAAATGGTGTGTCACGGCGACCGACAACAAATACCGAGAATCGCCATTGACCCTTGATCGGCACGTCCCTACATTTTTAACGGAATGGCAGTTGTATCCATCTTAGGAAGAATTGACGCGCATGATTAGTGCCGCGGATGACATTGTCCAAATGATTACAGAAAGAAGCAGCCACACCAGCGACGCGGTTCAATTATCGGACTCGCTCGACAATCTAGGGCTGAATTCTATGGAAGTGGTTTCATTGCTTTTCGATATTGAAGAGAAATTCAATATCGAGATTCCCATCAACGCGAATAAGGATTTTGAAGGCAAGACCGTGGCGGACCTCATTCAAGCGGTTGATCAACTTATAGCCGCTAGGGCAAAAACGAATTGAATTGAGTTGTTATTACCGGCCTCGGCGCTGTCTCATCTGTTGGACAATCGACGCGGAATTATTGGGATTTTTAATTACCGGCCGGTCGGGCTTCGCACCACCAACCCTCGGAACGGCCGCACAGGCCACTAGCAAGCTTGTCGGCGAAGTTAAAAGTTTTGATCCGGCAGCGCATTTTGAATCATCGCAGATCCTGCTCCTTGACCGGGTTTCGCAATTTGCCGTCGTTGCTGCACGGCAAGCCGTAAGTCAATCGGGCCTTGCGTTGCGCGGCGAGCTAGCCGAACGAACTGCCGCAATCATCGGAACGGGATCGGGCGGCCAGACGACCGTCGATGAAAGCTTTCACCGTCTTTATGCGGAAAGCGCGGCGCGCCTGCATCCGCTGACCATCCCCAAGGCTATGATCAGCGCCCCGGCCAGCCAGGTCTCACTTTTTTGTGGCACTAAAGGCCCGGCTTTTGCGATCTCGTCTGCTTGCGCTTCAGCAACCCATGCCATTGGTCAAGCATTCCATATGGTGCGTAACGGCAACGTGACCTGCGCCGTGACCGGCGGCACCGAAGCGAGCATTACATTCGGTGCGATGAAGGGTTGGGAAGCTATGCGCATCATGTCGCCCGACACCTGCCGGCCTTTCTCGAAGGACCGAAAAGGAATGGTAATTGGCGAAGGAGCTGCTGTTGTGGTGCTTGAGGCCTTGGACCACGCGCGCAGTAGGGGCGCGGATATTCTGGCTGAGGTCGTCGGATTCGGAATGAGCGCCGACTTCGAAAGATTTGACCGCTCCCGACCCAAACGGAATGGCGCGGGCCATCACTGCGACGCTGGCAGATGCCGCCATGTCTCCGGATATGATTGATTATGTCAACGCTCATGGAACGGGCACCACCGCCAACGATTATGCCGAAACCGCAGCGTTGCATCAGAGTTTCGGCCCCCATGCGCGGCACCTTGCCATTTCGTCCACGAAGTCGGTTGTCGGTCATACGCTAGGCGCCGCGGGCGCGTTGGAATTTGTCGCCGCGATCATGGCAATTCGTGATGGCATCGTTCCGCCGACCATGAATTACCTCGGGGTGGACCCCGACTGCGACCTCGACTACGTGCCGAATGAAGCGCGGCGCATACCCGTCCGCGCCATCTTGAGCAATTCCTTTGCCTTCGGCGGTTTAAACGCTGTTTTAGCCGCACGCCAATTCGAGGGGTGAGCGTGCGTCCATCGTACGTGCCGTTGCGCCTGTTCACGCGGCTGCTAGTGCCACTAGGAGCGACGCCCAACTCCGGATGCCATTTGGTACCGCCGCGATAAACTCACCTTATGAAAGCGGTTATGAGGCTTGCGAGGGGGAAATAGCGTGGCTGCCCGGCTCCGGTGGGTATTGCCATCTAGTGCTGGCCCGGGCTGACCAGCACCTTTAAGCGCTGATGTCGCAGTTGGGTCAAAGACGGCCTAGCTGATTAAGGCCGACGCCTACGTTTGTCTGTTGTTGTCCAAGAGCGACCAAAATGATGCGTCCCGGTGAATGACGCTAGGTGCCACTTGCGTCATTCGCTGCAACGCAAAAAGCAGTGAGACTTTTCGCCGTCTCCGACGAACCACCCTATGGCATTCGATGCCGGGAGCGGTCGCCGCCCACCACGTCATTCGCGTCCTTCGCGCCGCTATACGCAGCGTCGCTTTTCGATCACCGCGTCGACGAAGGCGAGCGGCGTCGATGTCACCTTATGCGGGAATACATCGTTCCTGGATATTGCGGTCGCGACCAACGACCAATACCGAACCGTCACTGGCTGGTGCTTTCGGCGGGCCTTCTTTGATGCCTCGCCGGCGACCCGCTGGCCTTTTCACCATGAAGTCGCATCATATCAACTGCCGCACAATGGATGCGCGCTCTATATGTTTTAGGCAACTTCCGCAGCATGGGCATTTTCGAATCATTACCTTTGAAGCTACCATCTGCCTTCTTCAAGCATGGCTAGCTCGCCTTTTGCTCGATCACCTTATCGGCGCGTCCGAGCAGTGCGTTGCGCAGTGAAGCCCGATACTTGCCGTGTTTCGTTCCAATTAATGAAGAATTTTTGATGGCACTCTTGAATTTCTCGGTGTTTGCGTTTTCGAGTTTAAAAGTAGGTGCGAGCATATCACCATTACGAGAATTTCGTTTCGCTCCGCCTCGGGCAGCGAGGGAGCTGCGATGGTTATCCATTCTCGCAGCCCATGTTCTGCGCCCTTCTCGTGCAGTTTTTTACACATATTCATGAATAGCGTTACCGCCTGGATTCCTCCGTGACTTCAAAGTTTTGAGGTCCTTCAGAATACGCTTTTCTGTGAGTTTCGTTCGCATCATCTCGCGCTCCCATACCTAGGCGGGAGCGCAAAGCGTCTCTCAGTCACCGGCGCCTGAGACAGCCGTTGATTTATCACGCTTGTCGAATTCGCCCTACGGGTCTGGTCAAAAAACACCACTTTTAAAGTTCTACACAACTATTTTCATTTTCTGTTTCGCTACGGTAGCATGAAAGACTGACCAAATGTCGCTTAGCGTCATTTGTGACTGAGTAGTTGTGGCAAAAGCGAACGTTTTCCGCCGTTGGTCAAATTGGCGACTTACTCCGGCGCGATTTGTTTCCCGGCAAAGTACTAGTTGCGAAACCCGTCATGCGCTACACGATACCGTGCTCAATTCACACGTCGATCTGCAATCTGCTCGACGAGTGTTGCAATGCCCCGCCTTAACTTGGCATCCTTGATTTGCATGAAAGCTTTGATGAGGGCCAAACCGTCTTGGGATGAGACAAACTTGGTTAGATAGGCTGTCGTAGGATCAGCAGCTTTCGCGTTACGTTGCGACAATGCATTCGGTGCATCATCAAAAAAATATGAGATCGGCACGTCAAGTATATTGGCAAATTGCTGGAGCCGACTTGAGCCGATCCGGTTAGTTCCCTTCTCGTATTTCTGAATTTGTTGGAACGTCACACCAACCGCTTCGGCGAGCCAAGTTTGGCTCTTGCCTAGCGCCAACCGTCGCGTCCGCACGCAAGAGCCAACGTGCGTGTCGATGGGGTTTGGTAGCTTTTTGACCATGATGAGCATTTTACCGACTCAAACAAGGTACCAGCAATTGGCGTGAGCAACTGCGGGATACAAGCTGACATAGCTCCGCCGCGACAATATGTCCGCATGTGACGAATTTTGCGGCTCCAAAGAGATAGGCGCTTTGATACATTTGCATCATTGACGGTCACGGCCGAAATCGACTTTCGTCCGCTTTACTCCGTTATTGACCATTCGAGGGCTGAGTTCGTATGTCCGCGAAATGCCATTCGCGACCTAGCAATTCGGCGCCGATGCCGAGCCATGTCTGCAACTAGTCCAAGAAGGAACTGAGTTCTATTTCTACGCTTTTTCTCGACCCTAATTCGTGGTCGTCCGAGCAGCGGTTATTTTATGAGATGCAGTGGAATACCAAGCGTCCGCTTTGAAGTTTAGTTTTCGCGCTTTCTTCCGTTCGGGTCTTGTTGGTCCCGTCGTTGGGCCTTTTTTGGTTACGCGATCCCGCTTTCGGTCACGACTTGGCACATCATGCCCCTTCGATATTGCCGTCAACATCATATTTGGGCGTGCGTTTTCGGGCAAGGTCTTTCTGTTACCGATATGATTTGTCGGCATTTTTTTGCAGACAATCCAGCACGAATCAGTAATTCTCGAATGCTTTATTGAACCGAAGAAATTCCGTTTGGGGACGAAAACCAATGCCAAAAACTATGACGAAGTCGGAACTGGTTCAAAACATTGCCGATCAGCTTTCGATTACACGAAGGGACGTTAAAAGCGTCATCGAATTGTTGGCAGCTGTGGGTTACAAAGAACTCAAGAAAAACGGTGTCTTCCTGTTGCCGGGCTTTGCCAAGTTTGTCATTGTCAAGAAGCCTGCCACGAAGGCACGCGCGGGCATTAATCCGTTTACGAAAGAGCCGACCGTATTCAAGGCGAGACCAGCAAGAAAACTTGTCCGGGCCCGCCCCGTAAAAGCCGTCAAAGATGCCGTATGAGTTTTTAGTTCGATTGGTATTTCCGCTTTCGGTCAAGCGCGACCTAGCCGATCGGCCCTAACGCCAGTCTTTGTCCGCTGTAGTCCAATAGAGGCCACACTTTCGCACTGCCGCGAATGCGGCGATATGCAATTAGGCGACATTGCGCCGCCGCGAGGAGTGGATGCCCAACCTTTTTACTTGTCCTCAATCCGCAAACCGTGATTGCACATAAAGCCTACCCGACACTGCACGCACTGTCCATTTGAAATACAATTCCTGTATTATTGAGTATTTGGAAGCAATGGTTGCCAGCGCTCGTCATCGGCTTCTTGGCTAAACCAAACGCGCCGAGGTCGGCCACTTTGCTTGCATAACTCGAAGTTCGGTCTCTATGTTTTCCGGTCTACATTCAACACGACCGCACACGCACGAATAATAAACTAGAAAATTTACAGATTTCTCCACGCCAGAAGCTTTGGTCTGCCTCCGCGGGGCGCGGCCAAGTCGTCGCATTGCGCGACCACACCCGCATATTTTTTCGAACTGGTTCATGTGTCCCGCGTCGGTTTTCGATGATGTTGCGAGCCAACCAATTTCGCATGTCACGGCTTATCTCGGCCGCTGCCCACATTGCGCACAAGTAATCTGGCTCACGTTGCAATTACGTTGCGTTAGGTTTGCTAAATATTTCTTAAAATACCCTCATCGTATACGATAACGCCTGCTATGTCGGCGGAAATTAAATGTACGACGTTACAAAATCGTGCAAAATTCTTACCAAATTCTCGTTCAATTGCCGAAGCGTCTTTGA
Source organism: uncultured Pseudomonadota bacterium (assembly GCA_963720835.1). GTDB lineage: Bacteria > Pseudomonadota > Alphaproteobacteria > Rhizobiales > Xanthobacteraceae > Pseudolabrys. The sequence continues at coordinate 14,604 of CAVRHC010000007.1, read as the reverse complement.
GTGATTGAACAGAAATTGTGCGTACAGATTGCACTATCAAAGAGGCTTCTATGACACGCTATTTTTTCGACGTGAAGGTCAAAACCACCGTTGAACATGACCACACGGGACGGCAACTCGCTGATCTCGAACAGGCGAAAATTTTGGCGGATTTAATCGCGACGGATCTGAGTTGCACCAGATCCGATGATGCAGTTGGCATGGAGGTTCAAATACGAGTCCCGGACGGCACGCTTCTGTCGACGGTTCCGGTCATGCTCATGGACTCTTTGGCAGCATAATCTCTAGCTGAGTTAGGCGCCTAGTTGCATAACGGCTTCGGTTCCGTCCTTTTTTGCTTTTTCTTTGATATTCTATTCTTCCCTGCCTCGGCGAGCGAAGAGAACGGGCCCTAGTGCTTTAGGTGTACCACCCCCCTTCCACCTGCACATTCGGGCGCACATTACCAAAATCGATTGCGCCGTTAATCACTGGTTAAGACAACTGCCGCAAGTTTTAACAGTCGTTAATGATTTGGCGCTGACTAGTGGCTGGGGCCCATAATACCAATGACAAATCAAAGTGTCGGCCAGGTCGACCCAGCTTTTGATGACGAACTTTTTTTGCCGGTTCCCGTTCGGCCCGCGCGTGATCGCGTGTCGAATCTGAAGTGTCTAGCAGATCACGAGAAATCATCCTTGCCCGTAAGTGCAAGGCATCCCGGTCATGACAATGTTGTAAAATTTCGTGTCACAGGCGACGCGCGAAATCGGCAACGTCCACTGCCTTCAAATGCTCCGAGAGAAGCTGAATTTGAACGGAGAATAGCTACCCAATCTCGGGAACTAAGTCTGCGCAACGCCCAAATCGCCGACTTGTGCAATATTCGTCAACAACTGGATGCCGAACTACAAGCCTCCCGTGCCTTAGTTCACACTCTTGAAAAGTCGAACGCTAAACTACAACGCGCGCTGCAACAACAAAACTCAGATTTTGTCGCCGCAAAGCAGGCTTGGATTCTAAGCGAGTGCTGCAAATGACGCGTTACGCGCGCGGCTTGAATATATGGAAAAAGATTCCTCGGCTACATTAAAACGCTCGCTCTCTATAGCGACAGCGTTCAACAACAGAGAGGCAACGATATCGTCCATGCAGGATCGCATCGACTTGCTACGACAACAATTGTCAGAAAAGACTTCAGAAATCGATCGCCTCCATGCGACGATGCAAGAGGACAAGCAAACACATCGCGTAGAATTGCAGTGGCAACGTTGGAAATTTTCAACTCTTGAATCAAAGCTAGCCGAGCGAAAATCGGGGCTCAAAGATATCACAGACTTGCAGTCGCGCCTTATCGATCGCAACAATGAGCTCGCTGCAAAAATAGCGGAGCTCGAAACCAAGAAGAAAACAGCTGAAGATAATAACGTTTATCAATCGCGATTTATCGATTTCTTACAAATGAAATTGAAGTCCGCAAACGACGCAAAATTCATTGGAGCTAATACATTGGGTGTCGTGCGTCCCTCATCCGACGACAGTCTCGATTAAGGCGTCTAAGTCCTAACAAGGACGGGGAATCCCCTCCCCCCTTGAAGGCAAGAAATCTTGCTTACGAATTTAGTGCGCGCCAAACCATCAATTGGAACTCGTGATGGCAGGAACGACAGCTGAAAATACGCACTTCGGTGTCTCCGCAAGCCTTCACTTTCAATAGTCGCAATTCAGCTCCGCATCGACAGACCGGCAGCTCGGTTGTCGCTTGGTCGATTTTTCTTTCGAGGGAAGGCATTCCGATTTACCGCACCACAAGATCGCTCCACGGTTCGGTTTTATGTGCAGTGCGATGATGCATTCAACGCTTAAACGGGATTAGGCTTAATCATTGGCCGTTCGGTAAAAGGCGCTCGACGCATAAAGGCGCCTTCCCCGTGGACCGGCGGACCGCAGCCAACTGACGCTGGCATACGAACACGCGTCCTCAATGGACGCTTTTGCATCTTTTCGGTGGTGTCGGTTTGCGGATCTGGATGGTGGGTCGGCATTAGCAAGGTTGAAACACTCGCTTTTTCTAACAACGGTCGACGCCCGCGTGGCATTGATAGCTGCGAAAGCGGAACGTTTCATTTTAGCCTTTTCCAGAGCTATTCTTCCGGGCGGCCATGGTGAACCCGCGATTTTGCAACATGGCAAGCGGCGGCGGGCTTGTTATGCATCATGCCCGCCGTTGCGCACCGATGGAGAATGGCCATGCGCGAAACGGCAAAATACCGAGCAGAAATCATTGAACATTTGGAGCGGGCTCTTTTGCTGTGCGAACAGGCCAGTGAGCCAATCGTCGGTTATTTGATCGAGCGCGCGTTAGACGAGGTGCGCGGGTCGGATTGGACGGGCCTCCCAAAAGCACCTCGATGAATTGTTACGTTTCAATGGCAGCGTATTTCGATATGGGTAGCGCTTTTCGCCAAAATCCCGTCCCTGAAGAAATTCTATATCGTCTAAATTTAGATAGTATTGTGAATTGGGCAAGTGCCAATTGGCAAAACACGATGCACCAACTACTAAAGAGCATCTAAAAACAAAGTTACAAACCATCAGCCATTCGCCGCCGGTCCCATGGAGTGCTCCGATGGATGTTCGCGAAGCAGTTGAGTTACGATACTCTTGTCGAGCATTTCTGGGGAAACCGGTCCCAAAACACATTGTCCGCGAAATCGTTGAGCGGGCCGCACGTGCTCCTTCGGCAGGCAACATGCAGCCTTGGCGCGTCTACGTGCTTGCCGGCGAGCGCATTGAGGCCCTCAAGGCAGACCTTGCCGCCCGTACGAATGAGCTACCGAAGGGCGAAGGCAGCGAGTACCAAATCTATCCAAACCCAATGATTGATCCCTACCGTGATCGCCAGTTTGGCGTGGGAGAACTGCTCTACAAATCAATAGGAATACCGCGGGAAGATAAGGCCGCGCGGTATCGGCAATATGCCAGGAACTATCAGTTCTTTGGAGCACCTGTGGCGCTCTTTATCGCGCTCGAGCGCTCATTTGGTCTAGCGCAGTGGGCTGATGTTGGCGGCTACTTGCAAACCGTCATGCTGTCTGCACGCGCATACGGCCTTCATACCTGCCCTCAGCAGGCTTGGGTGTCATTTCACAAAACCGTACGGACCCACCTTGGTCTTCCAGAAAATTTGATCGTATATTCTGGAATGGCGATGGGCTACGCGGACACAAATGCGCCCATAAATTGCTGGCGTTCGCCGCGAGAACCGGTTGAAGCCTTCGCAACTTTTTTGGGGTTCGATTGAGGTCGTCACAAACGCCGATGTTGATGATTAAGCGAACGATTGTCGGTACCATCGTTCTCCTCTCCAGCCCAGCCTTCGCCCTTACTGGCCATGCACCGCCAGCCAGCGGTTGGGCAGCGCGGCCGATCGTCATGATAGTGGATGCGCAGGGCGATCTGTGCAGCGGCACGGCGCTGACGCGCGAACTAGTGCTCACCGCCGCACACTGCGTCGAGCGGCCGCAGCGCTACGAGGTCAGGGCCTACCAGAACGGGGAGGCAATTGCGGTCGGCGCCATAGCGCGCCATCCGCGTTTTAATATCGACGCCTACCGCGCCAGCCGCGCCACCGCCGACATTGCCTTACTCAAGCTCACAGGCCCGCTGCCAAGCATCGTGGTACCAGCGGCGCTTGCCGCCGCACGCCGCGTCAAGCCCGGCGAGACGCTGACCATTGCTGGCTTCGGCACCATCGCCGACGGCGGCGACCGGGGGCTCGGCACCCCTCGCATGGCCAAGCTCACCGTCACCGGCCAACCCGGCTCGCTGCAGATCCGCCTCATCGATCCGACAACGCGCAATTCACGCCCAGGTCTCGGCGCCTGCACTGGCGATTCCGGCGGCCCCGCGTTCGATGGCGACGGCCCGCTGGTAATCGGTGTTGTGAGCTGGACGACTGCTGCCAACAATGAGGCAGGCTGCGGTGGCCTCACCGGCCTGACGCCGCTCTTGGCTTACCGGCCGTGGATCATTGAGACGGCGAAAAAGATGAATTCGCCGGTGGCACCGTAGAAGGTCGGCGTTTTGGCTTTAATTTGAAAGGCCGCCTTGCGGCGGCCTTTCCAGATTTGATGAAGCGTTTGTTTGGCGAAAAGTTGGATCAGCTTACTTTTTGTTTCTTCCTACGCCGGGCCAGCAGCCCGATTGCGCCGAGGCCACCGGCAAACAGCGGAAGCGAAGCCGGTAGCGGCACAGCCGGGGGTGGGCCTTCGGGCGGACAATCTTGATTTCAAGACCAATTTCACGTTGTCCAATAAAATGCCTTCAAAATAATCGGTCGGAGGTTCCCAGGATTTCTTCTTTTTGTGATTGCAAGTTGGGCAGCCATCGACGTCGACGAGGAACTCAATTGCGAGCACAGAGTTTACGGCCGTGTCAAAGTCGAACGTGAAGCTGCCGTGAGTTGAGTTTGTGTTATCGCCCAGCACATAATGATCGACGCCGCCCGGTGGTGGCTGCAAGATATGATCGAGCGGGTGCTCTCCTGCAGACGGCGTGCCGTAGCCCCAACTCACGGTTAGAAAATCGTCGTTGTAGCTGTTCAAGCCCACAAAATCGAAATCTAAGGTAAGGCTGACGACACCCGTATAGGAGTTCGGAATTGTGATGAGGTGATAGATCCAGCTTGAATTCGTGCCGCTGCCGCCCGTGCCTTTTGGATCTTGGGCACCGATCTTCGCCTGGTTGTTCTTGATTGCGATGTCTTCGAACGTATTCGAGTCCTGGTGTCCGTACCAAGTGTTGTTGTCGGAGGACACCTTGTCGCTATTTTTCCGATTAAAATTGTCTTCATAGAGCGTCACTTGCGGCTGACATCCGCCGCCACCGCCTGGAGGCGAACAATCCGGTGGCGTATATGGCGGCCAATGGATTCCCGTCGCTGACGCTTGGACGGCAGACATCATCAACGCGATGAACGCGCCTGCAAAAAGCCTTTTATACATGACAAGAATCCAGTCCCGCTTCGAACGCACCTACCCGCGCCGGTTCGCAAAGGGCGGTGGTTACAAACGCCACGACTGAAAGTTATCCTTCTCAAATTTTTCCGTCAATTATGCTAAACGCCTACAAGCGCGACCCATTGGCTCGGCGTCTAAACTATTATAAAATAAAGCGTTTTTCGAGTTTTCGCCAAAGGCTAGCCTTGCTCCGCCCAATTCCCAGAATCTGCCTGCTATTTGCGAAACGCGGCGACAGCGTTTAACAAATGCAACACGGGCGCGGGTGGATACCAATCATGAGCTAGCTTTGTGCAGCCCTTGTCCCACTTTTCACTTTCACGGTGAAATACAAGACGTTAACTTTCATGAGCGACATCGCATCTGGCGACGACACCTATTCCGCTGTGATCGCCGGCTGTTTTGGCATCACCACCGATACCAGCTGTGCTCCGCTTTTGAAAAAGTAGCGGTAAGTATTCGGCTGCCGTCGTTTCTCCGATCGTTTTAAAGATTTCATCAACGGCGGTGTTGAATGATGGCGTCCCATGCAACCGGATGCCATCAACATCTTGACACTCGCTGTCGCGGCGCTCGAACTCGGCGTCGCCGGTTATTATTTTGCGACTGCGCGCAATCACGCCCGGCTTTATCTGCCGAAAACATACAGTCGAAGCATGCTCGTGCCATTTGCCTTCGACAGCGTGATTTGGAACGGCGCGGTACCGACGCCGACGCGGCGACGCTATCTCTTGTCGCACATCTTTGCCTTTCTCGGTTTATTGAGTCTTACCGTGCTCGCCTGGTTCTACGGCCCCCGGTTCGGTGCAATGCTTTTTGGAGCCACGACGCTGCTCGCGCTAGCTGATTGCTTGATGTGCTGGCGCAAATACCGAAGCGTAAGCTGGCACTAACGCTAGCATCATCAAACCCACCGCCTCGGTAAGTATCAGCTGCATTCGGTAGAACAAGCCGCGTTAAGGCGTGAGAACGATGAAGTCGGTGTCCGCATCGGTTTCGTCGCTGAGCTCATTATCCGAAATGATCAGCGAAGAGCCGGGCATCATCAACGTGGAAATCTGCTCAATGGCCACCGACGGCAGAACGATCCTGTCGAGTGCCTCGGCCGGGTTTGAAGTCGCCGCGAGAGGTTTGTCGTCATTGTCGCGCCGATGATGTCGCTTGCTCGACCGATTTCCCTGATGGCGATAGCTGCTGGGCATTGACACGACGCTCCAGCGAAATGCACCGCTCTCATCCTTTGGCGCCAAAGCGGTAAACACGTGCGTTCCGATCGGCTTATCCGGTTCGACGATGGTGACAGGCAAGTCGATCAGCGGCGTGAAGCCTTGACGGACATAGAGCCTCTGCTGTTTGCGACTTACGAAAACCGATATTGGGCGCGGTTTCGGACTCGGCGCGGATCGCGTTGCAGCGACTTCGGGCGCAGCAATCTTGGGCGCCGTTGCGGCATCCTGTGATTTAGTAGCAGCAAGGTCGCCGCCTGTTTTCTTGGCCGCCAACGTCACAGCGGTTCTGTCAGTGACGTTTCCGTCCGAAAGCTCCGTAGGTTTCTTGTGAACGAATAGTTTTGAGTGCGAGAACGCGACCGGTTCCACCGGATTTCGAGCAACAATGACGCGTGTGCCCACCTTCGTAGTGTGGAACAAGCGAACGGCGAAATCCCCTGGAAGGCGAATGCAGCCATGTGAGGCTGGATAACCCGGCCGCGGTCCGGCATGCAATGCAATCCCAGACCAGGTAATGCGCTGCATGTAAGGCATCGGCGCGCCGCTATAGATATTCGATTCGTGCCATTTCGCTTTTGAAAGAACGGTGAAGATGCCCTTGGGCGTCGGATGTGCTCTCATGCCGGTCGATATGTCCGCGCGAGCGATGAAGCCATTTTGGCCGTAGAGCGCAATTTGCTGCTTCGCGATCGAGACGATGAGCTGGAAGGGCCCCTGTGGCGGAGACCGATCACGTTCGCGCCGTACGTGGTTGCGGGTTTGGCGATGCTTCTTTGCCGAAAAAGCGTACGAGATTTCCGGCTGAGCGAAAAAACGATCATGGCCCGGCGCGGCTTGCGCGGATGGTGCAGGCAAAAGCGCAAGCCCGCCCATGAGAGCCGCAATGCATGACAATTGAATGCGTGTCATAAGTCCAAACCCCGGGCAATACGATGCCACGATGATAGATTATACAAAATGCATCGGCTCCAGCCACTCAGGGACATGCTGTTTGGCCTTTTCCTCGGCCAGCAGAGTTAACGACCGTCCGCGAGTGGCGAAATTGGCGCGCGCCACAAGTAGTTCGAGATAAACCAAGCCGGCAGCCACGAACTGGTGCGGATATTCCCGATGCGCCAAGCCACGGGCTCGGGCGCGCTGGTCAATGCTAGGGCGCGTACTCATAAATCTGGCTCATTAAGCGCGGCTCGCTGAATGTCCGCTTCACGCTGAAAGCGACCGAATTGCTGCGTCGCCAAGAATTGTCGCGATGTGCCAGTAGTGGCCAAAACGGTTGACTGCCGCTACCTTTTATATCATTTATATGCATGTCGGGTTCGATCGCAGTCGCCCGACATTTACAAGGCATTTCGCCCAAGCACTGCGCTTTGCCCGTTCGTCGGGCCGAGAGTTGTTGGCGAAATGCACGATCACCGCAAATCCGGCGTCGACGACGGCATTGGAGAACCCAATGTCCAATATTGCTGACCAATCTTCAACGCGTCTGCCGATCATCGACTTTCACTGCCACCACATTCCCGCACGCTTCGAGATAACGGCTGCTCGGGCCGCCCCGCCTAGTCAGCGTGGCCGGTGGGAAGCTCTTGCGCGCACGTTGTCTGACGAGGCTTATCTACTAAAAGGAATCCGCGACGGTCACGTGGATGCCCTTGTTGTCAGTATTTTGATCCAGTTGATTGCCAACGCAGATGGCCGTGTGCCGCACGAAACGGTCGATGGCGATGAACGACGATCTTGCTGAGTTGGCGACCAGATACCCTAGCCGTATTTACGGCCTTGCATCTGTCGATGCCTATGACGGCGAGAGGTCCGCTCGCGAAGTTGAACGCGCGATTCGGGAGCTCGGATTGCACGGTCTTTTAGTCGAGTGTGCGCAAGGCGATCTGCTTCTGGATGCCCCGCAAGCACGCCCCACACTTGAGGTGGCCGCAGAGCTTGGCGTGCCAGTTTTCGCGCATCCGATTGCACCGCAGCCTTTAACAAGACAGATGGCTCAATACGGGCTTATCGGCACCTTGTTTGCGCGCGGAGCGGTCAATTCAGCCGCCCTCATTGCATTGGTAGAGGGCGAGGTTTTCTCCGACTTGCCCGGCCTACAGGTCGTTTTTACGGCGCAGGCAATCGGCGGTCTAGCGATGGCGGCGGGACTGACAGGCATTAGTCGCTTGCCCTCCGGAACGATCGAGGTGATGCGTAAAAATGTCTTCATCGACACAACGCTCTTCCATCCCGCGCTATTTCGCGCGTTCGTCGATCTGCTCGGCGCTGGAAACGTAATCGCCGGCAGCGACTGGCCGGTGGCAAACGACAAACCTGTTCGCGACATGCTGATGGACACAATGAAAATGCCGGCCTGTCTGCCGTTGAACAGAAAGCGATCGCCTCGGGCAATTCAAGCCGACTATTGGGAGTGGGCTAAATGTTCGCCTTGGGTCAATCGCGCCCTGGCAATTCAGCCCCCAGACCGATCAATGTCCGCTCCTAATCCAATGGGAGACAAACGTTGCCAATCGCTTCATTCATTGCAACGCAAAAAGAAAGACCGCCTCGCGGCGGCCCTTCAATCCACACTAAGAAAAGCAATTAGGCTGCTGCTTGTGCCTTCGCTTCCTGCGCCACCCGAGCAGACCTAGGCGCCAAGGCCTGAGGCGAAGAGCGGGAGGGCGGCGGGTAGCGGGTCGGTGAGACTTCCCTCAGAGTGTAGAAAGTCGCACCACCATTCCAAGAGAGACCATTGCTCGAGGCATAGTCGAACGATAGGGATGACCCCGACGAATATAAATGATCAAATCTTAGCAAAAAATCGTTGGTTGATTTGTCTACGAAGGGGAGTCCATTCAACAGCCCGCCAATAAGATCCCCACTTGTAAAGTAGGGCGAAATGAACCCAACTTCACCCAATGAATAGGTATGTGGTCCAATGGTCAACGAAATTGACGATAGCGAAATAATGGGCGCATTAAGCGCACTTGCTTGGTAGGTAATTTCGCCGCTGATAGCACCACTGGCAACGAAATCTAGAGCAACAGTCATCGCGTTGGCCGGAGTTACGAATTGAGACATTCCCCATACCGCAACCGCGAGAGTGTATATCCAACGTAATTTCATGACATTCCCCCGCCCGAACGGCGGTCAGCAACGCCCGTACCGCGCCACGCCAGTAGTGTCCCGCTGCGACAATTTGTTGGCAACTGATAGTTGCGTCACGCCGAAAGCAAATAATTCATATGCGTACAAATAACTTAGGGTAGCGGTGCCTAATAGCGTTCCAATTCAAATAATTGGAAGTCGGTGCGTACTGTAACGTGCGGGTAATGGCCTGTTTTGACCCCTAGTGGCCTAGTTTAAATTCGGGAGTGGCTTAGTTTGGGTTTTGCCCGCTGAAACCAACGGCCTATCGAAGCGTTATGTTGGCGGACGCCACGAGCTTGTGACACTCCCCTCCCCAATCCCCCAAAGGTCCTTGCTTTGTTGGTGCCCCAGGAGGCGCAGTTGAAGCGCCTCCTGTATTTTTAGTGACCTGTCACTGACCCAACGCGCTACAACTTAAAGTTTATTACTAATTGAAATCCTGTCAAATCTCACATTTTTATCCAGAAACCATTGGAGAGCCGCTGCGGGTCAAGGCCCTGTTGCGGCCCACAATCCGTTTCAGCGGGTCCATAATTGGGTTCGTTTTGCCAAAATAGAGCACATCCAAGAATATATTCCTATTACCGCAGATGCACAAAACTCAACGGTCAGGTTCAGATGGATCCCCTCTCGGCCCTTGCCCCCACTCGGCCTTGCTTGCGGGAGAGGTCAAAGGCGCAGATGGCGAACGTCCGGCGCGAAAGGACGCGGCGTTCTTAGACAAGACCGACAAATCGGCCGACACAGTTATAAATTTCGTAACTTGATGGTACCCGCAAACGGATCTTCGCTGATGGCGTAAAGCACCGCATCGATGTCGGCGAAGCGTAGCGCGATTATGAGGAAGTCCGAATCTTATCCTGCCAATGCCGATATGGTCAGGCTGCTACTTGAGGCTTTCGCTTTCTGCGCCAGCCGAGCAAACCGAGCACGCCGAGACCTGTACCGAATAGCGGGAGGGCTGCCGGAAGTGGGGTTTCGAGTCCAGGGACTTCTTCCCGGGGCGTGATGGTAGCGGTGCCACTGCCCGTCAGCGTGTGGCCATATTCGTCCTGAGAATACCACACGCTGGAGGCCGTCCCGTAGGCCCAGCCGTTGATACCAATGGTGATATTCATTGAAAGATCTAGGCTTGTACTAAGACCGGAGTCGCTCGACAATTTGAGGGTGCCGGCACCATCGTACCCAAAATATTGAATTGCGTTTAATGAGATAGGCAACGGGTTGAAGAAAGGATCCGTTATTGAGTAAGTGAGATTGGTGATAATCCCAGTGATCGATTGCGGAAGATACAGTTGAGTTGGATCAAACGTAATATTGAACGAACCGGTTGCCGTCGCCAGACCTTGATAGCCATGTGTGGGATCACTATCGGTTGCGTAGGTGCCCGTGATTGAAAACGAAATGAAATCGTTCACCGTTGTCGCCTTAGCTGGTGCAACAATGAATACAACACCCAGGGCAAGAGCGCTGGCCGCCACGGCACGACAAAAATATGTTTTTGTGCTCATTACCGCATCCCCTTTGGCGAACGCATTATCGGCGAAACGCCACGCCCACTAAGCTACCACAAATGAAAGGCTATTGCCTTCTTAGGTGCTGGTCAATGCGGGGATCCGGGCCAAATCGCTTCTTATCCCACGAGAATGGACGGGCCATCGTTGGCACATCCTTGTCGGCGCTTGGCTGAATCTTTGGCTTCACAACTCAAATACTTCTCACCGTCTTTAACGACGCCGGGTCCGGGCGTGGGGGCCGATCATGTGCCTGTGGGGCTATCCCTGCCGGATAATTACGATTGCATATGCGATGCCGGCGATTATCAAGAGCGATCCAAAAACGGCATATCCGCTATTGCCAAGTTGGTTGGCGATTGCGAATGCAATCCCTGCCGGCAATAAGCGCAACAATGTTTTCGGGTGTCGCGCCGTTAGCGTGAAAAAGGCACCACTCATTGCGAGGAAGCAAGCAACCGTCACGTAGTCGAACAGCGTTTCCATGACAGTGCGGCGATCTATAATGAGAATTCCAATAACGAAAACCCCGGGACATTGCCCGGGGCTTTGTTGTTTGCACAGAGATTATAACTATCAGGCGGCAGCGAACTTCGCCGTCTGCTTCTTGCGCCGATAAGCGGCAAAGCCGAAAACGGCTAGACCGGCAAACATCATCGTCCACGTGGCGGGCAAGGGAGTAGCGAGCGCCGTTGCCGAGGTAAACTCAACTCGCAGACCGGTAGGATTGAAACCGGCTGGGTAGCCGCAGCAATCAGCCTTCGAGTTCAACACCACGAATTCCAAGGTGTTGAGCCCCGATACAAAGCCGCTGGTGACGCTGAAGGCTGTCCAGATATTGTAGGCATTGTTTACGGTCGCTAGCCCTAAGGAATTGCCGTTGATCAAAATGTCGAGACCCTGATCATCCGTGGACCATTGACCGCTGATGGCGGCGGTTGTCGGATCGAGACCAGCAAGGCTGAAGGTCGTTACATAATGGAACACGGCGCCGTTTGCCCCGGCAAAGCGGGCGGCGTTTTCCGGGCCGATCCACCTCGAAGCCGTATTATCCCCGAGCCAAGGCCCGATCGGGAAACCGCCCGAGGCCGTGCCCGCCACTGCGGTCAGGCCGGTTGGGCTGACGATCGTGTAATGTGAATCAGCAGAGCCATTTGCAATAACGCCACTTCCATCTACGCCAGTGTTGTAAAGCGTTGTGATGGTCGTTGCTTGCGCTGCCGGTATAAAGAATGCCGCCGCCAATAAGGCGACAGCTCCAACAAGACCTTTTTGATAAGAGCCCATTGAAAGCACCTCGCGCGCCGCTTTTGCGCGTCGATTTTCTACGCCACACTGACTTGGGTAGAGACTAAATCTGTTCAGGTCAATGGAGCACCCCTGTTACAGGGCTGATTTGCCGATACTGGGGAAACTTGAAGGGGGGCCGCTGCTAGCAACCGGCCGTTATAATTGCTGAACCAGAAGGACAATCATTTATGGGGTTTTTATAGGTCATTGTTTATGTGAAAAATTTTTACAGCTGCGATCGGCGCACCTAGCAAACAGATCGTAGCAAACAGAATGACTGCCTCGCGGCGGTCTCACCGAAATCGACTTGACGCTTTGATTAGTCGGCTGCGAAGGCAGCAACTTTCTTCCGCTTCCTGCGCCAGCCGAGCAAACCCATTGCGCCAAGGCCGGTAGCAAACAGCGGGAGGGCGGCTGGCAGAGGGGTGGCGGTTAGCGATACATTGTCAATAAACGAGGTCCTATCCGCACCGTCCGGAGGTGTACCTTGGAACGTCACTGTATAACTAACGCCGTTGATCAAAGAAAATGGCGCGCTGCTCTCGGCCAAAAAACTGCTGGAGGTCGGATTATAGGTGCCAACCAGGTTGCCGTTGACCAGAACCGTATAGGTGTTCGGACTGCCAGAATTGGTGCGCGAGGCATCGACCCAGTTTAAGACCGCCGTGCCGGATTGAGTGGCAATGAAGGTTTGGCTGAACGAGCCCTCTATCTGAATAAACGCAAAATAATCGCCATCACCGCCCGCGATCGCCTGACCCCAAGCAACGCCGCTTTGCGAAATTAAGCCATCACCGACAGAGCCGGGAACAAGCGGCGAAAATGACCATGCGCCAGAGGCACAGTCGGTTCCATAGCAATAGTCAGAGATGCCGCTTGCGGCGCCCTGAGTTTCGAAGCTTCCGTCGACCAAGGTGGACGCCCGTGCTCCACCCGAAGGAAAGGCACTGCTCACGAACAAGGCCGTCGCAAACGTGACGCCAGCAAAAAACTTGCTTTTCATATGCACCATCCTTCAACAGACGAACCGCCGCAGGAGAGCGCCGGTTCGTTTCTGAACCGGCGCAATGAATCGCTGTGCGGCTTGCTATCGATCAACTGACCAAAACTAGAGAGCCAATCAGGCAGCTGGTCGCGTCTTCCGTCGCTTGCGGCGCCAACCTAGGAATCCTAGCAGGCTAGTTCCGCTAGCGAAGAGCGGCAGTGAAGCCGGCAGTGGTGTAACGACCGGCGGTCCACAGCTCGTACTAAATGGGCAGTTCGAAGCGGCAAACGAATGGAGCAGGACATTATCACCCTGACCAGAATCCACATTAGAGCCGTCGTAGGTGAAGTAATAATATTTATAGAGAGGCAGATTGTGCGTCACTCCTTGATCGTCGTCGTAACCAATCAAGGAAACTAGCGATGTATTTGCAGAATTAGATCCGAATACGGACCAACCTTCACCGTTCGTCGAACTTCCCATTGAGAATTGGAAAAAATTATAACCCGCAGCTTGTGCAGCCGTGGTGTCAAGCCGAACGAGTGTGTTTTGATAAATTTCGTGTTGCCCTTTGGGATCACTGGCTATGCCGAGGCCGTTTTCGTTCCCGCCACCATGCTTTGTAAACAAGTCGATCGCCGAAAAAACTCCCGTTGTAGGAGTGAGCGTAAAGCTGAAACCCGCCGCATATAAATCGACGGTGCTGGATGTAAACGTATAAGTCGTGCCCACATTCGTGTTAGCGGGCGACGATAAATCCCAAGACACTACGACTGCCTTCGCCGGCGCTAACCCCGCCAACGCGAAAGCAGCTATCACTCCGAGCCCAAGCGAAAATTCGCGAATGAATTTACGCGGCATCATACACCTCACAGTGCCACAAACAGCGCGCCACACTTATTAATAGAGCATTCGCACGATCGGGAGGTCAAAACTCGGCTAACGTCAGGGCCCCTCCCCGACAAGTCCCTGGTTTGGCAGGGTTTCTTCCCCGGTTCGACGCGCTCAACGAAAATCCATGGGCACAGGTCGTGGCCCGATGCCGGGAGTTTGGGTTCGTTTTGCCAAAATGAGAGGCATCAAAAATTAGGAATATTATCTTATATATCCGGATGCCAGCGCATTTGGTCCAGGCGCGCAGAAACTTATGGAGCGACGCCGTAGGTTCAGAGCTCAGTTGCCGCGTCCGCGTTTTCGAAATCGCAATGAAAGTCAAATGCGCGAAACAAAAAGAGGATAGACGTATTTTCTACGTCTATCCTCGAAGCGCGATTGATGCAGGTGGTTAGCTTGTAGCCTTGTTGGCACGGCGCTTACGACGCCACGCCATAGCTGCAGAACCCGAAACCACAGACCCGAAAAGCCAAATGCCGGCAGGGAGCGGGACCTCCGGCGGAGCCTCGCTGCGAGTCACTTCGAAGGTAAGCACCGCCGGCAAGTTGTTGGCTTCCACG